>CAVPSM010000006.1:0-412872 GCA_963708365.1 uncultured Actinomycetes bacterium
TGGCCGCCCGTGAGCGCGAGCCGCCGCTCGAGGTCGAGCGGGGAGAGCACCTCGCGGCCGACGACCATTCCCGGCAGGTCGGGAAGAACCGGCCCAGCTGCTCGACGACCCGGTCGGCGACCCGGTCGCGCATCGTGTCCCAGCCATCGCCCGCGAGCGCGTACGGCTGCGAGCGCGCGCCGACGGTGACGACATGCCCGCCGCCGGGCGCGAGCGAGGGGTCGTGCACGGTCGGGAAGCACACCTCGAGGTGCGGGTCGACGGCCGGGATGCCGCGGCGGGCGTCGTCCTGCTGGCGGTCCATCTCCCCGAGCGGGAGGGTCACCTGGATCAGCCCGCGGTGCTCCTCACCCGGCGACCGGCGGCCGGCCAGCGCCGGCAGGCCGGAGAGGGCCAGGTTGAGCTTCAGGCTCGCGCCCTGGCAGCGATACGCGCGGATCGCGCCCAGGAAGCGGGCGGGCAGGTCGGCCGGATCGCACAGCCCCAGGAACGTGCGCTTGGGATCGGCGTTCGAGACGACGACGCGCGCGTGCAGGGTGCCACCGTCGCACAGCTCGACCCCACGGGCGCGCCCACCCTCGACCACGATCCGGGCGACCTCGGCCCCGGTGCGGATCTCGGCGCCCTCCTCCCGGGCGGCCTCGGCCATCATCCGGGTCACCTCGCCCATGCCGCCGGGGACGAAGCCCCACGGCACGGCGCCGGACGGGTCCGCCGCATGCTCGTGCAGCAGCGCGACGCCGGTGCCGGAGTCCGACGGCCCGGCGAGCGTGTTCGAGATCGAGTCCCAGCCGAGCGCCGCCTTCACGTGCTCCGACTCGAAGCGCGCGTCGAGATAGCGCCGGGCCGACGTCGTCAGGAGCTCGGCGGCACGCTCGGCCACGCCGCGGTGGCGGGCGGCGCGGAGCCCGATCCGGACCGGCCCGGGCGGTGCGTCCATCGTCGGGAAGAGGAGCGCGCCCATCGCGGCCATCTCGCGCTTGAAGTCGACGAACGCGCCCGAGTCGGCCTTCGAGAACGGCCGGATCTCGCGCGCGGTCTCGGCGTCGGTGTTGTGCAGCACGAAGGCGGCGCCGTCGGCGAACAGGTTGAGCGACGGCCCGGCGGGGCTCACCCGCAGGCCGCGCGCGCGCAGCCGCATGTCGTGCCAGACGGCCGGCCGCAGCGCGCTCAGCACGTAGGCGCCCGGCGACGCGCGGTAGCCGGGGGCGAACTCCTCGGTGACGCACGCGCCGCCGACGATCCCGCGCCGCTCCAGCACAAGCGTCCGCAGCCCGGCGCGGGCGAGGTAGAACGCCGCGACGAGCCCGTTGTGACCGGCGCCGACGACGATCGCGTCGTGGCCGCCGGATGCGTCAGCTCGTCGCCGCAACCGGCCACCGCGCCTGCTCGGCGACCGCCGCGTCGACCGCGTCGCCCACGATCGCGAGCGCGTGCCGCAGCTCGTCCGGCGGCATCACCAGGGAGGGCTGGATGTTGTACGAGGCGGTGCTCGAGTCGGCCAGGATGCCGCGCCCGAGCGCCTCCCGGGCAACCCGCTCCTGCAGCTCGAGATGACGCTCCTTGGTCTGGCGGTCGCGCACGAACTCGATCGCCTGGTAGCAGCCGCGCACGCGCACGTCGCCGACCTGCTCGTGGCGCTCGGCGATTCTCCCGAGCTCCTCGACGGCGACCCGCTCGAGCGCGCGGACGTTCCCGAGCACGTCCTCCTCGGCGAAGATCTCGATCGTCCGCAGCGCCGCCGCGCAGGCCGCCGGCAGCCACGCCCACGTGCTGCCGGTGGGAACGTCGTCGAACCCCATGGCCCGCTCGGTGCCGACGACGGCGCCGATCGGCATCACTCCGCCCCCCATGCCCTTGCCCAGGCAGATGAGGTCGGGCCGAACACCCCAGTGCTCGACGGCGAACATGCGCCCGGTGCGCCCGAAGCCGGTCTTCACCTCGTCGGCGCACAGCAGCCAGTCGTGCTCGCGGCACAGCTCCTGCAGCGCGGGCCAGAAGGAGTCGGGCGGCACCAGCACGCCGCCCGAGCCCACGATCGGCTCGACGATGACACCCGCCACCTCGTCCGGATGGATCGCGTGGAAGAGGAGGTGGTCGCGGATGTAGTCGACGGTCGCATCGCCGCTCCCGCCTGGCCGCGGCGGCCCCAGCGGCGAGCGGTACGGGTGCGGATACGGGACGTGGGCGAAGCCCGGCGTCGAGCGTCCGCATCCCGCGGCTGATCTCGCTCTGCTCGGCGCCGAGCGTGGCCGTCGTCGTCGACTCGCCGTGGTACTGGGAGAAGAACCCGATCACGATCGGCCGGCCGGTGGCGCGGCGCATCATCTTGATCGCCGTCTCGACCGCCTCGGTGCCGTTGAGCGCGAGGTCGACCCGCGTCAGCCCGTCGGGGACGATCTCGAGCAGCCGCTCGGCGAGCGCGAGCATCGGCTCGCTCGCGCATCGTGTGGCTGTCCTCGTTGCCGTAGCGGCGCAGCGCATCGACGGCGGGCGCGACGATGTCCTCGCGGCAGGCGCCGAGCGGAACCGATGCCGAGGCCGAGATCAGGTCGAGGTAGACGTTGCCGTCGACGTCCGTGATCGTGTACCCGTCCTTGGCCGCGACGACGAACGGCGCCGAGCCCATGGCGCCGTTCCCGGATAGAGCATCCCTCGGCGCGTTCCAGCAACTCGCGGCTGCGCGGGCCCGGCGGTGGGACGGCGACCCGGGGAGCGGTCACGCGATCGTCGCCCGCTCCGGCGCGGCGACGCCGCGCCGCCCCGCCGATGACGAAGCTGTGCTCCGCCGCCCAGTGCAGCGTCGACCCGGTCGCCGCCGGCGGGTCGGCGCCCCCGGCGTCGTCGTTGAGACGGTGCACGGTGAGCCGCTCGCCCGGTCGGCAGCTCCACGATCAGCTGCGTCATCGAGCCCAGGTAGACGACGTCGGCGACGGTCGCCGTCGACGCGGCGAGGCGTCGTCGCCGACGCCGGCTCGAGCTTGATCTTCTCGGGCCGCACGGTGATCTGAAGCTCGGCTCGCGCCGCCGCCCGGGTCGGCGGCGACGATCCGGCCCGCCTCGCCGAGGTCCATCGTGCACGAGCCCGCCGCTCGCGGCGGTCGACGCGCAGCTTGATCAGGTTCGACGTGCCGATGAAGCCGGCGACGAACGCGCGTCGCGGGCCGCTCGTAGAGCTCGCGCGGGCCGGCCGATCTGCTCGACCACGCCGCCGTTCATGACGGCGATCCGGTCGCGACATCGTCAGCGCCTCCTCCTGGTCGTGCGTGACGTAGACGAACGTCGTGCCGGTCTCGCTGCTGGACCGCTTCAGCTCGAGCTGCATCTCCTTGCGGAGCTTGAGGTCGAGCGCGCCGAGCGGCTCGTCGAGCAGCAGGGCGGCGGGCTCGTTGACCAGCGCGCGGGCCAGGGCGACGCGCTGCTGCTGGCCGCCCGAGAGCTGCGCCGGGCGGCGCTTCTCGCAGCCCTCGAGCCGCACGATGCTGGAGCATCTCGGCCACCCGCCGGTCGCGATCTCGTCGCGTCGGCACCTGCTTGATCTCGAGCCCGAAGGCGATGTTCTCGGCGACGGTCATGTGCGGGAACAGCCCGTAGTCCTGGAACACCATGTTGACGTTGCGCTTGCGCGGGCGGCACCCAGCGTGACGTCCTCGCCCTGCGAGCAGGACCCGGCCGGCGTCGGGCTCCTCGAAGCCGGCGATCATCCGCAGCGTCGTGGTCTTGCCGCAGCCGGACGGGCCGAGCATCGAGAAGAACTCGCCGCCGCGGATCGTGAACGTCACGTCGTTCACGGCGCGTCACGTCGCCGAAGCGCTTCGTGACGCGCTCGAGCACGATCTCGCCGTTCGCGGCGGCTCGCTGCGATCTCATCATCTCCCGTCGCGACCGCGATCACGAACATATCGTTGACGTTGGTGCCGGTCGGCCCGGTCACGATCAGGTCGCCGAGCGCGCGCAGGGCCGCGCCCGAGCGCGTGCCCGAGGAGCGCCGTACGCAGGTCGACGCCGGCGGCAGCCGCGCGCGCGCGCGGTGTGCCCGTCGACGATCGCGCCGGCGGCATCGGTGCCGCCGTCCGCTGCCGTCGGTGTCGAGGAACGCGGCCGCGACCGGCTCGCGCTGCGAGCCGCAGCGCGGCGCCGATCGCCGCCTCCTGGTTGGGGCCGCCGGCGCCGAACTCGCGCGCCGTTGCGGATCGTGACCGTGGTCTCGCCGCCGCAGCCGACCAGCATGCAGCGGCGCGCTCGAACGGGCCGCCCGCGTGCGCGCCGACTCGCGGGCCGAGATCGACCAGCGTCGCGCCGACCTCACGGCTCTCGCCCTCGAGGCTGGTCGAGAGCACGATCGGCCGAACGGCCGAGCTCGGCGGCCCGCTCGGCCATCGCCTGGCAAGCCGCCTCGCCGTTGACCAGCAGCACCGTGTCGCACGGCGACGCCGTCGAGCGTCGGCGACTCGGCGTCGCCCGACTCGAGGTGCGCGCGCACCGAGGCGGGCGACGCTGATCCCACAGGCCGTGGAGCGCGAGCGCCGCGATCGCGTCGGCCACGGTGGTCGTGTCCTGCACCGTCGGATCGGTGATCGCGTCGAGGGCGTCGCCGGCGACGTCGGAGACGGTCAGGTTGACGATCCGGGCGCCGGCCATCGCGCTGCGCCAGCCGGCCGCCCTTGATGCCCGAGACGTGCTTGCGCACGGCGTTGACCTCGCCGATCCGCAGCGCCCGAGCGCAGCAGCAGCCGGTGCAGCTCGTGCTTCTCCGCGAGCGTCGACACCCGCCGGCGGCAGGCATGGCCAGCGCCGAGCTGCCGCCGGTGAAGCAGCCGAGCACCAGGTCGCCGCGCGCCGCACCGTGCGCGGCCAGCGCGCCAGCCGGCGGGCGGCGGCCACGCTCGCCTCGGTCGGCAGCGGATGGTCGGCCTCGACGACGTCGATGCGTCCGAGCGGGCGGCCGTGCGCCGCGGGGGACGACGACCAGCCCGCCGTCGATGCGATCGCCCGAGCATCCGCTCGCAGCGCGGCGGCGATCGCAGAGCGTGGCCTTGCCCGCGCCGAGCACGAGCAGCCGCGCCCGTCCGCAGGTCGAGCGGGACGCCGTCGACGACCAGGCGCGTCGCCGTCGCAGCCCGACGAGCGCTCGACGGCGTCGCCCGGATCGCAGGCCGCGAGCCCCGCCTCGACGACGTCGAGGACGGCCGCTCGCAGGTCGGCCGCGGCCGTGCGACAGCAGCGATGCGCGGTTGCGCGACTGCAGCGCGGCCGGGTCGCGCTCACGCGACGAGCTCCGGCGCCGACGGACGACGCGTGCGGCCGGGGTAGACGGCGGTCGCGCCGAGCTCCTCCTCGATCGCGGATCAGGCGGTTGTACTTGGCCGTCCGCTCGCCGCGCACCGGCGCGCCGGTCTTGATCTGGCCGGCGTCGAGCGCGACGGCGAGGTCGGCGATGATCGGGTCCTCGGTCTCGCCGGAGCGCTCCGAGACGACCACGCGCGTAGCCGGCTGCGCAGCGCCAGCTCGGCGGCGTCGAGCGCCTCGGTGCAGGGTGCCGATCTGGTTGACCTTCCAGAGCAGCGAGTTGGCGGCGCCCGCGCGCGACGCCCGCGGCCAGGCGCGCGCGGGTTGGTCACGAACAGGTCGTCGCCGACGATCTGGATGCCGGTCGCCGCCGTCAGCTCGGCGAAGCCCTCGAAGTCCTCCTCGTGCAGCGGGTCCTCGATCGTGACGATGCCGAAGTCGCGCGATCAGCGCGCTGGTAGAGCTCGATCATGGCCGGCGCGGTCGTAGCGCTCGCCGGCGACCGTGTAGGTGCTCGGTCGCCGCGTCGTAGAGGTGCGTCGCGGCGCAGTCGAGGCCGTAGACGAAGTCGGCCGGCGTAGCCCGGCCCGCTCGACCGCCTCGTGCAGGAGCCCGAGCGCCTCGCGCGGGCTCGACATCGGCGGCGCGAAGCCGCCCTCGTCGCCGGTGTTGAGGGCGACCTTGCCGAAGCGGGCGAGCAGGATCTCGGCCAGCGCCAGGTTGATCTCGGTGCCGATCTGCAGCGCGTGCAGCAGGCTCTCGCGCGCCGACCGGGAGGACGATGAACTCCTGGAAGTCGAGGTCGTTGAGGCGTGCTGGCCGCCGTTGATCAGGTTGACCAGCGGCACCGGCAGCACGTGGCGCGTTGGCGTTCAGGTGCCGGTAGAGCGGCACGCCCGGCGGCGGCGGCGGCGGCGCGGGCGGCGGCCAGCGAGACGCCGAGGATCGCGTTGGCGCCGAGGCGCGACTTGTCCGGCGGTGCCGTCGAGCTCGATCAGGCGCCGGTCGAGCTCGCGCTGGGCGGCAGCCGGCCTCGCCGACCAGCGCCGGGCGCGATCTCGGTCGCGACGTTGGCGACCGCGCCGAGCACGCCGAAGCCGCCGAAGCGGCTGCCGCCGTCGCGCAGCTCGCGCGCCTCGTTCGAGCCGGTCGAGCGGCCCGGAGGGCACGTCGGCGCGGCCGAGCGTGCCGTCGGCGAGCGTCGAGGTCCACCTGGACGGTGGGCAGGCCGCGGCAGTCGAGCACCTCGCGGGCGTCGATGCGGGAGATCGACAGGTCGGGCATAGGGCCTCCTGGCTTCGGTTCGGCGGTCGGGGTCGCCGGCCGGTCGCCGGCGCGCCCGGTCATCGTATCCGCGCAGGTTGCGGACTGTCAACAGTCGACGAAGCGACTAGCCAGGCACTTCACCGTCGTGCGCACCCGGCAGCTGGTCGATGTATTCGGCCACCAGGCCGAACGCGTGCTCGACGTGCGTCTCGAACCGGGCCGCGGCGAGCTCCGGGTCGCGGGCCTCGATCGCCTCGAGCATCGGCCGGTGCTCGCCGGCGATCTCCTCGGGAGAGGCGTACAGGTGCTCGTCGAGCCGGATCAGCGTCCGCACCACGGGCACGTGGCGCATGAAGACCGCGTGCAGCCTGCCGTTCCCCGTCAGCCGGCAGAGCGTCTCGTGGAAGGCGAGGTCGGTGCGCGAGACGGCGGTGACATCGCGGCGATCGGCAGCCCTCTCGAGCTCGTCCAGCGCCCGCCGCAGCTCGTCGAGGTCGCCCGGGCGGCCCGCACGGGCGAGCAATTTGGCGGCGCGCGATTCGATCGCCGCGCGCAGGTCGTAGATCTCGCGCACATCGTCATGCGAGAGGCGCACGACGTAGGTGCCCCGGTTGGGCTCCTCCTGGAGCAGGCCCTCGGCACGCAGCAGCTTGAAGGCCTCCCGCACCGGGCCTCGGCTGATGTTCAGCGCCGTGGCCACACGCAGCTCGACCAACCGCTCGCCCTGGCCAAGCCGGCCGGCCAGGATATCCTGCCGGATCTGATCCGCAGCCTCCTCGGCCAACGGCTTTCGGGCGCGTAGCGGTCGCATGTCGACAGTCTACCTTGACACCCCGAGGGCGACCTGTAAGACTTGTCGACTGTCGACAGGTCGGCTCGAACGAGGAACAGCGGAGCGACCGGGGAGGGTGACATGAGGCGACGACCGTGGCTCGTGGCGCTGGCGGCGCCGGTGCTGATGCTGGCGGCGACGGCTGGATGCGGCAGCGGGTCGAGCTCGAGCGGCGACACGACCATCAACACGTCTCCGCAGAAGGTCTCCGGGCCGCTCCAGGTCTACGCCTACGAGGACGGCTTCACGCCGGGCTACGTGCGCAGCTTCAAGGCCGAGTACCCCAAGGTGCAGCTCGAGACCCAGGCGTTCCAGTCGAGCACGCAGGCGCTCACCAAGCTCCGCACCGGGGCGGTGTCGCCCGATGTGATCAACACCTGCGTCGACGAGAACGCCGCCGAGGAGGTGCGGCTGGGCGTGTTCCAGCCGCTGGATGTCTCGAAGATCCCGAACTGGAAGAACATCGACCCGCAGCTCAAGAAGCTGCCCGGGGTCGAGGCCGACGGCAAGGTGTACGTGATTCCCGTCGACGCCGGCGACGGCGGCATCCAGTACGACCCGCGGCATGTGCACCCCGCGCCGACCTCCTGGAAGGATCTGTTCAACCCGAAGTACTCGGGCTGGGGCGTCGATCGAGGACAACCCCGTGACGGCAATCGATGCCGGCGCGCTTGCGATCGGCATCAAGGATCCGCTCCACATGACGGACGCACAGCTGAATCAGGTCAAGGACTTCCTCATCGCGCACCGGAACCAGTTCCGCACCTGGTGGGAGAGCGACACCGACAACGAGCAGCTGTACAAGACCGGTGAGATCTGGATCTCGACCGGCTACCGGGACGACGCGTACACGATTCAGAAGTCGGGCGTCCCGAACGACTTCGTCCTGCCGAAGGAGGGGTCGCTCGAGTGGACGTGCGGGTACGGCATCAGCGCGCACGCCCACAATCTCAGCGCCGCCTACGCGATGCTCAACTGGTACGCCAGCGTCCAGGCCGGAGCTATGAGGCGAAGACCTGGTTCTACCGGATCGCCAACGTCAAGGCCCGAGCGGCGCTGCCGAAGTCGGTGCTCGCGCGTTCCGGGAACAACCAGAAGCTCGTCAATCCGATTCCGGCGTCGGAGCCGGCCAACTGCACAGCATGGGTGCAGGTTTGGCAGGACGTGAAGAGCGGCTGAGCCTGCCGGGCGCTTCGCCGGCGCGGGACGAGCCCGCGCCGGACGGCGCCCGCCGGCATGCGGATCCAGCGGCGGCTCCCGGGATCGCCAGCGCGGTGCTGGTGTTCCTCATCATGCTGATCCTGTTCGGGCCGATCGTGCTCCTGGCCGTGCTCTGGTTCGACCACGAGACGATCATCGCCCTCGACTGGACCGGCTTCACGACGCAGTGGTACCGGGACGCGTGGGCGAACAGCGACCTGCGCGCGGCGATCCTGAACTCCCTCTACGTCGCCACCATCATCACCGCCATCGGCCTGGTGCTGGGCACGATGACGCGCGTTCGCCTGACCCGGTTCCGCTTCCGATGCGCGGCGGCGTGGCCGGTTGGTCGGCGCCCCGCTGCGTGGTGCCGTGGCTCGTGATCGGGGTCGGCGCGCTGATCTCTTCTTCCACTACCACGTGCCCTGGCTCTTCCCGACTGTCCTGCGCTCGGTCACCGCGGATGCAGATCGTCTGCACCTTCCCGCTCGTGGTCGGCGATCGTGGCGGCGCGCCTGGTCCGCTTCGAGGCAGTTCAGGAGGAGGCGGCGATCGACCTCGGCGCCTCGCGCTTCCAGACGTTGCGCCGCATCATCCTGCCCCAGCTCACGCCGTCCCTGTGCGCCGCCGCGATCTTCGCGTTCTCGTGGTCGTTCAACAACTTCGAGATCGACTTCTTCGTCGGCGGCTACGACGAGACGTTCCCGGTGTGGGTGTACTCCGACGCTGCGGCGCGCGCCCAACCTGCCGATCGTGAACGCGATCTCGACGGTGATCTCGGCTCGTGCAGGTGCTGCTGGTGTTCGTCGCCTGGTCTGTCGCTCATCAGCGGCCCGACCGCGGTGACGCGCGGCGACCTCAGCCGTGGTGGACGGCGGGCCGGATGAGCGCCGCCGCACCCGCGGCGCCCCAGAGGCGCCGCCAGCGCGGATCCGGCGCGGGCTGCCGCCGTGGTGGCTCCTGTCGGTCGCCGCACCGTGCTGCTCGATCGTGCTGTTCCTGGCGCCGCTGGTGATCGCTGTTCCTGATCAGCTTCCAGCACAACTCGCTCTTCAACGTCGGGCCGGCTGGACGCTCGACAACTTCTCGACGATCTTCCACACGAGCAGCTATCGCCAGGTCGCCGTCACGACGGCCGAGATCGCGACGGCGACCATGCTCGTGCAGCTCGCGGTCGGGCTGCCGCTCGCGTACGTGCTCGCCTTCCGAGGCCGGCCGCTGGGAGCTGCCGCTGATCCTGCTCCTGGTGCTCGCCGACGAGCTCAACCCGATCGTCCGCATCTATGCGTACCGGGTGGTGCTCGGCCGCGAGGGAATCATGAACCGGGCGCTCGAGGCCGTCGGGGTCGTGATCCCGAACCACCCGATCAGCTGGCTGCTCTTCGACAAGTTCGCCGTGGTGGTCGTGCTCTCCACGAGCTACATCACCTACACCGTGATCCCGGTCTACGCGGCGATGAAGGCCATCGACCCCGCGCTGTTCGAGGCGGCCGCCGACCTGGGCGCCGGCTTGCGGATGCGCGCCCGGCGCATCCTCCTGCCGCTCGCCGCGCCCGGGCATCTTCGTCGCCATCATCCTCGTCTACATCCCGCTCTTACCGAGTTCGCGACGCCGACGCTGGTGGGCGGAACCAGCTCGTACATGCTCGGCCAGCTGGACGCCGAGCTGATCACCGAGAGCGGCGACCTGGGCCAGGGCGCCGCGCTGAGCGCGCTCCTGCTGGCCGCCTCGGGATTGATGGCGGCGGCGGCGTACTACCTCTCCAAGCTGAACCGGCTCGAGTAGCTACGAGCGGCGTGTCGGCCCGCTGACGACGCGCCGGCCCAGCCGGCGGGCGGCGGCGGCACGGCGGGCCGCGCGCGCGTCCTTCAGGACCTCGCGCGCGCAGTTGCGCCCGTTCGCGCCGGTGACACCGCCGCCCGGATGCGTCCCGGCCCCGCACAGGTAGAGCCCTCGGATCGGTGTGCGATACTCCGCCCATCCGCGCACCGGCCGCAGGAGAAGAGCTGGTCGGCGCCATGTCGCCGTGCAGGGCGTGGCCGCCGGTGAGCCCCATCACCCGCTCCATGTCGAGCGGCTGAGCACCTGCGGTGCTCGATCGAGGCCGGGCAGGTCCGGGAAGTAGCTCGCTCGAGCTGGGCGATCGGCGCGGTCGGCCGCGCGTCTCCTTGATGTCGTCCCAGTGCCGTCGCGCAGGTGGTACGGCTGCGAGTTCACGTCGATCGTGACGACGTGCTTGCCCTCGGGCGCGAGCGACGGGTCGTGCACGGTGGGGAAGCACAGCTCGATGTGCGGGTCCTCGGCGGGCATGCCGCGCGCGCGCCTGCGCCTGCTGCACGGTCCATCTCGGGCAGCGACGGGTTCACCTCCATGATCCCGCGGTGGTACGGCTGCACGCCGCCGTTCGGCATGGCCCGCCGCGCTGCGGCAGCTCGGCCACCGCCAGGTTGATCTTGATGCTCGTGCCCATGCAGCGGTAGGCGCGGATGCGCGCGAGGAAGTCGCCGGCAGGTCGCGCCGGGTCGCACAGGCGTGAGGAACGTGCGCTTCGGATCGGCGTTCGAGAGCACGCGGGCGGCGCGGATCTCCTCGCCCTCGGCCAGTCGCGACGCCGACGGCGCGGCCGTCCGTCGACGAGCACCGTCTCGACCTCGGCGTCGGCAGCGGATGTCGGCCCCGGCCTCGCGCGCGGCGTCGGCCATCGTCGCGGTGAGCACGCCCATGCCGCCGCGCACGAACCCCCACTGGCGCACGCCGCCGCCGGCCGTCCTCGCGGCGTGGTCGTGCAGCAGGACGTAAGGCCGTGCCCGGGCGTCGACGGGCCCGGCGACGCTGTCGTTGATCGCGTGCCACCCGAGCGCCGCCTTCACGTGCGTCGGACTCGAACCGCTCGGCCAGGAACTGGCGTCGACCGAGGTCGTGAACAGGTACGCCGAGCGTCTCAGCATCCGCGACGGTGCGCGGCGCGCGGCGCGCCCACTCGACCGGCGTCCCGGCAGATCGCGCAGCGCGCTCAGGCGCGGGGTCGGGCGGCGTCCAGTCGAAGATCGGCGGATCACGCCTGCGGCGAGCCTCGCCGAGGTCGGCCTCGAACGCGGGCAAGGCCGCGCGCGTCGCGCGGCGAGAAGCGCCGCGGTCTCCTCCACGTTCGCGCCGATGTCGTCGTCGAGCAAGTAGCGTCGCGCCGTCGGGGAAGAGGTTGAGGCTGGGGCCGGCCGGGTCGACGACGATGCCGCGCTGCGACCAGCCGCATGTCGCGCCAGATCGCCTCCCGCAGCATCGACAGCACGTAGGCGCCGGTCGAGGCGCGGAATCCCGGGGCGAACTCCTCGGTGTTGCAGGCGCCGCCGACGAACGGCGCGCCGCTCGAGGACCAGCGCGCGCAGGCCCGCGCGGGCGAGGTAGAAGCCGGCGACGAGGCCGTTGTGCCCGCCGCCGACGATAACGGCCTGACGCGCCTCCGGCATAACTGTCGACAGTAGACCGATGACCGCCGGACGTCAAGGCGCCGAGCGGGCGATCAGACCTCGGCGAGGACGGCGCCGGACTTGTCGGCCTGGACTCTGTAGCCGTATCGCCGCCACAGTTCCGCCCCCCGCGTCAGCTCACGGCGTGCCTCGTCCCGCCGGCCGGCGCGCGCGAGCACCTGCCCCAGGGCCGCGTGGGCCGAGGCGTGCACATCGGGGAAGTCGGTCTCGTAGGCGTACGAGAGCCCCTCACGCGCGAGCGATTCGGCCTCGTCCAGGCGCCCGGCGTCGGCGGCGATCCGGGCGCGCAGGCTGCGGCCGGCGGCGTAGTTCACGACGTCCTCGGCCGCGCCGAGCTCCTCGCCCTCGACGGCCAAGCGCGCCGCTTCCCCAGCCGCCCCTCGCTCGTAGAGCACATCGGCGAGGTTGATGAGCGCTGTCGAGCGGAAGCTCGTCTGCCCGGTCTCCTCGAGCTGGGCGATCGCCTCCCGGTACGCCGTCGCGGCCGCGTCCAGGTCGCCGCGTTCGCGCAGGATGGCCGCCCGGCTCTGGAGGTTGATCGCGCGGGCGACGTCGAGCCCGAGTTCGTGCTCGATCTCCGCGGCCCGGCCGAGGCGCTCCAGAGCCTCGGCAAACCGGCCTTCGCGGCTGGCAAGGGCGGCCTCGACGTAGAGGGCATTCACGCGAGCAAGCGGCGACGTGTCGACGGGCAGGCGGGCGATCTGCGCCCGGACCTCGTCAGGCTCGAAAGGCCCGTAGACGAGCGGGCCGATCAGCTGCATCATGGCGCGGCCTGCGAGCAGCCGGGCCCCGGCCCTCTCGGCATGCTCGACCTGATGCTCGAGCGCGGCGCGGGTGGGTACGGCGCGGCTCCGCACCCAGTTCGCCATCGCGGAGAGCGAGTACGTGTGGGCGGCGCCCAGATCGTCGCCTGCCTGGGCGAACGCAGCCAACGCCTCGTCCACGAGCGCCTCCGTCTCGGCGACCGCCTCGTCGGGGTCTGTCGAGAGGCGCAGATCGAGCCTGGCCACGCGGCCGTGCATGCGCAGAGCGGCGTTGTCGGAGCGCTCGAGTTCGGCGATGGCGCGCAGCCGCTGGTCCCGCTCGCCGAGCTCGCTCAGGATCCCGATCCATTCGAGCAGGGCGGCCGGACGCTCCGGCTCTCGAGCCGGCATGAGCGCGAGCGCGCGGGCGAGCAGGTTCGCGGCCCCGTGTGCGTCGCTCCGCAGGACGGCGCGCGAGCCGGCCGCGGCAAGATGACGTGCGGCCCGGGCCTCGAGGCCCGCATCGGGATGCCCGAGCTCGCGCCGATAACGGCCCGCCTGCTCGAGGTGGTAGCCCAGCACCTCGTCGAGCTCCACCAGTTCCTGCCCCTTCACCTCGAGCCACTCGGCGAAGCGGATGTGGAGCTCGGCCCGCGCCGCTTTCGGGAGTGCGTCGTAGGCGGCGTCGCGGATGAGCAGATGCCTGAACCGGAACGCGTGATCGCCCGTGAGCATCGCCGTCACCGGATGGATCAGCTCCTTGCGTACGAGTCCGACCAGCGGCGACTCGATGTCGGCGGCGTGGGTCAGCTCGAGGACAGCGCTGCGATGGAAGACGTGACCCTCGACGGCGCCGCCGTCCACGACGGCGCGCTCCGCGCGGCCGAGGCCGTCAAGTCTCGCCTGGAGAAGCGCTTGCACGGTGGACGGCAGGCGCACGTCTCCATGCTCGCGCACGAGCGCGACCACCTCTTCGACGAACAGCGGGTTCCCGTCCGCCATCGCGACGATCCGCTCCCGAACATCGGGAGCCACCCAGCCGTAGGCGTCGGCGAGCTCGGCGCTTTCGGCGGGCGAAAGCGGCTCGACCAGGATCGTGGTCGCGTTCAGCTTGCCGCCGCCCCAGGCGGGACGGACGTCGAGGAGCTCGGGACGTGCGAGGCAGAGGAGCATGAGCGGCTCCCCGCGCGACAGGTCGGCGATGTGGTCGATCAGGTCGAGGAACATGGCCTCTCCCCACTGGACGTCGTCGAAGAGCACGACAAGGGGCCGTTCGGCGGCGAGCTGCTCGAGCTGCGCGCGCACTGCCCAGAAGAGCTCGCTCGGGGCGGCCCCGCCCGTCGTGACGCGATCGAGCGTCTCCGATGCCGCCGCACCGGCCTGCTTCAGCACCGACACGAGCGGCCAGAAGGTGATCCCCTCGCCGTAGCCGAGGCACCGGCCGGTGAGCACGGTCGCGTCGATCTCCTCGAGAAACTCGGCGGCGAGGCGTGACTTGCCCAACCCCGCCGACCCGAGCACCGTGAACAGGTGGCAGCGGCGCTCGCGGACGGTGCGCTCGTACGCGCCGCGGAGCTGGTCGAGCTCGCCCCGGCGGCCGACGAGGGGCGTGTCCATCCTGCGGGTTATCGCCTCGGCCTCGGGATCGACATCCAGCAGCCGAAACGCGTCGACGGGCTCGGCCTTTCCCCGCGCCTCGACTCGCAGCGGCGCGACGCGCACGGCATCGCGGACGAGGCGGCGGGTCTCGCTTCCGATCAGCACCTCACCCTCGCCGGCGAGCTGCTCGAGCCGGGCGGCGACGTTCACGGCGTCGCCGGTCACAAGGGTGGCGCCCTCACCCGTGACGGCGCTGCCCGTGTTCACGCCGATCCGCGCCCGCAGGCCGAGCGACTCCACCTCGGCCCGCATCTCCCACGCCGCCCGCACGGCGCGGAGTGCGTCGTCCTCATGCGCGACGGGGACGCCGAAGACCGCCATCACAGCGTCGCCGATGTACTTCTCGACGTTGCCTCCGTGGCGTTCGAGGATCGCCCGCATCCCGTCGTAGTACTCGCGCAACCGCGCGCGCAACGCCTCGGGGTCGGTGCGCTCGCCGAGCGCCGTCGATCCGGCCAGGTCGCAGAAGACCGCAGTGACGACCTTGCGCACCTCGCGCGGAGGATCGGCCTGGAGCGGCGCGCCACAGTTCCCGCAGAACCGAAATCCCGCCGGGTTCTCCTGGCCGCAGGCACCGCAACGCACGCGGCCAATTTTATCGGGCGGCCGCAACTCTCGGATGGCCCGCAGCCGCAGACGATCAAGTTTCTGTGAGGCCTGCAGGAGAACGGCGGCTGACCGGATAAACTGTCAGGCCATGGGCACGCTGCTCGGAAGAGCCCGATGGCTGGGCATCCTCGTTGTCGCTGCAGCGGCGATGGCGGTCACGCCCGGGACCGCCGCCGCGGCCGTCCCGCACGAGACAACTCCGGCGCCGGATCCGTGCGGGATCCTGCCGGGACCGCCGCCCGCGACCTACACGCACGTCGTCGTGATCATGGAGGAGAACTTCTCCTATGACGACGCAATCGGAGACGTCGACGCGCCCTATCTGAACCAGCTCGCCTCGCAGTGCGCGCTCGCGACGAACTTCCACAACGAGACGCATCCCAGCCAGCCGAACTACATGGCCGCGACCTCCGGGTTCGTCACGGCGACCGACCAGCAGAGCACCGATCCGTCGATCTACGAGCAGGTGCCGTCGTGGAACGACCTCGAGGAGTCGATGGGCACGAACTGCGGCGGCAAGGGGCCCCACTACAAGCACGGCCACGACCCGGCGTTCTGGTATCCGGCCATCGCCGCGGACTGCTTGCTGAACGACCTCCCGATGGCCGCGTCGGACACGGGCGCGACCGCGCTCCCGACGGCCGCGTTCACGTGGATCACGCCGAACCAGTGCCACAACCACCACTGGCAGACGGGCTGCACCGGCGCCAGCGACCCGGTCGCGTTCACGCAGTCCATGGACGCCTGGCTGTCCGGGACGGTCCAGGCGATCCAGGCGACGCCCGACTACCAGGCCGGCCAGACGCTGATCTTCGTCACGTTCGACGAGGGCCAGGGCGGCACTCACGGCGAGGACTGCACCGATCCGACGAACACCGACGCGTCCTGCCACGTCGTCACGATCGCGATCGCCGCGGGCGTGCAGCCGGTCGCCGACCCCACCTTCTACACGCACTACTCGATGCTGCGCTCAGCCGAGGAGGCGCTCGGGATCACGGCGTTCCTCGGGAACGCGGCGACGGCGGCCGACATGCGGCCGGGCATGGGCTTCTAGCCTAGGGCGGCCTGACCAGCCAGCGGCGCTGGGCATGCCATCGCTGGATGGTGCGGCGGCTCGGCGGCCGGGCGGGGCCGGTGCCGTGCTGCGTGTGCACCGCTCGGTGAGCCTCGTGTGGCGTGGTGCCCTCGGCATACGCGCGCTCGACGTCGCGGCGGAGCTCGGGCCAGGCGTAGCTGCCGGGGCGGGGGCGCGGGGGCCGGGGTTCGCGCAGGCGTTGGAGGTGGGCCGCGAGGGCGTTTGAGCGGGCCGTCGTCAGGCAGTCGTTCGCCTTCCACACGCCGGCCAGGGTCGACACGAAGTCTCTGCCGCTTCGCCGGGTCTGGAAAGCTGGGTTGGCGTGGTCTGCGCACAGCCACACCGACACGCGGTGGGTGAGCTGGAGCCGTTGGGTCTTGCCACGGGTGCGATCGACGCAGATCGCGCACACCGGCTGCTTGGTCGGCACCTGCCGCGCCTTGTACAGCGTGGGCGGCGAGATCCAGGGCATGCACAAGAGTGTGAGCGTCGAGGTGTGCCGTGTGGGTGGCGGGGTGTTACGAGGGTGTCGGGGAACTGCAAATGACACATGTCGCACACGACAAGTGCCTGCTCCCCAAAGAACCCGCCCCGACCCCGACCCAGCCCCACCCGACGGCGGGAACGGCCCCTATAGGCCCGGGATCCCTCGGCGGAGACCCGATCCGGTAGGCTCGGGTATGGCAAATCCCGTGATCATCGCGGCCGGCGGCGAGGAGCCGGAAGCGCTCGGGCGCGTCGAGAGCCAGCTCGCCGAGCGCTATGCGCGCCACTACGCGATCGAGTGCGTTCGTGACCCCGGCGAGGCGACGCTGTCGCTCCGCCGGCTGGCCGGCGAGGGGGCCGACGTGGCACTCGTGCTCGCCGGGCAGGCGGCGCTCGACGGGGACGACGGCGGCGTCTTCGACGAGGCGCGGCGGCTGCATCCGCAGGCGAAGCGGGCCCTGCTGATCTCGCCGAACGTGTGGGTGGACGACCCGGCGGAGGCGGCGACGATCCGCGCCGCGATGAGCCTCGGGCGCATCGACCACTTCCTGCTCGAGCCCGGTGCGCCGCCGGACGAGGTGTTCCACGAGGGCATCTCGAGCTTCCTGCTCGAGTGGGCGCGCGAGCGCCGGCTGGTACCCCAGACCGTCCACATCGTGGGCGAGGAGTGGGCGGGGCGGGCCTACGAGCTGCGGGCCACCTTCGAGGGCTGCGCGGTCCCGCACGTGTTCTCGCTGGCCGACTCGGAGCGAGGGCGGGAGCTGATCGAGCGGGCCGGCCCCGACGCCCGGCTGCCGCTGATGGTGCTGCCCGACGGCCGGGCGCTGAGCAACCCGTCGAACGCCGAGATCGCGATCGCGGCCGGGGCGCCCGACGGGGTGGAGGAGCGCACGTTCGACCTGCTGGTGGTCGGCGCCGGGCCGGCCGGGCTGTCCGCGGCCGTGTACGGCGCCTCGGAGGGGCTCGCCGTCGTCGTCGTCGACGCCGCCGGCATCGGCGGGCAGGCGCGGTCGAGCTCGCTGATCCGCAACTACCTCGGCTTCGCCAAGGGCGTGAGCGGGAGCCGGCTGGCCGAGCAGGCCTACGAGCAGGCTGCCGTGCTCGGGGCCAACTTCGTCTTCATGCACCGGGCGTCGAGCCTCACCCGATCCGGCGGCGTGTTCGCCCTGGGGCTGCACGACGGGCGATCGATCCGGGCCCGGGTCGTGATCCTCTCGACCGGGGCAACCTACCGGCGTCTCGGGGTCCCGGAGCTGGACGCGCTGATCGGCGCCGGCGTCTTCTACGGCGGCCCCGTCTCGGAGGCGCCCACGCTCAGCGGGAGGGACGTCTTCGTGATCGGCGGCGGCAACTCGGCCGGGCAGGCCGCACTGCACCTGGCGCGCTACGCCCGGCATGTCACGGTTCTGATCCGGTCGGACTCGGTCGCCGCCGGCATGTCCCACTACCTCGTCCAGGCGATCGGGGGCGCGCCGAACATCGAGGTGCGGACGCGGACGTCGATCAGCGGCGGCGGAGGTCGCGCGCACCTCGAGCGACTCGTCCTGCGGGACGCGGCCGGGGCGGACGAGACCGTCCGGGCCGACGCGCTGTTCGTCCTGATCGGTGCGCGGCCGCAGACGGATTGGCTGCCTCCCGGGGTGGCGCGTGACCGCAAGGGCTTCCTGCTCACAGGCGCCGACGTGGCCGCGGGCTGGCCGCTCGAGCGGCCGCCGTTCCCAATGGAGACGAGCATCCCCGGCGTGTTCGCGGCCGGCGACGCACGGCACGGCTCCGTCAAGCGCGTCGCGGCAGCCGTCGGGGAGGGCGCGAGCGCCGTGCAGACGGTGCACCGCGTGCTCGCCGACCAGATGTCCGGAAGCCCCGCCGCTACTTGAAGATGTTCACGGCTCGCGCCGTCACCAGGAGCACGGTGAGGCACGAGGCGGACGACTCCGCGAGCATGAGCAGCTTGGCCCATCGGCTGAGCGGCATCGCGTCGGTGGGGCTGAACGCGATCGAGTTCGTGAACGAGACGTACAGGTAGTCGACCAGCTGCGGCTGCCAGCCGGGCGACGCGAGCTGCGGATTCTCCATCTGGGGGAACTGGAAGTCGGGCGGCAAGGGGTCGGCGCCGAGCCGGCGCACCGGCCCGCCGCGATCGAACGCCCAGTACCACAGCCCGAAGGCGATGACGTTGGTCGTCCAGACGGTGATCGCCTTCAGGAGCAACTGGCCGCCGCTCGTCTCGTTGCCGCGGATCAGCGAGCCGATCACGGCGACGAGCAGCAGCGCGTTCGCGAAGCTGACGACCGCGAGCAGCGTGAGCGCGACGGTGCGGCGGTGGCCGAGCTGCTCCAGCTGGCGGCGCGGCCGCTGCCACGCCAGCGGAATGACCAGGGCCACCTCCGGCACCACCGGGATCAGCCAGACCCACCACGAGAAGACCCAGAGCTTCCAGTCCTGGTTGCGGCTGACCAGGGCCAGCAGCACCTGCACTCCGATCACGATCCCGACCGCCGGGGCAGCCTCCCACCGCGACTCGATCTCCTCTTCGCGCAGCGCGGCGGTTGGGGCTTGGGTGTCGGTCACGACCACACACCGTAGCCCCGCGCGGTTCGGTACGGATTGAGTCCCTATGATCGCCGCGTGGACGCCGCCGACCTGTGGGAGACGTTCGCCGAGCACGCGCCGCTCGTGAAGCCCGGCGGGCTCGCCCCGGCGCGGGCATCGGGGCGGGGATGGTTCGCGGTGCTGACCGGCGAGGCGCACCCGGATCTGAACGAGTGCGTCCTGACCTCACGCGCGCGGGCAGAGGACGCCGCCGAGCTCGTCGCGTTCATCGCGGCCGCCGGCGTGCCCGCGCTGGTCTCGGTGGCGTCGAGCGCCGGCCCCGACGTTGCGGCCCCGCTGGCGGCCGCCGGGTTTGTACGCGCCCCCGTGCCCGAGCCGCTGATGTGGTGTGGCGCATGGGCGCCGCGGCAGACGGGCGGGCTGCGGGTCGCGCCCATGCGATCGGCGACGGATCGGGACGCGGCGATCGCGATCGTCGGCGGTGCCCACATGGTGGCGCCGGAGGTCGCCGACCGGACGCTCGCGCCGCTGGCCGACCTCGGCCGACGGGTGCGGGCATGGCTGGCCTACGACGGCGACGAGCCGATCAGCGTCGTCTGGGCGACGCCGGGCCGCCGGATCGGGATCTGGTCGATGATGACGCCGCCGGCGCACCGCCGGAAGGGCGGCGGGCAGGCCGTGCTCACCTGCGCACTCGAGGCGCTCTGGAGCGCGGACACCGAGGGCGCGTTCCTCTTCTCCACCCCCGCCGGCCGGCGGTTCTACGAGTCGGTCGGGTTCACGGCGCTCGACGATGCGACCACGTGGACGTCGGGGGCGAGCGACGAGTTCCTCACGGCGATCGGCCAGCCGACGGGCTGACGTCCGGTCAGCCGCTCCAGGTGAACTGCACCGTGCGCGACAGGCCCGTCACGAAGCCACGGCCGTCCGTCTCCTTCACGAACAGCGTGTACGGGCCGGACGGCAGCGTCGAGTCGAACGCGGTCGACCAGGTGCCGTCCGCCGCAACCTGGACGGGCGTGCTCGTCCACACGTGTCGTTGGCGGAGGTCGCTGCCCGGAACCGCGAAGACCTGCACGTAGCCCAGACCGGCGACGGGGTTGGGGTCGTCGGTGCCGGTCACCCGGAAGCCGGGGGCGGCCATCGTGGCGCCCGGCATCGGCGCGGAGATCGCGAGCTGCCCGTGCTTGTCGGTCGCGCCGGCCGGGGTGGCCTGCACCGTGAATGGGACATGCCCGGACCGGATGACGCCGGTGCCGCCCCCGTAGGACTGGCTCGTCTGGGCGGTGTAGCTGCCCGGATCGAGGCGCGGCTTGAACACCAGCTCGTAGCGGCCAGCGGCGGACACCGTCGCGATCCATAGCCCCCTCGACTTTCCGCCGGCAGCCGGATACAGGCGGATGTCGACGATGGACCGGTAGGTCGGGCCGGCGTTGGCGGCGCCGCGAAGGACGATCGTCCCGCCGCTGCCCTTCGCGTCCGCCGCGAGGGTCACGCGCGGCTTCGCGGGCGGCGTGCTCGTGGCCGTACCGCCGCTTCCGCCCCCGATCCACTCGCTGAGGACCAGGGCGACCGCGCCGAGCACGAAGAGGGAGCCGACGATGGCGACGGCCAGCCGCGTGCGACGACGGCCGCCCTCGTCCGGCCACGGGGAGAACGGGACCGGCGGCAGCGGGACGTCGGGGATCACCTCGACAGCCCGGACCGGATCGCCGAAGCCTTCGAGCTCGACCCGCCGGGGCGCGCCGAGCCGCAGGCCGTCGACCGGGCCTGCCACGTTCGCGACCGTCTCGGTTGCGAGGATCCCGCCCGGCGCGGCGGCCGCGCTCAGCCGGGACGCCAGGTTGAGCGCACCTCCGCGATAGGCGCCGTCGACGGCCACCGCCTCGCCCGCGTCGAGGCCGGCGCCGACCGCGAGCGGGAACGGATCGCCCTGCCCCGGTGCGGTGCGGAGCCGGCGCTGGATCTCGACCGCCGCGCGCAGCGCCGCCCGCGCCGATCCGAAGACGCACAGCGCCTCGTCGCCGCGCACATCGACCACCTCGCCGCCGTGGTCCGACGCCGCTCTGCGGGCCGCGTCCGCGAACGTCCGCGCCAGCGCCGACCCCGCGTCGTCGCCGCGCTCGCGGGTGTAGCGGGCGTAGCCGTTCACCCGTGCGATCAGGAACGTCCGCAGGCCGGTGACGGCCGGCTCGGGCTCCTCGGCCGGCTCGCCCGTCGCGGCAGGGGCGATGTCGAGCGTGAGCGCCGGGTCGTGCTGGAGGATCGCGCGCTCGAGATCGCGCAGCCGGGCCGACGGCTCGATGCCGAGCTCCTCGACCAGGTGGCGGCGGCCCTGGGCGTAGGCGGCCAGGGCGTCGGCCTGGCGGCCGTTGCGATAGAGCGCGAGCATCAGCTCGTAGCGGAGCGTCTCGCGCGCCGGGTGGGCGTTGGTCAGCGCGCGGAGCTCGCCGATGACGGCCTGGTGGCGGCCCAGGGCGAGCTCGGCCTCGAACCGCGCCTCGAGCGCGCCGAGGCGCACGTCCTCGAGGCGCTCCGCCTCGGCGGAGGCGAACGCGTAGTCCTCGAGGCCCTCGAGCGGCCGTCCCCGCCACAGCTCGAGCGCCGCGCGCAGCTCGCCGATCGCCGCCTCGTAGCCTCTGGCCTCGAGGGTGCGCTGGCCGGCCTCGACCATCCGCTCGAAACGGTTCACGTCGACGTCCTCGGGGTCGGCGGCGAGCACGTACCCGCCGCCGCGGCTGGTGATCTCACCGCCACCCTCGCCGGCGGGGAGCGCCTTGCGCAGGCGCGAGACGTGCACCTCCAGGTTGCGGCGCGCTGACGCGCCTTCGCCCGGCCAGACCGCGTCCATCAACGTCGTCCGCGGGACGACGCGGTTCGCGTTCAGGACGAGCAGCGCGAGCACCGCCGCGCCCTTGCCGGTCAGCGCCACCGCCCGCCCCTCGTCGAGCACCTCCGGCGGGCCCAGCAACCGGTACTCCATGTGGCGATTGACACCAGAGTTCACGACTCCACCACCGAGTTCACGACTCCACCACCGAGTTCACGACTCCACCACCGAGTTCACGACTCCACCACCGTTATGAGAGCGCGCTGAGAGCGGCGTGAGAGCGCTCCAAAGGCCCTTCCAGAGCGCCGTACGAGCGCGCCGGAGTCCTCTGAGGTCAGACGACGACCCCAGGGAGGTCCTGCGCGATGAACATCATGACCATTCGATCGGCGGCCACCGGCGCCCGCGTCGCCGCGGTGGGCCTGGCGGCCCTCCTGCTGCCGTCGACGACTGCCGCCGCGCCCCGCCTCGAGCACGTCCACACGCTCACTCTCGCACGCGTCGACCGAACCTGCTTCGACTATCCGTCGCCGCCGGGCTCCTCGCCGGTCTACCCAACCGGGGCGATCCCGACGATCCGCGGCGGGTTCAACGATCCCCGCGGCCTCGGTCATGCCCACTTCGGCGTCGACGTGGCCGCCCCACACGACCGGGCCAAGGTCTACGCCGTCGCGACGGGCCGGGTCTGGGACGTCCACCGCAGCGGGGCGAACGCGCGCTTCATCCTCAGCCCCACCGTCGCAATGCGGACCACGCGGTACGACTACTGGCACGTCGAGCTCACCCGGGTCGCGCCGGGCGCGTATGTCCAGCGCGGGCAGTGGATCGGGCGGGTCGTCGCCGGCCAGAACCACGTGCACCTGTCGGAGTGGAACCCGGTGTGCGGGTTCGTTGATCCGCGCCGGCCGACCGGCATCCTGCGCGACCCGTCCAACCGCGAGGCGCCGGGCATGAGCGATCTCGCGGCGTTCGTGGCCGACGCCGCCGCCTACAGTCCCCGCGGCACCGGCACCGGGGACTCGGCGCCGCTCGCCCTCGACGACCTGCACGGGCGGGTGGACTTCCGCGCCCGGGTGTGGGACATGCCGATCCACAAGACGACGCGCTGGCCGCAGCAGCCGCTGATGGTGGCAGGCCTGCGCAGCTGGATCGCCTCGCCGACCGACGACCTGCTCCGCATCGGCGCACCGGTCGTCCCGTTCGTCGGCGGCCGGCTGATCCCGCCGCAGCAGGTCGACAGGGTCTACGCCCACGGCACGTATCGCATCAACGAGTGCTTCATGCGCAGGCTGGGGACCTGCGCCACCCGGCTCGTCGTCCACGTCGGCGGCCGCGGCGTCGACACCACGCTGCTGCCGAACGGCGCCTACAGCTACTGCGTCAGCGCCGTCACGATCGACAACGTGTCGCACCACCGCTGCTGGCCGATCACGATCGACAATCATCCGGCGGAGTGAGGGCGGACGAGCGGCGCGGCGGGCCAACCTGCTAGGGTTATGTCGTCAAGAACGCTTGTTCGGTTGCGCACCCGCACTTCCTTACTCGTTCGTACAAGGTGAGGAGGTGGATACATGTCAACCGGAACCGTGAAGTGGTTCAACGACGCGAAGGGCTACGGCTTCATCGCGCCGGACGATGGATCGAAGGATCTCTTCGTCCATCACTCTTCGATCGCCGGCGACGGCTTCAAGTCGCTTGCCGAAGGCGCGAAGGTCGAGTTCGAGGGTCGCGAGGGCCAGAAGGGCCCCGAGGCGACCAACGTCGTGACCGTCGCCTAACGACGGTGCCGGATCCGTCCCGGTGGGGGCGCGCCGAGCGCGTACCCCGCCGGAGCGGCCGGCGAGACGCTGCTACTCTGCAAACAGAGCTTCGCCACAGGCGCCGTTTGGGCCAGCCGGCTCTGATCGGCCGCAACGTGGAAGGAGCAACATGGGCGTGACGCCCGGGAAAGACCGTCCCCACGACGCGCCGGAGAAGGCCGGTGCGAGCGGTGTCCGCACCGAGCATGACCTGCGCGTCTTGCTGCGCGGGGCGCTGGAGCGGAACACCACATTCGAGCGAGCCCTGCGCGAGGCCGCGGTGTACGCGTACGGCCGCCGCGACCTCGCCGACCTGCGAAAGCTGCGGTCGGTGCTCTCGGCCGCCGGGTTCCACGACCCGAACGCCAAGCGCAAGACCGCCGACGATGACGACGAGCCCGCGCCGCCCACCCGCGGCTAGCGCCGGCACCGTCCCCAACCCGAAACAGCGAGGAGCGCACATGGAGTTCACCGTGGAGCTGCGCTACCACAGCGGCTCGCAGACCGTCCTCTCGATCGAGGCGGACAGCGCCGACGAGGCACTCGAGGAGGTGCGCGACCAGCGCAGACTCCTGGTCGGGATCCACATCACCGCCCCCAGCGAGCTCCCCGACGACGCCGAGTACCGGAGCGAGCCGAGCCGCGGGCCGGCCAACAACCACCGGCGCGTACCGGCCCAGCACCGGCCGTCACGCCGGCACCGCTGACCTGCCCGGATCCGCTTTCCCCCGGTAGCCGAGAGGCACCGTGTGAGACACTTGGCCGGTGGAGCCGGAGACGCGCTACGCCCGCACCGGCGGCATCGCGATCGCGTATCAGGTCGTGGGAGAGGGAGAGCTCGACCTGGTCTACGTGCCCGACTACATGTCGAACCTCGGCTACGTCTGGGGGTATCCGCGCTGGCGCGACTTCTACCTCCGGCTGGCCCGTTCGTTCCGGCTGATCCTGTTCGACAAGCGCGGCACCGGGCTGTCCGATCACGGCGGGCACTTCGCGGCCCTGGAGACGCGGATGGAGGACCTCCACTCGGTGCTCGATGCGGCCGGGTCGGAGAAGGCGGTGATCCTGGGGTCGCATGAGGGCTGCGGGATGGGTGCGCTGTTCGCAGCCACGTATCCGGAACGCACGAGGGCGCTCGTGCTCTTTCATCCGACGGTGCGCGGTGCGATGCACGAATCCGCCGACGCGTCCGAGCGGGTGCTCCGCGAGATGCAGGACCTGCGTGAGCGCTGGGGCAGCCAGGAGTACGCAGACGAGCTCCTCGAGGAGCTGTGCCCGACGCTCCACGCCTCGGAGGAGGACCGCCGGCAGTTCGCGAGCTATCTGCGGATCGGCGCGAGCCCGGCCGTCGCATACGCGCTCAACCGCGCGTTCGAGGAGACCGACCTGACCGATGTGCTCCCCGCCGTTCGCGTTCCCACGGTGGTGCTCTACCGCGGGCCCGAGCGGACCGCGGCGCTCGACGTCGCCGGACGGATTCCGGATGGATGGGCGACCCAGGTGAGCGGGGAGGACTATCTGGAGATCCACCTGTCGCCGGAGATCGCCGACGAGATCGAGCTGTTCGTCTCGGGCGAGCCGCCACCGGCGGTGCCCGAACGGGTGCTGGCGACGCTGATGTTCACGGACATCGTCGGCTCGACGGAGCAGACCGCGGAGCTCGGCGATGCCGGGTGGCGCAACCTGCTGGCACAGCACCATGGCATCGTCCGGCGCGAGCTGAGCAGGTTCCACGGCATCGAGCACGACACCGCCGGCGACGGGTTCTTCGCGTCGTTCGACGGCCCCGCACGGGCCATCCGGTGCGCCGAGGCGATCATCGCGGCGCTCACGCCGATCGGCGTGCGGGTGCGGGTCGGGATCCACGTCGGGGAGTGCGAGGCGCACGCCGGGAAGCCGGCCGGCCTTGCGGTCGCCGTCGGCGCCCGGATCTGCGCACTCGGCGGCCCGGGCGAGGTGCTGGTGTCGTCGACGGTGCGCGATCTCGTCGCCGGCACCGGCGTCGAGCTGGCCGACCGCGGCGGGCACGCGCTCAAGGGCGTCAGCGGCGAGCGGCAGGTATACGCGGTGGCCGAACGGGAGGGCGCCGCGACGGCGGCGTAGGCGCACGCCGTTTCATCAGGTCGGCGGCCGGTACTTCGGCCAGGCCTCGGGATCGGGCGGTCGATCGGGCGGCCGGATTCGCGGCACACCGCGGCCGCCCGGCGGCGCCGCCGGGAACATCTCGGCGATCGGGCCGCTCCAGGGAGCCGGATTGGCTCTGGCATCCACCGTTTTCGCGCTCGTAAGCGGCGGCGGAAGCCGCTCGCCGGCGAGCCAGATTCCGATGAACGTCAGATAGCCGCCCTCGGCCAGGCGCAGGGCCCGGCCCCATTCGCCACCCGAGGCGCCGGTGGCCCCCGACCACGTGTCGCCCTCCCACGCGCCGCCGGAAACCCGTTCGCAATAGCTCTCGGTCACGATCGGGACGAAGACGTTGCAGTCGACGATCCTGATCTGCAGCGCCGTCGCGCTCAGCCGGCCGTCCCCGTTGCGCGGGTCGCGGTCGTAGACGACGGCGTACCGGCGGTTGAAGAGCGAGCCGGCGAACGCCTCCAGCCACTGCTCGTGCTCGCCGTCGTCCCAGACGTAGGAGATGAACAGGCGCGGCTCCTCGGGGGTGGGAGGCGAGAGCCTCGGCGTCAGCGGGTCTCCATCCGGCTCCTCCGCAAGGCGGGTCGGATCCCACGCCATGAAGCCCGCCCGGTCGTTATGCCGCCTGGCCCGCTCGAGGAGCTCCTCGAGCGTCACTGCGACTCCACGATCGCCGCCACGTAGATCGCGGCGAACACCCACGGCACGATCCGCTCGATCGCTCCCAGCTCTCGATACCGGGCCACGGCCCGCCAGCCGTGTCGTGGCGTCCCGTCGGCCGGGCGCAGCAGCTCCCACTCGTCCGTGAAGATCCGCACCGGCAACCGTTCCTCGATCCGCTTGATGACCTGGAACTTCGCCGCGTTGAGCCGGCGGTAGCTCCGCAGCAGCGCCCACCAGGCGACCGCGAAGACGACTCCGGCGACGCCGACGTACCACGGCAGGCCGGCGCCACCGACGAGGGCCACGAGTCCGGAGTTCACCGCGAGGAAGAAGCTGTTTGCGACCGCGCGCCGCGCCGACACCCGATCGGCCATCTCGACGGCAAGCTTGTACAGGTCGAGGTAGTTCTCCGGGAGCGCGTCGCCGGCAACGTCGCCCGCCCCGCCTGCCCGCCGGTCGCCCGCCATCGGCAGAGCCTACCTGGCTAGACGAACCGGCGAAGGCTGGGGAGCTCGACCCGCCGCCACATGCGCGAGACCAGGAACGTCGGAACCACCCACACGACGAGGAACCCGAGCAGCACCGTCGCCGTGGCGCCGTGCAGGACCAGCGTGAGGACGAGCACGAGGGCAAGCGTGAGGCTGAACACGACGTAGGCGCAGGTGAGCGCCAGCAGCACCGCGCCGCGCACCACGGTCCGCGCCACGGAATCGCCGAGGCCGGCCAGATCGGCCGAGCCCCACCGGAACGGCAGGCCGGTCAGCGCGGCGCGAAGGTCGCGGTACGTGCGGGATGCGAGCACCCGGTCGCTGCGGCTCGAGAACTCCTCGAGCGTCAGGCGACCGCGCGCGTAGTGCTCCCGCAGCTGGGAGAGCATGCGCTCGCGCTCACTGTCGCCGACCATTCAGCCATGGTAGACGCCTCGGCCCCCTAGCACGAGTTACGCGGGATCCGCTCGCGCCAGCGGCGGCGGTGGAACGGGCGGCCGTCGCGGGTGACCTCGAGGTCGAGGTCGACCAGGAACTCCGTCGCCGTGCACGTGAAGAGCCCGCTCGCCTCGGCGACGACGTCGAGCCCCGGCCGGGACAGGCCGAAGCGCGTGCGCCCCTCCGCGCGGGCCGACAGCGGGTCGTCGTCACGGACGCCTGTCGAGTAGACGTGTCCCTCCTCGCACCGCAGTCCCTCCTGCGGGAACTCGAAGGACGACCAGTCCGCGGCCTCGATCCCCGCCATCCCGGTCTCGGCGTCACGCACGATCTCCCAGCGCGACGGCCTGTCGGTCGTGACGCCACCCGCCCACGTCACCGGCACGACGTCGGTGGCGGGCGTATGCGGCCGCGCGTCTTCCGGCAGGCCGGGCAGGGCCAGCTCCACCGCGGTGGTCACGTTCAGCGGCTCGAGCCGGGGCAGGGGCCACAGGCAGGGCCAGTCGTTCGCCGCGACCGCAACCCGGATGCGGTGCCCCGGCCGGAACCGCCAGCCGGTTGCCATCAGGTCGAGCTCGACGGCCGCCTCGCCGTCGCAGGCGAGGTTGAGGGCGCCGCGGGTCACGGGCTGCGAGGCGCCTCCCGGCGCGACGTCGTTGAGCTTGACGGACACGATTGCGCGCGGGCCGGGGTGGGCGATCCGGAACCGCACCCGCGGCGCTCCCAGTGCCACCACGGGCTCGTGCAACGGCTCGCTTTCGAAGCAGGCGCTTCGGGCCTCGTCGATGCGCTGGTCGCCGAAGAGGCCGCTGTCGGGCGGCGGCGGGCACCAGTTGCCCGTGGCCAGGCCGACCGAGGCCGACGCACGTGCGGTCTGCGCCGTCCCCAGCGTGAGCACGGACTCGGCCGCCGACGCCGGCCAGGACTCGCTCGAGATCCACTCGCCCGAGACGCGTTCCAGGGGCTCGCCGGGCGGATCGTGCTCCTCGATGAACATGATCGACCGTGGCCGACGGGCGGCGCCACCCGGATCCGCACCGCCGCCGAGATGGGTGTGGAAGAACTCGATCAGCTCATGCATGAAGGGGTACACCGGCCGGGGCACGCCGCGGTCGGGCGCGACATGCGTCCACGGTCCCGCCAGCAGCTGCCACGGGCTTCGCAGCCGCCGGGCCATCCGCAATCCGGCCGTGCGGTATCCGTCGTGCCAGCCGGAGACGATGAAGACGGGGCACTCGATCCGCTCGTAGTCGGGCCGGAGCGACCCGTTGCGCCAGTACGGCCCGTCGTGCTGCTCGGTCAGCCACCGGACGACCCAGGCCGGCGTCGAGTCGATCCGGTCCCGCCAGCGGTCGTCGAACTCCGGCCCGGCGCCGTCCCCGGGCGGGAGGGCGTTCATGCCGATCATCCGGATCGGGTAGTTGCTGAGCTCGAACGCCGCCACCGCGCCGCCGTCGTAGTGCATGTCGTCCGTGTAGCGGTCGTCGGTCGCGTAGACCGGCGCGATGGCGCGCAGCGCCGGTGGCCGGCGAGCCGCAAGCTGGATGCACGAGAAGCCGCCGTAGGACTTGCCCCAGGAGCCGACGTTCCCGTTGCACCACTCCTGGCGCGAGATCCAGTCGACCACCTCGACGCCGTCGAGCTGCTCGGTCTCGGTGTACTCGTCGTCCGCGACGCCCTCCGAGCCGCCTGTCCCCCGCACGTCGAGCCTCACGCAGACGAAGCCCGCGTCGACCAGCACGAGGTTCTGTCCGCGATCCTGCCACGCCCGCAGGTCGTCCTTGCGGTAGGGGATGTGCTCGAGGATGGCGCCGAAACGTCCCGGCCGGTCCGGGCGATAGACGTCCGCCGAGAGGTGCACGCCGTCGCGCATCGGGATGCGGACGTCCCGTTCGACGACGACCCGTCCCCCGGCCGACTCCAGATGCATCAGGCGCCCCGGCGTGGGATCCGCTCCTTCCAGCGGCGCTCGGCGAACGGCGCCCCGTCGGCCTCGACCGACAGGCGCACGTCGGCCAGGAATGCGTCCGCCGTTGCCTCGAACGCCGTCTCGGCGTGGACGTCCGCCGCCAGGCCCGGGCGCTCGAGGTGGTAGTGCCACGTGCCCCGGACGGCGGCGGTGAGCGGATCGTCGCCCGTCATCGCCCAGCGGCTCGCGGACTCGGTCACGGACCAGCCCTCGGCGGGCATCGCCTCGCGGGCCTGCATCTCCGTCACGATGCCGGCCCGGCCGGTGAGCACGTCGGTCACGACGTCCCAGCGCGAGCGGGCCTCGGTCTCGGCCCCGGGCTGTGCGATCTCGACCATCGGCTCGTCGGCGGGCTCGAACGGGACGGCATCGGCCGGCAGGCCGGGCAGCTCGAGCTCGACCGGCGCCGTGATCTCGAGCGGCGCGACCTCCGGCAGCGGCCACAGGTTGGGCCAGTCGGCGACCGCCACGGCGACCCGGATGCGGTGGCCGGCGGCGAACCTCCACCCGGCCGCCATCAGCGGCAGCTCGAGCGCCGTCTCGCCCTCGATCTCGACGTTCACCGCGGCGGTCGTGACCGGCTGCGACGAACCGTCGGGCGCGACGTTCTGGAGCTTGGCCGACACCAGCGTGCGCGGACCGGGATGCCGCAGGCGGAGGCGCACGACCGGCTCGCCGAAGAGCTCGACCGGCGCCGCCAGCGGCTCGCTCTCGAAGACGGCGCTCTGGGCGTCGTCGCGGGACTGGTCGAGGAACTGGCCGGTCGCCGGAGGCGGCGGGCACCACTGCCCGGTCATGATGCCGGTCGTTACCTGGCGGGGCGCGACGGCGGGCCCGCCCAGCACGAGCCGGCGTGGGCTGCACGCCCTCGGGCCAGCGCCGCGACGCCAGCCACCCACCCGACATGACCGCGTGCGGGAGCGCCGGTGAATCCGGGCTGCCGATGAAGAACACCGATCCGCGGCCGTTCGGACTGCGGCTCGTCGCGAGCGTCGCCGAGGTGACGGTGGAAGAACCGCGCCATCTCGGCCAGGAAGGGATAGCGCGGACCGGGGACGCCGCGATCGGGCAGTTTGTGCGCCCACGGCCCGGCGAGCAGCTCCCACGGCGCCTCGAGGTTTCGGGCCATGCGCAGCGCGGCCGTGCGGTAGCCGTCGCGCCAGCCGGCGCAGATCAGCACGGCACAGGTGATCCGCCCGTAGTCGGGCCGCAGCGAGCCGTTGCGCCAGTAGGGCCCGTCGTGCTGCTCGCGGATCCAGTCGAGCACCCACGCCGGCGTCTCCTCGATCCGGCGCCGCCAGGTACGATCGAACTCCTCGCTGCGCGTGCCGAGCGGCGGCAGCGCGTTCATCGCGATCATCTCCGTCGGATAGCCCGGCAGGCTGCTCGCGTTCAGCGCGCCGCCGTGGAAGTGCATGTCGTCGGTGTACCGATCGTCGGTGGCGTACACCGGCGCGATCGCCCGCAGCGCCGGCGGGCGCAGGGCGGCGAGCTGGATGCAGCTGAACCCTCCGTACGACACGCCCCACGAGGCCACCGCACCGGTGGACCACGGCTGCTCGGCGATCCACGCGACGACGTCGAAGCCGTCATGCTGCTCGACCTCGGTGTACTCGTCCTGGGCGACGCCGTGCGAGCTGCCCGTACCGCGAACGTCGAGCCGCACGCAGGCGAAGCCGGCGTTCACGAGGAAGCTGTTCTGCGACCGGTCCTCGATCGCCCGCAGGTCGTCCTTGCGGTACGGGATGTGCTCGAGGATGGCGGGAAAGGAACCGGGCCGGTTGGGGCGGTAGACGTCGACCGAGAGCCGCACCCCGTCGCGGGCGATCACCCCGACGTCTCGCTCCAGGAGGACGGTTCCGCCACCGAGCGTCAGGGGCGTCGGGCCGTTCATCAGCGGCGAGGCTAGCACCCGGACGACGGCTCGGGCGCGGTGGTCGGCGCAGGCCGCTACGGTTTGGAGCACGAGGACAGGTGTTGCCGCCGCGTTCAAGCTCGTACCGGCCATCCGAGGGAGGTACTGCCGTGAATACCGAGGGATATCCCGGACCGGGGCCGCTGACCCGCGGCACCCTGCTGCGTCGGGCGAGCGCCGGCGCGCTTGGCGTGTCGGCGGCGTCACTGCTCGCAGCCTGCGGCGGATCGAGCTCGGGCTCGTCGTCCGGCGGCTCGACCTCCGGAGCGATCACCGGCCAGGCCATCCTGGCCAACTACCCCGGCTGGATGGGCAAGCACAACCTCGCGGACTTCGCCAAGAAGTATCCGGGGGCATCCATCAAGATGATCTCGAACGCGACATCGAGCAGCGCCGAGGTCGTCCTCCAGTTCAAGAGCAAGCAGTACGACTTCCTGCTGGCCGACACGAGCGACGCCGGCCAGGCGTCTGCGGCGAATCTGATCACCGAGCTCGACTGGTCGAAGGTCCCGAACGTCAAGAACGTCTCCGAGAAGTTCCGCAAGTCGTATCCGTGGGGCCTCCCCACCGACTACGGCAAGGTCGGCATCGCCTATCGCCCGGATCTCATCGGCGGCGAGACGATCACGAGCTGGCACGACCTCTGGGGGTTGATCGCCCAAGTTCTCCGGCCAGACGGTCTTCATCGACCTCGAGCGCGATTGCATGGGATCGACCTCAAGTACCTCGGCTACTCGTCCAACACGACGAGCCCCGATGACCTGAAGAAGGTGCAGGAATGCGATCGTGGGCGTCAAGCCACATCTGAAGGCGTTCCTGAACACGAATGTCGGCGCAGGGGCTCATCAACGGCTCGACCGCGATCGCGATGGACTGGGACTACGACGTCGCGATCCTGCAGCAGAAGAACGACAAGATCAAGTGGGTGCTGCCGGACGAGGGCGTGCACGCATATCTCGAGGGCTTCACCGCGGTGCAGGACACGAGCAAGATCGCGGTGATCCAGGCGTTCCTGAACTTCCTCGCCGAACCAAGCCCAGTACGCCGATTTCGTCAACACCACCGGGACGGCGTATCTGATGCCTCGCATCGACCCCGCTCATCTGAAGTCGATCTCCCAGAACCCGATTCTGGTCCCGACGAGCGAAGTGCTGGCGAAGACCGAGTTCGACAAGTACCTCGGCGCGCGACGGGCGCGACGCTCTGGTCGAACACGTGGAGGCGATCAAGGCGGCGTAACCATCGAGCGGGCGGCGGCGCCGCCACCCGCGGCACCGAGGCGGCGGCCCCTCGACACGGGCCGGGTCGCCCGCCTCGCGCTGCTCGCTCCGACGCTCGTGATCACGGTGGTGTGTTTCATCATGCCGCTCGGGCTGATCGCCGTCTACTCGTTCGGCTCCGTCAATCTGGTCGACTTCAACGTCTTCTTCGGCTGGACGACGGGGAACTACCGGGCGTTCAGGTCGATCCTGTACCTCGACACGCTGGCACGGAGCGTCGTGCTCTCGGCTCGGCACGACGCTCGCATGCGCCGTGCTCGGGTTCACGTTCGCCTACTTCATCAGCCGCCAGGGCCCGAAGGCCCAGCGACTGCTGCTCGTCGCAGTGATCGTGCCGTTCTGGACGAGCTTCATCGTCCGCACCTACTCGTGGGTCGACCTGCTCCAGAACCTCGGGCCGATCGACCGGTTCGCCCGCGCGCTCGGAACATGCACGGGCTCCACATCGACATCCTCTACACGCCGACGTCGATCGGGATCGGCATCGTCTACTCGTACCTGCCGCTGATGATCCTGCCGATCTACGTCTCGCTCGAGCGGATCGACCCGGCCCTCTACAACGCGGCCGCGGATCTCGGGCGCGACGCCGTGGCGGCAGTTCCGCCGCGTCGTGCTGCCGCTCGCCGTGCCCGGGCTGATCGCCGGGAGCATCATCGTCGGCGTCCCGGCGCTCGGCGAGTACGTGATCCCCGAGATCCTCGGCGGCGGCAAGACGCTGATGGCCGGCAACATCATCGCCGAACCAGTTCCTGGAGACGGGCAACTACCCGTTCGGCTCGGCGTTGGCCGTCACGCATGATGGTCGCTGCTGATGCGTGCTGCTCTTCCTGCTGCGCCGGGCCCAGCCGCGCGGCGGAGCGCGCGCGTGAACATCCGCCGCCATCCGATCGCCGCAGGCTCAGCCTGCTCGTGCTGCTGTTCATGTGGCTGCCGCTGATCGTCGTCGCGGTCGAACTCGTTCAACACGCAGATTCGCTCATGGCCGGCTGGGGCGGCTTCACCACGCACTGGTACAGCCTGGCCGTGCACGACCAGAACGTGCGCGCCGGGCTCGAAACCACGCTCGGTCATCGCGGTCGCGTCGGCGTTGCTGTCGCTGGCGATCGCGCGTGACCGGCGCGCTCTGGTGGAGGCGGGCGCTCGCCGAAGGCGCGGGCTCGTCGTACGACGGGCTGGTCTACGCCCGGATCATCGTGCCGGAGGTCGTGTTCGCGACCGCGCTGTTCTTCCTGTTCCTGAAGATCCACTTCACGCTCGGCCTGACCGCGATCGTGATCGGCCACACCGTCTGGAACTCGGCATACGCGACGCTGATCATCGTGCAGGCGCGGATGACCGGGCTCGACCCCGCCCTCGAGGAGGCGGCCGCCGACCTGGGCGCGACGCCGTGGCGCACATTCCGCCGGGTGACGCTGTCGCGCGCTGATGCCCGCGATCATCGCGGCCGGCCTGCTCGCGTTCACGTTCTCGTTCGACGACGTCGTCACCTCCGTACTTCCTGCAGGGCACGTCCAAGTCACCGCTCCCGATCGTGATCCTCGGGATGATCAGGTTCCGGATCACGCCCGAGATCAACGCCGTCGGGGTGTTCGTGATGCTGCTTCACGGTCGCGCTGCATGGCACTCGCCGTGACGGTCTCGCCACCGCCGGCTCGGCTGGGGCGCAGCGAGCCGGCGAACGATCGGCTCGGAGCATGTACCGAGCGATGAGCCGACGCCGACCGTCGATCATCGCGGGAGTCGCGAAGAGCTTCGGCGACCTGGTCGCCGTGCGCGACCTCGACCTCGAGGTCCGCAGCGGGCGAGTTCTTCTCGATCATCGGTCCATCCGGCTGCGGGAAGACGACCACGCTGCGGATGATGGCCGGGTTCGAGGATCCGACCGCCGGCACGCATCCGCGTCGGCGGCCGCGACATGACTCGGCGTCCGGCCGTACCGCCGCTCGGTCAACACGGTGTTCCAGAGCTACGCGCTGTTTCCGCACCTGGACGTGTTCGAGAACGTCGCCTTCGGCCTGCGCGAGGCAAGGTCGGCCGCAGGGCCGAGATCAACGCGCGGGTCGAGCGAGGCGATCGACCTCGTTCAGCTCGAGGGCCGCGAGCGGTCGCGGCCCGCGCCAGCTCTCGGGCGGCCAGCAGCAGCGGGTCGCGCTCGCCCGGGCGCTCGTGAACCGGCCCGACGTGCTGCTGCTGGACGAGCCGCTCGGCGCGCTCGACCTGAAGCTGCGGACGGACATGCAGAGCCAGCTGAAGGATCTGCAGCGCGCGGTCGGCATCACGTTCTGCTACGTCACCCACGATCAGGGAGAGGCGTTCTCGATGTCCGACCGAGTCGCGGTCATGAACCACGGGCTGCTCGAGCAGGTGGGCGACGCCGGAGGAGATCTACCACCGGCCCGCATCGTCGTTCGTCGCCGACTTCGTCGGCACCGCAAATCGCTTCGCCGGCCGCGTCGAGAGCGTCGAGTCAGACCGGTATGCGATCGCGATCGACCGGGTCGGGCGGCGGACCGCCGGCGGGCCGGCGGGGATCACCGTCGGCACCCCCGTGCTCGTGCTCGTCCGACCCGAGAACCTGCGACTCGACGGGCCCTCCGATGACGGGGCAGTCGACCTCGACGCCAACGTGGTCGACACGGCGTTCCTGGGCGCCGAGCGCACCGTTCGCCTGCACTCACCCACGCTCGGCGAGCTGACGGCAACGGCACGCGGTTCGGGCCAGGCGCCCGAACAGGGGTCGCGCGTGCGGGTGGACTGGTCGGACGAGGATGCCTGGCTGATCCCGGCCGCCGACTCCACGCCGTAAGACATTCGGCTCCACGGCCTCGGCCGCGTCCAGACAGTTCTTGCCATTTGGAAAGAACGGTCCCGTGGTCGCGTCAAGTGACATATGGAACACTCGTCGACAGCCGGCGGCCGGGTCACGGTCGGCGCGTTCGTGCTCGACGCGTCGGCGTCCGGGGGGACCCGCCTCTACACCGCGGCGCCGAGCGCGACGGCTGATGTCACCCCGCTGCGCAAGGCGCTGAGCGGCGCCGAGGAGACGATCGACCGGCTCGTCGAGCACGGAGTCGCGGTCGCGGACACCGAGGTCGGCCGGATTCCGGAGTCGCTCGACAAGGCGTCGACCTTCACCGACCGCGTTGAACAGGCGGTGAACCTCGCGACCGCGATTGGCGAGGGCCGCGTCACCGACGTCGTGGAGCAGATCGACGGCGTCCTCGACCTCGCCGGTCAGCTGCACCGCGCCGGCCGCTATGAGGATGAGCTGCGCGTGCTCCGCGCGCTCTACCGCGCGACCGTCCTCACGCTGCGCTGGGTGGCGCTGGTCGAGGTGCTGCGCCGCGCCTTCTCGACAGCATGCGCGTACGCCGACACGCACGCGACGGCCTGGGTGGCCCACGAGCTCGGCACCCTCTCGGTCGTGACGGGCGACCGGGAGCGCGGCGTCCGTCTGCTCGAGCGGGCGCAGAGCATGCGCCGCGAGGCCGGCGACGAGCAGGGCCTCGAGGCGACGGATCACAACCTCGGGCTCGCGACGACGACGCGGGCAGCAGCGCTTCGCCTGTCCCGGCGCCCGCGGAGCCTTGTGGTGCTCCTCTCCGCCGTCGCCGCTATCGTGCTCCTTGCGGGCGGAGGGGCGATGGCCGTCCTGGTGGATCACGGTGGCGCCCTGGGACAGACGCCCACGGACACGACCACGACGGGCGGGTCCAGTACCACCACCGGATCCGGTACCGGGAGCGACGGCAGATCGACGACCACATCGGACTCGACGAGCACCCGGACCACCACGTCGTCCACGACGACGCCGCCGCCCATCGTGGTCGGGCAGGTCGCGTTCTCCGGCGAGCCCGACAACCCGACGTCGGACGCAACGGCGGGGTTCTCGTTCTCGGCGACGAGCGCGACGGGCTTTCTTTGCCAGCTCGACGGCGGCACGACGGCACCGTGCGACACGGGGTCGTGGTCGCCGAGCTCGGCCCTCGCAGACGGGCGGCACACGTTCACCGCTTGGGGCGTGGCCGGGACTCTCGAAGGGATCGCCGGCGACGTACGCGTGGTCGATCGACACGACCAAGCCTTCGGTGGTGATCAACAGCGCGAGGGGCGGGGTCGCGTCGTGCACGATCACGGATTCCAGCGCCCTTGCGAATCCGACGTGCGAGATCGTCGATAGCGCCGGGCAACAGGCTGGGTCGGTCACCAGCTGCACCCTCAAGGGCGCGCAGTACACCGGCCTCACGCCCGGGGTCTACACCTTCACCGTCACCGTCTCCGACGCTTCCCGGAACACGGGAACCGCCGCGTCACAACCATTCAAGGGCTAGCCAGGCGTCAGGGATTGGCCGTCGACGTGTAGCGGATCGCGGTCGTCGGCGTGTGGTTGTTCACTCCCTGCCACGCCACCCACAGTCGTCCGTCCGCGGACGCGGCGGTCGGAACCCCTCCCGTGCGAGCCGAGGGCATCGTCGTGTGCGTCCAGCTCCCGGCGGAGACCATCGTCGCGTAGGAGATCTTTCCGGAGTTGTCGAGCGAGCTGTAGAAGAGGTAGAGGTGGCCTCCGAACGCGACCGGCTGGCCGTTTTCATCCGCCGGCCTCGGGGCTGCGATGGCGGGTCGCGACCAGGATGTCCCGTCGTACACGGCGTACTCGGCAGGCCCCGAGCCTGTCGCATCCTTCATGGCCACATAGAGGTCACCGCCAAAGAGGGCAAGGCCCGGGAAGTACTGATCGGGCGTCGCGGTGAAGCGAGCGGCGGGCGACCAGGTCTGGCCGGTCAGGGCGGAGTACCACCCCCGGAAGGGATACGTACCGACCCACGTGAAGATGAGCTTGCTGCCGAACTGATGGACGCCGGGTTTGATCATGCCCTGGAACCCACCATGCGAATTCGGAACGGTCTGCTCGGGCCCCCAGCTCGTGCCGTCGAACTCCGCGTAGCGGATGCGGTACGCAGGCGCACCGAAGTCCACCCACGTGACGACCAGGTTCTTGCCGTCGACGGCCGCGCCCACGCCGCCGCCTCCGTTCACCGTCAGCGCACTCGGCATCTCCTGCGGGGCCGACCACTGCGTCCCGTCGAATCGGCTGTAGAACACCGCCGACGGATGCTCCGTCCCGGGCCAGAACGCCCAGAGCGCATTGTCGTAGTCGACAAGGGTCGGCCGCCCCCCAGCCGTCGCGTTCGGGATGGTCTGAAACGTCGCCCACGTGGTTGCCGGCACGAGGGGCGCCGCACTGCTTGGAACCGGTGCAACGCATACGCCGATCAGGACGAGGGACCGCTGCAATCCCGCGCCGTCTCATGTCGTCTCCCCTCGAGGTCTGCCGAGACCGTGACCAATGCCACGAGACCACGGCCAATCTACCACGAGCGGAACCGGGCGCGGCGTTCGCGGACGGAGCGGAGAGGAAGTCGAACGACACGGTCACCTTGCGCCGGCCCCGGGGCTAGTCTACTATTGCACTACATGATTAGTGGAAGTCTGCCGATGATCGAGTTCCAGCTCGACCCCGAATCCGGGGTCGTCGACCTACCTGCAGCTCGTCCAGCAGGTGCGCCGGGCGCTTCGGCTGGGCATGCTGGAGCCGGGGGATCAGCTGCCCACCGCCCGTGAGGTGGTTGCCAGGCTGGCGATCAACCCCAACACCGTGCTCAAGGCCTACCGTGAGCTCGAGCGGGAGGGCCTGGTGCGCGCGCGGCCCGGCATGGGCACGTTCGTGGTCGGCAAGCTGCCGCGCACCGACACCACCACGCAGGCCCGGTACCTGGCGTCGCTGAACGAGTGGATGCTCTCCGCGCGCGCCGCCGGGCTCGACTTCGACGACATCGAGGCGATCTACCACACCGCCGTTCGGAACTGCGTCTCGGAGGGGGTGGCATGACCGATGTGATCCACGCGAGCGGGCTCGGAAGGGCGTACGGGCGCCGGTGGGCGCTGCGCGACTGCACCATCTCGCTCCCCGAGGGCCGGGTGGTCGGCCTGGTCGGCCCGAACGGCGCCGGCAAGACCACCCTGCTGCACATGGCCGTCGGGCTGCTCGAGCCGACCACGGGCACGATCGAGGTGCTCGGCGCCGGCCGGCCAGACGGCCGGATCAGCTTCGGCGGGTGGGCTTCGTGGCCCAGGAGACGCCGCTGTACGCGGGGATGTCGGTGCGAGACCACCTGCGGATGGGCGCGTGGACGAACCCATCCTGGGATGCGTCGCTGGCCGAGCGGCGCCTCGAGGAGCTCGGACTCGACCCGCGCCAGAAGGCGGGCACGCTGTCGGGCGGCCAGCGCGCGCAGCTCGCGCTCACGCTCGCCATCGCCAAGCGGCCGGAGCTGCTGATCCTCGACGAGCCGGTGGCCAGCCTCGACCCGCTCGCCCGGCGCGACTTCCTGCGCAGCCTGATGGACATCGTCGCCGAGCACGGCGTCAGCGTGGTGCTCTCGTCCCACCTGGTCGCCGACCTGGAGCGGGTGTGCGACTACCTGGTCGTGCTGTGCGAGTCCCGCGTGCAGCTCGCGGGCGACGTCGACGAGCTGCGTCGCGACGCACCACCGGCTGGTCGGCCCGCGGCGCGACCCGGCCACCCTTCCCCAGTCGCTCCAGGTCATCGAGGAGAGCCACACCGAGCGCCAGACGTCGCTGCTCGTGCGCTCGCGACGAGCCGATCCTCGACCCGTCGTGGACGGTCACGGCGGCCACCCTGGAGGACATCGTGATCGCCTACATGTCCGCCGGAGCGCCGGCGCGCCGCCCACGCCCCGCCCGACACGATTGGCGGTGGCGGGATGATCCGGCTGGCCGCCCTTCAGTCCCGCGTGCAGATGAGCGTCGCCGCGGCCGGGCTCGCGGCGGTCGCCGTCCTGCTGCTGGTCACCGGCCCGCATCTGGTCGACCTCTACCGCTCCCAGATCGCAGACCTGCTCGGCAAACCACGACTGCGCCACCGTGCAGACCACGTTCCTGCGCACCGACCGGACGCTGTTCGATCTGCTCGGCTTCCTGGTCCTGTTCGTGCCGGCCCTGCTGGGCGTGTTCCTGGGGGCGCCGCTGGTCGCCCGCGAGCTCGAGCACGGCACCCACCGCCTGGCCTGGACGCAGAGCGTCAGCCGCACCCGCTGGCTGGCGGTGAAGATCGCCGTGATCGGGCTGGCAGGGATGGCCGTGGCGGGGTTCGTGAGCCTGTTCGTCACCTGGTGGGCGCACCCGCTCGACAGGGTGCGCATGGATCAGTACGCGTTCTTCGACCAGCGAGGCGTCGTCCCGGTGGCCTACGCCGCGTTCGCGATCGCGCTGGGGGTCGCCTGCGGCATCTTCCTGCGCCGCACCCTGCCCGCCATGGCCGCCACCCTGGCCGGTGTTCGTGGCCGTACGGCTGGGGTTCACGTACTACGTCCGGTCGCATCTCCTGCCGCCCTCACACATCAACACCTCGCTCTCGTCCGGCAACGGCCTGGGGTTCGAGATCACCCCACCGCAGGGGATCACGTTCGTGGCCAACAACCCGAGCCTCCCGAACGCGATGGTGCTGTCGTCGCACATCGTCGACGCGTCGGGTCATCCGGCGAGCGCGCACACCCTGCACGCGTTCGTCGCCAGCCGGTGCCCCGCGGTCGCCCATCCGCAGTTCCCTGGCCGGGCACCGGCGGACCGAAGTTCGGGCCGGGAAACCAGGCTGCGTTCAACCACTGCATCCAGCGCCTCAGCGACACCTTCCACCTCGCCACGACCTACCAGCCGCCGTCCCGCTACTGGCCGCTCCAGTGGTCGGAGTCCGGCATCTTCATGGCCGCCGCCCTGGTCCTGGTCGGCGTCTCGCTCTGGCGCATCCGACGCGCGCACGGCTGACCGCTCTCAGGCGCACGACCCGGCTGGAGTCAACGCCGCGGCGTATGCTCCGAGCAAGGTTCTTGGAGGTGCGCTCATGGGCTCGATCGGGGTGCTCGCAATCGGCGACACGGCAGTCGGCGTCCTCCTCGTGGTCGTTCTGTACCTCGCGGCGTCGATCATCGCGTGGGCCCGAAGCCATGCTCGTTCCCGCCTAGCGGAGCGGAACCTCCCAACCGTGGGGCCACCACGGCCTGCCGGTCTTGAAGGCCGGACGGGTTGGGCCCAACGAGACGGCTTGGGCCGAGCTCTGCGCCCCCGTTGAAGGACGGGTCACCCCGATGCCGGTTCGGCACGCAAGGCCCGCAGACGCACGAGCCGCCACGGCGCTCGGCGCTGCTGCGGTCGTCTTCGCCGTCGCCGTCCATCGAGACCGCTGACACGGCGACGCGTCCGCCCGCGACCGGGAACGGCACGCGGGTAGCATGAACGCAAGCGGCAAGAAGGGAGGGTGGACTCATGCTGACGGTGATCTCGGATCTCCCTGATGGGATCGTCGGTGTCGAAGCCGAAGGGAAGGTCACGGCCGGCGACTACGAGCGGGTGCTCGTGCCGGCGGTGGATGCGGCCCGCGAGGCGACGCCCGGCGGCAAGGTGCGGATGCTCTATGTGCTCGGCACCGACTTCCCCGACTACTCGACCGGCGCGGCGTGGGAGGACGCGAAGCTGGGCCTCAGTCAGACCCGTGCTTGGGAGCGGATCGCGATCGTCAGCGATGCCGACTGGCTTCGCCGCGCGATGCACGGGCTCGGCTGGATGATGCCCGGCGAGGTGCGAGTGTTCGGTATGGGCGAGCGCGATGCGGCGCGTGCCTGGGTGACCTCCTAGCTCACTAACGCCAGTCACTGTGGGGGCCGCCGCGACATCGTCTGACACGGACTCACCCGCAATCCGGTGGTCCCCGGACATTCACTGGTCACCGTAACCAGTGGGTTCTCGGCGCTCCGGAGCCGCTCGCACCCGAAGCTCGCCACATCTGGCAACCAGAGGCGTCTTCGGCGGCTCATCACCGACGTTCTGGCGGCGCTGCGGCGCCGGCTCTCAGCTCACGTCGTCGGGCCAGGGCAGCGGAAACAGCCTGCGGTAAGGACGCGCCTCCTCGATCACGCGCGCCACCGACGGTCGCGTCAGAACCCGGTCGTGGTAGACGGCGAGTGCAGGATGTCGCGATCGTCCAACGGATGCAGAACTTGCGCGTAATGGAGGGCCGGCGCCGCGGCGCAGTCGGCCAGCGTGAACTCGTCGCCTGCCAGCCAGCCCTCGGGGCCGCGGTGGTTGAGCTGACGGTCGATCGTGGCGTAGGCGAGATCGAGGTTCGCGTGGGCCTGGGCGACTCCGTAGGGATCCTTCGCGTCGGGGGGCCGCGATGCGTCGGCGACGATCGTCTGCACCGGAGTGGCGACGTAGCCGTCGGCCACGCGATCCCACAGTCGCACCTGCAGCGCCTCGTCTGGGTCGGCGGGAACCAGCGGCGGCGCGTCGCCGTGGCGGTCGAGGTACTCGACGATCACCGATGACTCGGCGACCACGACGCCGCCGTCGACAAGCACGGGAATCGAGGCCGGCGGCCACAACGCGGCCAGCTCGGAGCGGTCCTCGACGAGGTCGGCCGTGAACGGCACGTCGCGCTCGTAGAGCGCGATCAGCGCCTTCCAGCAGTAGAGCGCAAACGGGTGCTCGTACAGAACCAGGCTCACGCCGTCACCTCGGTGGCGAGGTAGGACTCGAGCCCGTCCAGCAGCAGTCCGGTGCCGTGCTTGCGTTCGGACGGGTCTTCGAGGTCGTCGAGGAACGCGCCGTGCTCGGTGAAGATCGGTGTGTGCCGCCGCTTGCGCCGGGGTGCAGTTCGACGGTCGTCAGAGACACGGAGGTGAGGCGATCGTCGAGCAGCATGTCGTAGGCGAAGACGATTCGCTCGCCGTCGGTGATGTCGTGGAAGCGGCTTCGGAAGAGGTGGCGGGTGCCGCGCTGGTCGCGTCCCGCGTTCACCTCGCCGCCGCCGATCCGGAAGTCCAGCGACCATTCGGTGTCAGTCCAGCTCTCGGGTACCCGGAACCAGCGCCGGCGCAGGTCTGGGTCGCCGAACGCCTGGAACGTCTGAGCCGGGCTCTGGTGGAAATGCCGCTCGATCGTGAAGTCGTGCTGACGGATGCTCATGTGCTTCGATCCCCCTTCGTCGTCGGAAAGGCGTCGTCGAGGACGTCGCCCAAGAGGTCGAGCCGACGCTCCCAGACAGCGCGGTGATCAGCGAGCCACTGCTCGACCGCCTCCATCGGGCCGGGTTCCAGCCGGCAGGTGCGGACCCGGCCAACCTTTTCGGAACGCACGAGCCCGCTGCGCTGCAGCACGTCCAGGTGCCCGAGCACGGTCGGCAGCGACACATCAAGTGGCGCGGCAAGCTCGCTCACCGACGCGGCGCCACGGGTGAGCCGCGCCACGATCGCGCGCCGGTTGCCGTCGGCCAGAGCATGGAACGCCTGGTCGAGTTGGGGGGCCTCAGCGATCCGCACGGCACGGACCGTAGCACACTACTTAGGTGAACGCCTAACTATGTGACGAGTGTCGAATGGGCAATACTCGTGGGGTGATCATCTGTGCCCAGTGCGGTCAGGAAAACCCTGAAACGGCGCGATTCTGCAACGCGTGTGCAGCTCGGCTGGAAGGAGGATCCGACGCACGCGAGGTGCGAAAGACCGTCACCATCGTGTTCTGCGACCTGGTCGGTTCCACTGCGCTGGGCGAGCGAAGCGACCCTGAGGTAGTGCGTGAACTGATGTCGAGCTACCACGCCACCCTGCGCTCGATCATCGAGCGTCACGGAGGCACGGTGGAGAAGTTCGTGGGGGACGCGGCAATGGCGGTCTTCGGCATCCCCAGCGTGCATGAGGACGACGCCCTGCGGGCGGTACGGGCGGTCGCCGAAATGCGGCACGCTGTCGCGGAGCTTCGTCTCGAGGTGCGGATCGGTGTCAGCACGGGCGAGGTAGCCGCAGGGACGGGGGAGACGCTTGTGACTGGCGACGCCGTCAACGTCGCCGCTCGCTTCGAGCAAACCGCCGAACCTGGCCAGATACTGATCTCGACGCAGACCGAGCGGCTGGTCAGCGGCCGGGTGCGGGTGGAAGCGGTGGCTCCCCTGGAGCTCAAGGGGAAGGCGCTCCCCGTCGCCGCGTTTCGGCTGCTCGAGGTACTGCCCGATGTCCCCGCGTTCACCGCACCGATCGACGCTCCCTTTGTCGGCCGTGGGCAGGAGCTGGGGGCGTTGAGAGCCGCTCGGGCTCGGGCTGTCGACGAGCGCGCTCCGCAGCTCTGCACGATCGTCGGCCCGCCGGGGATCGGCAAGTCGCGGCTCGTTCGGGAGTTTCTCTCCGACGGGTGGGAGCAGGCCGCGACCCTGGTCGGACGCTGTCTTCCGTACGGTGAGGGCATCACGTACTGGCCACTGGGAGAGATTGTCCGTCAGGTCGGTGGTGACGAACCCCACGATGCTCTGGCCGGGATTGTCGGAGGTGACGAGGGGGTGCTGGTGGCCGACCGCCTGGTGGGAGCACTCTCGCTGGGGCCGGCGGGTGGTTCGCCAGAGGAGATCTCGTGGGCGGTTCGCAAGCTCTTCGAGGCGCTTGCACGGATCAGGCCGGTGGTTGTTGTCGTGGATGACATCCACTGGGCCGAGCCGGCGCTGCTTGACCTGCTCGAATACGTCGCAACCTTTACCACGGGGGTGCCGTTGCTCGTCCTGTGCACCGCACGTCCGGATCTGTTCGAGACGCGCCCGACGTGGTCGAATCCGCGCCGCAACGCGGTGCTCGTGAGCCTCGAGCCACTGGGCGCTCAGGAATCCGAGACACTGATCGATGCCCTGCAGGACGTGGATGCGCCCATGCGGGCGCGGATCGTCGGAGCGGCCGAAGGGAACCCGTTGTTCGTCGAGCAGTTCCTGGCGATGCGCGCCGACGGCCTCGACGGCGAGCTGAGTATCCCTCCGAGCATCCATGCGCTGCTGTCGGCCCGGCTCGACCGCCTGGAGCCGGCCGAGCGCGCGGTTATCGAGCGGGCGGCGGTGGAAGGACGGCTGTTTCACCGTGGTGCGGTCGCGGAACTGCTTCCGCCCGGCGCTCGGGGCACGGTTGGCGCACACCTGATGACGCTGGTGCGCAAGGAATTCGTCCGGCCCGACGCGGCGATCTTTCTGGGCGACGATGGCTTCCGCTTTGGGCATGTCCTCATCCGTGATGCGACCTACGAGTCGATCTCCAAGCGACTGCGAGCCGATCTGCACGAGCGGTATGCGTCCTGGCTCGAGGCGAGGCTGGGCCCACACACGGAACAGTACGACGAAATTCTCGGCTTCCACCTTGAGCATGCCCACCTGTATCGCGCAGACCTCGGTGAACCGGATCGAGCACTCGCCGGCCGAGCGGCAGCACGGCTGGGCGCGGCAGGCAAGCGTGCGCTGGGCCGCGGGGACATCGATGGCGCGGCCAATCTCTTCGAGCGGGCGACGGGACTGCTGGCATCAGACGATGCGACACGGATCGAACTCGAAGTCGAACTCGGATACGCGCTGCTCGAGGGCGGGCGCCTGACGGAGTCCGAGACGCTGCTCGAAGGCGTGGTCGGACGAGCGGGGCACGCCGGTGATCGTCGGCTGGAAGCTCGGGCGCAGGTCGGTCTCGCGTTCGTGCGCATCCAGACCAGCACCAGCGAGGCCCACAACGAGATCCGGCGCGAGCTCGAGCCACTCGTCGGGCTGTTTGAGACGGACGACGATCACCGAGGGGCGGCGGACCTCCTGCGACTGCTGGGCCGGCTCGCCACGTGGGCCAACGACTACGACTCGGGCCGTGAGCTTCATGAGCGAGCGCTGCTGCACGCGCGCGCGATTGAGGACGAGCGCCGCGAGGCGGCCATCGTCAGACACATCGTTTCCGACGCCCTCTGGGGGCCAGAGCCTGTGGAGGCCGCACTCGTGCGCTGCCGCGTGATTCTGAGCGAGACGACCAATCGACTGGTCCAGGCGAACTGCCTGATCCGGATCGGCGGCCTCGAGGGTTTCGCCGGGCGCTTCGACGCCGCGCGTGAAACGATCGCCGCGGCCCGCGCGATCATGGACGATATGGGCCTTCGGCATCTGAGAGCCCACAGCACCGACGTCGCCGTGTTCGTCGAGATGCTCGCCGGAGACTACGAGGCTGCCGAGCGCGAGGCGAGCGCGGCCCACGCGGTGCTGACCGAGATGGGAGACCGCACGTACCAGGCGTCGGAGGCCCATCTCCTGGCGATGGCCATGGAGGCCCAGGGTCGGCTCGACGATTCGGAACGATGGCTCGCAATCTCCGGTCGGTCGGGTGAGCCGGATACCCTTGCCGTACAGGCGCAGATACAGGCTCGGCGCGGGCGTCTGGACGACGCAGAACGGCTCGCCCGATCGGCACTCGAACCTGGGAATGAACACCCTGTGCCCGAGTTCTCCGACGCGCGCTTCACGCTCGCCAGGATCCTGGCTCGCACAGGCCGCAACGATGAGGCGCGTCAGGAGGCCGAGGCATCCATGCGGCGTTACGAGGCGAAGGGCATCGTCCCGCTCATGGAGCAGGCACGGGCGCTGCTGGCAACGATCCCGGAAGCCTAGATAGGGGTCGTCCTCCCCTCGCGCCGGGGAGCGGCGTCGAACTCGCCACGTCTGACAACGACGGCGGGCGCCGGGCCGCGCCACTCAGCCAACGCGAAACCCGCTGATCAAGCGAAAGACGAGCGGAGCGCGCAGGAGTCGAACCTACCAACGCATGGCTTACATACGCCTGCCGGTTTTGAAGGCCGGGTCGGTTTGGCTCAACGAAACGGTTTGAGCGGGGTCTGCGCCCCCGAGCACGCCCCCGGTGAACGACGGGTCATCCGACCTGTGCCGTGGGTCGGACGAGGATCTCGTTGAGCGAGACGTTGTGGGGGCGGGTGACGGCGAAGGTGATGATCTCGGCGATGTCGTGGGCGGTGATCGCGGTTTCTTCGTAGAACTGGCTGGTGGTCTGTTTGACCTGGTCGTCGGTGATGTGGTCGACGAGTTCGGTTGCAACGGCGCCTGGTTCGATGACGATCACGCGGATGTCGGGTTGGAGTTCCTGGCGCAGGGCTTCTGACCAGCCGTTGATGCCCCATTTGGTGGCTGCGTAGCCGGCGTTCCCGGCGCGGGCGGTGCGCCCGGCGACGGAGGAGATGTTGACCAGGTCACCACCGCCGTCCCGGAGTTGGTCGAGAAAGACCTCGGTGGCGGTCATCGCGCCGAGCAGGTTCGTCTCGACCATCCGCCGGCTGTCCTCGCGCTTCTCTGAGCTGAACGGCCCCAGCAGCATGACCCCGGCGTTGTTGATAAGGACGTCAGCGCCTCCGAGGCGCGCCGACGTGGCCAGCTAGAAGCCCAGCAGTTCGGGCACGAGGATGACGTTGACGCGTTCGCCGAAGTCGGCCTCGAGGGTGAGGGTCTTTCCGATCAGGCTGCCGGGGTAGCCGAGGCCCTGCATGCGGACGAACTCACGCGGTAGGGAGTGTTCGACCACTCTCTGCCGAGCCTCGGTCAGGTCCTTCACCAGCTTGTGCGACCCGACCACGAGGATCACCTTGCCCGCTGCATAGGCGTAGGCTCCGAGTTGGCTGCCGGTGCCCGATGCGACCATGATGATGCCGTCGTCAGTGATCGCGTGAACGCTTCCGACCACGTAGTCGGGCGCGGCACCGAGCCGCTGCATCTCGCGGCTCTGCGTTTCTCGGTCCATCTTGGCCAGCGCTGCGCGCACCGAGTCGTATCGGCCTGACTCCTCGATCTCCTGCGCGATGCCCAGCTCCTGCAGTGTCTCGGAGAGGGCGGTGTGCACCTGGGCACCGTCGGGGAGGGCATCGAACACGAGCGACCGCGCGTGCGCGCCGTCGCGGGCGATCTGGCTCACGAATCCGCGTCCCCGCATCGCTTCGGCGGTACGCTCGAGGCGGTCTATGGTCGCGAGCTCTGCGAAGGCAGGGTTGGGCGGGCCGGGATCGGGGAGAACCATGCTCATGTGAGGGCTCCTTCGTCGCGTGATCGTTTGTGGTCCGCGAATGATAGAGATAGCACCATTCGTCGCTGGCTGCCAACCGTCGGGCGGTAGACTTGATCAATGTCGGTTGACCCCCAGACCTCCACTGCTACCGCGTCGAGCGTGCTGATCGCCGTGCTGGCCGGCGGCATGCGTCGCCGGATCGAGGAGGCGCTTGCTCCGACCGGCGTTCGTCCCCGCCATCTACTCGTGCTGAACCATCTGCGGGAGCGCGGCGCGGTCCGCCAGCAGAGGCTGCTGGATGCCGCGGGCGTCGATGCCTCGAACCTGGTCGCCGTGTTGAACCAGATGGAGGACGGTGGGTTGATCGTGCGCCGCCGCGACCGATCCGACCGGCGACGCGGCGTGATCGAACTCTCACCAAAGGGCGCGCGGGCACTGCGCAAGGTCGACGCCGCACTCGAATCGGTCGATGACGAACTGCTGACTGCGCTCGACGTCCATCAGCGCGCGATCCTGAACGAACTCCTGGCGCGCGCAACGGAGGGCAGATGTGCCAGCGCCTCCTCCCAGACGGCTGACCCGTGCGAGCCGAGCAGCGGGTCCCGGCAACCCAGTTATCCGGACGCCGAAAGCCTCGCATGAACGTCACACCGAACTGTCCCGACCGCGGACTCGCGGCGCGCAACTTGAGCGAGTAAGAGGCCCGCCGGCCGGGAAACGGACCTCTTTCCGTTTCTGCGGCCTGGCTGTTCTCTATGGCGCCGTCGCCACCGTTGTGTCCTTCGTCACCTGGCGCGCACGCGACATCACCTCCTAAGCGCCTGTTGATCGCCCCGCCGCGCCCAAATCGCGCGAGTTGGCACTGAGCGTCAGCCGACTTCCCAACAGGCGCGAGATCGCCGGTTCGATTGCGGAACGGTCGGCGCGGACCTCGACACGATGCGCACACTCAGAAGGGCGGCTCACGCCGCGACGTTCCTCGACCCTCGCTTGGAGCTCGTTCAGCCGACGTAGGACGGGCAGTCCGAGCCTGGCTTCCAGGCCGGGGCGGATTTCACGCCGTTCTGGAACCCGGCCGACCAGCCCACCGGTCTCAGTAACTGGTGGGGGCGTCCAGCGCGAGCTCGCGCCCTAGCCCCCGATCGTCACACCCGACTACGAGCACCGGACGGCACGCAGCGGCGAGTCCACCGCGGAACCCCGGTGATCAAGCCAAGAAACGAGCGGAGCGGCGCAGGAGTCGAACCTACCAACCGTGGGGCTACCACGGCCTGCCGGTTTTGAAGACCGGATGGGCCACCGGGCCCGTGCCACTCCAGGTGCGCGTGTACGCCGCGCTCCGCCATGGTACCGAGAGGGACATGAACCACTCCTCGGCCACCACGACCGTCACGCCGATTGGCGGCCCGACCGCCCTCCTCACCTATGGCGGACTGCGCATCCTGACCGACCCGACGTTCGATGAACCCGGCGACCATCCCCGTCCGGGCTCGTCGATCGTCCTTCGTAAGCTCACCGGCCCGGCGGTCCAGGCCGACGACGCTCCTCCCCGTCGACGTCGTGCTGCTCTCCCACGACCACCACGCGGACAACCTCGACGACTCAGGCCGGGCGTTCCTGCCCCGCGCGGCGACCGTCCTCACCACCACGGCGGGCGCGGGGCGCCTCGGCGGGAACGCGGTCGGCCTCGAGCCCGGCCAGACCGCTGACCTCAACGTGCCCGAGGGCGCCGTGCAGATCATGGCCGTCGCGGCTCACCACGGCTCCCCCGAGATGTTCGAGCGAAACGGCCCGGTGGTCGGCTTCGTCCTGCGCGGTGACGGCCTGCCGACGATCTACGCGAGCGGTGACAACGCGTCGGTCGACCTCGTGCGCGAGATCGCATCCGAGCACGGCCTCTTCGACGCGGCGATCCTCTTCGCCGGCGGCGCCCAGGTGCCGGAGCTGTGGGGCGACGACGTGCTCCTCACGCTCGACGCCGAACGTGCGGCGGAGGCGGCCGCGATCCTGGCGCCGGCAACGGTCGTCCCGATCCACCAGGAGGGCTGGGCGCACATCACGTCGTCGCCGGCAGATCTCGCCCGGGCATTCGCGGCGGCGGGCGTCGCCGACCGACTGCGGTCGCTTGGGCCGGGAGAGACGGGCGGAGCTCTAGCTAGGCGCCCGGATCGGGCTCTTCGGCCTCGGACTCTTCGGCGTCGGGCTCGTCCTCGGTCTCGCCGTCACCGCTCTGGGCCTTGCGGCGCAGCCGCACGCGGCTCGCCTCTATGCGCGACCGGAGGTCGGTCGCCTCGGTGTCCTCCGGCGGCGGGGCGGGCGGGATCGGCGTCGAGGCGATCTCGGCCGTGTCGTCGTCCGCCTCGTCTTCGGCGGGCGGGGCCGGCTCGTCCTCCGTGGCGGGCGGGCTCGGCACGGGCCAGACGACGGTCTCGTACGCGCCGCTCGGCTCGGGCGCGGCCTCGGGCACCGCCTCCGCCTCCGCAACTGGCTCGGGATCGGGCTCGGGCTCCACCTCGACAACGGGTTCGGGCTCGGCGACAACCTCCAGCTCCGGCTCCGCCGCGGCCTCCGGCTCGGGCTCGAGGGCGGCCTCCGGCTCGGGCTCGGCGACCGGCTCGGCCTCTACGACGGCCTCGGGCTCGGGCTCGGCGACCGGCTCGGGCTCGACAACGGTCTCCGCATACACCGGCGCGGCCTCCCGCGGCGGCGCGTAACCGCCGTTGTCCGGCTCGGGTTCGAAGTCGTTCCAGACGTCGCCCGCGCCGACGGCCTCGCGCAGCCGGCTGTACAACCCCGGCGCTGCAATCAGCGCCCCGGTTGCGCCCGCTGCCCCCACAAAGAACCAGCCCAGCCTCCGCACGGGCACGAGTATACTCGGCCTCCGAAAGCGAGCAGCTTCCTGCTCCGGGGTGGCACCGCACTTTCCTGATCGCGGCGCCGCGAGCGGTCGGCGTACGTCCGGCCGGCACCCCGGGGCCGCACAGTCCAGAGGAGGTGATCAGGAATGAATGCATACGAGATCATGCTGATGATCGAGCCCGAGGTGGCCGAGGAGCGCCACACGGAGATCATCGAGCGCACCAAGGCGACCGTCACCGAGCGCGGCGGCGTCTGGGGATCGGTCGAGCCGTGGGGCAAGCGCAAGCTGGCCTACGAGATCGACCACATGGATGAGGCGTGGTACTTCGTGCTGACGTTCGAGTCCGAGCCGGAGGCGCTGCATGAGGCGACCCGTGTGCTTGCCATCACGGACGGCGTGATGCGGCACATGGCCGTCGCCCGTCCGCGCCGCGCGAAGGCGGCATCGCCACCGCCCGCAGAGTCCGAGCCGGCCGAGTCGCCGGCCTGATCCCCATCCGACCGCCCGCCTATCATATGCCGAACACACGTTCGCAAAATAGGCAGAGGAGGAACCTCCAGTGGCAAACATCAACCGCGTTATCCTGACGGGAAATCTGACCGCAGATCCAGAGCTCTCCACGCTCCCGAGCGGCACCAGCGTGTGCCGTCTGCGGCTGGCCGTGAACCGCCGCTACAAGGACCAGTCCACGGGTGAGTGGTCGGAGAAGCCCAACTACTTCGACATCAAGGTCTGGGGCGCCCAGGGCGAGAACTGCGCGCAGTACCTGAGCAAGGGCCGCCCGGTCGCGGTCGACGGCCGGCTCGAGTGGAGCGAGTGGGAGTCCCAGGACGGCGGCAAGCGCTCCAAGGTCGAGGTCGTGGCCGACACGGTCCAGTTCCTCGGCTCCCGTGGCGACAACGAGGGCGGCGGCGGCTCCGGCTTCCGCGCGACCACCGAGCTCACGCCCGACCCTGTCGCGTTCACCGGCGCCGCGGCCTCCGACGACGACATCCCCTTCTAGCAGCAAGGAATCTCAATGGCATCGAAGCCCAAGACCAAGAGCCGCGGCCCCAAGCGCGGCCCGGCGGCAGGCGCGTCCACCCGGCGCAAGCCCTGCTACTTCTGCAAGGACAAGGTCGAGGAGATCGACTACAAGAACTACAACCAGCTGCGGCGGTACATGTCCGAGAAGGGCAAGATCCGGTCGCGGCGGATCTCCGGGGCCTGCCGGCGCCACCAGCGACAGGTGGCCGTGGCGATCAAGCGGGCGCGCGAGATGGCGCTCCTGCCCTACGCCGTCAACTAGACGGTTTCCCGCTCGTAGCGGCCGATCCGCGGCCGCCGGGCTGGTAACCGCGACCAGGGAATGCGACCATCCGACGGCGGCTTCGGCCGCCCGAGGCTGAGAGGGACCAACATGGCACGAAAGGTACAACAGGCGATCCTGCTGCAGGACGTCGAGAAGCTGGGGCGCAAGGGCGACGTCGTCCAGGTGGCCGCCGGCCATCTGCGCAACTATCTTGGCCCGCGGAAGCTGGCCGAGGGCGCGACCGACGTACGCGTGGCCGAGGTGCAGCGCCAGGCCGACCAGCGCGCGAAGCACGAGGCCCAGAGCGACGACCAGGCCCGCGAGATGGCCCACATCCTCAACCGCACCGTCCTCACGATCAAGCGGCGGGCCGGGATGGAGGACAAGCTGTACGGGTCGGTCACGTCGACCGACATCTCCGACGCGGTCTGGAAGGCGCGCAAGATCCGGATCGACCGGCGCAAGGTCGACCTGGACGAGCCGATCAAGACGCTCGGCAGCCACAAGGTGACGATGACCGTGTACGGCGACGTGCGCGCCATGCTCAAGGTGATGGTGGTCCCGGGCGGGGCCGACGAGGAGGGCGGCGTCGAGGCCTTCGAGGCCGAGCCGTCCGATCTCGAGGAAGACTTCTAGGCCGCCTGCCGAATGGCGGTCACGTCTCACGAGCCAACGGTTCCACCTCAGGACCTTGACGCCGAGGAATCGGTGCTCGGGGCGATGCTCGTGTCGGGCAACGCGGTCGCGATCGTCTCCGAATTACTGCAGCCGGACGACTTCTACCGCCGCTCTCACGCGACCATCTTCCAGACCATCCTGGAGATGTACGGTCGGGGCGAGAACGTCGACACGATCACGCTCACGAACGCCCTCTCCAACCGGGGGCTGCTCGACGAGGTGGGCGGCAAGGCGATCGTGCACACCCTCGCGGCGACCGTGCCGGCTGTGGCGAACGCGCGCCACTACGCGCAGATCGTCCGTGACACCGCCACCTACCGGGGACTGATCCGGGCGGGCACCGAGATCGCCGGGCTCGGATATGAGCGCATGGGCGAGCCGCCGGAGCTGGTCGACCGGGCCGAGCAGATCGTCTTCGGGATCGCCGACCAGCGCATCACCGGCGACTTCGAGCACATGGAGACGCTGCTCAAGCAGTCGTTCGACCGCCTCACCCAGCTCGCCGACGACGGCCGCGACCTGACCGGCATCGCGAGCGGCTTCCGCCAGCTGGACGATCTCACCGCCGGGTTCCAGGACTCGAACCTGATCGTGCTCGCCGCCCGCCCCGGCATGGGCAAGACGTCGCTCGCGCTCAACATCGCCGCCCACGTCGGCGTCCGCGAGCGCACGCCCGTCGCGATCTTCTCGCTCGAGATGTCACGCGAGGAGGTGACGACCAGGCTCATGTGCGCCGAGGGCAAGGTCGACTCCAAGCGGCTGCGCCGCGGCAAGCTCGACGCGAGCGACTGGGAGAAGCTCACCAACGCGTCGAGCAAGCTCTACGACGCGCCGATCTACATCGACGACACGGCCGGCGTCACGCCGATCGAGATCAAGGCCAAGAGCCGGCGGCTGAAGTCGCGCCTGAAGGGCGAGCTCGGCCTGGTCATCGTCGACTACCTCCAGCTCATGGGCGGCACGACCAAGTTCGAGAACCGGGTGCAGGAGATCTCCCAGATCTCGCGCGCGCTCAAGCTGATCGGCCGCGACCTGGACGTTCCGGTGCTCGCGATCTCGCAGCTCTCGCGCGCCGTCGAGGCTCGCGGCGACAAGCGCCCGGTGCTCTCCGACCTGCGCGAGTCGGGGTCGATCGAGCAGGACGCCGACCTCGTCATGTTCGTCTATCGTGACGATTATTACGATGATCAGAGCGACGACAAGGGCACGGCCGAGATCATCCTCGCGAAGCACCGCAACGGCCCGCTCGACACGGTGAAGCTCTCCTACGTCGGCCGCTACACCCGATTCGACAACCTGGCCCGTCCCGGGGCCTGAGACGCGGAGGGATCGGAATGCCGCTCAAGGTGGTCGTGGGCGCCCAGTGGGGCGACGAGGGCAAGGGCAAGATCGTCGACCTGCTGGCCGAGCGGGCCGATGTCGTCGCCCGCTACCAGGGCGGCAACAACGCCGGCCACACGCTGGTCATCGGGTCTGAGACGTACAAGCTGCGGCTCGTCCCGAGCGGCATCCTCTACCCGGGCACCGAGTGCGTGCTCGGCAACGGGTGCGTGATCGACCCCGAGGTGCTGATCGAGGAGCTCGACGGCCTGCTCGCCCGTGGAGTCGACGTGTCCGGCCTGCGCATCAGCGGCAACGCCCACCTGATCATGCCGTGGCACCGCATCATCGACGCCGACTCCGAGCTCCAGCTGGGCCGGCTCCAGATCGGCACGACTCGGCGCGGCATCGGCCCCGCCTATGCGGACAAGGCGCTGCGCGTCGGCATCCGCGTCCAGGACGTGCTCGACGAGAAGATCCTGCGCCTGAAGATCCAGACGGCGCTCTCGGTGAAGAACGTCGAGCTGCGCAAGCTCCACCACCACCGCCCGCTCGACAAGGATGAGGTGACGGTGGCGATGCTCGGCTACGCGGCCCGCATCCGGCCGTTCATCGCCGACACGTCGCTGCTCGTCCATCGCGCGCTCGAGGACGGCCGCGTCGTGCTGTGCGAGGGCGCCCAGGGGACGCTGCTCGACATCGACAACGGCACCTATCCGTTCGTGACGTCGTCGAACCCGGTGGCGGGCGGCGCCTGCGCCGGGCTCGGCGTCGGGCCGACGCGGATCTCGGCGGTGCTCGGGGTGACGAAGGCCTACCTGACCAGGGTCGGCGCGGGTCCGTTCCCGAGCGAGGCCGACGAAGACCGCGGCGGGCAGCTGCGGGAGCGCGGCGGCGAGTACGGCACGGTGACCGGCCGCGACCGCCGCTGCGGCTGGCTCGACGTCGTCGGCCTGCGCTACGCCGCCCGGCTGAACGGGCTGACCGAGCTCGCCGTAACGAAGCTCGACGTGCTCTCGATGTTCGACCGGATCCCCATCTGCACCGCCTACCGGCTCGAGGACGGGACGGAGACGACCGACTTCCCCTCCCACCAGACCGACTTCCACCACGCCCAGCCGGTCTACGAGGATCTCCCCGGGTGGCGCGCAGACATCTCTGGCCTGACCGCGTTCGGGGATCTGCCCGAGGCGGCGCGGGCGTACCTCGACATCGTCGAGGAGCGGGTCGGCGTGCCGGTGACGATGGTCGGGATCGGGCAGCGACGCGACCAGACGCTCACTCGCCGCGAGCTCGCTCCGGCCGCCTGAGCCGCCGCGGCCGGCGGCCGTTACGACACCGTTACGTTTCCGCCCCCTGGACTTAACGCCCGGGGCGTAGTGTTGCCCTCGCGGTCGCAGACAGGGACGGACGCGGCTCGCCCGGCGCGGAAGCGCCGCCCGGAGCTTCCGGGTGGCCGGCCCGCCCGGGCGCCGCCCGTCCCGACCGTTTCAGGCGGGCCCTAGCTCGCGACCCGGTCGCCTGTGCCCGCCGCCGCCTTGTCGGCGCGCTCGACCCACGGCACGGCCCCGAGCTCGGTGAACGCCGACCGTGCCTCGTCGACGAGCGGCTCCGCCGCGGCGGGGTCGCCCGCACCCAGCAGCGCCTCGGCGTGGTCGAGCATCGTGACCGCCATGGGGAACGGGGTCGCCAGCTCGCGCATGAGCGCCGCCGCGCCGCGGAACAGCCGGTCGCCCCGCTCGAGGTCGCCGGCGTCTGCCGCCAGCCGCGCCCGGAACCTCATCACCTGCGCGCGCACGACGGGGGGATCATGCCGCGGCCTGCGGACTCGACCGTCCCGAGGAGCGCCTCCGCGCGCGCCCTGTCGCCGGTCAGAACCGCGGCGTCGACGGCGATCGCGAACGCTTCCTTCATCGGCTCGGGGTTTCCGCCCAGCGCGTCGCGCGTGTCCCAGGCCGACGAGGCCAGCTGCAGCGCCGCGGCGTAGTCCCCGCGTGCGAGTCGCAGCTGGGAGGCGGGCCAGGCATAGCCCGTCCGCTCCGCGAGATCGGCAGAGTCGCCCAGCGAGACGTAGCGCTCGACCAACTCGTCCGCCGCGTCGAGCTCGCCCCGGTGGCACAGGATCGAGACGCTGTTCCCGAGGAAGCACACGAACGGGAACCGTGTCTGGGAGAACACGTCATCGGGCACCTCCGCCGCTCGCTCCAGCGCCTCGTCCCAGCGGCCGAGCGCGTAGAGGGGGTAGGTCTGCGCGAGGAACATCCACTCCTGGTAGCGGCTCCCGATGCGGCGGGCAAGGGCGAGCGCGTCGCGGTATACGTCGGCCGCCCCCTCGTAGCGGTCGGAGCGCGCTTCGAAGTCGGCGACGTTGTTATACGCGCGCAGCGCCGCATTGGGGAGATCGTGCTCGACCGCGACCTCGAGGGCGTAACGGACAAGGGCGCCCGCCTCGCCCGGACGCCCCTGGGTCGAGAGGATCATCGCCTTCGTGTTGACCGCTTGCGAGAGCACCTCCGGCAGCCCAAGCGCCTCGGCCAGCTCGAGCGCCGTCTCGATCCGTTCGAGCGCGACCTTGGGATCGCCGGCGAAGAAGTTGAATCGTGCGATCTGCGCCGTGAGCGCCGCGACGTCCGCGTCTCCCTCCTCGGCCGACAGATGCTCGAGCGCGGCATCCATCCGGTCGAGCGCCTCGCGCAGGCGGCCGGTGTCCCACATGACCTCGCCGAGGCGCGCGGACACGCGGGCTGCCGGGTGGGTCGGCCCCCTCCGCCTCGAACAGCGACACCGCGCGCTCGTAGTGGGCGCGGGCCGCATCGGCGCGGCCGCCGCGCTGGGCCATGATGCCGGCGTGCTCGAGCAGGTCGGCCTGCTCGGGCGCCTCCGTCGCGAACGCTGCGGCCTGCTCGTAGTAGCGCTGCGCTTCCTGCGTCGCCGCGAGCGAGGACGCCCGGTGGCCGGCCTGACGCAGCGCGGCAACGGCCCGCAGTGCGATCTCGCCGGCATCCGCGGCGTCCGGGTCGGCGGCGGCAGCGGCCAGGTAGTGGCCGGCGACGACTTCGGCCAGCTCATCCTCGCCCTCGTCCATCGCCGCCGCCGCGAGGTGCTTGCCCCGCCGCTCATGCTTAGAGAGCATCTCGTAGGCGACCCGGCGCACCATGTCCTGCAGGAAGCCGTACTGGCCCCGTTCCGGCGAGAGCGGGTCGACGGAGAGCGAGAGCATCTCCTTGCGGGCAAGCCGCGCCAGCGCCGGCTCGACCTCATCGGGCGTGCGCCCGACGAGCGTCGCAAGCGCCTCGATCGTGAACGTCTTGCCGAGCACCGCGGCGGCCTGCAGCAGACGCCGCTCCTCGGCCCCGAGCCCATCGAGGCGGGCCGCGACGAGGGCCTGGAGCGTCTCCGGTACCTCGAGCGTCTCGATCGGGCCGGCCGGGATGTAGGAGTTGTCACGCTCGACCACCAGGCCGCGGTCGAGCAGCATCCGCACCGTCTCGACCGCGTACAGCGGCATGCCCTCGGCCCGCTCGCGGATCCGCGCCCGCAGCTCGTCCGGTAGCCCCGGCACGAGGCCGGAGAGCAGGGTGTTCATCTCGTCGGTCGCCAGCGGCTCGAGGTAGAGGGAGCTCGAGTTGCGCTTGCCGGCCCCCCAGGTCGGACGCCGCTCGGTCAGCTCGGGCCGGGCGAGCGCGATCACGAACAGCGAGTGGTTGCGCGACCAGTCGACCAGGTACTCGATGAAGTCGAGCAGGGCGGCGTCGGCCCACTCCATGTCCTCGAACACGAGCACGGTCGGCATCTCCTCGGCGAGCCGCTCGTAGAAGAGCCGCCACGCGCTGAAGAGGTTCTCGCGCTCCCACAGGGCGTGCTCCTCGAGGCCGAGGAGGTGCGCCAGCCGGGGCTCCACGAAACGGCGCTCGTCCGGGTCGGCGATCGATTCCTCGACGGCCTCGTGCAGCTTCTCCCGCTGGGAGGCCGTGTCCTCGCCCTCGGCGATCTGGGCGCGGGTGCGCACCATCTCGGCGAGCGCCCAGAAGGTGACCCCCTCCCCGTAGGGCAGGCACCGGCCGCGGTGCCAGCGCACGTCCTCGGCCAGCCCGTCGATGTACTTGAAGAACTCCCACGAGAGCCGCGACTTGCCGGTGCCCGCGACGGCCAGCACCGACACCAGGTGCGCCTTCGACTCTCCTGCCGACGCGTGGAAGAGCTCCTTGACGACGCGCAGCTCGCGGTCACGGCCCACGAACGGCGCCTCCAGGCCGGCGGTGCGCTGGGCGCCGCCGATGCCGCCGATCACGCGTACGGCCTGCCACACGGGCACGGCCTCGAGCTTGCCCTTGAGCTCGCGGACGCCGGCGTCCTCGTAGACGACCGCCGCCTCGGTGGCGCGTTTCGTCGACTCGCCGACGAGCACCGTCCCGGGCTCGGCCACCGACTGGATGCGCGAGGCGGTGTTCACCAGGTCGCCCGCCACCATGCCCTCGGACTGGGCGCCGATCGTCACCGCCGCCTCACCCGTGAGCACGCCCACCCGGGCGCGGAGACCGCTGCTGCCCACCTCGACCCCGAGGGCCTCGACGGCGGCCACCAGGTCGATGGCGGCCCGCACGGCCCGCTCGGCGTCGTCCTCCTTCGCCACGGGCGCGCCCCACACGGCCATGACGGCGTCGCCGATGAACTTCTCGACGGTGCCGCCGTAGCGGGCGATCAGCGTCCGGCAGGTGTCGAAATAGCGCGACAGCAGCTCGCGCACGTCCTCGGCGTCGCGCGCCTCCGAGGCCGCCGTGAAGCCGACCAGGTCGGCGAAGAGCACCGAGACGAGCCGGCGCTCGGCCAGCGCCTCCGTCGGCTGCGCTCGCGCGGCGACTGGGGCACCGAGCGTCGATCCGCACTCCCCGCAGAACTTGGCGCCCGGCGAGTTGGGCGTGCCGCAGGCTGCGCAGGCGACGGCGAGCGGGGCGCCGCACTCACCGCAGAACTTGCGCCCCTCCTCGTTCTCCGTGCCGCAGGCCTGGCAGCGCATGCTGGCAAGCGTAGCCAGCCGCCGCCCGCATGGCTACGCCCGGATCCGCTCCCCCTTCGGATCCCAGGCCGGCTCGGCCACGACCTCGGCGGCCACCCAGTCGCCGAACACCTCCACGTCGGCGGCCGTGCCGACCGCGGCTGCGTCGGCCGGGAGGTAGGCATAGGCCAGCGAGCGGCCGACGGCGTAGCCGTAGCCCCCGCTCGTGATGCGGCCGACCACCTCGCCGCCGATGCGCACCGGCTCCGAGCCGAGCGTCACCGCGAGCGAGTCGGCCAGCGCCAGGCAGGCCAGCCGCCGTTCCGGCGCCGCCTCGCGCGCCCGCAGCAGCGCCTCGCGGCCGATGAAGTCGGCGCCCTTGTCCGGCTTGACCGCGAAGCCGAGCCCGGCCTCGTCCGGCATGTCCTCCGGCGTGATGTCGGCACCCCACACCCGGTAGCCCTTCTCGACGCGCAGGGCGTCGATGGCGCGGTAGCCGGCGGCGAGCATGCCGTGCCCCGAGCCCGACTCCCAGATCGCGTCCCACAGCGCAGCGCCGTACTCCGACGGGCAGTAGAGCTCCCAGCCCAGCTCGCCCACGTAGGTGACCCGCACGGCCAGGCAGGGGATGTGGCCGACCGCGATCTCGGCCGTCCGCATATACGGCAGGCCGGTGTTCGAGACGTCCGCCGTCGTCAGCGGCTGGAGGATGTCGCGCGCCCGCGGCCCCCACAGTCCCAGGCAGGCGTAGCGCCGACGTGACGTCGGCCACGTCGACGCTGCCGTCGGCCGGCATGTGACGGCGGATCCAGCCGATGTCGTGGTTGCCGAACGCCGTGCCGGTGACGATCCGGAAGCGGTGCTCGGCCAGGCGGGTGACCGTGAAGTCGCACTCGATGCCGCCGCGGCTGTTCAGCATCTGGGTGTAGGTGACGCGTCCGATCGGACGGTCGACATCGTTCGCACACAGCCGCTGCAGGAACGCCGCGGCGCCCGGCCCGGACACCTCGATCTTGGCGAACGACGTCTCGTCGAAGAGCCCGGCCCGCTCGCGGGTGGCCATCGCCTCGGCGTGGATCGCCGGCGACCAGTTCTGGCCGGCCCAGCCGCGTGGGCGGAGGCGCTCGTCGCCGCTCGCCGCGTTCGGGTCGAACCAGTTGGCCCGCTCCCAGCCGGACTTCTCGCCGAAGCTCGCGCCCAGCTCGCCCAGGCGGGCATACGCCGGCGACAGGCGCAAGCGGCCGGCCGGCAGTCCGCTCGTGGTTCGGGTACTTGATGTCGTAGTAGGTCGAGTAGACCTCGGTCGCCCGCGCCAGCGCGTAGGCGCGGCTCGTGTACTGGCGGCCGAAGCGGCGGCTGTCCATGTGCCACAGGTCGAGGCTGGGCTCGCCGTTCACGATCCACTCGGCCACCTGCCAGCCCATCCCGCCGGCGCCGGCCAGCCCGTGCGCGCAGAACCCGGCGGCGACCCAGAACCCGGGCACGGCTGACTCGCCCAGGATGAACTCGCCGTCGGGCGTGAACGCCTCGGGGCCGTTGTAGAGCTTGCGCACCTCGGCCGTCTCCATCGCCGGCACCCGCTCGACCGCGGCCTCGAGCAGGGACTCGAAGCGGGGCCAGTCCTCGGGCAGGAGCTGGGCCTCGAACCCGTCCGGCACGCCGTCGAGCGCCCACGGCGCCGGGTTGCGCTCGTAGCCGCCCATGATCAGGCCGCCGACCTCGGTGCGGTAGTAGATGAGCTTGTCGGGGTCGCGCAGCGTCGGGAGCGGCGCGAGCGCCGGCTGGAACGCCTCGGTGACGAGGAACTCGTGGCCGTAGGTGATGATCGGGACGGTGACGCCGACCATGCGCCCGATCTGGGGGGCGTACATGCCGCCGGCGTTCACGACGACGTCGGTGCGGATCGTGCCCTTGTCGGTCACCACCTCATGGACGCGCCCGTTGCGCAGGTTGATGCCCGTGACCCGGGTGCGCTGCTCGATGTCGGCGCCGCGCAGGCGGGCGCCGTCGGCCAGCGCGAAGGTGAGCTGGCTCGGGTCGAGGTAGCCGTCGAGCGGGATGAACGCCGCCGCGACGACGCCGTCGGTCGACATCGGCGGAAACATCTCCTTCGCCTCGGCCGGGGAGACGAGCTCCATGTCGAGGCCGAAGCTCTTCGCCCACCCGGCCTGGCGCTGGATCTCCTCGTAGCGCTCCTGCGACGACGCCAGCCGCAGCCCGCCGAGCTGGTGCCAGCCGGGGTCCTTACCCGTCTCGCGGGCCAGATCGGCGTAGAGCCCGACCGAGTACTGCATCATCTTGGTCAGGCTGATCGTCGAGCGCAGCTGGCCGACGAGCCCGGCCGAATGCCAGGTCGATCCGTGGGTGAGGCCGTACTGCTCGACAAGCACGACGTCCTTCCAGCCGAGCCGGGCCAGGTGGTAGAGGATGCTGGTGCCGCCGACCCCGCCACCGATCACGACCGCCTGCGCCTCGTGCTTCACGGGGCGGGAGCCTCGCACAACTGGTATAGACCGGTCAACTCTGGAGCACCTCGATGAAACTCGGGTAGCGCGGATCCGACGCGCGCTCGCGCAGCCGGGCGAAGAACTGGTCGGCGTAGGCGACGTAGTCCGCATCGGTCGTGCGCAGGCCCTGCTGGACGACGCCCCACATCGCCTCGCGGAAGTCCGACATGATCCGCATCAGCCGGAGCCGGGCGAAGTCGCGCTCGCGCACCCGGCCGAGATAGGCGCGCAGGAGCGTGCGGTCGTCGTCCTCGGTCAGGTCGTGGTTCGTCGAGAAGTTGGCGAGGTCGAAGAACGGATCGCCCATGCCCGAGTACTCCCAGTCGACGATCAGCAGCCTGCCGGCCTCGAGCAGGAAGTTCGCGTTCAGCAGGTCGTTGTGGCACAGGCATTGCAGCGGCGGGTCGGCGGCGAGCGCCGTCCGCATCTCCTCGGCCCGCTCCCACGACCAGGCGAACGCCTCGGGCAACTCCACGCCGAGCCAGCGCGCGTTGTCGCGGTAGGTCTCGACGATGCCGAAGGCGGAGAACGACGCGTCGATCGCCGGGCCCTCGTGCAGCCGCCGCAGGGTGGCGGCCACCTGGCCCAGCATCGCCGTCGTGCGCATCTGCTCGGGCGGCACCAGGTGGCCCTCGACGAACCGGGTGATCAGGATCTTCTCCGGCCGTAGGTAGGCGAGCACCTGCGGGCCGATGCCGAGGCCGCCCGCCATCACCGTGGCCGCGTACTCGGCCTCGCGGTCGGCGCCGAGCATCTCGGCCTCGCCGGTCACTCGCAGCACGTACTCCACCGGCGCACCGTGGATGCGGTAGTTCAGGTTGGTGAGCCCCCCGAGCAGCGGCTCGGCCCGAAGCGGGTAGCCTCGGAGGTCGGGGACGCGCTCCGCGATCTGGGCCAGGTCGTCCGCGGTGGGCGGATTCGAGACCTCGAGGGCGTCCACGCGGCCTACGATACGCCATCGCCGCCGGCACCCTCACCCCGCGCGCAAGCCACCGCTGGCTGGTGCTCGACTCGGCGGCGGACGACCCGTTCGCACAGGTCGAGCGCTTCCTGCAGGGGCACGGGTTCGGGACAGCCGACCCGCCCGCCGGCATGCTCGCCGACCTCTACCTCGGCTACGGCCTCGCGGCGAGCCTGGCCGGCGTGCACGTCCGGCGGCCCCCGGAGCCGTGCCCGCTCCCGGTTGCGGCGTGCCACGTGCGGCCGGCCGACGAGCCCGCGCCGCCGGCCGGCCCGTTCCGGGCCGAGGCGTTCGCGCCCACATGGACGGCGGCCGAGCACGCGGCGGCCGTCGAGCGGGTGCGCGAGGCGATCGGCCGCGGCGACGTCTACCAGGTGAACCTGGTCCAGCACCTGCGGGCGCCCTTCCACGGGTCGCCGCGCGGGCTCGAGGCGGCGCTGCGCCCGCTCGACGCGCGCGTGGGCGCACGCGTTCCACGGCGACGGCTGGTCGATCGTCTCGGCCACGCCCGAGCTCTTCCTGCAGACGCGCGGCGACCACGCGTGGACGATGCCGATCAAGGGCACGCGGCCCGCGGGCTCGGGCGAGCCGATCGCCGACAGCCCCAAGGACCGGGCCGAGCACGTGATGATCGTCGACCTCGAGCGCAACGACCTCGGCCGCGTCTGTCGAGCCGGGCAGCATCCACGTCGCCGAGTTCCTGCGCGAGCGGCCGATGGCCGGCGTGCGCCACATGGTCTCGACCGTCGAGGGGCGGCTGCGGCCGGAGGCCGGCCTCGCCGAGCTGCTGCGGGCGACCTTCCCGGGCGGGTCGGTGACCGGGGCGCCGAAGGTCTCCGCGATCGACCACATCGCGCGTCTGGAGCCGGTCGGCCGGGGTGCGTCGATGGGCGCGCTCGGCGTCGTCCACCCCAACGGCGACCTGGATCTGGGGCTGACGATCCGCACGCTCGCGGTGGCCGACGGGCGAGCTGCACCTGTGGGTGGGCGGCGGGATCGTGTGGGACTCCGACCCGGCCGCCGAGGTCGAGGAGTCGCTGGTCAAGGCGCGGCCGCTGGCACGCCTGATCGGCGCAGAGCTGCCCGGGGCGGCGGGGTGATCTCGGTCGACTCACTGACCGTGATCGCGATGGTGGCGGCGAGCGCCTTCGCCACGAGGCGGGTGGGCAGCCGTGGCGCGACGCTCGCGATGGCCGGACTGACCGGCCTCCTGGCCGCGCTCTGGCTGGGCGAGTTCGCGTCGACGGCTGCGGCGGCCGTCGTCGCTCTCGTCGCCGTCGCGGTCCTCGCGGCAGGCGGGCTTACGCTCGCAGGAGCTGCCCTCGGCCGTCGCCGCGAGCACCGCCGCGGCGAGTAGCGCCCCCTCGCGGCTCGCTCAACCGGGCCCCGCCGGAACCGGCGCCTTGGTCACCGCGATCGCGCGGACGAGGTCGTGGAGCGCCCCGACGAAGATCTCCGAGAACGTCGGGAACGGCTGGATGGTGTCGCGCAGCACGTCGAGCGGCACGCGGGCGCGGATCGCGAGCGTCGCCTGCTGCAGCCATTCGCCGGCCTCGGGGCCGAGCGCGTAGGCGCCGGTGAGCCGCTCGCCGTCGCTGAGCAGGGTCAGGAAGCCGTTCGACTCGGCGTACGCGCGGGTGTACGTCTCGGTCTTGGCGATCTCCGACAGCGCGGCGGTGGCGCTGAACGGCGCCTCGGTCGCGCCGACGGCCGCCGCCTGCGGGTCGGTGTAGACGACGCGCGGGACGGCCTCGTAGTTCGCCTCCCGCGGCTCGCCGAGGATGTTGTCGGCGACGACCTCGCCCTGGTACTTGCCGACGTGGGTCAGCAGCCAGATGCCGGTGACGTCGCCGATCGCCCAGACGCCGCTCCGCCGCGCGCAGGCGGGCGTCGACCGGGATGCCGCGTGGCCGTCGGCCTCGACGCCGACCGTCTCGAGGCCGATGTCCTGGACGCGCGGGCGCCGGCCGGTGGCGACGAGCAGGCGGTCGCCGCGCAGCTCGCGGCCGTCGTCGAGCTCGAGGACGTAGTCGGCGCCGTCGCGCCGCGCGCGCGGGTCGCATGGACGCCGAGCGCAAGCTCGATGCCGTCGCGGCGCAGCACCTCGCCCAGCGCCTCGCCGAGCGCGGCCGGCTCGCGCGGCGAGCACGTGCTCGCGCGCCCTCGACGAGGGCCACCTCGCCGCCGAGGCGGCGGACGGCCTGCGCCATCTCGACGCCGACCGGGCCGCCGCCGAGCACGAGCAGCCGCCGGGGGACGGCCTTCATCCCGGTCACCTCGCGGTTGGTCCAGACGCCGTCGAGCTCCCGCAGGCCCGGAATCGGCGGGATGAACGGGTCGGCGCCGTCGCGACGACGACGTGGCGGGCCGTGTGCCGCACGCCGTCGACCTCGACGACGCCCGCACCGGCCAGCCGGCCGCTGCCGCGCAGCAGGTCGATGCCGTTGTCGCGCCAGCCAGCGCTCCTGGCCGGCGTCGGAGTAGTCCGAGACCATGAAGTCGCGCCACGCGAGCGCCGCCGCGACGTCGACCTCGGCGGTCGCCGCGCCTCGCGCGCGGCATGGACGGCCTCGCCCGGGCGCAGCAGCGTCTTCGACGGGATGCACGCCCAGTACGAGCACTCGCCGCCGACGAGCTCGCGCTCGACGACGCGCGACGCGCAGGCCGCCCTCGGCGAGCGCGCCGGCGCAGTGCTCGCCCGGCGAGCCGCCGCCGACGACGATCACGTCGTAGTCGCTCATGTCGGCAGCTCCTCGCCCGCCTGCTCCCGACCATGTACTCGGCGTACCAGTCCGGCCAGTTCGCGTCCGCCGCGCCGGTGCGCTTCTCGTGCTCGCCGTGCGCCGCGGCCGCGCGCCGGAGCGCCTCGGCGAGGTCGGCGGCCGACGCGAACGCCGTCGTCGGCCGGATCGACGCGGCCGGGCAGCCGGGTCGTGATCTCCTGCAGCAGCCAGCTGTTGCCGTCCGGGTCGTGAACGACACGAACGACGAGTAGCTCGCTGCGCGGGGTCCGGCCCGCCGACGCGGTCGGCGCCGTCGGGCTGGAACGCGCGCCGGGCGCGCCGGCGTGGAACACCTCGCTCACCTCGACGCCCCCGGCCGCGAGCTCGGCGCGAGCCGCCTCGATGTCGCAGACGATCAGGTGCAGCCCGTGCGCGGAGCCCGGCGCGGCCGTCGTGATCTTCGATCCGAACTGCACCGAGCCGGCGAGCCCGGCGGCGTGAGCTGGACGACCCGGAAGCCGTTGTCGAACGGGAAGTCGGCGTCGAGCCTCCAGCCGAGGCCGGTGTAGAACGCCTTGGCCCGGTCGACGTCGGCCACGGGGATGACGACGACCTCGAGCTTCAGGTCGACTGTTCCGGCACCGTCGGCCGTGGCTCCGGCCTGGGTACGAGTGTCCGTGCTGCTCATGGCGGCCCTCCTCGTCTGGTGAGGGTCGCGATCCTAGTCCGACGGCAGAACGAGCCATCGACCCTTTCGCATGAAGCAGCGCCCTCGGTGTCTACCGCCATTGCCGGATCGCCCCGGCGGCCGCCCGGCCGGCGGGCGAGCGCCACCACTCGGCGTGGCCGAGCACGAACGTGTCCCAGGCCCAGTCGGCCTTCTCGCGATCACCCTCCACGCCCCAGTAGTAGTCGAGGAACGAGATCCCGTACTCGAACTGGCAGACCGCGAGGACGTCGGCGAGGACCGCCCGCTCGGCCGGTTCCAGCGGTTCCTCCGCGGCATAGCTCGCGACGAGGAGGTAGGCCTGGCGCAGGTCGAACGCGGTGTCGTCTCCGGCAGTGATGCGGTTCCAGAAGAAGCAGTTGCGCTCGACGGCGACGGCCAGGTCGAGGACGCGGGGCGCGTAGTCGGCCTGGTGGAAGTCGATGATTCCCGACACCTCGTCGCCTGTGAAGAAGAGGTTGTTCGTCTGCCAGTCGCCGTGCAGCGGCCGCATGGGCAGCTCGCCAAGGTGGGGTCGCAGGCGGGCGAATGGCTCGGCGTACGCCGCCGCCACCGCGCGCCCGCCACGTGCGGCCGGCCAGGTGGTCGGCGACCGCGGGCCGCTGCGCGGCCAGCCGCTCGACCGCGTCGACGGGGTCGTCGGCAACCGCACCCATCTGGACCACGAAGCCGGCCTGCGGCTGGGGTGTGCGCTCGGGGAAGTCGGCGCCGGCGGCGTGCAGGCGGGCCAGCATCCGGCCGGCCGAGGCGACGTGCGCGTCGGAGCGGAACGGGTCCCAGCTGTCAGCCCCGTCGTAGACGTTCTCGCCCATGGCCGGCTCGTGGACACTCGTACCAGAGCCGCTCCGACTCGACGAGACGCAGCGCGCGCGTGGCCGGGACGCCCCGGTCGGCGAGGTGGTTCGTGAGCCGGTGCTGCCACTCGATCTGCGACCGGGCACGGCCCATCGGCGGCTGCCGTTTCAGGTAGACGTCTCCCGTGGGCGTGCGGCAGCGGGCGACGGCGAAGAGCCAGCGCCGGTGCCGGGTCAGCAGGTCGGTCTCGGGACCGAGGACGCCTCGCGCCTCCGGCCGCGTGATCGGCTCCCAGTATCTGTCGGCGATCCCCATCGCGGGGCGAGCGTATAGCCCGTCGGTACGATCCTGTGCATGGCAACCGACGTCCTGGTCACCCCGGACTGGCTGCACGCGCGGCTGGGCGAGGTGCGCGTCCTCGACGTCCGCGGCCGGGTGCTGACGCAGGAGCCGCGCTACCACGCCGATCCGGACGCCTACCGCGCCGGCCACATCCCCGGCGCCGCCTTCGTCGACTGGCGCAGCGACTTCACCGACCGCGACGATCCGGTGCCGGTGCAGCTCGCCCCGCCCGGGACGTTCGCCGCCGACGCCACCCGCCTCGGCATCGCCAACGACGCGACGGTCGTCGCCTACGACGACTACCGCAACGTCCTCGCCGGCCGGATCGTCTGGGCCCTGCGCGCGTACGGGCACGCCCGCGCTCACGTGCTTGACGGCGGACTGCGCGCCTGGACCGCTGCGGGATACGACCTGCGCGAGGGCGACGAGGCGCCGGCTCCGGCGGACCCGCCCTATCGCGCCGGCGAGCGCCGCCCGACGCTGTGGACGCTCGCCGAGATGACGGCGGCGCTCGACCGCCGCGTGCTCGTGCTCGACGCCCGCGCACACGACGAGTATGCCGGCATCGAGAGCCACGCCCGCCGCCACGGCCACATCCCCGGCGCGGTCAACGTCCCCTACCGCGAGCTGCTCGCCGACGACGGCCGGTTCCGGCCCGCCGACGAGCTGCGCCAGGCGTTCGCCGACGCAGGCGTCGACGTCGCCGCGATCGACCGGCCGGTCGTCGTCTACTGCAACGGCGGCGTCTCCGCGACCGCCGTCGCCAACGCGTTCGCGCTCGCCGGCGGGCCCGACGCGGCCGTCTACGACGGCTCGTGGAACGAGTGGGGCAACCGCTCCGAGACGCCCGTCGAGAACGACTGACGCGGGCCCCGCCGGCCTGCCCCCCTTCGGGACGGGCGCAAAGAGTGTCGTCACCTGCCACTTGTACCGGCGCCGCGGGCCACGTAGCCTGCGCTCTGCCAAGACCGCGAGCCGACCCCTGCCGGCGGGCGGCCCACGACCAAGGAGGAATCCGTGAGCGACCTCGACCAGTTCGTCGAGGCCCCGGGGCGATCGGAGCTGGTAGCGGACGTCCGCCGCCAGATCGACGCCGAGGGCATCACCTACATCTACTACCAGTTCGTCTCGGTCACGGGCCGGATCATGGGCAAGGGCGTTCCCGCCAACCACTGGGAGACCATGGCCCAGAAGGGGTTCCAGCTGGTGTACGGATCGACGGCGAACCTGTTCGTCGACCGCCACGGCGACTACATCGGCTACGGCCCCGAGGCCTGGGAGCTGGTCGGGATCCCCGAGCCGGAGACCTTCGCCGTGCTCCCGTGGGACCGCAAGGTCGCCCGCGTGTGGTGCACCTGCTTCCGCAACCGCGAGGATCTCGATGGGCCCGGCGCGTTCCTCACGTCGGACTGCCGAGGCAACCTGCGCCGCCTCCAGGCCGACCTGGAGTCACGCACCGGCATGCATCTGCGGGCCGGCATGGAGCCCGAGATGATGTGGCTCAAGCTGAACCCGGACGGCACGCCGTCGGTCGAGGGTCAGACCAAGCCCTACTGCTACCACATCGACCAGTTCTCCGAGCTCCAGCCGATCATCCACAAGGTGATCGAGTACGCCGGCGCGCTCGGCCTCGACATGATCCAGGGCGACCACGAGGACGCCCCCGGCCAGGTGGAGCTGAACTTCGGCTTCGACCGGGCCGAGCTCACCGCCGACAACCTGACCACGTTCCGCCAGGTGTGCAAGGCCGTCGGGCGCGAGATGGGCGCCTTCCCCTGCTTCATGCCGAAGCCGTTCATGGGCGTCTCGGCCAACGGGTGCCACACGAACCTCTCGCTGTGGAACGGCGACCAGAACCTGTTCCTGCCCGAGGGCGACAACCCGCGCATGCCGTCGCAGCTCGGCCTGCACGCCATCGGCGGGATCCTCGAGCACCTGCGCGCGCTCACGTGCATCACGGCGCCGACGGTGAACTCGTACCGCCGCTTCTGGGAGCAGGGCTTCTGGGCGCCGGTGTTCGCCGACTGGGGCTACCAGAACCGCACGACCGCCCTGCGCGTCTCCTCGCCCGACCGGTTCGAGTACCGCTCGGTCGACTCGTCCGTGAACCCGTACCTCGGACTCGGCGCGCTGACCATCGCGATGGAGGACGGCATCAACCGCAAGCTCGATCCGGGCGACCCGGAGGAGGGCAACATCTACGAGGCGATCGCCGCCGGCAAGAAGGTGAGCCGCGTGCCGATGACGCTCGGCGAGGCGCTGCAGGCGCTGGACGAGGACGAGCTCGTGAAGTCGGCCATGCCCGGCGAGATGCTGCGCGTGTTCGAGCACTACAAGCGCGACGAGTGGGAGCGCTACTGCGGCGAGGTCTCCGACTGGGACGTCAAGGAGTACCTCGACGTCCTGCCGTGAATAGCCGGTGCCTGGCACCGGATATGCACGCGAACGGGTCGATGCCCTCGCCGCGAGGCTGATCGCGGCGGGGGCGACGCCCGGTGCGGCGGTTGCCGTCGCCGACCGCGAGCGGATCCTGTGGGCCGGGCACTACGGCCACGCCGATCCCGGCGCCGGCACGGCCGGTCGACGCGCAGCACGCTGTTCGAGATCGGCTCGATCTCGAAGTCGTTCACCGCCGCCTGCCTGCTGCGCCAGTGGCAGCGCAGGCCGGCTCGACCTCGACGCCGAGATGCGGTCGGTGCTGCCCTGGTTTCCGTTCGACGGCATCACCGTCCACCACCTCCTGAGCCACACCGGCGGGATCGTCTGCAGCCTCGGCGACCCGCCCAGCCCGGCGGCCGAGGTGCTCGCACTCGCCGACACCGCCCGGGCGCCGGCCGGCTCCGGGTTCTGGTACTCGAACACCGGCTACCAGGCGCTGGGGTGCCTGCTCGAGCGGCTGACCGGCGAGCCGTTCGCCGACGACGTACCGGCGCGAGATCATCGCGCCGCTCGGCCTCGCCAACACCGAGCCGCTCACGACCATCGCGGTGCGACCGCGGCTCGCCGTCGGCCACGAGCCCTTCGACGACGCCCGGCCGTGGCGGCTCGGCGACCGCCTCGCGGCGGCGACATGGGTCGAGTACCGCGGCGGCGACGGCAGCGTCTGCGCGACCGCCGAGGACCTGGCCGCGTACGGGCGCAGCTTCCTGGCCGGCGATGCCGTCGCCGCGCGGATGGCGACGCCCGTCGTCGAGGATCCCGAGGACGACGGCTGGTACGGCTACGGCGTCATGCTGAGCACGGTCGGCGGGCGCAGGTGGGTCGGCCACAGCGGCAGCACGGTCGGGTTCCGTGCCCGGCTCTGGTGCGACCTCGAGTCCGGCATCTGCGCCGCGGCGCTCGTGAACGGCCCGACCGGGGCGAAGCCCCTCGCCGAGCTCGCGCTGCGCCTGGCCGTCGGCGACGATCCTCCCGTTCCCGAGCTGACCGGCCTCAACGATCCGGCCGCGTCCGTCGTGCTCGATCCGGAGCCACCGCCGGAGTTGCGCCCGATCTGCGGCCTCTACCGCTCGCACAACCCGTGGGCGACGACGCTGCGGGTCGGGACGGCCGGGGGCCGGCCGGTGGCCGTCCTGTGGGGCGAGGCCGAGCTGCTCGCGCCGCTCGCCCGACGGCGGGTACCGCGTGGGCAAGCCCGACTGGAGCCCGGAGCGCCTGCGCTTCGAGCTGCCCCTCGACGGCCGCTTCCTCCGGGCCGTCCACGGGACAACCGCGTTCCACCGGTCGGAATGAAGTATGTTCGATCCGACATTGGAGGCGCCCCGGCTCACGGGTAGCATTTCCCCCGCAACCTCGCTCACCAAGCGGAATCGCCGCTCAAGCGCGAAAGGCTCACCGTATGTGCGGAATTGCAGGAATCATCTATCGGGACGGCGCGCAGGACATCGGCCGTGACATGACCCGCATGCTCCAGTCGATGAAGCACCGGGGGCCCGACTCGACCGGCTACGCCCTCTTCGGGCCGGCATCCAAGCCTGTCGTCGTCCGGTACACGCTGGCCGACGCCAACGACCCGCGCGACTTCGACTTCGCCGACCGGCTCCAGCGCCACCGGGCCGAGGTCGAGTCGCGCATGCGCGAGCTGGGCGCGACGATCGAGTCCGTCGAGGACGAGACCGACTACGCCTACCGGGCGGTGCTGAGCTACTCCGGCGACCTGAAGCAGCTCGCCGACTACCTCGAGGACGTCCCCGGATGCGAGGTGCTCTCGCTGGGGCACTCGCTCGAGATCGTCAAGGATCTCGGCGACGCCGAGACGGTCTGCGAGCAGTACGACCTGGGCGACTTCACCGGTACGCACGCCATCGGCCACGTCCGCATGGCGACGGAGTCGGACGTCGACATCTCGGGCGCCCACCCCTACTGGGCCTACCCGTTCGCCGACGTCGCCGTCGTGCACAACGGCCAGCTCACGAACTACTTCCAGTGGCGGCGGCGGCTCGAGCGCTCCGGGCACCGGTTCCAGTCCGAGTGCGACTCCGAGATCATCGCCGTCTACCTGGCCGAGAAGATGGGCGAGGGCATGTCGCTCGAGGAGGCGATGCGGGCGAGCATGGATGACCTCGACGGCGTCTTCACGTACATCTGCGTCACCAAGGACGCGCTGGGAGTGGCCAAGGACGAGATGGCCGCGAAGCCGCTCGTCCTGTACGAGAGCGACGACCTGGTCGCGCTGGCGTCGGAGGAGATCGCGATCCGCGCCATCGTCGACCACGAGATCGACACATACGATCCCTACGAGGGCGAGGTGCTGGTATGGACGCGGTAGGCGAGCGCCAGATCTCCTACGACGCCCGCGGGCTGTCGGAGCCGGACGCCGACATCCCGAAGGTGTCCGAGGTGGACGGCGAGCGGGCCGTGTTCGACGCCCGCGACCTGACCACCCGCCAGATCAACCTCGAGCTGCGCTGGCTCCTGTACGAGCAGGGCATCACCGACGTCACGGTCAAGAACCCCGGTTCGAAGCACTCGATCGGCGTCGGCATCCTCACCCGCTGCAAGATCAGGTTCGAGGGCAGCCTCGGCTACTTCGGGTGCGGCATGATCGACGGCCCGGAGGTGCACATCACCGGTCGCGTCGGCTGGTCGGCCTGCGAGAACATGATGTCGGGGGTCGTCGTGATCGAAGGCAACGCCGGCTCGCTGACGGGCGCCGCCCTGCGCGGGGGCGACCTCGTGGTCAAGGGCCGCGTCGGCGCCCGCAGCGGCATCGACCAGAAGGGCGGCACCATCCTCACGCTCGGCAGCGCCGGCTCGATGAACGGCTTCATGATGCAGCGCGGCCGCCAGATCATCTGCGGCGACGTCGGGCCCGGTCTGGGCGACTCGATGTACGACGGGATCATGTACGTCGGCGGCAAGGTGAAGTCGCTCGGGATCGACTGCGTCGAGGGTGAGTGGACCGACGCCGACACCGAGTTCATCGAGCGCAAGTTCCGCATCTACGACCTCGGCGCCCCGCCCGAGTTCCAGAAGTTCGTGTGCGGGAAGAAGCTCTACAACTACGACAACCTGGAACCGTCCGAGCGAAAGCTGGTGTTGTAGATGGCGCAGGACAAGACATCCGCCAAGCGCAACGTGCTCGGGCGCAGCTCGATCTTCACGCCCGAGGTGATGAACGACATCCACGTGAAGGCCGAGCTCGGCCGCTACCGCATGCGCGGCTTCTCGATGTTCAAGCCGATCCCGCACTGGGACGAGCTGATGTTCATGCCGGGCACTCTGACCCGGTTCGTGATCGAGGGCTACCGCGAGAAGTGCGTGACGAAGACGGTGCTCGGCGCCCGCTTCGCCAAGAAGCCGATCGAGCTCGACATCCCGGTCTACATCACCGGCATGAGCTTCGGCGCGCTCTCGCTCGAGGCCAAGATGGCGCTCGCCAAGGGCGCGTCGATGGCCGGCAGCGCGACCTGCTCCGGCGAGGGCGGCATGATCCCGCCCGAGCGCGACCTGTCGACGAAGTGGTACTACCAGTGCATCCAGAGCCGGTACGGGTTCAACCCGCACCACCTGATGCTCGCCGACGCCTGCGAGTTCTTCATCGGCCAGGGCTGCAAGGTCGGCCTCGGCGGCCACCTGATGGGCCAGAAGGTGACCGAGCAGGTGGCCGAGATGCGGTCGCTCCCGGCCGGCATCGACCAGCGCTCGCCGGCCCGCCATCCCGACTGGCTCGGCCCTGACGACCTCTCGCTGAAGGTGCAGGAGGTGCGTGAGGCGACCGACTACCAGATCCCGATCCAGCTCAAGCTGGGCGCCGCGCGCGTGTACGACGACGTGCGCATGGCGGCCAAGTGCGGCCCCGACATCATCTACCTGGACGGGGCCGAGGGCGGCACGGGCGCCGGCCCGCACATCGCCTCCGAGGAGACCGGCATCCCGCTGATGGCGGCCATCCCCGAGGCCCGCCGGGCGCTCGAGGACGTCGGCCTGGCCGACGAGATCGACCTCGTCGTCGCCGGCGGGATCCGCAACGGCGGCGATATTGCCAAGTGCATCGCGCTCGGCGCGAAGGCCGTCGCGATCGGGCACTCCGCCCTGATGGCGCTGAACTGCAACAAGGAGATCCCCGGCGTCACCGACTACGAGGGCACGATCGGCGTCCCCGCGGGCGAGTGCTACCACTGCCATACGGGCCGCTGCCCGGTCGGCATCACGACGCAGGATCCGGAGCTGCGCAAGCGCCTGATCGTCGACGACGCGGCCGAGCGGGTCTACAACTTCCTGCACACGCTCACGCTCGAAGTGCAGATGCTGGCCCGGGCGTGCGGCAAGACGAACGTCCACAGCCTCGAGCCCGAGGACCTGTGCGCCCTCACCGTCGAGGCGGCGGCGATGGCCAAGGTGCCGCTCGCCGGCACGGACTACATCCCCGGCGTCACCGAGCGCGAGACGCTGTCCGAGATCCGCCGGCTCCTCGAGAAGAAGCACGAGGAGGAGGCCGTGACCCACGTCGGCCGGCCGCTCGAGGCGGCGGGAGAGTAGGAGCGACGATGAGCGAAGAACGACACGTCCAGATCGATGCCGAGACGCTGGCCGGCAAGCGCTTCCCCTACCAGGAGGACATGTCCCTGGTGGAGGATGTCGACTTGGATGCGGCCACGCCCGGCGCCGACATCAACTGGCTCGAAGACGTCGAGCTGCTCGGGGAGGAGGGCGTGCCGGCGGTGTTCGACCGCTACTCGAACTCGTTCCTGCGCATCTACTTCCCGATCCCCGAGGGCCGCGAGAACGAGATCGCCCGGAAGGTGCTCGTGAAGCACCTCCAGTCGGGCAACTCGTACGGCATCCAGCTGAAGGCGAAGCACTGCAAGTTCCCGCAGCCCGAGCTGGGCTCGTGGGTGCGAGACTCGGCGACGGTCGGGACCGACTGGAAGGCGCCGGTGCTGGAGGGCTGGGAGGCCCCGCTGCACTGACGCCGGACGCTTCACCGGCGCTCTACGAGCTCGCGCACGCCGTGCGCGACGGGATGACGACCTACCCCGGGCTGCCCGGGCCGATCGTGTGCGACTACCTCTCCCGCGAAGAGAGCCGCGCGCGGTACGCGCCCGGGACGGAGTTCCAGATCGGGAAGATCGAGCTCGTCTCGAACACGGGCACCTACGTCGACACGCCGTTTCACCGCTACCCGGACGGCGACGACCTGGCCCGGCAGCCGCTGTGGCCGCTGGCGGGGCGGCCGGCGCTCGTCGTGCGCCCGGAGCCGGTGGACGGGGCGGCCATCGGGCCGGACGAGTTCGCCGGCCTCGACGTCCGCGGCCGGGCCGTCCTCGTCGAGACCAACTGGGATCGCCATTGGGGCAGCGACGAGTACCTCTCGGGCGGCCACCCGTTCCTGACCGCGGCGGCCGCCGAGGCCTTGCGCGACGCGGGTGCGGCACTGGTGGGCATCGACTGCCTGAATATCGACTCGATCGCCGACGGCGAGCGGCCCGTTCATGCCGTGTTGCTCGCGGCCGGCATCCCGATCGTCGAGCACATGACCGGGCTCGCCGCGGTGCCCGACGGCGCGCGCTTCTACGCGGTGCCGCCGCCGATCGAGGGCATGGGCACCTTCCCGGTACGCGCGTTCGCCGTCGGCGGGTAGGTCAGCAGCGGCGGTCGGTCATGACCGCCTCGGCGCCGCCGAGCGGGATGACCTGCGTGTCGTCGAAGACTCTGAGAGTCGGGAAGTGCAACGCGCGATCCGCTGCGGGAATGCGGACAGCCTGCAACTGGCCAGACTGGAGTCGCTCGGTCGTTGTGGAGTTCTCGAGCGTTCGCCCGCAGAGCGCGCCCACCCATCCGGACCTCGTGTGGTCGACGCCCGTGATCGTGATCGGAACGGACGCGCGGTTGTGGAGGAACAGCTGGACGATGTATCGCCCACCTCGGCGCCAACGGAAGGCCGTCGGCCCGTCCACGATTGCCGGCGTCCGCACTGCAATGGGTAGCCCATTCCGGGGCCTTGATCCGGTAGCGTTCGTGCTTCCCGTCACGAGGAGAGCGACATGATCGGTGTGTTCATCAGCTTCCGTTCCGAGGCCGGGCTCGACCGCTCGGCCGTGATGGCGATCGCGGAGCAGGCCGCACCGGCGTTCGACGGGATGCCTGGCCTGCGCTCGAAGGCGTTCACGTTCGACGCGGAGTCCGGCACGGCGACCAACTTCTACGTGTGGGACTCCGAGGAGGCCGCCCGCGACTTCTTCTCCCCTGAGTTGGCCGAACGGGTGACCGGGCTCTACGGCGTCGCCCCCGACATCCGCTTCGTCGAGATCGCAGCGCTCGTCGACAACGGCGTGACAGCGCCCGCCTGAGCGTCGCTACCACGGCCAGGTGCCGTAGCCGGGCAAAGTACGATGGGCCGGTGCCGGCCCTTCCCGCGCTGCTCGCTGTGCTGCCACTGATCACGATCGGCCCGTACGGGCCGTCGGTGCACGTCACCCAGCAGATCGGCACCTCCGCCGGGGGCCGCGCGATCATGGCGACGGAATCCGGCGCGCCGCAGGCGCCGCGACGAGTGCTCGTCGTCGGCTGCATCCACGGCAACGAGTGCGCCGGCATGGCCGTCGTTCGGCGGCTCCGCCGGCTCCGTCCGCCGCGGCTCTTCGACATGTGGCTCGTCCCGACCCTGAACCCGGACGGCCACGCGGCCGACACGCGCCAGAACGGGCACGGCGTCGACCTGAACCGCAACTTCAGCGCCGGATGGACGCGCCACGGCGTCCCCTGGAGCACCTACTACTCCGGTCCGCGGCCGTTCTCGGAGCCGGAGACGCGCGCCGCCCGGCGGCTGATCGAGCGGGTGCGGCCGACGCTCTCGGTCTGGTACCACCAGCACGAGCGGCTGATCTGGGCGTGGGGGCGCAGCACCGCCGCCGCGCGCCGGTACGCCCACATGGTGGGGCTGCGCCTGTTCCTGAGCCCGAACCCCGGCGGCACGGCATCGCGGTGGCAGAACCACCGCTTCGCGCGCGGCTCGTCGTTCGCCGTCGAGCTCCCGGCCGGTCCGATGACGACCGCCGCCGTGGCCCGGCACGTGAACGCCATCCTGACGCTCGTCCGGTAGCCCCGCCGGGTGCCCGCCGAGGCCCTCGCGCTGACCCTGGTCGCGGCCGCGCTGCACGCGGGCTGGAACGTGCTCATCGCCCGCGCCGGCGACCCCGAGGGCGCCGGTGCCGCGGCCGTCCTCTTCGCGGTCACCGTGTTCGCGCCGGTCGCCGTGCTGACCTGGGACGTGCAGGAGTCGGCGATCCCGTACATGGCCGCCTCGGCCGCCGCCGAGCTCGTCTACTTCGCGCTCCTGGCCGCGGCCTACCGGCGCTCCGAGATGTCGCTCGTCTACCCGATCGCGCGCGGTCTCGCGCCCGTCCTCGTCCTGGTGGGCGCGGCGGTGGCCACCTCTGCCGAACCGTCGGCGGCCGAGGCTGCCGGCGTCGTGGCCGTGGCGATCGGCGTGCTACTCGTCCGCGGCGTCGGCCGCGGCGGAGACGTCGTCGCGACCGCGATGGCCGTCTGCATCGCCGCGACGATCGCGTTCTACACGGTCGTGGACAAGAGCGGGCTCCAGCACGCCGCGACGATCCCGTACTTCGAGGTCGTGCTCGCCACGCAGGGCATCCTCTACGCCTCGGCGCTCGCGGCCGTCCGCGGCCCCGGCGTGATCGTGCGCGGGTTCTCGCGCTGGTCGGCGGCGGCCGGCCTGGCGATGTTCGGGGCGTACGGGCTCGTCCTGGCCGCCCTCCGCCTGGCCCCCGCGGCGTCCGTGGCCGCGGTGCGGGAGACGAGCGTCGTCATGGCCACCGCCCTGGCCGCGATCTACCTGCACGAGCACGTGTCACGCGAGCGCGCGATCGGCGCGGTGCTCGTGTGCGTTGGCGTGATCGCCCTCGCGCTCGCATGAGGGCCGTCGTCGCGGTCGTCGCGGCCTACGCGATCGGCTGCATCGCCACCGGGTACTACGTCGTCCGGGCGCTGACGGGCGAGGACGTCCGCCGGCAGGCCACCGGGTCGAGCGGAGCCCGCAACGTCGGCCGGCGCGCCGGCACCACGGCGGCGGCCGCGACGCTGGCTGCCGACGTCGTGCGACCCGGGCGTTCACGATCGCCGGTCTGGCCGGCGTCGCTACGGCGCCGGTCGCCGCCGCCGCCCTGGGAGAGACCCGCACCGCAGTCGCCGCGGCCGGCGCGGCGGTCGTCATCCTGGCCGCGCATGCCCGCAGCGGGCCGCGCCGGGGCGGCTAGGCGGCGACGGGCTCGCCGGCCGCTGCCACGAACGCCTCGACGACCACCTGCACCCGCGGCTCGACCCGCCACTCCTCGTGCAGCTCGCACTGCATCGCGAGCACGAACTGCCCCGGCATCTCGATCGCCTCGATCACGCCGTCCGGCGCGCGGGCCGAGACGACCAGTCCCGGACCGACCTCGTCCACCGCCTGGTGGTGGAAGCTGTCGACCCAGACCTCGTCGCCGAGCAGCTCGTGCAGACGCGTGCCCGGCACGGGCGCGATCGGATGGCGGGGATGGTCGGGCGCCGGCAGGTCGGCCATGGTCGCCTCCTGGAACCGGCGCCAGTAGCGCCCGGTCGGGTCGGACGGGTGCGAGCGCCACGCCTCGGCCAGGCTCAGGTCCTGCACCATCGAGCCACCCAGGGCGACGTTCAGCATCTGCATGCCGCGGCAGGTGCCGACGATCGGCAGGCCGCGGTCGACCGCCCGCTCGACGAGCTCGATCTCGAAGCGATCGCGGGCGGCGTCGACCGTCCCGAGTAACGGGTGCGGCGCCTGGCCGTACCGAGCCGGGTCGATGTCGTGCCCGGCCGCCAGCATCACACCGTCGACCCGGTCGAGCTGGTCGTCGAGCCCGCCGGGGACGCGCGAGAACACCATCGGCACCGCCCCGGCCATCACGAGCGCACGCTGGTACCCGACCCCGGCATAGTCGCCGTAGCCGTGAAAGCCGGCCGAGACCCCGATCAGCGGTTTGGTGCGCGCGGCCGCTAGCTCCAGGGGTACGGGCTGTTCGACACCGGGTGCAGGTCGCCGGTCACGAAGCGCTCGAACCGGAACGGGTGGAGCACGCTCGAGTGGCCACCCGTCATCACCTGGGCCACCTCGCGGCCGACGCCGATCATCTTGTAGCCGTGGTTCGAGTCGGCGATCACGTACACGTTCGGGCGCATGTAATCGAAGATCGGGAAGCTGTCGGCGGTGAAGCAGCCGACGCCGCCGGAGCGCACGTTCTTGTACGTGCCGCGCTTGCCCGCGAACCGCTCCATGCAGTGGGAGAGCGATGCGCACCACATGTCCGAGAAGCTCGAGTCGACGCTGGCGGTCGGGTACGGGTCGACCTGGAAATCGTGTCCGACGATGATCGGGGCGGCGCCGCCCTGGACACCGTGCAGATCCTGCTTGAAGTAGTTGCCCCAGAGCTCGTCCGTGATCAGCGTGCCCTCGTCGTCGTAGAGCGGCGCGTCGGAGTCGACGTGCAGCACCGGCGGCATCGAGCCGTCGGGGAGGGAGAGCAGCTTGGGATCGACCTCGATCTCGCCCTCCTGGAGATACCAGTACGTCCACATCTCCTGATCCTTGTGGACCTCGCCCTCGGGTGTGCGCACGTCGATGCGGTCGGACAGGCCGAGCATCTCCCACAGCGAGGCGATCCACGGGCCGACGCCGATCACGACCTGCTCGACGGCGACGTCGCCCTGGTCGGTGTGCACGGTCTTGACCGCCCCCGAGTCGTCCATGTCGAAGCCGGTCACGTGCACGCCGGCGACGAGCCGCGCCCCGGCCTCCTGGGCCTTCTTCGCCAGGCCCTGCATCGAGGCCATGTTGTTGGCGTAGCCGCCCTTCTCCTCGTGCAGGCACACCTCGACGCCCTGCGCCCGCCAGTCGGGGAACATCTCCTTCATGTGGCTGCGCACCGCGTCGGCGCCCACGATCAGCTCCGACGGGTAGCCGATGCGCTGCTGCCGCTCGTAGACGGCGGTCAGGTCGGACACCTGGGTGCTGCAGCCGAGGGCGACGTAGCCGACCGGGTGGTAGCTGAAGCCCGGCGGATCCTGTTCCCACACCTCGACGTTGGCGGCCATCAGCTCGGACATGGCCGGCTGGAAGTAGTTGTTGCGCACGACCCCACAGGCGATGCCGGAGGCGCCGGCGCCGATGCCGGTCTTGTCGACGATGAGCACGTCGGGCTCCTCGCCCCCCGCCCGCTGCTCCTTGGCCAGGTGCCAGGCGGTGGAGAGCCCGTGCACGCCGGCTCCGATGACGAGGTACTTGACGCGGTCGGGCAGAGTGGCCATTCACACTCCTCGAGGTTATTGCCGATGCGGCAAAGCTATTTCCAAACTGCAGGGCCATGGTAACCCAGCTCATCGGAAAGCGCCACCGCGCTGCGCACGAGGGCCGTGGCGGCCGCGTCCTGGGCGGGCTCATCGAACCGGGTGTCGGGGCCCTGGAGTCCGAGGATGGCGGCCAGTTCGCCGCGGGCGCCGAGGACGGGCGCGGCGATCGCGTTCAGGTGCTCCTCGCGCTCGCCGATCGCGCGCGCCCAGCCGCGCTCGCGCACGGCGTCGACGACCCGGCCGAGCTCGCCGGCGTCGACGATCGTGCGATCCGTGAACCGGTCGAGCCGCCCGCCGCGGGGCGGACCGCCCGCGAAGGCGAGCATCACCTTCCCGGTCGCGGTGGCGTGGGCGACGCTCGCCCGGCCGACGCGCGCGACGGAGGCGACGGTCGCGCGGCTGGGGACGAAGTCGACGGTGATCGCGTCCGGGTCGGAGGGCAGCGACAGGGTCGCCGTCTCGCCGACCTCGATCTCGAGCGCCTCGAGGTGCGGTCGCGCCAGCACCCGCAGGTCGAGGCCCGCGAGCACGTGATTCGACAGCGCGAGCAGATGGGTGCCGAGCCGGTAGCGGCCCGTCTCGGGGAGGTACTCGACGTAGCCCGCGTCGACGAGCGTCGAGAGCGTGCGCGAGACCGTGCTCGCATTGATCCCGGTCAGGCGCGAGAGCTCGGTCGTGCCGGCGTCGCCGCGGACGCGTAGGAACGCGTCGAGGACGCGCAGCGCCCGCTCGACCGCAGCCAGGCGCCGCTCGGCAGGTCGTCCGGTGGGCGGCATCCGCGCATCATTGCCGAACCGGCAATGGCGGCGCGCCATGAACAACCGGTGCCAGGCACCTGGTATTCACCCGTTTGCGCGGTCGGGGAGGCTGGCATATGGTCGCCCCCGTGGAACACGACCCCCGCCTCCGGCTCGACTTCCGCGAGGTCGTCGGCGCATTCGCCACCGGGGTCACCGTCGTCACCAGCCGCGTCGGCGACACCCACGCGGGGATGACCCTCAACTCGTTCACGTCGGTCTCGCTCGACCCGCTGCTCGTGCTCGTCTCGCTGGCCCACGGGACGCGCACGCTCGAGGTTATTCGCCGCAGCGGCCACTACGCCGTGAACGTCCTGCACCGGCGCCAGCGTGAGGTCGCCCTCGCCTTCGCCAAGCCCGGCGCGCCGTTCCCGCCCGGCCACACGATCGTCGACCCGGCCGGCTACGTGGCGGTCATGCACGCCCTCGCCATCCTGCGGTGCGAGGTCACCGGCGTCCACGTCGCAGGCGACCACGACCTCGTCGTCGGCGAGGTCGTCGACTTCGAGGGCTCGGGCGGCGAGCCGCTCATCTTCCACCGTGGCGCCTTCGGCGGCCTGGACGAGGACGCGCTCGTCCCCAGCGGCCGCGTGATCGGCATCGTCGGCTCGGGCTGGTAGCGCCTTCGATGGGGCCAGGCCCCGAGTCGGGGCCTGGCCCCGGTTCCGCTCAGAGGTACCCCGCCAAGAGGGGTCTGACCCCGCCTGGCGGGTCCTCACGCAGCCTCCGGCGAGACCGCGTCTCGCCGGAGCACCCCCGCGAATCGAGAGAACTTAAGGAGGGGGCTCGCGGGGAACCCTGGGTTCCCCCGCGGTTCTACAAGTGGTGGGTGTACTCGGCGAACTCCCAGTCGGTCACCGTCTGGCGGGCGCGCTCCAGCTCGGCGTCCTTGATGACCCGGAAGACGCGCACGAGCTCGGAGCCCATCGCCTCGGTGAGGACGGTGTCGGCCTCGAGCGCGTCCAGCGCCGCCTCGAACGTCGTCGGGAGCGGCGTCATCGTCTCGATCTCGGGCAGCTCGTAGATCAGGCCTTCGAGCGGCGCCGGCGGCTCGATCTCGCGCTTGATGCCGTCGAGCCCGGCGAACAGGGCCGATGCGATCGCCAGGTACGGGTTGGCCGCCCCGTCGCCGACGCGAAACTCGACCCGGGTGGCGCCGCCGCGCTCGCGGGGGACGCGGGCGAGCGTGAGGCGGTTGTCGTGGCCCCAGCTCACGAGCGTCGGCACGAGCGCCTCGGGATGCAGGCGCCGATAGGCGTTCGTGGTCGGATTGAAGAAGGCCATCAGCGCCGGCGCGTGCTCGAGCAGGCCGCCGATCAGGTGCCGCGCCATCGGCGAGAGGCCGTCGTCGCCGTCGCCGTTCAGCGCGTTGTTCCCGTCCTTGTCCGCCAGCGAGATGTGGAGGTGGAAGCCCGAGCCCTCGTCGTCGTTCCAGGGCTTGCCGATGAACGTCGCCAGCAACCCTTCGCGGGCGGCCAGGTCCTTCACCACCGCCTTGAAGCGGAAGGCGCGGTCGGCGGCGTCGAGCGCCGGCCCGTGCATGAGGTTGATCTCGTACTGGCTGCGGCCGAACTCGTGGTTGGCCGCGATCGCGCCGAGGCCCATGTCGACGCAGGCGTGCAGCATCGTGGTCAGCACGCCGCGCGGGTCGGCGACGTGGCCGACCGTGTAGACGTGGCTCGGGTTGTCGACGTAGCGGCGGTACCCGTGTGGCGCGTCCGCATCCGGCGCGCACAGGTAGAACTCGAGCTCCGGCCCGATCACCGGCGAGACGCCCAGTTCGGCGTAGCCCTCGATCGCGCGCCGGAGCGCCGCCCGCGGATCGACCTCGTACGGCGAGCCGTCCATGCGGTAGAGGTCGCCCAGGCACCAGGCGGTGTCCGGCTCCCACGGCACGGGCACGAGCGTCTCCAGGTCGGGCCGCGCGAGGATGTCCTGGAAGCCGTGCTCCGGCCCGGCGACGACGTTGTGACGCAGGTCGACCGTCATGATCGCCTCGCAATAGGTGCTGCCGTCGTCGACGACGTTGGCGATGTGGGAGATCGGATAGTCCTTGCCCCGCGAGATCCCGTGCAGGTCGGGATAGGTCATGCGGACGGTGCGGACGCCGCGCTGCTCGAGCGCGCTCAGGGTGCTATCGGCCACGCGGGGATCCTTTCATGCCGCGGCGACGCGGACGGGCATCGCCTTGAGAGCGTTGGTGAAGTTGGTGCGGATGCGCCGGGGCGGCCCGGCCGGCTCGATCGACGCGATCCGCGGCAGCAGCTCCTCGAACATGATCCTGACCTCGAGCTTGGCCAGGTGGGCGCCCAGGCAGAAGTGCGGGCCGCCGCGGCCGAAGCTGACGTGGTCGTTCGGCTTGCGGCCGACGTCGAACCGGAGCGGGTCTGTGAACGCGCGCTCGTCGAAGTTCGCCGACGCGTACCAGGTGACGACCTTGTCGCCCTCCTTGATCTCCGCGCCGCGCAGCTCGACGTCGCGTGTGGCGGTGCGGCGGAAGTGCAGCACCGGCGTCGCCCAGCGGATGATCTCCTCGACGGCCGTCGGCATCAGCGACGGGTCGGCCCGCAGCCGCTCGAGCTCGTCGGGGAAGTCCATGAACGCCTGCAGGCCGTGGGCGATCGCCTGGCGGGTGGTCTCGTTGCCGGCGACGACGAGCAGCAGGAACATCGCGTCGAACTCCTGCTCGGTCAGCCGCTCGCCGTCGATCTCGGCCTCGACGAGCTTCGTCACGATGTCGTCGCCCGGCTGCTTGCGCCGCTCGGCGGCCAGGGTGTGGCCGTAGCGGTAGAGCTCGAGCGCGACCGGGCTGCGGAACGGCAGCAGCCGGTACTGGTCGCTCGACGGATGCTCGTAGGACATGTCCGAGAGGTCAGGGTCGGTCGAGCCGATCATCGCGTCGCCCCACTCGATCAGCTTGCGGTTGTCCTCGTGCGGGACGCCCAGGATCTCGCACAGCACGCGGATCGGCAGGACGGCGGCGACGTCGTCGACGAAGTCGAACTCCCCCATCGGCAGCGCCCGGTCGAGGATGCGGTCGGTGAGCTCGCGCAGCAGGTCGGTGTACGCGGCCACCGCGCGCGGCGTGAACCCCCGGTTCACCAGCGCGCGCAGGCGGGTGTGCCGGGGTGGGTCGGTGTCGAGCATCGACTTGCGCGCCTCGATCGCGTCCTGCTCCAGGTCCTCCAGCGCCGTCGCACCGGTTTCGGAGGAGTACGTGGCGGTGTCCTTGTGCACGGCGACCAGGTCGTCGTGGCGGGTGACGGCCCAGTAGCCCTTCCCGTGCGGCCAGTCGTACCAGCGCACCGGCTCGTTGTCGCGCAGCCAGCGGAAGAGCTCGTGGGGGATGCCCTCGGTGAAGGCGTCGTTCTCGAAGTCGATGACCGCGGGCGCGCTCATGCGGTCGAGCCCTCGACGATCTGGAGCGTCTTCAGGTCGGAGTAGAAGTCGAGCGCGTAGTCGCCGCCCTCCCGTCCGATGCCGGAGATCCCCATCCCGCCGAACGGCGCTGTCAGGTCGCGGACGAGGAACGTATTCACCCACACCGTGCCCGCGCGCACCGCCCGGCCGACCCGCTCGGCTCGGTCGTGCGCGCCGGTGTAGACGACGGCGGAAAGCCCGTATTGCGTGGAGTTGGCGAGCTCGATCGCCTCGGCCTCGCTCGAGAACGTCTGGAACGTCAGCACCGGCCCGAACACCTCGCGCTGGACGACCTCGGAGTCGTTCCCGCGCGGCTCGATCAGCGTCGGCTCGTAGTAGAGGCCGCCCAGCTCGGCCCGGCGACCGCCGCGCACGATCCGGTCGCCGTGCGCGCGCGCCCGCTCGACGAAACCCTCGACGCGGGCCAGGTGGTCAGGGTGGATCAGCGGCGAGACGGTGGTGTCGTCGGCGCGGGGATCGCCGAGCACGTGGGCGTCCGTGTGGCGATGGAAGCGCTCGAGGAAGTCGTCGCGGATGGACTCGGCGACGAGCAGCCGCGTGCCGGCGAGGCACACCTGGCCGGCATCGTCGTACTGGCCGGCGGCCTTCTTCGCCGCCGCCTCGACGTCCGCGTCCTCGAAGACGATCAGCGGCCCCTTCCCGCCCAGCTCGGCCGTGAACGGCACCAGGTTGGCGGCGGCAGCGGTGCCGATCAGACGCCCGGTCTCGGGCGAGCCGGTGAAGCTGACACGGCGCACGCCGGGGTGGGCGACGAGTGCGGCGCCCGCCTCCTCGCCGATGCCCTGGATCACGTTGAAGACGCCCGGGGGCAGGCCCGCCTGGCCGGCGAGGTCGGCGAGCAGCGAGCACGAGAGCGGCGACCACTCGGCGGGCTTCAGGATCACCGTGCAGCCGGCCGCCAGCGCCGGCGCGGTCTTCCACGTCGAGAGCATGAACGGCGCGTTCCACGGCGTGATCACCGCCGCCGGGCCCGACGGCATCCGGATCACGCGGTTGGCGGTGCCGTTGCTCGACCAGACCCGCTCCTCGTAGCCGGCGGCGAGGTCGGCATAGCTGCGGTAGTTGCGGGCGCCGCGGCCGATCACGCGCGCCCGCAGCGAGCGCTCGAGCATCGCCATGTCGAGGCACTCGACGGTGGCGAGCCGCTCGATGTTCGCGTCGATCAGGTCGGCCAGCCGGTGCAGGTAGGGCGCGCGGCCGGCCGGGCCGAGTGCGGCCCACTCGGGGAACGCGGCGGCCGCGGCGCGCACGGCCAGGTCGGCCTCGCGCTCACCGCCGCGGGCGACCTCGGCGAGCAGGGCGCCGTCGATGGGCGATCGGTCGCAGAAGCGCTCCGCCGAGGCGACGCGCTCCCCGCCGATGTAGTGCTCCGGCGAGACGTCGACGCCGGCGACCGTGCTCACAGCCGACCACCGGGGCCAGGCCCCTCGCTCTGTCGCAGATCCCGCACCGTCTCGAGGTCGTCCACCGTGTAGGCGAACTGGAACCGGAAGCCCTTGCCCATGCGTGCCGGCGCGAGGGCGGCGTGCTCCTCCGCCGGGGCGTCGAACAGCTCGAGCGTGGCCGGTCCCTCGTGGATCGCCGAGATCGACCGGTCGCGGCTGCGGGCGCGGACGAGCTCGTGCACGGCCGGGTCGGCGTGATGCCCGGCGGCCAGACGCGGGAAGTACCGCCGGTTCACGAGCGGTGGGTCGTTGTGCGTCGGCCCTGACTCGGCCACCCGCTCGGGCGTCACCGACCCCTGCGCCACCCGGTGGCCGTTGGCCGTGACCGTGCCGGCGAACGTCCGTCCCTCGGCCCGGCAGTCGAGCCCGAACGATCGGGTCATGTCGATCTGGGCGAGCTTCTTGGGGAAGCCCTGGATCCACCCGCGCGCGAGGGCGAAGTCCCTGTCCACCCAGATGTACGGGCAGGTCGTGACCGGCGCGCCGTCGAGCATCGCGTTCACGACGATGAAGAACTCCTTGTACTGGCCGCGCGCCGGCTCGAGCAGCTCGTCACCCGAGTCCGAGCACGACTGCCAGTCGACGAAGAGCGCTGCGCACCGGCCCGGGTCGGCGTGCGGCTCGAGCCCGTCGGGCAGGACGGCGGCGACGGCGGCCGGGTCGGCCCAGTACTCGATGACGAGAAAATCGCCCACGTAGTGCCACGGCGGCGCCGGGACGAGAGACGCGGTGCCGCGAGGCGAGAGCGGCAGCGAGTATCCGGACTGGTTCGTCATCCTCCGCAGGCTAGATGATCGATTCCACGCCCCCGCGCGCCTGGCCGCACAGCGGGTTGGTGGTTGGGGTGTGGTGTCGGTGGGGCTGCGGCTGCGAACCGTCGCAGCCGCCCAGACCGTACGGGGGCGTGAAATCAATCATCTAGTCCTGCAGGAACTGCTCGACCAGTGACTCCGCGAAGCTCTTGTCGGCGATCTTGTACGCGAGCGCCGTCATCCGCCACGAGTCGGACAGGTAGAAGCGCTCGTACAGCTCGCCGCGGCCGCCCAGGTCGGAGCCGATGTAGTCCCAGGCCAGCCGGAACAGCCGGATGCGACGCTCGGCGTCTGCCCCAGCGGCCTGGTAGAAGGTCGCGATCGCGTCGGCCATCGGCCCCTTCATGTCCGCCTCGGACGGCGTGCACATGAACCCGCCGCCGCCGATCAGCTGCAGCAGCTCGTTGCAGTAGGGGAGCCACTTCGGCATCTCGCCGCGCAGTGCCAGGAACGGCCGGTCGTCCGGATACCAGACGCCGCCCTCGTCGAGCTGCGAGCCGGCCTCCGCCGACACGAGGGCCGAGCGGGTGAGCTCGCACATGTTCCACATCTGGCCGAGCTTCTCCTGGATGTGGTCGAAGCGGCCAACGCCGGTCGTGTTCGCGATCATGTGGCCGAGCCCGAGGGCGAACGACAGCTTCACGTAGGCGCGCGTGAACGCCTGGTGCATGATGTGGCCGCGCCAGCCCGTGTCGGTGATGACCTCGGAGTAGCCGTCGGTGTCGCCGTCGAGGAACACGCGCGACTTCGGCACCTCGACGTCGTCGAAGATCGCCACGGCGTCCATCTCGTCGAAACGCGACGAGAGCGGGAAGTCGACCTGCGAGCGCGGCTTCGAGTACGAGTCGCGGCAGATGAACTTGAGCCCGGGCGTCCCCATCGGGATCGCGAAGGCGAGCGCGTAGCGGCCGTCCTGCGGGCGGATGTCCGAGCCCGGGTAGATCGTGAGCTCGTCGGCAAACGGCGCCAGCGTCGCCAGCATCCGTGCGCCGCGTACGGTGATGTGGGTCTCGGTCTCGCCGATCTTGTGCAGCGCCACCTGGCCGGCGGCCTGCTCGGCCTCCGGCTTGGTGCGGTCGACCTGCGGATTCATGATCGAGTGGGTCGTCGAGAGGTCACGGTCGCGCATCTCGGCCTGGTAGGCGACGAGGTTCTCGGCGCCCTGCTCGTTGCCGCGCCGTGCCCACACGTCGGAGCGGCCGGCGAAGCAGGCGAAGGTGACGTTCAGGTAGTCGGGCGTGCGGCCCATCGTCCCGCCGGAGAGCGAGGCCACGAGCTCGATCGACCGCCGCCGCCGTTCCAGGTCCTCGCGGGAGCGCGGGATCAGGTGGGTGACGTTGACCAGGCGGCCGTCGGCCGGGGAAGGGGCCAGCATCTCGCCGGCGTGCTCGTGCTGGAGGTCGTAGACGCGGGCGAGCGAGAGCGCCGCGCCGTGCAGCTCGTCGTGGTCGAGCGGGTGGGTGACCTTGACGCCGTTCAGCCACAGCTCCCGCGCGTCGCCGCGCAGGCCGTCGAGGAACTGGCGGCCGGTGCGCGCGGCGACGCCCGGCGCGTCCTGCGCGGCCGTGCTCATGTCGTCTCCCCGCCGGCGACGGTCCGCTCGGCCTCGTCCTCGGGCATGGCCGTCGCCACGTGCAGCGTCTGCGCCGACACCTGCGGCTGCTCGCCCGGTCCGGCCAGGTCGACGTCCCAGTCCTCGACGCGGTTCTCGAGCCGGCCCAGCCCGGACACCTCGACGGCGACGGTGTCGCCCGGCTCCATCGGCCGCGAGTTGGCCGGCGTGCCGGTGAGGACGACGTCGCCGGGCTCGAGCGTGATCAGGCGGCTGAGATCGGCCAGCAGGTAGGCGATCGGCCAGATCAGATCGGCCGCCGTCCCGTCCTGCACGACCTCGCCGTTCAGGAACGTCTGGATGCGGAAGTCGGTCGGGTCGAAGTCCGCCGCGACGGTCAGGCCGGGGCCGATCGGGCAGAAGCCGTCCTGGCCCTTCACACGCAGCATCGAGCCGCGGTCGGCGTGGCGGAAGTCGTGCAGCCCGACGTCGTTCGCCGGCGCGTACCCGGCCACGTAGCCGAGCGCATCGGACTCCGGCACGCCGTGCATCGGCCGGCCGATCACGGCGGCCACCTCGCCCTCGTAGTTCAGGAAGCGGGCGCCGCGCGGGCGGCGTAGGACGCCCCGGTGCCCGTTCAGCGTCGACGGCGGCTTCATGAAGTACGACGGCTCGGCCGGCACCCGTGCACGGTACTCCTCGACCCGGCTCCGGTAGGTGAGGTGGGTGGCGATGATCTTGGTCGGCTCGACCGGTGCGAGGAAGGTCGCATCGGCCGCCGCGAGCTCGCCGCCGCCGTCCAGAAGCACCCGGTCGCCCCGTCAGGGCGCCCCACCGTGGAGATCCGGTAACGTCCACGCGCACACGGGGGTCGGCCACGATTGGATACAGTATCCCGTGGCCCGAAGAGGGTCAAGGAGGACGCGGCGATGATGGACCAGGCGGAGCGCCACGAGCGCGGGACGGCGCGCCTCGCCGAGCTGGGTGACCACCCCGGCGGCGACGCGTTTCTGGAGCGGATGGGCGAGCCGATGGCCGGCTGGCTGGTGGACTGGGTGTTCGGCGACGTCCACAGCCGCGGCGGGCTCTCGGCCCGCGAGCGCGAACTGATCATCCTTGCCCTCCTGACGGGGCTCGGCAGCTCCGACCCCCAGGTCGCCGCGCACATCGAGGCGCTGCGCGCGATCGACGTCTCCGACGCCGACATCGAGGAGACGATCCTGCAGACCGCGCCCTACACCGGCATCCCGCGCGCGATCAACGCGCTCAAGGTGCTGCGGACGGAGCAGGGCCGATGAAGGCGGTCCGCTACGCGGGCGCCGACGGCGCCGCCCGGCTCGGCCGGCTCGAGGACGAGGCGATCGTCGACGCCGGGCCCGCACCCGTCGAGGGGTTCGACGCCTCGCCGGATGCCTGGCAGCTGATCGCATCGGCGTCCGGACCCAGGGTCGGCGTCGCCGACGCACACCTGCTACACCCGTGCGTCCCCCGCAAGCTGATCGGGATCGGCCTGAACTACCGCGACCACGCCGAGGAGTCGCAGCTCGAGATCCCCACGGTGCCGGTGCTGTTCGCGAAGTGGCCGTCGGCGCTGGTGGGCCACGGCGACACGATCGTCGTCCCCCGCGAGGAGACGCGGCCCGACTATGAGGCCGAGGTCGCGATCGTGATCGGCCGGCGTACCTACCGCGCCGACGCCGATGCGGCCCGGGCCGCCGTCGGCGGCATCTCGGCGGTGAACGACGTCTCCGGCCGCCGCGCCCAGCTCGAGACGCCGCTGCGCCAGTTCACGCTCGGCAAGAGCTTCGACACGTTCGCGCCAATGGGGCCGTGCGTCGCGAGCGCCGACGGCGTCGACCTGACCGCGATCGACGTCAAGGCGACCGTATCGGGCGAGGTGCTCCAGAGCTCGAATACGCGCAACCTGATCTTCTCGGTCGTCGAGCTCATCGTGTACGCCTCGGCCGGCATGACGCTCGAGCCGGGCGACGTGATCGCCACCGGCACGCCGGGCGGCGTGGGCGACTCCCGCACCCCTCCGCGCTATCTGCGCGACGGCGACGTCGTCGACGTCTCGGTGGACGGGGTGGGAACGCTCCGGAACCCGGTCGTCTTCGAGCCCTGAGCCGCGGCCTGCCCGCCGCGGCTCCAGGTCTCGTCGCGCCCCGCAAGTCGCGCGACCGCGGGCGCCGGACGTTCTGAATGACTTACGGCCAGAGCCTGCCGGCGTACATCTACGGCGCTCCTTACTCGCGTGGACCCGAGGAGGGGACACGGTACCGATGCTGAGACGTTTCGTCAATTCCCATCGACAGAACTGCCCATGCCCGTTATGCTGTGAGCCGTGGGCCGCCCTGCACCGACGCACGTCGACGACCCGTCTTCGTTGGGTCGGCGGCTGCGTACGGTGCGAGCCGAGCGCGGTCTGTCGATGAAGCAGCTCGCGTTCCCGGGGTGCTCTCCGGCGTACATCTGCCGGATCGAGGCCGGGGAGCGGGTACCGTCGCCGCGCATCCTGGCGGAGCTGGCCCGCCGGCTCGGTGTCACGACCGCCGAGCTGGCGGGCCGAGCCGCCGGGGGGACGATCCTCCCGGCCCGCATCGGCCTCGCCGAGATGGCCGTCCGGATGGGGGCAGACGACGCCGCCGAGTCGCTGCAGGCGCTCGCCGAGGAGGCCCGCGCGTGCGGCGACATGCATGCGCTCAGCCGGGCGATCGAAGGTATGGGGCAGCTGGCCATCGAAGGGCGCGAGGACGAACGCGCCGTGGCGCTCTTCGAGCAGGCGCGCGACCTCGAGCCCAGCGCGAGCGCGCGGCTGCGGCCGGGGCTGCACGAGTCGCTGGGGCGGGCATACGCCGGCGTCGGCGACCTCTCCCGGGCGATCTCGGTGCTGCGGTCGGCGTTCGAGGAGACGCGCAAGCCCCCGGTCGACTCCCGCGGCGTGATCCGCTTCGGGATCTACCTGGCAAGCGCATACACGGATCAGGGCCGGTTCGCCGACGCCGAAGCGGTGCTGGCAGACGTGCTCGAGGTCGAGGAGTCGATCTCCGACCCGATCGGGCGCACCCGGCTGGCCTGGGCGATGGCGCGTACATACGCCGAACAGGGGCGGCTGCGGCTCGCGGAGCGGTATATGGGCGAAGTCGTGGCCCAGCTCGAGGAGACCGAGCACACCCTGCTGCTGGGACGCGCCCACGCCGTCCTCGGCGGCATCCTCGTCGACCAGCGCCGGCCGGCCGAGGCCGACGCCCATCTGGAGCGGGCAGGCGAGCTCATGCGCGACGCGGGGGCGGCGCCGGAGCTGGCAACGCTGAGCGCGGACCGCGGCCGGGCGGCGCTGATCGCCGGGGATGTCGAAGGGGCACGGGAGGCGGCGCGGCGGGCGCTGTCCGAGACCGAGGCGACCGAGCCCGGCGTCGCGGGCAGCGCAACGCTCGTCCTGGCGCGGGCCGCGCTGCACGACGGCGACCTCGACGAGGCCAGGTTCCTGTGCCGCAGCGCGATCGAGCTCCTCGAGCACACCGCAGCGCCGCACTACGTGGCCGAGGCGAACCAGGTGCTCGCGCTCGTCGAGCAGCGCTCGGGGAACCTCGAGGGTGCGCTGGAAGCGCTCTGGAACGGGCTCGGGGCCGTCGACCGCGGCGTGGCGGAGACCCCGTAGCGAGTGGCATCGCGCGTTGACGAAACGGCCGGCGTCGTCTCGCCGGCAGCCCGCGGCGACGGCAACGGCACGCTCGAGGTCGCGCGCCTGCGCGAGCGCTGCCGCCGGCTCGAACAGTCAGTCCGGCGCAGCGAGCGCGAGCGCCGTACCGCGATCGAGCGGCTCCTGCGAGCGGAGGAACAGGAGCGCCGCCGCCTGGCCGCCGAGCTGCACGACGACACCGTCCAGGTGCTGACGGCCTGCCTCGTCGCGCTCGACCGGCTGGGACAGGTCGCCGAGACCGCCGACCGGGAGCGGATCACGACCGTGGTCGGGGCCGCCCGGCGCACGCTGGGCGCGGCCACCGACCGCACCCGCCGGCTGATGTTCGAGCTGCGCCCGCCCAGCCTCCAGGCGGAGGGCCTGGCCGGAGCGCTGGCTGACCTGGCCGACCAGCTCGCCGAGGAGGCGGGCGTCGTCACCTCGGTGTCGGTTCCGCCCGACCGCTACCCCTACGTCGTCGAGGAGCTCGCCTACCGCACCGTCCGCGAGGCGATCGTGAACATCCGCAAGCACGCCCGGGCGAGCGCGATCGGCATCGAGATCGAGGCCCGGGACAGCCGCCTGCACGGTCGGATCACCGACGACGGCTGCGGCTTCGACGTCGACGCGGCGTTCGAGCGCAGCCGCCGCCAGCGCCGGATGGGCCTCGACACGATGCGCGAGCGGCTACATCTGGCCGGGGGCAGCATCGACGTCCGCTCCGCCCCCGGGTCGGGCACGGTCGTCGCCTTCGAGCTCCCGCTCGAGCTCGCCTGACAGCGCGGCGCCGGCCGGATCGCCGCTGGGAGGCGGCGACGCGGCGATGTGCTCGCGGGTGAGCGCCGCGGCGAGGTCGCCGTCGCCCTCGGCGATCGCGTCGACGATGCGGTCGTGATCGTCGGCCCAGGCCAACACCCGGCGCGGGTCGACCGCCTGCAGCGTGTAGATGCGGCGGGCGATGCGCGGCACCCACAGGGTCTCGGCGAAGCGGACGAGGTGCGGGTTGCCCGACGCGGCCGCCAGGGCAAGGTGGAAGTCGCGGTTGGCGGCGTAGGTGTCGCCGCCGCGGTCGACGCCGGCGCGCTGCTCGCGGATCAGCGCGCGCAGCCCGGCCACCGCGTCGGGGTCGGGCACCTGCGCCGCCAGGCGGACGGCGCCGGGCTCGATCGCGACCCGAGCCGCCCAGGCGTGCCAGAGGTTGGCGACGTCGTCACGCGAGACGGTGGCGCCGCGGTTGGGGCTGAACTCGACCAGGCCCTCGCTGGCCAGGCGCCGCAGCGCCTCGCGCAGCGGGGTGCGGCTCACGCCGAGCTCTGCGGCCAGCTCCTCCTGGCGCAGGCGGGCGCCGCGCGGGAGCTCACCCACGAGGATGCGCTCGCGCACGGCGACGTACACCTGGTCGACGACGCTCCTGACCTCGATCCGGCGCGACTCGTTCACGCCTCTAATTCGATCACAGCCCGAGGTCGACCGGTGCAGCCGGCGATACGTCCTCGATCCGGGTGGCGTACGCCGCCGCCCCGCGCACCGCGTCGGGCTTCGCCAGCTGCACCCCGATCGCCCAGACGGCGGCGATGATCGCGGCGGCGATCGCGGCATAGATCCCGCGATTGATCGGGTACACCGGCCACGGCCACAGCGCCCCCTTGTACGCAGCGAGCGGGGTGAGCAGCGCCACGAACACGACCGGGAGCTGCCACCACCATTTCCGCGCCGGCTCGCTCTTGAGCACGAGCACGAACGCGCCCAGCGCCAGGAGGACGTAGATCAGCTCGATCATGAACGACCCCGCGAGCGACAGGATCTGGAATGCGGCCAGCGTGTCGGGCAACTGAAACGCGGCGCCGTAGTGGACGACGGACGCCCACACCAGGAACGCGATCGAGAAGAGGAACGAGACGACGTTGCCGCCGAGGGGCGTGTCGTGGCTCGAGGTGGTCGCCAGGTATCGCGGCAGCAGGCCGTCGCGGGCGAGGGCGAACACGCCGCGCGTCGCCGCCACGGTGAACGCCACCGACAGGGAGAGCGCGTCGGTGATCACCACGAGGTCGATCCAGCCCCGCAGGAACCACCCGTCGTAGTGCTTGGCGAGCGTGCCGAGGGCGTCCGGGTCGGCCGCGGCGGCGCCCTTGATGACCGCTTCCTGGCCGAAGCCGATCATCACGGCGTAGGCCATCAGGACGTAGAAGACGGTGGCGATCGCGACCGTCGAGAGCACCGCCACTGGCACGGAGCGGTGCGGGTTGGGCGTCTCCTCGGCGATCGCCGCCGCCGCCTCGAAGCCGATGTAGAGAGTGACCGCGATCAGGATCCCCTTGAAGATCGGGCCGTCCCAGTCCACGCCGGCGAAGCTGAGCGCGTGCAGCGTGTTCCCCTCGGCCCCGCCTTTGAGGATGATCGTGACGGCGAGGATCAGGAGCGGGATGATCGAGAACGCGGCCAGCAGCAGCACGCCGCGCACCGCCAGGCGGACGCCGAAGTGGTTCAGGGCGAGCACGAGTGCGAGCGCCGCGAAGCCGCACAGGAAGAACGGCGGGTCGAGCGACAGATGGGCGTTGAAGTAGCCCATGATCAGGAAGCCGAGACCGACGTAGACGCCGCCGGCGCCGAGGAAGAGCATGCCGAGGAAGTAGATCCCGGCCGCGAGCACGCCGACCCATGGGTGCACGCCCCGGGCCAGGTACTCGTACATCGATCCGGCGCCTGCGAAGCGTCGGGCGTAGAGGGCGACGACGTAGCCGAGCGCGATGACGCCGAGGCCGCCGAGCAGGATGCTGACGGGCGTGGAGAAGCCGGCGAAGAGCGAGATGAAGCCGATGAACAGCGCCGCCGAGAAGACCGGCCCGAGCGCGAGCGACTGCCCGATCGCGTGGAGGGTCGTGAGCTGCTTGGTGCCGAGATGTGGCGGAACTGTCACGGCCGGCGTTCGGGGTCAGACCCCGCTTCAGCCCTGGATGTCGAGCATGCGCTCGACGCCGCGCTTCTCGAGGCCGCGGGCGACGATCAGGCGCTGGATCTCGCTCGTGCCTTCCCAGATGCGATCGACGCGCAGCTCGCGCAGGAACCGCTCGGCGGCGTACCTGCGCATGTAGCCGCGGCCGCCCAGCACCTGGACGCAGCGGTCGGCGCAACGCCAGGCCGCCTCGGAGGCGAACAGCTTCGCCATCGCGGCCCGCCCGTGGACGAGCTTGGGGTCGGCGCCATCGTCGACCAGCTGCGCCACCTGGTAGGTGAGCAGGCGGGCGGCGGCGCAGTCGGCGGCGGAGTCGGCGAGCGGGAAGCTGATGCCCTGGAAGTCGTAGATGCGCTGCCCGAACTGCTCGCGCTCGACCGCCCACGCGACCGCCTCGTCGAGCAGCCGGCGCATCGCGCCGACGCAGCGCGCGGCGATGTGGATGCGCTCCTCGACGAACCACTCGTTCTGCAGCTCGCCGCCGCGGCCTATCATCTCGTCGCCTCCGAGCACGGCGTCTGCGGCGACCTCGCAGTCGTAGCGCACGGTCGGGTGGCCGTGCGGGTAGTTGTGCGTGAACGGCGGATCGTCGACGACGTCGATGCCCGGCCGGTCGCGATCGACCAGGAAGAGCGTCGGCAGGCGGTCGTCGCCGTCCACCACGTTCACCATGAGGATGTCGTAGTCGGCGATGTCGCCGGACGTGACGAACCACTTCTCGCCCCGGATGCGCCAGCCGGTCGCGGTGCGCTCGGCCGTCGCGGCGATCCCGCCGGCGTCGGAGCCGGCGCCGCCCTCGGTGACCGCGTAGGCGTCGGCCCGCTCGCCCCGCAGCGTCGGCAGCAGATAGCGCTCGATCTGCTCGGGGGTGCCTCGCGAGAGCACGTTGTAGCCGCCGCCCATGTGCCACCACACGCCGTTGGTGTTGCGGCCGAGCTCCTCCTGGACGAGCACCTGCTCGAACGCCGACCAGCCCTGCCCACCGTGCACCGCCGCGTGGTTTCCGCCCGTGAGCCGAGCCTCGCGGGCCCCGTCCCTGACGCGGGCGACGGCGTCGTCGGGCAGGCGGCCGCCGGCCAGCTCGGCCTGCTCCTCGAGCGGTATGAGGACGGTGTCGACGTAGCGGGCGGACCGCTCGCGCAGCTCGCGCTGGGCGTCGGTGAGGGCGAGATCCATGGCCGGGGACTATCGCCGATCGGCCGTCACGGCGCGGCGGCTGCGGCGTCCTCGCGGCGGCCGGCCCGCATCAGCACGAGGGCGATGAACAGGCACCAGACGGCCAGGAGCGCATAGGCGGCGCGGTCGCCCGGCCCGGCGATCACGGCGCCCGCGGCGAGCGGCCCGACGAAGTTCGCCGCCCCCCAGACGACCCCCATGAGGCCGTTCACCGTTCCCGTCCCGAAGCCGAGCCGGCCTGCCCCCAGCGCACCGAGCGGGAAGGCCATCGCGTACGGCGGCCCCACCGCCGCCGACCGCACCAGGACGGTCAGGATGATCGGCGCCACCGCACCGGACAGGAGCACCGGGATGAGCGCGACCGCCTGCAGCGCCGCCATCAGCCCCGCCAGGCGCAGCGACACGGCCCGCCGGCCGACACGCGCAACGGCCAGGCTCGACGCGATGAAGATCGTCGAGGCGACCGAGAGCCAGGCCCCGATCTCGCCTGAGGAGAGGCCGTGGTCGCCCATCTGCAGCGGCGCGACCAGGTTGACGACACCATCGCCGACGCCGCCGAGCAGCATGATCGCGATCGCCCCGGCCAGCAGCGGCGAGGCGCGCATGCCCGCCGCGATCTCTCCGAGCGGCTGGTGCCCGTGGCGCTTGCGCGTGCCGGGGTGGCCCAGTGCGAGGACGACGACGACGAGGATCATGGGGATCCCGGCGACGGCGAACACCGCCCCGCGGGCGACGTGATCCGCCAGCAGGCCGGCGAAGACCGGGCCGATCATCGAGCCCACCCCTGCAGTCGTCACGACGAGGGCCAGGGCACGGTCGCGAATGTCCTCCTCCGCCGAGTCGCTCAGCCACGAGATCCCCGCCGACCAGATCGTCCCCGAGCCGACGCCGAAGGCGGCGCGGGCCGCCAGCAGCGCCACGAAGTCGGGGGCGACGGCGCTCCCCAGCATCGCCGCGGCGGCGATCGCAGACGCGACCAGCGTGACGATGCGCGCCCCGAAGCGGTCGCTCAGGCGCCCTGCCGGGACGGACGCGATGACGATGGCCAGGCTGGAGGCGGAGAGCAGCGCGCCCGCCCGGACGTCGGAGAGGTGGTAGGCCCGCGTGTAGGCCGGGAGCAGCGGGACGATCGAGAGCAGCGCCACCTCGTCCAGGAAGACGAGGACGTAGAACAGCAGGAAGGGGCGCCGCATGGCCGGAGACCCTGTCCACCCCGGCCTCAGCCGCAGAGGACGCGCGCCATCCGCACATAGGCGTCCGCGCAGAGGTCGACGGACTCGAGGTCGACCCACTCGTCGACGGTGTGCAGGCCGTCGCCGGTCGGGCCGAGGACGACGCAGGGGATCCCCGCCTCGACCAGGATGCCCGAGTCCATCCAGCCGTAGTCGCTGCGCACGACCGGCGCCCGGCCGAGCACCGCCGTGGCGGCGTCGATCGCGGCCCGGACGACCGGCTCGTCGCGGTCGAGCAGCACCGGCTCGCGGGCGACCACCGTGCGGCACTCGCCGTCAAAGGTCGCGTCGGCGGCGCGCGCCCGGTCGAGCAGCGCCGACATCTCGGCCAGCGATTGCGCCACCGTCTCGCCGGGCATGATGCAGCGCTCGACGCCGATCACGCACTCGCCGGGATAGCTCGGGTAGTCGCGACCGCCGTGGATCGTCGAGGCATGCACGCTCGGCCGTCCCCACTCCGGCGTCTCCCGCGCGGTCAGCTCGCGCTCGAGCTCGGCGATCCCGGTCAGCACCGGCCCGGCCAGGGTGATCGCGTCGCGGCCACGCTCGGGTCGTCCGCCGGCGGCCTCGACGCCGCGGCTGATGACGTCGTACCAGGCGAACCCGCCGTGGGCGAAGATCACGTCGAGGTCGGATTGCTCGGGCAGCACGGCCGCGTCGGCGCGGTACCGCTCGACCAGCGCCTGGGCGCCGACGCTCTGCCACTCCTCGTCGATCACGCAGGCCACGAGCACGTCCCCCGCCAGCGGATCGGCTGCCAGCCGGCCGGCGGCGGCGAGCGCGGCCGCGATCCCGGCCTTCATGTCGCACGTGCCGCGGCCGTGCATACGCCCGTCGCGCACCTGCGGCACGAACGCCCCGGGCTCACCGCCGACCACGTCGGTGTGGCCGCAGAACATGAGCGAGCGGCCGCCGCCGGTGCCGGGCAGCCGTCCGACGACGTTGGGCCGGCCGGGAGCGGCGTCCCAGCCGGTCGACCTCGAGCCCCAGCTCGGTCATGTGGGCGGCGATCACGCCCGCGACGCCCGCCTCGCCGGCGCCGCCGGCGACGAGGTCGGGGTTTGTGGAGTCGACCGCGACGAGGCGGGCGACCAGCTCGGCCGTCGTCATACCCGCCCTCCGCAGGAGCCGCGCACGACGAGGCTGGTTGCGAGCCGGATCCGCTTCGGCGGGCTGTCGTCGCCGTCGAGCCGGCGCAGCAGCCGCTCTCCGGCCACGCGACCGAGGTCGGCGACGGGCTGGCGGACGACGGTCACCGGCGGCTGGACGAGCGTCGTCCAGTCGAGGTCGTCGAATCCGACGAGCGCCACATCCTCCGGGATGCGCAGGCCGAGCGACCGGGCGGCGCGCAGCGCGCCGACGGTCATGAAGTTGTTCGCGGTGAAGACCGCCGTGGGGCGGTCGGGCCGGTCGAGCAGCCGCAACGCCGCCGCCTCGCCGTCATCGCGGGTCGGCCCGCCGATCGAGATGAGCCCCGGATCGGGCGTGACGCCCGCCGCCCGCAGCGCCTGGCGGTAGCCCTGGATGCGCTCGGCCGACGACGTGATCTCGGGCGAGTCCGAGACGACGCCGATGCGGCGGTGGCCGAGGCCGGCCAGATGGGCGACGGCGGCGCGCGCACCCGCAGCGTTCCGGGCCAGCACGCTGTCGGCGGCGACGCCCACGACGACGCGGTCGAGCAGGACGAGCGGCACGCCGGCCGAGACGAGCTCGGCCAGATGCTCGGGCGACGCCTCGGGTGCGGGCACGACGACCATGCCATCGACCTGGCGGGCGCGCAGTGCGTCGACGGCCCGGCGCTCGCGGCCGGCGTCCTCGTCGGCGTTCGCGAGCAGGACGGTGTACCCGTGCGCATCCATCACGTCGGCGAGGCCGCGGGCGGCCGCGGCGAAGAACGGGTTCTCGATATCGCCGACGACGAGGCCGACTGTCGTTGTCGCCCGGGAGACCAGTGCGCGGGCGACCACGTTCGGCCGGTAGCCCAGGCTGCGCGCGCTCTCGCTCACCTTCCGGCGGGCGGCGGGAGAGGCGTGTCCGTAGCCGCCGAGGGCGCGGGCGGCGGTCGCGGTGGACACGCCGGCGGCCCGGGCGACATCACGGATGGTGACAGACATCGGGCGAGATGATAGCGTTCTCAGTCATGTCGGATCTCGAGCATCGCGTTGAGGTCGCGCTCGCCTCCGAGCTCTTCAGCGCACCCCATCTGGAGGCCGACCTCACCCGCTTCATGGGCGACGGCGCGGCCCAGATGCGCGAGCTGGCCGCGCGCTGCCGGGCGGGTGGCACGCGCCACGTCTTCTTCGTCGGCAGCGGCGGCTCGTGGGCCAGCATGTGGTCGGGCAAGCTGCTGTTCGACCGCTACGTCCCCGTCTCGTCCGATGTCTCGCGCTCCTACGACCTGATCTGGCGGGCGCCCCAGCGGCTCGGCCCCGACTCCGTCGTCTTCGTGGCGTCGTACTCGGGCCAGACCGAGGACACGCTCGCCGCGCTGCGGTTCGCCCGCGAGCGAGGCGCGCGCACCGTTGCGCTGGTCGGGAAGCCCGACACGCCCATCGGCACCGAGGCGGACGAGACGCTCATGTACGGATCGCCCGGCCTCTACAGCCTGCCGCTCGCAGCCGTCACCACCTTCGCCTGCGAGTGGGGCCGGCTCGAGGGCGACCGCGCCGCCAAGGGCGTGCTCGACGCGCTCGCCGGGATCCCGGCCTCGGTCGGCGGCGCCTTCCGCGACACCCGCGCCCGCAGCCGCGAGCTGGCCGAGGAGCTGGCCGGCTCCGACCTGATCTACTGCCTCGCCGCCGGCCCGCTCTACGGTCTCGCCTACAAGTTCGGCCTGACGGTGTTCATGGAGAACATGCGCATCGCGAGCTCGGTGATCGAGAGCAGCGAGTTCCGCCACGGCCCCGCCGAGATGCTCGACCGCCAGTCGCCGGACATGATCTTCCTGCTCGGGAGCGACGAGTCGCGGCCGGTCGCCGAGCGGTCCGCGTCGGTGGCCGCGGCGCACGGCGCCCGCGTGCGCGTCTTCGACGCCCACGACCACCCCTCGGTCCACCCCCAGCTGCAGCCCTTCGTGCTCAAGGTCGCGCTGCAGTGGTTCATCGTCTACTCCACCCTGCTGCGCGGGATCGACGACCTGGACGAGCGCGCCCTGATGGGCCACCAGGTGCTGTCCGGAGCAGGCTGGCCGTGAAGCCGGTCGCGACGATGGGCGACAACTGCCTCGACCACTACCTGCCGCCGCTCGACCGCGAGTTCGTGGGCGGGAACGCCCTCAACGTCGCGGTGGGACTCCGGGATCTCGGCCACGACGTGGCCTACGCAGGCGCCGTCGGATCGGACGCCGCGGGCGAGACGGTGCTCGAGGCCGCACTGTCGCGCGGGATCGAGACGTCGCACGTCCACACCGGACCCGGCGCGACGGGCGTGACCACGATCCGCCTGACCGACGACGGCGACCGCGTGTTCGAGAGCGAGGTGCTGGGTGAGAGCGGCGCCTACCGCCCCGACCCGGCGACGCTCGCCGACCTCGGGCGCCGCGTCTGGGTGCACGGCGCCGGCCTGGCCGGCGGCGTCGAGGGGTTCACCGGCCTCCGCCGCTCCGGCGCCCGGCTCTCGTACGACTTCTCCCACGCGTCCTCGCCGGAGCGGATGGCCGAGCTGTGCCCGCACCTCGAGGTCGCGTTCCTGTCCGCCCCCGGCGCCAAGGCCGACGGCGCCACCGGCCTGGCCGAGAGCGCCGTCGCCGCCGGGGCCGCGACCGCCGTCGTCACCCGCGGCCGCCACGGCAGCCTGGCCCTGGCCGGCCGCATCCACCACCAGCCGCCCGTGCCCGTCTCGGTCGTCGATACCCTGGGCGCGGGCGACGCCTACATTGCCGCGTGCATCTCGACCCTCGTCGAGGGTGGGACGCTCGAGGCGGCCCTTCGGCTCGGCGCCGAGGCCGCCGCCCGCACCTGCACGCATTACGGAGCCTGGCTCGAGCTCGAGGAACTGGAGGCAAGCGCATGAGCGACACCCACGTCACCCCGTCGACAGCCCGCTCCGCGGAGCTCTACGACCTCGCCGCCGGGAGCATCGCCGGCGGCGTCGGCTCCGGCACCCGCTCGCACCGCTCCGGCTACCTGCCGGTGCCCGTGTTCGTGCGCAGCGGCCAGGGCGCGCACATCACCGATGAGGACGGCAACGACTTCATCGACTACGTGATGGGCCAGGGGCCGCTCATCCTCGGCCACCGCCCGCCCGCGGTCATCGACGCGATCACCGAGACGCTGCGCGAGCGCGGCTCGCTCTTCTCGCTCGCGCACGACCTCGAGGGCCAGGCCGCGGCAGCGGTCACCGAGCGTATGCCGGCGATCGACCTGCTGCGGTTCGGCAGCTCCGGCACCGAGTGCGTGCAGTACGCGATCCGGTTCGCCCGCTCCTTCACCGGCCGCGAGAAGATCCTCCGCTTCGAGGGCCACTACCACGGCTGGTCGGACGCGATCCACTGGTCGGGCCATCCCGGGCCGACCGAGTGGGGCCCGGCCGATGCGCCGACGCCTGCGCCGGGGTCGGCCGGGATGCCGGCGGCCGTGGCCGGCACGCTGATCATCGGCAGCTGGAACGACACCGCCGCGCTCGAGTGCGTCTTCGCCGAGCACGGCTCCGAGATCGCCGCGGTCATCACCGAGCCGATCCTGGGCAACTGCGGCGCCATCATGCCCGCGCCCGGCTACCTCGAGCGGATGCGGGAGCTGGCGACCGAGCACGGCGCGCTCCTGATCTTCGACGAGGTGCTGACCGGCTTCCGGATCGCGCCGGGCGGCGCGCAGGGCCTCTTCGGCATCACGCCCGACCTGACGGTGCTGGCCAAGGCGCTCGGGGCGGGCGTTCCCCGTCGCCGCCCTCGGCGGCCGCCGCGACAGTCATGGAGATGGTGACCGACGGGCGGACGATGCACGGCGGCACCTACAACTCCAGCCCGCTCGTGTGCGCGGCGGTCATCGCCGCCGCCGGCGTCACCGGCGCCCCCGGCGTTCTACGACGACCTGGACGCCCGCGGGCGGCGCCTGGCCGACGGCCTGGTCGACGCGGCGGCCGCCGCCGGCGTCGAGGCCTCGTGGAGCGGTACCGGCGCGCCTCTTCCAGCTCTGGTTCGCCCCCGAGCCGCCGGCCGACTACCGCGCCGCCCACGCGATCGTGCAGCCAGCAGCCCGTTCCCCGTGCTCTTCGCCGGAGCTGCGCGAGCGCGGCGTCCTGATCCAGCCGCCCCAGGAGGGCCTCTTCCTGCACGTCGGGCGCCCACACCGACGCCGACATCGACCGCACGCTCGAGGCGGCTGCCGCGCGATGCCCGCCGTCGCCGACGGCGTCGAGCGCGGCGCCGTCGGCCCGAGCGGAGGGCTGCGATGACCCGGCGGCAGCCGCCCTGGCTGCGTCGCCGCCCCGGCCTGTTGGCCGCCGGCTGCGGCGGCAGCGGAAGCCGACCGCGGGCGGCGCCGGCGGGTCGTCCGGCACGCCCGTCAACGGCGGCACGCTGCGCGCCGGGATCCCCGACAACCCCGACTACCTCGACCCCGGCCTGTCCTACACCAACGAGGGCTGGGAGATCCTCGAGGCGACCAACAACGGCCTGCTCACGTTCAAGAAGGCCGCCGGCGGCGAGGGCGCGCAGGTCGTGCCCGACATCGCCACGGCGATGCCGACGGTGACCGACGGCGGCAAGACCTACACGTTCCACGTGCGCCCGGCGTGATGTTCTCGCCGCCGGTCAGCCGCGAGGTCAAGCCGTCCGACTTCAAGTTCTCGATCGAGCGCCTGTTCCGGGTCGACTCCGGCGGGGTCGGCTTCTACACCGGCATCGTCGGCGCCGAGCAGTACGCCAAGACCCGCAAGGGCGGCATCTCGGGCATCGTCGCCGAACGAGCAAGGCGATGACGATGACGTTCCACCTGACCCAGCCCGACGGCACGTTCCTCGATTACATGGCGATGCCGTTCGCGTTCGTCGCTGCCGACCGGGACGCCGGAGAAGGACATCTCCACGATCCCGCAGTGGCGGGTCGCGACCGGCCCCTACATGATCTCGAACTACACGCCCAAGCAGCAGATCGTGATCACGCGCAACCCGAACTTCAAGTCGTGGACGCCCGACACGCCGAACGGCCACCTGAACGAGATCGACGTCGAGATCGGCGTCACGCCGGAGCAGTCGGTGAACGAGATCGCCGACGGCCAGCTCGACTGGTACTTCGAGTCGGTGCCACCCGACCGGCTGACCCAGCTCAAGGCGCAGTACCCCGACCAGGTGCACCTGTTCACGCGCAACAACATCACGTACTTCGTGATGAACTAGCGGAAGGCGCCGTTCAACAAGCTGGCCGTGCGCCAGGCGGTCAACTACGCCATCGACCGCAACGCGCTGGTGAAGATCTTCGGCGGCCAGGGCACGCCGACCGAGAACATCGTCCCGCCGGGGTTCGGCGCCGGCCTACAAGCCCGCATCACCTCTACCCGTACAACCTCGCCAAGGCCAAGCAGCTGATCCAGCAGGCGGGGGTCGAGGGCGCGAGCGTGACGGTCTGGGGCCACAACACCGACCCGACGCCGCAGGCGGTGCAGTACATGGCCGGCGTGCTCAACCGATCGGCCTCAACGCGACGGTGAAGACCGAGGACGAGTCGGTCTACTGGGCCACGATCGCGACCCAGAAGGGCGACCCCCAGATCGCCTTCAACGACTGGAACCAGGACTTCCCCGAGGGCCAGGACTTCTCGACGTGCTGCTCAACGGCGAGAACATCGTCAACGTCGGCAACAACAACACTCGAACACGAACATCCCCGCCTACAACAAGATGATCAACCAGGCCAAGCGGATGCCGCTGGGGCCGGCGCGGAACGCGATCTGGGCGAAGCTCGACTACCTGTACATGAAGAACGACGCCGGCTGGGCGCCGTTCATGAACCGGCAGTGGCCGAAGTTCGTCTCGCCGCACCTGCACGGGCTGGTCTTCAACGGCAACTACTTCGAGCTGTTCCCGTCGATGTAGCTCACGAAGTGACGCATCCCGGCGCATGACGGTCGAGGCCGTCGCCGTACGGGTGGACGGGGCGGCTTCGGGCTGGCATGGCGGCGGCTGCGCCGGAATCCGGCCGCGATCATGTCGTCGGCGATCCTGATCGCCATCCTCCTGGTCTGCTTCCCGCTGCGCCCCGCTGTTCGTCGATCTCGTCTGCCACCACGGCCCCAACGACCAGAACATCCAGGGGTACATCCACGAGGGTGGCCAGAAGATCCCGGTCGTGGGCGCTGGACGGCACGCCCGATCGGGCCCGGCCTGCGCACGTGCTACATGCTGGGCGCCGACGCCAACGGCCGTGACCTGTTCGTGCGCATCCTGTACGGCGGCCGGATCTCGCTGTTCGTCGGGTTCACGTCGGCCGTCCTCTGCGTCTGCCTGGCGCTCGTCCTGGGCCTGGTCGCCGGCTACAGGGGCGGCGTCGTCGACTCGATCATCGCGCGGCTGCTCGACCTGATCTGGTCGTTCCCCGTGTACCTGCTGGCGGTCGCGCTGGCGACGACGTTCGCAGTCGGCGGGATCGCCGTGGGGCCGCTCCACGTCTCATCGAGCTCGCTCGCAATCCCGATCCTGGTGATCGCGGTCGTCTTCATCCCCTACGTCGCCCGGCCGATCCGCGGGCAGGTGCTGACGTTGCGGCGGAGGGAGTTCGTGGAGGCGGCCGTGGCGATGGGGGCCGGGCCGACGCGCATCATGCTCCGGGAACTGCTGCCCAACATCGCCTCGATCACGCTCGTGATGCTGACGCTGATCGTCGCGAACAACATCCTCGCCGAGGCCGCCCTCTCGTTCCTGGGCGTCGGCGTCCCGGTCCTGACACCGTCGTGGGGCAACATCATCGAGCAGGGCTACTCGTCGATCGTGACCGCCCCGGCGCTGACGGTGGCCCCCGGGATCGCGATCATGGTGACCGTCGTCGCGCTGAACGTCCTCGGCGACGCGCTGCGTGACGCCCTCGATCCCCACGCCCGCATCAGGATCAGGTGACCTGAGTGGGCGCGTTCATCCTCAGGCGGCTCGTCGGCCTCGTGATCGTGCTCTTCGCGATCTCGGTGCTCGTGTTCGTGATCTTCAACGTGATCCCGGGCGGCGACCCGGCCCTGCGACTGGCGGGCCGGCATCCGACGCAGCAGAACATCCGCCAGATCCGCAAGGACTGGGGCTTCGACAAGCCGCTCTACGTGCAGTACGGCGACATGATGGAGCGGCTGTTCATCAAGCGCGACCTGATCTCGTACCAGGATCAGACGCCCGTGCTGCCCACGATCGAACGGGGGATCCCGCGCACGCTCTCGCTGGCGATAGGAGCCGCCGTGATATGGCTCGTCACGGGGGTCGCGATCGGCGTCCTCTCGGCCCTTCATCAGGGCCGGTATCTCGATCGCGTCCTGACGGTGCTCGCCCTTGCGGGCGTGTCGATCCCGATCTTCTGGCTCGGCGCCGTGCTGCTCTATCTGCTCACGTTCCGGTACCACTCGTGGGCGATCTTCTCGTGGGTGCCCCCGGGCGGCTACGTCCCGTTTGCGACCAGCCCGGTCTCGTGGGCCGAGCACCTGATCCTGCCGTGGATCGTGCTTGCGGTCGTCTCGATCGGCTTCTACGCACGGGTCGTGCGGGCATCGATGCTCGAGGTGATGAACGCCGACTACGTGCGCACCGCCCGGGCGAAGGGGCTGTCGGCCCAGCGCGTGCTCGTCCGGCACACGCTGCGGACGTGCCTGATCCCGGTGGTGACGCTGTTCGGGCTCGACTTCGGGGCGGCGGTCGGCGGCACCGTCATCCTGATCGAGCCGATCTTCGGCATCGAAGGGGTGGGCCAGTACGCCCAGGAGTCGGTCGCCCACCTCGACCTGCCGCCGCTGATGGCGCTGACCCTGTACGGCGCGTTCTTCGTCGTCATCGCGAACACGGTGGTCGACGTCGCGTATGTCTGGCTCGACCCGCGCACGCGGATCGAGTAATGGAGCACTTCGGAGTGGGAGGGAAATGATGAGACGAGCGCTGATGGTGGCGGCCGTGGCGCTGCTCGCGGCCGGGTGTGGTTCCGGATCAGGATCGAGCTCGGGCGGGAGCGGCGGGGTGCAGAACGGCGGCACGCTGCGCGCGGGCATACCCGACGACCCCGACCACCTCGACACCGGGATCTCCTACGCCGTCGAGGGCTGGGAGCTGCTCGAGGCGACCAACAACGGGCTGCTGACGTTCAAGAAGGCCTCCGGGTCGGCCGGATCCGAGGTCGTGCCCGACATCGCCACCGCCATGCCGGCGGTGACCGACGGCGGCCTCACGTACACGTTCCACGTCCATCCCGGAGTGCGCTTCTCGCCGCCGGTCAACCGGGCGGTCAAGCCGTCCGACTTCCAGTACGCGATCGAGCGGCTGTTCCACGTCGGCTCGCCGGGCGTCGGCTTCTACACGATCATCCAGGGCGCCAACGCCTACGCGGCCCACAAGGCGGCGCACATCTCGGGGATCGTCGCGAACGACAAGACCGGGACGATCGCGTTCCACCTGACCCACCCTGACGGCGCGTTCCTGGACATCATGGCGATGCCGTTCGCCTTCGCCGTGCCCGCGGGCATGCCGTACAAGGACATCTCGACCGATTCGCAGTGGCGGGTCGCGACCGGCCCGTACATGGTGAAGACGTACGTGCCCAAGCAGCAGATCGTGCTCGTGCGCAACCCGAACTTCCACCAGTGGTCGCCGAACTCGCCGAACGGGCACCTGAACCAGGTGCAGATCCAGATCGGCGTCACGCCCGAGCAGGCCGTGAACGAGACGATCGACGGCCAGCTCGACTGGTACATGGAGGCGGTGCCGCCCGACCGGCTGACCCAGCTCAAGGCGCAGTACCCGAGCCAGGTGCACATGTACCCGCGCAACAACGACACCTACTTCTCGATGAACGAGCGGCTGGCCCCGTTCAACAAGCTGGCTGTGCGCCAGGCGGTCAACTACGCCATCGACCGGAACGCCCTCGTGAAGCTCTTCGGCGGCCAGGGCACGCCCACCGAGACGGTGATCCCGCCCAGCTTCGGCACGGCCTACCACGAGCCCAACCTGTACCCGCACGACGTGGCCAAGGCCAAGCAGCTGATCCAGCAGGCCGGGGCGGTCGGCGCGCCGGTGCAGATCTGGACGACGAACGCCGACCCGGCGCCGAAGGCGGCGCAGTACCTGGCGAGCGTGCTCGGCTCGATCGGCCTCAAGGTCACCGGGGTGCGCGCGATCGACGACTCGGTCTACTGGGACGAGCTGCTGAACGAGAAGACCGACCCACAGATCGCGTTCAACCACTTCGACCAGGACTATCCAGAGGGGGAGGACTTCATCGATACTCTCCTCAACGGCCAGAACATCGTGAACGTCGGCAACAACGACACCTCGAACACGAACGACCCGATGCTGAACAGGATGATCGACCAGACGAAGACCATGCCGCTCGGCCCGGCCCGGAACGCCGCGTGGGCGAGGATCGACAACCTGTTCATGCAGCGTGACGCCGGCTGGGCGCCGTTCATCCACCTGGAGCAGCCCACGTTCGTCTCCGCGCACCTGCACGGGCTCGTGTTCGACGGCTCGTACTTCGAGCTGATCCCGGAGATGTGGCTCTCGAAGTGACCCTCGCCGTTCGCATCGACGACTGCCTCTCGATCCGCGAGGGGCACGTGTGGGTCGAGGAGTGCGACGCCGTCGAGCTCGCCCGCCGGTTCGGCACGCCGCTCTACGTCGTCTCGGAGGATCAGCTGCGCCGCAACGCCCGCCGCATCGGGGCGGCGTTCGCGGCCGGCTGGCCCGACGGGCCGACGTCGCTGCTGCCCTCGCTCAAGGCCAACCTGTCGCTGGCGCTGCGGGCCGTCCTGAACTCGGAGGGCCTTGGCGCCGACACGTTCGGGCCGGGGGAGCTGTACGCAGCGCTCACGGCCGGCACGACGCCGGAGATGATCTCGGTGAACGGCTCGGTGAAGGACGCCGAGCTGGTCCGCCGGGCGGTCGCCGCGGGCGCCCGGGTGACGCTCGACAGCCCGGGCGAGCTCGACCTGGTCGCCGCCGCGGCGCAGGCCACCGGCCGCACGGCGCGCATTCGGCTACGGCTGCGGCCGGACTATGACGACCTGACCCAACCCTCCCAGCTCGACCCGGGCCGGTCGGTGCGCGACTCGGCCCAGCGCTACAAGCCGGGAATCGCACTCGAGGACGCGGCCGCCGTCGGGCGGGGCGCGCTCGCGGCGGAGGGGGTCGAGCTCGTCGGCGTCATGGCCCACCTCGGCCGCCACAGCACCGACCCGGCCGTGTGGGCGGGGATGGGGGCGAGCTTCGCCGCCGCGATCAGCGACCTGTGCCGTGCGCTCGACGGCTGGCGGCCGGAGCAGATCGACGTCGGCGGCGGCTACCCGGCGCCGCGCGACCCGACCGGCCACGGCGAGGCGCCGGCGATCGAGGCGCTCGCCGAGGCGCTCACCGGAGCGCTGCGCGCCGGCCTCGCCGCGGCGGGCGTCGACACGCGCGGCGTCCGGCTCGAGGCGGAGCCGGGCCGGGCGCTCTACGCCGACACCGGCATCCACCTCACCACGGTGCGCAACACGAAGCGGCAGACGCGGCCGCTCGAGTGGGCGTGGGTGGAGACGGACACGACCGAGATGTTCATGGCCGACCTGCTGATCGAGCATGCCCGCTTCGGCGTGCTGGCGGCGTCGCGGGCCGATGCCGAGGCGGAGCTCGACGCCGACGTGGTGGGCATGTCGTGCGGGTTCGACGTGATCGCGCCCGAGGCGCACCTGCCCGCCGTCTCGCCGGGCGACGTGCTCGCCTTCCTCGACACGGGCGCCTACCAGGACGCCTGCGCCTCGAACTTCAACGGCCTCCCGCGCCCGGCCACGGTGCTCGTCCACGGCGCCGAGGCCGAGGTGGTGAAGCGGGCGGAGACGGTCGAAGACGTGTTCGCCCGAGACGCGATCCCGGCCAGGCTGCGGTGACGGTCACCGGCCTGCATCACGCCAGCCTGACGGTCGCCGACCTCGACCGGTCGCTGTACTTCTACCGCGACCTGCTGGGCGTGCCGGTGCGCGAGCAGGTCGATGCCGCGGCCGAGACGTTCAGCGCCGTGTCCGGCGAAGCAGCGGGGCAGGTGCGGATCGCCGATCTCGACCTCGGCGACGGGCGCGTGCTCGAGCTGATCGAGCGCGGCGACGCAGGCGCGCCGCCGGATCACGCGGGCAGCCACATCGCGTTCCAGGTGGACGACATCGTCGCCACCCACCGGCGGCTGGTGAAGGCGGGCGTCAAGGCCCGGTCGAAGCCGCAGCCGCTCGGCCCCGAGGCGGGCCGGCACTGGGCGGGATGCATCGTCGTCTACCTGACGGACCCGGACGGGGCCACCGTGGAGCTCGTCCAGGTGCCGGAGGCGTGAGCGACGCGGAGGTGACGCTCACCGCCGGTGGGCTGCAGGCGACGTTCATCCCGGAGCTCGCAATGGTGGGGAGCTCGCTCATGCACGACGGCGTCGAGGTGCTCGGCCTCCGCGACGGGCCCGAGGCCTATCGCGATCGGGGCGCCACCTTCGGGATCCCCCTGCTGCACCCGTGGGCCAACCGGCTCGCGCGGCCGCTACCGGCGTCCGACCTCATCCACCACGACGGGAACGGGCTGGCGATCCACGGCATCCTGCCGCGGGCGCTGCCGTTCGTAGTGACCGAGCGGATGCCGCGGGCGGTGCGAGCCGAGTTCGACACGCACGATCACTCGGCGGTGCTCGAGGTGTTCCCGCATCCCCACACCCTGACCGTCGTGGCGACGATCGACGCCGACGGGCTCGAGATCCGCACGACGCTGCGCGCGCACGGCCGCCGGCCGTGCCCGGTCTCGTTCGGCTACCACCCCTACCTTTGCCTGCCGGGGGTGCCGCGGGCCGAGTGGACGATCGACGTCCCCGCCCGCACGCGGATGGTGCTCGACGAGCGCAGCATCCCCACCGGCGAGCAGGAGCCGGTCACCGTCGCGGCCGGGCCCCTCGGCGCCCGCACCTTCGACGACGGCTACACCGACCTGGGCGCCGCGCCCCGGTTCACGCTCGCCGGCGGCGGCCGCACGCTGGCCGTCGAGTTCGTCGAGGGCTACGAGTACGCCCAGGTCTACGCCCCGGCCGAGCACGACCTGATCGCCTACGAGCCGATGACGGCTCCGACGAATGCACTGGCCAGCGGCGACAGCCTCCAGATCGTCCGCCCCGGCGAGTCCTACACCGCCGCCTTCCGGATCGCCGTGGGGTGACCCGTACCGGTGCCTGGCACCGCGTCGCGGTGCCAGGCACCTGTCACAGGCCGAGGTCGCGCACCGCGAACTGGACGGCCTCCGAGAACGTCGGATAGGGCTGGATCGTGTCGAGCAGCACGTCGATCGCCACCTCGGCGCGGATCGCGAGCGTGAGCTGGCCCAGCCACTCGCCCGCCTCGGGGCCGACGGCGACCGCGCCGACCAGGACCCGCCGCTTCGGGTCGGCGAACACCTTGAGGAACCCGGGCCGCTTCGGCCGCTCGTACGTCGAGAGCCGCGCCACCGAGCCGCGCTCGCCCACCACCGTCCCCTCACCCGACGTATCGCCGACCGAGGCGACCTGGGGATCGGTGAACGTGACCGCCGGGATCGCCCGGTAGTCGGCGCGCGCCTCGCGGGCCGCCATGTCGGCGGCCGCCACCCGGGCCTGGTACTTGCCGACGTGGGTGAACATCGCGATCCCGGTCACGTCGCCCGCAGCCCACACGTTGCCGGCTGCGCGCAGGTGCTCGTCCACCTCGACGCCGCGTTTCGAGATCGCAACCCCGAGCGACTCCAGGCCCAGGCCGTCGATGTTCGGCCGCCTGCCGGTCGCGACCAGGATGCGGTCGGCCGCGAGCGTCTCGCCCCCGCCCAGGTGCATGCGCATCCCCGGCTCCACCCGCTCGATCTTCGCCCCCAGCCTCAGCTCGATGCCCTCGCCCTCGAGGACGTCCGCGATCAGCTTGCCCGCGTCGGGATGGTCGCGCGGCATCAGCCGGTCGGCGACGTCGACGAGCGTGACCGCCGCACCCATCCGCCCGAACGCCTGCGCCAGCTCGCAGCCGACCGGGCCCCCGCCTATCACGATCAGCCGCCTCGGCACCTCGTGGGTCGAGGTCGCCTCGCGGTTCGTCCAGTAGTCGACATCGGCCAGGCCGGGGATCGGCGGGATCGTCGGCACCGAGCCCGTCGCGACCAGGATCCGCTCGAATGCGAGCGTGCGGTCGCCGACCTCGACGGCGCCGGGGCCCGTGACGCGTGCGCGGCCGCGCACGAGCTCGACGCCGCGGTCAGCCAGCCAGGTCTCCTGACTCGAGTCGTCGAGGCCGCCGGTGACCTGGTCGCGATGCCAGAACGCCCGCTCGACGTCGATCGCGCCCGTCACGGCCTCGGCCGCCCCCGGCACGAGGCGGGCCGCGGCGATCGCCTCGGGCGGGCGCAGCAACGCCTTGGACGGCATGCACGCGAAGTACGAGCACTCGCCGCCGACGAGGCCCGCCTCGACCAGCATGATCGGCGTCTCCGGCTCGAACCCGCGCAGCGCACCCGCGGCAGCCTCGCCGGTCGAGCCGCCGCCGAGGATCACGACCGGACCGCCCATGGACGCCATCATAAGCGTCGGATACCCTCCGCGGTCGTCCGGATATCCCACCGAGAGAGGTCACCGATGTTGAAGGAGTTCAAGCAGTTCATCCTCCGCGGTAACGTCGTCGACCTGGCGGTCGCGGTTGTCATCGGCCTTGCCTTCGGCGCGGTCGTCACCGCATTCATCGCCGACATCATCACCCCGCTGATCGCGGCGATCTTCGGCAAGCCGAGCTTCGCCGACCTGAGCTTCACGATCAACAAGAGCACGTTCCTCTACGGCGACTTCCTCAACGCGATCTTCACGTTCGTGGTCATCGCGGCGGCGGTCTTCTTCTTTGTCGTGAAGCCGCTGAACATGCTCGAGGCGCGGCGGGCGGCGGGCCAGCCGGAGGAGTCGCCGACGACCAAGGCGTGCCCCGAGTGCCTGAGCGACATCCCGGTCGCGGCCCGGCGTTGCGCCTTCTGCACGTCCGAGGTTGGCACCTGACGCTTACCAGATCCTTACTCCGCCCTCAGGCCCGGCACGACCGGACTCGATAGCGTCCCCTCCCGATGAGGCGACGCGCAGCTGTGGCAGGGGCTCTTGCGGCGATCGCGACCACCGTCGCCCTGCCGGCCCAGGCAAGCGCGGTCGCGGCGCCGTCGGCGTGCGGGCAGGCGGTGCACGCGCGGCCGGTCATCCGCCACGTGATCATCATCGTGATGGAGAACCACTCGTCGTCCCAGGTGGTCGGCAAGGCGCCGTTCATGACCGCCCTCGCCAGGCGCTGCGGTCTGGCCTCGAACTACCACGCGATCACGCACCCGAGCCTGCCGAACTACCTGGCGATGACGAGCGGGAGCACGCACGGCATCCGGTCGGATTGCCAGCCGTTCCAGTGCCCGGTGCGAGGCCCGAATCTGTTCTCGCAGGCGACCCGGCACGGCCTGCGCTGGCGCAGCTACGCCGAGTCGATGCCGAGTCCGTGCGACCGCAGCAGCACCGGGCTGTATGCCGCCCGCCACGTCCCGGCCGTCTACTACACGCGGATCCGGGCCTGCGGCCGGCACGTGCGCTCGCTCGGGCGGCTGGGGAGCGGGCGGCTGCACTTCGCGCTCCACTCCGGCCACGCGCCGGCGCTCATGTTCGTGACGCCGAACCTCTGCAACGACGCCCACGACTGCTCGCTGACCCATGGCGACACGTGGCTCTCGCGCTGGATCCCGATGATCGTGAAGAGCCCCACCTACCGCCACGGGCACACGGCGGTGCTCCTGACCTTCGACGAGGGCGGTGGCGGCGGCAAGAACATCGTCCCGCTGATCGTGCTCTCCCGGTACACGCCGGTCCACGCCGTGCGGCACCGGCTGATGTCGCACTACTCGCTACTGCGCGGCACCGAGAAGATGCTCGGGATCAGGCGGTACCTTGGGAAGGCCCGCGGTGCTCGCGGCCTTCCCAAGGCATTCCACCTGTAGGCGAACAGGCGCGTCCGGCTTCCCCCGTTGCGTCAGCCTGAGACGATCCGGCGCACGAGCATGACCTCGAAGCGCCGCTGATCGCGTTTCGACGACCGCTCCCCCGTCGCAGCGGACGGCCCCATCCGTCGGAGCGCGGTCTCGGCGTGCTTCGCAGCATGCCTCCTATCCGCGTTCCTTTCCGCTGCTCCGATGCGCTCGACGATCACGTGCGATCCTCCTGTTCCGGCCCCGCCGCCCGATGACCCCCGTCAGGGCGGCGCGGCGCCTTCCCTCTCTGGATAATCACGACCGGGGCCGGGGTCAACGTCCCGGGCGTGTTCCATACGAAACGCTTACAGACGGCGGCTCGGGCCGTGTGGCGGGCGACTTGAGGTCCGCGTCAGACTGCGATAGACCTGCCTATGCAAAATGCGCATCCCCGACGTCGGAGGAGGGCTCGATGAAGAGCGCCGTCACCATCACCGTCAACGGGGGGCCACGCACGGCGGAGGTCGAGCCGCGGACGCTGCTCGTCCACCTGCTGCGTGAGCACCTGAACCTGACGGGCACGCATGTCGGCTGCGACACGTCCAACTGCGGGGCGTGCACGGTCTGGCTGGACGGCGAGGCGGTGAAGTCGTGCACCGTGCTGGCTCTCCAGGCCGACGGCCACGAGGTGACGACGATCGAGGGCGTCTCCGAGAACGGCGGCCTCCACCCGATGCAGCAAGCCTTTCACGAGAACCACGCCCTCCAGTGCGGCTACTGCACGCCGGGCATGGTGATGACGGCGATCAAGCTGCTCGAGGCGAACCCGGAGCCGACCGACGAGGAGATCCGCCACGGCCTCGAGGGCAACCTGTGCCGCTGCACGGGCTACGAGAACATCGTCGCGGCCGTCCGGGCCGCATCGGGGGTGACGGTCTGATGGCGACGACGGCCCAAGATGCGAAGGGCATCGGCGTCGCGGCGCTGCGCAAGGAGGACCGCAAGTTCCTCACAGGTCGCGGCCGCTTCGTCGACGACATCAAGCTGCCGGGAATGCTGCACATGGCGGTCGTCCGCAGCCAGCTCCCGCACGCCGACATCACCGCGATCGACACGTCCGCTGCGGCGGGGATGCCGGGCGTGACCGCCGTGCTGACCGCCGATGATCTCGAGTTCGCGGCCGGCGTGCCGTGCGCGTCGAATCCGACCGGCGACATGGTGCATCCGGTGCGCTGGCCGCTCGCGAAGGGCCGTGTCCGCCACGTGGGCGAGCCGATAGTCGTCGTGCTCGCCGCCGACCGCTACGCGGCCCGTGACGCGGCCGACGCGGTCGTCATCGACTATGCCGAGCTGCCCGCCGTGACCGTTGTCGACGCCGCCCTCGCTGAGGGCGCGCCGAAGGTGCACGAGGAGCTCGAGTCGAACGTCGCTCTCGTCCTGACCCACAAGACCGCCGGCGTCGACGACGCATTCGCGAAGGCCGATGTGGTCTGCGAGGCCACGATCCGCAACCAGCGTCTGATCCACGTGCCGATCGAGACGCGCGGCGTCGTCGCCGAGTGGAACCCCGCCAGCGACGACCTCGTCGTCTACAGCTCCACCCAGGTGCCGCATTTCCTGCGCACCTTCCTCGCGATCGTCTGCGGAGTCAGCGAGGCCAAGGTGCGGGCCATCGCTCCGGACGTCGGCGGCGGCTTCGGCGCAAAGCTGAACGCGTACGCCGAAGAATTCATCGCCGCCGCTGCCTCGCGCAAGGTCGGCGCGCCCGTGAAGTGGATCGAGGAGCGCTCCGAGGCGATGCTCGCCACCTGCCACGGCCGGGCCCAGGACGCCCACATGACGCTCGCGGCCACCAGGGACGGCAAGGTGCTCGGGATGCGCGCCCGCTACGTCCAGGACTACGGCTCCTATCTGCAGATGCTGACGCCGCTGATCTCGCAGCTGACGTTCCTGATGTCCCCGGGTGCCTACGCAATTCCCGAGGTGGACGTGACGGTCACGAACGTCTACACGAACACGGTGCCGACGGACGCCCTGCGCGGCGCCGGCCGCCCGGAGGCGACGCACGCGATCGAGCGGATGATGGACATGCTGGCCGCCGAGCTCGCGATCACCCGCACCGAGATCCGCCGGCGTAACTTCCCGGAGGAGTTCCCGTTCACGACCGCGATCGGGCTGCAGTACGACTCCGGCGACTACTCCAAAACGCTCGACAGGCTGCTCGAGCTCTCCGACGACAAGGAGACGTTCGAGCGGCGCCGGAAGGACGCGGCCGGCCGCGGCAAGCTGCTCGGCCGCGGCCTCTCGACCTGGGTCGAGGTGTGCGGGTTCGTCCCGTCGGACGTCGCCCGAAACGCGCTCGGGCTGACGCCGGGCGGCTGGGAGAGCTCCACCGTCCGCATCCACCCGACCGGCAAGGTCACGGTCATCACCGGGACGTCGCCACACGGGCAGGGCCACGCGACGTCGTGGTCGCAGATCGTCGAGACCGAGCTCGGCGTGCCGTTCGACGACGTCGAGGTGATCCACGGCGATACGGCCTTCGCGCCGTACGGGCTCGGCACCTACGGCAGCCGCAGCCTGGCCGTCGGCGGCACCGCGGTGCACCTGGCCTCAGGCAAGGTGCGCGACAAGGCCAGGCTCGTCGCCGCCCAGATGCTCGAGGCGGCGCCCGACGATCTCGACTTCTCCGACGGCGCGTTCGTGGTGAAGGGCAGCCCGGAGAAGCGGGCGACGATCCAGGAGGTGGCCTTCCGCGCCTGGCAGGCGTTCGACATGCCGGAGGGCGTCACGCCCGGCCTCGACGAGACGGTCTTCTTCGACCCGCCCAACTGCGTGTTCCCGTTCGGGGCGCACGGCTGCGAGGTCGAGGTCGACCGCGACACGGGGAAGGTCGAGATCACCGGCTATATCGCGGTGGACGACTGCGGCAACGTGATCAACCCGATGATCGTCGACGGCCAGGTGCACGGCGGTGTCGTGCACGGCATCGGCCAGGCGCTCTACGAGGCCGCCGAATACGACTCGGGCGGCCAGCTCGTCACCGGAACGCTGGTCGACTACCTCGTCCCCTCCGCCGCTGACGTCCCGCACATCGAGACGCACCGTACCGTCACGCCGTCGCCGACGAACCCGCTCGGGGTGAAGGGGATCGGCGAAGCGGGCACGATCGCCTCGACGCCCGCGGTGGTGAGTGCCGTCTGCGACGCGATCGGCGTCCGCGACCTCGACATGCCGCTGCACCCGCAGACGGTCTGGAACGCGATGCAGAAGGGAGGTGCGGCGTGATCCCGCGCGCATTCGCATACGAGCGGCCCGAGACGGTGGCCGCCGCGACCGGGCTCCTACGCACGCACGGCGAGAGCGCCCGCATCCTGGCGGGCGGCCATTCGCTGCTGCCGATGATGAAGCTGCGGCTGGCGGCGCCGGAGACGCTCATCGACATCGGCGGCATCTCGGGCTTGCGCGGCGTCACGGACGCCGGAGCGCACATCGTGATCGGCGCACTCACGACTTACGCCGAGGTGGCCGGGTCGGATCTGGTGCGCTCCGCCTGTCCGATCCTGGCCCAGGCGGCCGCGAGCGTCGGCGACATGCAGGTGCGAAACCGCGGGACGATCGGCGGGTCGCTGGCCCAGTCCGACCCCCACGGCGACCTGCCGACGGTGCTCCTCGCGCTCGACGGCGAGGTGTCGGCCGAGGGGCCGGACGGCGCCCGCACGATCGCCGCCCGCGACCTGTTCCTCGGGTTCTTGACGACATCGCTCGAGCCGGACGAGCTCATCACCGGCGTCCGCGTCCCCAAGGCGGCGAATGGGGCCTACGTCAAGTTCAACCGCCGCGCCCAGGACTGGGCGATCGTCGGCGTCGCGGCCGTCGTCGACGGGACATCGGCCCGGATCGCGCTCACGGGTGTGGCCCCGACCCCGGTACGTGCCGAGGCGACCGAGCGGGCCTTCTCGGGCGGGAACGCCGCCGAGGCGGCGCAGCTCGCGGCGGAGGGGCTCGACCCGCCCTCCGACTCGGCCGGATCGGCCGACTATCGCAGGCACCTGGCCCGCGTGCTCACCCGGCGGGCGCTCGAGGAGGCGGGCGCCGGGTAGCCTCCGGCCGGTGCCGAAGGGAATCCGAGCGGTCGTCTTCGACGTCGGCGAGACGCTGCTCGACGAGTCGCGGGCGTGGTCGGAATGGGCCCGCTGGCTCGGGGTGTCCGACCTGACGCTCGCTGCCGTCCTCGGTGCGACCATCGCCCGCGGCCAGGACCATGTCGAGGCGCTGCGGATCGTCCGGCCGGGGTTCGACCTGGCGGCGGAGCGGCGGGCGCGGGCCGCAGCGGGCGTCCCGGACGAGCTGCGCCCGGACGACCTCTATCCCGACGCCCTGCCGTGCATCGCAGCCCTACGCGAGACGGGCCTCACGGTCGGTGCCGCCGGGAACACGGGCGTCGAGGTGGAGCGGTTCCTGCGCACGAGCTGCGGCGTCGAGCTGGTGGCGTCGTCGGCGGGTCTGGGCGTCGCGAAACCGGCGCGGGAGTTCTTCGCGGCGATCGCGCGGTTGGCCGGCGCCGACCTGGACGCGATCGCCTACGTCGGCGACCGGGTCGACAACGACGTCGTGCCGGCGCACGCCGCGGGCATGGTCGCCGTGCACATCCGCCGGGGGCCGTGGGGCCACCTCCACGCCGGGCTGGCGGATGCCGAGCGGGCGGACATCCGCATCGACTCGCTCGCGGAGCTCCCGGCCCGACTGCCGCCGCTCGCGGGGTAGCCTGCGGCCGTGCGGCTCGACGACGAGGAGTTCGTGAGCGGGCAGTACCGCTCGCCCGAGCGGCTCGAGACGCGCATCTCCGTCTGGCGGCCGGGGCCTGACGGCCGGACGCCCCAGGACGTCGCGCTCTCGCTGCTGGGCGCCGCCGGACCCAAGCGCCTGCTCGAGGTCGGCTGTGGCACCGGCGCCCTGGCCGCCCGCTGCGCCGCGGAGCTCGGCTGCGAGGTCGTGGCGCTCGACGCCTCGGCCGAGATGGTGCGCGCGACCCGGGCCCGCGGCCTCCACGCGGTGATCGGCGACGTGCAGGAGCTCCCATTCGGAGACGGCGAGTTCGACTGCGCCCTCGCCGCCTGGATGCTCTACCACGTGCCCGACCTCGACCGCGGCGTGGCCGAGCTCGCCCGCACCCTGCGCCCGGGCGGCCTGCTCGTCGCGATCACGAACGGGCGCGAATCGATGCGCGAGCTCTACGACCTCGTCGGCGGCACGCGCCGCGACTCGAGCTTTTCGAGCGAGAACGGCGGCGAGGTGCTCGGACGCAGCTTCGCCCGTGTGGAGCGGCGCGACGTGGACGTGCGCGTGGTCTTCGACGACCGCGATGCCGCGGCCGCCTACCTGGAGACGCTCGAGCGCGGCGACCTGGCCGCCCGCCTGCCCGACGACATGGGCAGGCTCGTCGCCCGAGGCGCGGCGAGCGTGTTCGCGGCCCAAACGCGGGCCTGAGCTACGCGCCGCCGCCGCGCCAATTGACATGCGTCGCGCATGCCAATTGGCAGGTGGGGGGCCGCCCGAACCGGGCCACGATCGCCGGTTGGGGCGGTAGGCTCCCGACCGCTGACCACCGACGACCGCATCCTTCTCGCGCAGATCAGCGATCTGCACATCGGCGCCGGAGTCGGCGCCGCCGATCCGGACCACCGAGTGGAGCGGGTCGTGTCCGCGCTTGCCGAGCTCGACCCGGCCCCCGACGCCGTGGTCGTCTCCGGCGACCTCACCCAGGACGGCGATCCGGCCCAGTACGCCCGGGCACGCGAGCTGCTCGCGCCGCTTCGGATGCCCGTCCACGTGCTGCCGGGGAACCATGACATCCGGAGCGCGCTTCGCGATGCGCTGCTTGGCGGCGTCGAGACCGGCCCCGGCGACTACCTGCAGTACGAGGCCCGGGTCGGGGGGCTGCGATTGCTGGTGTGCGACACGATCATCCCCGGCGACGACGGGGGGCGCCTCTGCGGCGAGCGGATGACCTGGCTCGACGCGGCGCTCGCGGCCGATCGCGAATCGCCGACGGTCGTCGCCATGCACCACCCGCCGCTCGTGACCGGCATCGCGGAGATGGACGAGATCGGCGTGGAGCCGGACTCGCTGGCGCGGCTCGCCGCGGTCCTCGACCGCGCCCCGAACGTCCTGCGCGTGGTCGCCGGGCACGTCCATCGAGCGATGTACTCGACGTGCGGCGGGCGCCCCGTCTTCAGCTGCCCGAGCGCCGACGTCGCGATCGCGCTCGACCTGCGCCCGGGCGCCGAGCTCGGGGTCCGGGACGAACCGCCGGCGTACGCGCTCCACCTGGTCACGGGGGGACGCTCGTGACCCACGTCCAACCGCTGCCCTGACCACGCCGAGGGCCGGCGTCCCCGCAGGAACGCCGGCCCTCGACCGATCGGATCAGGCTGCGACGGGCTCCGCGTCGCCCGCCAGCTCGGCGGCCTCCGACCGAGCGCCGACCCGGCCGGGGAGGCACATGGCCGCTGCGACACCGACGCCCACCACGGCCGCGCCGACCCACAGCGCAGGCACGATGCCGTCGGTGAAGAGGTCGGGCGATCCGTAGCCGCCCTGATGGGCGAAGATCGACGCCAGCACCGCGACCCCGAACACGCCGCCCAGCTCGCGGATGGCGTTGTTCGCGCCGGAGGCCTGGCCGGCCTCGACGAGCCGCACCGAGCTCATGACGACGGTCGCCACCGGGGCGAAGAAGAGCCCCATGCCGACTCCGGCGAGCGCGAACGGCACGACCATTTCGATGTACGGCACGGTCGGCGAGATCACGATCGCCATCCACGCGAGCGCGATCGACTGCAGCGCCAGCCCGGCAACCAGGAAGGGCTTGCCGCCGACACGGTCGGTGAGCGCGCCCGCGATCGGAGCGACGATCATCGGCATGCCCGTCCACGGGAGCGTGCGCACGCCGGCCTCGAGCGGCGAGTAGCCCTGCACGTTCTGCAGGTACTGGCTGAGCAGGAAGATCGACCCGAACATCCCGAAGAACATCAGCAGGGATGCGCCGTTGGCGGCCGAGAACGTCCGGTTGCGGAAGAAGCGCATCGGCAGCATCGGCTCCCGCGTCCGCAGCTCCCACAGGACGAAGGCGACCAGCAGCGCCGCGCCGATGACGAGCGACGCGACGATCTCGGGGCTCGTCCAGCCCTGCGAGTTGGCCCGCACCAGGCCCCAGACGAGGCCGAAGGCGCCCGCGGTCACGATCGCCACGCCGGGCAGGTCGAGCCGCATCGACGGGCCGCGGCTCTCGCGTAGCCGTGCCCAGCCCATGGGCAGGACGGCCAGGCCGAGCGGGACGTTGAGCCAGAAGATCCATTGCCACGAGATCCCCTCGACGACCGCGCCGCCGACGAGCGGGCCGAGCGCGACGCCGAGGCCGCTGATGCCGCCCCAGGCGCCGAGCGCCAGACCGCGCCGCTCGCGCGGGACGGCCTCGGTCAGCAGGGTCAGGGTGAGCGGGGTGACGATCGCGCCGCCGACACCCTGCAGGGCGCGGGCCGCGATCAGGGCGCCGATCGACGGCGCCAGCGCCGCCGCGGCGGAGCCGACGGTGAAGATCGCCATCCCGATCAGGAACATGCGCTTGCGCCCGAACCGGTCACCGAGCGCAGCGCCCATCAGGAGCAGCACCGCGAAGGTGAGCGTGTAGGCGTTCACGGTCCACTCCAGGCCGGAGATGGACGCGTGCAGGTTGCGCTGGATCGTCGGCAGGGCCATCGTCACAACGAGGTTGTCGAGCGTCGTCATGAAGAGCGCGAGGCTCGTGATCACGAACGTCCAGAGGGTCTTGTTGCGGTCAGTTGTCACTCTCCATTCCTTTCTTAGTAGTTAGTGCTTACGAAGTTCGCGTTCGAAAAAAGGGGTCAGCCGCCCTCGGGATCGACGATTCCGAGCTCACCCAGGCACTCCGCCACCCAGGGGTCGCTCAGCCCACGCAGATCCATCGCGGCGATCACGTTCAGGAGCATGCCCTTCGAGAAGAACAGCCGCACATCCTCGGGCGTCGCGCCGGAGGTGCGCTCGACCCACTCCCACAGATCCCCGTACCGGCGCCGGACGACGGCGCGCACCTCGGGGTCGGAGCAGTCGGCGTAGCTGTGCATCTGGCCGAGCAGGAGCGAGCGGTCGCGGAGCAGCGGGCCGTAGGTCTGGCCCATCGCCTGCAGCTTCTCCTCCGGGGCCGACGCGCGCGCCGCCGCGGCCTCGAACTCGCGCTGGATGCGGTCGAAGCAGCGCTCGATCGTCTCCAGGTAGAGCGCCTTCTTCGTCCCGAAGAGGCGGAACACATAGGGCTGGGTGATGCCGGCGCGACGGGCGATGTCCTCGGTCGTCGTGCCGTGGAGACCGCCGAGGGCGAACTCGGCGATCGCGGCCTCGAGGATCGCCTCGCGCCGCTCGGCAGCGGGCATCCGCGCCGATCGCCCGTCCGTCTTCTTCACCGTCGCCATGACTGGGAAGTTAGCAGTCACATACTTGAGTGTCAAGCACGCACCCGCCGCCTGCGCACCACGACCACGACGACGACCGCGGCCACCAGGGCGATGCCGCCCGCGAGCTGCACCTGGTGCAGCGCGTCGACGAGCGTGCCGACGCTGCCGGCGAAGAGGTAGCCCAGGCCCGTGAACGTCGCCGCCCAGAGCCCCGCCCCGACCACGTCGGCGACGAGGAACCGGCCGGTCTGCATCCCCGATGCGCCCGCGGTGAACGGCCCCATCGCACGCACGACGCCGACGAACCGGCCGACGACGATCGCCTTCGCGCCGTGGCGCGCGAAGAACCGCTCCACCTGCTCCAGCCGGGCGGGCGTCGCCCCCAACCGGGCACCGTGGCGAGTCAGGAACGGCCGGCCCAGGCTGCGGCCGAGCAGAAAGCCGCACCCGTCGCCGGCGACGGCCGCCGCCCAGACGACGGCCAGCAGGAGGGGCAGCTGCATCTGCCCCCGGCCCGCCAGGACGCCGCCCAGGACGACGGCCAGCTCGCCCGGCGCGATCAGGCCGACGAACGCGCTCGTCTCGAGGAACGCGAGCCCGCCCACGAGCGCATACGACCACGGCCCGAGGCCGTTGCCGAGGCTGTCGAGCAGGGCCTCGGGAGAGCTCATGCGCGCAACACCGCCGCGACGCCGTCGCTCTCGGTGAGGAGCGAGCGCGAGGCGCCTTCGAGCGGCGTGATGTCCGCGCCGGAGTGCAGCGCCATCTCGATCAGCGCCTCGGCCGGGTCGCGCCGCGGCCACCCGTTCGCGCTTCCGGAGAGCGCGCCCGACCAGCGGTAGTCGCGCTCGCCGTCGAGGAGCAGGTGGTCGACGCCGCTCGACTCGAGCGCCTCGAGCGTGCGGCCGGCCCCGAGCACGGCGGTGCGATCCGAGACTGCCGCGTCGAGCACGCGCACGACCAGGCGGCGCTCGTAGCGCCGCTGCGCAGCGTCGAGGTCGGAGCCGACCATCGCCGCCAGGCCGCGCGGCGGCAGGCCGTCGACGGCCCGCGTCACCATCGCCACCTCGCAGCCGTCCGGCGCGGCGGTGCGGGCGAGCGTGTGGGCCAGGCGGCTGTCGCCGGCGACGAGCACGCGCCGCCAGGCCCGCTCGGCGGCGATGTCGCGCACCTCGCCGGCGAGGCCGGCGGCCAGCGGCGCACCGCCCCGGCGCCACGACGCGGAGGCGCCGGTGAAGCGATACTCGCCCACCTCCTCGACCGCGCCCATCTGCCACTGGAAGAGCTGGACGGATGCCACCCCGGCCACCATGACGCCGGCCGGGCGGCCCTCGTCGAACGCCGCCACGAGCGGGCGCACGTACGCCGTCTGCTCGAGCGCCGCGGTGACGCCGACGGGCAGGCCGACGCCGATCTCGAACACCTCCTCCGTCGAGAGCGGCGCGAACAGCGCCCTCCCGGGCGACCTGCCGTCGAGCATCCGCGCGAGAGCCGGGCGGATCCGGGGCAGGCACTCCCGGTAGGCGGCCGCGAGGGGCGCGTCGTGCACCTCCTGCTCAAGGCGGCGCAGCTCCCCGGCAAGCGCGACGGCGCGCACCAGCCGCCCGGCGGCGTGGTCGGGGCGGTCGACGAACACCGACACGACCCCGAGCGGGTCGGAGATGGAGTCGATCGCGCGGATGTCAGACCAGGTCAGCATGGCTCCTCCTCGAGCGTTGGTCAGGTGCAGCGGCCGGCCGCGACGGGCGCGGGGACGCGAGCACCGATGCGCCGATCAGCACCACGACGGCGATGAGCGTCGCGGCGGCCGGCGGGTGGTAGAGCTCGGCGGTCGCCATCTCGATCCCGGTGAGGACGAGGACGGCGGCGAGGCCGAGATTGAGATGGACGAACCGCTCGCGCATGCCCTCGAGCAGGACGAAGAGCGACGGCAGGCCGACGAGCGCCATCACGTTGGCCGCGAACACGATCAGCGGGTCGCGGGTGACGGCGAAGATGGACGGGATCGAATCGGCGGCGAAGGCGACGTCGGTGGCGGCCAGCACGACCAGGACGACCACGAGCGGCGTCGCGTACAGCCGCCGCCCGCGGCGCACCAGCAGCCGCCGGCCGTCGTAGCCGGGCACGGTCGGGATGACCCGGCCGAGCGCCCGCACGAGCCGGCTCTGCGCCGGGTCGGCCTCCGACGGCGCGCCCTTCACGAGCTTGATGCCCGTCACGATCAGGAACGCCGCGAACAGGTATGCCGTCCACTCGGCGGCGCCCAGCATCGCCGACCCGGCCAGGATGAACACCGCCCGCAGCGCGAGCGCGGCGCCGATGGCCCAGGCCACCGCCCACGGCCGCACCTCGGCCGGGACTGCGAACGCGGCCAGCGCGACCACGAACACGAACACGTTGTCGAGCGAGAGGCTGCGCTCGATGGCATAGCCGGCCAGGTACTCGCCGGCCCGGCCGGGGCCCTGCCAGGCCCAGACGACGCCGGCGAAGCCGACGCCGGCCGCGAGCCACCACGCGCTGATGACCGCGGCGCCCCGCAGCGAACGCGGCCGCAGGACGCCGAGGTCGAGCGCAAGAAGCGCAGCGGCTGCGCCCGCCAGGGCCGCCCACTGCCACCAATCTGCCATGGATCCTCCCTCGGTTGTCCAAAACCGAAGGTCTCACCCGCCCGCGAGGGCCGGCTGCGCCGGGCCGGAAGGCCGTACTGACGACGCAGCTGATTGGTGGGCTACTCCCCTTCCGCCACCCACCATAGCGGCGGTCGGGCGGATCGAGGCCGCTCTGGCCGAATCCTTACCGAGTTCTCAGGCTGCGAGCTCGGCCAGGGTGAGCGCGATGTCGATCGGGCGGCCGGCCCGCACGACGCCGAGCGTGACCGCGACGCCCACGGCGTCGCCCACCATCAGCTGCAGCAAGTCGTCCATCCGCTCGACGGGGCGCCCGTCCACGGAGACGATCAGATCCTCGGCGCGCACGCCGGCCGCCGCCGCCGGCCCGTCCGGATCGACGCCGATCACCTCAACGCCCGAGGGCCGACCGACCCGCGCCCGCACGGCGGGCGGAAGGGGACGGTCGCCGCCGGCGATCCCGACGAACGCCCGCCGCACCCGGCCGGTCGTCATCAGCTCGGAGACGATGCGGCGGGTGGCGGCGTTGATCGGCACCGCCAGGCCGAGCCCGACGCCGGCCAGGGCCGTGTTGATGCCGACGACGCGGCCGCGGCTGTCGGCCAGCGCGCCGCCCGAGTTACCGGGGTTGAGCGCAGCATCGGTCTGGATCACGTCGGGGATCGATCGCTGCGTGCGGCCGCTGCGGGCCGGCAGCGATCGCCCGAGCGCCGAGACGACGCCGGCGGTCACCGTGCCGCCCAGGCCGTGCGGGTTTCCGATCGCGACGACGAGCTGCCCCACCCGCAGGCCGCCCGCCTCGCCCATCTCGGCCGGGACGAGGCCGGCGGCGTCGACCCGGATCAGGGCGAGGTCGGTGAGCGGGTCCCGGCCGACCACCGCGAACGCCGGCTCTGCGCCGCCGGTGAAGGCGGCCCGGCCGCGCGCGTCGTCCGCGCCGACCACGTGGGCGCAGGTGAGCAGGAAGCCGTCCTCCCTCAGCACGACCGCGCTGCCCCCGCCGTCCGCGTCGCGGCCACGGCGGCTGCGGCGGACGCGCAGGTTCGCGACCGACGGCGCCAGCCGCTCGGCCACGGTCGTGACGACGCGGGAGTAGGCGTCGAGCGCCTCGTCGTCGGTGGGCAGGTTGCGGACGACGGCCTCGTCCACCCGTCAGCCCTCCGCCACCGTCACGTGCACCTCGCGCTCCGACTCCCCGCGGACGAGGGCGAGGGCGATCGCCGCCTCCCCGGCGCCGTCGAGGATCCCATGGAGATCGTCGATCGTGGCCACGGGGGTCCCGCCGGCTGCGACGATGAGGTCGCCCGGCTCGACGCCCGCGGCGGCCGCAGGCCCGCCGACCTGCACCTCGCGGACGAGCAGGCCGTCGCGCTCCGGCAGCCCGACGGCGCGCCGCATCCGCCGGGCCGCTCGGCTCGAGACGACGCCCACGCCCAGCGTGCGCCGGACGGGCGCCTCGCCGCGGGCGAGCTCCTCGGCGCGGGCGCGCAGGTCGGCATCGGCGGTCAGGGCGAGCACGAGGCCGCCGTCGAGCCGCACCGAGCTCAGCCCGACGAGCCGGCCCGTGGCGTCGACCAGCGGGCCGCCGGCCGAGCCGCGGGCCACGGCGGCGGTGTGCTCGACGGATCCGGCGATCCGGCGTCCACGCGGGCCCCGGAACGAGCGCCCGAGGGCAGAGACGGCGCCCGAGGTGACCCGCAGGCCGCCGTCGCTCAGGCGGGCGAGGGCGAACACGGGCATGCCCAGGCCGGCGCGCGCGTCGCGCCACTCGATCACCGGCGCGGCGCCCGTCTCGACCGCGATCACGGCCAGATCTCCGGCGGCGTCGACGGCCGCGGGCCGACCGCTGTCGCGGCGCCCGTCGGCGAAGACGGCGCCGGCCTCGTCGCGGCGAACGGCGTGGGCGCACGTGAGCACCCTGTCCTGCGCGATCACCACGCCCGACGCCGGCCGCCAGCCGAATCGCAGGCCGACGGTCGCCGGCCCGGCGCTCGCGGCGGCGCCCGCCGTCGCCTGCTGCAGCTCCTCGAGCACGCTCATGCTCCTCCACCTCTCAATAGTGAATTGCAATCTGCAAGTTACTCCTCGTGGCGACCGCTCGCAACCCCGATACGATGGGCGCGTGGACGGCTCCGAGACAGCCTCGCCGCTCGCCGAGGCCATGGCCCGCGTCGGCGACCGCTGGACGCTCCCGGTCGTCGAGGCGCTGCTCGAGGCCCCCCGCCGGTTCGGGGAGCTGGTCGAGCGGCTGCCCGGCATCGCGCCGAACATCCTGACCGACCGCCTGCGCAGCCTCGAGCGGGACGGGCTCGTCGTCGCCCGGCCCTACTCGCACCGCCCGCCGCGGTCGACCTACGAGCTGACGGACGCCGGCCGCGAGCTCGCCGGCGCCGTGCGCCTGCTGAGCGAGTGGGGCGCGCGCCATGGTGGCCAGGAGCCGGCCCGGCACGCGGCCTGCGGCACGCCGCTCGAGGTGCGCTGGTACTGCCCGACGTGCGAGCAGGCCGTCGACGAGGACGCCGCCGAGGGGCTGCACTACGCGTGATCACGCTCGACGACGTCCACGCCGCCGCCGCACGCCTCGAGGGCGTCGCCCACCGCACGCCGGTGCTGCGGTCGCGCACGCTCGATGCCCGGACCGGCGCACGCGTGCACCTGAAGGCCGAGTGCCTCCAACGCGGCGGCGCGTTCAAGTTCCGGGGCGCCTACAACATGATCTCCTCGCTGCCGGAGGACGCCCGCCGCCGCGGCGTCGTGGCCTACTCCTCGGGCAACCACGCCCAGGCGGTCGCCATCGCCGCCGGCATGCTCGGATCGAGCGCGACGATCCTCATGCCCGCCGACACGCCCACAGCCAAGATGGAGGCGACCCGCGGCTACGGCGCCGAGGTCGTGACCTACGACCGCTACACCGAGGATCGCGAGGCGCTCGGCGCAGCCCTGGCCGAGGAGCGCGGCCTCGAGCTGGTGCCGCCGTACGAGCATCCGGCGGTGATGGCCGGCCAGGGCACGGCCGCGCTCGAGCTGCTCGCCGAGGTGCCCGACCTCGACGTGCTGCTCGTGCCGGTCGGCGGCGGTGGGCTGATCGCCGGCTGCGCGACGGCGGCCAAGGCTCTGCGCCCTGACGTCCGCGTGGTCGGCGTCGAGCCAGAGGCCGGCGACGACACCCGCCGGTCGCTGGCGGCCGGCGAGCGCGTGCGAATCGAGACGCCGCGCACCATCGCCGACGGCCAGCAGGCCGACATCCCCGGCCGTCTCACGTTCGAGGTAAACCGGCGCCTGGTCGACGCCGTCGAGCTCGTCGCCGACGCCGAGATCGTCGCGGCGCTGGCGTTCCTGTTCGACCGCATGAAGCTCGTCGCGGAGCCCAGCGGGGCGTCCGCGTTCGCCGCCCTCCTCGCCGGCCGGTTCGAGGCGCCCGGCGCCTGCGTCGGCGTCGTCATCTCCGGCGGGAACGTGGGCGTCGCCCGCTTCTGCGAGCTGCTGGGCCGCCCGGCTGCATGAGCGCCTCCGGGCGCGACCCGCGCGAGGCCGAGGCCGAACGGCTCGGGCCCGGCCCGCCGATCGCGCCGTCCGGCCTGCGCCGGATGATGGGACGCACGACGATGGACCTCGGGCCGCTGCGGCGGCGCCGCGACTTCCGCCTGCTGTGGATCGGCCAGGGCGTCTCGTTCTTCGGGTCGATGATCACCTACGTCGCCCTGCCCTACCAGGCCTACCACCTGACCGGCTCGTCGCTCGTGGTCGGCCTGCTCGGCCTGGCCGAGCTGGTGCCGCTCCTGGGCGCGGCGTTCATCGGCGGGGCGCTTGCCGACGCGTTCGACCGGCGCCGGATGATGCAGCTCACCGAGCTCTCGTTCGCCGCCGGCTCGCTCGTCCTGGTCGGAAACGCGCTGCTCGCGCACCCGCACGTGTGGGTGCTGTTCGCGATGTCGGTCGTGCTGGCGACCCTCGACGGGCTGCAGCGGCCGTCGCTCGAGGCCCTCACGCCACGGCTGGTCGAGCGGGACGAGCTGATGGCGGCCGGTGCGCTCTCGTCGTTCCGGATGACGCTCGGCGGAATCGCCGGGCCGGCCCTGGGAGGCGTGCTGATCGCGACCGCGGGACTCCCGGCGACCTACGCGGTCGACACCGCCACCTTCGTCGTCTCGCTCGCCGCGCTGCGGATGATGCGGGCGGTGCCGCCGCCGCCCGAGGCCGAGCCGCCCAGCCTGCAGCGGATCGTCGAGGGCCTGCGCTACGCCGGCTCGCGCCAGGATCTGATGGGGACGTACATCGTCGACATCGTGGCGATGTTCTTCGGGATGCCGATGGCGCTCTTCCCGGCGGCCGCCACGCACCTCGGCGGGGCGGGCGTGCTCGGCCTGCTCTACGCGGCGCCCGCAGCGGGATCGCTGATTGCCACCGTCACGAGCGGCTGGACGGCGCGCGTCCACCGCCACGGCGCCGCCGTGTGCGTCGCGGCCGCGGCCTGGGGCGCCGGCATCGTCGCCTTCGGCCTCGCCCCGAGCCTCGGCCTGGCGCTGCTCGGGCTCGTCGTCGCGGGCGGCGCCGACATGGTGTCGGGCATCTTCCGCATGACGATCTGGAACGAGACGATCCCCGACCACCTCCGCGGGCGGCTGGCGGGGATCGAGCAGGTGAGCTACTCGACCGGGCCGTTGCTCGGGAACGTCGAGTCGGGCATCGTCGCCTCGCTCGCCAGCCTGCGCGCGTCAATCGTGTCCGGCGGGGTGCTCTGCATCGCCGGCGTCGCGATCGCGGCCCTCGCTCTGCCGGCGTTCTGGCGCTACGACGCGCGTGAATAAACGGGGTCAGACCCCATTTATTCAGGCGGTCGGGGCCGGGTCGGGCAGCGGCGTTCGGTCGATGCCGGCGATGCGATAGGCGTCGGGCTCGTCGAGCGTTTCGTGCTCGAGCAGCGCTCGCGTCAGCGCCTCGAGCTGGTCGCGGTGGGCCTCGAGCTGGGCCAGCGCCGTGCGCTCGCACTCCTCCAGGATCCGCCGCACCTCCTCGTCGACCAGCTCGCGGGTGCGCTCCGACGCGTCGCCCGCTCCGGGGAAGAGGGTGGGCTCGTCGTTGGGGCCGGGCAGCACCGACACCGGGCCGATCCGCTCCGACATCCCCCACCGGCCCGCCATCTGGCGGGCGATCCGGGTGGCCTGCTCGAGATCGGACTCGGCGCCCGTCGTCATGTCGCCGTAGACGAGCTGCTCGGCCGCCCTGCCGCCGAGCGACCCCACCAGCCGCCCCCGCAGATACTCGGCCGTGTAGCCGTAGCGATCGGTCGAGGGACTCTGGAATGTCACCCCGAGCGCCCGTCCGCGGGGGATGATCGAGATCTTGCGGACGGGGTCGGCGCCGGGCTGGAGCATCCCCAGCAGCGCGTGGCCCGACTCGTGGTAGGCGGTGCGCTCGCGCTCCTCCACCGAGAGCACGATCCGCCGCTCGGCGCCCAGCACGATCCGCTCGAGCGAGTCCGTGAAGTCGGGCATCTGCACCCGCTCGTGCGACCGCCGGGCCGCGGTCAGCGCGGCCTCGTTCACCAGATTGCGCAGGTCGGCGCCGACCATCCCGGGCGTCGAGGAGGCGAGCGCGTCGAGCTCGACGTCGTCGGCCAGAGGCACGCCCCGCGTGTGCACCTCGAGGATCAGCCGCCGCCCGGTCTGGTCGGGCGGGTTCACCGTCACGCGGCGGTCGAACCGGCCCGGCCGCAGCAGCGCCTGGTCGAGCACCTCGGGGCGGTTCGTCGATGCGATCACGATGACGCCCTCGGTGCCGGAGAAGCCGTCCATCTCGGTCAGGATCTGGTTCAGGGTCTGCTCGCGCTCGTCGTGGCCCCCGATCGTCGACGAGCCGCCCCGGGAGCGGCCGATCGCGTCGAGCTCGTCGATGAACACGATGGCGGGCGCCGTCGCCTTGGCCTGGGCGAACAGGTCGCGCACCCGGCTCGCACCGACGCCCACGATCGCCTCGATGAATTCAGACGCCGAGATCGAGAAGAACGGCACGCCCGCCTCGCCCGCCACCGCCCGGGCGAGCAGCGTCTTCCCGGTGCCCGGCAGGCCGGACAGGAGCACGCCCTTCGGCACCGTCGCACCCAGGCGGGTGTACCGCTCCGGGTTGCGCAGGAAGTCGACAACCTCGACCAGCTCGTCCTCGGCCTCGTCGATGCCGGCGACGTCCTCGAACGTCACCCGTTTCGTGGTCTCGTCCGGCTCGTACAGCTGCGCACGCGAGCGGCCGAACCCGCCGAGCGCCCCTCCGGCGCCGGCGCGCTGGGCGCGGCGGAAGATGAACACGAAGATGCCGACGATCAGAAGTGTCGGAGCAAAGCTGATCAGGAGCTCCTGCCACAGCGGCGTGCCCGTCTCGATCGGGTGCGCGTTGATGACGACGTCCTGCTGCTCGAGCAGGCCGAGCAAGGAGTCGTCCGCGAACGCCGGCCGCTCGGTCTGGAAGCGGGTCGACGCCCGTCCGCTCGTGTCCGGCGGGTTGGCCGCCTTCTTGAAGGTGCCCTGGATCGTGTCGCCCGTCGAGGTGATCTCGGACACGTTGCCGTCCGAGACCTGCTCGCGGAAGTAGCTGTACGGGACGGACTCGCGCGAGGGGTTGTGCGAGACGAGCCCGGCGATCACGTAGTTGGCGACGAGCAGCGCGAGCAGCACGAGCCAGAAGCGGCGGCCGCCGGGCATCCGGGCCGGGGCCTTGGGCGGATGCTTGGGCTCCGGCACGCCTTCGACCCGGAACCCGCGGTGATGGTGCCCTGGCGCCGGGGTGCCTGCGGGCTTGTCGGCCATGGGCCGAGTGTACCGCCGGTCAGCGGCCCGGCGGCCGGGCGACACCGACGGGTGCCGCCCGCCGCGGGGCCGGGGGTGCGCGTACGAGGCTCATGGACGCAGCTGCTGGGGTCGGAGCCGGGGCACGACGCGTCGTGCGAGCGAGAACGGCCGCAGCCGCCGCGAACGGGGCTCGACCGGCGGTCGATGCTGGGCGGCAGGGCCGAGCTCGAGCTTGCGGAAGCTGCGCGCGAGCTCGACACGGACCTGAGGATGCATTCCGTTCATGATGTTTCACCTCCTTTCGTCCAACACGTCTGTGACATAACGAAACATGCACACATGCAGCGGCCTCCCTTCCGGGTGGTTACGTAACGGAGAAATGTCCTTTCGCCCGTCGCCGAAACGCCCGCGGAGCGGACGTCCTACGGCGTCACGTGGAGCGGAGTGAGCTGCTGGGACTCAGGCGGAGAACGTGGCCATGAGGCCCGTGAATCCACAGCCGACCGACTCGGGGGACGCCGCGGGCGCGAGGATGGTATCCGTCGTCTTGGTCATCTTCGCCCTCCCTTCGGGTCGCGGAGCCGGAACCTACTGAATCGAGAGCATACACGCGCGTGCGTAGCCCGTCAAGCAGGATTTACATCATGACGTTAAGCAACGTCTGACCTCGTCGTCGCTCGTCGACGAGAAGTCGTCGTACCATCCGCCGACCGTCCGGAAGCCCTCCGGGGCGAGGGCGCACACCACGTCGTCGGCCTCGGCCTCGAGCGACCGGCACGTCTCGGCTGCCGCCACCGGCACCGCCACGACGACGCTCGCAGGACCCGCCGCCCGCACCGCGCGGACGGCCGCCCGCATGCTTGCGCCGGTCGCCAGGCCGTCGTCGACGACGAGCACGGTGCGGCCGGCCAGCGGAACCGCCGGGCGCTCGCCGCGATAGGCGCGTTCGCGCCGCTCGAGCTCTGCCCGCTCGGCCGCGGTCACGTCCGCCAGCATGCTCGAGGGCACGCCGGCCTCTGCGACGACGGCCTCGTTCACCACCACGATGCCACCCGTCGCGATGGCCCCCATCGCCAGCTCCGGGTCGCCGGGCACCCCCAGCTTGCGGACGCAGAACACGTCGAGCGGCGCACCCAGCGAACGCGCCACTTCGGCGGCCACGGCGACGCCGCCACGGGGCAACCCGAGCACCACCACGTCGGCGCGACCCGCGTAGGCGCCCAGGTGCCCGGCGAGCTGGACGCCCGCGTCGGTGCGGTCGCGATACGGCCGCGGCCCCTCGGCCGCGCCGGTCACCGCGCGGGAGCGGCGGCCCGCGGGGCGGCCGAGAGTCGGCTCATCTCGGCGGCCTGCTCGGGCGAGAGCGCGGGCAGCGGCGCGCGCACGTCGAGCTCGATCGGGACGCCGCGGGCGCGCAGGGCCGCCTTGAGTGCGCTCTGGAACGGGAAGCGCTCGACGGCCGCACGTAGCGACTCGAGCCGCTCGGCGCCGGCCGCGTCCGGATTCGCGACCACCTCGGCCACGATCTCGGGGAAGCCGGACGAGAGGCCGGACACGGCCCCGGCGGCGCCGGCCGCGAGCGCCTGTGGGATCAGCTTCTCGGCCCCGACGTACACCGGCAGCCCCAGCCCGAGGTACGGCTCGACGCGATCGAACGGCGCCTCGGACACCTTGAGCCCGGCGATGTTGTCGGCCCGCTCGCGCACGCGCTCGACCACCGCGACGGGCAACGGGTACCCGCTGCGGGCCGCGAAGGCGTAGAGATAGAACGGGGTCGGCGCGCAGGCGGCCGCGGCCGCCACGAAGTGTTCGACGAGAGCGTCGTCCCCGAGGAGGAAGTAGGGCGGCGGGATGACCGCGACGCCGTCGGCGCCGATCCCGGCGGCATGAGCGGCCAGGGCGGCCGTATCGGCGGTGCTCTGTGCGCCGCAGTGCACGATCAGCTTCCCGGCTCGGGCCTCGCGAAACCGCTGTGCGACCGTCTTTCGCTCCTCCATGCCGAGCAGGACGCCCTCCCCCGTCGTGCCGAGCGCGAAGATGCCGTCGACGCCGTGCTCCACGAGGAACCGTGCCAGCGGCTCGATCGCGGCCTCGTCCACGCGCGCGCCCGCGTCGCGGAGCGGCGTCACAGAGGCGGCGAGCAGGAGCGGTGCCATCTGCAGGCGATCCTAGATGAATCTCGCGCCGGCACCGTCCGGGGCGGCGGCGGTAGGATCAGCGCGTGCCGACCCCGCCCCGCACCGCGGACCTCGTGGTGATCGGCGGAGGCATCGTCGGCGCCGCCACCGCGTTCTATGCCGCCCGCGCCGGCATCCGGTCGGTGCTGATCGAGTCCCGCCCGGCGCTCTGCACCCTGACGACGCCCGTCTCGACCGGCGCGTTCCGGCTCCAGTTCTCGACCGAGGAGGAGCTGCGGCTCGTCGAGGAGACGGTGGACCTGTTCCAGAACTTCGCCGAGATCACCCGGCAACGCGAGTACGACCCGTCGATCCGCGCCCAGGGCTACCTGTGGCTGACCCGGTCGCCGGAGCGGGCCGCCGGGCAGCGCGAGCTGGTCGCCCGGCAGCACGGGTGGGGCGTGACCGACATCGAGCTGCTCGACGGCGCCGAGGTGCGGCGCCGGTTCCCCTACGTCGCCCCCGACGTGCTCCAGGCGCGATACCGGGCGGGAGACGGGTTCATCGACACGCGCGCCGTCACGATGGGCCTCGCGCAGGCGTCGGGCGCGACCATCGTCACCGGCTGCCGGGCCGAGGGCTTCGATATCGCCGGCGGGCGTCTACATGGGGTACGGACGTCCGGCGGGACGATCGCGACCGACCGGGCCGTCATCGCCTGCGGGCCGCTGTCGGGCGGCGTCGCGGCCTGGGCCGGCATCGACCTGCCGATCGAGACCCTGCGCCGGCACAAGCTGGTCATGCCCGACGTGCCCCAGGTGCCCGTGGGTGCGCCGATGACGATCGACGAGGACTCCGGCGCGCACTGGCGGCCGGCTCTGCGCGGCGCATGGCTGCTCTTCACCGATCCGGCGACGCCGCCCTCGGAGCCGACCGACGCGGTGCCGGCCGACCCCGGCTTCGCCTTCGAGCTGCTCGATCCGGCCAGCCCTACCGCGGTGGCGCAGACGGCGCCGTTCTGGGCGGAGGTCTGGCAGCGCAACGCCGCCCACTGGCTCGTCCAGGCCGGCCAGTACACGATGACGCCCGACCACTGGCCGCTGATCGGCGAGACGGCCGTCGCCGGCGTCCACGTGAACACCGGCTACTCCGGGCACGGGATCATGCTCTCGCCCGCGGGCAGCCGCCGCCTGGCCGACCTGCTGGCCGGCGACCTGGCACCCGCCGAGAACATCTTCCGGCCCGACCGCGAGCCGCGGCCGCGCCCGCCCGAGACGCTCTAGCGCTTCCAGAGCCCGGAGCGGCTGCGCAGCGCCGGGATGGAGCTGGGCGGACGGCGCCGATCGTCCGGCCGGTCGGCGTCGTACGCCGAGAGCCGGCCGAGCGCCGACTCGACGTCGCGGTCGCTCAGAGAGGAGGTCGTCGCGGCGTCGCCGTGACGGCCGGTGAAGCGGGTGCGGATGTTCGTGCCCATGTCGTGTTCTCCTCGTCGCTGCCACCTCGCGGCGGCGGAAACCTACTTCCAGTGTGCGGGCGGCTCCGGCCCCGTCAACCCCTGCCGGAGGGAGTTTCTGGAAGCGGGGTATCGTGGTCCGGGCCATGCTCGAACTCGACCTCGAGCTCACCGCTCCACAGGCGCTCGACGAGTGCGCTCGCCGCGGCCTGATCGTGCAGAGCGAGCGGGAGCTCGCGGGCCGCGCGGGAAGCCGCCACTGGCACCTGCGGAAGCCCGCGCAGGCGGGCACGCTGGAGCTCAACGAGTGGCAGGGCCGCGTCTGGGTGAAGGTGCACCCGCTGCGCGACGGCGGCTGGGCGACGGCGTTCGCGCACGAGCTCTCGGCTCAGCGCGGTCCGTAGCGTCCCAACGCTCAAGTCGGCGGCGGAAAGTGCCGACCGGCTGAAATTAAGCCACGGCCTCGCCACGCGTGCAGCCGCACGCCAGGGTGGCGACGGCCTCCGATCAACCCTCCGACCGGTCGATTTCAGATGACGCCCAATTCGCATGCCACAAGCTCCGCAGTCCGCCGCCTGGCGATCAGCCAGGGGCTGTCGTATGCCGGGCGCGGCGCGGCGCTCACCGCGCTGATCTGGGCGCTCTACTCGGCGACCTCGTCGGCCTGGTGGCTGTCCGCCGCCATGCTCGCGATCTTCGGTGCGGCGACCGCCGTCTCGCCGTGGACCGGGCATGTCGGCGACCGCCACGACCGCCGGGTCGTGATCATGGTCTCGGCCGGCCTGGCAGCGATCGGGTTCGCCGTCTGCGCGCTGCTCGTCTGGCACGGCAACATCGTCGCGACGATCCTCGTGACCGTCGCCGCCGGGTGCACCCAGGGCGCGCTCACCGCCGCCGTCTCCGGCGCCGTCCCCAACCTCGTCGCCGACGAAGAGCTGGCCCGCGCGAACAGCCTCGCGGGCGCGTTCCGAAGCGCCGGCTACATGCTCGGCCCGGGAATCGGCGGCGCGCTCCTGGCAGTCACCGCCGCGCCGGGCGTCTTCGTCGTCTCGGCGCTGATGATGGCCGTCTCGGCCCTCCTCATGGTCGGCGTCCGAGCGCCGTTTCACTCCGACCGGCACGAGGAGCTCGGGGGCCGCATGGACGGCTACCGCCAGCTGCTGGCCGACCGGTGGATGCGCCGGCTGACGCTGGCGTGGGGGCTGATCATGGTCGGCGTCGGCCCGGTGATCGTGGCCGAGGTCGTGCTCGCCCACCATTTCAAGGTCGGCTCGGTCGGCTACGGCCTGATCTCCGTCTTCTGGGACGGCGGCGGGGTCGCGGGCGCGATCCTGGGCGCGCGCCTGCGCCGCCGGTTCGAGCAGGCCGCCGTCGCCGGCGGCAGCGCCGCGATCGCGGTCGGCTTCGCCATCGTCGGCCTCACGCCGATCTTCTGGCCCGTGCTGCTCGGGATGATGATCGCCGGCGTCTTCGACTCGTTCGGCACCGTCGCCGCACAGAACGTCCTGCAGCGTCGCACGCCCGACCGGATCCGCTCGCGGGTGTCGGCCGCGCTCGACGCGATCGTGCTCGGCGCGATGGGGCTTTCGTTCGCCCTCGGCGCGCCGCTCGTCACGTGGCTCGGCCCCCAGGGCGTCTACCTGGCTGCGTCGGTCATCACCGTCATCGCGACGCTCATGCTGCTCCCGACGCTGCGGCACATGCCTGAGCCGGTCGTGATCGCGCCGCGCCGGTCGCGCCCGGTCGAGAACGGCCGCAACCGCCCGGAGCCGCGCCGCGAGCGGACGCGCCCGGCCCTGCGCCGGCCACGGCTGCCCCGCCGGCCGCGGCGTTCGCGCGACCGCGTCTAGCCCACCCGGCCGATCACCCAGTGGAACGCGGCGTCGCCTTCGGGCTCGCGGATCGTGACGACCTCGTCGCGGAGGGCAGCGAACCCGGCGGCGACCAGGAGACGGCGATTCTCCGCGGCGGAGTGGCTCGAGAAGAACATCCGAACACCCTGCCAGTCTCCGCTCCACGCCTCCTCGTCGCCCATACCGAGCGACGCGAGGAAGACACCGCCCGGCCGCAGCCACCGCTGCACCGACGCGAACAGCCGCGCGTGGTCGTTCCTCGGAACGTGCGCGATCGAATACAGGGCGCACACGCCGTCGAACGACTTCGCGGGGAAGTCGACCTCCCGGACGTCGGCGCGAATCAGCTCGGCGCCCGGCACGTTGAGGCGCGCGCGAGCGATCTGCTCGTCGGAGATGTCCACCCCGACCACGGCGAACGACTCCGCCAGCCGTCGCGTCGACGGCAGCCCGGCGCCGCAACCGAGGTCGAGGACGCGACCGCCAGGCCGGAGAAGGCTCGCGAACTCCTCGACGAACCTGGGGCGGGGATCACCCGCGACCCGCGCGCCCCACTCCGCGAACCGGTCGGCCATCCGGTCGTACCCGGCCCGTACGGCGGCCGCCGGATCGTCAGGCGGCTGCGAGGATGACCTGCTCGTAGAACTCGCCCGCCCGGCGGCCGGTGCGGCGGTTCACGTGGCGCAGGCGCTGGTCGCGGATCTGGAGCCCGGCATCGCCGAGGATCGTCCCGAACAGCTCACGCGAGTCGTCGACCACCAGCACCACCGGGGCGCCAGGCGCGAGGAACCGGCGGGCGTTCGCGAATACGGCCGTCATGTCGCCGACGTAGGCGTCGATCGCCGCCCGGCCGGTCCCCCGCCACGGGGCGCCGATCTCGTCGGCGCGGCGCTCGTCGAGCCCGAGCAGCTCGAACGCGTAGCGGTGCTGCTCGTGGTAGTCGATCCGGCCCGGGTAGGGCGGCGACGTGATCAGGCCGTCCAGGCGCACGCCGTAGTCGGCGCAGCGGGCGTCGGCGTGCAGCACCTCGGCGCGGACATCGGCACGCAGGTCGGCGTACTCGCGCACACGCCGGATGGTGTCGAGCGTGTAGCGGCGCAGGAACTTCGCGGCGTCCGCCGTCGGCGCGCACACGCGCGAGTGCTTGCGGCACTGGTACGGGCCGGTCTGCGGCGCGCGCGGGAAGTCGAGCTCGAAGTGCGTCGTCAGGCGGGCCGAGCGGGCGGCCCGGCTCAGCACCACCCGGGCCAGGTCGGCGTGCTCGGCCTGACGGCAGACGGCCGCGCGGTAGCCCAGCAGCTGACCCAGGGCGTCCGGGTGATACCACGCGCGCAGGTACTCGCCCGGGCGGGACGCCGCCCGGCTCGCCGCTCGCCTCCTCGGCCGCCTGCAGCACCGCGATCAGATCGCGCTCGACGGCGTACGGCGTCGTAGCGGCCGGTCTTGACCGAGCAGAGCAGGACGTTGAACGCCGACACGTCGACGCCGACGCTGTTCGCCCCGAAGGTCGAGCACTCGACGAGCGTCGTGCCGCTGCCCGCGAACGGATCGAGGATGCGCTGCCCCGGCCGGAAGTGGCGGGCCAGGAAGCGCTCGACGAGCTGGGGGACGAACTTGCCCAGATACGGATGCAGCCGGTGGACGTGCTTCGTGCGCAGGCGCTCGGGCAGCTCGTGCTCGGCCCAGCTGAGCTCCGGATCGAAGCTGCGCTCGGCCAGGTCGGCGTACAGCGCCTGCTGGGTCGGCATGTCCGCGAGGATACCGGCAGGTCAGGACGCCGCCCGGGGCGGCGCGGAGGCCGGCGCGGTGCTGACGAGCGTGCGCCGGCCGACCCGCTTGCGCACCGCCGCGAGGCCGCTCCGGCGCAGCGCTCCGCGGGCGCGTACGGCCGCGATCTCGGCCAGCTCCGCCGGCCCGACCTGGGCCTCGGCGGCCGTCTCGACCGGCATCCCGCGCATGCGGGCACGCCGCAGCTCGGCCCGCAGCTGCGGGCCGCGGACGCTGCCGGGCTCGACATAGACGCCGACCGTCCCGCCGGCGGTCGCCGCCGCGCGGGCGACGGCGGGCGCGAGCGTCATCCCCACCGCTCCCACCGCGCCGGCCGAGTCGAGGGTCGCCTGCAGCGAGGCGAGCACGACCAGCTTGCAGCCGTACTCGCGCCGGAGCACCTCGATCATGTGCGTGACCCGGTCGCAGACGACCGCGCCCGGCCGCCGCGCGTACGGCGCATAGGCGTGGTCTGCGAGCAGCACGACGTCCTCGCGCGGCATCAGCCGCTGCAGCTCGTCCGCCACGCGCGAGCCCGTCCCAGCCCTCGGCCAGGATCCCGACGGGCGCCGAGGCTACGCTCGCGGGCCGCGTCTTCTCCGGGTCGTAGATCGGGTAGTCGGCGACGATCGCCGGCACCGAGCGGCCGTCCCCGAGCGCCACCTCGACCTGCGTCTGCGGCACCGCCAGCTCGGTCTCGATGCAGGCCATCGCCGATCAGGCGCTCGACGGTCGGCGAGCGGCCGGCCGACGGCGACGTCAGCTTGCCGACGTGCGCGCCCGTTGCGGGAGACCGGCGTGTTGTAGTCGGGCGCCTCCTCGCCGGCGATCAGCGAGCGTGACCATGCGGTGGGTGATGCCCGCCTCGTGCTCGCGCGACGAGCGCGTCGCTGCCCACGAAGTCGGCCTTGTCGAGCTTGATCATGCGATCGAGGTTCACGTGGAACGGGGAGGTCACGCCCTGGAAGTAGTCGTAGCCGAGGAAGATCAGCCCGGACTCGATCCGCAGCGACTCGACGGCGGCGAGCCCGTAGGGCCGGATGCCCGATGTGCGCGCCCGCGTCGAGCAGGCCCTGCCACAGCCGCTCGGCGCCCGGCGGCGGGGCAGAACACCTCGTAGCCGAGCTCGCCGCGAATAGCCGGTGCGCGACACCCAGCAGCCCTCGACGCCCGCCACGGTGACGGGCTCGGGGAGGAAGCGGAAGTAGCGCAGCGACTCGACGTCGGCGTCGGTCAGCCCGGCGAGCAGCTCGCGCGACTTCGGGCCCTGCACCTGCAGGTGGGGGATCTCGAACGTGTGCTCGGCGATCTCGACGTCGAGGTCGCCCGTCACACGGCGGAAGTGGTCGACGTCGGTGTCGAGCGCCGTCACGACCAGGATGTCGTCGTCGTCTGCCGCGGTAGACGACGCCGTCGCCGAGCATCTTGCCCCTGCTCGTCGCAGAAGGCGCCGTAGCGCGCCTGGCCGACCTCGAGGCCGGCCATGTCGGACGTGAAGCAGTGGTCGGCGGCGCGCGAGCGCGTCGGCGCCCTTGAAGAACCACTTGCGCAGCGGGCGACTCGTCCCAGATCCCGACCGACTCGCGCACCGCGTGGTGCTCGGCGATCGGGTCGCCGAAGTCGCGAGATCCAGTCCCAGCCCTCCCACTCGGCGAACGTGCCGCCCATGCGCCGCTGCACCGCGTCGAAGGGCGGTGCTGCAGCAGGCCCGTCGGTGGACGGCTCCGGAGGCGGTGGCTCGGCGATCTCGAGCGTCGCGCCGGCGGCCGATGTCGAGCGGCGCCGACGTCGCCTCGAGCGGCGGCATCGGCACCTCGACGGGCATGATCATGGTCGGCGCCGAGCGGCGCGTGAGCTCCTGGTGGCCCGGCGGCAGCACCTGCGGTGACGCCGAGCAGGCCGCGCGCCTGCGGCGGGCCCGGTGAAGCGTGCGGTAGCTCCTCGAAGCACTGCTTCTCGCTCGCGGTCGATGTTGCGGCGCAGGCGGCGCAGGCGGGCCTGGTAGCCGGCGTCGAGCCCGGGCGTCGAGAAGATCGCCTGCTCGACGTAGCTCTCGACGACCTTGTTGCCGACGAGCGTCACGTCGGCGCCGCGGGCGCGGCCCGTGCGCGGCGAGTAGGTGAGGACGCAGCGAACCTGTGCGAGGAGCGCGTTCCAGGTCGAGAGCACGACCTCGCCGCGGCAGCGGGCGCCGCGTCTCGGGGAGCGCCAGCAGCGTGATCCGGCGGTCGTTGATCGGTCTCGAGCACGGCCTCCGCAGTGGGCTGCAGCACGCGACGAACTTGTGCAGCGGCCACACGTCGAGCTGGTTGAAGTCGCCGGGCTCGCAGCCCACGCCGAACAGATACGTGTCGGCGTAGCGGAAGAAGTTGCCGGTGCCGCGCGTGTCGCGCAGGAGGTCGTAGAAGAGCGTGTTCGTGCCGCAGATGAGGTTCGAGCAGCCGACGGCGTCCATCGGGTTGGCGAGCACGACGCCGAGGCGGTCGCCGGGCTGATAGCCGCCCGGCCAGAGCGTCGGTGAGCGGATCCGCGGCGCCGTCGCGCTCGACGGCGAAGTCTTCGGAGCGAGCGCGTAGGAGGAGTGCATGGGCCGATCTTACCGCCCTCGATATAGAGTCGGGCCGTGCCCGAGCTGCAGCCCCTGCGCGCCGACCACGCCGCGGCTGTCCTCGAGTTCGAGCTCGCGAACCGCGCCTACTTCGCCGCGTCGATCTCCGACCGCGGCGATGCGTACTTCGCCCGCTTCTCCGAGCGGCACAGCGCTCTGCTGGCCGAGCAGGATGCCGGAATCGGCGCCTTCTACGTGCTGGTCGCCGACGATGGCTCGGTCCTGGGCCGGTTCAACCTCGTCTTCACCGGAGACGGCGCCGCCACCCTCGGGTACCGGGTCGCCGAGCACGTCGCCGGCCGCGGCGTCGCGACGGCGACCGTCGGGGACCTGTGCGTGCTGGCGGCCTCCCGGCACCGGCTGCGGACGGTCAGGGCGGCCACGAGCCTCGACAATGTCGCCTCGCGCAAGGTGCTCGAGAAGGCCGGGTTCGTCGCGGTCGGGCCGGCAGACCCGGCCGACATCGGCGGCAAGCCCGGCACCTGGTACCGGCGCGACCTCACCGCCGACTGACCCACGTCACCCCTGAATATCCGGTGCCTGGCACCGGATATTCACGTGCCGCCAGGCGCAAGAGGCGGCAGGTATGTATTCCGCATGGACGCCCGCACCGCCACGACCGGCGCCGAGTATCCTCCGCCGCCGTCCCTGATCACCCTGCTCGCGCTGACCATGGGCGTCTTCCTCGTGACGCTCAACGTCACCGTGGTGACGGTGGCGCTGCCGGACATCCAGCGCTCGCTGAACGCCCGGCCGGATGAGCTCGAGTGGGTCATCGACGCCTACAACCTGGTGGGTGCGAGCCTGCTCCTGTCGGCCGGCTTCTTCGCCGACCGGTTCGGGCGGAAGCGGGCGCTCTGCACCGGCTACACCGTGTTCGCGGGCGGCGCACTCCTGTGCGCGGCGGCGCCCAGCGCCGGCTGGCTGATCGTCTTCCGCATCGTCCAGGCTGTCGGCGGCACCGCGCTCACGCCCACCAGCCTCTCGATCGTGGCCAACCTCTACCGCGATCCGCGCGAGCGGGCCCGGGCGATCGGGATCTGGGGCGTCGCGTCCGGGCTCGGCCTGGGCGCCGGGCCGATCGTCGGCGGCGCCGTCTCGGACTGGATGGATGGCGCGCGGTGTTCGTCGTGAACGCCGTCGCCGGCCTGGTCGCGCTCGCGATCGCCATCCGGGTCGTGCCCCGGTCGCGAAGCGACGTCCAGCGCGGGCTCGACATCCGCGGACAGCTGCTCGCGATCGTCCTGCTCTCAAGCCTCACCTATGCCCTGATCGAGGCGCCGAGGTACGGCTGGAGCTCGCCCCGGATCGTGCTCGTCCTGGCCGCGGACGTCGTCCTCGCCGCCGTCTTCGCCGTCGTCGAGCTGCGGGTGCACGAGCCGCTGATCGACCTGCGCGTTTTCCACGACCGCCAGTTCTCCGGCGCGATCTTCATCACGGTGGCGACGTTCTTCGCCTACTCGGGCTTCGTCTACTTCACCGCGCTCTACCTGCAGCAGGTGCGCGGTCTGAGCCCGTTCGAGGCCGGCATCGTGATGCTCCCCGGGGCGCTGCCCGTGCTCGCGGGCGGGCCGATCTCGGGCCGGCTCGTCGCCACCCGCGGCGCGCGCGGCGTGCTCTTCGCCGGCACGTTCGTCCTCGCAGTGGGCACGCTGCTGCTGGCGCTGCCCGCGTCGGACGCGCCGCTGTGGCAGATCCTCGTGCCCGCTCTCCTGGTCGGGATCGGGTACGGCTTCATCAACGCGCCGGTGAGCACGGTCGCCGTCGCGACGCTGCCGCGCCAGCAGGCGGGCGTCGCCGCCGCGATGGCGAGCTCGGCCCGCAACGTCGGCCTGGTGATGGGGATCGCCGTCCTCGGCTCCGTCGTGAACGGGCGGATGCCCGACCTCCAGGCGCACGAGTCCTACGCGCTCGCCTACACCGACGCGGTGCACCCGGCCTACGTCATCGCCGCAGGGGTGGCGCTGGCCGCGTCCGCCGTCGCGCTTGCGACCCTCCGCGCCGAGCCGCCCGGGAGCCCGCAGCCGGCCGCCGCGACGGGGCGTTGATCAGTCGATGGGCGGTTGGCGACCCGGGATCGGCGCGCCGTTCACGATCGACGTGGTCGTCGATCCGTAGCGCAGGAAGCGGTCGAGCAGCGGGCTCAGCTCGTCGATCGAGCGCAGGTGCACCTTGAGGAAGAAGCAGTCCTCTCCGGTGATCCGCAGGCACTCGCTGATCTCGGGAATCTCCCCGGCCAGCTCGGCGATGCGGGGCAGCTGGCGAGCCGACGGCTTCACCCGCACGATCGCCGTCAGCTCGTAGCCGAGCGCCCGCGGATCGACGGCGGCGTGGTAGCCGGTGATCACGCCCGACCGCTCGAGCCGGCCGACGCGCTCGGCCACGGCCGGGGGCGACAGGCTCACGCGCCGGCCGAGCTCGGCCAGCGACATCCGGCCGTCGGTGGAGAGCTCGGTGAGGATCCGACGGTCGATTGCGTCGATCGCTTGCGGATACTTCGCCTGAACGGCTGAACTGCCGAGGTTCATGCCAGAGACACTAGCCGAATACCGTCGATCGTGTATGTCGAGATCGCGCGGGTGCGACCTACACTCGGAGCGATGCTCGCCGCACCGCCGAAGCGCCCCTCGGCCGGCACCGCACGCCGCCCCACGCGTACTTCGCCGGGAGCGCCGTGTTCCACTACCTGGGGCCGTCGTTCGCGGTGCTCCTCTTCGCCCGCGTCGAGGTGCTCGGCGTCGCCTGGATGCGGATCGCCTCCGCCGCCCTCGTGTTCGCGGTGTGGAGGCGGCCGTGGCGGCGCCTGGGCGACGTCGACGCGCATACGCGCCTGCTGGTGGCCGGCCTGGGCGCGGTCTTCGCCTGCATGAACGCCTGCTTCTACCTCGCCATCGACCGCCTGCCGCTCGCGACCGTCGCCGCGATCGAGTTCCTGGGGCCGATCGCGCTCGCCCTGGCCGGGGCGCGCACCGGGCGCAACTGGCTCGCGGTCGCCGCGGCGTCCGCAGGCGTCTGCCTCCTCACGCGCGTCGAGATCGCCGGGGGCACGGCGGGCGTCGCCTTCGCGCTCGCGAACGCCGCCCTCTTCACCCTCTACATCGTCCTCGCCCACCGCGTCGCCCGCTCCCCCGCGCTGGGCGGCATCGACGGGCTGGCCGCCGCGATGCTGTGCGCGCTCGTCGTCGTCTTCCCGATCGGGTTCGCCGATGCCGCGCACGCGCTCACCGACCCGGTCGCGGTGCTGGCCGGGATCGGCGTCGGGGTGTCGTCGTCGGTGATCCCGTACGTGTGCGACCAGCTGGCGATGGCGCGGCTGGCCCGGGCGACCTACGCGCTGTTCGTGTCGCTGCTACCCGCGTGCGCCGTCGTCGTCGGCGTCGTGGTCTTGCGCCAGATCCCGACCGCGCTCGAGCTGGCCGGCATCGGCCTCGTCATGCTCGGCGTGTCGATCCACCGCGAGCCGCACGAGGCTGCGGGCTAGACCCGCTCGGCGACGGGCGCGGCCGCCTGGGCCGCCGCGGCGACCTCCACCCGGCGATGGATGCTCGGGACGAACATCGCCGCGACGCCCGCCAGGATCATCGAAGTCGCGAGCACGAGGAAGCTCAGCTCGTAGCCGCGCTCGTGGGGCAGGGCGCCCGTGGCGACGCCGGCGACGATCACGCTCGTCACGACCTGGCTTCCGATCGCCCCGCCGACGGTGCGGATGTTCGCGTTCATGCCGGTCGCAACACCCGTGTGCGTGCTCGGCACGGCATCGACGATCAGGTTCGTCATCGCCGAGAACGCGAGGCCCATGCCGGCGCCGGCGAGCGCCATGCACACGTACACCTGCCACTCCTGGGTGTGCGCGATCGAGAGGAACAGGAAGGCGCCGCCACCGACGAGGCCGCCCACGATCAGCGGCAGCTTGGAGCCGAAAGCCGCGGTGATGCGCCCGATCAAGAGGCCGACGACGATCATGGCCGCCGTCGCCGGCAGCAGCGCCAGGCCGGCGCCGGTGATCGAGGCGGCGAAGCCGTAGCCGGCCGCCTTCGGCGCCTCCATGAACTCGGGCAGCACGACCATCATCGAGTACATCCCGAACCCGAACAGGAACGCGGAGATGTTCGTCCACCAGACGACGGGGGTGCGCATCAGGCGGACATCGACGAGCGGCACCCGCGCCCGCAGCTCGACGGCGACCCAGGCCGCGAACAGGACGACGGCCAGGACGAACAGGCCGACGATCCGCGCCGACGTCCAGCCCCAGTCCGCCCCCTCGCTGACGCCGAGCAGCAGGGCGATCAGCCATCCGGACAGGAGCCCCGCCGCCAGGAAGTTGACGGTGCCGGGCGTCTTCACAGGCGACTCGGGTACGAACAGGAACGTCGCCACGGTCGCGATCGCGGTCATGACGAGCGGGATCCAGAACAGCCAGTGGTAGTTCAGGTGGTCGACGATCGGCCCGGCCAGCACGATGCCGAGACCGGAGCCGACGCCGAGCAGCGTCGAGATGCCGCCGATCGCGCCGGGCACCCGCTCGCGCGGGAACTCGTCGCGGATGATCCCGAAGGCGAGCGGGAAGACGGCACCGCCCAGTCCCTGGAGCACGCGGGCCGCGATCATCACGCCGATCGAGCTCGTGAGCGCCGCGACCAGCGACCCGGCCGAGAGCGCCGCGAGCACGACGACGAGCATCCGCTCCTTCCCGAACATGTCGCCGAGCCGTCCCAGCACCGGGGTCGCCACCGAGGCGCTCAGGAGGTACGCGGTGAAGATCCACGAGACCGTGCTCTGCGACGTGTGCAGCGCCGCCTGCAGGGTCGGAAGCGCGGGCACGACCAGCGACTGGAGAAGCACGTACGCCATCGCGCCCGTGCCGAGCACCGCGAACGTCCTGTTCGGGCTCTGGCGGGTATGCGGTTCGGCCAGGCTCACTGCGACCTCAGCGTAGTCGAGACGCGCCCGTCTCGCCGTACGACCTGATGCGCCGCGTCAGGAGTTGATGATCGGATCGAAGTTCCCGTTCCAGGCGTCGAACCGGGCCTGGGTCGAGAACGTCGGGTAGTTGCGTGCCCGAGCGGACATCGCGGGCGTCGGGAACACGAGCGAGCTGCGGCCGACGGAAGGGTCGGACTTCGTGAGGATCGCCTGGGCGTCGGGCACCGGGGTGATGTACTCGACCCAGTCGGCGACCATCGCGGCCACGCGGGGCTGGTAGTAGTAGTTCATCCACGCCATCGCGCTCAGCGGGTTGCGGGCGTTCATCGGGATCATCATGTTGTCCGTCCAGTGCATGACCCCCTCCTCGGGCACCACGAACCTGAGGTCGGGGTGGCCGGAGGCGTTGGCCTGAAAGATGTCGCCCGACCAGGCCTGGCTGATCCAGGTGTCGCCGCGCTCGAGCGCGCCGATGTAGCGCTGGTCGTAGTAGCCGCGGACGAGCCCGCGCTGCTTGCGCAGCACGCCCGCCGCCTGCTCCCACTGGGCGGTGGTCGAGGTGGCCGGATCGATGCCCAGGTAGAGCAGGCCGGCCGAGCCGAGGTCGGTGTTGTCGCTCATCATCCCGACCCGGCCCTTGAACTTCGGGTCCCACAGGTCCTTGATGCTCGTGATCTCGCGGTCGACGCGCTTGACGTTGTAGGCGATGCCGGTGAACCCGGACTGCCACGGGATCGTGAAGCGGTTGCCGGGGTCGTAGTTCGGGTTCTTCGCGATCGACGCGGCGTAGGTGGCGAAGTTCGGCAGCATCGAGTGGTCGAGCGGCGTCAGCCAGCCGTTGCCGATCAGCTGGCTCGTCTGCCAGCCGTTGGTCAGCACGATCAGGTCGTACCCCAGCGGCTGCCCTGCCTGGAGCCGTGGCGCGATCTTCTGGAAGAACGGCTCGTTGCCCTCGATGACCTCGTCGTACGTGACCTCGATGCCGGTGTGGCGCGAGAACCCGTTCAGGCTCGGGCGATCCTTGAGCCAGTTCGTGTAGTCGATGTAGAGCGGCCAGTTCGCGAACACGAGCTGCCCGGTGTCGTGCTGGCCGCCCCACCAGTCGGTGCTCCCGACCGGGGCGGCACTGCGCGACGTCACCTCGCCGCAGGCCGCCAGGAGCGGGGCGGCGGCGAAGGCGCCCGCGGTGAGGCCGGCCCGGCGCAGGAGCCGGCCGCGGGACATGCGCCGGCCGCTCATCGCAGCACCACGAATCCGATCACGACGCCGACCCAGCCGAGCAGGATCATGGCGGGAACGACGAGGGCGCCCGAGTTGCGGCCGACGATCGACTCGCGGGCGGTCGGCCGCAGCACCACGCGCCCGTTGGCGACGCGGCGGCCGGCGGCGAGCAGGACGAGCGCGAGCAGCGCCACGGTGACGGCCGCGACACCGCCGACCTCGAGCCGGCGAACCAGCACCGGGTCAAGCTTGGTCTGCGCGACGGTGGGCGAGGCCAGCGGCGGCGGCGCCTGGGCCGGTGGCACGTTGGCGGCGTCGGGCACGTTCACGGTGCCCGTCACACCCACGCGCGTGGCCAGGCCGGACGGGTCGCGCAGGAAGACGCTGTAGCAATAGGCCGTGCCGGCTTTCACCGACTGGTCGATGACGTGCAGGCGCGAGACCTCGCCGGCGGCGACGCCGTCGCCGATGGTCTGCGGGCAGCCGGGCCGGCCGCGACGGACGACGACCTTGCCGTGCCCCTCCAGCCGGTGCCAGCTGACGAAGACCTCGTCGTTCGTCACCACAACGCCGACGTGCGACGCGCGCGGCGTGAGCGACGCCTGGGGGCTCTGCGCCGCGGCGACGCCGCCCATGGCGAGCCATAGGAGCGCCGTACCAACGATGACCGCACCCTGCCGGTGCCGTGGCGTGCCAGCCATACCCTCCACCCTCCAGATATTTCCAAGCTACAGCCGTCGCGAGGGTTGTCAACGGGGCGGGGGCGGGGGCCGTTTCCGGCCGCGCGACTCGTGCTCGCCGAGGACGTTCAGGACGGCGGTCGTGACGGCGGCCGCGTCGACGCTCAGCTGCGGTGCCACCTCGCGCTCGAAGGCGCGGGCGAGCATGTACCACGTCATCGTCCACTGCAGGCCGCAGCGGCTGCACTGGAGCGTCACCGACCGCAGTGACGAGCGGTAGATGCGCGGCTCCGGACGGGCGCAGATCGGGCACGCGCACAGCCGCCGGGCGAAGCGGGCGGCGTTCGTCACGTTGAACCGCCCGGCCTCGTCGACCTCGATCCGCTGCAGGGCGCCACGCTTTGCATGAACGTTCATGCAGAGACACTACCGGTTCCGACCGCTTTCGGACGATGTTTGCGCCTCCGCGCACGCGGGTAACAACGCGCTGCGGCGGTCGGGGCACGCGAGCCCACTGCGTTTCACCCACTGCACCCGGCCGCCGCGTTTTTTTGTGCCCTGACGACGGCGGGTTTCGCAGGCGGCCGCGGCCGGAAAGCGGTGGTGACCGGCGACGCGCCCGAGGCCCGCGTCCCGACCGAGCTCGACGAGCGGCTGGCCGTCTAGTCACCGGGGAAGAAGAAGCCGACGGAGGGACTCGAACCCTCGACCCCCGCTTTACGAGAGCGGTGCTCTGCCAGCTGAGCTACGTCGGCGCCGGTGCCGGAGTCTACCGCTCGGGCGTCCGCACCCGGCCGCGGCGGTAGGGTCCCCGCGATGCGCACCCTGGTCACCGGAGCGACCGGCTACCTCGGCGCCGAGCTCGTGCGCGAGCTGCGCCGCCGAGACCGGGAGGTGCGGGCCCTCGTCCGCTCGCCGCAGGCCGCCTCCCGCCTCGCCGGCACCGGCGCCGAGACGGTCGAGGGCGACGTGCTCGACCCGGTCTCGCTCGAGGGGGCGCTCGACGGCGTCGCCCGCGTGTTTCACCTGGCCGGCGTGGTCGCCCACCGGGCCTCGGACGAGCCCCGGCTGCAGGCGGTGAACGTCGACGGCGCCCGAAATGTGCTGGCCGCGAGCGCGAAGGCGGGGGTCGAGCGGGTCGTGTTCACGTCGTCCGTCGCCACCGTCGGCCCGGCGGGCGGCCCCGGGCATCCCCGCGACGAGGGGGCGTGGCTGATCGACGGCGACGACGGACGGGTCGACTTCCGCTACGGCCGCGCCAAGGCGGCCGGCGAGCAGGCCGCGCTCGAGGCGGCGAGGGACGGCCTCGACGTCGTCATCACCAATCCGGGCTTCGTCATCGGGCCGGGCGACGTCCACCGGGTATCGTCGTGGCCGGTCGAGGAGTACCTGCGCGGCCGCCTCCGCTTCACGGTCGCCGGCGGCCTCTCCTACGTCGACGCCCGCGACGTCGTCACCGGCCACCTCCAGGCCGAGGAGCGCGGCCGTTCCGGCGAGCGCTACATCCTGACCAACGACGACGGCAACCTCAGCCATCGCGATTTCTTCGCCCTCGTCGGCACGGTGACGGGGGTGCGACGGCGGCAGATGGAGCTCTCGAGCGGGATGCTGCGGCCGGTCCTGCGGGTCGGCTCGAAGCTGCGACTGCCGCTGCCGCTGGACGACCAGGAGCTCGCGTCGAGCAGCCACTGGTGGTACTACACCGCAGCCAAGGCCCGCTCGGAGCTCGGCTTCGCTGTGCGGCCCATCGAGGAAACGATCCGTGAGACCGCCGAGTGGCTGCGCGCCGACGGCTACCACAAGCACTAGATGGGGTGTCCCGGATTCCTCGCGCCTGGACGCCAGTCGGTGCGATGCTCGGCATTCCGTTGGCGCTGCGGCCGGGAACCGTCGCATCGCGGCGTCCTCGGTCGCGCCCATAGGGTCAGCCTATGAACGCTCCCTGCGTCCGTGCGCTGCTCCGTTCCCAGCCGCCCAGGACATCACGAGAATCCGGGACAACCCATCAACTGGGGAGAGACCATGACCATGAAGCTCCACCGTTGCAGCGGCACCTTCGTCAAGATCGGCGGGCACCCGTGCTGGAAGGCGCAGAAGGCGCTCGACGACGCCGGCATCGAATACGAGCTCGTGTTGCACTCGATGCTGCGGCCGCGCCGGCCGGAGGTCGAGCGAATGACGGGCCAGCGCAAGGTGCCGTTCATCGAGTTCGACGACGGGACGCTCCTGCGTGAGTCGAGCGAGATCGTCGCGCGGGCGCAGGCCGGCACGCTCGCGCCCACGCCGCCCGCCGAACCGGCTGCCTAGGCGATCATCGGGACCTGCACCTCGATCACCGGCTCGATGCGCTCGAAGATGTCGTCGAGCGACGGGCCGGTGATCGTCAGGCCGTGGTTCTTGAGGCCGACCACGCAGCGACCCGGCTCGGGCGCCTGGCGGATGATGTCGGCGACGGCGCCGGCCAGCTCTGCCGTGCCGCACGGGTAGTTGAACTCGGTCGCCTGCACGCCCGGGATCCACGCGTGCACGTGCACGATCGCGCCGACCTCGGGATGCTCCTGGTAGATGATCCAGTGCTCGATGGCGTCGACCGACGCACGCCGCGGCTCGACGCCCGGCGGCACCGACAGGATCATCCGTCCGGCCTCGGCGTCGAAGTCCTTCACCATCAGGACGTCGCGCCCGATCTCGCGCAGGTTCGACTTGTCGACGCCCGACGCGGACATCCAGTAGCGGCGCTCGTCCTTGCGCACCGACATGTTGCCGTACGAGAGCCCGCCGATGCCGTAGACGAGCTTGATCCAGCGCAGGTCGTCGGGGCCGACGATGTCCTCCAGCGGGAATGGCGCCGGCAGCAGGCCGAGCTTGTCGAGCCGCTGTCCGGCCCGGTAGAGCTCCTCGGTCAGCTCGTCGCCGTCCCAAAGCTCGGGCTCGAGGTCGGTGTCGAAGCGGTTGTCGATGACGAGCCGTGAGGTCGCGAGCGGCTCGACGCGGTCGAAGAGCGCGCGCGCCCACTTGGCCAGGTCTCCCGGGTCGGGCACCGCGTACACGCCCTGCTCGGGCGTCACGAAATAGCACGCGTCGCCCGGGACGATCAGCATGGCCAGGTTCGAGAGCGCGCGCACGAGCATCGGGTACTCGTGGCGCAGCACATCCGGCGGCGCGTCGGCGACGGTGTGGACCGCGATGACGTAGGTCGAGCGCTGGCGGCGCCGGAACGGCTTGGGGTCGTCCGCGTTCACGAAGTTGAAGACGCAGGCGGCGCTCGGATCGGTGCCCTCGACGAACTCGTAGCCGCGCCTCAGCCACTCCGTCCGCAGCGCGTCCTTGAGCCCTGCGAGCGTCGCGTCGTCACCGGGGCCCCAGAAGGCCACGGAGCTCATCCCGCCACCTCGACCATCTGATCCAAGCTGATCTCCACCATCGTCCTTCCGTCCATTTCGACGACGCATGCGTCTTTCAGCACCTCGTAGCTGCGGACGATTCCCCTCCCATTGGGTGTCGCCACCGTCCGTCCCACGGCCGGCGCCCGGTCACGGAACGAGCGGTACAACGGATGCTCGAATGCCAAACAACAGCGTAGCCGCCCGCACAAGCCGGTGATGCGGCCGGGGTTCATCGGCAGATCCTGTTCCTTGGCCATCTTCAGGGTGATTGGCTGGTCATGGCACGGGTAGCGCGCGCTGCAGAGCTTGCCGGTCCCGCACAGCCCCACCTCACCGCACAGCCGGCCCTGCTCGCGCGGCCCCACCTGGCGCAGCTCGACCCGCCGTTTCAGGCGCCCCGCCAGGTCGGTCTGGAGGGCGCGCGTGTCGGGCCGCTCGTCGGATGAGAACGAGAACGAGATCCGGCCCTGGTCGAACACGAGCTCCGCCGAGATCGGCTTCAGCTCGAGGCCGTGGCGGCCGGCCAGCTCGCGGAAGAGCAGCATCCCCCGCTTGGCCTCGACCCGGTTCTTCTTCACCTGCTCGTCGTCGGCGGGGCCGGCCCGGCGCACGACCCGCTTGAGCGGGCCGGTGAGCTCCTCGTCGGGCATGTCGTGCGGCGTCTGCACGATGCGGCCGTACTCGCGCCCGCGCGATGTCTGGCAGATGACGCGCTCGTCCCAGCGCAGGCTGAGGCCGCCCGGATCGAACGAGTACACCTTGCCGCCAGGCTGGAACACGACGCCGACGACCGTCGCCACCTTCAGACCCCCTGAGGAGTGGATTCCCGGAGCGCGGCGAGGCGATGGAAGAGCGCCTCGATCGCGAGCACCGGATGGACGTTCAGCTCGAGGGAGCGGCGCACGTCGCCCACCGTGTCCATCGCCCGCGCGGCGTGGCCCGCGCCGCCGCGCGACGTGGCGTCGGACAGCCCTTCGGCCATGTCGGAGTTCACCACCGCCTGCTCGGCGCCCAGGGCCGCCGCGAGCACGTCGTGGTAGTACAGCGCGATGGTGTCGACGGCCAGCCGCAGCTCGTCCCACTCGGCTCGCCGCGCCTCGCGCTTGGCCCGGTCCTCGTAGCGCTTGCGCAGGGCCTTCTCGTCCTTCGGGTCGTCGACCGATTCGAGCCGCGCGTCGCGCTCGCCGGCGACCGCCTCGGCCTCTGCCTTCGCGCGCTGGTTGGAGGCCTCCATGACGAGCGCGCCCGCGCGTGACGGGTCGAAGGACGAATCGGTCGTCACCCCCTGGGCCAGCTCGAGGTAGAGCCGGCGCCGGTCGGCCGCGGCCGGGTCGGTCGCAAGCGACGTGGCCCGGGCGAGGTCGCCGAGGGCCGCGCGGGCGGCGAGCGGGTCGCCGGTGGCCGCCTCGAGCACCGCGGTCGGATAGCGGCGGAACTCGATCGCCTGGAGCCGCGAGCGGATCGTCGGCAGCATCCGTTCGGCGTGGTCGGAGACGAGCACCAGGACGCCGTACTCGGGCGGCTCCTCGAGCGACTTCAGGAGCGCGTTGGCCGACTCGTCGCGCAGCAGGTGCGCGTCGAGGATCAGGTAGACGCGCCGGTCGGCCTCGAACGGGCGCAGGTGCAGGTCGCGGCGCAGCCGGCGGGCGCCCTCGATCAGGATGCCCTGGCCCTCCGGCTCGAGCACGAAGAGGTCGGGGTGCGTACGCGTCTCGATCCGGTGCGGCGGGCAGTGGAGCAGCGCCGCGGCGAACCGGTCGGCGTAGCGGCGCTTGCCCGAGCCCGCCGGGCCGGTGAGGAGATACGCATGGGACGGCGCGGTCAGGGCCGCCTCCAGCAGGCGCTGCGCCCGCGGCTGGTCCGGCAGGCCCTCGAAGGCGTTCACAGCCGCACCGCCGCGCGCACGCGCTCGGCCACCTGCGCGGGCGTCCCCGACGCGTCGACGACCGCGATCCGCTCCGGGAAGCGGTGGGCCGCGTCGGCGAAGCCGTCGGCAACGCGGGTGTGGAAGTCGGCCCCTTCGGCCTCGATCCGGTCTGGCTCGCCGCGGCGGCCGGCGGCCTCGCTCTGGCCGAGGACGAGCAGCACGGTGCGGTCGGGCAGGAGCCCGCGGGTCGCGACCCGGTTCACAGCGAGCACGTCGTCGACGCCGAGGCCGCGGGCACAACCCTGGTAGGCGAGCGAGGAGTCGATGAAGCGGTCGGCGATCACGGTCGCGCCACGCTCGAGCGCCGGCCGGATCACCTCGGCGACCAGCTGGGCGCGGGCGGCGGCGTAGAGCAGCGCCTCGGCCCACGGCTCGATCTCGAGCGCCGGGTCGAGCAGGATCTCGCGGACGCGCTCGCCGGGAGCGGTGCCGCCGGGCTCCCGGACGGGGACGACCTCCCGGCCGCCGGCGGCGGCCGCCTCGGCGAGCAGGCCGGCCTGGGTCGTCTTGCCGCAGCCGTCGAGGCCCTCGAAGGAGATGAACACGCCCGAAATGCTACCGGCGGCAGGGATGGGGACGGTGCCCGCGCGGGGACCGTCCCCGATGTTCATGCCGGGGCGAGATCGTGGACGAGCGCGTCGAGCGCGTCCATCCACGACTCGTAGTAGGGCTGGTCGGGGCGCTCGGCGATCGCGGCCTTCAGCCGGTCGCGGAACTCGTCCCAGGGCACGTCGAGGCGCTCGGCGGCGACCACCGCCATCGCGAAGGCGCGGGCCTGCCAGGGCTCGGTGAACGGCTGGTCGTCGGGGCGCTCGGGAGTCATGCGGCCGCCCCCACGCGAGGCACCGCGACGCCGATCATGCAGTCGCGGGAGACGAGGCCGGCCAGCTCGTCCTCGCTCATCCCGTCGGTGCCCTGCGGCCGCATCGGCAGGACGATGTAGCGCAGCTCCGCGCTCGAGTCCCACACCTGGATCTCGACGTCCTCGTCGAGCTCGAGCCCGAACTCCGAGAGCACGGCCCGCGGATCGCGCACGACCCGGGCCCGGTAGGGCGGGCTCTTGTACCAGACGGGCGGGATTCCCAGCACCGGCCACGGGTAGCAGGAGCAGAGCGTGCAGACGATGACGTTGTGCACCTCCGGCGTGTTCTCCACGGCGCGCATGTGGTCGCCCTCGCTGCCGCCGTAGCCGAGCTCGGCGGCGGCCCCGGCCGCGTCGCGCAGGAGCCGCTCCCGGTAGGCCGGGTCGACCCAGGCGCGCGCGACCATGCGGGCGCCGTTCTGAGGGCCGATCTCCTGCTCGAACGCGTCGACCACCGCGTCGATCGCGTCGGTCGAGGCGAGCCCCTTCTCGATCAGGACCGTCTCGAGCGCCGCGGCGCGCAGCTCCTGCGGCGACTTGGGACGGGCGTGGCGGTGTTGCTCTGTCATGTTCCCTCCAGGTGGCTCTCCCACAGATCGACGAGGACGGTATGGCCGGGACGCTCGACCTGCCAGAGCGTGTCGGCGGCGAAGGCGACGGTGTACCAGGCCTCGGGCTGCACGAGCCCGTCCTGCGACTCGTAGACGTCCAGGAGCGGCATCGGCGCGTGCACCCGCTCCACCACGCCTCGGGCGCCGCGCAGGTATCCCGGGCAGCGAGTGTGCCCGTTTGGGAGCACGCGCACGACGGTGACGGCGTCGCCGACGCCGTGCCGCGGCGGCGGCGCGGTGTAGGTCGACTGCGGCCGGGGCCGCAGCATCACCCGGGCCTCGCGGGCGGCCTCGGGATCGGTCCGCTGCGGCACGGGATCGCCGGCGGCGATCCGCTCGGCGGCGGCGGCCAGCTCCGCGCGCGTGAAGAACCCATGCTCGATCCCACGCGTCTCGATCGACTCGAGCCAGTGCTCGTAGTAGGACGTCGTCAGGTAGGCGGCCGGGTCCATCCGCTCGATCGCGTGCCGGAACCCGGGGCCGACCTCCGCCGTCTCCGACATGCCGTGCACCCGCCCCTCCCACGGCTCGTGGAATGGCGGCTCGTCCGGCTCCGCCTCCACGCGCCCGAAGCCCTGCCGGCCACCGAGGTCGTGCATCCCGTCCACACGCGCAGGCGAATTCATCCAGCCGCGTCCGGCAGTACGCTCTGCGCCGATGGGCGGCTGTGTCTGGCACGACGTCGCAGACCCCGATCGAGAATCGCTCGAGCGGGCCGCAGGCGTCCCCCTTCACGACCGCGCGGTCGACCTCATGCTCGAGCCTGCGGAGCACGACGACGAGCCGCGGCCGACGTTCGAGGCCCACATCGACTACGTGTTCGGGCTCCTGCTCCTGCCCCGGGTCGACGCCGAGACGCATGAGCTCTGGTACCAGGAGATCGATCTGGTCCTGACCCACAAGACCGTCGTCACCGTGCGCAAGTCGCCGCCGGGCCGGCCGCTCCTCGACACGGACATGATCCGCGAGGCCTCGACGAAGGGCGAGGAGGCGTCGGGGATGATCGCCTACCGTCTGGTCGACGAGGTCGCCGAGGCGTTCCTCGACCTGGTCGACACGCTCGACGACCACATCGACGACCTCGAGGACCACGTCGAGGAGTGGCCGTCGGAGCGGGTGCGCTCGCGCCTCTCCGACCTGCGCCACAAGCTCCTGCACGTGCGCCAGACCCTGGCGCCGACCCGCGACGCCGCCCGCCGCGTGATCGACAACCGCATCGACACCGAGGGGGACGAGCTCTTCTCCCGCGACCTCGAGCTGCGCTTCGGCGACGCCTACGACAAGCTGCTGCGGGCGAGCGAGGGCCTCGACCTGGCCCGCGACCTCGTCGCCGGCGTCCGCGACTACCACCAGGCCAAGGTCGCGAACGACCAGAACGAGGTCATGAAGCGGCTGACGGTCGTCGCCTCCGTGCTGCTCCTGCCGACCTTCATCGTCGGCCTCTACGGCCAGAACGTGCACGGCAGCCCCGAGCTCCATTGGCGCTACGGATACGCTTGGTCGTGGGGCCTGATCATCGCGACGACCATCCTCCAGATCGCGTACTACCGCCGCAAGGGCTGGGTCTGAGGCACTCCATTGGGCGGGTGCTACCCTCCCGCCGCTATGGGCAAGACGTTGATCATCGCGGAGAAGCCGTCCGTCGGCCAGGACTACGCCCGCGCGCTCGGCGGCGGCTTCCAGAAGCACGAGGGCTACCTCGAATCCGGGGAGCAGATCGTGTCATGGGCGATCGGCCACCTGGTCGAGCTGGCCGAGCCCGAGGACTACGACGAGAGCCTCAAGCGCTGGTCGATCAAGACCCTGCCGGTGCTGCCCGAGACCTTCAAGCTGCGGCCTGACGCACGCGGCAAGAAGCAGCTCGACATCCTCAAGCGGCTGATGAAGCGCGACGACGTGGACGAGATCGTGAACGGCTGCGACGCCGGCCGCGAGGGCGAGCTGATCTTCGCCTACATCCTCGACGTGGCCAAGGTGAAGAAGCCGGTGCGGCGGCTGTGGGTGTCGTCGATGACCCGTGCGGCGATCGGCGAGGCCTTCGAGAATCTGCGCGACGGCGAGGAGATGGTCAACCTCCAGGCCGCGGCCCGGTCGCGCTCCGAGGCCGACTGGCTGGTGGGCATGAACGCGACCCGGGCGGCGACCGTCCGCGGCCGCGCGCTCGGCGGCGTCGTCTCGCTCGGCCGCGTCCAGACGCCGACGCTGGCCCTGATCGTCCGCCGCGACCTCGAGATCGACGCGTTCGAGCCGGAGACGTACTTCCAGGTCGACGCCCGCTTCGGGCTCGACGGCCCCCGCACCTACGTCGGGCGCTGGTTCGAGGGCAAGAACGACCGCACCTCGGAGCGCGAGCGGGCGGAGGCCGTCGCCGCGGCGGCGTCCGGCGCGCCGGCGACCGTCGAGTCGGTCAAGCGCACCGAGCGCAAGACCCGGCCGCCGCTGCTCTATGACCTGACGAGCCTGCAGCGCGACGCGAACAGCCGCTTCGGGATGTCCGCCTCGCGCACGCTCCAGGCGGCCCAGCGGCTGTACGAGGGGTCGTCGGCCGGCGCCGTCATCACCTACCCGCGAACCCGCTCCCAGTTCCTGCCGTCCGACCAGATCGGGAACCTGAAGGGCATCGCCCGGGGGCTGACGGGCCTCCCATTCGTGCGGGCGGCTGCCCAGTACGTCGCCGGCCTGGACGTCTTGCCGCTGGCCCGGGTCATCGCCGACGCCAAGGTCGACGACCACCACGCGATCATCCCCACCGGTGAGCTGCCGACGAAGGAGCTCTCCGGCGACGACGCCCGCGTCTTCGAGCTCGTCGTCCGGCGCTTCCTGGCGGTCTTCCACCCCGAGGCGAAGTTCGAGGACACCGAGATCCTGACCGTCGCCGCCGAGCACCGCTTCCGCACCCGCGGCCGCCGCCTGGTCGAGGCCGGCTGGCGCGGCGCCGCCTTCGGCGAGGAGGCCGCGGCCGAGGAGCCGCAGGGCGACGAGGACGAGCCCCGCCAGGTGCTGCCGAAGGTCGACCAGGGCGAGCAGGGAACGTGCGAGCAGGCGGACGTGCTCGAGAAGCAGACCAAGCCGCCCGCCCGCTACTCCGAGGCCTCGCTCCTGCGCGACATGGAGACGGCCGGCAAGCAGATCGAGGACGACGAGGTGCGCCAGGCGATGAAGGACGCCGGCCTGGGCACGCCGGCCACGCGCGCGGAGACGATCGAGAAGCTCCTGCGCGTCGGCTACATCGAGCGTCTCGGCCGTTCGCTGCGCGCCACCGCCAAGGGCCGGCAGGCGATCGGGCTGCTGCACGACCATGCGATCACCTCCGCCGAGCTGACCGGCAAGTGGGAGCAGCGCCTGTCGGCGATCGAGCGCGGCGAGGAGCCGCGCGACCGGTTCATGGACGACATCCGCAAGTTCACGACCGAGGTCGTCGACTACTTCCGCAACCTGACCGCCGAGGAGGTGCGCGCCCAGCGGGCCGAGATCGGGCCGTGCCCGAACGGCGACGGCGTGATCCGCGAGAACCGGGCGGCCTACGGGTGCTCGTCGTGGCAGAGCAAGGAGGAGCCCGGCTGCGGCTTCGTCATCTGGAAGCAGCAGAAGGGCCGCTCGATCAGCCCCGCCGAGGCCCGCGATCTGCTCGAGGACGGCCAGACCGATCTCCTCGACGGGTTCAAGACGCGGCCCAGCCGTGCCCGGCTCGTCCTGACGGAGGGCAACCAGGTGCAGCTGATCGCGGACGACGGCACCCGCCTGGACGCGCCAGCCGGCCCACGCGAGACCATCGCGATCTGTCCCAAGTGCGGCGGCGAGATCCGCGAGAACAGCCGTGCATACGGCTGCTCGTCGTGGAAGAGCCGCAAGGAGCCCGGGTGCGGCTTCGTGATCTGGAAGTCCACCAAGGGCCGAGCCATCACGGCCGACGAGGCCCGCCAGGTGATCGAGCAGGGCGCGTCGGACTGGATGGACTTCAAGGATCGCAAGGGGCCGTTCCGCGGCCGCCTCGTGCTGACGCCGGAGAAGACGGTCGAGGTGCAGCGCGAGGACGAACCGGTCGCGACCCAGGCCGCCTGACGCCGTCAGCGCCGGCGGCGGCGCGCGTGCCAGTCGTCGGCCATCGAGCCGGTCGCGCCCAGGACGTAGAGGACGGCCAGGCCGGCGAGGATGATGGGCAGCGGCGGGGCGAAGATCAACAGCGGGATGATGATCACACCGCCCGCGACCAGCCCGACCAGGAGCGTCACCGCGACGAGCGCTCCGCGGATGCCGAAGCAGATCGCGCGGAGCAGGAGCGACGACGAGCCGGCCGCGGCTTCGGCCGTTCGCAGCCGAGCGCCGGAGTCCGCCTCGCGGCGGGCTCGCCCGGTTCGAAACTGCTGATCGGCGGATGGATGGGTTGTCGCCATGGGAGGAGACCTCCGTGTCTCTCAGGTATGGGTCACTACCAGCGAGACCCACCGCGAGACCGGAACGTGACCGGGCCGCTCGTCACGTTCGGCGGGCGCCGCGGGTCAACTCGCTGACACCCCGTGCGGAAGGAGGCGACCGATGGACGAGACGGAATGGCTGGCCCAACGATTCGAAGAGCACCGCTCGCGGCTGCGTGCGGTGGCCTACCGGATGCTCGGCTCGGTCAGCGAGGCCGACGATGCCGTCCAGGAGGCCTGGCTGCGGCTCAGCCGCGCCGACGCCGACGTGATCGACAACCTGGGCGGCTGGCTCACGACGGTCGTCGCCCGCATCTCGCTGAACACGCTGCGCGCACGCCGCACGCGGCAGGAGCAGCCGATCGGGGTGCACGTGCCCGAGCCCGTCATCGACCGCGCGGACGGCACCGACCCCGAGCACGAGGCGCTGCTCGCCGACTCGGTCGGCCTGGCGCTGCTCGTGGTGCTCGAGACGCTGACGCCGCCCGAGCGGCTCGCCTTCGTCCTGCACGACATGTTCGCGATGCCGTTCGACGAGATCGCACCGATCGTCGACCGCTCACCGGAGGCGGCGCGCCAGCTCGCCAGCCGCGCCCGGCGCCGCGTACAGCGGACCGATGCCCATGCCCGACGCCGATCTCGAGATCCAGTGGGCGGCCGTGGACGCGTTCCTCGCTGCCGCCCGCGAGGGCGACTTCGACGCGCTCGTCGCCGTCCTCGACCCCGACGTGGTGCTCAGGGCGGATCAGGGCGTCACGGCGGACGGATCGCACGAGGTCCGCGGCGCCGAGATCGTCGCCGGCCAGGCGCTCCTCTGGTCACGGGTCGCCCTCGCGACGCGACGCGTGCTCGTCAACGGCGCCGCCGGCCTGGTCGCACTCCGCGACGGGCAGCCGTTCTCGATCGGCGCCTTCACCGTCAGAGGCGGCAGGATCGTCGAGATCGACATCCTTGCCGACCCGGAGCGGCTCCGCCGGCTCGACCTGACGATCCTCGACCGCTAGGAGGCCTCGGGCACAATGCGGTCATGGCCGCCGATCTTCCCGCGCTGCGCCCGCCTCTGCTCGACCTGCACCGCCGGCTGCTCGAGGCCGAGCGCGTCGACCTCGAGCGATACGGCGGCCGGCTCACCGGCGCCGAGTTCCTCCAGATCGCCTCTCAGAGCTTCCGGCTCGCGTGGCTGCGGCCCCTGTCCGAGCTCATCGTGGCGATCGACGAGGCGCTCGACGCGGACGACGGGGAACCGGCGGCGGCGGCCCCCGAGTCGCTGGTCGCGCAGGTGCGCGAGCTGGTGGCGCCGCCCGACGCAGGCACGCCGTTCGGACGCCGCTACCTGGCGATGCTCCAGGTGAGCCCGGGCGTCGTCATGGCCCACAGCGCCCTCGTGCAGGCGCTCGGCTCGCCGACCGGCCGGTAAGCTCCGCCGCCATGGCCATCACCGCGATCGTGACCGGCGGCGCCGGCTTCATCGGCTCGCATGTCGCCGACGCCCTGCTCGGCCGCGGCGACCGCGTCGCGATCGTCGACGACCTGTCCTCCGGCAAGCGGGAGCGGGTGCCGGACGGGGCGGAGCTGCACCGGATCGACATCCGCGACGCCTCCGCCCTGCGCGCGCTCACGTCCGACCTGCGGCCCGAGGCGATCTTCCATCTGGCCGCCCAGGCCGACGTGCGTGTCTCGGTCGACGACCCCGGCCACGACGCCGACGTGAACGTGCGCGGCACGCCGAGGTGGTCGAGGCGGCCCGCCTGTGCGACGCCAGGGTCGTGTTCTCGTCGACGGGCGGCGCGATCTACGGCGAGGTGGACGAGATCCCCTCGCCGGAGAGCACCCCCTGCGCCGCGATGGCGCCCTACGGCGTGGCCAAGCTGTGCGGCGAGCACTACATCGAGCTCTACAACCGGCTGTACGGCACGACCCACGTCATCCTCCGCTACGGCAACGTCTACGGGCCGCGGCAGGACCCGCACGGGGAGGCCGGCGTGGTGGCGATCTTCTTCGGCAAGCTCACGGAGGGCGAGACGCCGCTCGTCTTCGGCGACGGCAGCCAGACGCGCGACTACGTCTACGTCGGCGACGTCGTCGCGGCCAACCTGGCCGCCCTCGGCTACGCCGGCACGCACGCCATCTTCAACATCGGCACGGCGACCGAGACCAGCGTGAACGACCTCCTGGCCGAGTGCCAGCGCGCGGCCGGGACGGACGTCACGCCGGAGCTGCGGCCGGCCCGTCTGGGCGAGCTGGCGCGCAGCGCGCTCGACCCGTCGCTGGCCGGGCGCGAGCTGGGCTGGAAGGCGACCACGCCGCTCGGCGACGGCCTCGCCGAGACCCTGCGCTCGATCGCCCGCTAGGCGGCGCGCGAATCCGGCTCCCCGAGCGGGCTTCGGAGTCCGTCCGGCCCACCAACGAGAATACCTCGCCCCGACCGGTCGCACACACTGCATATTGTGGTGCGGCAGGACAACACCCACGAGATATAGAAAAGGGAGCGGGAAGAGAGACCGCATGAACTGTCCCTATTGCGAGCACGGAGAGACCAAGGTCGTCGACACCCGCGTGGCGGGCAAGGGCGCCATCCGGCGACGGCGCGAGTGCCTGCTGTGCAGCCAGCGCATGACGACGTTCGAGCGCGTGGAGCAGGCGCCCTCCACGTGGTCAAGCGGGACGGCACCCGCCAGCCGTTCGACCGCGCGAAGCTGATGGCCGGCCTGACCCGGGCGTGCGCGAAGCGGCCGGTGCCGCTCGCGGACATCGAGCAGGCCGCCGTGCGGATCGAGGCCGACCTGCGAAACGGTGTCGGGGACGAGGTCGGGCCCGCCGCATCGGCGAGCAGGCCCTGCGGGTATTGCGTGACCTCGACCGGGTGGCCTACGTGCGGTTCGCGTCGGTCTACCGGGACTTCCAGGACGTGGACGAGTTCGAGCGCGAGCTGGCGCTGCTCGAGGGACGCAAGAAGCCCGCCAAACGGGTGGCAAAACGAACAAGTGTTCGGTAAAATTCGACTGGATGAGGAGGCGACGGGCATGTCGACGACCGATGAAGCGGACGAGAACTACGGTAGTGGAGGGCAAAGAGGATGTCCGCATCGGCGTGCCCCGCTATTTCACGCGAGCCAGGCATCGAGCCGTTCGATGCAGTCGAGTGGGAGACCCGCACCGCGCTGATCCCGGGCAAGGACGGCCCGTCGTTCGAGCAGCGGGACGTCGAGTTCCCCGAGTTCTGGAGCCAGACGGCCACGAACATCGTCGCCCAGAAGTACTTCCGCGGGAAGCTCAGCACGCCCGCAGCGCGAGCACTCCGTGCGCCAGATGATCGGCCGCGTCGTCGACACCGTCACCGCCTGGGGCATCAAGGACGGCTACTTCGCCGACGGCGAGGAGGCCGAGATCTTCCGCGCCGAGCTGACGCACCTGCTGCTGCACCAGATGGTGGCCTTCAACTCGCCGGTCTGGTTCAACGTCGGCTTCGAGGAGCACCCGCAGTGCTGCGCCTGCTTCATCCTCTCGGTCGAGGACTCGATGGACTCGATCCTCGACTGGATCCGCAAGGAGGGCCTGGTCTTCCGCGGCGGCTCCGGCTCGGGCATCAACCTGTCCAAGCTGCGCTCGTCCCAGGAGCAGCTGTCCAAGGGCGGCTACGCGTCCGGGCCGGTCTCCTTCATGCGCGGCGCCGACGCCTCGGCCGGCACGATCAAGTCGGGCGGCAAGACGCGGCGGGCGGCCAAGATGGTCGTCCTGAACGTCGACCACCCGGACATCGAGGAGTTCATCTGGTGCAAGCAGCACGAGGAGGAGAAGGCCCGCGTGCTGCAGGCGGCCGGCTACGACATGAGCCTGGACTCCCCCGACTGGGCCTCGATCCAGTACCAGAACGCGAACAACTCGGTGCGGGTCACCGACGAGTTCATGCGCGCCGTGATCGACGACGGCGACTGGGAGCTGACCGCCCGCACCGACGGCTCCGTGGTGCAAGACCGTGCGCGCCCGTGACCTGATGCACCAGATCGCCGAGGCGGCGTGGAAGTGCGCCGATCCGGGCATGCACTACGACACCACGATGAACGACTGGCACACCTGCCCGGCGACCGGCGCGGATCAACGCCAGCAACCCGTGCTCGGAGTACCTGCACGTCGACAACTCGGCCTGCAACCTCGCCAGCCTGAACCTGCTGAAGTTCCGCGACCCGAGACCGGCGAGTTCGAGGTCGAGAAGTTCGAGCGGGCCGTGGACGTGATCTTCATGGCCCAGGAGATCCTGGTCTGCAACTCGAGCTACCCGACGCCGGAGATCACGGCGAACGCCCAGGCGATGCGCCAGCTCGGACTCGGCTACGCCAACCTGGGCGCGCTGCTGATGGCGCGCGGGCTGCCGTACGACTCCGAGGAGGGCCGCGCCTACGCCGGCGCGATCACCGCGATCATGACCGGCCGCGCCTACCGCAAGTCGGCCGACATCGCCGGCCGCGTCGGCCCGTTCGACGAGTACCCCGAAGAACTCCGACGCGATGCTGCGGGTGATCCGCAAGCACCGCGCCGCGGTCGGCAACATCGACTCCGCGCTGGTGCCCGACGACATGATGCTGGGCGCGCGCAAGGCGTGGGACGAGGCGCTGGCCGTCGGCGAGGAGCACGGCTACCGCAACGCGCAGGCCGCCGTGCTCGCGCCGACCGGCACGATCAGCTTCATGATGGACTGCGACACGACCGGCATCGAGCCCGACTTCTCGCTGGTCAAGTCGAAGCGGCTGGTCGGCGGCGGCGACATCACGATCGTCAACCAGACCGTGCCGACCGCCCTCGAGAAGCTGGGCTACGCACCGCACGAGGTCGACCAGATCGTCGCCCACGTCAACGAGCACAACACCGTGGTCGGGCGCGCCCGGCTTCCAGCGGCGAGCACCTGGCCGTGTTCGACGTGGCGGTCGGCGACCGCGCCATCCACCACATGGGCCACGTCAACATGATGGCGGCCGTCCAGCCGTTCATCTCCGGCGCGATCTCGAAGACCGTCAACCTGCCGACCGACGTCACGGTGGACGACGTCGCCGAGCTCTACATGGATGCGTGGAAGCTCGGCGTGAAGGCGATCGCGATCTACCGCGACGGCTGCAAGGTGGCCCAGCCGCTGCAGACCAAGGGCACAAGCCGGAGCTGATCGCCGCCAAGCCGCAGCGCCGGGTGATGCCGATCGAGCGCCAGGAGATCGGGCGCAAGTTCAAGGTCGGCGAGTACGAGGGCTACATCCACGTCGGCCTCTTCCCCGAGGGCGACCCGGGCGACATGTTCGTCGACATCGCCAAGGAGGGCACGACCCTCGCCGGCCTGATGAACGCGTTCATGATCGCCGTGTCGGTCGGCATGCAGTACGGCGTGCCGCTGGAGGTGTTCGTCTCAAGTTCGCCCACATGCGCTTCGAGCCGAGCGGGCTCACGAACGACCCCGACATCCGCATGGCCAAGTCGATCCCCGACTACATCTTCCGGTGGATGGGCAAGCGGTTCCTGGAGGCCGACACGCAGGCCGACCTCGGGCATCATGAGCCAGGCCGTGCGGGAGAGTCGCGACGGCCGGGCCACACACGGCGCCGACCGCGGAGGAGTCCGGCCCCGCAGACGGCTCCGACCCCGGGCCCCGGCCAGAGCGCGCTGTTCAACGCCTGGGAGGACGCGGTCGAGTGCGCCAAATGCGGCGGCCGCAAGGTGCGCACCGGCGCCTGCTACACCTGCCGCGACTGCGGCGACAACTCCGGCTGCGGCTGATCGTGAGTTGCCTCCCGTGCCGGCGGGTGACCCGACCGGCACGGGAGGTGCTCATCCCCAGCGCTAGCGAAGCAGGTTGAGGGTGTTCGTCGCGTCGTCGACGTAGTACAGGCCGCGGGCTCCAGGCGCCACGGCCAGGCCGAAGAGCGCGCCGCTGCCCGGCGGTGTCCCTGACCTGTCGAGGAAGCGACTGGCGATCTGGTCGCCGGCAGGTGTCGTCTCCACGACGCGGCCGTTTGTGCCGTTGACCGTCAGGATGTTCCCGTTCGGTCCCACGACGAGGCCGAGGGGATCTGCAAGGAGGCCGCCGCGGGTCACGGTCATACCGGCCCCGGCACTGCGCATTCTCGTGAGCGCCTGTGGGATCGCCGCGATCCGGTTGGACGCGCTGTCTGCGACGAAGAGGGTGCCTTGCCGGGAGAGGCCCAGGCCGGTGGGACCGACGACGAGTGCTGCAGGGTCGCTGTGGGTGGGGAATCGTGAGCCGATCGTCCGCTCGCCGATAACCCGTGGCCGCATGCCGGTGAGGCCCAGCCGAATGCGCACGACCGTGCCTCGATTGACGGTGGCGCCGTTGGCCGCGACCGTCCCGTTGAGCACGTTCGTCACGAACAGCGTGGCGTGGGTTCGAGACTCCTGCCAGGTCATGTCCCAGGGGCCGTCGATGGGGCCGCCCGAGATCGTCCTGACCGGCCTTCCGCGGCTGTCGATGAGGATCAGGCACCCTGCGCGGGCTGTGGCGGCCATGCCGTTCGTCGTGGGCAGGCTGCCGACGATCACCCATCCATGTCGAAGCACTGCAAGCGCCGTGGTCAGTCCGACCCCGCCCGGGCAGCGTCCTGGAAGCATCGAGCTCGAGAGGCGCGCAAAGACGGTTCGCCGTCCCGAGGGCGAGATCTGCACGATGGTCGTGCCCGTCCCCTGCAGGTTCGCGCCATTGTTGAAGTTGCTCACCAGGACGTTGCCGGCCACGAGGCGTCCGACCGACCGCTGAACGACAACCGTCCCGTACGGGTTGACGTCACCGTTGGCCGGCACGGTGGACGCGACGACCCGCACGTGGTGGAACCTGCCAAGGAATCCAGCTGCGCCGCTTGCGCCAGCCGCGGTCAGCACCAGCAGCACGACCGCGGCTGCCACGGCAGCCATCGACACGCGTCTCATTGCTCTCCCCCTTTGAGCGCTCGTGCCCGCGTCGCTCAGATACCTCCGCGGATCGAATTCGGATTGGCCTATGTGGGGCCGGTCACAAATCTCTCCGAGAGTCCACCATCGGTCGGTGGGAGTCGCCCCACCGGGGGCCGGGCTTCAGCGGACGTAGCTCGCGGTGTTGACGTCGATCGTCGCGCCCGTCGCGTGGCGCGCCTTGCCCGAAGCGAGGAAGGCGATCACGTTCGCGACGTCCTGGGGCTGCGCGACCTCGCCGAGTGCGGTGTCGTTCACGAAGAGCTCCATGCCGTGCTCCGCAACGGCCGGCGCGTTGAACGGCGTGTCGACGAAGCCCGGCGCCACGGCGAACGCGGTCACCCCCTGACGGCCGTACTGCCGGGCGATGGTCTTCGTCATCGCGACGACGCCTGCCTTCGCGGCCGCGTAGTGCCAGTAGTCGGCGTCCTCGCCGCGCCACGCCGCCCGGCTCGCGAGGTTGACGATGACGCCGCCGCCGGGCTGCTCGCGGAAGGTCGCGATCGCCGCGCGGCAGAGCGCCGCCGGAGCGACGAGACAGATCGCGAGCGTGCGCTCCCACGACGCGTGCCAGGTCGCGAGATCGCCGTCGGGACTGGCGGCCTCGTAGATGCCCGCGTTGTTGACGAGGACGTCGACGCGCCCACGCCAGGCGAGGGCCTCGTGCCAGAGCGCATCCGCAGCCGCCGGGTCGCGGAGGTCGGCCGTCAGGGCGTGGGCCGCGTCGCCGAGCTCCGCGGCGAGCTCGCCGAGCCGCCCATCGCGCCGAAGGTCGTGGACGACGACCGCGGCACCGTCGGCGGCGAGCGTGCGGGCCGTCGCGGCACCGATGCCTCCGGCCGCGCCGGTGACGAGGGCAACCCGTTCGCGGTGCGTGTTCGCGGCTAGCCCTTGTGTTGCGGCGCCGGGCCGCGCAGGACGCAACGCGGGTCGTGATGGCTGGCGACCTTGGTCAGCAGCACATGCAGGGTGTCCCGCTCGCGCGTGTCCAGCGGCGAGAGGAAGTCATCCTCCAGGCGCTGCACGATCGCCCGCAGCTCGACCAGCATCGAGTGGCCCGCGGGCGTCAGCTTGACCACATGCCGCCGGCGGTCGTCCGGATCGCGCTTTCGGATCACGAGTCCGCGCTCCTCCAGCTCGTCCAGCAGTCGCACGATCAGACTGCGGTCGTAGCCGAGCGCGTCGGCGATCTGAGCCTGGGTCTCGCGCGGATCCTCCTCGAGCAAGGCCAGCACGGCGTAGTGGAACGCGGAGAGCCCGGTGCCGTCGAAGGCGGCGTGTGAGCGGTCCTTGGCCGCAAACCCGAGCCGCTTGAGCAAAAACACGCTGCTCGTCAGCAGCTCCTTCGGCGGGCCGGGAAGCGCTCGTGGAGCGGGATTCTGGGTCTCGGTCACGTTCATTCTGCACAAAGTGTAGCGCATCCGATTGTTCGTGTGTGCTATCGTGGTGTTCGTCAACGATCTTTGGAGATAATGAATGTTGCAGCCATCGATTACCCATACCGAGCCCCGCCGCAAGGGGCTTGCATTGGCGGTGATCGTGGCGGCGCAGTTCATGGTTGTGCTGGACATCGCCATCGTGAATGTCGCGCTGCCTGCGATCAAAGGCGACCTGCACTTCGCCCAGGCAGACCTGCAGTGGGTGATCAGTGCGTACGCCATCCTGTTCGGCGGAGTCCTGCTCCTGGGCGGGCGGCTCGCCGACGTCTTCGGCCGCCGGCGCGTCTTCATGGCCGGTCTCGCGCTGTTCTCGATCAGCTCGCTGCTGTGCGGGCTTTCCTGGTCTGAGGGCTCGCTGATCGGCTTCCGTGCGATGCAGGGGCTGGGCGGCGCGCTGTTTGCGCCAGCCGGGCTCTCGATCCTCATGACCACCTTCGCCGAGGGCTCTGAGCGCAACCGCGCGCTCGGCATCTGGGGCGCGGCTTCCGGATCCGGCGGAGCGGCCGGCGTGCTGCTCGGCGGCTTCCTGACCTCCTACCTGGGCTGGTCCTGGGTGTTCTTCATCAACGTGCCGGTCGGGATCGCCGTGATCGCCGCCGCGCCGCTCGTGCTCGGTGAGAGCCGCGGCCAGGAACATCGCCACTTCGACATCGCCGGGGCCGCCTCGGTGACCTCCGGTGTGATGCTGCTCGTGTACGCCATGACGCGCGCAACCCAGGAGGGCTGGAGCAGCCCCATCACGGTGTCGCTTCTGAGCGCGTCGGTCGTGTTGCTCGTCGCGTTCCTCGTCATCGAGAGGCGCTCGCCGGCGCCGCTCCTGCCGCTGCGGATCTTCCGCAACCGGATGCTGTCGGCCGCGAATGCGACGGCCGCCATGATCGGCGCGATCGCGTTCTCGGAGTTCTTCCTGCTCACCCTCTACATGCAGCAGGTGCTCGGCTACTCGGCCATCGAGACCGGCGTCGGCTTCGTCGCGGTCACGTTCACGATCATCGTGTTCTCGAACGTGGCCCAGACGCTGGTCACTCGCCTGGGCGTGCGTTCGGTGCTGACAGCCGGGCTGACGCTGGATGCCGCAGCGTTGGCGTTGTTCACCCAGCTGCCGGTGCACGGGCACTACTTCTGGGATCTGTTCCCGGCGTTCCTGATCAGCGGAATCGGGCTGGCACTCTCGTTCGTGCCGGTCACGATCGCCGGGCTGGCAGGCGTCCAGCGGGCAGATGCCGGCGTCGCCTCGGGCCTGATCAACACGAGCCGCCAGGTCGGCGGAGCCGTTGGTCTGGCGGCGGTGACCACAATCGCCGCGTCGTATGCCGCGACGGGCTCGGGCGCCACCGGGCTTGCTCGAGTCGCGGTCGTCGACGGCGGCCTCACCGACGGGTTCCAGGCAGGGTTCGCCGTCCTGGCGGGGGCCGCGGTCGTCGGGGCCCTGATCGCCGCCGTGATGCTGCGGCCACGCCCCGAGGGCGCCATGGTCGAGCCCCTCGCGTCCCCATCCACCGCGCACCTCGAGGAGGCTGCCTGATGACCATGACGATGAACAGCCCCGATCGTTTCGCGCACCAGGCCGTGCTCCTCGACCGCACGATCGACGACCTGCTTCTGCAGCTTCGAGGCCTGGTGCTGGTGGGCAAGGTGCTCCGGCAACGAGGCGCCTCGACCGCAGAGGTTGAAGCGCACGCCCGCGAGGCCGATCGCGTGCGTGCAGAGCTCGCCCACCTGATCGGCGACGACGGCCCACAGCCGGCCGCGTGATCTGACGACCGAAGCGGAGGGCGCGCCGTCCGCGCGTGCCCTCCGCTCAGGCGTCCAGCTGCTCGACCATCAACACGTCGACCGCGGTCGAGCCGCCGTCGGCCATGATCACCGCGCCCGTGACGTACGACGCATCGGGCGAGGCGAGGAAGCAGATCACCGCGGCGATCTCGTCGGGCTGTGCCGGCCGCCGCAGCGGAGCGAAACGCGTCACGGTGCGGTAGGTGTCGTCGACGTCGCCGCCGAGCCGCCCCATGCTCGCGTCGGCCATCGGTGTCCGCACCCACCCCGGGCAGACCGCGTTGGCACGGACACCGTGCGGCCCGAGGCGAACGGCCTGCGAGCGCGTCCACATGACGAGCCCCGCCTTCGCCGTGTTGTAGCCGGCACTGACCGCGCCGGACACCACGGCTGCGGTCGACCCGACGGTCACGATCGAGCCCTTGCGCTCGATCAGGCCCTGCTCGGCATGCTCGAGCAGGGTCTCCGCTCCGCCGATGTTGACGGCGAGCACGTCGCCCGAGCCGCTCCCGCCGCCCGAGCTCGCGTTGTGCACCAGGATGTCGAGCGGCCCGGCGACCTCGACGGCCCGGCGGCAGTCCTCCGTGTTCGTCACGTCGCCGACGACGTAGTGGGGCGAGACGGCGGCCAGAGGCGCCTCGCGGCGGCCCATCACCGTCACCCGTGCACCGCCCGCCTGAAGCCTCGCGGCGACTGCGGCGCCGATTCCTGTGCCGCCACCGGTGATCAGCGCGCGCGTTCCCTCGAGAGCCTGCATCCGCGCAAAGCTACCGGACGACCGGGTAGGCTGGTCCCATGGCGGCAGGATCCACGAAGACGCTCCCGGGGCGGGACTATCACGCGCCGGAGGTCTTCGAGGTCGAGCGTGAGACGGTCTTCGCCCGGAACTGGTTCTACGCCGGCCGGGTCGACGTGCTCGCCGAGCCGGGCGACTTCGTCACCGTCGACGTCGCCGGCGAGAGCGTGATCGTCCTGTGCGGCCAGGACGGCAATCCGCGCGGGTTCTACAACGTGTGCCGTCACCGCGGCTCCCGCCTCTGCGACGACGTCTCCGGGCGGATGAAGGGCGCGGTCAAGTGCCCGTACCACGCGTGGGCGTACTCGTTCGAGGGCAGCCTGATCGGCACCCCCAACGTCGGCAAGGACGAGCTCGACCGCTCCGAGCTCGGGCTCTGGCCGGTGCCGGTGGAGGTCTGGCAGGGCTTCCTCTTCGTCCACCTCGATGCTGACCCGCAGCCGCTCGAGGAGTGGCTCGGGGCCCAGAACGACCATCCGCTGAAGTTCACCCGGTTTCACCTCGACGAGCTCCGCACCGGCCACAAGACGGTGACCGAGGTCGAGGCGAACTGGAAGATCCTGATCGAGAACTACAACGAGTGTCTCCACTGCCCGACGGTGCACCCCGAGCTCGTCCAGGTGGTGCCCGCCTTCCGCAAGGGCGGCGTGTACGAGAAGAGCCGCGACGACGGCGGGGTCGCCCTCGCCGACGGCGGCACGAGCTTCACCGCGGACGGCAAGTCGCGGTTCGAGGTCATGCCCGGCCTCGACGACCACGACGCTCACTCGCTCTACGGCTGCACCGTGTTCCCGAACATGTTCATCGACGTGACGGGCACGGGCGCGATCTCGACCGTCCTTCTGCCGCGGGGCGCCGGACACACGTCGGTGATCACCGAGTACCTGTTCCGGCCCGAGGCGATCGCCGATCCCGGGTTCGACCCGTCGGAGATCGTCGAGTTCGTCGAGCTCGTCGCCGGCCAGGACTACGTCGTCTGCGAGCGCGTCCAGCGCGGCGTCCGCTCGCGGGCCTTCACCCACGGCGTGCTGGCGGAGAAGGACTCGCTGCTCGACGGGTTCAACGCCCGCTACCTGGCCGAGCGCGGCCCCGTCGGATGAGGGCTGCGCGCAGCTAGCGCAGCACGGCGAACGCGTCGACGCAGATCATGCCGCTGCTCGATGCGTCGGTGACCCGCATCTGCGCGACCGAGATCGGGCGAGCCGTGAACGGGTGCCGGTACACGAGGGTGCGCGACCGCGCCGTGCGACGGGTAAGACGGACAGTCGTCAACTGTGAGCGACCGCCGTAGAGCGAGATGGTCGCGCTTCCGTACCGCCTCCCCTCCGGGCTCACGAGCCCGAACTCCGCCGCCCGCGGCACGTGAAGGTCGGCCCAGCGACCCGAGCGGGTGACACAGCGCATGCTGCCTCCGACCGCCGTCGGATCCATCATCCGTTCCACCCTGGCGACCACATGCGCGGGTCGCGGTCATCGACCAACCGGGTCGTGAAGGCGGAACTCACGGCCCAGCCGCTTTGCGGGCCCGCCACGTCTGATGCACGATCGCGCAACCGGTAGAGCCGGCTCGAGGCCGCGGTCAGGCGGTGTGTGCGGCCGCCGCCGCGGTAGACCGACGTGTACGCACCCGCGCCTGCCCGCCGCTCCAGAATGCTCCGCTCGAGCGGGGCGGTGGACGACCGCGTCCACAACGCCACGACCGGGATCGAGCCGCGAACGATCTGCCGACCCTGCTCCAGGGATACGTGAGGCGCGGTGACCTGCGGCGGCGAGGCGTCCCAGTGAACGGGAAGCGTGATCGGCCCCGACCAGTTCCCGACCCCGTCCTGCCACTGCACGTACCTCGCCGACGGGAGAGAAGTCCCACGGAATCGGCATCTCGACGCCGGCCGGAAACGAGGTGCCGGGCTGGAGCTCACCGTCGACATCCGTCCAGTCGACGTTCGAGAGGCGCACGTGCGCCGTGCCCGTGAGCGCGTCCGTCGCCGCGGTCGTGACGTGGATGCTCGTGGAGGTGGTCCACGCGCTCCCGACGTCGGTCGACGCGGTGGCGACCGGGGGAGTCGTATCGACGAGGACGCTCGCCGACATGACCGTCGACCAGGTGCCCGAGCCGTCCTGCCACTGGACGTAGACCGTGTGCTGGCCATCGCCCGCATCGCCGCCGTAACCAGGATCCGTGAACGGCCAGTCGACGAGGGCCCCACCGCTCTGATAGAGGGACCGTCCGTCCGAGATCGAGCACGCCCGCCGTCGTCGCCGGGCTGTTCGAGAGCCGCCATGCGGCCGTCGTCGCGTCGTTCGCCGCGATCCCGATGACGTTCGCGTTCGCCGTACGGATGACGCTCGCACCGGTGCCGATCTGGACCAGCCCGGGCGTGTCGGCACGCGCCGCACCGCCGCCAAGAAGAAGCGTGCCGGCGACGACGAGAAGCGCCTGCACGACGCGAGTCCGCATGGAGGGGATATCGGCCGCGCGCCCGCGGCCCTGAAGCGGGCCGCGACCGGAGCTCGTACCATCCGCGCATGGGTCGTCGTCAGCTGATCGGCCTCGCGGCTGCAATCGCAGCGCTCGCCGCCCCGGCGACGGCGGGCGCCGGCTCCGAGACGCACCGCGGCGGCGCACGCCGCCTCGGTCAAGTCGCTCGCCGGCAAGGTGATCCTGATCGACCCGGGGCACAACGTCCGCAACCGCCTGCACCCGGCCGAGATCAACCGGCCGGTCTTCTACGGCATCCCCGGCGCCACCAAGCCGTGCGACACCACCGGCACCGCCACGAACTCGGGCTACCCGGAGGCGAAGTACACCCTGGCCGTCGGCCTGCACGTGGTCAAGATCCTGCGCGACATGGGGGCGAGGGTCGTCATGACGCACGTGAACGTCGCGGCCGTGGGGCCCGTGCATCACCCGCCGGGCGGCGCTTGGGAACCAGATCCACGCCGATGCCGCGGTCTCGATCCACGCCGACGGCGCAGCCTCGTCGGTGCACGGGTACTACGTCATCGTCCCCAGCCACTCCGCTCCCGAACGTCGGCCTCGGCCCGCGCCGGATCGCGCACGACGTCCGCCTCGGCGCCGCGATGCTCAAGGCGTACCGCAAGACGACGGGGATGAGGATCTCCAACCTGTACACGACCGGCTACCTGCGCTCGGACGCGTACGGCGGCACGAACCTCTCGCTCGTGCCCAAGATCTTCATCGAGACCGGGAACATGCGCAGCCCCGGCAACGCCGCGAAGCTCGAGTCACGCGCCTTCCGGCATCTCGTCGGCCTGGGGCATCGCCTACGGCATCCGCCTGTACCTGACCGGCCACATGTAGGCCGCCGAGCTCGGCGATCGCCCGCCGCCGCTGCCGGCGCATCGAGCGCAACCGCGACGAGCTCTCTGCCGAGCGCCGGCGGCGTCGGCACCTGCCGCGTGCGCACGTAGGTGCAGCGGATGCCGTGCCGCGGGTAGACACCGCCGAAGTAGAAGCGGACGCGGGGCAGGTGGAGCGAGCCACAGACGACGGTCACCTCGCGCACCCCCCGCTCCACGAGCAGGGGCAGCGTCCGCGACATGTTCTCGGCCGTGATGGTCGCGCTCGTCTCGACGAGCAGCTCGACATCGTCCGGGCCGTCCCAGGCCGCCCGCATCTGGTCGGCCTCGCTCGGGCCGCCGGGCGACCGGCGACCATCCGGTGAAGACGACGGCGCGTGGGCCGGCGCACGCTCGGCCAGTCGCGCGGCGGCGCGCACGCACTCGACCGCCCGGGGGCCGATCCGATAGGCGCCGTCGGCGCCGGTCCGGCCGCTGCCGGGAACGACGATCGCCCAGCTCATCGGCGCCGCCGCCTCATCAGCCCCCAGCCGACGATCAGCGTCCCCGCGACGGTCACGACGAGCCCGACCGCCTTGCGGCCCTGCAGCTTCGACTCCCCGCCGGCGCGGGGCCGCATCTCGACCGGCACCTCTTCCAGCCGCAGGCCCGCGCTCGTGACCCGCACGAGCGCCTCCACCTCCGGCGCGCCGCTCGTGTACGGCCGGGAGAGCAGCTCGGTGGCCGCCGCCCCGACCGCCCACATTCCGCTCATCGGGTCGTGGAACGGGCGCCGCAGAACGACGCCGACCGCCCGGCGAGCGACGGCGGTGCCGAAGCGGCGCGCGCCCTCGAGCCGGTAGCGATTCGGCGCGTGGTCGTCGCCGGCCAGGTAGCGCGAGCCCACGGCCACGTCGCAGCGATCCGCCTGCACCTCGTCGATGAGGCGGCGCAGCTCGGCGACCGGGTGCTGGCCGTCGGCGTCCACCCGGCCGCAGACCGCGTAGCCGTGCTCGTGCGCGTATCCGTAGCCGGCGGCGATCCCGGCGCGCAGGCCGCGGTTCTCCAGGAAAGGCGAGCACGTGGGCGCCGCGCGCCGCGGGCGACCACGCCGGTCGCATCGGTCGATCCGTCGTCCACGACCAGAACGTCAGCGTCCGGCAGCCCCGCGTGGAGCTCGTCCAGCACCGCGGGGAGATTCTCCTCCTCGTTCCAGGCGGGGATGAAGACGACGAGGTCGGCCACAACCGCATCGTGCCACGCCGGAGCCCGCGCCGATATCATCGGGGCCGATCGCGGGAGGTGCATGGCGGCGAAACCGGGCGGATTGCTTGTAGCGGAGGGGCTGGCGGAGATCGCGACCGCGTCGGCGCGCGACCTGCCGCGTGTGTCCCTGCCGGTGCTGGGCCGGGTGCCGCTGTTCGCCGGCCTCTCCGAGCGCAACCTGCGCAAGGTGGCCAAGCTCGTGATGCCGGTGCGCTTCGACGCGGGCGCCGCGATCGTGCGCGAGGGCGCGCAGGGCCACACGTTCTTCGTCATTCTCGAGGGCCGGGCCACGGTCGTCCGCCGGGGCGCGCGGCCCGGGAAGCTCCGCCCGGGCGAGTACTTCGGCGAGATGGCCCTGCTCGACAGGCGCCCGCGATCGGCCACCGTGATGGCCGAGACCGAGCTCGTGGCCCTGCGGATCTCGGCCGGGCCGTTCGCGAAGCTGCTGCGCAACGAGCCGTCGATCGCGCTCGCCCTGCTCGAGACGCTCTCGGTGCGCGTCCGCGACCTCGAGCGCCAGACGGTCTAGGCGTCACGCCTGCGACCGCGTCAGCGGCCGCTCCGGCAGGCGCAGGACGACCACGAGGGCGAGCGCGGCCAGCGGCGCGGCGACCAGGAACACCGCCCGGACGGCGTTGACGACGTCGTCGCGCGACGCGGCCCCGAGGGCCTGCACGCCGCCTTCTCCCACGTGGGCGCCGGCGACGGCCGCGAACACGGCGCCAAGCACGGCCGCGCCGACCGCGCCGCCGAGACCGCGGAAGAAGCCCGTGGCGGCGGTGGCGACGCCGAGCTCGCGCCGCTCGACCCCGTTCTGCACGGCGATGACGAGGACCTGGGTCACCATGCCGAAGCCGAGTCCGAAGAGGGCGAGGCCGGCTCCCATCGCGGCTCGTGACGTCGCCGGCGCAACCGCCGCCAGCACGAGCAGCGCCACCGTCATGAGCCCGAGGCCGGCGACCGGGAAGCGCTTGTAGCGGCCCGTGCGGGTGATGCTGCGCCCGGAGAGGGTCGTCGAGACCGTGATCCCGAGCATCGCCGGTACCAGCAAGAGGCCCGCCTGGGTCGGGCTCGCGCCCGTGGTCGCCTGCAGGTAGAGAGGGACGAACACGATCACCGAGAAGAGCGCCGCCGTCGCCAGGAAGAGCGCCGAGCTCGACACGGCGATCGCCCGTGTGCGGAGCATCGTCACGGGCACGATCGGGTCGGCGGCCCGCCGCTCGCGGAAGACGAGGGCCGCGGTGAGCACGAGGACGCCCGCCACCAACGCGACGGTCGGCGGCGAGACCCAGGCGAAGCGGCCGCCGCCCAGGATGCAGACGAGCGTCAGGGCGGCGGTCGCACCGGCGAGGAGCACGGCGCCGGCGACGTCGAGCGGGTGCTGGGGCCGGCCGGGCGGCCGGGCCGGCAGGCGCAGGTGAAGCCCGACGAGCGCCGCCGCGCCGACGGGCAGGTTCACCAGGAACACCCATCGCCACCCGGCGCCGTCGACGAGTGCGCCGCCGACCAGCGGGCCGATGATGGTCGCGCCCGCGAAGGTGGCCGCGATGTAGCCCTGATAGCGGCCTCGCTCGCGCGGTGCGACCAGGTCGCCGACGACGGCCATTGCCAGGGTCATGAGCCCACCGGCGGCGGCGCCCTGCACGGCCCGCAGCGCGACGAGCTGGGAAATGTCGGCCGCGAAGCTGCAGAGGGCCGATGTCGTGACGAAGACGACGAGGGCCACCTCGAGCAGAAGCTTGCGCCCATGGCGGTCGCCGAGCTTGCCCCAGAGCGGCGTCGCGGCCGCCGCGGCGACGACGTAGGCGCTCACGACCCACGAGACGTCGCTCAGGCTGCCGAGGTCGCCGGCGATCACCGGCAGCGCCGTCGCCAGGATGGTCTGGTCGAGGACGGCGGGAAGCATGGCCAGCACGATCGCGGCGAACGCGACGCCGACCTTCGGATCGAGTGCGTGTTCTCTGTCATTCGACCCGTCACAGTTTAGTCACACGAATTTTAGCAACTTTGATGCAAACTACAGTTCGAGCAGATACACTGCTGGGCGGTCGGTCGAACGGGGCCTGCGGGAGCGGAAGAAGGTGCGCACGCGCGAGCTGATCGCCGAGACCGCGCGGCACGCTCTTCGCCGACCGCGGCTTCGAGGCGGTGACGGTCGCCGAGATCGCGCGCGCGGCCGACGTGTCGCAGCAGACGGTCTTCAACTACTTCCCCACCAAGGAGGACCTCGTCTTCTGGCGCCTGGAGGCGTTCGAGGCCGAGCTTCTGGCGGCGATCCGCGACCGCCCCGACGGGGAACCGGTGGCCACGGCGTTCGGGCGGTTCGTCCGGCGCCCGCGTGGGCTCCTGGCCGAGCAGGACGCCGACGCCCGCTCGCGACTCGCCGGCATCACCCGGACGATCGCCGGCAGCCCCGCGCTCCTCGCCCGCGAGCGGGAGACGCTCGCTCGCTACACCGCCGCGCTCGCTGAGCTGATCGCCGGCGAGCTGAACACGGCGGCGGGCGACCTGGGGCCGACCGTGGCGGCAAACGCGCTCATGGGCATCCATCACGCCCTGGTCGCGCAGGCCCGGGCCGGCGTCGTCGCCGGCGCGTCCCACGCGACCCTCCGCCAGCAGCTCCTGGCCCAGGCGGATACGACCCTAGGCCTGCTGGAGCGCGGCCTCGGGGACTACGCGGTGAAGCAGACAACGCGCCGGATCGATAGCCGCGACCGCTAGGCGGCGGGCTCGAACGACGCCAGGGCTTCGCTCCGGCTCTCGTACACGGCCACGAGCCGGTCGAGCTGGAGCAGGCCGAGCACCCGGGCCGGGAACCCGTCCGGGGGTGCGACAATCGCAAGGCGGGCGCCCTCGTCGTCGTCGTCGCGGAGGCGGGACGCGACCAGCTCGGTGAGGACGGCCGAGTCGATGAAGGTCACCTGCGAGAGGTCGATGACGGCGGTCTCGCCACGATCGGCGATCGGTGCCAGCTGGACATGGATCGCCTCGACGGTCGAGAGGTCGTGCTCGCCGTGGAGCTCGAGCACCCACGGCCCCGATCCGTAGCGGTCGACCCGGATGCTTCCGGGATCACCCTGCGCCACACCCACCTCCCCTCGGACCAGGCACTCCGTCGATTGTATCCACGCAGTGCGGCCAGGATGCGGTCAGGCGGGTGACACGGCGACGACGACGATGTCGTCACCCATCGGCCCCCGTTCGCCGCGGCGACAGCCGAGAGAATGGCGTCGACGTCGCCTTCGCCGAGCGGCGGGCCGGGCATCGCGAGCAGCTGGTGCAGGCGGGCCGTTCCGAACGGCCGCGGCCCCGCCGGCGTCACTCGCCCCTCGATGAGGCCGTCGGTGTAGAAGAGCAGTGACCAGGGGGCGCCGGGGAGCTCGACGTCGTGCGCCGTCCAGCCGGAGTGGGCGGCGATGCCGATGGCAGGGCCGGTGGCGAGGGCGTACTCCTCCACCCCGCCGGGCGCGATCAGGATCGGCGGCGGGTGGCCGGCGAGGACGAGACGGACCTTCGACCCGTCGGCGTCGATCGACGCCAGGCACAGGGTCGCGAACAGCACCGGCAGCGTCGCGCGGCGGCGCTCGGCGATCAGCGTCTCGTTCAGCACCTGGACGGCCTCGCGGGCCGGGACACCGGCGCTGGCGAGGCCGCGCCACGAGGCGCGCAGGCGGGTGGCGACCGCAGCAGCACCCGGGCCGTGGCCGGCGACATCGCCCACCATCACCGCAACGGCGCCGCCCGGCTCGCCGATCACGCCGTAGAAGTCGCCCGCGAGCACCTGCTCCCGCTCGGCCGGGACGTAGCGGCTGACGATCCGGTACGGCCCGACCCGCGGGTCCCGTGACACGGTGACGAGGCCGCGGCGCAGCTCGCCGAGAAGGGCGCGGCGCAGATCGTCGCCGCGGCGGACGCGGTCGCCGAGGATGCCGACGCCCACGGCGACCGGGATCCAGACGAGCGGCTCGGCGTAGGCGTTCTCGCCCACGATCGTGACCGCCAGCAGCACCGCGATCGCCGTCAGCGCGGCCCCGAGGCGCGGGCCCATCACGAATGCGGCGGCGACCCCGAGCACGACGAGCAGCGGCCCGGGGACCCCCCGCACCGTCGACGGCGACACGAACAGGAACGGGAGCGCGATCGCGAGCTCCGCAAGGATCACGAGACAGACCGCGAGGGCGCGGTTCTTCGGCGACCGGAACCGCGGCCCGATGCCCGGCACGCTCAACGCGGTCTCACGGTCGGCCCCACGCTCGGCCGATCATATGCGTGCGCAGGGATCGGTTCCAGCTCTCGGCCTGCCGTCCGCGCGATGTGGTCAGCTATCTGGGGAATGGCGCGACCGGACATCTACATCTCGGCCGACATCGAGTCGGACAGGCCGATCCCCGGGCAATACTCGATGCTGTCGTTCGGCCTGGCCGTCGCAGCCACGTTCGACGGCGCGACGTTCGTGCCGCACGATCCGGCCGCCGCGACCTTCGGGCGCAAGCTCCGTCCGGTCACGAGCGAGTTCGTACCGGCGGCGCTGGCGGTCTCGGGGCTCGACCGCGACCGGCTCGTCCGCGACGGCGCAGACCCTGCGGAGGCGATGACGCAGTCCGCCGCCTGGGTGCGCACCCAGGCCGACGGCGCCCGTCCGGTGATGGTCGGCTACCCGATCGTCTTCGACTGGATGTTCATGCACTGGTACTTCGTGCGCTTCTGCGGCTCGTCGCCGTTCGGGTTCTCCGGCGCGATGGACATGAAGACGATGTACCAGCGCCGGGCCGGCGTCACCCTCGACCGGGCCGGTCGCGAGGACCTGCCGCCGGAGCTCGTGCCCGACCGGCCGCACACGCACGACGCGCTCGCAGACGCGATCGAGCAGGCCGAGATCTTCATCCGGCTCTGGTAGCGCGAAGCGAGACGGGGGCGCCGGCCCACCCGGGCAGGCGCCCCCGTCGGTGCTCGCGTCAGTCGAGGTCGTCCGAGTCCGGTGCGGTCACCATCGCGTGCGCGAAGGGCCGCATCGTGTAGCGCTTGGAGAGCGCCACCAGCTCCGCCCGCTCCGCGGCGATCGCCGTCGCCGAGCGGTGGAAGTCGAACAGGGACATCAGGTTGCCGATCGCCGGCCCGTTCTCCGGCACGTACGGGTTCGACCCGGCGACCGGGTTCGGCAGGTTGTCGAGGCTGTGGCTCGAGAGCGGGCTCAGGTGCCAGTTGGCCTCGATGAACTTGAGCACGGACACGTGGTCGGTGTACGTGTGGTCGATGTGCCCGGGCTTCACGAACGGCGAGATCGCCATCATCGGGATGCGCGTCCCGTCGCCGAAGAAGCTCGTCGGCTCGATGTACCCCGAGTCGTAGTAGCCGCCGCCCTCGTCCATCGTCAGGAAGACGGCGGTCGAGCGCCACTCCTTCGGATTGCTGGCGGCGTCGCCGATCACCGTGCTCGCGAATCCCTCGAACGCCGCCAGCGTCGAGTAGCCGGCGTGGCCGTCGAAGGTTCCCTCGGGCTTCACGATCGAGACCGCCGGCAGCGTGCCGGCCCTGGCCTCGGACTGGAACTGCGAGAAGCCATGCAGGTGCGTCTTGCGCTGGCCGGCGTCGGTCATGATCGACGTGGCGTACTGGAACGGGTTGCAGATGTTGCAGTACTGCTCGAGGTTGGGATCGCCGCCGTTCCAGCCCTGGCCGAAGTAGCCCCAGCTGATGTCATGGGTGTTCAGCTCGTCCCCGATGGTCGGGAACGTCTTCTGGCTCTGCGGCGGGACTGCGAACGGGCCGGGATCCTTCGTGCCGTTGGCGAGGTAGCCCGGGTTGTAGTTGTTCAGCATGTAGTAGGTGCCCGGGGCGCACGCGGAGGAGGCGTTCGGCCAGTTCGCGTGCAGGTAGCCGATGACGGCCGCCACGCCCGGCTGAGACGGGTCGGAGCACTTGGAGTACGTCCCGCCCGAGTAGCCGTCCTGGGTGTAGAAGTTGTTCGACCCGGGCTGGGCGTTCGGGTTCTCGATCTGGTTGGCCGGCGGCGTCAGCGGAGCGCCCGCCGCGTTCTCGTACGACGCGGCCAGGCCGCTGCCGAGGGCGACGTGGTTCGTGCCCGTCCCGCCCATCACCGCCTGGTGGTAGTTGTCGCTCATCGAGAAGTGCTTCGCCAGGTAGTCGAACACCGGAGCGTCGCCGTGCTGGACGTTGTAGAAGCCCATCGACACGGCACCCTGGTCGGTGTCGGCGGGTGGCCCGCCGTTCGCGTCGCCGGCGGTGTCCGCGGTCCAGACCCAGAGCTTGTTCCGGTTCTGGTTCGCCTGCTGGTTCATCTGGTAGAACCGGTGCAGCGGGTCGCCGACGTACGCGCCGTTGTCGCACGCCTTGAACGCGCCGTGGATCTGGTCGTACGGGATGTACTTGGTGATCTGGTACGGCGCGTTCGGCAGCGCCGCCGGGAACCGCGAGTCGGGCTGGTTCATGCTCTGCCCGCCGTCGCAGCGCGGATCGATGTACGTCGTGTTCGGCTGCGGCAGCGTCGGGTACGGCGCCACGAGCTTCGGCGCGGTCGTGTAGCCGTCCGCCGAGGTGTCCGTCGCCGTCCACTGCTGGGCCATCTTCACGTGCTTGCCGGGCTGGCCGTTCGCGGTGACGACCCCCTCGGAGAGGAGGTCACGCACGTGCTGGCCGTGGCGCGGCTTGTAGGTGGCGAAGATGTTGTCGAACGTGTGGTTCTCGCCCACGATCACGATCACGTGCTTGATCGGTGTCGCGGTGGACGCCGCGGCGTGGGCGGGTTGTTGCGCCGACGCGCTGCCCGCGCCAAGCACCCCGGCGGCAAGCACGACGGCAGCCGTCGCCGCGACCCGCGGCGATGGTCGATGCAGTCTCATGTATCCCCCTCGTCCAGTGCTTCGGCCACCGGGACCGGCGACCCGATCGGACACTTGCCGAGGAGGGAGCCCCGTTCGGTGAAAGACCCGACAAGATCCGGTGAAAGCGCGTCGACCCGGTGGTCCCGGGAGATGCGATACCCCGTCTGCGGAGAAGCTACGCGGTGACGCCACCGTCCACGACGAGCACGCTGCCGTGGGCGTAGGAGGCGTCGGCGGACGCGAGGAACGACACGGCGCCGGCGATGTCGGAGACGGTGCCGATACGACGGGCCGGGACGGCGGCCTCGAACTCGCGCAGCGCGTCCGGCCGCGACGTGATCCAGTCCGCCATCGTCGTGTCGATCAGGCCTGGGCACACGCAGCAGATGCGCACGCCGTCGCCGCCGTGGTCGAGCGCGAGGCTGCGGGTCAGGTTGACCACGCCGGCCTTGGCGGCGCAGTAGGCCGCGCGGGTGTGGCCGCCGCGGATGCCGGCAGTCGAGGCGATGTTGACGATGCAGCCCGACCCGGCCTCGATCATCGCGGGCAGGAACGTCTTGCAGGTGAGGAACGTGCCCTTCAGGTTCGTGTCCAGGATCAGGTCCCAGTCGTCGGTCGCGAGCTCGGTGATGCGGTGCTCGAAGAAGACGCCGGCCACGTTCACGAGCAGCGAGGGGGCGCCCAGTCGGGCCGTCACCTCTTCGCGCAGGCGCTTTACGTCGGCCTCGGAGCGGACGTCGCAGCGGTGGTCGGCGCCGTCCGCCACATCGGCTCCCGCGACGGCGAAGCCATCCGCGGCAAGGCGGGCCGCGATGGCGGCGCCGATCCCTCCGGCGGCGCCGGTGACGACGGCGACGCGGCTATCGGGTTGAGGGGCCATCGAGGCGCGATCCTAGATGATCGACCCGTCTGGCGTCCGCTCCCGGACGGCGACTTTTGACCGCAGTCGCACTTAGGCTAGGCTCCAGCCACCCTCGGGCACTAGCCGCACCTCTCATGGGCATGAAGCGGTCGGCAGGGCGTCGCTCGGCGGCCGCGGCATGGGCATGGAGGACGGTTGCGCCCATCCCTGGAACTGGGCCCTTTTGAGCATCCGCGTCCTGATCGCCGACGACGAACCACCCCTCCTGCGGATGGTGGTCGACCTCATCCGGGCGCACGACGGGTTCGAGGTCACGGCGACCGCCGTGGATGCAGACGAGGCGGCCGACCGTGCGGCCGAGACCACGCCGGACGTGGCGCTCCTCGACGTGCGCATGCCGGGGGGCGGCGTCTCCGCGGCCCGCGCGATCAGGTCGCGCTCCCCGCGGACCCACGTGGTCGCCCACTCGGCCTACCACGACACGACTCTCGTGCTGGCCATGCTGCGCGCCGGCGCCAGCGGCTACGTCGTCAAGGGCGCGCCGCCGAGCGAGCTGATCGCGGCCCTCGAGGGCGCCGCCCGCGGCACGACCACGCTGTCGGGCGAGGCCATCAGCGGGATGGTGGCGGAGCTGTCCGGCCAGCGCCGCGAGACCCAGCGCACCGCCAACGAGCGCGGTCGCCTGCGGCGTGAGATCCGCGGCGTGATCGACGGCTGCGCGGTCACCAGCGCCCTGCAGCCGATCTTCGACCTGGAGCGGCTGGAGCCGGTCGGATACGAGGCCCTGGCGCGGTTCCCCAACCACACCACCCGCGAGGTGCCGGACTGGTTCGCCGATGCGGCCCAGGTCGGCCTGCGCGCCGAGCTCGAGCTGACCGCCGTCGCCACCGGAATGGGGAGCCTCAGCGCCCTCCCGGCCGACACGTTCCTGTCGGTGAACGCGTCGCCGGAGCTGCTCGGCGAGCGCTCGCTGGGCGAGATGCTTGCCGCGGCGCCCGCGCGCCGGCTCGTCCTCGAAGTGACCGAGCACTCCGAGGTGGCCGACTACGAGGCGCTCGTGACCAGCCTGCACGCCCTGCGCAGCGCCGGATGCCGGATCGCCGTCGACGACGCCGGGGCCGGCTACGCCAGCCTGCGCCACATCCTGCGGCTGCGGCCGGACTACATCAAGCTGGACATGACGCTGACGCGCGACATCGACACCGATGCCGACCGGCGGGCGCTCGCCAGCTCGCTGCTCACCTTCGCGCGGGAGGTGTCCGCGACGGTGATCGCCGAGGGCATCGAAACCGCGGCCGAGCTCGAGACCCTGCGGGGGCTGGGCGCCACGCTGGGCCAGGGCTACTACCTGGCCCGGCCCCGCGAGCCGGCCCACCTCTTCTCCGCCTAGAACCGCCCGCACCCCGGATCGGGGTAGGCCAACCCGTTCCGGAATTACGCCAAAGCGGGGAGGCCCGTCGCGCCAATTCGGGGTCGCATCGGCCTCGCCGGAGGTTCAGGATGAGCGGCATGGGGGTTCCACGAAGGGGTCTCGTGGTGGTCGTCCTCGCGATCGTCCTGGCAGGGACGGTCGGGGCAGGAAGTGCCGCTGCGCAGACGCTCACACCACGCGCCGCGCTCCGCGTCGCCATCAACGGCATCCGGGTCCACTACGGGCTCGGGGCCGTGCGGGGATCGTCGCTCCTGCACGCCGTCGCCCAGCGCCACTCGGACGACATGATCATCCGCGACTACTTCGCGCACACCAGCCCGTCCGGCCAGACCGTGGCGGACCGGATCGTCCACAGCGGCTTCGTCACCGGCTACTCGTGGTTCGGCGGAGAGACGCTCGCCTGGGGGACGGGGACGCTGGCCGGCCCCGTGAGGACCGTCGCAGCGTGGATGGCAAGCCCGGAGCACCGCGCGATCCTGCTCTCGCCGCGCTTCACCCGGGTCGGCATCAGCCGCGCCTGCGGCCACTTCCTCGGCCACACAGGCGCCTGCGTGTGGACGGCCGACTGGGCCGTCCGCTGGTGAGCTAACCCGCCGCCGCCATCTCGTCGGCCGCGGCCCGCACCGCCCGCACGATGCCCTGGTAGCCCGTGCACCGGCACAGGTTGCCGGAGAGCGCGATCCGGATCTCGTCCTCGCTTGGATCGGGATTCTGGTCGAGCAGCGCCTTCGCCGAGATCAGCATTCCCGGCGTGCAGAACCCGCACTGCACCCCGCCCTGGACGAGGAACTGGCGCTGGAGCGGATGCAGCTCGCCCTCCTCGGCCAGGCCCTCCACGGTGAAGATGCGGCGCCCCTGCGCCTGCAGGGCCAGGAAGGAGCACGAGTTCACCGGCCGGCCGTCGAGCAGCATCATGCAGGCGCCGCACTCCGAGTCGTCGCAGCCCTCCTTGCTCCCGGGCATGCCCAGCTCGGTGCGCACGACCGAGAGCAGGCTCCGGTGCGGCTCGATCTCGACCGGGTAGTCGGTGCCGTTGACGTTCAGGATGGCGTCGTATCGGATGGCGTCGTTCTCCTTCTAGTCGGCGCCGTGCAGGGCCGGGCTGGCGGGGATGGGGACGGAGTCGCTCGAGCCGCGGGCCCGGGCGAGCGCAGCCGCGATGGCCCGGCGGGCGATCACCGCGGCCATCGCCCGGCGGTAGTCGGCCGACGCGCGCACGTCGGAGATGGGCTGCGCCGCGGCCGCGGCGGCGTCGGCGGCGACCTGGACGGCATCCGCACCGCCGTCGCTCCCGGCGAGCGCCGCCTCCGCGCCGGGCACGCGCACGATGCGCGGCGTGAGGGCCGTGATCGCCACCCGCGCCGACGCGACCGAGGTCCCGTCGAGAGCCACGCTACACGTCGCCCCGACGACGGCGATCTCCATCTGGCGGCGGTACTCGAGCCGGGCGTAACAGCTCCCGCCGGCGGGAGACGGCAGCTCGATGGCCACCAGCAGCTCGTCCGGCCGGGCGCCGGTGCGACCCGGCCCCGTGAGCAGGCTCTCGACCGCGACCCGGCGCTCGCCGGACTGCGAGGCGAGCACGGCCTCGGCGCCGAAGCACACCAGCGGCCCGCCGGTCTCCATCGCCGGCGACGCGTTCATGACGTTGCCGCCGAGCGTGCCGACGTGGCGGGTCGCGTGGCTGCCGACGATGGCCGAGCCGTCGGCGAGGGCGGTGTAGCGCTCGCGCACGCCGGGGTGCGCCACGAGGTCGGAGTGGCTCGCGAGCGCGCCGATACGCAGGCCGCCGCCTGTGGTCTCGGTGATCCCGCGCAGCTCCACGAGGCCGTGGATGGCCACCAGCGAATCGGGAAGCGGCGCCTTGCCCTGACGGGCGCCGACGACGAGATCGGTGCCGCCGGCGACCGGCCGCGCGCCGTCCGCGAGCGCAGACAGGGCATCGGGCAGCGTCGCTGCGGCGGTGTAGGTGACGCTCATCGCTGCATCGCCTCCCACACCCGCAGCGGCGACATCGGCAGGCTGTGCACGCGCCCCGCCACCTTCGCGATCGCGTTTCCGACCGCGCCGGGCGTGGGCACGCACGGCGGCTCGGCCACGGCCTTGGCCCCGTTCGGGCCGCCCGTCGGATCGGGCCCGCCAACCCACTCGACCGCGATCGACGGCACGTCGGCCGCGGTCTGCAGCTTGTAGTCGAGCAGGTAGGGGTTGAGCTGGCGGCCGTCGGCGGAGAGGTGCGAGCCCTCCGACAGCGCCATGCCGATGCCCATCGCGACGCCGCCCTCGACCTGGCCGTTCGCGCCCATCGGGTTCAGCACGGTGCCGGAGTCGTGCGCCGCCGCCACCTCCAGCACGCGTACGACGCCCGTGGCCCGGTCGACCTTGCAGCGGACGGCGTGTGTCATGAACGTCGGCGCCAGGAACGACTCCATCCCCAGGCGGCCGGTGCAGCCGGAGACGTCGCAGTCGGGCGTCGCCGGGGGCGATCCCGAGCCGCGGCCGAGCAGGAGCTTGTCGCCCGCGGCCTTCTCGGCCAGCTCGGTGATGTCGACGCCGGTCGAGGGCGAGCCCTTCACCCGCACCCGGCCGTCGACCAGCTCGAGGTCGGCGCGCGCCGCCTCGAGCACGTCCTCGGCCAGCTCGAGCAGCTGGTTGCGCACGTCGATCGCCGCCTCGACGACCGCGCGGCCGTTGTTGATGGTGGTCTGCGACCCGGACGCTCCGGCGTCCCAGGGGCCGGCGTCGGTGTCCTGGTAGACGACGGTGAACTGCCCCGGCCGCATCCCCAGCACCTCGGCGGCCAGCAGCGGCAGCGCCATCACCGACCCGGTGCCGCACTCCTGCGCGCCCGTGACGATGGTGCCCGAGCCGTCGCCGTGGAGCTTGACGTGCGCGCCCGAGGGCATCGCGAAGGTCGGCCACCAGCCGCACGCGACGCCGATCGCCTCGTCGGGCGGGAGCTCGCGGCCGTAGCCGATCATCTCCACGGCACGCTCGAGCGACTCCGAGGCGGCGAGGGTCGTGAGCACCTGCTTCGTGGCCGTCTCGTCGCCCTCGTGGAGGATGTTGCGCCGTCGCAGCTCCACCGGGTCGAGCCCGATCCGCTCGGCCACCGCGTCCATGTGCTGCTCGAGCGCCCAGCAAGACTGCGGCGCCGTCGGGGCGCGCACCGACCCCGACGGAGTCGTGTTCGTGTACGCCAGGTGGGCGTCCACCCACAGGTTGGGGACGCGGTAGGGGCCGACGGCCATCATCGCGGCCAGCTGGGAGAAGAAGGGCGCGTCCGCGGCGTATGCGCCGTTGTCGAGCACCACCCGGGCACGGCGGGCGACGATCGTCCCGTCCTTCATCACTCCGGTCTCGAGCTCGAGCACCTGGCCTTCGCGACGGTGATCCGGGGCGACGAACTCCTCGCGGCGGGTGAACACGAGCCGCACAGGCCGCCGCGCCGCCCGCGCGAGCGCCGCCACGTGCGCCTCGAAGTGGAAATCGCACTTGCCGCCGAAGCCGCCGCCGAGGTGCGGCACGACGATGCGGACGTCGGCCTCGGACATCTGCAGCGTCGTCGCGACGCCGGAGCGGGCCATGAACGGCACCTGCGTCGACGTCCACACCGTGACCTTGTCGCCCTGCCACTCGGCCACGATCGCGCGCGGCTCGATCGGCACGGCGTGCGACATGTCGGCGACGTACCGCTCCCGGACGACCTCGTCGGCCCCGTCCATCGCCGCGTCGGCGTCGCCCTTCTTGATCGACGAGTGCGAGCAGTCGTTGCCCTCCCGGACGACGTCCTCGTTGCCCGAGTAGCCCGCCCAGCCGTCGTGGACCAGCACCGCTCCCGGCTCGAGCGCCCGCTCGGGATCGACGACGGCGGGGAGCGGCTCGTACTCGACCTCGATCAGGTCGACGGCGCGGTCGGCGATCTCCGGCGTCAGGGCGGCGACCGCCGCGACGACCTCGCCCTCGAAGCGGACGACGTCGCGCGCGAACAGCGTCCGGTCCTCGACGAACCCGCCGTAGCGCACGTCCGGCACGTCGTCCTGGGTGATGACGGCGAAGACGCCGGCGAGCGCCTTCGCGCGGCTCGTGTCCACCCGCAAGATGCGGGCGTGAGGGTGGTCGGAGTAGCGGAAGCGGGCGTGCAGCATCCCCGTCCGGGCCAGGTCCGCTGTATAGCGGCCGAGCCCGGTGACCTTGTCCTTCCCGTCCTGCCGGATGAACGGCTCGCGCTTCTCCTCGACAACCGCCACGGCGTCCCCTCCCACATCGACAACGACGTCGATACTAACCGTCCCCGGCGTACATTTCCGCCCTTTCCGGCCGATAACAAAGCCGTGGCAAGGATGAACCCCCAGAGGATGCTCGAGACGGCTGTCTCGGTGTTGTCGCAGCTTCCGACCCGGCTCGACGTCCTCTCGGAGGACGGCGGCGCGATCGCGCTCGAGATCACCGGCCACGACGCGGACACGATCCACGCCCTCGCGCCGCTCGCCGGCGTGCGGGTCGGCCTGCGCCTCCGGCTGCGGGAGCGCGACCAGCACGGCGCCGGCCACGACATCGATCTGCGCGTCTCGGAGCTCTTCTACGAGTCCGAGCACGCCGCGACGCTCCACCTCACCGTCGACCGGCTCCGCCGCCGCAGCGGCCGGCGCACGTCGCCGCGGGCGCGGATGAGCGACCTGGCGCTGGTGGGCGTGCTCTACGCGCGCAAGGTGAGGTCGGACGCCGAGTTCGACGCCCATCTGACCGACCTCTCCGCCGACGGGCTCGCGTTCGTCACCGACCAGCCGCTCGCTCCCGGCGACCTGCTCTCGGTGATGCCGACGATCGACCGCCGTCTCGTGCGCCTGCGCGTGCGCGTGCTGCACATCGCCTCGGCGCACTACGGCCGCCGCCGCGTCGGGTGCGAGGTCACCTCGGTGGCAGGCTCCGAGCGGGCCCGCCTGGCCGTGCTCGCCACGATGGCCCAGTCGAGCGACTCACCCGACGAGCGCACCGCCCCCGGCGCGTAGCGCATCCTCCGCGCACGGCGATAGGGTGCCGTGCCGATGGCTGCGACCCACCCCACCGCGGCGGCCGGCTTCGACCGTGCCGCAGACGCCTACGAGCGCGGCCGGCCCGGCTATCCCGCCGACGCCGTCGCCCACCTGGCCGCGCACTTCCGGCTGGGCGAGGGCATGACCGTGCTCGACCTCGCGGCGGGCACCGGCAAGCTCACGCGGATGCTCGCCACGACCGGCGCAACCGTGGTCGCCGTGGAGCCGGTCGAGGGCATGCGGCGCGTGCTGGAGCGGGTCGTGCCGGGAGCACGGGTGCTGGCCGGCACCGCGGAGGCGATCCCGGTCGAGGACGGCGGGGTCGACGCGGTCACGGTCGCGCAGGCGTTCCACTGGTTCGACGCGGAGCGCGCGGTCGCCGAGATCGCACGGGTGCTGCGCCCCGGCGGCGGGCTCGGCCTGATCTGGAACACGTTCGACACGTCCGTGCCGTGGGTCGACGCGCTGCGCAGGCTCGTCGAGGTGCACCGCCGCGGCGAGCCCCAGTACGGGCATGCCCGGTGGCGCGAGGCCTTCCGAGACGACTCGGCGCTTCGAGCCGCTCGAGGAGCACACGTTCGGGCTCGTGCAGGAACTCGAGACCGAGGAGCTCGTCGACCGGATCGCGTCCACCAGCTACATCGCCACCCTCGCCGAGGCCGAGCGTCTGCGGCTGTCCGAGGAGATCCGCGCGCTCGTCGCCGATCTGCCCTCGCCGCTGCGCCTGGCCTACCGCACCGACACGTACGTCACCCGGCTCGTCTGACCCGGCCCGGGGACGGGATCGGCCCCGGCCCGCGTAGTACCGTTGATGGGGAGAGGCGGTGAGGATGCGCACGCTCGGCGACGGTGAGCTCGTGGCGCGTGCCCGTCAGGGCTCGCGCGAGGCTGCCGCCGAGCTGTTCGCCCGCCACTGGCCGAGCGCGTGGAAGGTGGCGCGCGCGGTCACAGGCCGGCGCGACATGGCCGACGACGTCGCCCAGGACGCCTTCGAGCGCGCGTTCGCGGCGCTTCACCGGTTCGACCGGCGCCGGCCGTTCGGGCCGTGGCTGCACCGGATCGTGGTCAACCGCTCGCTCGACCTGCTGCGCAGCGAACGGCGCCTGATCGGCTCGGACGGGCTCGACCGCATGGAGGGCGAGTGGCGCGACCGGGCCGGCGAGGACCGCGAGCTGCTCGCGGCCGTCGCCGCGCTCTCGCCGCAGCGACGCGTCGTGGTCGTCCTGCGTTACGGGATCGGGTACCCGCCGGCGGCGATCGCCGATCTGCTCGACCTGCCGGTGGGCACGGTGCACTCGCGCCTCGCCCGGGCGCTCGAGGACCTGCGCCGGAACGAACGGGAGCGAGATGCCGGACGAGCTTGAGGAACGGCTCGAGCGCGCGCTCGCCGACCTGGAGCCCGGCGCCGACGTGACGGACCGCGCGCATGCTGCGGCCGTGGCCGCGCTGCCGCCGGCGCGGTCGCGGTCGCGGAAGCCCCTCGCCCTCGTCGCGGCGGCCTGCGCCGTCGCATTCGTGTTCGGCGGCGTCACGCTGGCGGCGACGGGAGGCGGATTGCCGCTCGTGGGCGGCGAGTCGAACCACCGTCATGCGCCCCCGCCGGCGGACTACACCCGTCCTCCGGCCATCCGGCTCCCCCGCGGCGCCATCGCATTCTCGGCCACCGGCGGCGGCCGCGCCTGGCTCGTGACGAGCTCCGGCGCGCACCTGCATGGCAAGCCGCTCTCGGCGCTCGCGGTCAGCCCCGGGGCGGTCAACCTGCTGGAAGGCTCGGGCCGCACGATCGTCGCCGTCGCGACGGCGGACGGGCACATCGCGTTCACCCGCCACGTCCCCGGCGAGCCGATCGCCGCGGCGTGGGCGCCGGCCGGGATCCGGATCGCCTACGTCGTGCGCACCGGCGAGGGTGACCGGCTCTACGACATGTACGGCAACGGCCGCCACACCTTCCTGGTCGCGCCGCGCACGGACGGCAGCACGCCGACCTGGCGGTGGGACTCGCTCGCGTTCGCCTACGTGCGCGGCGACGGCACGGTGATGGTGCACAGCGTGATCGCCGGGACGGTCTCGGCGCTCCCGCGGCGGTGCGACCTGGGCCGCCCGGCCGCCATCGCCTTCGCCCCGTTCGGCGGGCTGCTCGCGATCGCGGATCGCGCCGGCCACGTGGAGGTCGCCGACACCCTGCATCAGGCGCGCACCACCTGCTTCGACGACGGGAACGCGGCCATGCAGAAGCTGGCATGGCTGCGGCCGGGCCAGCTCCTGGTCGGCGCGGGCGACTCGATCGTCCGGCTCGTGGTCGGCCTCGCCGGAGGCGCCGACGTCACCAACGCCCCCGGGCAGGTGGCCGGGCTCGTCGCAGCGCCGGGCGGCCGCCGGATCGCGGTGGCGATCCGGGACGGATCGGGCCACGTGCGAGTCGTGGAGGCGCGGACGCCGCGGTTCAGCGAGGCGTCGTTCCCGCTGCGGATCTACCGCGTGCTGGCCGACCTCGGCGAGACCGCCGGACCGGTCGGGCTCACCTGGCAGTAGGTCGCTCTATGCGTGGAACGTCACGCCGCGGGTGAGCGCCACCAGGATCGACGCCTTCAGCTTGCTCGCGTGGGTGCCCGCGTCGGCCCACCAGCCCGGCAGCACGTCAAAGGCCATCTCGCCCGACGCGATGTAGGCGTTGTTCACGTCGGTGATCTCGAGCTCGCCGCGGACCGAGGGCTCGAGCGTCGAGACGATGTCGAAGACGCGGCCGTCGTAGAGGTAGCAGCCGGTCACCGCCAGGTCGGAGCGGGGCTCGGCCGGCTTCTCCTCGATCGCCGTCACCCGGTCGCCGTCGACGATGGCGACGCCGAAGCGGCGGGCGTCCTCGACCTGCTTCAGCAGGATGCGGGCGCCGGCCGGCCGGCTGCGAAACGCCTCGACGTACGGCGCCAGGTCGTCCTGATACACCTGGTCTCCCAGGATCACGCACACCGGCCCGTCGCCGACCTGATCGCGGGCCTTGGCGAGTGCGTCGGCGATGCCGGCCTCGCCCTCCTGGTGGGCGTAGGCGATCGAGACGCCCAGTGCGCTGCCGTCGCCGAGGAGCGTGCGCACCTGGTCGCCGTGGCGGCCGACGACGACCACGAGGTCGGTCACGCCCGCCCTCGCGAGCGTGCGGATCGGGAAGTGGATCATCGGCTCGTCGAACAGGTCGAGGACGTGCTTGTTCACGACGCCCGTCATCGGGCCCAGCCGTGTCCCCAGGCCGCCCGCCAGCACGACTCCCTTCACCGCTCGCCCTCCAGATAGCGTCTCACCGAGTCGGCCCAGTCTGCCAGAGGCACGCCGAGCGCGCGCGCCCGGTCGAGAGCCAGCACGCTCGAGCGCGGCCGCGGCGCAGGCGCCCCGAACTCCTCCGTCGTGATCCGCTCGACCGGATGGCCGACGGCGATCTCGGCCAGGTCGGCCCATGTGCACGGCTCGCCGTCGCCGGTCACGTGCACCACGCCCGAGACATCGAGCGCGGCGAGGTGGGCGAGCGCGCGGGCCAGATCCGCGGCCGCCGTGGGCCGCCCGCGCTGGTCGTCGACCACCCGCAGCGCCCGGCCGGCCCGCTCGGCGGCGAGGATCGCGCGAAAGAAGTTGCGCCCGTCGCCGTACACCCACGACGTGCGCACGACCAGGTTGCCCGGCCGGGCCAGCACGGCCACCTCGCCCGCGAGCTTCGAACGGCCGTAGACCGACATCGGGCCGGTGGGGTCGGCCTCGGCGTAGGGCGCGTCGGACCGCCCGTCGAACACGTAGTCGGTCGAGAGCTGGATCACGCGGGCGCCCGTCTCGGCGACATGCCCGGCGGCGTCGGCGTTGGCCGCGAACGCGCCGGCCTCGTCCCGCTCGCAGCCGTCGACGTCGGTCATCGCCGCAGCATGGACGACCAGGTCGCCCGGGCCGAACGCCGCCTGCACGGCGGCCGCGTCGCACACGTCGAGCGCCGAGCGGTCGAGGTAGACGGCCCCCGGCAGGTACGCGCGCAGCGCGCGGCCGACCTGGCCGCCGGCGCCGGTTACGAGAACGCGGGGATCAGATCCCACTGCAGCCGCGGGTTCCGGGTGTCCCGCTCGCTCACGACCGGCGGGCCGTCCAGCTGCCAGTCGATGGCGAGGGTGGGATCGTCCCAGGCGACGCCGTTCTCGTCGTCGGGGTCGTACTCGCGCGTGACCCAGTACATGAGGTCGATCTGAGTCAGCGCCAGGTAGCCGTGCGCGACGCCGGCGGGCACGTAGAGGGCGGTGGGCGTGTCACCGTCGAGCACGAACGAGTGGGTGACGGGGACGCCCTCGCCCGCGCGCAGGTCGGCCAGGCCCACCTGGGCGCGGCCGGCGACGAGGTACCAGAGGTCGGCCTGGCTGCGGTGGTAGTGCAGGCCGCGCAGCACGCCTGCGGCCGAGCGCGAGTGGTTCGACTGGGCCATCGCCTCGGGCAGCGCCGTCGCCCGGAACACCTCGACGAACCGACCGCGGTCGTCGCCGTGCACCTGCGGCCGCCAGATGCGGACGCCGTCGATCGGGCTCGGGAGGGGCTCAGTCGGCATAGAGCCGCTCCGCCTCGGGGACGAGGGTCTGCCACCAGCCGGCGTGGTCGCGGTACCACGCCACCGTCTCGGCCACCGCGTCGTGCACCGTCCGCGTCGCCGCCCAGCCGAGCGCCGCCACGCGCTCGGTGGAGACGGCATAGCGGCGGTCGTGCTGGGGGCGGTCGTACGCGCTCAGGTAGACGGCGTCGTCGCCCGCCCCGGCAGCCCGCGCGACCATGCGCGCGATCTCGACGTTCGGCACCGCCTCGCCGGCTGGACCCAGGTTGTAGGCCGTCCCGGGCTCCCCCGCTCGGCGAGCGCACGCAGCCCCGAGACCGCGTCGTCGACGAACATCCAGTCGCGGATCTGGAGGCCGTCGCCCCACACCGGCAGCCGCTCGCCCCGCAGTGCGCGCGTCGCCCAGCGCGGGATCGCCTTCTCGGGGTGCTGCCACGGGCCGATGCAGTTCGTCGGCCTGGCGATCACCACGGCCAGCCGGTCGGCGTAGGAGCGGGCGAGGTCGTCGGCGAGCGCCTTCGAGCGGGCGTAGGCGCTCGTGGCCAGACCCTCGCCGGGCAGCTTCTGGTCCTCCCGGAACGGGTCGGCGGGGCACGGCCCGTAGATCTCGTCGGTGGAGATGTGGACCACCCGCCCGACCCCGGCCGCAACGGCGGCATCGAGCACGTTGCGGGTGCCGCCGACGTTCGTGCGGAAGAAGGTCTCGCCGTCGTCCTCGCTGCGGGTGACATGGGTCTCGGCGGCGAAGTGGACGAGCAGCGGCGGCCGCTCGGCCTGCACGAGCTCCGCAAGGCCCGAGCCGGACACGTCCATCCGCACCGTCTCGACGAGGCCGGGGCCGACCTCGGCGAGCCGGCGCTCGTCGCCCGCGTAGGTGCCGGCGTCGACGTTCAGCACCGCCTGCCCGTCGCCCGCCAGCGCGCGGATGAACGCCGAGCCGATGAAGCCCAGCCCGCCGGTCACGACCACACGCCCGCTCACGCCACCGCCCCCCGGTTGTGCTCCTCCGCCGCCTCCTCGATGGCCGGTTCGGCATAGGGATCGAGCGCGGCGCGGGCGTGGGCGCGGAAGCGGGCCGCGTCGTCGCCGTCGTAGCCTGGCAGGACGCGCGCCAGGGTCGCGCGGGCCATGAACGTCGCCGCCGTCAGCGTCTGCACGGCCCGCTCGCCGCCCGGCCCGTGGTGCTTGCGGGCGTAGATGCCACGGCTGCGCGCGTGCTGGTAGACGCGCCGGATCGGCACCGCGGCGGTCGAGGCGTTCTCGTGGTGGACGAGCCCGGCGTGCGGGAAGAACGCGATCTTCCAGCCCCTGTCGCGCAGCCGCCGGCACAGGTCGACGTCCTCGAGGTACATGTAGAAGCCCTCGTCGAGGCGGCCGACACCCTCGAGCGCATCGCGGCGCACCATCATGGCCGCGCCGTGGATCCAGTCGACCCGGCGGATGCGCTCGCCGTCTGACATGACCCAGCCCGCCCGCTGCAGGGTGAGCGTCGTCAGGGCGACGCGGCCGGGCGTGGGGAAGTGGAAGGCCGACGGTTGCGGCCGGCCGTCGGCATGCCGCAGCCGCGGCCCGGCCGCCGCCACGGCGCCGTTCTGATCCATGAAGCTCCGCAGACGGTCGATGCAGCCCGGGTCGAGCACGGTGTCGTCGTTCAGGATGAACACGAGCCGGCCGCGGGCCTGGGCGCACACGAGATTGTGGTTCGCGCCGAAGCCGCGGCGGATGCCGCCCGCGATCACCGTTACGCCGGGGTGCGACTCGGCCACCGCAGCCGCGACGTCGACGGCGTTGTCGACGACGACCGTCTCGACGCTGGAGCCGTCCGCCGCCGCGGGGATGGAGTCGAGGCACGCGCGCAAGAGCGCGACGTCCCCACTGGAGACGATCGAGACGGTCACGTCGGGAGCCCCGGCCACGCGAAGAGGATACGCGGTGCGGTATGGGGACAGTCCCCGAGGATCGGGGACTGTCCCCGGTGGTCGGGTCATGTGCTGGAATACCGACCGATGGACGACTGCCTGTTCTGCAAGATCGTGGCCGGCGAGCTGCCCTCGACACAGGTCTACGAGGACGATCGGGTGGTCGCGATCATGGACATCTTCCCCGCCACGCGCGGGCATGCGCTCGTCATCCCGCGAGCGCACGCAGCCGACGTCCACGAGGTGGCGGACGCCGATCTGGCGGCGGCCGCGGCGGCCGCCAAGCACCTGGCGGGCGCGGCCGTGCGCGGCCTCGGCGCCGCCGGCGTGACGATCATGCAGTCGAACGGCGCCGCCGCTTGGCAGACGGTCTTCCACTACCACGTCCACGTGATCCCGCGCTACGACGACGACCCGCTCGTGCTGCCGTGGAAGCCGGGGGCGGCTCCGGCCGATCCCGATGAGCTGGCTCATATAAGCCGGTCTTATTTTTCAGATTAGATCGGCTTGGGTACGATCCCCTCCGTGAGCGATCTCCCCGGGGTTGCGGACGTGCTCGTGATCGGCAGCGGCGGCGCCGGTCTGGCCGCCGCGTGGGCCGCGGCCGGCGCCGGCGCACAGGTCGTGCTCGTCACCAAGGGCTCGCGCGCCTCGTGCAACACCGGCATGGCGCACGGCGGCATCCAGGCGGCGGTGCACCCCGACGACTCGCCCGAGCGGCACGCCCGCGACGTGCTCGACTCCTCACACGGCACGGCCGATCCGGAGCTCGTCACGGTGCTCACGTCCGAGGCGCCCGAGGCGATCGCCTGGCTCGAGTCGATCGGCGTCGAGTTCTCGCGCGACGGCGACGGCTACCGCCTCGCCCGGTGCGGCGGCGCCAGCATCCCCCGCCTGCTCCAGGTGGGTGACCGTACGGGCCACGCCATCGCCAAGTCTCTGCGGGCCGAGCTCGACCAGCGCGGCATCGCGATCCACGATCACACCGCGCTCGTCGGCCTCGACCGCCCCAACGGCCACTTCGAGGCGCGCCTGACCCACGCCGACGTCGAGCGCCGGCTCGAGGCCGGATCGGTCGTCCTGGCGGCCGGCGGCCGCTGCTATGCGGAGGCCCGCGACGCCGGCATCCTGACGACGAACCAGCCCGGCTCGACCGGCGAGGCGACGACGCTCGCCCGCGCCCTCGGCGCCGAGGTGTGCGACTACGACGCGCTCCAGCACCATCCCACCGGCGGCGCCTGGCCGCCGCCGCTGCAAGGCTTCTCGATCCCGGAGACGTGCCGCAGCTACGGCGCCACGCTCCGGAACGCCGTCGGTGAGCGCTTCTGCGACGAGCTCGCGCCGCGCGACACGGTCGCCGCGGCGATCGTCCGCGAGTGCGACGAGGGCCGCGGCCTGGTCACGCCCGACGGGCACCCGGCCGTGCACCTCGACACGACCGCTATCGATCCCGAAATCGCCGGAGAGGTGATCCCCACGATGCTGCGCCGTTACCGCGCCGCGGGCGTCGACCCGCTGCACGAGCCGATCATGACCTACCCCGTCCTGCACTATCAGAACGGCGGGCTACGCATCGACCACGACGGCCAGACGACCGTCGCGGGCCTGTTCGCCGCCGGGGAGATCTCGGGCGGCGTCCACGGCCGGAACCGGATGATGGGGAACTCGCTGCTCGACTGCGTCGTCTTCGGGCGCCGGGCCGGACGGGCGGCCGCCGTATGAGCACGATCGCATCCACCGACCTGGCGACCGCGGTCGAGGACGCCGCCGCCTACCTGTACGTGTGGGCGCTGAAGGACATCCCCCAGGATCTGCGCGACGCGCTCCGCGACGCCATGGGCCGGGAGACGCACAAGGTCGGAAAGCGCATCCTGGAGACGATCAACACCAACGTCTCGGTCGCGGACGAGCAGGGCAACCTGGTCTGCCAGGACACCGGCATCGCCGTTTTCTACGCCCGCGTCGGCGAGCGCTTCCCGTTGCACCCGGCCCAGATCGAGATCGCGCTGCGCGACGGCACCCGGCGGGCGACGCTCGAGCACCCGCTACGCTCGAACACCGTCCACACCCTGACGCGCAAGGCCACCGGCGACAACACCGGCCACCGCATCCCCCACATCCACTGGGAGTTCGTGCCCGACTGGGACGGCCTCGACGTGAAGTGCGTGCCCAAGGGCTCGGGCTCCGAGAACATGAGCTTCCTGAAGATGCTCGTGCCGGCCGACGGCGTGAAGGCGATCAAGCGCTTCGTGCTCGACTCGATCGTCGGCGCCGGCGGCAAGCCGTGCCCGCCGGGGATCGTCGGCGTCGGCATCGGCGGCTCCGCCGACCTGGCCATGCACCTCGCCAAGGAGGCGATCGCGCGGCCGGTGGGGACGCAGAACGACGACCCGGACGTGGCGGCGCTCGAGACCGACCTCTTCGGGCTCCTGAACGACACCGGGGTCGGTCCGATGGGCCTCGGCGGCGACACGACCGTGCTCGCCGTCCACGTCGAGCAGGCCCACACCCACATCACCCTGAACCCCGTCGCGGTGAACTACCAGTGCTGGGCCGCCCGCCGGGCCAGCGCCCACATCGCGGCGTCCGGCCAGATCGACTACGACCGCGAGGCCTAGGTCATGCCCCACCACGAGATCACCTTCCCGACCGACGAGGCAGCCGTCCGCGTGCTGCGCGCGGGCGACACGGTCACGCTCCAGGGCGAGATCGTCGGGATCCGCGATGCGACCCAGATCCGGATCTTCGACCAGGGCCAGGAGCCGCCGTTCTCGCTGCGCGGCGCGGCCCTCCTGCACACCGCCCCGAACGTGCGCAAGCTGGCGGACGGCTCGTACGAGCCAATGTGCATCGGCACGACCACCTCGGCCCGCATGAGCCGCTTCACCGAAGGCCTGATCCGCGACCACGGCGCCCGCGCCATCATGGGCAAGGGCGGCCTCCTGCCCGAGGCGCTCGAACCGCTGCGCGAGCATGGCGGCGTCTACCTGGCCATCGTCGGCGGGGCCGCGGCCCTCGAGACGACGCAGATCGAGTCCATCGCCCAGGTCGAGTGGGAGGACCTGATGCCGGAGTGCCTGTGGCGCTTCCGCGTCCGCGACTTCGGCCCGCTGATCGTCGGCATGGACAGCCACGGCGAGAGCCTCTACGAGAACGTCCAGGTCGAGGCGCGCAAGCGGCTCGACGAGTCCATCTACGCGAGGTTATAGACCATGGTCGAGGAGTTCCTGGGACTGCCGATGCGCCCTCCCAAACCGCGCGAGCGGGGCTGGACGCACGTCATCGACAAGGGCATGAGCCTGCACGAGGTGCAGGGGCTGATCGACACCGCCGGCGAATACGTCGACATCGTCAAGATGGGCTGGGGGACGTCGTACGTGACGCGCAACCTGGGCGAGAAGATCCGCACCTACCAGGCGGCGGGGATCCCGGTCATGTGCGGCGGAACGCTGCTCGAGGCGGCCATCGCCCGCGGCCGGGTGGACGAGTTCAGGCGCTGGACGCAGGGCTTCGGCTTCACGCACGTCGAGGTCTCGGACGGGACGATCCAGATCGAGCGCGACTCCAAGCTCGAGCTGATCTCGTCGCTGGCCGAGGAGTTCGTCGTCCTCTCCGAGGTCGGCTCGAAGGACTCCGAGTGCGTCTTCGCTCCCTACCAGTGGGTGGCATGGATCAAGGAGGAGCTCGAGGCCGGCGCCGCCAAGGTCATCACCGAGGCCCGCGAGGGCGGCACAGCCGGCATCTTCCGCGGCTCCGGCGAGGTGCGGTCGGGCCTGATCGACGAGATCGTGCACGAGGTGCCGCTCGACAACCTGCTGTTCGAGGCGCCGCAGAAGGACCAGCAGGCCTGGTTCATCCGCCACCTCGGGCCCGAGGTGAACCTCGGCAACATCCCGCCCGAAGAGGTCATCCCGCTCGAGACCCTGCGGCTCGGGCTGCGCTCCGACACCATGGCCGACCTGCTCCTACGAGACCTGCCCGTCCCTCGAGCATGAGCGCCGTGCTGCCCATCTCCGCCGACGAGGCGGCCAGCCTCGCCGACGAGTTCGAGTCGCGCCCGGCCGAAGACCTGGTGCGGTGGACGGCCGAGCGCTTCGGCGAGCGGGCCGTGCTCACGTGCTCCTGGCAGAAGCAGAGCTCGGTGCTCGTCCACATGCTCTCCGAGGTGGCGCCGCAGATGCGGGTGGTCGAGTTCGACACGGGCCTGCTGTTCCCCGAGACGTACGACACGCGGGAGCAGCTGATCGCCCGCTATCCGATCAAGTTCGAGCGCATCGAGCCGGAGCTCACCGTCGAGCAGCAGGCGACCGCCCACGGCGACCGGCTGTGGGAGCGCGATCCCGACGCCTGCTGCGGCATGCGCAAGGTCGCGCCGCTCGAACAGGCGCTGCGCGGAATGGATGCCTGGATCACGGGAATTCGCCGCGAACAGTCGACAACTCGCCAAAGTGCCCGCAAGATCGAGGTGGACGACCGTCGCGGCGTCGTCAAGGTGCAGCCACTTGCCGACTGGACAAGTCGCGACGTGTGGCGCTATATCTGGAGGCACGGCATTCCGTACAACACCCTGCACGACCATGGTTATCCGTCGATCGGGTGTGTGCCGTGCACGACGTCGGTGAACGGCACGTCACCTGACGAACGGGCTGGGCGCTGGCGCGGCACGGGCAAGATCGAGTGCGGCCTGCACGGCCGCTGAGGTCACGACTGATACACAACGAGTTACGACTCCTTTGGAAAGGAACGAGCAGCGTGCACGAGAACACTCAAGGCTTCACCCTCTGGTTCACCGGGTTGTCCGGTTCCGGCAAGACGACAATCGCCCGGATCATCGGGCCTGAGATCGAGCGGCGCGGCGTCCTGGTCGACCACCTCGACGGTGACGTCGTTCGCACGCATCTCAGCAAGGGCCTCGGCTTCTCCCGCGAGGATCGCGACGCGAACATCCTGCGGATCGGCTTCGTCTCGAAGCTGCTGACCCGCCACGGCGCCGGCGTCATCGTCGCCGCCATCTCCCCGTACGCCGAGACCCGCGGCATGGTCCGCGACATGATCGGCAGCGTCGGCAACTTCGTCGAGGTGTACGTGGCGACCTCGCTCGAGGAGTGCGCACGGCGCGACGTCAAGGGCCTCTACGCCAAGGCGTTCGCCGGCGAGATCAAGGAGTTCACCGGCGTCAGCGACCCGTACGAGGCGCCCGATCACGCCGAGGTCGTCGTCGAGACCGAGGGCCGCACGCCCGAGGAGTCCGCGGCGTTCCTCATCTCCGAGCTCGAGCGGCTGAACATCATCCCCCCCGTGCTCGAGGAGGCGGTCGCCTGATGTCGTCGCAGACCGCACGGACGAGCGGCGCCGGGCTGATCGCCCCGCACGGCGGCGAGCTCATCAACCGCACCGTGACCGGTGCCGAGGCCGCGGCGCTGCGCGAGGAGGCCGAGGGCCTGCCCCGCGTCCACATGAGCGAGAAGCAGACCGCCGACCTCGACATGATCGCATCCGGGGCGCTCTCGCCCCTGACCGGGTTCATGGTCCAGTCGGACTACGACCGGGTCGTCTCCGACATGCATCTCGAGAGCGGCCTGCCGTGGGCGCTGCCCGTGACGCTGTCCGTGCCCGAGAAGCCGTCCGGCGACCGGCTGGCGCTCGAGAGCCACGGCGGCGAGCTGCTCGCCGTCATCGACGTGGCCGATGTGTTCGAGGCCGACCGCAGCGAGGAGGCCGCCAAGGTCTTCCGCACCACCGACGACGCCCATCCCGGCGTGGCCCAGGTGTACGCCGAGGGCAGCGTCCTCGTCGGCGGGCCGGTGACGGTGTTCGCCCGCCCCGAGCCGGACTTCCCCGACCTGCACGTCGATCCCGCCCAGACGCGGGCGGCGTTCGCAGAGCGGGGCTGGAGCCGCATCGTCGGCTTCCAGACCCGGAACCCGGTGCACCGGGCGCACGAGTACATCCAGAAGTGCGCGCTCGAGACGGTCGACGGGCTGCTCCTGCACCCGCTGGTCGGCAAGACCAAGGGTGACGACGTCCCCGCCGAGGTGCGCGTCCGCTGCTACCGGGTGCTGCTCGAGAAGTACTACCCCGCCGACCGCACCCTGCTGTCCGCGTTCCCCGCGGCCATGCGCTACGCGGGGCCGCGCGAGGCCGTGTGGCATGCGATCTGCCGCAAGAACTACGGCTGCTCGCACTTCATCGTCGGCCGCGATCACGCCGGCGTGGGCAGCTACTACGGCACGTACGACGCTCATCTGATCTTCGACAGCTTCGAGCGGGACGAGCTCGGCATCCAGCCGATGTTCTTCGACCACACGTTCTTCTGCAAGACGTGCGGGAACATGGGCTCCGCCAAGACGTGCCCGCACCCCGCCGAGGATCACGTGTTCCTCTCGGGCACGAAGGTGCGCGAGATGCTCGGGCAGGGCATCGAGCCGCCGCCGGAGTTCAGCCGGCCCGAGGTGGCGCGCGTCCTGATCGAGGCGTACCGCTCCTAGCAGTCGCAGGGCCCGCCCGTGCGATCTGCGCGGGCGGGCCCTTGTATTCCCCACAAGCTCTCTTAGACTTGTCGGGTAGCTGCTGAATCGTGAGAGGGGAACGTGACCGGGCTTGAGTTGATCCTGGCCGGACTGCTGGTCGGAGTGCTCGTGGGCGCGACGGGCATGGGCGCCGGCTCGCTGATGGCCCCGGTGCTCATCAGCGTGTTCAGCGTCTCCGCCGTCGCGGCGGTGGGCACCGACCTCCTGTACTCCGCGGGCACGAAGCTCGTCGGCGGCGCGCGGCACCTGACGCTGCGCACGGTGAACGTCGAGATCGCGCTGTGGATGGCGGCGGGCAGCGTGCCTGCGTCCGTGCTCGGCGTCGTCGCCCTGAACCGCCTGGCGGCGTCGGAGGGCGCGGCCATCCAGAGCGACATGAAGGATGTGATCGGCGTCGCGCTCATGCTCGTCGCGATCACGGTGGCCGTGCGGACGTTCGTCACGATCCGCGGGATGTGGGACGCGTCGGTGCCGCAGGCCGACGCCGACGTGGGCGACATGCACCGCTACCTGGCGCTCGTCATCGGCATCGTCTTCGGGTTCGTCTTCGGGCTGACGTCGGTCGGCGCCGGCGCCTTCTTCGGGATGGCGCTCGTGACGATGTTCCCGCTGTCGGCCCGGCGGGTGGTGGGCACCGACCTGTTCCACGGCGCGCTCGTCACCTGCGCGGCCGCGGCCGCCTCGTTCTTCCTGCTGCCGTCGATGCGGTTCTCGAGCATCGCCTTCCTGATGATCGGGTCGATCCCGGGCATCCTGATCGGCTCCCAGATCACGGTCGCGCTGCCGGAGAAGGCGCTGCGCGGCTCGCTCGCGAGCGTCCTCGCCCTCTCGAGCCTGAAGATGCTCGGCGCCTTCTAGATGGTTTGATCGGTAAGTCCCGTGGTGTCCAAGGTGCAAGCCCGTGCGGGCTTGCACCGGTCAGCGCAAGGACGCAGGGAGCGTTCATAGCTGGTCGTATGGGCGCGACCGAGGACGCCGCGATGCGACGGTTCGCAGACGCAGCGCCGCCAGCGCCTCGTCGAACCGTCGACCGTCGTGCGGCCAGGCGCGCGCGGACTCACCGATCAACCATCTAGCCCCCGGGAAGGCCCCCCTTGCGGGGGATTCGCACGGTTCCCGGTTGCATTCTCCACTACTTCGGTTATATTGGTCGGGATAGTGGTAATGACCGAGAGGGGAAGTGGGGCAGGATGAACGCAGGACTCATGTTGGCGGGGCTCGTCGTGGGCCTCCTGGTGGGGCTGACCGGTATGGGCGCCGGCTCCCTGATGACGCCGATCCTGATCTCATTCTTCGGGATCCCGGCCGGCACCGCGGTCGGCACCGACCTGGTGTATGCGGCCGTCACGAAGACCTTCGGCGCCGCCCGCCACCACCAGCTCAAGAACGTGAACCGCGAGCTGGCGCTCTGGATGGCCACGGGCAGCGTCCCGGCCGCGTTCCTGGGCACCTACTCGCTGTACAACCTCTTCGACGCGAACATCGACACGTGGCTGCCGAACGTCATCGGCTACACGCTCGTGCTCGTCGGCATCGCCGTTGCGGTGCGCACGTTCGTGACGATCCGCGGCCTGTGGGACACCTCGAACCTGCCGCAGGACGGCGAGCTGACGCGGAATCACAAGATCATCGCCGTTACGATCGGCGCCGTCTTCGGGTTCATCCTCGGCCTGACCTCGGTCGGCTCGGGCGTCTTCTTCGGCATGGCGCTCGTCACCGTGTTCCCGCTGACCGCACGCAAGGTCGTGGGCACCGACCTGCTGCACGCGATGATGGTCACGATCGCTGCCGCCGCCGGCACGATCATCTGGGGCACGCCGGACTACGGCAACGTGGGCAACATCCTGATCGGCTCGATCCCCGGCATCCTGATCGGCTCGCACTTCACGGCGAAGCTGCCCGAGAAGGCGCTGCGCGGGAGCCTCGCGAGCGTCCTGGCCCTCTCCGGCCTGAAGCTGCTCGGCGCGTTCTAGAGCGCGCGGCGCGGGAAGTGGGGCCGTCCCCGGGAGTACCGGGGGTGGCCCCGTTCGCGTGCCCGCCAATCGCCCCGCCGTACAATCCGCCGTCGTGCCCAGCCGCCGAACCGGGATCGCCGTCATCGCCGTCATGCTCGCCGCCTCCGGCCTCGCCTTCCTGCGTGCGGAGCAGCTGAAGCTCGAGCGCTCCCCGGTCGGCGGCACCCAGGTCAAGAAGTTCTTCTCGACGACGTGCGAGCCGCTGCACCCGCACACCCGGTGCGCATCGCACTCCGCGCTCATGACGTTCCGGCTACGCCGGCCCGGCCGGATGGCGCTCGCGATGGTGAACTCGTCGGGGGCGACGGTCGAGCGGCTCACGCCAGCGGCCGGGCGGCGCATGCCCAAGGGCCGGGTCACCGAGCGCTGGGACGGGCGCACCGACTCCGGGGCCCAGGCGCCGGAGGGCACCTACCACCTGCGCGTGCACCTCATCTCGCTGGGCCGGACGATCACCATCCCCGACCCGATCGAGCTCGACCTGACGCCGCCGGTCGTCACCCTGCTGAGCGCGCCCGGCGCCCACGTGATCCGGTATCGCACCAGCGAGCCCGCGATCATGCTCGTACGAGCGACGGGCACCGGCCCGAACGCGGGCCACTCGGCGCTCTTCCGCGGGCACGGCGGGCGCGTCCACTTCCGCCGAACGAAGCTTGCCGGCGCGGACGTCACGGTGACGCTGGTCGCCGTCGACCGGGCGGGCAACCGCTCGGCGCCGGTCTCGGCGGGGAGCTTCCGCCTGCCGGCGTGACACAATCCGCGGCCATGATCGCCGCTGGACGCAACGTGCTCGTGCTCGCGCCGCACACCGACGACGGCGAGTTCGGCGCCGGCGGCACGATCGCGCGCCTGATCGACGCGGGTGCCGAGGTGCGCTACGTGGCGTTCTCGTCCGCCTCGCGGTCGCTGCCGGCGGGTTTCCCGGCCGACACGCTGATCCACGAGGTGCGGGCGGCAACCTCGACGCTCGGCATCCCCGAGTCGCACCTGACGGTGCACGACTTCGAGGTGCGCACGTTCCCGAGCGTCCGCCAGGACATCCTCGAGATCTTGGTGGCCCTGAACGCCGACCTGCGCCCCGACCTGGTGCTGACTCCCTCGCTGGGCGACATCCACCAGGATCACGAGACCATCGCCCGCGAGAGCATGCGCGCGTTCAAGCGTACGACGCTGCTCGGCTACGAGATCCCCTGGAACTGCTTCAACTTCCGCCAGCAGGCCTATGTGGAGCTCGAGGCGGCCCACGTCGACCGCAAGGTGGCCGCGCTCATGTGCTACCGCAGCCAGGCCCACCGCAACTACGCGAACGAGGAGTACGTCCGCAACGTCGCCCGCACACGCGGGATCGAGGGCGGCCGCGAGTTGGCGGAGGTCTTCGAGGTCTACAGGTGGTTCATCTAGCCGCCCAGGGTGGTGCCTGGCACCGGCGGACCGCGACGACGATCGCGTCGCAACCACCGGAGATCCAGACGTAGCCCGGTGCCTGACACCGGTACGACCGGGGCCTGACCGGTGCGCTAGCCGCGCCGGCGCCGCGGCCCGTCCCACCAGGGGACCGGAGCCGCGACCCGGCCGTCGACGACGCGCACGCCTTCGGCGCGTAGCCGCTCGGCGTGCTCGCTCTCGTGGCCGGGGACGAGCCGGCCGACGGAGTTGACGACGCGGTGCCACGGCAGCGCGCCGTCGCAGTTGGCCATCACCCGCCCCACCGCCCGCGGCGCCTCGGGCTTGCCGACCCAGTCGGCGACGCGGCCGTAGCTGGCCACCCGCCCGGCCGGGATCCGCCGCACCATCCGCTCGACCCGGCGCTCGAACGGGGTCACCGCCCCGACCACCCGGAAGCCGACCGGCAGCCCCTCGCCGTCCAATCCGCCGCTCATCAAGGCGATCGTATCCGGGCCTTTCCGACCCGGGGCCGACCGGCCGCTCACTACACTGGCGGTTCCGTGCGCCTCCTCCTGATCGCGTTCTACTTCCCCCCGGCGGGCGGTGGCGGCGTCCAGCGAACGCTCAAGTTCTGCCGCGACCTCCCCGATCTCGGCGTCGACGTCGACGTGCTCGCGCCCAGCGACCCGAAGTGGTTCGCGCTCGACGAGCCGCTCGTCGCCGCCATCCCCGCGCGGACGACGGTGCACCGGGCCCGCTTCCTCGGCCCACGCTCGTCCTTCCGGGGCGACGCACTGCGCGACGCCCAGGGGCTGCGGCGGGCGGCGGTGCACGCCCGCTACGCCTACGAGCGCGCGCTCGTCCCCGACAAGGCCCTGCCGTGGGGGGCGACGGCCGTCCCGGCCGCCGTGCGGATCGTGCACCGGCGCCGCATCGACGCGATCATGACCACCTCGCCGCCGGCGTCCGTGCATCTGATCGGCGCAGCGGTCGCGACCGCCACACGCAAGCCGTGGGTCGCCGACCTGCGCGACTCCTGGCTGGCCCACCCCCACCGCCAGTACGAGCGTCGCGGCGTGCGCGCCAAGCGGGCCGTCGAGCGGCGCATGGCGCGGACGGTCACCCGGCGGGCATCGGCGCTCGTCGCCGTCACCGACGCCATCGCCGCCGAGCTGGCCGGGCTCGACCCGGCCGCGGCCCGGAAGACCCATGTGATCGGCCACGGGGTCGACCTGTCCGACTTCGCCGGCCTCGACCATGCCCCGCCCGACCGGTTCACGATCGTCCACACCGGCGCGTTCTTCGGCCAGCGCACCCCGCGGCCCTTCCTGACCGCCGTGCGTGACCTGCTCGACCGCCGTCCCGACCTGCGCGGCCAGGTGCTCGTCCGCTTCGTCGGCGACATGCGCGAGTCCGACCGGGCCTGGGCGGGCGACCTCGGCATCGACGGCGCCTGGGAGGAGACCGGCTTCCTGCCGTACCGCGACGCGATCGCCGCCCAGCGCGGCGCCGACGCCCTGCTGCTCCTGATCCCGCACGCCGGCGGCCGCGGCGACACCGTCATCTCCGGCAAGGTGTACGAGTACCTGGCCGCCCGCCGGCCGATCCTGGCAGCCGTCCCGCCGAACGGCGTCGCCGCGGCGCTGGTCGAGTCGGCCGGCGCCGGCGAGGTGGCCGACCCCGACGACTTCGCCGCGCAATCCCGCGTGCTCGAGGCGCTGGTCGACCGGCGCCGCAACGGCGGCCTGCCCGACGTCGCGCTCGACGCCGGCTTGGCCGAGTCGATGTCGCGGCGGGAGCGGGCCCGCGAGCTCGCCGACGTCCTGCACGGGGTGGCCGGATGAAGCTGACGAAGCTCGACTGGCTGCTGCTGCTGACCCTCTCGGTGCTGACGTTCGAGAAGATCCGCTGGGAGACGTCCGACCTGACGCTCACCTGGACGAACCTGCTCGCGACCACCTTCGTCGTGGTGTTCGTCGTCGATCGCATCCGCCGCCGCGACATGCTCCTGCACCCGGCGGCGATCACGCTGGCCGGGTTCATGCTCGCGTTCGGCGCGGTCTACCTCGCCGGCTACTTCGACCTCCAGGACAAGGCGGCGCTCGCGTACTGGCTGAAGGGGCTCGGCTCGTGGGGGATCCACTTCCTCTACCTGATCCTCGGCGTCGCCCATCTCGTGCGGCGCGGCCGGCCGCTCTTCGTGCGCGCCATCGTCGCGTTCACGGCCGGCCTGGTCGTGAACGCCGTCTACGGGGTCTTCCAGCTGGGACTGGCCGTCTCGGCCGGGATCAACCTCGACCGGCTCGTGGTCGGGCCGCTGACGGCCGGTCAGGGCGGCGTCGGCGGCATCAACGTGTTCGGCACCGTCTCGGGCTCGCAGAACGTATACCGGATCAACGCGCTCACGGGCGACCCCAACCACCTCGGCGTGATGCTGTGCGTCCCGCTGATGCTGCTCCTGCCCTACTACCTGGGCGACCGCAAGGGCAGGCGCCGGCTCGGCCTGCTGCTGCTCTTCCTCTTCATCGTCCAGGTCCTGACGCTGTCGCGCTCCGCAGCGCTCGGCGACGTCGCCGGCCTGCTGGTGCTGCTTCCGGCGCTGCGGCGGTACCTGCCGAGCGCGCGCACGATCGGCATCGGGCTCGGCTCGGTCGTCGCGGCGCTCGCGATCCTGTACGCGTCGTCGCACTTCATCCGCGCGGTGGTCGCCGCCCGCACCCAGCTCCACGGCGGCAGCACCCAGACCCACCTCCAGTTCTACCAGCTGGTGCCGCCGGCGCTCGACCCGCACCCGCTGTTCGGGATGGGCTTCAACACCTTCGCCGTCTTCTACCAGTTCGTCACCGGGCGGACCGACTTTGGCCCGCACAGCGCCTGGATCGCCATCCTGGTCGAGACGGGGCTCGTCGGCATGGCCGTGTACCTGGCCTACTTCGGGTATCTGCTGCGCAGCGCGGCCGCAATCCGCCAGGCGCGCGACCCCGACATCTCCCGGCTCGGACATGGCCTGCTGGCCGCGCTCGTGGCGACGGCGGCCGCGAACCTGTTCTACCTGACGATGACGTTCGACTACTTCTTCGCGCTTGCCCTGCTCGCCGTCGCGGGAGCGGCCATGTTCGGCCCGGCGCGGGTGAGAGCGAGAGCGCCTGCGCCCACGGCCGCGATCTCGGCGGGGAAGGCGCGATGATCCTCGTCCTCGAGATCGTCTTCTGGGTGAGCCTGGCAGCGCTGGTCTGGACGCACCTGCTCTATCCACTCGCGATCGCCGCCTGGGCGCGGGCACGGCCGTGGCCGGTCGCCGCGGCCGACATCGTCCCGCGCGTCAGCCTGATCATCCCGGCGTACAACGAGGAGGACGTGATCGTCGCCAAGCTCGAGAACGCGCTCGCCCTCGACTATCCCGCGAAGCAGCTCGAGATCGTCGTCACGTCGGACGACTCGACGGACGCGACGCACGAGCTCGTGGCCGGATTCGCCGACCGCGGCGTGCGCCTGATCCACTGCGAACGCGGCGGCAAGGTTGCGGCGCAGGACCGGGCGGTGGCCGAGACGACCGGCGAGATCGTCGCCTTCGGCGACGCGAACGTCCTCTGGGAGCGGGACGCGCTGCGGCGGCTGGTGCGGCCCTTCGCCGACCCCGCCGTCGGCATGGCCTGCGGCAACGTCCGCCTGGTCAACCCGGGCGGCGGTACGAACCAGGAGGGGCTCTACTGGCGGTACGAGATGTGGCTGCGCACGCGCGAGTCGCAGGCGCATTCGATGACCGGCTCGAACGGCGCCATCTACGCCGTGCGCCGCGAGGCCTACCGCGACGTCGACCCCCGCTTCGGCCACGACCTGAGCTTCCCGTATCTGATGGTGCAGAACGGCTACCGGGCGGTGTACGAGCCGTCGGCGCGCGCGAGCGAGCCGATGACGACGGACATCGAGGACGAGTTCCGGCGCAAGGTGCGGATGTTCGAGCACTGCTGGCTGATCCTGTTCCGCGGGCGCATGTTCGGAGTGCGCCGGCTCGGGCCCGTCTACTGGGTCGAGATCGTCTCCCACCGGCTCCTGCGCTACTGGAGCGGGCCGCTGCACCTGCTGCTGCTCGTCACGAGCGCCGCCCTCGCGCCCCACGCGACGGTGTACGCGGTCGCCCTGGCCGCGCAGCTGGCCGGGCTCGCGCTGGTCGGCCTCTCGATGCTCCTGCGCGGCCGCGTCCGCGTGCTGCGGATCCTGCACTACTACCTGCTCGTGACGCTCGCGACCGTGATCGCGCTCGTCGGCTACCTGCGCCGCGGCGTGCCCGCCACCTGGGACAAGGCGGCGGGGTCGCGGCTCACGTGATCAGTTCGCGGTAGACGCCTTCCGTCCGCTCGGCGATCGCCGCCCAGCTGAGCGGGCCCTCGGCGGCGGCGGCGCTGCGCTCGCGCAGAGCAGCCCGCAGGTCGTCGTCCCCGAGCACGCGTGCGAGCGTCGCGGCCAGACCGGCCGCATCGCCGGGCTCGACCAGCTCGCCGACGCCGTCCCTGCGGTGCAGCTCGCCGAACCCGCCCACGTCGCTCATCACGAGCGGTGCGGCGAACGCGAGCGCGGCCGCGAGGACGCCGGAGTTGTCGATGCGGCGGTAGGGCAGGACGACGGCGTCGGCTCGGCGCAGGGTCGCGGCCAGCTCGGCATCGGACAGGTAGCGGGGCAGGAACACGACGCCCGGCTGGCCGGTCGGAAGCGCCGTCGTGTCCATCATCGGCCGCCCGGCGACGAGCAGGGTGGCGCCGGGCAGCGTCCCGGCGCACCTGCGGCCAGGCCTCGAGCAGGACGTCGGTGCCCTTGTACGGCCGGATCAGCCCCGGGGCGACCGCCAGCGGCCCGTTCGGGTCGGCGGGCGGGGGGACGGGCTCGAGCTCGGCCAGGTAGCGGAAGACCCCGTGGGGGATCACGCGTACCCGGGCGGGGTCGACGCCGCACTCCTCGACGAGCGCCCGGCGGCCCCAGTCGCTGTGGCAGACGACCCGCGCGAACGACCGCGCCGTGGCCGCCACGGAGCGCCGGCGAGCGGTCGCCGCCGACGTTCGGCACCGGGTCGTGCGCCGTGAAGACGACCGGCACCCCGGATGCGTGCAGGCGGCGGTAGAACGCGCGCTCGACCGGCCGCAGGACGGCCCACTGGACGTGGACGACGTCGGGCCGCTCGCGGCGCACGGCGGCCCGCAGCCGGCGCAGGTCGTCGACGTGCTCGGCCGCCTTTGCCACGGGCCGCACGCGCGCGCCGACCCGCATGCCGTTGCTGCGCCGGTAGAAGTGCTCGCGGACGGCGTAGCCGGCCGGCTCCGGCGCAGCGCCGTGCATGAACGCGGACGTCGACAGGGTGACCTCGTGGCCGCGCGCGGCGAGGGCGCGGGCGAGCTCGTGATCGTACGGGCGCGAGTAGCCGGACGGGTCGACGAGTGCCACGCGGAGGGGGCGGTTGACCAAAGCTTGCTCCAATGGGGCTGACTAGACTACCCCTCCGTGTCCACATCCCCGCCCCCGCAACCCGCCGGCGAGGTGCGGGTGACCGAGTACTTCCGGCGTGCCATGAGACGGTGGTACGTGATCGTTCTGTCAGTCGTGGCGGCGGTGGCGCTGGTGTTCCTCCACGGCGTGAGCGGAGCGACGAAGCAGTCCGCGGCGACGGCGTCCGTCTACCTCGGGCCAGCCGTTCACGCCCGGGCGGCGCGTCGGTGCTGACGTCGACGCCGCTCTCGAACCCGGCAGATCTCGATCCAGTACGTGACCGCGCCGCAGCAGATCGCGAAGGCCGCCGCGGCGGCCGGCATCGACCATCGCAGCCTGCGCAGGCACGTCAGCGTCCTGGCGTCGTCACCGGCCGGATCGGGCGCCGCGGGGAAGGCGACGACGGGAGGCGGCCCGCCGACGATCTCGATCAACGTCGAAGGGCCCGTGGACGCGGACGAAGGTGCAGACGGCCGCGAACTCCCTGGCGCAATTCGCTGGTCGACGTACGCCAACCGCTACACGACGATCAAGACCAACCTGATCGCCGGACAGGGTGGAGACCGAGCAGGCCGAGATGCAGGTGCTGCGAGACGTGCAGAAGCGGGCGCACACGAACCTGAGCGCGATCGACTCGTCGTCGGCGGCGCCGCTCGACAAGGTGGCGGCATCGTCGCCGCTGGTGAGCGACCTCTCCGCCGCGGCCGACCAGATCGGGTCGCTCACGCTCAACCTGACGAACGATCAGGTGGCTCTGGTGGCCGACGAGGGACATCGAGTCGTCCCAGTTCATCTCACATGCGCGTCGGCCACTCGGTGAGCGCGGCGACCCGGCGCAGCTCGCTCATCATCGCAGCCATGGTGGGTCTGATCGTGGGCGTCGGCCTCGCCCTGGCCTGGGAGGCGCTCAGCGTGCGCCCCCGGCGCGCCCAGGCATAGACTTCCCGGATGGCGACGCGCACCTGCCCCGACTGGCCGGAGCTGCTCGACCGCGCGCCGGATCTGCACTTCAAGCACTACACCGCGGACGAGCTCCAGCTCCCCCACGACATCGTGCTCGCGCTCGGCGCCGTGCGCCTCAGCGAGATCGAGGTGTGCGCCGACACGACGTACAACGTCTTCAACGGCGCCCACACGGACGAGCGGCTCGCCGGACGCGCTGCGGTCGAGCTTCTGGACCGACCTGGACGACTGGCGCGGCAGCGCCCGCTGACCTGTAACGCCGGGAGGGCTTCGCGACAGGTAGGGGTGTGAACGCCAGACCAACACCCCCCCGAGGGCGCGGAGGCGCGCTTCGGCCGCGTCTTTGCCCACCTCCAGCCGGTCGCCGACTACGCCGCTCGCCGTGGCAGCTCCGACCCCGAGGCGATCGCCGCCGAGACGATGGCGATCGCATGGCGCCGGCTCGACCGCGTCCCGGCGGACGACCCGCGGCCATGGCTCTTCGTCACGGCCCGCAACCTGCTGATGGCCGAACGACGGCACGACGCGCGCCGCTCGCAGGCCGATCGGGCGCTCGCCCGGCCGCACGCCGCACCCGCCCCCGAGAGCTCCGACCCCGGCGGTGACCCGCGCCCTGCGGCACCCTGCCGGAGCGCGACCGCGAGGCGCTGCTGCTCGTCGCCTGGGAGGACCTGACGCCGGCCCGGGCCGCGGCGGCGCTCGGCATCGCGCCGGTCGCCTTCCGCGTCCGCCTGCTGCGCGCACGCCGCCGGTTCGCGCGGTCGCTCGCAGCAGACGGGCTCCCGAACACCCCCGACGTCTTCGAGGTGAAGTCCACATGACCGCCATGGATCGCCTCCGCGCCGCCCGGCCCGCCTCGGTGCCGGCCGTGGCCGACCGCGAGGCCCTGTTCGACCGCATCGTCGCCACGCCGCCCGACGGCGCCGGCGCCCGCCCGGCCCGGCACCGGCGCAAGGTCGTGCTCGTCGCCGCAGTCGGCGTGGCCGTCGCGCTCACCGCCGGAACCGCGTACGCGGTGGCCACCGACCTGTTCGGCTGGCACACCGACAACGTGTTCGTCAAGGACCCGCGCGTGTGGCGCGGGCTGTATCGCGACGCCGCGCACGGACCTGCGGCTCCCGCCCGGCATGGCCTGGCCCTACCGCACGCTGCCCCCGAACACGATCACCAACCGCAGCGAGCCCGGCGGCATGGCCGTCGGCATCGCCCAGGTCGCGTGGGAGTGCTACTGGACGGAGAGCATCCGCGCGGACGACCCGCGGGCCGAGCACGCCGCGCGGTCGGCGCTGACCGACCTCGTCCGGCACCACATCGTCGTCGCTCCCGCGGGCTCGCCGGAGAACGTGGCGCCGCCCGCCGGCACGCAGGCCCCGTTCGAGATCTACGCGTCCGACGGCGGCATCACCTACGACAAGCACAACTACGCGCTGGCCGCGGCGGGAGACGCGAGCGGCGTCGCGCAGAGCTGCCGCGCCAACCGGGGCGACCTGCGGATCCCGCCCGTACGCTAGGGCAATACCGGCGCGAAGTCGGCGGCGAGCCGCTCACGGCACCACGCCAGGAAGGCGTCCGTGAGCCGCCGCCGGCTTCGCGTCGCCAGGCGCACGGAGTAGAAGTCGCGCACGGGGTCGAGTCCCGCCACCTCCGCCGTCGCGAGCGTTCCCAGCCGCAGCTCCTTCTGCACGGCGAGGGACGAGAAGAAGCAGACGCCGTAGCCGGCCTCGACAGCGGACTTGGCCGACTCCTGAAGGCCGGCCTCCATCGCGACGTTCTGGTCGCGCACGCGCACGCCGGCCTCGCGCAACTCGTCCTCGATCACGCTGCGGATGCCGGCGCCGGGCTGCATCACCACCTGGGGCTCGGCCACCAGCTCCTCCAGGCTCACGGTCCGGCCGGCGAAGCGGTGGCCGGCCGGGACGGCCAGCACCACCCGGTCGCGCAGGAACGGCTCGAACTCGAGCGCGCGGTGGCTGCGGCGGGCGCCGACGACGCCCAGCTCGAGGTCGCGGTCGAGCACGCGGTCGATCACCGACCCGGTGGCATCGACGCGCAGCGTCACCTCGACCCGCGGGTGGGCCGCCCGGAAGCCTCCCAGAAGCTGCGGCAGCACGTGCTCGCCGGGGCCCGTGGACGCGCCGACGATCAGGTGGCCGGTGGGCTGGTCGGAGTCCTGGGCCAGCTCGCGGGCGAGCTCGTCGCGCAGCGCCAGCATGCGCAGGGCGTAACGGTGCAGCACCTCACCGCGGTCGGTGGGCGCCGCCCGGCGGCCCGAGCGGTCGATCAGCGGCTCGCCCAGCATGCGCTCGAGCGTCTGGATCTGCTGGCTCACCGCCGGCTGGGTCACGCCGAGCGCGTCGGCGGCGGCCGAGAACGAACCCCGCTCGACGACCTCGACGAACGTCTGCAGCTGGCGTAAGTCCATAGGCAGAGCTTATCATCGGACATAAGGGTGCCTGGCACCGGTCCGCTTACCGCAGGCCAGTCAGCGCCAGTGCCAGCAGGTGGTCGGGGTCGCGGCGGCGGCGCTCGGCCAGCGCGGCCGGCTTGCGCTCGAGGACGAGATCGTCGGCGGACTCGAGCGGCCGCAGCCGGCCCTCCGCGACGAGCCGCTCGTCCACGCCGCCCAGGCGGCCGGCGAACGTCGTGTACACGGGCGTCCCCAGGACGACGGCCTCGCGGTTCATCGTCCCGCCGGCGCTGACGACGAGATCGGCCCCCGCGACCAGGCTGCCGCCGTCGACGGCGTGCTCGGGGACGACCACCGACGGCAGCCGCAGGCCGCGGATGCGCGAGCCCTGCTCGGGCGTGCGGGGGAGGACGACCGAGCGGACGTCGTCGCGGTAGCCGAGCCGCTCGAGGACGGCGTCGAACAGCGGGTTCTGGAAGCGGTGGTAGAGGGCGACGTCGGCCGGCGGCCGCAGGATCACGCCGATGCGGCTCCCGTCGAGGCCGAGCGACCGCGGCACCTCGGGGTCGGGCTCGAAGCCGGCCAGGTAGTAGTCCTCCTTCAGGCCCGGGTAGCGCACCAGGCGGGGCGGGCGGGCGCCGAAGCGGCGCAGCCGCCCGGGCGGGATCGCGTCGGGCACGAGCACACGGTTCGCCAGGCGGCAGTTGAGCGAATGCTGCAGGGTCGCATACTCGTAGTCGAACATCGTCGTGTTGCGGCACACGCAGCGCCCGGCACGCCATCGGCAGGTCGGTCGAGCCGTGGGCCATGGCGACGTCGAACCGGCCCTTCCGGCCGAAGGCGACCATCGCCCGCACCCGGTCGGCGGCCGCGCGGGCCTTGCCGGCGCGCGAGCCGCCGCCGTGATGACCGATGACGGTGTGGTCGATCCCGTGCAGCTCGAGCAGCTCGAGCGTCTGCGCATAGGCGCGCGCCGTGACGGCAACGTCGTCCCCGCGGGCCTCGCAGCCGCCGCACGAGCGGGGCGAAGATGACCGCGTGGGGGGAGTTGGTGAGGTCGACCCAGACGCGCACGACGGCCCGGAGGCTACGCGGCAGCGAGGGCGGCCGCGCGCACGGCCGCGACGACCTCGGTCTGGGCCGCCTCGGTGAGCGTCGGGAACATCGGCAGCGCCAGGCCCTCGTCGGCCGCCCGCTCGGTCTCGGGCAGGTCGCCGCGGCCCGTAGCCCAGGTGGGCGAACACCGGCTGGAGATGGAGCGGGATGTCGTAGTGACGCGCGGCAGCCGATCCCGGCCGCGGAGAGCGCGCGGGCGAGCTCGTCGCGGGCCTGGGCGCGCACAACGTAGAGGTGGTAGACGTGCTCGGCGCCGGGCAGCTCGGCCGGGAGCCCGACGAGATCGCCGAGCCCGAGCGCGCGGTAGCGGTCGGCGACGTCCCGGCGGGCGGCGTTCCAGCCCGCGACCTCGGGCAGGAAGCGGCGCAACACGGCGGCCTGGATCTCGTCCATGCGCGAGTTCGTCCCGACCAGCTCGAAGCGGCGCTTCTCACGCGAGCCGTGGAAGCGCAGGAGCCGGACGCGCTCGGCCAGGTCGGCGCTGCCGGAGACGACCATGCCGGCGTCGCCGAAAGCGGGGAAGTTCTTGGTGGGGAAGAACGAGAACGTGGCCAGATCGCCGAAGCTCCCCGCGCCGCGGCTCGCCGAGCGTGGCGCCCGAAGGCCTGGGCGGCGTCCTCGACCATGGCCAGGCCGTGACGGCCGGCCACGCTCGCGCAGCCCGGGCATGTCAGCCGGCCCGCCGAACACGTGCACGGCCACGATGGCGCGGGTGCGATCCGTCACCGCCGCCTCGACGGCCTGCGGGTCGAGGTTGAAGGTGGCCCGGTCGATGTCGGCGAACACCGGGGTCGCGCCCACCCGGGCGATGGCCTCGGCGGTCGCGTAGAAGGTGTAGGCGGTCGTGATGACCTCGTCGCCGGGGCCGACGCCGAGCGCCTCGAGGCTGAGCACGAGCGCGTCCGTGCCGTTCGCGACCGCGACGGCGTGGCAGCGCCCGTCGCCGAGGCGACCTCGTCCTCGAGCGCGCGCATGTTCGGGCCGAGGATGAAGCGGCCCGAATCGATGACCTCGCAGACGCTGCGCTTGACGTCGTCGAGGAGGTCTTCGTACTGCCCGCGGATGTCCATCAGAGGGACCGGCACGCGGCCCACTCTACTGGCGGGCCTCCCGCCGCTGACGCAGTACCAGCCAGGCCACGACGGCGATCGCGGCGGCCACCACGAGGTAGTCGAGATAGCCAAAACGGCGGTGCCACTCGTCCCAGTGCGTGCCGGCGACGTTGCCGATCGCGACCAGCATGATGCACCACGGCAGCGTGCCGAGGACGGTCAGTGCGGAGAAGCGCACGAGCGGCATCCGGGCGACGCCGGCGGGCAGCGAGATGAACGTTCGGACGACCGGCAGAAGCCGGGCGAAGAAGACCGTCGGCGTGCCGTAGCGCTCGAACCACTCGTGCGCCCGCGCGACCCGGTGGCGGTTGTGCTCGGTGCGCATGAGCCAGGCGTCGACGCCGTATGCGCCCGCCGCCCATGCGATCAGCGAGCCGATCAGGTTGGCCACCGTGCCTACGATCACGGCGGCGGCGAAGCTCATGCTCCCCTGCGACACCAGGTAGCCGGCGTAGATCATCGTCACCTCGCTCGGCACCGGGATGCAGGCGCTCTCGAGCACCATCAGGATGAACACGGCCTCCAGGCCATGGTCGGCGATGAACGTCTGCAGTGTGTGGGTGAGCGACTGCATCCGCGAGAGGTTACCGACCGTCCGCCGCCGGGACGAGCCCGTCGCTTGGAGGCGGCAAATGTACGGTGGCGAGGTACGCGCCGCAGGCGACGGTGACCGCCGCCATGAGCCCGATCAGCACCCGATAGTCGACGATGCCGACGAGCCCTGCACCGAGCGCGATCGACACCGTCTGGGGAACGCCGACGAGCACGTCGGCGGCCGAGCTCACCCGGCCCTGGAGGGGCGCGGGCGTGCGCAGCTGGATGGCCGTCGCGTAGCCGACGATCGCCCACGACACGCCGCAGCCGGCCACGGCGAACCCGACCAGGACGACGTCGACCCGCGAGACCAGCATCGACGACGCCCCGACGGCGAAGAGCAGCATCCCGAGCCCCATCACGCGACCGTCGCCGTGGCGGCGCAGCATTAGGCCGGCGACGATCCCGCCGCACACGGCGCCGAGGCCCTGCGCCGAGCTGAGCACGCCGAAGAACGCCGGCGAGCGGTGCAACCCGTGCTGGATCACCGAGAAGACGAGCGTCTCCGTGAACCCGACGACGAGCATCACCACCGCCGTCGCCGTCACGATCCGCAGGAGGCCGGGGGACGCGGCGATGTGGCGCACGCCGCCTGCCACCTGGGCGCGCAGGTGGTGCTCGGACGGCGCCGGCCGCTCCTCACGATGGCGCACGGCGACGAGGGCGAGCGCCGCGACGACGAAGGTGGCAGCGTCGAGCGCCGCGACGGTCGGCCCGCCGAAGGCCGCGAACAGCCCCGCGCCGACGAGCGGCGCGAACAGGCGCATGCCCTCGCCCGTCGCCTGCAGCGTGGCGTTCGCATCGCCCAGCAGCTCGGGCGGGAGCAGCCGGGTCAGATAGGCGGACTGGGCCGAGTAGAACATCCAGCCGATCGCGCCGTAGACGAGCGTCACCACGTAGATCAGCCACAGCTGGCCGCGGCCATGGACGCCCACGAGCGGCACGAGGATGACGGCCCCGGCCAGGTTGAGGCCGATCATCAGCACCCGCGCACGAACCCGGTCGACGACGGCGCCGAACAGCGGCGACACCAGCCCCGGGACGGCGTAGGCGAAGAAGACGAGGCCGGCTGCGGCGCTCGAGCCGGTGAGCTCCTTCACCCACACCCCCAGCGCGAGGAACATCGCCCGGTCGCCGAACACCGACAGGGTCTGGCCCGCCACGAGGAGGCGCGCGTCGCGGTGTCTGAGCAGGCGTCGCACGCGGCGCCGGCGGCGCTACTCGCCCGCCGCGACCAGAGCCGCCAGCTTGCGCAGCTGGGTCTGAAGCGCGCTTCGCACCGGGCCCGTCGCCACCGCCGCCAGCAGCCGGGGGACGTCCACTTCCGAGGTGAGCGTCACCCGGGTCGCGTGGTCGCCCTCGCACTCGAGCTCGAACACCGATGAGCCCTCGCGGTTGCCGTCGACGCGGCGCTCGACCAGCCGACGGGGCGGGTCGGTGTCGACCACCCGGACGACCATCTGCTCGCACCGGCCCATCGCGACGAGCTCGCAGGCGATGTCCCCGTTCTCGAGCACCCGGCCCTTCTGCACCTCGTCCGGCAGCATGCGGAGATGCTTGTGGGGATCGGCGATCCACTCCCACACGACCTCCGGCAACGCCGGACAGGTGCCGGTGACGGTCACCTTCACGCGTGGCCTCCTCAGGCCGCGTGGTCGCGGACGGTGCGGTAGAGCGTGTCCCGCTGGCGGGCCCGGTAGCCCGCGTTGCGGATCGTGTGGACGAAGTCCTCGGTCGACGCCCGGTGGGTCGTGCCGGCGGCCGAGACGACGTTCTCCTCGATCATGATCGAGCCCATGTCGTCAGCGCCGAACGAGAGCGCGACCTGGCCGATCTTCATGCCCTGCGTCACCCACGACGACTGGATGTGCTCGACGTTGTCGAGGTAGATGCGGCTGACCGCCTGCATCAGCAGGTAGTCGAAGCTCGTCGGCGTCCAGGTGACCTGGGGCGCGAGCGCCGTGTGGTCGGGCTGGTACGTCCACGAGATGAACGCGCGGAACCCGTGCAGCTCGTCCTGCAGCTCGCGGATGCGGCGCATGTGCTCGACCCGCTCCTCGAGCGTCTCGACGTGGCCCCACATCATCGTGGCCGTCGTGCTCATGCCCAGCCGGTGGGCGGCGCGCATGATCTGCAGCCACTCGTCGGAGGTCGTCTTCTTGGGCGAGATGATCTTGCGCACCCGGTCGACCAGGATCTCGGCGCCGCCGCCCGGGAGCGAGTCGAGGCCGGCGTCGCGCAGGCGGCGAAGCGTCTCCGACGGCGTCAGCTTCGCCTTGCGGGCGATGTGCTGGATCTCGCTCGGCGACAGCGCGTGTAGGTGGATCGGGTAGCGGGCCTTGATCGCCCGGAACAGGTCCTCGTACCAGTCGATGCCGAGGTCGGGGTTGTGGCCGCCCTGCATCAGGAGGGCCGTCCCGTCGAGCGCGAGCGTCTCCTCGATCTTCTTGAAGATCACCGCCCGCGGCAGGACGTAGCCCTCGCGCGTGTCTCCGGGCTTCCGGTAGAAGGCACAGAACTCGCAGTCGGTGTAGCAGACGTTCGAGTAGTTCAGGTTCCGGTCGACGATGAACGTGACCACGCCCGGCTCGGTGGCCCGCTTGCGGAGCTCGTTCGCGGCCCGGCCGACGGCGACCAAGTCGCGCGAGCGCAGGAGCGCGCAGGCGTCCTCGTCGGTGATCCGCTCGCCGGAGAGCGCCCGGTCGAGCGCCTCGGCAACCGTGGGTGCATCGGCGGTTGCGCTCACGGTCCAAGCGTACCCGACGGGCGACCCGCGGGTCGCGGCCCGGCGGTAGTCTCACCCGGTGCCGATCCCGACCAGCGTCCCGCGGCGGGCGCCGTGAGCATCATCGCCGCGGTGCTGGTCGCGGCCGCCGTGCTCGTCGCCGGCGTCATCGCGACGGCAGCGGTGTATCCGGCGGGCACGATCGCACTGCCGACGCGGGTCGCGGCGGTGTTCGGCCTGGGGTATGCCGTCGCCGCCCTCACGCCGACCGTGCTCGTCGGTGGGCGGGTCTTCGAGCCGGCGACGACCGTCGTCGCGCTCCTCGTCGTCGTCGCCGCACTGGCCGTCGCTGCCCGCCGGCGCCTCGCACTGGGTGCGCTGGTCGACGACGTGCGCGCGCAGGTGCGGGCGGCGCCCGCCGCGCTTGGGCTCGGCGCCGCGGTCGTGATCGCGATCGCGGCCGCCCGGCTGGCCGTTCCGGTCGCGCCGGTACACGGCGCGTGGCGCTACTGGGCGGACGGGCTCGAGTTGGCCGACGCCGGCCATGTTCCGGCCGCCTCGCTCCAGTGGGGCGTCCTGCACCCGCCGGCGGCCTCCAAGCTGGCCGGAAACGCCTTCACCGGCGAGCTCTCCATGATGTTCGCCGCCCATCCGCTGGCAGGGATGGCGACGGCGCTCTGGCTCGCCGTCACCGGATACGCGGTCGGGCTCTTCGCGCTCGGGTGGGAGCTCGGGCTCCGGCGAACGGCGCCGCTCCTGCCGCTGCTCGGGATCGCCGGCGCTCACCTGCCGCTCGGGATCTCGCTGAACGCCGACAGCATCGCCAAGCTGACCTTCTTCCAGGACGAGGACATGGGCCGGGCGGTCGCGGTGATCGGAGCTGCCATGGCGCTGCCGTGCCTGCGGGGCGAGTCCGGCCGTGCGGGCCGGGTGGCGGCCGGCGTCGTGTTGGGAGCCGCCCTCCTCACGCACGCGATCCCGGCGGGCGTCGCCATCGCATTTCTGTGCGCCTACGCGGCCTTGCGCCTCGCCCGCCGCGACACACGCCGAGCGGCGATCGCCGCCATGGCGACCATCGTGGTCACCGCCGCCTTGGCCGCGATCGTCCTGCTGGCGCCGGCCCGGGGCGACATCGGCCTCCAGGGCGCATCCGGATCCGGGTTCGTGCTCTTCCAGGGCCGCTACGACCCCACGGCGTACGCGGACAACCGCTTCCTGCTGCCACGGCCGAAGAGCCGCAACCGATGGTACGAGGCGCCGACCACGACGATGACCGAGCTGGTGGCAGCCGCAACGGGGTGGGGAGCGAGCGGCCCAGGACTCCTCGCGGCGCTGGTCGCCGCAGCCGCCGCCGTCGCCACGGTCTGCGTATGGGGAACGCCGGCGCTGCGCCTGGCAGTCCTCGCCGCCGTCGGGCTCGAGGCGGTTCTGCTGGCCGTCGCACTGGCATTCTCCTACCGGCAGTCGTACTACGTTCCCGCCACGTTCGGCGAACGCAGACTTTTCGAGTACGCCTCGATCCCCGTGATGCTCGTGGCGCTCGCGGCGGTCGAGACCGGCGTCGCCCACCTGCCGCGCCTGGGCGCACGAGCGTCCGCCGTCATCGCCGCCGCGATGGTCGTGCTCGTCGTGGCGGCCGCCGGCCCGGGTGAGGTGCGTGGCGACATTCCCACCGGCGCCGGGACGGCGGACTACATCGCCGCCGCGCGGATCGCGACCCCGTGCAACTCCCGGATCCTGCCGACGGTGACGAGCAAGGGGGCGTTCCAGGCGCTGACGGGCCGGGCCGACATCCTCGAGGGGATGGCGCCGTTCCTGCGCCCGTCGATCCTGCGCAGCACGGTGCGGCTCACCCACCTCGCCCGCCTCTACCTGGCTCACCCGCGTGCCCACCCCGGATTTCTGCAGGCCGAGCACATCGACTTCGTGCTGGTCGGCCGCGGCAAGGGGGCGGGCTGGCCCTCCTTCGCCACCGCCCCGGGCCTCGCGTTCGTGCGCCAGGTGGGCTCCGTGCGCGTCTACCGCCACGTCGGCCCCGGCGCGGGGCGGGGAGGCGTCCGGCCGGACGACGCACCCGGCTACACATGCCGACGGACGCCGTTTCCGTGAGCGGACCGCGCCGATTGACGCGGGCCCAGGCGCTGACCGGCGGCGCCATCGTCGCAGCCGGAGCGGCGCTGGCCGCGCGCCGGCTCACGAGGGGCGGCGGCGCTCCCGAGCCCGTCCTGCACCGCGCAGCCCACCGCTATACCCGCGACTTCGCCGCCGCAGCGCCGGGGCGCGGGTGGGGAGCGGAGTGGGCGGCGCTGCACGACCGGCGCGTGTCCGTCGCCTCCGGCGCGGCGGTCTTCGCCGTTCCGCGCGGGCTCGTGGGCACGGCCGCCGACCAGCCCATGCCGGTGCACCTGCTCGACCACGACTGCGCCGGTTGCGAGCAGCTCGCGACCTTCTCGATCACGCACGCCGCCCTCCGTCCCGGCCTGCTACTCGGAAGCAACGGGCCGTTCGAGTTCCTCGGCGTCACGGCCGAGGGCGGCCGGCTCGTCGTCGCCGCCTACGAGCGCGAACGGCGGCATGTGCTGGCGGAGCGGCCCGCGATCGCCGTCCCGGCAGACGCGACCGTCCACCTCCGCGTCCGCGCCCGTGAGGCCCGCCTGCAGGCGACGCTGTGGCGCGACGGCGACGCCGAGCCGTCACCCCAGATCGACACCGCGCTCGGCGCACGCCGAGGCGGCTGCGGCGTGCTCCTCGTGCACCCGCGCGACCTGCACGCCTGCCGGCTGCAGCTTGATCGCTACGCGCTCGGCACCGACGGCCCGGTCACACCGACGCCGCCCTACGCGGTCATGGCCCTGACGGGCATCCCCCAGGTCGATCCGGGGGGCAGCGGCCACGCGCTGGTTCGCGTGTGGAGCGCGTTTCCGGCGACCGCCACGATCGAGTGGAGCGACGCCCCGACGCTCGCGACCCCGACCGCGTTGCCGCCGGCGAGTCTCGGCAGCCCGCCGTACACGCACTCGGCACGCATCCCCCTCGCCGGCGGCGGTGCCCGCTACTGGAGGGCGACGCTGCGCTCCGCCACGAGCGGGACGACCGTACGCACCGCCGTGCAGCACGTGCAGCCGTACACCGGTGCCGAGCAGCTCGTACTGCTCGCGGTGAGCTGCGCGCAGCTCACGGGGCCGCCGCCGAACGCCGGCTACGCGCGCCTCCTCGAGGCCGCCCCGGCCCTGCCGTCCGCGCTCGTCTACCAGGGCGACATCGGCTACCCCAACAACAGCGCCGAGGCCTGCTACGCGGCGGCGCCCGACTACTTCGCCGACCGCTTCGGCCGGCTGCTCGGCGACCCCAACTGGGCCCGCCTGCGCGCCGCCCTGCCGGTCGGGTTCACGATGGACGACCACGACTACGGCCCCCAGAACAACGCCGACCGCACCACCGTCGAGCCGTGGACGTGGCAGCTCTGGAACCGTATCCACGCCGATCCCGCACCGCTCGGGTACTTCGACTTCCGCATGGGCGACGCGCATTGCCTGACGCTCGACGGTCGCCGCTACGCCGACCCGGTCACCTCGCCCAACACGCCCTCCAAGACCAAGCTCGGCGTGCGCCAGCTGGCCTGGATGCAGCAGATCCTCGAGACGAGCGACGCCGCGCTCTTCGTCGTCTTCTCGGCCGACATCTTCGCGAGCCGGTACAACCCCCGCGACCACATGCCCAGCAACGACTGCTTCGTCACCGGCTGGCCGGACGAGTACCGGCGGCTGATGACCCTGTTCATGGACGTCCAGCTGGACGGCCGCCGGGTTGTCGTGCTGAGCGGCGACGCCCATGGCCTTCGCATCCACTACCACCCCGATCCGCGTGCGCGTCCGCATGCACGATCGCTCTCGATCGTCGAGTTCATCTGCTCGGGATTGCGGCCCGGCCTGTGGACGGCCTCCAACCCGGCCGACCCCACGCTCGACCCGCGGCGCCACGTGATCGGGGAGCCCGGCGGCGGGATGATCGTCATCGAGCCACCGGGCTCGCCGAGCCGGTCACTCACCATGCGGGCAATCCAGGTCGACCAGGCCCGGCCTCTCGACGCCTTCCCGCCGTTGCGGCTCGACTTCGCGCCGGGAGACGACCGCCGCGCGGCGGCCGTGTGACCGCGTGAGCGCAGATGCCGCACTCGCCGCCCTGATCCTCGGGGCATGGATCTGGGTGGTGGGCGGCGCTCTCGCTCTCGGGTGGTCGAGCGCCGAGCGGATCGCCGCCGGTGTGGTGGCGGTGTGCGCGCTCGGGTGGGTGGCGATGGCGGCAGGCGCCGTCGGTGTCGGCCTGCTCGGGAGCACGGCAGTTACGGCGGGCATCGCGCTCGTCGCTGCCGCCGCGGCGCTGGCACGAACGCGGCCGTCGCTCCGGGCCGGCAAGCCGGTCGTGGCGCCCCTCGCCGTCGTGATCGTCGCAGCCGTCGTGCTCACCGCTCCGGCCTTCCACCTGACGACGCTCGGGATCCGGGCGTCGCACGGCGACATGATCTGGCATCTCGGATGGATCGATCAGCTGCGCTCCGGGTTCTCGGCGCCCGGAGGCCTCTACGCCGGCGAGCCCAACGGCTACCCGTGGCTGTACCACGCGATCGTCGCGTGGATTGCCGCCGCGCTCCCGGGCACGGTGAAGGACAGCGTCCAGGTGCTCCAGCTGTTCGGCATCGCGACCGCCGGGGTGGGGGTGTGGCTGGTCGCGCGCGCCACGGGAGCGCGACGTAGCGCGTCCACCTGGGCCGTGGGCGTGTTCCTCACCGCCGGCGCCTTCGGCTGGGCGCCGACCGAACGCGCCGACTTCGTCTTCCAGATGCCGGCGATCGGTCTGGGGCCGTTCCATGGCGACCCGGTGCCGGCGATGACTCCTGCGCTGGCGCTTCTCGCGCCCATGGTTCCGCGCGATCTCGGCCTCGCGTTGTCGCCCATCCTGCTCTGGACGGCGGTCACGGCGGCTCAGGCCGAGCGCGACCGGGCCTGGTGGGGCGTCGGCTTCCTCGGCGGCGTCATCTTCCTCGTGGCTCCGCCCGCCGGCGTCTTCTGTGGGTTCTGGGCCGCGGGGATTGCCGCCAGCCACCGTGCATGGCAGGCGTGGCGAGCGCTCGCGGCGAGCGCCCTCACGGCGTCGGTCTGGCTGGTGCCCCTGGGCATCAACTACCGGCGGTATCACGGGTTCCTGGCCCTGACACAGATCCGGCAGGTCGAGCCCAGCGCCGCCCAGGCGCTCGTCGCTCTCGGGATCTGTGTCCCGCTCGGCATCGCTGGCCTCGTGATCCTCCGGCGGCGGCGCTCGCCGTCGACGGCCGATGTCGCAGTACTGGTCGCGGTCCCGGCGGTCGCCCTGGTGTTCGGCGCGACGGTCGGCCAGTGGGACGCCTTCATTCAGCACGGCGGCCCGACGCCGCTCGTGCGGTGGCTTCGCTACCTCCCCTTCGTCGTGCTGGCGCTGTCCGTCCCGGCCGGCATCGCGGCCGACTCCGTCGTCTCCGCGTGCGCACGCCGGGGCCGCGTCGCAGCGGTGGCTGCCGCGACGCTGCTCGCGCTCGTGGTCGGAGGGTCGACCCCGCTCGCCGCCGCGTCGCTCTGGCGGTCGCCCTACAAGACAACGCTCGACTGCACTCGTCTGCCCATCGACGCCAACACGCGCGTCGCGGTGATCGCGCGCCAGTCTCTGGCGGGCCCGCTGGCAAGCGCGATCTTCGCCCGCACCGGTGCGACGTTCTCGTACGTCAGCACCCAGCGCCTCCGGATCCGCTTCCGGTCATGGCTCGATACGACGACACCTGACCAGGACGTCAGGCACGAATGGGTGCTGCGAGCACTCCGCGGCGGGGCCCCGCCGCCCGACGCTGACGTGCTCGTGCTGAAGCGGCGCAGGGACGTCCCGCAGCGAGGGGCGCTGCTGGGCCGCTGCCGGTGGGACGGCTCCACGTGGGACATCGACTCCGCACGGGCCGGACCCTCGGGCTAGAGGCCGCCTACACGCCGACGGGCTGCGTGTCCGCGAAGCGCAGCTCGGGCACCGCGGGGAGCTCGCCGGCGAGGTGCGCGAGCTCGAAGAATCGCATCATCCCCTGCTGCTCGCGGGGGCCGAAGTGGTAACGCAGCTTCTCGAAGTAGCGGGCCAGGAACCCGGCCGGCCAGCCGTACTGCTCGGCCGCGCGGCGGGCCAGGTGCTCCGGCTCGGAGCGGGCCAGCGCCAGCGAGCGCAGGTGGGCGCGCTCGAGCTCGGCCAGGCCCTCGTGCACGCCCTCCCGGCAGGCCCAGACGGCGAAGACCATCGGCAGGCCGGTGCGCTCCTGCCAGAGCCGGCCGAGATCGTGATGCGGCGTCGGGTCTTCGAACGCGCTGCGCAGGGCGGCGTCGCCGATCAGCATGCGGGCGTCGGCGGGCTGGTCGAGCGGGACGAGGTCGACATCCCCCAGCAGCACCTTCGTCAGCACCACGGAGGTCGCGCTCTCGGGCGTGACCGCGACGCTGCGCACCTGCTCGAGTGGCTTGCGCGTGATCAGCTGGATCGAGTCGACCGCGCCCTCCGAGGAGACACACAGCCGGGGCAGGAGCGTGAGCTTCTCCGAATTGCGTGCGTACTCGATCGACGAGATCGGGGCGACGTCGATCTCCCCGTCGACCAGCATCCGGTTGAGCTGCGTCGGCACGCCGGTGACCTGCTCGACGTCGACGCCGCCGAGGTCGTAGAACGCCGGCGCCATGTTGGCGTAGGCGATCCGACCGAGCCGGATCAGAAGGTCCTCACCGTGTTGTAGAGCGTGTCGCGCTGGACGGGGACGCGGCCGGCCTCGCTGATCAGCGCGGCCAGGTCGGCGATCCGCTCCTCCTGCGGCGTCACGGCGCCGGCGGCGTGGGCGATCTGCTCCTCCATCACGGTGCCCTGGATGTCGTTGGCGCCGAAGTGCAGGGCGATCTGGGCGAGCGGCGTCGAGATCATGATCCAGTAGGCCTTGATGTTCGGGATGTTGTCGAGCATCAGGCGGGACGCGGCGATCATCTTGAGGTCGTCGTTGCCGGTCGAGAAGCGCCAGCCGCGGCGCTGGAACACGGTGTTCTCGGGGTGGAACGGCAGCGGGATGAAGGCCAGAAACCCGCCGGTGTCGTCCTGCAGGTCGCGCAGCTTGAGCCAGTGCTCGACCCGCTCCTCGTAGGTCTCCACGTGCCCGTAGAGCATCGTGCAGTGAGTCGGGATGCCCATCTTGTGGGCGGCCCGGTGCGTGGCGATCCAGTTGTCCGGATGCTCCTTGCCCGGCGCGACCAGGCGGCGCACGCGCTCGGCGAACACCTCGGCCCCGCCTCCGGGCAGCGACCCCAAGCCGTTGGCCTTGAGGTCGGCCAGCACCTCGGCGTGGGTCATGCCGGACAGCTTCGTCATGTGGTGGATCTCGGAGGCCGTGAACAGCTTCATGTGAACGTCCGGGAGCGCCTCTTTCAGCGCGCGGGTGACGGAGGGGTAGTAGTCGTAGCCGATGTGGGGGTGCTCGCCCCCGACCATGTGGATCTCGTCGTACGACTCGCGGCCGTGCACCTCGACGGCGTGGGCGACGAGGTCGGCGATGTCCCACGTGTAGGCGCCTTCCTGGCGGCCAGTGCGCGCGAACGCGCAGAACTTGCACTTCACCCGGCACACGTTGGTGTGGTTCAGGTAGAGGTTGTTGATGAAGTAGACCTCATCGCTTCCGCCGCGCAGCCGGCGGGCGGTGTCGGCGAGCTCGCCCAGGGCGAGCAGGTCTTCCGACTCGAGCAGCGTGACTCCGTCGTCGAAGTCGAGCCGCTCGCCGGCAAGAACCTTCTCGCGTACAGGCGCGAGCGTATCGAGATGGGCGGCGAGGGCCATCGGCGACGCGGAGTCTACCGCCGGTAGGCGTACGCCGGGTGCAAACCGAGCAACTGAGGCACCGTGACCAGGTGGTAGCCCCGGCCGAGCAGCGTCGGCACGATCGTCCCCAGCGCCTCCACCGACTCGCTGCGATCGCCGCCGCCGTCGTGCATGATCACGATCGAGCCGGGGCGGACGGCCGCCAGCACACGCTGCGCGATCACGGCCGCGCCGGGCCGCGACCAGTCGGCCGGGTCGACGTCCCACTGGATCGTCAGCAGGCCGAGGGAGCGGGCGATGTCGACCACGTCCGCCGGGGCGGTGCCGTACGGCGGCCGCAGCAGGCACGGCCGGAAACCGGTGGCGTTGTGGATGGCCGCCTGCGTCGGCCGGATCTGGGCCGCCGTGTTCTGCGCGTTCAGCACCGGGTGCGACCAGGTATGGTCGCCGATCACGTCGCCGTCGCGGATCACCGCGCGCGACGTTGCGGCCAGAGGCCCAACCTGCCGGCCGATCTCGAAGAACGTCGCGTGGACCCCGTAGCGGTTCAGGACCGCGAGCACCTGCGGCGTGTAGATCGAGGGGCCGTCGTCGAAGGTGAGTGCAACCATCTTCCCGGCCGCCGGCCCGCCGAAGCGCTGCGACGGCCCCGCCGCGGTGCAGCCGTCGAGGGTGTAGGCGTCGATCGCCCAGGCCGCCCGGCCGCGGTTCGGCACGCTGTCGTGGCACAGCCGGCTGCAGGCGTCTCGGCCCTTCCAGGTGCTCATGGCCGACCAGTCGAGCCGCTCGGCTCGGAGTCCGATGCGGGCGTAGCTGAACGTGATCTTGGCCCCGCGGCGGATGTGCTGGACACTGGCGGCGACGAAGCGCGGCCGCGGCCCGCCCGGCGCGAGCGGGAGGCGGTAGAGCGCGTGCCGCCCGCTATGGCCGATCAGACAGACGCGCTGGCCGCGGGCGGGATGGCCGCGGGGCACGATGTCGACGCACACGATCCGGTCGGCGGTGCCGGAGAGCTCCGAGACCGCGAACGGCCGGTTCACCCGGAACGTCAGCTCGAGCGAGCCGCCCGACTGGGTCAGCCGCACGGAACGCAGGTCGAGCTTGCCCGGCGTGTCCGCACCGTCGACCAGGCGCAGCGTCGGCGCCGCCACCGTCGCGGCTGCCGGGAGGGTCGCCGCAGTCGTCGCCACCGGCCCCGCGGTCGCGGCGGCCACGGCAAGCGCCGCCGCAGCGGCGGCGGCCGCGGTACGGGAGGCGACGCGAGGGCCCACGTCCCCACGGTAGGGCATCCACGTCACGAACGGGTAACGACGGCGCGCCCGCGCGGATACGATGCGCGGCCGTGGGCCGGCGGATCGTCTTCCAGGGGATCAGCGGCTCGGGCAAGACGACGCTCGCGCGGCTGGTCGCGGCGGCGCTGGACGTGCCGTTCGTGGAGACGGACGCCCTCGTGCACGGCCCCGGCTGGAGCGAGACCGGCGACGCCGAGCTGCGCGAGCTGCTGCGCCCGACCGTCGAGGGCGAGGCGTGGGTGCTCGACTCCGACTACCGCCGCAAGCTCGGCACCTACGTGATGGAGCATGCCGACACCGTCGTGTGGCTCGACCTGCCGCTGCGCGTCTGCATGCGGCGGCTGTGGCGGCGGACCATCCCGCGCATCCGCACGCAGCAGGAGCTGTGGAACGGCAACACGGAGTCGTGGCGAGCGGCCTTCGTCGGCTGGGAGTCGCTCTTCGTCTACGCGCTGCGCAAGCACGTCGCCCAGGGCCGCGAGCTGCCGGAGCTGCTCGCGCGGCCCGATCTCGCGCACGTCGAGGTGGTGCGGCTGCGCACGCAGGCCGCTGTCGAGGCGTGGGCTCGAGCGATCGAGCGGAAGCCCGCGCCCCGCCAATAGGGGTCTGACCCCGTGTGGCGGGGTCAGGCGTCGCGGTCGACGGCGCCGCGGACGACCGCCGCGAGCGCGGCGGAGTCGAGGCCTCCGTCGAGGGCGGCCAGGTGCGCGAGCGCCTCGTCGGCGTGCCGCTCGGCCTCGGCGCGGGCGTCGCGCACCGCTCCCGAGCGGGCCACCCGCGCCAGCGTGGGGAGGACGTCCTCGCGGGCGGCGCCGCGGGAGATCACGCCCGCCACGGCGGGATCGCGGCGCGCACCCAGGATCAGCGGCAGCGTGACCGTGCCGTCGAGCAGATCGGTGCCGAGCGGCTTGCCGGTCGTGTCCGGGCGGCCGTCGCAGTCGAGGATGTCGTCGGCGATCTGGAACGCGAGCCCGAGCGCCGTCGCGAACTCGCCCAGCCGGGCCACCTCGGAATCCGCGAGGCCCCCGGAGCGGCCGCCGAGCATCGCGGCCGCCGCGAACAGGTGGCCGGTCTTGAGCCGGCAGCGCTCGAGGTACTGCTCCGGCGTCGTCGCCGGGTCGCCGGTCTGCGCGCGCTGGAGGATCTCGCCCCTGGCGAGGGCGAGGCACGCGTCCGAGAGCATCGCCACGGCCGGCATGTCGCCGGTGCCACAGAGCTCTGCGAAGGCCCGCGCGAACAGGTAGTCGCCGGTCGCCCGAGCCGCCGCGGCGCCATGCGCGGCCCAGACGGTCGGGCGGCCTCGCCGCAGCGGCGCCGCGTCGAGCTGGTCGTCGTGGACGAGCGTCGCCATGTGCACGAGCTCGACCGCGCAGCCGGCCGCGACGAGGCCGTCGCCACCGCGCCCGCCGACCGGCGCCGACAGATAGACGAGCATCGGCCGCAAGCGTTTGCCGCCGGAGCGGAGCGTCTCTGCGCCCGCGCCGGTCACGGCCGACTCACCCGCCCAGCCGACCGCCTCCTCGAGCGCCGACTCGACAGCCTCGACGTAGGCCGAGAGGCCCGGAACGTGCAGCACCTCGGCGACGGCGCCCGCTGTCATGCCCGGACCGTACCAACATGCACCGCCACGGCGCCGCCTGACAGCCTACGAAACCGCACCCGGCGCAACCCGGCCCGGCCCATGATCGCCGCCAGCTCCTCGGCGGGCGGGAACCGGTGCACGGACGCGGGCAGGTAGCGGTAGGCGTCGGTCTCGCGGGCCACGAGCCGGCCGAGCAGCGGCACGGCCCGGTCGGTCCAGAGCCGCGCGAACGGCGCCGCCCAGGCCGGCGGATCGGTCAGCTCGAGGCACACCACCCGCCCGCCGGGGCGGACGACGCGGGAAAGCTCGGCGAACCCGCGCAGCGGGTCGGACAGGTTGCGCATGCCGAAGCCGATCGTGGCCGCGCTGAACTCGCCGTCGCCGAAGGGGAGCGACAGCGCGTCGCCGCGCACCCACTCGACCTGCGTGCTCTTGCGGCGGGCAGCGTCGAGCATCGCCTGGGAAAAGTCGAGGCCGACGACGCGGCCGCGGGTCGAGACGGCATCGAGCAGCTCGATCGCCAGGTCGCCCGTGCCACAGCACACGTCCACCGCGGCATCGCCGGGCGCGACGCCGCTCGCCCGCACCGCCAGCGATCGCCACCCCCCGTCCATGCCGAGGCTCATGAGCCGGTTCATGCGGTCGTATGCAGGGGAGATGCGGTCGAACATCGCCCGCACCTGGTCAGGCGGGAGCGTCATCGCGACCCCCACGACGGGATCAGGCGCAGATCGACACCGGCCGCGGACAGGATCCTGCTCGCCACGAAGTCGACCATGTCGGAGACCGATTCGGGCAGGTGGTAGAAGCCGGGCATCGCCGGGACGACCGCAGCCCCCGCCCGCTTCAGGCGGAGCAGGTTCTCGAGGTGGATCTCGGAGAGCGGCGTCTCGCGGGGGACGACGACGAGCCTGCGGCCCTCCTTCAGCTGCACGGCCGCTGCCCGGTGGATCAGGTTGGACTCGATGCCCGCGGCGATGCTGCCGATGCTCGCCATCGAGCACGGGCACACGATCACCGCGTCGGTGTGGGCGCTCCCCGAGGCGTACGGGGCCGAGTAGTCGGACTCGGCATAGACGCGCACATCAGGGCCGCCGTGGTCAGACACGAACCGCTCGAGGGCGCCGTCGGGATCCATCGCGCGGTCGCCGTAGCACTCGAGCGCGATCACCTGGCGTCCCGCTCGGGAGGCGACGACGCCGATCGCCGCGCCCGCCTCGACCAGCGCCCGCAGGACGCGGGCGGCATACGGCGCGCCGGAAGCACCGGTGAGTCCGAGCATCACCTGCACAGCGGCAGCCTACTGCTGGAGCGGAACCGGCGACCCGCCCTTGAGCGACGCGACGACCTGCGCGATCTGCGCGATCTGCGCCTTCCCGAGGCTCGTGTAGTCGGGCATGATGCCGGTCTTCTTGTTCGCGCCGCCGGCCAGCCATGCCTGGATCGCGGCCTGGTCGGTGCCGAACATGGGCGACCCGTGACTCAGGTCGGCGCCGATGTTGCCACCGCCCGCGCCGAAGTTGTGGCAGCTCGTACAGCCTGCGCTCGTGATGTCCGCCGCCCCCGGAAGCGCGTTGATCGCGGGCACCGTCGTCACGTTCGATCCGGCGGCGACGCCCGGGGCGATCCCCCCGGCGATCGTGAGCGCGATCAGCACCGCCGGCACCGACAGCCCGACCGCGACGCCCCACGGGCGCCGGGACAGGCGCCGATCGCGGCCGCGGTCGATGAACGGCCAGGAGATCAGGAGCACCATCCAGATCGTCGGGATGATGATCGTCGCCAGGATCAGCTCGGCCGGCGTCTTGAAGATGCGGAGCAGCTCGAACAGGAACAGGAAGTACCACTCCGGCCGCGGCTCCGTGGTCTGGACCGCCGGGTTCGCCTTCTGCTCGTAGAGCGCACCCAGCCAGCCGTTCTGACCGGTCGGGTGGGCTGCGTTGATCGGGCCGGCGGTCGCGTGCCACAGCACCGCCATCCCGACGATCATCAGCACGATGATCAGGTTGATCACCGTGTCGTGGAACATCGCGTACGGGAAGAACGGATGGCCCTCGGCCTTCGACGCCGCGTACTCGGTCTCGTACCGAACGCGGCGGTTGATCACCTTGCGTGGGCTCATTCGCCCGCCACCGTCTCTGGCATCCGCGCGTGGCCGGACGGGGCTGCGTGCGGCTCCGGCTCAGGCAGCGGCCGGCTCGGCCACGGCGTGACGCCGAGCTTCACGACCAGCCACAGATGCACGAAAATGAGCGCACCCATGGCCCCGGGGATCATCAACATGTGGAGCGCGTAGAACCTGGAGATGGTCTGGGCGCCGAATACCGGCCCGGCCAGGAGGAACTTCGAGATGAACGGGCCCAGGACTGGTGCGGTGCCGTTGATGTTCACGGCCACCACCGAGGCCCAGTAGGCGCGCTCGTCCCACACGAGCAGGTAGCCCGTGAGGCCCATCATCATGGTGAGGATGAAGATCAGCGACCCGGTCAGCCAGGTCAGCTCCCGCGGGTACTTGTACGCGCCGTAGAAGAACACCCGGCCCATGTGCAGGAAGAGCAGGATCACCATCATCGAGGCGCCCCACTTGTGCATCCCGCGCAGCAGCCAGCCCAGCGTCTGCACGTCGGTGATGTAGCGGATCGACTGGTAGGCGCCGTTCGGCGACGGGTTGTAGGTCATCGCGAGCAGCATCCCGGTCGTCGCCTGCAGAATGAAGACCGTGAGCAGCGAGCTCCCGAGCGTGTGCATCCAGCCGGTCGGCGGCACCTTGCGGAACAAGAACTTGCGGATCAGCGTCGCGAAGCCGCTGCGGTACTCGATCCAGTCCTCCGCCTGGAGGGCGACCTGCTTCGGATCGGGTGCGGGAATCGGCATCGGCTAGGCCTTCGGGAGCGGCACCGGCCCGGGGACCGGCCCGTGGGTGTAGGTGACGTGCGGGTAGAGGACGTTCGCGATCCAGCTCGGTCCCGGCGTGTGCGTCGGCTGGCCGGGCATCTTCACCGGGAAGTAGTGCACCTCGCCGCCGTAGATGTCGGTGCTCCAGCGCTGGGTGATCCACAGCTCGGAGCCCTTTCGGACCTCCCACTGGAAGCGGTCGAGCGAGCGGATCGGCGGGCCGGCCGTGCGCGCGCCGTTGGTGTCGTACTGGCCGCCGTGGCAGGGGCAGGCGAACCCGAGGCTCGTCGCCGCGATGGGGCAGCCCAGGTGCATGCACCGGTTGGAGAACACGACGAACATCGCGTCGTGGGCGTGCCAGTCGGAGTTCTTGCTGCCGGTGTAGTGGACGAACGCGAGACCCGGGCTCGTCGCCGCGTTCTCCGGGTCCTCGATGTAGGTGGCGGGCGTCGGCTTGAACCCGCTCTCCCCTGTGAACTTGTCGAGCGGCCCCAGGAACACCGGCTCGAACGTGGCCTCCTTGGTGACGGGAGCCAGGAGATAGGCCGTCGCGGGGACGCCGATGACGCCGCCGATCATGGCGCCGAGCCCGATCGTCGTGAGCGAGAGGAACTCGCCCCGCGTCGCATCAGCCACCTCGCGTCCTCCTCATAGGGTCGTCCGGGCGGCGATTGTATCCTCGCACCCGGCGGAGTGTATCCCTCATCCACCACCACGGCCAGATCGTGCGAAACGGCGCATTTGCCCCGTCTGCAGCCCGTCGCCGGCGGACGCGCCGGGGAGCGCGATCCCGTAGTCGGCCCACCGGCTTGTGACACGCTCGCGGACCTCGTCGCTCATCCGGATCTGCTCGGGCCAGCCGCGCTCGTAGCCCTCGGCCGGCCCTTTCGCCGTCGCATCGATGCCGAGCTTGCCGCCGTGGAACTGCAGGGCCGGAGCGTGATCGAGGTGGTCGAGCGGGCCGTCGGCGAGCACGACGTCGCGGGCCGGATCGACGTTCGCGCCCACCTGCCACATCACCTGGCCGTAGTCGTGGACATCGACGTCGGCGTCCACCACGACGATCCCCTTGGTCAGCGACAGGAGGCCCGTGCCCCAGATCGCGTGCATCACCTTGCGGGCATGGCCGGGGTACGCCTTGCGGATGGCGACGATGCAGAGGTTGTGGAAGGCGCCCTCGATCGGCAGGTCGTAGTCGACCACCTCCGGCATCGTCATCCGCACCGCCGGCAGGAACAGCCGCTCGGTCGCCCTGCCGAGCCACGCATCCTCTTGCGGCGGGACGCCGACGATGATCGAGGGGTAGATCGGGTCGCGGCGGGTGGTCACGGCCGTCACGTGCACGACCGGGAACGGCTCGCTCGGCGTGTAGTAGCCGGTGTGGTCGCCGAACGGCCCCTCGTCGCGCAGCTCGCCCCTGGCGATGTAGCCCTCGATCACGATCTCGGCCCGGGCGGGCACCTCGAGGTCGACCGTCTTGCAGCGCACGAGCTCGACCGGTTTTTCGCGCAGGAAGCCCGCGAGCATGAGCTCGTCGATGTGCTTCGGCAGCGGCGCGGAGGCGGTGTACGCGGTCACCGGGTCGGTGCCGAGGACGATCGCGACGTCCATGCGCTCGCCCATCCCGCGCCAGTCGGCGGCGGCGTCCTTGTGGATCTGCCAGTGCATCGCGGTCGTCGTCTGGTCGAACACCTGCACCCGGTACATGCCCACGTTGCGCGTGCCGGAGCGGGGATCCTTCGTGATCACCGCGGGCAGGGTGATGAACGGGCCGCCGTCGCCCGGCCAGCACGTCATCACCGGCAGCGACTCGAGGCTGGGCGGATCGAGGACGACCTCCTGGCATGGGCCACGCGAGACGGTCTTGGGCCGCGAGTCGGCCAGGGACTTCAGCTTCTGCAGGGCCCGCACCTTGTCGACGAGGCCTTCCGGCGGCTGCATCTCGAGCACATCGGTGACACGCTGGCCGAGGTCGTCCAGGCGCTCGACGCCAAACGCCATGCACATCCGCCGCTCGGTGCCGAACTGGTTGATCAGCAGCGGCATGCCGGAGCCGCGCACATTCGTGAAGAGCAGCGCCGGGCCGCCGGCCTTCGTCACGCGGTCGGTGATCTCGGCGATCTCGAGGTGCGGATCCACCTCCGCGGCGACCTCGACGAGCTCACCCTCCCGGCGCAGATGGTCGATCCAGTCGCGCAGGTCGTCGAAGGCCATCGCCGCGCGAGTCTAACCGCACGGCGGCTGGTAGCGTCCCAACGTTCAACGATGCGCCCTCCACCGGAATCCGGCGCCCCGCGCGCACAGCTACGGGCCGCGGGAGCAGCGGCTGCCATGGCCGTACTCCTCGCGGTGGCCGCGCTGGGCTCGCGCGGCGACGGCAGCGGCTCGCTCGCGCCGCCGGCGGCCGGTACGGCGGAGAACGCCGGCCATCACGTGCTGATCGTCGCCGTCGTCGTGCTCACCCCGATCCTGGCGGTGATCGGCGGCGCGCTCTTCATCTATGCCCAGGTATACCGTCTGCGCGAGCGCGACCCCGACGCGCACAAGCGGATCAAGCAGCGGCGGCGGAAGGCCGCGGTCGGGTTCCTGCTCGTCCTCTTCGGCCTCGCGCTCTGGATCCACTCCGGGCGCCGCATCAACAACCCCTTCGGCCGCGGCTCCGGGGCCGGCGGCGGGTCGGGGACGCTCGGCCGGCCGGGGTCGACCCACCCGGCGGTGACCGGCAGCGACTGGACGGCGATCGTCGTCGTCTGGATCCTGCTGATCGCGGCGGCAGCGTTCCTCTACGTGAGGTATCGCGCGTCGCGCAGGGCCGCCGAGCTCGTGCCGGCGGCCGCCTTCGTCGAGGAGCCGGCCGAGTCCGAGGTCGCCCGCCTGCGGCGCGAGCTCGACCCCCGCCGGGCCGTCATCGCCGCCTACGCATCGATGGAGCGGCTGATGGCCCGCGACGGTGTCGCCCGCGGCGCCCACGAGGCGCCGATGGAGTACCTCGGCCGCGTGACCCTCCACGGCCATCATCGCGTAGCGGCGGTGCACCGGCTCACGGCGCTCTTCCAGCGCGGCCGCTTCAGCCACCGGTCGGTCGACGAGGAGATGCGGCAGCGCGCGATCGACGCCGTTCAGGAGCTCGAGGCCGATCACGGAGCCGGCGAGTGACGTTGGCACAGGGCGTCCTCCTTGCGGTGGGCGGCCTCGCCGTGCTGGCGCTCGTGCCGCGGCCCGCCTCGCGCGGGAAGACCCGGCGGCCCGCGCGCCGCCGGCGAGACCACCCGGTCTGGCGCCGCGGCCGGCGGGTGTCCCGATCGACTCCCGACCTCGCGGCCGTCGACCGCCTGCTCAACCTCTCGGTCTCGAGCGCCGAGGACGCCCACGTGCGCCTGCGGCCGCTGGTCGCCGACCTGGCCCGGCAGCGGCTTGCCGACCACACCGGCGTGCGCCTCGACGGCGACCCCGAGGCTGCGGCGGCGGCGGTCGGCCCCGACGTGTGGGAACTCGTGCGCCCCGACCGGCCACGGCCGCCCGACCGGCGCTCCCGCGGGATCGAGCCGGATCAGCTCCGCCGGGTGGTCGAGTCGCTCGAGCGGATCGGGGCGGCCGAATGAGCACGCCCGGCATCGAGGACACCTACGCCCGCTGCCAGACCGTCCTCGCCCAGATGGAGAAGGCCGTGATCGGCAAGCGCGAGCCGCTCGAGATGGTGCTGATGGGCATCCTGGCCGACGGTCACGTCCTGCTCGAAGACTTCCCCGGGCTCGCGAAGACGCTGGTCGCGCGCTCGTTCGCGCAGGTGCTCGACATCGGTTTCGCGCGCGTCCAGTTCACGCCCGACCTGATGCCGTCCGACGTGACCGGCTCGTCGATCTACCGCCAGTCCGACGCGACGTTCGAGTTCCGGCCCGGGCCGGTGTTCACGAACCTGCTCCTGGCCGACGAGATCAACCGCGCCCCACCGAAGACGCAGTCGGCGCTGCTCGAGGCGATGGCCGAGCGGCAGGTGACGATCGAGGGCGAGACGCGGCCGCTGGAGTCGCCGTTCCTCGTCGTCGCCACCCAGAACCCGATCGAGTACGAGGGCACCTACCCGCTCCCCGAGGCCCAGCTCGACCGCTTCCTGATGCGGATCGCGATCGGCTATCCGGGCCGCGAGGACGAGTGGGAGGTGCTCGACCGGCGCATGCAGCGGCGCGCCGACGAGATCACGCTCGAGGCGGTCTGCACGCGCGACGAGCTGATCGCGATGCAGCGGACGGTGGAGACGGTGCACGTCGACCGCAGCGTCGGCCTGTACATGGTCGACCTGGTGACCGCCACCCGCAGCCACGGGCAGGTGCAGGTCGGCGCCAGCCCGCGCGGCACGCTGGCGCTGCTCAAGCTCGCGCGCTGCCGGGCGGTGCTCGACGGCCGCGACTTCGTCTCCCCCGACGACGTCAAGTCGATCGCCGTCCCGGCGCTGGGCCACCGCCTGACGCTGCGGCCGGAGCTGTGGGTGCGGCGGATCTCGGGCGACGACATCGTCCGCGAAGTTCTCGAGGCGGTGCCGACGCCGGCGGCGAAGCCCGCGTCGACCCCGACGCCGTGACCTCCGTCCCCGCCGCGAAGCTGCGCGGCTACGCGCTCATGCTGGCGGCGCTCGTATGGGGCGCGATCGCGCTTCACCGGCCGGAGCTCGTCGCACTCGCGGCTCCGTTCGGGCTGCTGCTCGCCGTCGGCCTGGCGGCGACCGTGCCACCGTCGGTCACCGTCGCGCCCGGCGAGGACGAGGTGCGCGCGACCGAGGGCGACGAGATCGCGCTCCGAACGACGCTCACGTCGGCCGAGCAGCTCGGCCGGGTCACCGTCGAGATGCACGCGCCGGCCGGCCTGTGGGCGCCGGTCCCCGCCCGCGTGCTGCGGCTCGACGCCGGCGCGCCGGCCGAGGTGGCGGTCGCCGTCGAGTGCCGCCGCTGGGGCGGATACCTGGCCGGCGCGCTGACGCTGCGCGCGCCGGGCCCGCTCGGGCTGATCTCCTTCGAGCAGGCCATCCCGGCCGGTGTGCGCGTGCGCGTGTACCCGCGCCCGGAGGCGGTGCGGGCCCTGCCGCGGCCGGCGGCGACCCACGTCGGGGCCGGCAACTACGTGACGCGCATCCGCGGGGAGGGGCTCGAGTTCGCCGACCTGCGGCCGCACGTCCCCGGCGATCGCCTGCGCCAGGTGAACTGGCGCGTCAGCGCGCGCCGCGGGCGGCTGCACGTGAACGAGTACCACCCGGAGCGCAACGCCGACGTCGTGCTCTTCCTCGACTCGTTCACCGACACGGGCGACGGCACCGGCGGCACGATCGACCTCACCGTGCGCGCCGCAGCCGCCGTGGCACGGGCCTATCTACGCACGCGCGACCGGGTCGGCATCGTCGGCTTCGGCGGCGTCCTGCGCTGGGTGCTGCCTGCGACCGGCACGACGCAGACCTACCGGATCCTCGACTCGCTGATCGACACGCAGGTGGTGGCGAGCTACGCCTGGCGCGACGTCGCCGTGATCCCGGCGCGGACGCTGCCGCCGAACGCGCTCGTGCTGGCGCTGACGCCGCTCGGCGACGCGCGCATGCGCACCGCGCTCGTCGACCTGCGTGCCCGCGGCGTCGACCTGGCCGTCATCGACGTCTCACCGCTGCCATTCGTCACCAGGCCGCGAGGGGAGCTGGGCGACCTGGCGTGGCGGATGTGGCGGCTCCAGCGCGAGCAGCTCGGATCGCAGTACCGGGCGATGGGCGTCCCGGTGGTCGAGTGGCGCAGCGACCGCACGGTGGACGAGGTGCTGGCCCAGATCAGGGAGGTGCGGCGATACGCCCGAACCGTGCGTATCTAGCGGCGCTCGCCGTCGCCTGGCTGGCGTCGGCTGCTGTGGCCGCGCACACCGCCACCGCAGCGGCCGGGCCCGGCCGGACGGCGGTGATCGTCACCGCGGCTGTCGCGAGCCTCCTGCTCGCAGGCGCCGTGATGGCTCGGTGGGAGGCGGGTGTCGTGTGGTCGATCGCGCTCGCCGCCGCCGCGTACGCCGCCGCGCTCGCCATCGCGGACGGGCCGACCGACCCGGGCGCGCCGCTCGTGGCGGCCGGCCTGGTCGTGGCCGCCGAGGTGGGCCAGTGGGCCGTCGAACTGGCCCGGCCGGCGGCGGTCGATCCCGGCATCGTGCCGCGACGGGCAGGCACGATCCTGCTCCTCGCCGCGGCGGGAGCAGCGGTCGGATCGGCGCTGCTGCTGGTCTCGCACGCGGCGACGGGCGGCATCGTGCTGACCGCCGTCGGCCTGCTCGCCGCGGCGGGGACGATGGTGCTCGTCACGCGCCTCGCCCGGGGGACGTGAGCGGGTAGACTCGCGGGTGTGCCAAAGCTGCTTGTCTTCGGCGCTCGCGGCCTCGGTCGCACCATCGCCGACCATCTGATCCCGCAGGGCTGGGAGGCCGTGGGCGTCGCCCGCTCGCAGGAGACCGCGAGCGCGTTCCCCGGCACCGGCGTCGTCGCCGATCTGACCGATGCCGGCCGCATGCGCGACGTGGTCAAGGATGCCGCGCCGTTCGACCTGGCCGTGAACGCCATGTCGCCGAAGGGCCGCTTCGGCGGCGGCGATCTGACCACGACCGACGACGACGCGATGGCGCCCTACCTGGAGCAGCTGCTACCCGAGGTGTTCGCCTTCTACCGGCTGTGCGGTGCCGCCCTCGTCGAGAACCGCGGCGGCACGCTCATTCAGGTCACCGGCGGATCGGCCCGCCGCGCCCTTCCCGGCCGCGCTCCGTGGGCCGCCGGCGCCGCGGCGACGCGAGCGCTCAGCCAGGCGGCCGCGAACGAGCTGAAGCCGAACGGCGTCCACGCCGCGCTGCTCGTCTGCGACGGGTCGTTCGGGACGCCCGGCGACGACGCCGGCGGCGACCGCATCGACCCCGTCGACCTCGCGAAGGCGATCCAGTACCTGCACGAGCAGGGCCGCAGCGCCTGGACGCACGAGCTGGTCGTCACGCCCGTCGGCGACCGCTGGACGCCCTGACCGAGTAATCGGGGACAGTCCCCGTGGCGCGGGGACTGTCCCCACGCTCAGTGCAGGCTTGAGACCGTCTCGTCCCAGAGGGCGGCGTCGTCGGCGCCCTTGCCGTCGCCCTGGTTGCGGGCGCAGCGCGAGATCAGGCCCGCGAGCGCGCCGACGGCACCGAGGTCGCCCGTGGCGCAGATCTCGCGCAAGCCCGCCGCATAGAGGTAGTCGCCGGTGAGCAGGGCCAGGTCGGCGTCGGCCTGCGAGAAGAGCCGCGAACGGCCGTAGTGCAGCAGGTAGCCCTCGTAGATCATCTCGACCCCGAGCAGGTGGTGGTCCGGGCAGCGGTCGGCGAAGCGCGGCTCGCCGGCGCGCGCCCCCGGCAAGAGCGCACCCGCCCAGAGCGGGCTCTCGCCCGCGGCCCGGTCGGCCACCTCCCGGAGCACGCTCAACCGCCGAACTCCGCCGCGGCCGCCGCCGTGCGCTCGACCTGCTCCGGCGTGTGTGCGAGCGACGGCATGAGCGCCTCGAACTGCGACGGGGCGATGTAGATCCCGTGCGCGAGCATGTGGCCGTGGAAGCGGGCGAAACGGTCGGTGTCGCTCGCCGCCGCATCCGCGAACGAGGCCACCGGGCCGGGATGGAAGAAGGCGGTCAGCATCGCGCCGACCCGGTTCACGGTGACCCCCGGCGCCTCCAGCCCGGCCGCGAGCGCCGCGGATGTCTGCTCGAGCCGGTCGTAGGCCCCGGGCTCGCGCAGAAGCCCCAGGGTGGCGAGACCGGCGGCCATCGCGAGCGGGTTCCCGGACAGGGTGCCCGCCTGGTAGACGTCGCCCTCGGGCGCGAGCCGGCGCATGATCGCCGAGCTGCCGCCGAACGCCGCGGCGGGCAGCCCACCGCCAACGATCTTGCCGAGACACGTCAGGTCGGCGCGGACGGCGAGCCGCTCCTGGCCGCCGCCGTAGCCCACCCGGAAGCCGGTGATGACCTCGTCCATCACGAGCAGCGCGCCGGTGCCGTTGCACACCGTCCGCAGCCCCTCGAGGAAGCCCGGCCGGGGCGGGACGACGCCCATGTTGCCCGCGACCGGCTCGACGATGATCGCCGCCATGTCGTCGCCGTGGCGCTCGGCGATCGCCCGCACGCCGTCGAGATCGTTGTACCCGCACACCAGGGTGTCGGCGGCAACCGCCGGAGGGACGCCGGGGCTGGAGGGGATGCCGAGCGTCGCGAGACCCGATCCCGCCTGGGCCAGCAGCGCGTCGGCGTGCCCGTGATAGCCGCCGGCGAACTTGACGATCTTCGTCCGGCCGGTGTGTGCCCGCGCCAGCCGGACAACGCTCATGACGGCCTCGGTGCCCGACGAGACGAACCGCACCTGCTCGAGCGAGGGAACGGCGGCGCACACCTGGCGGGCCAGCTCCAGCTCGAGCTCGGTCGGCGCGCCGAATGACGTGCCGTTCCCGGCCGCGGCGACCACGGCGGCGACCACGTCGGGGTGGGCATGGCCGGCGATCAGCGGGCCCCACGACTGCACCCAGTCGACGTAGCGATTGCCGTCGACGTCCCACACCTCGCCGCCCGCCCCGCGGGCCAGGAACAGCGGATGGTCGCGGCCGACGGAGCGCATCGCCCGCACCGGGCTCGACACGCCGCCGGGCATGAGCCGGCGGGCCTCCTCGAAGAGCCGCGCCGACTGCGTCTCCGTTACGACAGCCACCCCGCCGCCTCGGCGGCGTAATACGTGATCACCATGTCGGCGCCGGCCCGGCGGATGCCTGTGAGCGCCTCGAGCGCGGCGGCCCGGCGATCGACCAGGCCGCGACCGGCGGCGGCCTCGAGCATGGCGTACTCGCCGCTCACCTTGTAGGCGGCGAGCGGCACGAGCGTCTCCGACCGCAGCCGCTGGAGGACGTCGAGGTAGGGCAGCGCCGGCTTCACCATGACCAGGTCGGCGCCCTCGTCGATGTCGAGGAGCGCCTCGCGCACGGCCTCGTTGGCGTTGCCCGGATCCATCTGGTAGCCCTTGCGATCGCCCTCGGACGGCGTCGAGTGGGCGGCCTCGCGGAACGGCCCGTAGAAGGCCGAGGCGAACTTGGCGCTGTAGGCCATGATCGCGGTGTCGGTCAGGCCGTCGTTGTCGAGCGCCGCGCGGATCGCGCCCACGCGGCCGTCCATCATGTCGGACGGCGCGACCATGTCGGCGCCCGCAGCGGCGTGGGACAGCGCCGTGTCGGCCAGGAGCTCGAGGCTGATGTCGTTCTCGACGACCCCGTCGCGCAGGACGCCGCAGTGGCCGTGCGAGGTGTACTGGCACAGGCACACGTCGGTGATGACGGTGAGCTCGGGCAGCTCGGCCTTGATCGCGCGGACGCCGAGCTGGACGATGCCCTCCGGGTCGTAGGCCTCGCTGCCGGCGTCGTCCTTGCGGGCGGGCAGGCCGAAGATGAGCACCGCCGGGATGCCCGCGGCGTGCACCTCGGCGGCCGTCGCGACCAGGCCGTCGATGCCGTGATGGCTCTGGCCGGGCATCGACTCGATCGGCGTCGACTCGCCGCCGCCGTGGCGGACGAAGAGCGGCTGGATCAGGTCGGACGGCGTGAGGCGCGTCTCGCGCACCATCTGCCGGATGCCGGAAGTCCGCCTCAGCCGGCGCAGGCGCGTGGTGGGAAACGGCATGGGATCAGTTTAGTGGGCCGTCAGGCGACGTCTGCCGGGTTCCGGCGGCTGCAACCCAGCGCATCGCGGCGTCCTCGGTCGCTCGCGTACAGAGCACGCTTCGCTTCCTGCGTCCTTGCGCTGCTCGGTTTCGCTCGCCGGCGACACCAACAACGTCACCTGACGGCCCACTCGCCCGGGCCTTCTCGTCCTTGCCGCACCGGAGCCGGTGGAGTAGGATTGCCAAGAATGGACTGGCTAGAGTCGGGCGAAGGTCAAGACATGGACGTCTCGCAGATCCACGACGGCGAGTACTCCAACGAGGCGCTGCGCAAGCTCGGCGCCCGCGTCCGGCACCTCCGCCGCAAGCGCGGAATGACCCAGCGCGACCTCTCGTTCGAGGGCTGCTCGTACAGCTACCTGGCCAGGATCGAGGCCGGCGATCGGCGTCCCAGCCCACGCGTCTTGATGGAGATCGCCCGCCGGCTCGGCGTCAGCACCGAGGAGCTGACCGGCGAGACGGCGCCGCAGCAGCGGCCGCGCTCGCTCGAGCTGCTGGACGCCATGGTGCTCGGCCGCATGGGCCGGCTCGAGGAGTCCGAGGAACTGCTGCGCGGCGTGCTGCGCGAGGCCGAGGTGAACGGCGACGGCGAGCGCATGAGCGAGGCCTGCGAGGGCCTCGGCGTGCTCGGCGGCCGAGCGCGGCAACGACCGCGAGGCGCGCCGCCTGCTGGAGCAGGCGCTCGAGGTCGGCACACCGCCCAATCCCGCCCAGCGGGTGCAGCTGTACGGCCGCCTGCAGGAGAGCTACCGCCGCTCGGGCGACGTCGCCCGGGCGCTCGCGCTGCTCCAGGACTGCATCGCCCGGCTCGAGCGCGACGGCCCGGCCGACGACGCGAAGCTCGTGCGCTACTCGCTGTGGCTCAGCGAAGCCTACGCCGAGGCGGGAGCGTACGCCCGGTCTGCGACCGCGCTCGCCGACGCGCTGGCCAACCGCGCCCAGGGCGTCGACCTCGCGTCGCGGGCGGCAAGCCAGTACGCGATCTCACGCGGCCACGCCGCCGAGGGCGCCCTCGACCAGGCGATCCGCTTCTCCGATCGCGCGCTCGCGCTATACGAGCTTGCGGACGACAACCGGGCGCTCGGCGAGGCCCACCTCACCTACGCGCAACGACTGCTCGACCAGGGCGATACCCACGACGCGGGCATACACTTGCGCGCCGCCCGCGAGGTGTTCGGGCCGGCCGCCGAGCCCGTCGAACGGGGCCGCCTGCTCGTCGAGGAGGCCCGCCACGCCCTCCAGGCCGGGAACGGCGAACTGGCCGTCCGGCACGCGACCGAGGCGGTAGCGGTGCTCGAGGGCGCGGCTGCCGACGGGCGCGTCGGCGAGGCCCACCTCGTGCTCGCCCGGGTGCAGGACGAGCTCGGCGAGCTGGAGCGGGCCGACGCGGCCTATGCCGCGGCTATCGCCTCCCTCCAGCGGCAGCCGGACAGCGCCCCGGCGCTCGCGCGGGCCTACCGCCACTATGGCAAGTTCCTGAAGCGGCTCGGCCGGGCCGACGCGGCGCTCGAGGCGTTCGAGCTCGCGGCCGACCTGGCACCGTCCAACCAGGACGCCCTCGCGCCGCTGCCCACGGCGGACATCCGGCTGCCGTCCGACACCTGAGGGGCTCCACGAGCGGCCCTTGACGGAACTCGAAGACCCCGCCGCAGTTCCGCGCCGGCAGGTGTCCGAGGCGATGATGCTGGTCGCGCTCGACCGCCTCGACGAGGCCGAGGAGCTGCTGCTGCGCACGCTGCGCTCCGCCGACGCGCTGGACGACCGCGACAGCGGCTCCCGCGCCCTCGAGGGCCTCGGGCTGATCGCCTCGCGGCGGGGCCGCTTCGAGCGCGCGGTCGAGCTCCTCGAGGAGGCGCTGGAGCGGGCCGGCGATGCCGACCCGGACGAGCGCTTCGAGCTCTACCGTGAGCTGGCCCGGCTGCACGGCGAGGGCACCAACCTGCCCCGTTCGATCGAGATCCTGGAGCGATGCCTGGCGGGGATGCGGGCCCGGCCCGAGACCGATGCGGCCAAGACGGTCGGCTACACCGTCTACCTGAGCTACGCCTACGCGGACATCGGCGACTACGGCCACGCAACGGCCGTCCTCACCGAGGCGCTGCGGGAGGACGCCGAGGAGATCGACCAGGCCACCCGCTCGAACGCGTACCGCGCGCTGGCGCGGCTCTACGCCGCCACCGGCCAGACGGCGATCGCCGTCGACTACGCCCGCCGCGGCGTCGCCGTGGCGGACGAGACCGGGAACGAGTGGGACCGGGCGAACTCCCACCTGCTGCTCGCCCACATCCTGCTCGACGACGGCCAGGCGGGCGAGGCCGGACGCGAGCTCGTCGCCGCCCGGCGGGCGTACGGCGACCGCATGAGCAGCATGGACGAGGGCTTCGTGCGGGTCGAGGAGGCGCGCCAGTCGCTGCAGCAGGGCGATCCCGAGGGCGCGGCCGACCTGGCCCGCGAGGCGATCGAGCTGCTGGGCAGCCTGTCGGTCCCCGGCCAGCTCGGCGAGGGCTACCTCGTCCTCGCCCGCAGCTACGACGAGAGCGGCCGCCCCGACCGGGCCGAGAAGGCCTACGCCACCGCCATCGACGCGATGAAGCGGCAGAACGGCTGGCACTGCGAGCTCGGCCGGGCATACCGCTGGTACGGGAAGTTCCTCCGCAAGGCGGGGCGGACCGAGGCGGCGATGGAGGCGTTCGAGCAGGCGGCCGACCTGGCCCCCTCGAACCACGACCGCCGCGACACCGTGTAGAGGTGGCTAGTCCCGCGCCGTGACGGGGGGCGGCCGCTCCGGGTCGGCATCGCCCTCCCCACCGGGCTCGATGTCGACCTCCACGGGGATCGGGCCGCCCCGCCAGGGCTCGAGGCTGATGCGCTCGAACAGAAACGCGGCGATCTCGCGTCCGATCGCCACCAGCGGCATCGCCAGGAACACGCCCGCGAGGCCATACAGCTCGCCGGCTGCCAGCAGGGCGAAGATCACGACCAGCGGGTGCACCTTGACCGCGCCGCCCATGAGCTTGGGCACGATGACGTGGCCCTCGATCTGGTGGATGAAGAGGAAGAGGATCGAGACGCCGATCACCGCGGTCAGCGACTCCGTCGCGGCGACGGCCAGCGGCGCCAGCGCGCCCAGCCACGGCCCCAGGTACGGGATGACCTCGACGACCGCCGCCCAGCCGGCGAACGCGAGCGCGTAGGTCGAGCCGGCCGGGAAGACGCCGGTCACGCCCCAGGATCTCGAGACCGATGAAGACCGACACGCCGACGGCCAGCGACACCATCGTCTGGCCGCGGATGTAGGCGAGCAGGGCGCGCTCGACCCGGGTGACCAGGTCGTCCTCGGGGCCCGAGCCCGGGAACACCCGCCGCAGGAAGCGGGATAAGCGCGGCGCGTCCAGCAGCATGTAGACCGAGATCACGATGACCAGCACCAGGTTGAAGAGGCTCTCGAACACGGTGATCAGGAGCGACTGCACCTCCGATACCGCCTGGCCGGAGTAGCGCTGCAGGTGGGAGACGTCGACGTGGTGCAGCAGCCGCTCGCCCGGCTTCAGCACGTTCACCTTCACCGGGCTCGAGGTGTTGATCCAGCGCTGGAGCTCGTTCAGCTTGTGGTCGGCCGGCGTGACCCCGCGGGAGTCCTCCCGGAACTGGTCGTTCACGCGGTTGGCGACCGACTGCACCTCGCGTGCGATCACCGTCCCCGCGATCACGCTGATCCCGCCGATCGCGACGGCGAAGCAGACGTAGACCAGGAGCACGGACAGGCCGCGGGGGATGCGCACGGCGCAGAAGGCGCGCACGATGGGGTTCAGGAGGATCGCGATCAGGGCCGCGACGATGAACACGAACACGGCCCCGTTCACGGCCGAGACGAACAGCCACGCGCCCACCACCACGAGCGGCAGGCCGACGAGCTGGATCCACCGCGGGATCACGATGTTTCCCGGGCTGTTGGCAGGCATCGCGGCCATCGTAACAGCCGCTGTTCCAGGGCAATCCTCGCGGGCGGCCCGGGCGCAGCGCTCCGGCTGAGCGCCCGCAGCCGGGGCGGGATCCGCTACCCTGGCGTGCGTGACCTCGAGGCACCGCCGCCGGTATCCGCGTCGTCGCGCCGACCGTCGCCGCACCCGCCGCAGGGTTGCGCTCGCGGCCGTGCTGCTGATCGTCGTGACGATCGTCGCGACAGCGCTGCGCTCGGGCTCGTCGACGAACTCGCCGGCGGCCATCGCGAGCGTCGTGCCGTCCTCGCAGCTGGCCCCGAACGCGCCTCCGGCGCCGCTCGGCATGGCCACCGCGCCCGGGAACCTGGTGCTCGACGTGCCGATCAACCACCGCCGCATCACGGCCATCGTCTACCACGGCGTCGGCACCTCGGACGTCGTCCCCCTGGGGCCGCTCGGCTCGCAGAAGAACGCGGGAATCCTGAACACGATCGCGAAGATGCTCACGGGCGCACCCGACGGCGGCGGCGGCCCGTCGTACTACGTGGACGACGCCGGCCAGGGCCCCAGCACGGGCTCGGTCGACGTCGGTGCGGTTGCGGGCACCGATGTCTACTCGCCGGTCGACGGCAAGGTGGTCAGCATCCGGCCGTATGTGATCGACGGACGCGCCTACGGGAACGTGATCGAGATCCAGCCGACGTCGACGCCCGCCGACGTCGTCACGCTGACGAACGTCGCCACCGCGCCGGGGATCGTGGTGGGCACGTCGGTCTCGGCGGCGAAGACGAAGCTCGGCGCCGTCGTCGACCTCTCCAAGGTGCTCACGCAGGAGATGGCCAAGTTCACCTCGGACGCGGGCAACCACGTCCACATCGAGGTCGGGCCGGCGCCGGCCACGAACGGCGTATTTCTGTAGCCGACCCGTGAGGATCCTCTTCATCGCCGACGCCTTCGCAACGCCGGGGCGGCGCGTCATCGAGCAGCACGTGCCCCGGCTGCGGGCGGAGCGTGACATCGGCTTCGTGGTGGCCAACGGCGAGAACCTGGCCGATGGCACCGGCATCACCAGCCGGCTGGCCCGCCGCCTGCACGGGGCCGGGGTCGACGTGATCACCCTCGGCAACCACGCGTTCCGTCAGCGCGAGGTGTACCCGTACCTGGGCATGGACCCGCGCATCGTCCGCCCGGCCAACTACCCGACGACAGCCCCCGGCAGGGGCTGGTGTGTCGGGAAGGCCGCCGACGGCACGCCGGTGGCCGTCATCAACTTGCTCGGGAAGCTCTTCCTCGACCCGGCGGTGAGCCCCTTTGCGGTGGCCGAGGACCTCGTCCGCGAGGCCTGCCAGGAGGCCGACCTCGTGCTCGTCGACTTCCACGCCGAGGCGACCAGCGAGAAGGTGGCGATGGGCCGGTTCCTGGACGGGCAGGTGACGGCCGTGATCGGCACTCACACCCACGTCCAGACGAGCGACGCCCACGTCCTCCCCGGCGGCACGGCGTACATCACCGACGCGGGCATGACGGGCCCGCACGACTCCGTGATCGGCGTACGCACCGATCTGATCCTGCGCCGCTTCACGACCCAGATGCCGGTGCGGTTCGAGCCCGCCGACGGCGGCGTGCGGCTCGAGGGCGTCGTGATCGAGTGCGACGGCGGCCGCGCCTCGTCGATCGAGGCGATCCGGGTCGCTGAGTAGGTGGGTCCTACCCGGCCGGGAGCGGCTCGGGCGTGGCGAACGGCGCCGGCACGGGATCCGGCTCGGGCTCCGGCTCGGGTCGCGGCACGAGCAGCGCGATCATGACGACCGGCAGCCACCAGCAGATGTAGGGGTAGAACCAGTAGCTCGCCGCCATCTGGGCGCCGATGATGACCGCGGCCGAGAACGCCGCCACGGCTGCGGCGTCCTTGGGCCGGTGGCGGGGAAACAGGGCCAGCGCGACGATGCAGACGCCGACGACGAGCTGGAAGACGTGCTGCGGGAACCGCAGGTCGTACCAGCCGGGGTGGTACAGGCCCAGCGTCCAGATCGCCATCGGCGTCTCCCGGCCGAGCTGGTAGTCGATCGTGCGGTGCCAGAAGAGCGAGATGCCGTCGGAGTCGAGGGCCAGCATCGAGAGCAGCAGGAGCGCCGCCACCCCGAACCCGATGAACGTGGCGGCGCGGTTTCGCAGCGAGGCGAACAGCGGCACGATCGCGAGCGGCGCGAACTTCGTCAGGGCGGCCGCGGCGAGCATCGCGCCGCGGGCGGCGGGAATCGCGAGGACGGCGAACGTCCAGGCCATCAGCGCCCCCACGAGGGCGTCGTTCGAGTTCATGTTCAGCGAATACAGCGTGAACGGGTTGGCCGCCCAGGCGAACGCGAGCGCGACGCCGAGCCGGCGCGACCCCAGCCGCCAGCCGGCGACGAAGAGCCCGACGACAGCCAGGACGTCGAACGCCGATGCGGCCACGTGCGCCGCCGGCAGGTGGTCCCATTTGCCGCTCCAGCCCATCACCGCGACCGCGGGCACATAGGCGACGTACACCATGGGCCCGTACGTGTCACCGCTCTCGATCGGCGACTCGCAGCGGCCGTCCGTCTGGATGTAGCCGATCGGATCGCCGTTGAAGTAGCGGCCTCCGCAGGCCTTGCCGTTGCTGTTGGGCATGTGCCCGTAGGGGACGACGCCGTGCATCAGCCGCGAGGCGCCGGCGACGCCCGCGTAGCCGACGTCGATCACGTTCGAGTCCTGGTTGTTCAGACCGAGCCGGAACCCCATCAACGCGAAAACGAGGGCGACCAGGACGAGCAGGTGGCGGTCGCCGATCGCGAATGTCCGCGGCGCCCGCCCCCAGCCGATCCGCACCATCCGCGCGACCAGATAGATCATCGGCGGGTAGATCAGCGGCGTCGACAGGAACACGTTGCCCTTGTTGAACTCCCACAGCGAGGCGACGAACGAGAGCACGACGGCCAGGTCGAGCGTCCGCATCGAGATCGGCCGGCGCCAGTCGATCAGCCCGGCTAGGAAGAGCGCGCAGAGCGGCCAGAGCACGTAGGCCGCGTTTGCCTTGCGCCCGTACGCGGACGGCTGACCGCGGGCCAGCTGCCACGCCACCTGCGGCCCCGTCCAGACCTCGTACGGATCCTCGGTGTAGTCGGCGACGTGCACCTCGGCGACCTGATCGCCGTCGGCGTAGTAGTCCACCGTCCAGACGCGGTGGTCGCCGAGCACCGACGTGTGGCTGACGTTCTTGTACTGGGCCAGCCACGCCCGCACCTGGGGCTGGCGGAAGGCGATGATCGCCGCCTGCACCGAGCTCAGCCGGGGCGCGCCGACGCGCGAGACCACGCGGACGTGGAGCACCTTGCCGTTGCGGTCGTCGATCGTGAACGCGGCGAGGACGTTGTGCGCGCCGTGCGGCTCGAGCAGGACGACCCAGCTGTGCGACCGGGCGTCGTAGGTCGCCGCCCAGTGGGCCGTGGGGTTCTTGGCCAGCAGTGACGCCGCCTGCGGCTCGGCCTGGGCGACGGTGATCGCCTGGCGGCGGGTCAGATGCGCGGCGGCCTGGGCCCCAGCGGCGGACACGACCAGCGCCGCCACGGCCAGGACCGCAGCGCTACTGAAACGTCCAGATCTTGTTGCCAAGGAAGCTGACCGGCGTCGCAACCAGGATGGCGATCGCGGCGGCGCTCACCTTCGTCATCCCGCCCGCCTCCACCAGCACGCGCAGGACACCCAGGTCGAGGCACAGCGCCATCGCGCTGACGGTCAGGAAGCGCACGTACTGGTGGTGGGGCGCGCCGTGGCTGACCCGGAACGTCCACACCCGGTTCCAGACGAAGTTGCTGGTGGCGGCCAGCACGAACGCCAGCACGAAGGCGAGCGTGTACGGCATGCTCCGATCGGCGATCAGGAACGCGACCAGGTTCACCAGGTAGCCGGTCCCCCCGACGATGCAGTAGCGCAGCACCTGCACCCAGTTGTCGGGATGGCGGACGGCGAGGTTGAACCTGTGTGCGTGTCCTCGGGCGCGAACCGCGGCAGACTCGACTCGGGCCTCTTCCATCCGAGGATGCTATCCCACGCCCGCAAGCGCGGACGCCGCCTGGCGCACAGGCCGGGACACGTCGAAGTGGCGCGCGGCCAGCGGCGCCATGTCGGTGATCGACGGCATCCCGGCCAGCGGAGCGCCGTCGTCGAAGCCCGCCGTGATCAGCGGCACGATCGAATCCTCGGCCCGCAGCGAGCCGTGGCTGCCGCCACCGACGTGGTGCGCGCCGCCCGAGTCGGAGAACTCCCAGCCGGGCGCCGCGGAGACGATCACCTCGCCCGCGGCAGGGCAGGTGAGCGCCCCTTCGATCCGCTCGAGGGCGTTCGGGTGCAGCTGCGGGTGGAGCAGGTCGGCGTCGCCCGCGACGGTGAAGCGGTTGCCGCGCGCGTCGGTCTCGCCGGGGCCGCGGCGGAAGCGCAGCTCGCCGTCGCCGCGGCGCACGTGCATCCACCCGTCGTCGGCGTACATGGCGAGCTCGGCGGCCGGCTGCTGGAGCATCCGCTCGGCGATCCGGCTGTTCGGCTCCCGCGCCTGGCCCAGCCGGTAGACCATCGCCGCCCGGTTCGAGGCGGTCACCGCCAGCTCGCAGTTGTCGGGATCGGAGTGGCGGCTGGAGCGGAAGAGCACCGCGCCTTCCAGCGGCGCGGCGGCGTCGGCGGCCTGCAGCACGGGGCTCTGGGAGTGGTCGGCGACCACGATCACGGCATACCGGTCGAGGAACCGGTCGAGCCCGCCGGCCGCCTCGACCAGCAGGCCCAGGCCGCCGTCTGCGACCTCGACGGCGCCGATCACGTCTCCGGCGCGGTGCTGGGCGGCGTCGGTCTCGTACAGATAGAAGAACAGGAAGTCGAAGCCGTCGCGGGTGACGAGCCATCGGCCGACCGCGCCGCCGTGGCGGTCGATGCCGCCGCCGAAGTTGCGCGGTGCGCCGGTCTGGTCGGTGAAGAAGAGGTCTCCGAGGAAGTAGCGGCGAGGGCCGTAGACCGCGTCGACGATGCCGATGCGGCGGGCCAGGCTGCGGGCGACCGGCCGGGTGATCGGATGGCGGACGCGCCCGCGGCAGACGTACGTGTTGACGCCGGCCGTCACGTAGCCCGCGTCCTCGAGGAACTCGAAGATCGTGGTCGTCTGCGGGGAGAGGTGCACCAGGTTCATGTTGACGAGGATGTCGTCGACCATCTGGCGGGTGCCCTCGGCGAGAGTGGCGGCGAACGACGACCCGTACTCGACCAGGCGGCGCTCGCCGCGGTGGTACCAGGTCATGCCGGGGATGTGCGATCCGGCCGGGTGCTCGCCGGTGAGCAGCGCGGCCAGGCACACGGGCGTGAGCGACGGGAAGGTGGAGACGCAGTCGTCACGGCGCTCGCCGGCGGCGGCGAGCCTGGCCATGGTCGGCGCCCGGCCGGCGGCGATCGCCCGGTCGAGCAGCTCCGGGCCGAGCCCGTCGACGACTGCGAGGATCAGCTTCTTCCGGCTGGCGCGGCCCCCGGCGTGGGTCATCGCAGCACGCGCAGCCCGCGGAACTTCTGATCCTCGCGCCGGCGCTGGCGCAGGAGGAGCCAGCCCGCCGCGGCGGTCATCAGGTAGCCCACGAACGGGATCAGCGCCACCAGCGCGGCCCCGAGCCCGGCGCCGTCCTCGACGAGGGCGGTCCCGCGCACATCGCCGCCGGCCTTGACCGCACCCGCCCGCAGCCGCCGCATCGCCAGACCGACGCCGCCGGCCACCACGGCGCCGAGCACGAGCCCGACGTAGGGGATGTCCCCGCCGGCGGCCAGCTCGAACGCGAGTCCGCCGGCGACGATCCGGCGGCCCAGCCGTGCGCCGGCCTGCGCGCCGGGCCAGACGGCGTCCGCGATCAGCTCGATCGCGACGAGCGCCCAGCACACGGCCACGGTGATGGCGTCGTCGGCGATGCCGATCGGCGACTCGAGCCAGCCCTGGGTGGCGGCGCTGGCCGCGAGCGCGAGCGGCGCGGCCGAGAGCAGCCCGGCCGCAGCCGCCAGCCCGAGGCCCTGGCTGATGGCGATCAGATGATCCATGGCCGGCGAATGATAATCGCGCGCCGCCGCGGCTACGGCGGCGGGACCAGTACCCGGATCGCGTCCGGCCGATAGGAGAACTCGACCCGCTCGACGTGGCCCACGTATTCGCCGTCGATCTGGCACGCGGTCGGCTCGTCGCATTCGACGGTGAAGGCGTGCAGGTCGTGCAGATAGCCGACGTGGCGGCTGCCGTGACGGGCGTGGCGGGGCCAGATCAGGGCGTACACCGGCAGGCGCCACAGCTGGCGGCCGTGCAGCTCGCGGGTGAACACGGCGTCGAGGCCGTGCTCGAAGTCCGCCCTCGGCGCCGCGCGCACCGGGATGGGGCCGAGGAACGTGTAGGGGTGCTGGTTGGCGACCGCGAGGTAGGAGCAACGCTGCGCCGACCCGTCGGCCGGGGTCAGGGTCATGCGCTCGTGCAGGGCGAACCCTTCGGCGCGGAGGACGCGAAGCGCGGTCGCGAGCACCTGCAGGTCGCCGGGCCGCTCGTTGCCGGGCCGCTCGTGCCGGGCCCGGTCGACGATCGCCGTCGCCTCGGCGTCCAGCCCGAGTCCGGCGGCGAAGGTGAAGACGCGCCCGTCGGCGACGCCGAGCCCGATCGAGCGGATCGACTCCGCCCGGAGCGCCTTGGCCAGCTCGCGGGCGGCGGCCGCGGGGTCGGTGACGAACCCGAGGTGGCGGGCGAACACCGACGACGCACCGGCCGGCAGCACCCCCATGAGCGCTCCCCGCGGCAGGCCATTCGCGATCTCGTTGTAGGTGCCGTCGCCGCCGAGGCCAACGACGGCGTCCTCCGTCGCCGCAGCGGCCAGCTCCGTGGCGTGTCCGGCGTACTCGGTCGTCACGACCTCCAGCTCAGCGACGTCCCGGAGGGCGGCGATGACGGCATCCAGCACCGGGCCACGCACGCCCGTCGCGGCCGCGTTGACGATGAGGCGTACCCGCATCCCGCCGCTACCATAACCGCCGATGCGGGCCTCATCCGTGCGCACCTACGCGGCCACCGCGGCCGTCCCCGCGATGATCGTCGTCATCGCCCACCTGGCGTACGTCTGGCAGCAGCATCCATCCAGCGCCGATCGCCAGACCTCGGCCTTCGGGCACGGCATCGGTCTCGCCGCGATCCTGGCGGCGGTGCTCGTCGCGGGACGGGTCGCGCAGTGGCTCGAAGGCGGGTCGGCGCAGGTCTGGCCGGGAGTGATCGGCGTCGCCGGCACGATCGCCGTGCTCGCCCACCTGGCCGACGACTGGAGCTCCGGCTCGGCGGCCGTGCGCTCCGTGCGAATCCTGGCCGAGCACCTGGCCCTGCTGGCCCTCGTCGCGCTCGCCGCGTGGGTGGCGGGCCGCTTCGAGGCGCGGGCGCACCGCACCGCGGACTCCACGTAGCTGCCGAAATTCCCGGCCAATTCGCCCCGCGTACAACTCGGGGGTGATGACGGCCTACGTGCGACAGGGGGTGCTCGTGGTCGCCGCCGCCGCGGTGGGGGGCGCAAGCGCCGTCGCCCTCGGCCGGGCCGGCGTCGGCAGCGCCTCGACGACGACCACCCTCCGCCGCGTCGCCACGATCCAGGCCCCGGTCAACGTCTCGTCCACCGCGACGGCGCTGAACGCAGCCCAGATCTACCGGCGCGACGCCGCCGGCGTCGTCGTCGTGAACGCGACGACGGTGCGCACGGTGGCCGACCCGCTCGATCCGTTCGCGCCGGGCCAGAAGGAGCGCACCCGCGCACTGGGCTCCGGCTTCGTGATCGACCGCCGCGGCCACATCCTCACGAACGCCCACGTCGTGGCGGGCGCCCGCACCGTCACGGTCGGCTTCCGCAAGGGTGGCACCTACAAGGCCGACGTCGTCGGGCTCGACCTGATCGACGACGTCGCCGTCCTCGACGCGCCGACGGCTCCCAGCGCGCTGCTCGACCCGCTCTCGCTCGGGAGCGTGCGCTCGTTGCAGGTGGGCGACCCCGTGGTCGCGATCGGGAACCCGCTGGGCGAGTACCGCAGCATCACCGAGGGGATCGTGTCGGCGAAGGCGCGCCAGATCAACTCGCTCAAGCCGGGATACAAGATCTACAACGCGATCCAGACCGACGCCGCCATCAACCACGGCAACTCCGGCGGCCCGCTGATCAACCGGTACGGCCAGGTCGTCGGGATCACGAACCAGATCCTGACCGGGACGAACAACCCGACCAGCGGCAACATCGGCATCGGGTTCGCGGTGCCGATCGACGCGGCCCGCCACGTCGCCCGCCAGATCATCCGCAGCGGCCGCGCCGTCCACACGTACCTCGGCATCGAGGGGACGCAGGTGACGGCGGCGCTTGCACACGTCCTCAACCTGCCCGTGTCGAGCGGGGTCCTCGTCGGCAAGGTACGGCCAGGGTCGCCCGCGGCCCACGCCGGCCTGCGCGGCGGCTCCGCCACGGCGACCATCGACGGCCGCACCCTGACCGTCGGCGGCGACGTGATCGTGTCGATCGACGGCCACAAGATCGTGCACTTCTCCGACCTGGCCGAGGCGGTCGCCGGCATGAAGCCCGGCGCCGGCGTCAGCCTCGGGATCATCCGCAAAGGGGAGCGGATGACCGTCTCCGTCACGCTGGGAGCGCAGACGGGATAGCCGAGATTCGCGCCTTCGGGCGCGATTCGCCGGGGCCCCACCCCACCTGCCATGGGGCCCCGGCGGCCCTCCTCTAACGGACCTCGACAATGACGTCGTCGACGGCGGCGAGAGCGTCGCGCACGGCGTCCTCGACCCGGCTCGCCAGCGCGTGCCCCGCCCGGACCGTGATACCGGGGTCGGCGGTGAGCGACGTGACGACGAGCAGGCGCCGGCCCTGGCGGTAGACGACGACCTCGCCCGTCGTCCCGGCCACGGAACGGACCGCGGCGGCCGCGCGGTCGCGCACATCGGGCTCGGTGGCGCTGACGTCGTGGGCCGGCTGGGCGTCCGGCGAGGAGGGCTCGACATGGGCGTAGACGCGGGCGATCCCGACCTCCGCCAGGATCTCGCGCTTGAGCCGCTCGATCGCGTCGGCGGCCTGGCGCAGGGTGGCGTCCTCCGGCAGGCGCACGTGCAGCGTGACGGCACGGCCGGCCGCGTCCTCGAGCACGGTGATGTTGTGGGCCTCGACCACGCCGGGCACCCGCAGCGCCGCGGCGGCGACGCGCTCGTTCGGCCGCTCCTCGGCCAGGGCGGTGGGCTCGACGTGCACCTGCACCTGTGCACGGCCGAGCGACTCGCGGATGGCCTGCTCGACCCGGTCGGACGTGTCGTGCATCTTCTCGAGCCCCTCGAGACGGGAGACGCCGATGACGACATCGGCGAAGCTCTCGCCGCCGGCCTCCCGCACCCGCACCGAGCGGACGTCCGCGACGCCGGCCACGTTGCGCACGACCCGCTCGATGACGCCGGCCTGGCCCAGCGGCGCCCGGTCCATGAGGCGCGTCGACGTTGCCGGCCCCCAGCCGGACGGCGGCGACGAGCACGATCGCCGCGACGAAGATCGCTGCCAGGGAGTCACCGCCGGGCACGCCCGCCGCGGCCAGACCGAGGCCGAGCAGGACGGCCAGGGTGCCGACGAAGTCGCTGCCGAAGTGCCACGCGTTCGCGATCAGCGCTGCGTTGCGCTCGCGGCGACCCTGGCGCAGCGACAGCGTGGCCCGGGAGGCATCGACGACGAGCACGAACGAGGATGACGACGAAGACGTAGGGGCGCGCGTCGACGGGCGAGCTGCCCGAGCGCAGCCGCATGACGGCCTCGATGGCGATCCAGATCGCTGCGCCGGCCAGGAACGCCGCCTCGGCCAGCGCGGCCAGGTGCTGCGCCTTGCCGTGGCCGTACGGGATGCTCCTGGTCGGGCGGCCGCTCGGCCACGCCGACGGCGTAGAGCGTGAGCACCGCCGCCACCGCGTCGATGCCGGAGTGGGCGGCTTCGGCGAGCACGCCGAGGCTCCCGCTGGCGAACCCGACAACTGCCTTCACCACGACGAGGACGACGGCTGCGACGAGCGAGACCAGCGCCGTGCGCCGCGCGGTCGACATGCCGGCATTGTATTGCCCCGCGAGGTTTCCTTTTTTCGTCCGGAAGTGGCATGATTCCCCGAGGTCATGGGCGCTAGCGACACCGGCAACGGGCCGTCCGCCGATCGCAGCCAGGTGCGCTGCCTCGTCGTCGACGACCACGCCGCCGTCCGCGAGGGGGTCAAGATGATCCTCACGCGCGACCGCGAGATCTCCGTCATCGGCGAGAGCGGCTCCGGAGACGGCGCCATCGAGATGGCGGAGAAGCGCCGCCCCGACGTGATCGTCATGGACGTCCGCATGGACGGCATGGACGGCTTCGAGGCGACGCGCAAGATCATCGCCGCCCACCCCGACATCGCGGTGATCCTCTACACCGCGCACGGCGAGCGGGGACTCCTGGCCGAAGGACTTGATTGCGGCGCCCGCGGGTACGTGCTCAAGGATGCGCCTCCCGACGACATCGTGCGCGCGGTCAAGCGGGTGGCCGAGGGCGGGGCGTACGTCGACCCGACCCTCGCTTCCGAACTGGTCGCCCCGAAGGCGACGGAGCGGCTGCCGGCCCTATCCGGCCGCGAGCGCGAGATCCTGGGGCTCCTGGCGAACGGTTACTCGAATCCCGAGATCGCCCAGCGGCTGTTCATCAGCCCCGAGACGGTGCGCACGCACGTCCGCAACGCGATGACGAAGCTGGAAGCCGACACCCGCACTCAGGCGGTGGCGCTCGCGCTCCGCTATGAGTTCATCGACTGAGCGGCTGTTCACGGCGGGAGTCGCCGCCGCCGCCGCCGCGGTGGTGGTGGCGCTGGTCGTGTTCACCTCGTCGGACTGGCTGCACGGCGTCCTCATGCTCTCGGCCGTCGCGGTGGCCTGGTTCGCGATCGACCGCGCGCAGCGCACGACGCACGCCCTGGCCGAGCGCAGCCGCGAGCAGCGCGAGCTCTTCGACACCATGCTGCGGACGCTCGACGACGAGCGGGCGGCACTGGCGCTCCGGCTGCACGACGGCCCCCAGCAGACGATGACCGCGGTGCGGCTCATGTGCGACGTGATCGCCGACGCCGTCCGCAACGGCGACGTCGACCGGGCGACCGAGGTGCTGGCCCGGCTCGAAGACGTGGCGTCCGCAGCCGCCGACGACCTGCGCCGCACCGTCGCCCGCCTGCACCCGGTCGTGATGGAGCAGCTGGGCCTGATCCAGGCGCTCGGGTCGCTGGCCGAGACCGTTCACGAGGAGTACGGCGTGGACGCCAGCTTCACCCGGCCGGCGTCCGGCTGGCAGGGTGACGTCGAGCGCGACACCGCCATCTTCCAGATCGCACGCGAGGCCGCCATCAACGCCGCCCGTCACGGCCGCTCGCCCGTCTCGATCAGCCTCGAGCACGACGAGAGCCGGATCCAGCTCGCCGTCGAGGACGCCGGCGGGACGCTGCCGGCGACGCCTGCGACCGGCATCGGGATCCGGATGATGCAGGAGCGGGCAACCCAGATCGGCGCCGCCATCACGCTCGACCGGCGGCCCGGCGAGTGGTCGGCCGTCCGGCTGGAGCTGCCGGTGGCGGCCGCCCCGACGCCGTGAAGATCGGGCTCGTCGGCCACACCGTGATCGACACGGTCGTCGGCGCCGACGGCGGCGAGAGCCGGCGCCTGGGCGGCTCCCCGCTCTACGCGCGCAGGGCGCTCGAGGCCGCCGGCGCCGAGAGCGTCGTGGTCACCCGCGGGGCCGACCCCGGCGACGCCGTCGTGATCCCGGGCGGGCCCGCCTACGACTCGCGCCTCGACCACCGCGAGGGCACCCGGCAGGTGCTGGCGCGGTTCGGGCTGCCGTTCTCGGCCGACGACATGCGGACGTACGTGCTGCCGGCCGTGGCCGGCTGCGAGTGGCTGCACCTGGGCTCGCAGGGCGGCTCCGACTTCCCGGAGGAGTCGATCGCCGCCCTCGTCGCCGCCGGGCACCGGCTGTGCCTGGACGGGCAGGGGCCGGCGCGAGGCGCGCAGCCCGGGCCGGTGCGGCTGCGCCCGTTCCCGGCCGGGTCGATCGCGGGCGTCGCGATCCTGAAGCTGAACCAGCGCGAGGCGGTCGCCGCGGCCGGGGAGCGGCTCGACGCCGAGCGCGCTGGTCGGCCTCGGCGCCCCCGAGGTGTGCGTGACGATGGGTGCCGAAGGCGTTGTCACCGCGACGGCGGCCGGGGTCGTCCAGGTGCCGGGCACCGGCGCGGGAACGTACGCCGACCCGACGGGGCCGGCGACTGCTTCACCGCCGCCTACGTGCTCGCCCGGGCGCGCGGCGCCGCGCCGGCCGAGGCTGCCGCCCGAGCAGAGGCCGCCACCGATCGGCTGTACCTCTAGGACGCATGTACACAAGTTGACCCTGGCCGGGTACTCTTCGCCGGGATGGAGGAGAACGGTATCCGGATCCTGATCGCCGAGGACAACGCCCTCCTGCGCGGGGTGCTGCGCGACGCGCTCGAGGAGGCCGGGATGACGGTCGTCGGCGAGGCCTCCGACGGTGCCGAGGCGGTCACCGTCGCCGAGAAGATGCTGCCCGACGTCGTCGTCATGGACATGCGGATGCCGAACGTCGACGGGATCGAGGCGACCGAGCAGATCGCCGCCTCCGACTGGGCGATGCCGGTGGTCGTGCTGTCGGCATACGACGAGCCGCAGATGATCGACGCCGCCCTGAACGCCGGGGCTGCCAACTGCCTCAAGAAGGGCGTCGGGCTCGACGAGCTGATCGACGCGATCCGCTCGGCCACCGTCGCCTGAGCCACCCTCAGCCGTAGGCTCGCACGAGCCGATGACGCACACCCGCGGCGACGAGTTCTGCCTGCTCCTGCCCGGCAGCGACCAGGGGGCGACGGCTCGCCGCTGCGAGCGGCTTCAGGGGCTGCTCACCGACCTCGAAGTCCCCGAGACTCACCGGCACGTGTACCGCGGCGCCTCCGTCGGCGCCGCCTCCCGCACGCCCGGCGAGCCGATCGCCGAGACGCTCGCCCGCGCGTCGCGAGCGATGCACGAGCGCAAGCGGGCTACTCGGTCGAGATGAACACGCTCTTCAGCTCGGTGTTGTGGGCGAGCGCCTCCATGCCGAGCTCCTTGCCGATGCCGGACTGCTTGTAGCCGCCGAACGGCGTCTGCACGAAGACGGACGAGTTGGTGTTCACGCCCAGCACACCGGTGCGGAGCGCACGGGCGACTCGCAGCTGGCGGGCGCCGTCGCGCGTCCACAGCGACCCGGACAGCCCATACGGCGTGTCGTTCGCGATCTGCACCGCGTCTGCCTCGTCGCGGAACGTGATCACCGAGACCACCGGGCCGAAGATCTCCTCCCGCGCCACCGTCATGTCGTTGCGCACGCCGGCGAGCACGGTCGGCCGGTAGAAGAAGCCCGCCTCCAGGGCGCCGTCGGGGCGCTCGCCGCCGACAACGAGCCGGGCACCCTCCTCCAGGCCGATGGCGACGTAGCGCTCGACGGTCTCGCGCTGGCCCGCCGAGATGAGCGGCCCGATCTCCGTCTCCGTGCTCTCGGGCATCCCCACCCGCAGGTTGCGCGCCGTCTCGGAGTAGCGCTCGACCACCTCGTCGGCCACCGACTCCTGGACGATCAGGCGGGAGCGGGCGCAGCAGTCCTGGCCGCAGTTCTCGAAGACGCCGTAGGGGGCCATGCGGCCGACCTTCTCGAGGTCGGCATCCTCGAAGACGACGCACGCCGACTTGCCGCCCAGCTCGAGCGTCACCCGCTTGATCCCGGCCGCCGCGCGCCGGGCGATGCCGGCACCGACCTCGGTCGAGCCGGTGAACCCGATCTTGCCGACGCCGGGGTGCTCCACGAGCGCGTTGCCGACCGTGCTCCCGGGCCCGGGGACGACGTTCAGGGCGCCGGCGGGAATGCCCGCCTCCGACGCGAGCTCCGCGTAGCGCAGTACCGAGAGCGGCGTCAGCGAGGCCGGCTTCAGCACCACGGTGTTCCCGGCCGCGAGCGCGGGCGCGATCTTCCAGTTGGCGATGTTGAGCGGGAAGTTCCAGGGCGTGATCAGCCCGACCACACCGATCGGCTCGCGGAACGTGAGCGCGACGCCTTCGCGCTCGACCGGGACGACGTGCCCGAAGAACTTGTCGACCGCGCCCGCGTAGTAGCGGATCACATCGACGATCATCCCGAGCTGGCCGCGCGCGTCGCCGATCGGCATGCCGACGTTGCGGCACTCGAGCAGCGCCAGCTCCTCGGCATGCTCCTCGACCAGCGCCGCGAACCGGTGCATGTGGCGGCCGCGGGTGACCGGCGAGAGCGAGCCCCACTTCTCGTAGGCCGCGGCCGCCGCGGCGACGGCACGGTCGACGTCCTCCATGCCCGCCGAGGCGACGCTCGCGAGGCGGGTGCCGGTCGCCGGGTTGGTGACATCGAAGGTCTCGCCCTCGGCGGCGGCGACCCGGTCGCCCCCGATGACGAGCCCCTCGACCGCCGCGCTCACGCCGCTGCCACCCGGTAGGTGGTGGCCTGCGCCACCAGCTCGCGGAAGAGCGGGGCGCCACGCACCTCGTCCTCCTCGGGATGCCACAGCACGCCGAGGACGAAGCGCGCACCCGGCAGCTCGATGCCTTCGACCGTCCCGTCGTCGGCCTGGGCGCTCGGCCGTAGGCCCTCGCCGAGCCGGTCGGGCGCCTGGTGGTGGCACGAGTGCGTGCGCGTGCCGGCGCCGAGCACTTCGGCCAGCCGCGTACCAGGTGTCACCTCGACGTCGTGGAAGGTGTACGTCCCCGGCCGGCCCTTGTGCGTGTCGCCGGCGAGGTGTTGGACGAGGTCGCCACCGAGGGCGACGTTCAGAAGCTGCATGCCGCGGCAGATCCCGAGCACGGGCATGTCGCGGCGGATCGCGTCGCGGATCAGCGCCAGCTCGGCCCGATCGCGGCCGTCATGGAAGCCGGCGCTCTCGGGGTGCGGCTCCTGGCCGTAGAGCGCCGGGTTCAGGTCGGAGCCACCGGTGAAGACAACGCCGTCGAGGAGGTCGAGCAGCTCCGTCGAGCCCTCCACGGGCGGGAGCACCACCGGCAGCCCACCCGCCGCGGTGACCGACCGCGGGTATCCGGCGGGCGCGAGCACGCTCTGGAAATCGCGCCACTGGCCGAACGTGACCGGCACGTCGTAGGCGCTGATCCCGATCACCGGACGCTTGCGATCCATCCCGGCTGGAGTATATGAATAGCCAATGCCGCTATCGCTGGACGAGTTGCGGGGAGACGTCGAGTCCGGCGCAGTGGACACGGTGCTGCTCGTGATGACCGACATGCAGGGCCGGCTGGCGGGCAAGCGCCTGCACGCGCCGTTCTTCGTCGACGAAGTCGCCGGCCATGGGGCGGAAGGCTGCAACTACCTGCTCGCGGTCGACGTGGAGATGAACACGGTGCAGGGATTCGCCATGTCGTCGTGGGAGACAGGCTACGGCGACTTCGTGTTCCGGCCCGACCTCTCGACGCTGCGGCGGGTGCCGTGGCTGGAGCGGACGGCGCTCTGCGTCGCCGACCTGGAATGGGAGGATGGCAGCCCGGTGGCCGCGTCGCCGCGCCAGACCCTGCGTCGCCAGCTCGACCGCCTGGCCGAGCGCGGCTGGCGCGCCAACGTCGGCTCCGAGCTCGAGTTCATGCTGTTCCGCGACAGCTATGATCAGGCCCGGGCGAAGCGCTACCACGACCTCACCACCGCGAACGCCTACAACGTCGACTACTCGATCCTGGGCACGACGATGGTCGAGGACGTGATCCGCCCGATCCGGCTCGGCATGGCAGGGGCGGGCATCCGGGTCGAGGACTCGAAGGGCGAGTGCAACTTCGGCCAGCACGAGGTCAACTTCCGCTACTCCGACGCGCTGTCGATGGCCGACAACCACTCGATCTACAAGAACGGCGCGAAGGAGATCGCCTATCTGCACGGCTGCGCGCTGTCGTTCATGGCGAAGTACGACGAGCGCGAGGGCAACTCGTGCCACATCCACATGAGCCTGTGGGACGACAAGGGCAGCCTGTCGCCCGGCGAGGACGGCCACGGCCGCAGCAAGGCCTTCGAGCACTTCATCGCCGGGCAGCTGGCGGCGACCCACGAGCTGGCCTACTTCTTCGCCCCCAACGTCAACTCGTACAAGCGGTACGCGTGGGGCTCGTTCGCGCCGACGACGCTCGTCTGGGGCATCGACAACCGCACCTGCGGGTTCCGGGTGGTCGGCCACGGCCAGGGTCTGCGGCTCGAGAGCCGCATCGCCGGCGCCGACGTGAACCCGTACCTCGCCTTCGCCGCGATGATCGCCGCCGGGCTGCATGGCATCGACAACGAGCTCGCGCTGGAGCCGGCCTACCCGGGGAACGCGTACAACGCCGACGGCAAGCCGCGGCTGCCGACGAGCCTGCACGAGTCGATCGCGCTGCTCGAGGGGTCACAGGTCGCGCGGGCGGCGCTCGGCGATGAGGTCGTCGACCACTACCTGCACTACGCGCGGACGGAGCAACGCTCGTTCGAAGCCGCCGTCACCGACTGGGAGCGGTTCCGGAGCTTCGAGCGGATGTGAGCGGGCCGCCCCCGGCAGTGCCGGGGGCGATCGCCGTCTACGCCGACTTACCGTGCGGGCGGCGCATGATCCGGTTGATCACCTGCGCACGCCGCTCGCGGCGGCGCTGGTCGCGCAGGTTCCGGGCGGCCCGCATGAAGTACTCGTGCTCTGACTCAGGACGAGAGCGCGAGAATTGACGCTCTGAATATATCGGGAACATGTTGGTCATACCCCTATTGTAGCGTGCGTGTATGACCATTCGTCACCCGATTCGTTCAGCTCATCCCCCTTTTGGGTGAAGAATTATTGAGTTCCCGCGTAGCCGCGGTTACGCGATGGTGATCTCGTCGGAGAGGTAGACGTCCTGGATCGCGTGGAGCAGCTCGATGCCCTCCGCCATCGGCCGCTGGAACGCCTTGCGGCCGCTGATCATGCCCATGCCGCCGGCCCGCTTGTTCACAACCGCGGTGAAGACGGCGTCGTGCATATCGCTCTCGCCCGAGGCGCCGCCCGAGTTGATCAGTCCGGCCCGGCCCATGTAACAGCCGGCCACCTGGTAGCGGGTCATGTCGATCGGGTGGTCGGTGAGCAGCTCCGAGTAGACGCGCTTGTCGGTCTTCCCGAACTTCAGGTCGAGGAAGCCGGGCGCGGCCGTCTGGGGCGCCTTCTGCTTGATGATGTCGGCCTCGATGGTGACGCCCAGGTGGTTGGCCTGGGTCGTCAGGTCGGCGGCCAGGTGGTAGTCAGGCCCGCCGTCCTTGGGCGAGAACGCCGGGTTGCGCAGGTAGCACCAGAGCACCGTCGCCATGCCGAGCTCGTGCGCAGCCGCGAACGCCGCCGACACCTCCTGGAGCTGTCGCTTGGACTCGGGCGAGCCGAAGTAGATCGTCGCGCCGACGGCGACGCAGCCCTGCTCACGGGCCTGGCGCACCGAGCCGAACATGATCTGGTCGTACGAGTTCGGATAGGACAGGAACTCGTTGTGGTTCAGCTTGAGCAGGAAGGGGATGCGGTGGGCGTAGCGGCGCGCGGTGGCACCGAGCGCCCCGAGCGTCGTCGCCACCGCGTTGCAGCCGCCCTCGATGGCGAGCTCGACGATGCGGGCCGGGTCGAAGTAGTCCGGGTTCTTCGCGAACGAGGCGCCGGCCGAGTGCTCGATGCCCTGGTCGACCGGGAGGATCGACAGGTAGCCGGTACCGGCCAGGCGGCCGTTCGAGAACAGCGTCTGCAGCGACCGCAGCACCGGCGTGGGCCGGTCGGACATGGTGACCACACGGTCGACGAAGTCCGGGCCCGGCAGGTACAGGCGCTCGCTCGAGATGGTGCTGCACGTGTGCCCGAGGAGCGACTCTGCGTCGTCGCCCAGGATCGATTCGAGCTGGGCGATGTCCGATGCGGGTGCGATGGCCATGGGGCTCCTCTCTCCTCGCCCGTGCAGGCGATTCGGTGTCAGTCGTCTCTACCCGTAGGTTAACCGCGCTCGGTCTGCTGCGGGCTGCGCTCAGTCGCCTGCGGGCACCTCGACATGACCGCCGAACTGCTTGCGCATGGCCGAGAGCACCCGGTTCGCGTACGTCCCGTCCCCGCGCGAGCTGAACCGCTCGTAGACGGCCGCCGTCAGCACGTAGGCCGGCACGCCCTCCTCGATGGCCGCGATCGACGTCCACCGGCCCTCACCCGAGTCCGACACCCTCCCCGAGTACTCCTCGAGGTCGCCCGACTCGTGCAGGGCGGTGGCGGTCAGGTCGAGCAGCCAGGAGCCGACGACGCTGCCGCGCCGCCACACCTCGGCGACCTCGGCCGTGTCGATCGTGTAGCGGTAGAACTCGGGATGGTCGAGCGGGGCCGTCTCGGCGTCGTGCAGCTGGTCACGCGTGCCCACGTCCGCGTTGCGCAGGATGTCGAGGCCCTCGGCGTAAGCGGCCATGATGCCGTACTCGATCCCGTTGTGGACCATCTTCACGAAGTGGCCCGCGCCATTGGGCCCGCAGTGCAGATAGCCGGTCTCCGCCTGGGAGGGCTCGCCGGTGCGGCCCGGCGTGCGCTCCGCCGCGCCGACGCCGGGAGCGATGGTGGCGAAGATCGGCCCCAGCCGCTCGACGACCTCGTCCTCGCCCCCGATCATCAGGCAGTACCCGCGCTCGAGGCCGAAGACGCCGCCCGACGTGCCGATGTCGACGTAGTGGATGCCCTTCGGGGCGAGCTCCGCGGCCCGGGCGATGTCGTCGCGGTAGTACGAGTTGCCGCCGTCGATGATCGTGTCGCCCTCGTCGAGCAGCTCGGCGACGTCGCCCACCACCTTCCCGGTGACCGCGGCGGGCACCATGATCCAGACCGCCCGCGGCCGTCTCAGCTTGGCGACTAGGTCGGCCACCGACTCGGCGCCGACGGCGCCCTCGGCGGCCAGCGTCGAGATCGGTGCGGGATCGCGGTTCCACACCACCATCTGATGCCCATCGCGCATCAGCCGGCGGGTGAGGTTGGCACCCATCCGGCCCAGGCCGATCATTCCGAGTTGCATTGCGCTCTCCGATCCACGGCGTCAGGGTCTGCGGCCGAGGCACCATAGCGCCGGAGGGCGAACGAGCATCTACGATCGCGGCGATGCCCCAGATCGTCCCGGCGGCCCCCCGCGATGCGCGTGCCGTAGCCGGCTGCGTCCGCACTGCCTACGCGCACTACGTGGAGCGCATCGGCCGCGAGCCGGCGCCGATGACGGCCGACTATGCAGCCCTGATCGCCGCCGGCGAGGTCTGGCTGATCCGGGCCGGAGAGGCCGGAGAGGAGGTCGCCGGCGTGCTCGTGCTGCGGCCGCAGCCGCCCGCGCTCCTGCTCGAGAACGTCGCCGTGGCACCCGATCACCAGGGGGAGGGCCTGGGCCGGGCGCTGATGGCGTTCGCGGAGGATCACGCGCGCGCTGAGGGGTTGGGCGAGATCGTGCTCTATACGAACGAGCGCATGACCGAGAACCTGCGCTTCTACCCGGCGCTCGGGTACGTCGAGACCGGCCGGAGCATGCAGGACGGGTTCGCCCGTGTCTTCTATCGAAAGCCCCTTTGACCGAAGACGTACGCAGGATGACCGGCCCGTGTCAACAGCGGTCGCGTCCGCTACCATTTGCGGGCCGACGCGACCACCCTCCGTTGCATCGGCGCGACCGATTGTGCGTTCGCCGGCAGGCTGAAGGAGCCCACCCTCACAGGGCCGGCGGATGGGGTCGGTCGAGGGGGCCGCGACGACCTCGCGGCCCCCTCGCACGTCCGCGCCGCTAATCAGGGCACACGATGGCGCATCGTCCACGCGCAGACGAGGACGAGCGCCAGGAACCCGAGCGGGATCACCAGCGTCATCCAGGCACCGGCATCGTTGTCGTTGGCCAGGGCGATCAGATGCATCGTCGCTCCCGTCTAAGCGAGGTAGAACAGGACGGAGAAGATCGCGAGGACGACCGCCAGGAACCACCAGTAGAGGGCGCAGGGCGGCACCGTGGCGCGAAGGGTCTCGTCCGACGGCTGCACCGCCTGCGTCTCGAGCCAGTAGAGCGCCCCGAGCATGTGCACGAGATAGACCGCGACGAACCCGATGAAGACGCTCCCGATCCCGCCCGCGTGGCTGGGCGAGAACCCCGGCCGGAAGACCTGCGACGCCACCAGCACCGTCGCGACGAGCCCGACCACGAGCGCGCCGATCGCCGGGGCGCGGAACGCCCTCGCCCCGGCGGAGAAGAGGCGGCCGGCACCGACCTGGACGATGGCCGCCGTGGCCACGACGAGCACGAGGACGACGAGGCCCATCGTGCCGGACGGGTTTTGCCCGTGCGGGTTCCACATGTGGTTGTTGTTCAGCGCGCGCAGGTAGAGGTAGGCAAACAGGAAGGCCAGGAAGAGGAACGCGTCGGCGGCGACGAACAGCCGCCCGGCGATCGCCTGGTTGCGCGCCTCGAGGTCGAGGAGGGGATTTTCGGCGTCGGCATTGAGCTCGGTCATCGGTCAATCCCCCGCCGACGGGACGACGGCCGGCACGATCTCGAGCACGGGCGGCGCGGTGGGGTCGCCGTACTCGTACGGACCGGCCAGGATCCGGACCGGCCCGTCGAAGTTGCCGACCGGCACCGGTGTGGGCAGCTGCCACTCGAGCGAGCGCGCCATCCACGGGTTGGCCGCCGCCGGCACCCGAGAGACGACGAGCGACCATACGAAGTTCCCGAGGAACACGAGCATCGACCCGCCCAGCAGGAACGCCGAGATCGACACCCAGTCGTTCAGGAACTGCAGGTGCGGCGCGTACGTCGCGGTGCGCCGGGGCATCCCCAGCATCCCCACGGCGAAGAGCGGCAGGAACGTCGAGTTGAAGAAGATGAACGCCGTCCAGAAGTGGATCTTGCCGAGCGTCTCGTTCAACTCGACCCCCGCCATCTTCGGCAGCCAGTAGTAGATGCCGGCGAAGAAGGCGAAGACCAGGCCGCCCATGATCGTGTAGTGAAAGTGGGCCATGACGAAGAAGCTGCCGTGCAGGGTGACGTCGCTCGGGACGTCCGACAGGTAGACGCCAGAGAGCCCACCGATCAGGAAGTTCACGAAGAACGCGAGCGCGAACAGCATCGGCACTGTGTATCTGATCCGGGCTCTCCAGAGCGTGGCGATTCCAACCAGGAAGATGAAGCCGGTCGGCACCGAGATCAGCTCCGTCGTCAGCATGTAGAACGGCCGCAGGCTGGCGTTGATGCCGCTCACGAACAGGTGGTGCTGCCACACCATGAACGAGAGCAGCGTGACGCCGAGCATGCCCGACACCGCCAGCCGGTAGCCCCACAGCGGCTTGCGCGCGAACACCGGCAGGATCTCGAGCACGATCCCGAAGCCCGGCAGGGCCAGGATGTAGACCTCCGGGTGGCCGAAGAACCAGAACAGGTTCTCCCACAGGAACGCGCTCCCGCCGGTCGATGCCGAGAAGAACGCCGTCCCCGACGTCCGGTCGAGCACCTCCATGAAGACCGCCGCGAGCAGCATCGGTGGGCCGAGCAGCATGAGCACGGAGGTCGTCAGCATGCTCCAGACGAAGATCGGCAGCCGCCCCCAGGTCATGCCGGGGGCGCGGTAATTCAGCACCGTCACGAGCATGTTCAGCGCGTTCAGGATCATGCCGACGCCGACCAGGGCGAACGAGAACAGGTAGCCGTCCATTCCGATGTCGGCCTGGCTCGCGAGCGTCGGGTAGCCGGTCCAGCCCGTCGGGAACCCGCCGTAGGCGATCGTGCTCGTCAGGATCAGGCCGGCCAGCGGCAGCAGCCAGAACGAGAGCGCCTCCATCCGCGGGAACGCCATTCGCCGGCTTCCGATCATGAGCGGCACGAAGTAGTGCCCGAACGGCCCCAGGATGATGCTCGATACCATCATGATCATCATCGCCCCATGCAGGCCGACGATGGTCAGGTACTGGCCGGGCGAGAACGTCGGAGTCGTCGGATGCAGGAGCTCGGTGCGGATCAGCATGGCGTTCACGCCGCCGATGAAGAAGAAGACGCCGATCCCGATCAGGTACTGGTTCCCGATCACCTTGTGGTCGGTGCTCGCCTGCGCGTAGCGGCCCCAGCCCGTGCGCGGTGCGACGTCGCCGGCGGAACGGCCGAACAGGCGGGCGATGGGGTGGTTCAGGATCCCGAGCCCGGCCAGGTAGCCGAGCGTCCCGAGCGAGTAGCCCAGCAGGACCGCGATGTCGTTGTAGTCGATCTCGGCGACCCAGTCGAAGCGCGAGCCGAGGCGGTGGCCGATCCACAGCCCGATCGCGTAGCCCACGACGAGGCCGACCAAGCCCCAGACCACGTTGAACGTGAGCAGCCCGCTGCGGGCGGGCGGCGTCGCCGGCATGGAGGCCGTTGGTTTCTCAGGTGAGCTCATCCGCCCCTCTCTAGTGGTGCCGGGTAGTAGACCTTGGCGAACGGCGGCAGGTAGTGCGTCGACGGCGCGTTGGCGATCCGCGCGCTCGCGATCCAGCGCCGCCACCCGGCCTGCGTGAGCACGTGTCCGTGGGCGGCCATCCAACCGTGCCAGAGCCCGCACAGCTCCGCGCAGCGGATCTGGAACAGGCCAACCTTCTTCGGCGTCGTGTATGCGATGTTGTTGGCGCCGGGCACGGCGTCGGCCTTCACGCCCAGCTGGTAGGCCCAGAACGAGTGGATCACGTCGATCGAGGTGACGTTGAACTCGACCGTGCGGCCGACCGGGAGCGCCAGTGAGAACGTCTCGACGCCGCCGTACTGCGGGAAGCGATACGTGAACTGCCACTGCTGAGCGATCACCTGCACCTGCAGCGGGTTCCCGGCCGGCCTCGAGATCGGGGTCGGCCCCTGGCCGCCTCCGGCGCCGGCGCCGGAGGCGCTGTTGGGCGCTTGAACCAGCTCGGCCGTGCCGAGAACGGCGAGCACGACGACGATCGTCGCCGTCACCCCGACCCAGCCAGCCTGCAGCCGGCGGTGGCCGCGGACGGGGGGACCGTCCTGCAACGGGCCGGGCGGCTGGCGGAAGCACACCAGCGCGTACACCAGGAACGTGATCACGCCGACGCCGATCGGCGTCATGATCAGCGCCAGCACGTTGTTGATCCGGGTCTGGTCGGACGCGGTGTTCGAGAAGTTCCCCGGCGGCATGTGCGGGGCCACCAGGAAGCCGACGACCAGGTCGGCGATGACCGCGAGGACGACCCAGATCACCGCCGCCCGGATCAGATGGTCTCGGTCGCCCATCTGGTCAGACAACCTTGAGGAACCCGTCCATCCAGCCGACCGTCTGCATCGGTCCGCCGAACCCGTAGAGCCATCCCGCGGCGCACGGCACGAAGCATTGCCACCGGTGCCAGCCGGGCTTGCCCGTGCGGAACTCGAAGACGATGGTGTTATGCGCCTGCTGCAGCGTGCAGGGCGTGACGGCGCACTGGTTGGGCGCGGCGTCGGCGACGCCCTTGAGCGGCACGCTCACGCCGTAGTCGGGGATCGTGAAGGTGTGGGACGCATTGTCTGGGTTGAGGACGCGGTACGGCTTCCCGTTCACCGTCATCGTCCCGCCGACGATGCCGCGCGGCTGACCCAGGAACGGGTTGCGCAGGCCGCTGTCGCCGTCGTACTGGTAGACGGTGACGCGCACGAGAGAGTGCGCGGGCACCTTCCAGATGGTGCTGTGGACCCACTGCCCCTGCTCGTTCTTGACGAGGTAGGAGACCCAGTCGGGATGCGGCTGGTGGCCGTACGACGCGACGGTCTGGACGGTGATGTTCGTGATGCCGGCAGCGCTTGCCTGCGGCACTGTGGGCGGGAAGGTGATCACGTAGCCGACCACGTACCAGGCGACCAGGGCGGCCACCACGATGGTGCCGCCGAGCGTACACAGGATCCTCGTCGACCGACTGATGAAGCCCTCCCCTCGGATCGAGCGCGTCGAATGCTCGATCCGAGGCCCGGCGCCGTCAAGCGCATGTCATGTCCCTGTCATGTCCAGGCCGGCAGCGCAGGCGTATGCTTTCGGACGTCGTGCGGATTCTGCTGGTCGAAGACGAGCCTCTGATCGCGAGCTTCGTCAGCCGTGGGCTCCGGGCAGAGGGCTACATGACGGCCGTGGCGGGCAGCGGCGACGAGGCCGTGACCGAGCTCGGCGAGCGCGAGTGGGATCTCGTCGTCCTCGACCTGAAGCTGCCCGGCGTCGACGGGTTCGGCGTGCTCGCCCGCGCGATCGAGACCGACCCGCCCGTGCCGGTGCTCGTGCTCTCGGCGCAGAACGGCGTCGCCACCAAGGTGGCGGCCCTCGACGCGGGCGCGAGCGACTACCTGGCCAAGCCGTTCTCGTTCGACGAGCTGCTCGCGCGCGTGCGCGTGTGCCTACGTCGCCAGGCCCCGTCCGGCCCTCCCGGGCAGGGCTCGCAAGTGCTCCAGCTCGACCCACGCAACCGCCGCATCACCCGCCGCGACGGCGGCCGCGTGCAGCTCTCCGAGCGCGAGTGCGCGCTGCTCGAGTACCTCCTGCGCACGCCCGAGGAGGTCGTCTCGCGGGAGCGGATCCTGAACGCCGTCTGGGACTACCAATTCGACCCGCGGTCGAACGTGGTCGACGTCTGCGTCGCCCGGCTACGGCGCAAGCTCGAAGCCGAGGCCGTGATCGAGACCGTCCGTGGGGGCGGGTACCGGCTCGTCCCCTGCTGAGCGCAGGCCCGGCAGACGCACCTCGAACATGCTCCCCGCGCCGGGCCGGCTGTGGACGGACACGCTGCCGCCATGTGCCTCGGCGATGGCCTTGACGATCGCGAGGCCCAGGCCGACGCCGCCTTGGCGGCGGCTGCGGGCTCCGTCCACGCGGTAGAAGCGGTCGAACACCCTCCGGCGCGCGTCCTCTGGGATGCCGTCGCCGCTGTCCCCGACGCGGATCCGCAGCGCACCGCTCTCCGCGACCGCGCCGATCACGATCATCCCGCCGTCGTCGGTGTGCTGGACGGCGTTCTCGACCAGGGCGTCGAGCGCGAGCGTGAGCTGGTCGGCGTCGATGGAGATCGTGCCCGGCGGAAGCTCGCCGAGCCGCCAGTCGCGATCGGCCGTGCTCCGCCAGCGCTGAAACGTGCGGGTGAGGAGCGCGGCGGCGGCGACCCGCTCGCGCGAGCCGCGAGCCGCCGCCCCGCCGGCGGACTCGAGCAGGAGCAGGCGGTTGATCACCCGCTCCATCCGCCCCAGCTCGCCGAGCACGATCTCGTACGTCTCCGCCAGCTCCCCCGGCTCGGGATTCGGGTTGCGGTGGAGGAGCTCGAGGTGGCCGCGGCCGATCGTGATCGGGGTCAGGAGCTCGTGGGAGGCGTCGGAGAGAAACGCCGACTTGCGCTCCAGGTCACGCTCGCGCTCGGCGGCGAGCGCCTCGGCCACCGCCTGCGCCTGCTGCCGGCGATGGACGTGGTAGACCATCGCGACGAACATGAGCGACATCAGCGGCACCTCGGTGATCTCCGGCGGCTCCTCCCAGTTGCGGTGGATGCCGAACGCCGTGACCACGCCGGTCGTGATGGTGACGAACAGGATCCCGAGCAGCGTGGCCCGGCCCTTCCACGCACGGAATCCGTACAGGATCGTGAACGACACGTAGATGAAGTGGAACGGGACGGTCTCCCAGCCCTGGCCGTACCTGATCTCGATGATCGCGAGCATCGCGGCCAGGTTCAGCACCGCGAATGCCACCCATGCGTACTCCAGGCGGGAACCCGACTCGATCCACGCGAGCCTCGGCCGGGTCACGTGGACGACCATAACACTCCCCCGGTGTGTCAGCTTGGGGAGGCGATCCCCAGCAGGACCGTCAGGATCAGGAAGATCCCGAGCACGGTGCCCATGATTCCGGTCGCGAGCCCCCATCCGGCGGCGTCTCTGCCGTGCAGGCCGGGCGTGCGGGCGATCTCGCGGCGGGCGCGGAGCGCCAGCACGATCGCCGGGATGGAGAACACGATCGGCAGGACCGCAAGGCCGAGCAGCCCGAGCAGCAGCGACCCCCGGGCGGCCTGCGACCGGGCGCCGCCGTGCACGTCCGTGTTGCACTTGGGGCAGACGTCGGTGCCGGCCGCGAGCGGCTCGCCGCAGCAGGTGCAGAGCTCGATCGGAGCGCTCTTCCCCGGCGGCCACGGCAGGCTGGCGGCGGCCCGCTCAGGCATGCCGCGCCCCCGCTCCCTCGAGATACGCCGAGACGACGGCGCGGGCCGTGGCGTCGAGGTCGGCGCCGCGGCGGACGATCTGCTGCAACCCGGCCTGCACGAGCCCGACGAACATGTCCTCGAGCCACTCGAGCGAGCACTCGCGCCGCAGGAGGCCTTCGTCCCGCCCCCGGGCCAGCAGCTCCCGGATGGGGTCGCGCACGAGCCTGTCGGCGACGCCGCGCGGCACGGGTACCTGCTCGTGGATCACGACCGCGTACTCGTGGCCGACCGAGAGCACGACGCGCACCGCCCGGTCGAGGGCGTCCGCGCAGGAGAGGGTCTCCAGGTCGGCCCCGCGCAGGCGCTCACCGACGCTCTCCACCGCGACCCGCTGCAACTCCTGGAGCAGGATCTCCCGGGTCGGGAAATGGCGGTAAAGGGTGGCGCGGCCGACTCCCGAGCGCGCGGCGATCTCGGTCATGCTGACCGCCGAGCCACGGTCGGCGAAGGTGCGCGCGGCCGACGTCAGGATCCCGCGGGCCGTCGGGGCGAGGTCGCCGCCCGGGCCGTCCCTCTCGGCTCGCGTCGGCATAGCCATGGCGCCTGGGAGTGTACTCCCCGGGCGCCGACCGGCCGGGGTGCGCGGCGGCCCGGACGCGATGCCCTCGGCAGGATTCGAACCTGCGACGCCGGCCTTAGGAGAGCCGCGCTCTATCCCCTGAGCTACGAGGGCCGTGCGGGGTCGTGACCCCGCGGCCATGGTACCGGGTCGGCTCCGGCCCTTCGGTACAATCGCAGGCCGAATGTGGGCGGCCACGTGATCGCGTCTGCGCTGGTGACGTTGGCCGTGACAGCTGCGGCCGTGTGGGTGTGCGGCTCGGCGATCTCCCCCGGCTCGCCCGCTCCCGAGCGGCTCGCCTATGGGATCCTGGCCGCGCTCGGGCTGGCCTGGCTGACGATGCTGCAGGGGCCCGCGGGCGTCGGCCTGCTGGGCCACCCCTGGGCGCTGCGGGCCATCGCGCTCGTGCTGGTGGCCGCGCTCGTCGCGTGGCGGCGCCCGTCGCTGCGGATCGGACGGCTCTCACCGTGGCCGATCGCCGTCGCCCTCGGGACGACCGCCGTCGTCACCTACCCCGGGTTTCTGGCGGCGACCCCTCGCCTGTGGCCGTCCCAGGAGGACATGCTCTGGCACCAGGGCTGGATCCGCCAGCTCGCCGCCGGCATCCCGGCGCCCGGCGGCGTATACGCGGGCGAGCCGAACTCGTATCCGTGGCTCTACCACTCGATCGGCGCCTGGCTCCTGGGGACGCTGCCGGGCGATCTGAACGCGGCCATCCTCGCGCTCGACGTCGGCGGAGTGCTGGCCGGGTGGCTGGCGATGTGGCTGCTCGCGCGCGAGCTGGGGGCGCCGCGCGCCGCCGCCACATGGGCAGCGGCCCTGGTCACCGCGGCCGCCGGGTTCGGCTGGATCTGGCAGCACAGCCCGGCCGCGGCCCTCCACCCCAACGGCGTCAACCTCGGCCTCTACCACGGCGACCTGGTGCTCTGGAACGCGCTCGTCCCGTCGCTCGGCAACGTGCCGCCGCTGATCCCCCGTGAGCTCGGCACGTGCCTGGCGCCGCTGTCGGTCTGGCTCATGCTGCGCGGCCTCGGGAAGGGCAACACGGCTGTGCTGTGGGCGGCAGGTGCCGCGATCGGCTTCACGTTCCTGATCAGCCCGCTCGCCGGCGGCTTCTGCGTCGCCTGGGCGATCGTGCTCGCGATCGCGTCGCGCGATCTCGCGGTCTGGCGCACGGCGGTCGCAGGGGTCGCCGCCGCCGCGGTCTGGCTCGTGCCGCTGGCGTTCGACTATCACCGCTACGGCGGGTTCGTCTCGATCACCCACATCGCCCCGGTGCTGCCGTCGCCCGGGCAGACGATCGTCGCGCTCGGGATCGTTCTCCCGTTGGGCGTGGCCGGAATGATCGCCATCATGCGCCGGCCGGCGGGCGTGTCCGTGCTGGCCGTGGCGCTGATCGTGGCGGTGCCGGCAGTCGCCTGCGGCGCCGGTGCACTCATGGGTCACGGCGCCGAGGTGCTGGGGACGCCGGCGCTGCTGCGCTGGTCGCGCTACCTCCCGTTCCTCGTGCTGGCGCTCGCGATCCCCGCGGGCATCGCCGCCCAGCGGCTGGTCGAGCTCGCCGGCGGCCCCGCCCGGGCCGGCGGGATCGCGGTGGCGGCGGTCGTCGCCGCGGTGGCGATCCCCTCGACGGTGCTCGCGACGGCTGCGGCGGTCCACCATGCGTATCCGCGCCAGCTCTCCTGCACGCAGCTGCCGCCGGCGAGGTCGCTCACCGCGGTGGCCGTCCGGGAGCCGACGGCCGACGCGATCGCCCTGAACCTGTTTTCGCACAGCGCCGCGTCGTCGGTGTTCCTGAAGATCGTCCACGCCAAGGTGCGGTTCCGCACCTGGCTGCAGCGCCCGCCGACGCAGCAGGTGCGGCACGCCCGCTACCTGGGGTTGCTCGGGAAGGGCACCCTCCCGCCCGGCGTCACCTGGGTGGTCGCCCGGCCGCGTGCCGACCTGCGCGGGTCGGGCCTGGTGCCCGCCGGGAGCTGCCGGCTGGGCGCGCGCACCTTCCGCCTGCTGCGGACTCCGTAGGGCTCGTCAGCAGGACGACGTGGTGGCGTCGAGCGCAGCCGGCGCGGAGACATTGCCGGTGGCGTCGACGCTCTCGACCGAGAACGTGCGGGTGACGGCGCAGTGCAGCGAGCCGACCGTCGACGTCGTCCCGGACACCGTGCGGATGAGCCGGCCGTTCACGAGCACGCGGTAGGTGAGGCCCGCGGCCGGGGCCGTCCACTGCAGCGCGACCGAGTTGCGTGACGGCGTCGCGGCGAGGCCGGTGGGAGCGGGCGGGCACGGCCCGGTGCGCACCCACACGGGCGCCTTCGGCGAGAGGTTCGAGACCATGTCGAGCGACCGCACCGACACGGTGTGGACGGTGTCGCAGGCGAGGCCACTGACGGAAAGCGTCCGGCCGGTGCCGCGGTAGCGCAGCTTCGAGTCGACGACGACGCGGTAGCCGCCGACGGCGATGTTGTCGCTCGCCCGCGTCCACGAGAGCCCGATCGAGGTCTCCGTCGGGTTCGCCGTCACCGCCGGCGCGGTCGGCGGCGTCGGGTCGGACTGCTCGACCAGCTTGAACGCGTCGGCGACGATCAGCCCGCGGCCCTTCGAGGCGGAGCTGACCTGCAGCCGCCAGCCCGAGCCGGCGGCGAGGTTGTAGCTGCCGACGTACTGGAACTTGTCGCAGCCGCGGGCCTCGTCGACCGTCGAGGTGCGCAGGCCGCTCGTGGTCGTGATGCCCACGCCGGCCTTCGTCGAGTCCGCCCCGCACGGCCAGCGCATGAGCAGGTCGTAGCGGTCGGTGGCAGGCACGGACACGCGGAACTGCACCGGGCTCGACGTCCGGTGCGGCGTCGCCGCCAGGTAGTTCGCGCCGTAGCGGCCGGACTGCGCCGTCGCGACGTGCCAGACCGAGGCGTCGTAGCGCACCGACGGATCGGCGTTGTCGGCGACCTGCTGGTTGGTGTCCTGCGCGTCCGCGCGCAGGTAGGCCATGTACCGCGACCAGTCCCAGGTGCGGCCGGGATCGGTGTGGTGGTCGACGCCGCCCCACTCGCCCGGGTGGTTCGGGTCGGGCACCTGGTAGTGGCCGATCACATGCTTGCGGTCGGGCGTGATCAGGTACGTGTCGGCCAGCCAGGCGGCCAGCTTGGCCGAGCCGCGGTACTGGGCATCCGGGAAGTGGGTGACGTTCGTGAAGCCGGCGTGCTCGATCCCGATCGAGCTCTCGTTGTAGGCCCAGTTGCCGGCGTGCCAGGCGATGTCACGGTCGGGCACCATCTGGGCGACACGCCCGGTCGACGACACGACGTAGTGGGCCGACGCCTCGGCCCGCGGGTTTCGGAACCAGGCGTAGGTCGAGGCCCAGCTGCCCTCCGCCACGTGGATGACGAGGCGGGTGATCGGGTTCGTCAGCGGCCGGTCTGCGATCGTGTAGTTGAGCGGGCTCGCCGGTTCCCACAGGGCGCCCGCGTAGTCCGGCCCGGACGCCGTGGACGGGACCAGGGCGTGCGAGAGCAGCGACCGCGGCGGCGACGCCAGGCCGGCCGAGTCGAGCGCGGAGCCCGACCGGACATCGGCCTGCGTGGGAGCCGGGCCGGCGACGCAGACGCCGACGACGGCGATGCTGACCAGGGCCCAGCCCCGGGATGGAAGAAGCCTGCTCCGGGGCACGACACCCATGATCGGCAACTGGGCAGGCGGGGCTTAGCCCGGCCGGAAATGTTTACGATTGCCTGACCAGGAAGCGCGACGCGGGCGGGCAAGGTGAAGGACGCGATGATGCGAGCGACGATCCGGGGTGTGGCGGCAGGGTTGATCGTCGGCGTGCTCGCAGCCGTGCCGGCCGCCGGGGCGATGCTCCACGGCAACGGCATGATCGCCTTCGACCGCGACCGCAACGACAACTGGGACATCTACGTCAAACAGGCGGCCAAGGGAAGCCCGGCCAGGCGGCTGACGACAAGCGCTGCCGACGACTTCGCGCCGTCCTTCTCACCGGACGGCACCCGCATCGCCTTCACCAGCGACCGCCGCGGCAACTACGACATCTACACGATGAACGTCGCCGGCCGCGACCTGCGCCGGATCACGACCAACCCGGGCAAGGACGCCTTCCCCAGCTGGTCGCCGGACGGCCGCACGCTCGCCTTCGCCAGCAACCGGACCGGCGACTGGGAGATCTACACGACGAACGCGAACGGCTCGGACCACCTGGTGCAGGTGACGCATCGCGCCGGCGTCGACAGCCTGCCGGTGTGGTCGCCGGACGGGACGCGGCTCGCGTTCGACGCGCCCCGCAACGGCCACTACCAGATCTGCGTTGTCCCGGCTCGCGGCGGCACGGTCACCGTCCTCACGAGCGGCACGGCGCGCAACGTCCAGCCGGCCTGGTCGCCGGACGGGTCGAAGATCGCCTTCGCCAGCAACCGGTCTGGGTCGTTCGACATCTGGACGATCGCCGTCGGGCCGCGGACGCTCCACCGGTTGACGACGGACTCGGCGGCGGAGTTCCAGCCGGCGTGGTCGCCGGACGGCACGAAGCTCCTGTTCGCACGGGCCACGGCGGCCGGTCAGACGATCGACGTCATGCCGGCCGGCGGCGGCGCGGCGAGCGTGCTCACCGGGCCGCGCGGGAACGAGATACCGCACTGGCAGCCGGTCAAGGCGACGGCGGTCACCGGCGTCTCGCCGGGGCAGGGGCCAACGGCCGGAGGCACGGCCGTCACGATCACCGGGCACGGATTCGTGGCCGGCGCCAGGGTGAAGTTCGCCTCGGCGGCCGCGACCCACGTCGTCGTCCACTCGGCGACGTCGATCACCGCGACGACCCCTGCCGGCACCGGCACGGTCGATGTCGTCGTGACGACGTCGCGGGGCACGTCGGCCACCTCGGCCGCCGACCAGTACACCTACCAGTGATCAGCCCGCGGGCGCCTCGACCTGGAGCGACCCCAGCACGCGGCTGACACCGGCGGCGAGGTCGGTGGCGTGGGCGGCCGAGCCGACGACGACGTACAGGCACATCGCTCGCCCGGCCGTGGTGAAGAACCGCTGCAGCCCGCGCTGGCCCGGGCGGCGCTGGAGCAGCGTCGACGGCGAGAGCTCAGCCGGGTCGACCCGGTCGGGCGGGGGCGAGGCGAACAGCGGCGTGCCCGCCTCCTCGGGGCCGTAGTCCACCAGGACGACCACGACCCCGTCCGCCGGGAGCGTCCCCGTCGCGCGGGTGGCGAAGTCGCCGTCGGTCACGGGCAGCGCGACATTCGCGGCATGCAGGACCGGGCCGCCGCCCGCGCGCGTCCAGATGCGGCCGTCCCAGCCGGTGGGAAGTTCGAGGGCGATGCCGTGGGCGGCCAGCCTCATGCGACCGCCACCGCGAGCGCGATCAGCGCGGCCTCGACGGCGAGGGCGGCGACCCGGGCCGGCCGCTCCCAGGCATGCAGGCGCCGATCGAGGGTCGCGAGCGCACCCGGCTCGTCGACGCCGCCGGCGGCAAGCAGCGTGGCCGCGCGGGCCAGACCGAACGCCGCGCCGACGAGCGCGCCCGCGGCCGCCGACCCGGCCAGGAAGGCCGCAGCACCCGTCGCGTACACCGCCGCGGTCGAGACGATCGTCGTGACGCCGAGGCCGAGCTGGAGGCCGAAGCCCGCGCCGTAGACCCAGCCGCGGTAGCGGTGCAGCCAGGCCTCGTTCACCTGCCGGCGCGGCCCCGGCGCGCGCAGCCCGGGCACGAGGTCGACGGCGACCGCGACCGCCACCGCGCCGCCGAGAAGCACCATCCGGATCGCCGCGGAGATGTCGACCAGACCGCCTGCCGCGCCCAGCAGCGCGCCGGCGCCCGCCCCCGCAGCGGTCGCCGCCAGGGCGAACGCCGTGACCGTCATCCCCCATCGCCTTCCCCGGCTCCGCTCGCCGAGCGGAGTGATGCTCCCGAGCATCGACTCTCCTCAGGGCGACCACAGCGAGCGCAGCCCGGCGACGATCGCGAGCGGCACCCCCACGACGAGCTCAGCCGGCGCCGTCACCGTTCCCCGCGGAGTCGGGCCGAAGGCTGGGGTGGTCAGGGCCGATGCCGGCCGCCGCCAGCTCGCGCTCGACCCGCAGGGCGCGCTCGGCCGAGCCCTCGCCCGCCATGTCGTCCTCGGCGTCGGTGAGCAGCGAGAGCACCTGGTCGAAGCGCTGCGCGGTGCCCTCGCCGGACAGCTGGCCGCCGCCGTCGACGTGGACGAAGTACGGGCTGGCGGGGACGTCGTAGTCGGCCCAGGCCTGGCTCGACATGACGACGCGCACGGCCGACGGCGCCAGCTCTCGCAGCCGGACCGGGCTCTCGTGGCTCGCATCCTTCGTGACGACGACGAGGCCGACGCCCTCGGGCAGGCGCGTGCGCGGGTCGGCGAACGCCTCCCAGAAGCCGGCGCAGGTGCTGCATCCCGACGTCAGGAAGGCAAGCAGCGTGGCCGACCCCGGCCGGGTGACGCCGACGTGCATGGCGTCGCCCGCGAGCGTGACGCCGGAGACGTCGTGCGCGGCCGTCGAGGTGCGGACCGGTGCGGCGGTCGCGGTGCCGCCCGGCTGCAGCTCGTCGAGGCGGCGCAGGATCTCGGCGTGGCTCCGCAGCAGCCCGCCCACGAGGAGCACGAGCAGCACCAGGAGCAGCGTCTCGACCGTGACGACGGCGGTCACAGCGCGCCTCCGCCGGCGCGCAGGCCGGTGTAGGGCGGCGCCGCGGCGCCCTTGATCAGACAGGCCGCCTCGTGGCCGCAGGTGCGATCGTCGACCAGGATGTGCCGCGAGCACTGGCCCGGGAACAGGCGGCCCGGGTTCTGGCAGGTGATCATGCGGCAGACCACCTCGGTCACCTTCCCGATCTGGGTGTTGCACTGGCCGTAGCGGAAGACGTTGCAGCACGTCGAGCGGTGCTCGCACAGGCCCTCGGCGCACGAGCAGCCGTGCGGGCAGCGCTGCGACGGCAGGCGGTTGCAGTCGACGTAATAACGGACGCCCTCGGAGTGGCACAGCTTCGTGCCGCGGTAGTTGGTGCACTTCCACCAGCCGCCCATGAACGTGTAGGGCGGGCAGGTGTTCGACCCCCCCGTGATCGTGCAGCAGAACTCGGTCCAGCCGTCGCAGCAGAGCGCCCCAGGGCGGCAGTCGCGGCAGGTGATGACCGCCTCGGCGCTGCCGGGCCGAAGCAGGTAGCGCAGCGGCGCGACGGCCAGCGCCGAGCCGCCGATGGCCACCCGCACGAGGATGCCGCGGCGCGACGTTCGCCGCTCGAGCAGCCGGGAGGCGACCGAGACGAGCCGGTCCGTCACGTGGCGGGCCTGCGTGGGCGGTAGGCCGCGAGGGCCTCGGGCAGCCGGCCGAGCACGAGCGTCACTGCGTAGGCGGCCGCGCAGCAGCCGGCCACGAGGGCGACGCCGGCGATCGGGGCGCGCGCGGCCAGCTCGGGCAGGCCGGGCGGCGGGTCGACCGCGGCCGCGAGTGCCACGACGGCGGCGCCGGCGTCGAACACGGCATGCAGCGGCGACGGCGGCGCGTCCGCCCCGAAGCAGCCGCACGAGGCGGCCGGCTCGGCGGCGAGCAGCAGGCGCAGCGCGAAGCAGCCGAGCACGGCGTAGAGGGCGGCCATCACGAGGAGCGCCGGTCGCGACGGAGCGACCAGGACGAGCAGGCCGGTCGCGGCCTCGAACGTCCCCACCAGCCGCGCCCGCAGGGCGCCGGCGGGCAGCCCCGCCGCGCGCAGGGCATCGGCCGCGGCGGCCGGTGAGCGCAGCTTGCCACCTCCCGCCACCACCAACACGACCGCCAGCACGGAGACCAGCGGCCCCGCTACCGACGCGCCGACCACTGCCGGATAGGGTAGCGACGCCCTCCGCGGGCACGGCCGTACCCGCGGAAAGGTTTACCCCGTCTTCACCCCGACTGCTCGGCAACGTGGGGCGCCCGCGGCAGGACGCGCAGCGCGATCTCGCCGCGCAGCAGCCGCAGGAGCGACTCCCCGGCCAGCTCGCGCCGCCACCCCGACAGCAGGGGATGGTCGCCGTCGTTGCCCATCGCCTGGCCTGCGATCAGGCCCTCGAGCTCGGCCCTCGTCGCGACCAGCTCCGACGCCACCCCGGCCTCGGCGCAGCGGGCCTGGAGCACGGCGCTCGCGAGCGGCAGCACCACCCGCACACGGCGGCGCACCTCGCCCGGCATGTCACCGTCGGACGACCCCGGCGGCGGTGGCCCTGCCGCGGCCACGGCGGCGAGCATTCCGTCGAGCTGGGCGCCCTTGCGCAGCTGCAGGCCGCGGATCGACTCGGCGTCGCGGGGCGTCTTCGGCCGCCGCCGCGCGATCTCGATCAGCGTCGCGTCCTTGATCAGCCACGACGCCGGCAGATCGCGGCGGCGGGCCTCGCGCTCCCGCCACGCCGCCGCCGCGGCCAGGGCGGACACCTGCTCGCCTCGCAGCCGCCCCCGGCCGCTGACACGGCGCCAGGCCAGCTCGGGGTCCTGCACGAGCGTCGCGCCGTCGCCGTAGCGCTGCGCCATCTCCTCGTCGACCCACGCCTGCCGGCCCTGGTCGGCCAGCCGCGAGCGCAGCGCCGCGGCGGCCGCCAGCAGATGGCGGACGTCGTCGGCCGCGTACTCGATCTGCACCGGCGTGAGCGGCCGGCGCGACCAGTCGGTGAAGCCCTCATCGTGGCGCAGCCGGACGCCGACGGACTGCTCCAGCAGGCGCTCGAGCGAGGGCGAGCCGCCGTATCCGGCGAACCCCGCGGCCACCTGCGTGTCGAAGACGTTGCGCGGCCGGACGTCGTGGTGCAGGACGAACGCGGCCAGGTCGCCGGACGGCGCGTGCATGACCTTCTCGACCGCCGGATCGGCCATGAGCTCGGCGAGGGGATCAAGCGGGGCGCCGGCCAGCGGGTCGATGACTGCAAGCCGCCCGGCCGTTGCCAGTTGCACCAGGCAGAGGGCGGGCGCGTAGGTCCGCTCCCAGACGAACTCGGTGTCGACCGCGCAGCTGCCCTCCGCCCGCGCCTGGTCGAGCAGCGGGCCAAGGGCCGCACCCGTCGTGATCTGCTCGAGCTCCATGGACGAGCGCAGTATTGCGCACTACTGTTGACTGGTATGGAAGCTTGGGTGGTATGGGTGGTCATCGCGGTCGTGCTCCTGGTCGCCGAAGCGACCACCTCCGCGTTCGTCGCCGTCTACTTCGGGCTGGCCGCGCTCGCCACCGCCGCGCTCGCCGCCGCCGGCCTCGGGGTGCCGATCCAGCTGATCGCCTTCGTCGCCCTCTCGGTCGGCGGCCTGCTGGTGACCCGTCCCGCGCTGCAACGTGCCGCGAACAAGGCGACGGGCATCCGCACCGGTGTCGACGCGATGCAGGGCCGGGTCGGCGTCGTCACCCGCGCGATCGCCGAGCTCGAGCCCGGCCAGGTCAAGGTCGGGGGCGAGACGTGGACGGCCCGCTGCTACTACGACGAAGAAGCGATCCCGCTCGGCAGCCGGGTCGAGGTCGTCAAGGTCGAGGGGGTCACGGCGCTCGTGATCCCTGCACCGTCGCCGCGCGGCGACTCCGCGCTCGAGCAGGGAGCACCCGATGGTTGAGCTGATCGCACTGTTGGCCGTTGTCATCCTGGCGCTGGTGGTCGTCGGCAGCTCCGTGCGCGTGATCCAGCAGAGCACCGTCGGCGTCGTCCAGCGGATGGGCCGCTACCAGCGCACGCTCGGGCCGGGCGTCCACCTGCTCGTGCCCATGCTCGACCGCATCAACGCGAACGTGGACATGAAGGAGACGGTGCAGGCGTTCCCGCCCCAGCCAGTGATCACGCAGGACAACGTCACGATCGGCATCGACACCGTCGTCTACTACCAGGTCACCGACGCGGTGAAGGCGACCTACGAGGTCGCGAACGTCCTCGTGGCGATGGAGCAGCTCACGGTGACGACGCTGCGCAACGTCGTCGGCTCGATGACGCTCGAGGAGACGCTGACCAGCCGCGACCAGATCAACTCGCAGCTGCGCATCGTGCTGGACGAGGCGACCGAGAAGTGGGGGGTGCGGGTCACCCGCGTCGAGCTCAAGAGCATCGACCCGCCGCGCACCATCCAGGAGGCGATGGAGCAGCAGATGCGGGCAGACCGGGCCAAACGGGCGGCCGTGCTCCAGGCCGAAGGCGAGAAGCAGGCGGCCATCCTGCGCGCGGAGGGCCTGCGCCAGGCCGCGATCCTGAACGCCGAGGCCGACCAGAAGTCGAACGTCCTGCGGGCCGAAGGCGAGAAGGAGGCGCGCGCGCTGCGGGCCGAGGGCGAGGCCGAGGCGCTCGGCAAGATCTTCGAGATGGTCAAGTCCGCCGGCATCGCCCCCGCGGACATGCTCGGCTACAAGTACCTCGAGGCGCTCCCCGCGGTCGCCGACGGCGACGCGAACAAGCTGCTGCTCCTGCCGGCCGGCGCCGCCGACGCGATGGGCGCCGTGGCCGGGCTGGGCGCGGCCTTCTCCGAAGGCATGGCAGGGCCGAGGCAGCCGGCCGAACGACGCCAGCCGCCGCCGCCGCGCGAGCCTCCCGCCCAGACCTGAGCCGCAATTGCGGACGTCCGGCCGGGCGGGCCGGGATCGCTTGTAGAATGCGCGGCGTCCCGTGAAGGTGTCCATGCCCCGACAGCGCCCGCTCGTCCTGGCCGCATTCACGGCGGTAACGATGCTGGCGTTCGAGGCGGCGCCCGCGCTCGCAGACACCGCCACGTTCCAGCACCCGGCGGGGCCGGCCGCGCACGCCATGGACAGCATCTACCGCGCCGTCCTCGGCGTCACCGTCACGATCTTCGTGCTCGTCGGCGGCTGGCTGCTCTACTCGGCGCTCCGCTTCCGGGTGAAGCCGGGCGATCCCGACATCGAGCCGCCCCAGGTGCACGGCTCCACGCGGCTCGAGCTGGGCTGGACGCTCGCGCCGGTGCTCGTGCTGGTGGCGCTCTCGGCCTACACGCTCGACCACGTCGGCACCGTCAAGGACGCCCCGTCGAACTCGATGATCGTCAACATCAAGGCGCAGCAGTTCAGCTTCACGTACCTGTACGGGTCCCACTCGGGCGCCTCCGGCAAGGCGCCGAGCTCGCCGTCCACGCTCGTCGTGCCGGTGGACACCCCGGTGAAGATCTACGTGCGCTCGATCGACGTCAACCACGACTGGTGGGTGCCGGCGCTCGGCCCGAAGATCGACGCGATCCCCGGCCAGACGAACACCGACTGGTTCCAGGCGAACGAGACGGGCACGTTCAAGGGCCAATGCGCCGAGTTCTGCGGCATCGGCCACGCCACGATGACCATCACGGTCAAGGTGATCTCGCGGGACGACTGGAACGCCTACACCGCGAAGCTTCAGAGGACATGACCCGATGGTGACCGAAGCACACACGGCCCCGCACGCCGCCACCGCCCGGCCCGCCACCGGCCTGTGGTCGTGGGTGACCACGGTCGACCACAAGCGGATCGGGATCATGTACCTGTACACCACGTTCTTCTTCTTCGCGGTGGGCGGGCTGATGGCGCTCGTGATCCGGCTCCAGCTCGAGCACGCGAACAACCAGGTGGTGTCGGCGGAGTCCTACGACCGCCTGTTCACGATGCACGGGACGACCATGATCTTCCTGTTCGTCGTGCCGGTCATGGCCGCGTTCGGCAACTACCTGGTGCCGCTCCAGATCGGCGCCCGCGACATGGCCTTCCCGCGCCTCAACGCCGCGTCGTACTGGCTGCTGCTGTTCGGCGGCATGGTCATGTACTCGAGCTTCCTGTGGGGCGGCGGCGCCGCCGACGCCGGCTGGACGGCCTACCCGCCCCTCTCGGTGATCTCGCCCGGGCACGGCCTCGACCTGTGGATCGTCGGCCTGCACATCCTCGGCATCTCGTCGCTGATCGGCGCGATCAACTTCATCTGCACCATCCACAACATGCGGGCGCCGGGCATGCGGCTCACGCGCATGCCGCTGTTCACATGGGCCGTCGACGTCTATGCGATCATGATCGTGATCGCAGGCCCCGTGCTGGCGGGGGCGCTGACGATGCTGCTGATGGACCGCAACTACGGCACGAGCTTCTACCAGCCGGCCACGCACGGGCCGATCCTGTACCAGCACCTGTTCTGGTTCTACTCCCACCCGGTCGTCTATGTGATGGCGCTGCCCGGGTTCGGCATGATCTCCGAGATCATCCCGGTGTTCTCGCGCAAGCCGCTGTTCGGCTACAAGGCGCTCGTCTACTCGATCGTCGCGATCGCGTTCCTCGGGTTCCTCGTGTGGGGCCATCACATGTTCGCCGTCGGCTTCTCGACGCCGCTCCAGACCTGGTTCATGATCGCGTCGATGGCGATCGCCGTTCCCACGGGCGTCAAGATCTTCAACTGGATAGGCACCATGTGGATGGGCCGGATCAGGTTCGAGCCGCCGATGCTGTACGCGGTCTCGTTCATCGGCCTCTTCATGATCGGCGGGCTCTCGGGCATCTTCCTGGCGGCCTTCCCGATCGACCTGTACGTGACCGACAGCTACTTCGTGGTCGCCCACTTCCACTACGTGCTCGGCACGGTGCCGGTGTTCGCAGTGATGGGTGGGCTGCACTTCTGGTACCCGAAGATGAGCGGGCGGATGCTCGACCGGACGCTCGCCATCCGAGCCTTCTGGATCATCTTCGTCGGGTTCAACATGACCTTCTTCCCGATGCACGACCTCGGCCTCTCGGGCATGCCGCGGCGGGTCAGCACGTACACCAACCACGCGTGGGACACGGCCAACCTGATCTCGACGATCGGCGCGTTCGTCCTCGCCACCGGCATCCTGATGGTGCTCTGGAACTGCCTCCACTCGCTGCGGGTGGGCCGGATCGCGCCCGCCGACCCCTGGGGCGCCAACAGCCTCGAGTGGTACACGAGCTCGCCGCCGCCGCCGCACAACTTCGACGACCTGCCACCCATCCGGAGCGAGCGCCCGCTCTACGATCTGCGCCGTGAGGCGGCCGCGACGGCGGCGGCCGGAGACTGACGCTGATGCTCGACAAGCCCACCGCACAGCGAAACCTCGCCCTGGCTCTCAAGCTGGGCATCTTCGCGGCGCTGCTCTTCGCTGCGACCCTCCTCGTAGGAGTTCTGGTGCGCTATGGCTGACCCCGGACACTCGGGCGGCGACTTCCACCTGCCCTCGCCGTCGGCGCTCCCGTTCGCGACGTCCGTGGGCATCGCGCTCATGCTCGCCGGGCTCGTGCCGGACGCCCGCATCTGGCGCCTCGCGCTCGTCTCGATCGGCTTCATTGTGACCGTGATCTTCGGCGCGCAGTGGATCCGCGACTCGATCAACGAGTACCGCGACCTGCCCGAGTAGCGGCGAGCGGCCCTCAGGCGGCGGCGACGGCCATGGCCACGAACAACACCGCCAGGTAGATCATCGAGTAGTGGAAGAGCGCGCCCGCGCGGCGCGGCGCCGGGTCGCGCTCGAGCCGCCAGGCCAGCCACACGAACCAGGCGCCGGCGGCGGCGGCGACAACGAGGTAGAGCAGCCCGGTGATGCCGACGACCACCGGCAGGGCGGTCACCGCCACCAGTCCGAGCGAGTAGACCAGGATCTGGCGCGCCGCCGCCCGGTCGCCGCGGACGACCGGCAGCATCGGCACGCCGGCCGCGGCGTAGTCGCGCTTGATCAGCATCGCGAGCGCCCAGAAGTGCGGCGGCGTCCACACGAACACGATCACGAACAGCACCAGCGCGCCGACGGATAGGCGGCCGGTCGCGGCCGCCCAGCCAACGAGTGGGGGCACCGCCCCGGCGGCGCCGCCGATGACGATGTTCTGGACGGTCGAGCGCTTCAGCCAGCGCGTGTAGACGATCACATAGAACAGGTTCCCCGCCAGTGCCACGGCCGCGGTCAGCGGGTTCACCAGCGTGGAGAGAAGGACGAACGATGCCGCCGAGAGCGCGAGCCCGAACTCGAGCGCGCGCGGTGCGGCCACCCGGCCGGATGCCACCGGCCGGGCCGCCGTGCGCTTCATCTCCTGATCGATGTCGCGGTCGAGCAGGTGGTTGAGGGCGCTGGCGCCGCCGCAGGCCAGGGCGAGGCCGACCATCGCCGCCGCGAACTTCCCGGCGGGCGGCACACCCTGCTCGCCGATGAACATGCCGCACGCACCCGTCCATAGGAGCAGCGACATCACCCGCGGCTTGGTCAGCGTCACGTAGTCGCGCCACGGAGCAGCGGGCACGGGCTCGCCGCGCAAGGTCGCGACGGTGCCGGCCACCGCCGCCGCCAGGGCCAGCGACCCCACCGCGACGTGCAGCCAGTGCAGCACGGGGCTGGGCGAGGCCAGCGCGACCGCACCGCCGAGCGCGATCTCGGACAGGAGCAGCCCGAGCGCGGCGAACCACAGCCGGCGCAGTTGGGGATGGGCGAACCAGGCCGCCAGGGCCATCGCCAGGATCGGCGCCAGGGCGACGAGCGCGAGCGCCCGGTGGGCGCCGCCCAGGTGGAGCGCGCCGCTGGCGACGACGAGCGCGGTTGCCACGGACGCGCCGGCCGCGGTCAGCCGGAGCCACGGCCCGGGGCGCACACCGGAGTTCTGAAGGGGGCGACGCATAGCTAGAGGAGGTAGACGACCGTGTACAGCGCGATCCAGACGACGTCGACGAAGTGCCAGTAGAGGCCGGTCACCTCGAGGCCCATGTGCTCACCCGCCGAGTAGTGGCCGCGGATCGACCGTGTCAGTGCGATCGTGAGCAGCGTCGCGCCGACGAACACGTGGAACCCGTGCAGGCCGGTGAGCGAGAAGAACCCCGACGTGAACGCGTTCGTCGACGGCGTGAAGCCGAGATGCAGGTACTCGTGCACCTGCAGGGCCAGGAACGTCAGGCCCATCGTCAGCGTCAGCGCGAGGCCGCAGATGAGGCCGAAGCGGCGGTTGCGCTTGACCGACACGAGCGCCCAGTGCATCGTGAACGACGAGGAGATCAGGATCACCGTGTTGATCCCGGTCGGTCCCTTCGGCACCTCGATCCCGGCCGGCGGCCACGGGCTGTGCGTGAACCGCAGGTAGAAGAAGACCGTGAAGAAGGAGCCGAACAGCATGATCTCCGACCCCAGGAACATGATCATCCCCAGGAAGATCGGCGATCGCAGCAGGCTGTCGTGGTACGCCGAGACGGGGGCTGCCTCGCCCCCGTTCCCGTGCCCCTCGATCGTGGCCGCGGTGGCGCTCACGCGGTGACTCCAGTCGCCGCGTGAGCGGGGAGGGGTGTGGGGAACCAGGAGGTTCCCCACACATTCCCGCGAACGCGAGCCGGACGGCGAGCGTTGCTCACGCTGTGGGGGACTCCGACGGCTCGTCGACGACCACGTGCTCGACGGGGAGCTGCGTCCGGTCGCGCAGGCGCTCGATCAGGTCACGCCGCATCCAGCCGGAGCGCGTGCGCGGAAGGGTCGACACGATGATCTCGGCGGGCGGGTCGGACTCGACCACGTCGAGGACCGCCGTGTACGGGTCGCGGTCGACGACGTAGCCGTTGGCCTCGATCCCGGCGGCCCGCAGCGCGTCCAGGGTGGCGTCCAGCCGGGCCCGGGTCGCGGCGGCGACGGCAGCCTCGTCGACCACCCAGGTGTCGGACGGGTCGTTCTGCGGGCAGATGACGGTCACCCGAACCGGGTCGGCAGCCGCCCGCTTGCGCACGGCGGCGATCAGCTCCTCGCCGGCAACGGTCTGGTTGGCGACCACCAGGATGTGCTTGAGCGCGCTCATGATCGCCTCTCTCTGGATGGGCGTCGCCTGGGCGAGCGCGACGGGCACAGGGATCTCCTCCGGCGCCGGCGGCACGTGCACCGTGACGATGGCATGGCGGGCGCCGGGCACGCCATAGGCGTACGGGCTGCCGACGATCTGCGGCGGCTCGTCGAAGTTGAAGATCGGCGGGGGCGACGTGACCTGCCACTCGAGCGTCAGCGCGCGCCACGGGTTGGCCGGCGCCGGCGCGCCCCTCCACCAGCTGTACGCCATGTTGTAGAGGAACACGAGCGTCGAGGCCCCGAGCGCGAACGCGAAGATCGAGATGATGAAGTTCAGGTCGGCCCACTTGGACGGGTAGTCCGCGATCCGCCGCATCATCCCCTCCATGCCCAGCCAGTGCATGGGCATGAAGGTCGCGTTGAAGAAGATGAACGTGAGCCAGAAATGCAGCTTGCCGAGGCTCTCGTCGTACATCCGCCCGGTCATCTTCGGATACCAGTGGTAGATGCCGGCGTAGATCGTGAACACCGAGCCGCCGAAGAGCACGTAGTGGATGTGTGCGACGACGAAGTAGGTGTCGGTCAGGTTGATGTCCACCGGGATGACGGCCAGGAAGATGCCCGACAGACCACCGATGACGAACGTGAACAGGAACCCGCATGCGAACAGCATGGGCGTCGTCAGGTGGATCACCCCCCGCCACAGCGTCGCCACCCAGGAGAAGATCTTGATCCCGGTCGGCACCGCGATCGCCATGGTGGTGAACATCATCGGGACCCGCAGCCACGGCGCCATCCCGGACGTGAACATGTGGTGCGCCCAGACCGTGAAGCCGAGCACGCCGATGGCCACGGTCGAGATCGCGATCAGCTTGTAGCCGAAGATCGGCTTGCGCGAATGGATCGCGAGCACCTCGGAGATGATCCCGAACCCGGGCAGCATCATGATGTAGACGGCTGGGTGCGAGTAGAACCAGAACACGTGCTGGTACACGATGATGTTGCCGCCGTGCGTCGGATCGAAGAAGTGCATGCCCATGATCCGGTCGAACAGCACCTGGAACTGGGCGCCCGCGATGAACGGCGTGCCCAGCACCACCAGCGTCGAGGTGGCCAGGTTGGCCCACACGAGCAGCGGCATCCGCCAGAAGCTCATCCCCGGCGCCCGCATGGTCACGATCGTGACGAGGAAGTTGACGGCTGTCGCGATCGACGACGCGCCGGCGAACTGCACGCCCATGACCCAGAACGTCTGGCCGGGAGGCCCGTGCACGGACAGGCTGGCGTAGTTCGTCCAGCCCGCGTCGAACGGCCCCACGAGGAACGACGACACCATGCACATGCCCGCCACCGGCAGCATCCAGAACGAGAGCGCGTTCAGGCGCGGGAACGCCATGTCCTGCGCGCCGATCATGATCGGGATGACGAAGTTCCCGAGGCCCGCGAACGCCGGGATGACGAACAGGAAGATCATCAGCGCCGCGTGCACCGAGAAGAGCGCGTTGTACGTGGCCGGCGAGAAGTACTGCAGGCCGGGCGTCGCGAGCTCTGCACGCACGCCCTCGGCGAGCATGCCGCCGATGATGAAGAAGATGAACGTCGTCACCAGGTACTGGACGCCGATCACCTTGTGGTCGGTGTTGACCTTGAAGTAGTCCCGCCACGAGTAGGCGCCGTGGTTGGAGTGGTCCTCGTGCGTCGGCGTCGGGTTGCCGATCAGGTAGCCCCACCAGTAGTCCCAGCAGCCGATCCCGATGGTGAAGCCGAGGCCGGCGAACGCGAGCATGAAGGTGTCCACCACGCCCTCGTCGTAGGCAGGTGAACGGCCGGTCTGGTGGCGGATCAGCAGCACCAGCCCCGCAGCGCCAAGCCCCATGAGCGCCGAGACCCAGAACGCCCGCACCCAGCTGCCGCGCAGCCACACGCTCCGTTTCGGCCCGCCTCCGTGACCTTCTGCGTGGAGTTCGTGGCCGTGTAGCTCGGAGGCCTGTGCAACCATCAGCCGCCGCCTTTCAGGAGGTAGGACACGAGCGCGTTGATCTGCGCGGACGTCAGGGACGTGCCGAACGTGGTGGGCATGATGCCGTTCTGGTACCCGTTGACGACCACCTTACCCGGGTCGACGATCGACTCCTGGACGTACTGGGCGGGCGTCTCGCCCTTCCCGTACTTGGCAGCCGATGCGGTCAGATCGTCGAGGTCGGGGCCGACCGTGCCGGTGGCGTTGTCGGGCTTGAAGGTGTGGCAGCCGCTGCAGCCGGCCGACTTGAACGTCGCGGCCGCATCGGTCGTCCCGCCCGCCGGCGCCGGCGGTGGCGCCGCCGCGAGCTTCTTCTGCTGCGCCAGCCAGCGGTTCCAGGCAGCGGGCTTCATGACGACGAGGATGTTGCGCATCTGGCTGTGGCCGATGCCGCAGAGCTCTGCGCAGACGATCACGTAGGTGCCGACCCGGGTCGGGGTGGCGTCGACGGTCGTCGGCGTGCCGGGGACGACGTCCTCGCCGACGCGCAGCGCCGGGATCTTGAAGCTGTGGATGACGTCGGTCGGAGGCGCATGCAGCCGGAACTCGACCTGGCGACCGGCCGGCAGCGCCAGGATGCCCGTGTGCAGATGGCCCCGCTTGGGGAAGGTGAAGGACCAGTCGAACTGCTTGCCGGTCACGTTCACGACCATGTGACCCTTCTTCAGCGATTCGTTGCGGTTCAGGACGATCGTGGCCGCGATGGCGAAGCTGAGCACGATGACGATCGGGATGATCGTCCAGATGATCTCGAGCCCGGTGTGGCCGTGGATCGGCGCCCCGTCGGACATGTCGCCGGGCCGGGCCCGGAACGTCCACATCGAGTAGCCGAGGAAGCCGACGACGACGCAGAAGATTATGGCGCTGACGACCAGCAGCCACAGGTAGAGCGTGTCCTGGCGATGCGCCTCGACGCCGGCTGCGGGAGGGAACCAGTCGGGAAGCCACCAGGCTGCGAGGACGGCGCCGATCGCGCCCGCGACCAGCGTGCAGATCCCGACTTTTGCAAACGCCGACACCGAGCGCATCTTATGGGAGCCGGGGGACGGGGGCAAAGGGAACGAGTGGGGCGTCAGGTGACGTCGTTGGTGTCGACGGCGAGCGAAACCCGAGCAGCGCAGGAACGCAGGGAGCGACGCGTGCTCTGCACGCGAGCGACCGAGGACGCAGCGATGCGACGGGTTGCAGCCGCCGGAACCCGGCAGACGTCACCTGACGCCCCACTGGCCGCTCACTCCCACACGGGCGGCCCAGACCGCAACCGCAGCGGTGTGCCCAGACCGCGGCTGCGCGCGCCGGCCAGCACATGCCAGCCGGCGGCCACGTCATCCATGGCCAGGCCGACCGGCGTGACGACGATCCGCTCGCCCGCCGCCGTCCTCCCGGGATGGCGCCCGGCGACGACGTCGGCGAGCTCGACCGCCCGCGAACCGTCGGCGGGCACGAGCCCGGCTGCCACCAGCCGCTGGGCGAAGCGGCCCTCGTGGGTCGACTCGTGCTCCCAGTCGTCGACGACCAGCACGTCGGTGACCGCCTGGAGGTCGAGCGGCCCGTCCAGGCTCGAGACGAGCACGACCGTCGCGCCGGGCGCGATCCACTCCGCCGCGAAGCTCGGCTCGACCGCCATCGTCGCCGGGACGACGGCGCCCGCCCCGCGTACCGCGTCCTCGGCGGAGGCTGCCGGGCGAACCTCGGGGCCGTCCTGAGCGCGGGCACGGTCGCAGAACCGCCGGCACCGCTCCGTCACGGGGTCGAAGACGCGCACCTCGCGCAGGCCGGGGAGCACGACCCGCAGCGCCGCCAGCTGCGTGTGCGCCAGCACGCCGGCGCCGAGCAGGCAGGCCACCTCGGTGCCCGGATCGGCCAGATGCCGCAGTGCGACGCCGGTCACGGCGCCGGTGCGCATGGCCGAGACCACCGTGCCGTCCATCACGGCCAGCGGCAGGCCGGTCGCGCGGTCGGTCAGCAGGACGAGCGCGTTCGCCCGCGGCAGACCGTTTCGGGCCGGGTTGTCGGGGACGCTCGGGATCCACTTCAGCCCGGCCACATCGAAGTCGCCGCCGATGTACGCGGGCATGGCCATGATCCGGCCGTGGAGCTCCTCGGTGCCGGGCTCGTCGGCCCAGGTGATCATCACCTTCGGCGGCATCCTCACCTCGCCGGCCGCCTTCACCACGAACGCGCGCTCGATCACATCGACCATCGCCGCCATGTCGGTGCCGCCCGCGGCGACGACGTCCTCCTGGGACAGGTAGAGGAATTCGGTCGTGCTCATGCGACGAACACGACGTGGACATCCCTGGGGCCGTGCACGCCGCGGATCAGGGTCTGCTCGATGTCGGCGGTGCGGCTGGGGCCCGTGACGAGCGTGACGGCCGACGCCTGTGCCAGCTCGGGGCCGATCCGTTCCAGCGCGGCGGCGAGATCGGGGACGAGCTGGTCCTCGCGCGCCTCGATCACGTGCACCGGGTCGACCAGGCCGGGCCGGCGCCCGCCGGAGAGCCGGGCCGAGACCACGGCGGTGCCGGTATCGGCGATCAGGGCCAGGCACGGCGTCACCGACACGCCGTCGCCGCGCAACTCCTCGAGGATGGAGCGGCCGTGGTGAACATGGCCGCCCAGGGCCTCGAGCTCGGCGGTGAACCGGTCGATCACCGCTTCACCACCACGTCGCGCGTGCGCAGCCAGCGCCCCACCACCGGCAGGTGCATAAATGGGGTCTGACCCCGTGTATTCATGTTGATACGACGGGCGGTGCGCGTGGAGAGGCGGTAGAGCCACGGCCGGCTCCAGGCCATGCTCCAGAGCCGGAAGGCGAGCCGCTCCCTCGCTCCGGCAGAGGTCTGCGCGCGGTCGCGGCGCAGGCCGATCAGCAGGTCGTGAAGCGGGATCCGCACCGGGCACACGTCGTCGCAGGCGGCGCACAGCGACGACGCCTGGGACAGCTCGTCGAGGCCGTCCTTCGGATGCAGGAGCGGCGTGAGCACGGCGCCGATCGGGCCACCGTAGACCCAGCCGTAGGCGGTGCCGCCGACGTGGCGGTAGACCGGGCAGACGTTCTGGCAGGCGCCGCAGCGGATGCAGCGCAGCACGCTGGCATAGGGAGTCTCGCGCACGCGCGCGCGACCGTTGTCCAGGATCACGACGTGCAGCTCGTCCGGGCCGTCGGCCTCCTCGCCGCGGCGGGGGCCGCCGATCATTGAGACGTATGACGTGATCTTCTGGCCGGTGCCCGAGCGGATCAGGAGCGGGAGCAGGGTGGCGAGGTCGGAGATGTCCGCGACGACGCGCTCCATCCCCATCACCGCGATGTGCACCCTGGGCACGCCCGAGCACATGCGGCCGTTGCCCTCGTTCTCGACCAGGACGATCGTCCCTGTCTCGGCCACGCCGAAGTTGACGCCGGTGATCCCGACGGGCGCGCGCAGGAACCGCTCGCGCAGGTGCGTGCGGGCGAAGTCGGTCAGGTCGGCGGGCTCGTCGCCGATCGGGCGCCCGGCCAGCGGCTCGAGCAGGCGGCGGACGTCGTCACGGCTCTTGTGGATCGCCGGGATGATGATGTGCTCGGGCGGCTCGCCGGCGGTCTGCACGATGAACTCGCCCAGGTCGGTCTCGACGACGTCCACGCCGTCTGCCGCCAGCCGCTCGTTGAGACCGATCTCCTCGGCCGCCATCGACTTGCCCTTCACCACCTCGCGGCCGTGGCGGGCCACCACGCCGGCGATGTAGTCCGCGGCGTCGGCGCCGGTCGGCGCCCGGTGGACGATGGCACCGGCGCGCTCCAGATTGGCCTGGAACCGGTCGATCAGTGCGGGCATCTCGGCGACCGACCGCGACCGGATCCGCTCGCCCGCGTCACGCAGCGCCTCGAAGTCGACAGTCCCGATCGATGCCGTGCGATGGTCGTGGGCCCGCTCGGAGAAGCGGCGCACATTCTCGTGCCGTACCGGGTCGGCCAGCGCGGCCGCCGACCGCCGCGCGAACCCGCTCACAGAGCGTCCGCCAGCACGCTCGCCAGGTGGACGACCCTGACGGGCGCCCCGGTGCGCGAGGCGCGGCCCTCGATTTGCATGATGCAGCCGGGGTCGGCGCTGACGATCGTCTCCGCGCCCGCCGCCCGCGCGGTCGCGAGCTTGTCGTCGGCCATCGCGGTCGACACGTCCGGGTAGCGGACGGCGAAGGCGCCGCCGAAGCCGCAGCAGCGGTCGCTGCGGGGCAACTCGTGCAGGTCGGCGACGGCCGAGAGCAGCCGCCGGGGCGGATCGTGCAGGCGCAGCTCGCGCAGCATGTGGCACGAATCGTGATAGGCGACCGGCCGGCCGGTGTGCGACCCGATCGGCGGAGCGCCGAGCTCCTCCACCAGGTACTGCGAGAGCTCGAAGACGCGCGCGGCCACCCGGCCGGCCAGGGCGGCGTCGCGGTCGTCCGCGAACAGCTGCGGCCAGTGCAGGCGCATCATCGCCGCGCACGACCCGGACGGCACGACCACGGCGTCGAGCTCCGCGACGGCGCGCAGCGTCCGCCGGGCGACCCGGCGCGCGTCGGCGACGAAGCCGCCGTTCCACGCCGGCTGGCCGCAGCAGGTCGCGCCCGTGATCGGCGCCGGCGAGACCCCGGCCGCCGCGAGCACCCGGCTCGCATCCCGAACCACCCGGGGATGCACGGCATCGCCCAGGCAGGTGGGGAAGAGCCCGATCATCGCGGTCATGATACGGGAGTGACCCTGCACCTCTCGAGCGTCGCGCTGTCGTTCGGAGCGGACGAGATCCTCTCCGACGTCTCCGCCATCGTCCGCCCCCGCGACCGGGTCGCGCTGGTGGGGCGGAACGGCGCCGGCAAGACGACGCTGCTGCGCATCCTGGCCGGCGAGCTCGAGCCCGACAGGGGCGATGTCTCGTTGCCGGCGGGCACGCGTGTGGCCCTGCACGACCAGCGCCCGCCGCTCGCCGGCGACATGACGCTGGGCGCGTACGTCGGCGCGGGCGCAGCCGACGCCCGCCGGCTCGAGGCAGAGCTCGCCGAGCTCGAGAAGCGGATGGCCGCCGGCGAGACCGGCGGGGCCGTGATGGGGCGCTACGACGCGGCCCAGCGCGCGTTCGAGCGAGCCGGCGGCTACGCCTGGCGGGCGCGGCTCGAGGCCGTCTCGCGCGGGCTCGGCTTCACGCCTGCCGACCTCGACCGGTCGCTACGGACGTTCTCCGGCGGAGAGCTGACCCGGGCCTCGCTCACCCGGGCGCTCGCGGCCGAGCCGCAGCTGCTCCTGCTCGACGAGCCCACCAACCACCTGGACACGGACGCGATCGAGTGGCTCGAGGAGCACCTCGACGGCCTCGACGCCGGCGTCGTCTTCGTGTCGCACGACCGCTGGTTCCTGGAAGCCGTCGCCACCGGGGTGCTCGAGGTCGACCGTGGCAAGGGCCGCTTCGACAAGGGCGGGTACTCGCACTGGCGGCGGGTGAAGGCCGAGCGGCTCGCGACCCAGGCCGACGCGTTCGAGCGCCAGCAGGCCGAGCTCGACCACCTCCAGCGCTTCGTCGACCGCTTCCGCTACGGGACGAAGGCGCGCCAGGCCCAGAGCAAGCTGAAGGCGATGGCCCGGATCGAGCGTATCGACCGGCCCACGGGCCAGCGCACGCTCGGCTTCCGCTTCCCCGTGCCGAAGCGCAGCGGCCGCATCGTCATCGAGGCGGAGGGCCTCGACGTCGGCGTGGCCGGCCGCACGCTCGTGAAGGGCGCCGACTTCGCCATCGAACGGGGACAGCGCGTCGCCCTGATCGGCCCCAACGGCGCGGGCAAGACCACCCTGATCGAGACGCTCCTCGGCCGCCGCGAGCCCATCGCCGGCAAGATCAGGCTCGGCCACGGCACCGAGCCCGGCTACTACTCGCAGCAGTCGCTCGAGCTGCCCGACGCCTACCGCGCCCTCGACGCGATCACGTCCGGCACGGGTCTGACCGGCCCGGCCGCGCGCGACCTGCTCGGGCTCTTCCTCTTCTCTGGCGAGGACGTGGAGAAGCCGGTCTCGGCCCTCTCGGGCGGCGAGCGGCGGCGGCTTGCGCTCGCGCGCACCGTCGTCTCCGGCGCGAACTTCCTCGTCCTGGACGAGCCGACCAACCACCTGGACATCGAGAGCCGTGAGGCGCTCGAGGACGCGCTCCTGGGCTTCCCGGGCACGCTCCTGCTCGTCTCCCACGACCGCGCGCTGATCGAGGCCCTCGCGACCCGGACGCTCGCGATCGACGACAGGCGTCTGGTCGCCCGCGAGGGCGCGTTCGGCGACTACGCCCGCGCCACCGAGGCGGCCCGGCCGCGCGAGGCGGCCGCCGCCGCGAATCCCAAGCCGGCCAAGGGTGCGAAGCCGAAGGCCGCGGCGCCGGCGAAGGGGCGCAGGCCGCAGCCCGCGAGCCGACCGGCCCGTAGGCCGTCGCAGCGGGCCGCCCGCGAGGTGCGCCGGCTGGAAGCCGAGATCGCCGCGGCCGAGGAGCGCCTCGGCGCGATCGAGGCCCGGCTCTCCCAGCCGGATGGGTACGCCGACGACGCGGCGCTGGTCGACGACGGGCGCGAGCACCAGCGGCTCCAGGAGGAGATCGCCTACCTCTACCGCGAGTGGGAGCGCCACGCCGCCGAAGCCAGCTAGCTAGGCGAGATCGGCGCCGCGAGGCTGGCGAGCTCCTCGTGGCTCCAGGTGAGCTCGCCGGAGCGCAGGTCTGCGGCGACCACGTCGACCCAGGCCAGCTCGGCGGCGATCACCGCGCGCTGATACTCCGACTCGATCAGGGTCACCCGGGGCAGGTGCCCGTACGCCGCCAGCTCGCGGTCGAGCTCGGCCACCCGCTCGCGCAGCGCCGCCGCCCGTTGCTCGAGCAGCACCAGCAGGTCGCCCGGCCCGAGCAGCATCGCGAACGAGAGCGCGGCCGGAAACTGGGGGAACTCGTTGCGCGGCGACGCCAGCATGTCCTCCAGCCACTCGCGGCCCTGGCGGCGGCCGTCGTCGGTGAGCTCGTAGACCGTCCGCTCCGGGAAGCGCTGGTCGCGCTCCGTGTGTGCCACGGAGATCAGGCCGGCCCGCTCGAGCCGCTGGATCGTCTTGTAGAGGCTCGCCCGCTGGCCCACGTTGACGACCGTGTCCTTGCCCCAGAGCCGGATCAGGCGCTGGAGGCCGTACGGGTGCAGAGGGCCGACCTCGAGCAGGCTGAGCACGGCCAGGGCGAGCGGGGATGCGGGTGTAGCGGGCAGGCATGGACGAGCGGATCATAGTGGTTCGCACGGATCTAGTTTGACATAAACTAGTTTCTTAGATACTATTGGATCTCACGAATGGAGACCACATGACCATCGAGAACATCCGCGCCCATAACGACTCGATTCGCCGCACCGGCCCGTGGACGACGGCGCGCCGGTTCGACGTCCGGGCGTCCAGCTCGAGCATCGTGCTCGACCTCATGCTGCCCGAGATCGAGGACGGCGAGATCGAGATCGCGCTCGATCTCAACCGCTCCGCCCTCAAGCTGCTCGTCCCCGACGGCGCGATCGTCGACGCGGACGAGCTGCGGCGGGTCGGCCGCGGCCGGGTGAAGGACTGGACCGGCACGGCCGCGCCCGACGGTCGCCGGATCCGCCTCGTCGGCGAGATGCGCGACTCCGAGCTACGGGTGAGCCGCGGCGGCGTCGCCATCCTGCAGACGATGCTCTCACGCGAGGGCCGCGGGCACGTCCGCGATGCCCATCGCCAGGGCAGGCTCGAGACCTCGGCCTAGGAAACCGGGAGGGCGCGCTCCATCCAGACCGTCGCGAGCGGGTTGCCGTTGTAGTCGGCGATCGGCTCATACCCGGCACTGCGATAGAGCGCGCCTGCCTCGGCCATCGCCGCCATCGTGTCGAGCCGTGCGGTGCGGCAGCCGAGCTCGACGGCGCAGCGCTCGAGCTCGCCGAGCAGCGTCCGCCCCAGGCCATGGCCGCGCGCCCGCGGGGCGACGTACATGCGCTTGATCTCGGCGACACCGGGGCCGATGACGCGCACCGCCCCGCATGCAACCGGGTCAGCGCCATCGAAGGCGACGAGCAGGAGCCCCCGTGGCGGTTCGAGCTCCGCCGGCGCCGGATCGGGATACCGGGCGCGGTCGAACGGCGCACCCAGGCGGCGCTCGATCTCGTCCATGTACTCGGCCATCAGCAGCCTGGCCACGTCGGCGTCGGCCGGCACCCGGCGCACATCCATGCGCGGATGCTAGTGAGTCAGTGCGGGCTCAGACGGGCTCGGAGACCACGTCGATGAGGGCGGCCGTAACCTCGGGGTCGAAGTGCGTGCCGGCGCAGCGGCGCAGCTCACAGACGGCGTCGAAGACGGGCATCGCGGCCCGGTAGACGCGGTCGGATGTCATCGCGTGGAACGCATCGCAGGCGAGGATGATGCGCGCCCCGAACGGGATCTCCGCGCCCTTCAGACCGTGCGGGTAGCCGCTCCCGTCCCAGTGCTCGTGGCAGGCGACGACGAGCCGGCGGGCGCCGTCGAGGGCCGGCACCGGCTCCATGATCTTCGCGCCCAGCTCGGGGTGGCGGCGCATGACGGCCCACTCCTCGACCGTGAGCGGCCCCGGCTTGGTCAGGATCGTCGCCGGGACGCCGATCTTGCCGACGTCGTGCAGCGCCGCGGCGACGGTGATGTCGCGCAGCTCGGAGCCGGCCACCGCCAGCCGCCGGGCGACGCCGGCCGTCAGGCCGACGAGGGCCTGGGCGTGGTCGCTCGTGTATTCGTCCTTCGTGCCGAGGGCGGTCCCCAGCGCCGCGACGGTGGCCAGGAACGACTCCTCGAGCTCGGTGTAGAGGGTGCGGTTCACCATCGCCAGCAGCGCCTGGTCGGCGATCCCGAGCAGCATCGTCTCGTCGCGGCGATCGGGCGCGCCGCGCCGGCCGCCTCGCTGCACCACGATCGCGGCCCGGTTCGCGGCTCGCTCGCCGACCGGGACGACCGCGAACGTCGTGCCCGGCGCCACGCAGTCGAGATGCGTCGCGAGGGCACCGCCTCCGTTGGGCGGGCAGACGGTGAGCGCCCGGGAGTCGAGGTTCCCCGAGAAGAGCCCGTCATCGACGGTGATGCTCGCCTCGGTCAGGCGCCTCACCTCGGCCGGCGTGTAGCCCACGTGGGCGGCGAGCGCCATCTGCGAGCCCGAGCGCAGCCACACCGAGATGGCAGCCGACTCGACCAGCCGGTCGACGGCCCGCGCCAGCATCTCGGCGACGGCGTCGACGCTCCCCTGCAGCGCCAGCGCGGCGCCCAGCTCGAGGAGCGCCTCCGACACCTCGGCGGCCTCGCGCATCCCGGCGTAGAGACGGACGTTCTCGCAGGCCGCGGCGGCCTTGCCGGCCACGACCTCGAGCACGTGCAGGTCGGTGTCGTCGAACTGGTCGAGGCCGAGCTTGGAGAGCACGATCGCCCCGATCGGCTCGCCGTCGGACAGCATCGGCGCAACGATCATCGACTCATCGATCGGATCGCTGCCCGGGACGTCGACCGCGTAGTCGTCGATCGACGCATCCGGGATCCGGCGGGCACGCGCGTCGACCACCGCGCGGCCGGCGACGCCCTCGCCGACGCGGCATACGAGGTCGGCGGTGCGGTCGTCCTCGTACTCGGCGGTGACGCCCTCGAAGGCGACGGGCACGACCACGTCGCGGGCGTCCGAGACGAGGTAGAAGCGGCACGCGTGATGGTCGATCAAGGTCGTCAGCTCGGTCACCACGGCGAGGCCGACCTCGCGGTCGCTACGCGCCCGGACGAGCCGGATCGAGAGCGAGTGCAGCATCTCGAGGTGCTCGAGCGGCCGCATCGCCGCGCCGTTCGGACGCGCCGGCGGCGGGGCGACGGGTGCTGCCAGGCCGGCGGCTGCGCCGGCCGCGATCAGCCCGGCGGCGGACAGCTCGGCGGGGGAGAACTCGTGTGCGGAGCGCACCGACCCGACCAGTGTGCCGATGCGCTCGCCGGCGGCCTCGATCGGGGCGACGACCACGGCGTAGCGGCCGTCCCGCCAGCCGGTGCAGCCGCCGGGGCATTCGGACAGGATCGAGGCGATCCGGGCGGCGCCCAGCCGGTGCGGCCGCAGGCCCCGTCGCTCCCACCTGGCGAGCACGACGGCGGGCGGGCCGCCGGCGTCGAGGATCCACGCGGCGTCGAGGCCGAGGAGCTCGCCGAGTACGCGGCACGCAGTTGCATCGCCCTCGGTCGTCTCCCCATCGATTGCCTCATGTCGCGCAGCGGCCAGCGCAACAGTCAAGGAGGTGCCCACATCGCCCATGAGCCGAGAGCCTAACCCGCGTGTGCGGTCCGGCACCATCCCCGCAACGAGGTATTCCCCGCTCCCACTTTCTGGAGATTCGGACGGCTCAGAACAGCAGGCTGAGCAACTCGTAGAGCGCGGCCGCCACAATCGCCGCAGCCGGGATCGTGAGCAGCCAGGCACCGACGATGTCAGCTGCGACACCCCAGCGCACCGCGGACACCTTGGTGGTCGCGCCGGCGCCCATGACCGACCCCGAGATCACGTGCGTCGTCGAGACCGGGAACCCGTACTTGGTGGCGACCGTGTACAGCACGGAGCTGGCCGTGACCTGCGACGCGAAGCCCTGGGGCGGGCGCAGCTTGAAGATGCGCGTGCCCATCGTGCGCATGATCCGCCAGCCGCCGATGTAGGTGCCAAGCGCCATCGACGCGGCCGCAGAGGCGATCACCCAGTCAGGGATGTCCGCCGGCGAGCTCGAGTGACCGGCCGCGTAGAGCGCGAGCGCGATCACGCCCATCGTCTTCTGCGCGTCGTTCGTGCCGTGCGCGAACGCGAGGAAGCTGCCGGATGCGATCTGGAGGGTGCGGAACCCGCGGTTGAGCGGCGCCGGCCGCACCCGCCGAAACCCCCACAGGATCAGCACCATCACGAATCCCGCGAGCAGGAAGCCGATGAAGGGGCTCGCGATGCCCGGGACGATGGTCTTGTGCCACAGGTTCGACCAGTCCACCGGGTCCTGGCCGCCGCGGGCCAGCGCCGCGCCGAGGAGCCCGCCGATCAGGGCATGCGTTGACGACGACGGCAGACCGAGACGCCACGTGATGAGGTTCCAGACGATCGCACCGGCCAGCGCGGCGAACAGGAGGTGGGCCGTCACGAACCCCGGCGAGGTGTTGATCAGGCCGCCGCCGACCGTCTTCGCCACCTTCGTGGAGCTGAACGCGCCCAGGAAGTTCATCACGGCCGCGATCAACACCGCCACCCGGGGCGAGAGCGCCCGCGTCGACACCGACGTCGCGACGGCGTTCGCCGTATCGTGGAAGCCGTTCGTGAAATCGAAGGCAAGGGCGATCGCCACGATCACGACCAGGGCGGCGTCGCTCAACGGTTCTTCAGGTAGATGCTCTCCAACACGTGGGCGGATCGCTCACAGCTGTCGACCGCCTGCTCGAGATGCTCGTGGATGTCCTTCCAGCGGATCACGACCAGCGGGTCGTGGCCGTCGCGGAACAGGCGCGCGGTCGCCGAGCGGACGATGCGGTCGCCGTCGTCCTCGAGCGTGTGGATGTCGACGAGCGTGCTGCTCACATCCTTCAGGCCGTCCAGACAGCTGATCGCGTCGGCGAGCTTGCCGACGGCCTTCACGATGACCCCAGCCTGCTCGATCGCCTCCGGCGGCACCTCGTCGACGCCGTAGAGGTTGAGCTCGTCGGCCACCTGATCCATGAAGTCGCAGACGTCGTCGAGCGCGGTCGCGAGATCGTAGATGTCTTCGCCGTCGATCGGCGTGATGAACGTCTTGTTCACGAGCTGCACGATCTCGTGGGTGACCGCGTCGCCCTCGTGCTCGCGATCCTTGATCTGGTCGACCAGGTCGCGCCGGTCGGGATAGTGCTCGAGCAGGTCGAGCAGGAGCTGCGCCGTCGTGACGAGGTTCTGGGCGGCACGATCGAAGAGCGTGTAGAACTCCCGCGTCTGCGGGATCAGTCTGATCTTGGCCATGGCGGTGGACGGTACAGGATCGGATAACAGACGCAGCCGGCAGGCCCGGTCAGACGTGCGGCAGGTCGCGCTCGACGCCATCGTCACAGGCCGCATAGCCACGGCGGAGGTAGAAGTCCTGCGCGGCCCGGTTCTCGCGCTCGACGGCGATCCGCACGCGCTCCAGGCCGCGGCTGACGCCGTAGCCCTCGAGCCAGTCCAGGAGCCGGTGGCCGACGTGCCGGCCGCGGTCGGCCGGCGCCACCATCACCCGGTCGACGACGAGGACGGCGCCCTCCACCCGGGCGGCGGCGTAGCCCGCCGGATGGCCGCCCAGCTCGGCGACGAACACGACATCCCCGGCATCGTCCGGGCCGAGCGCGTCCGGGCTGCCGGGCTCACGCATCGCCTCGGCGAGCAAACGGCGCAGCGCCGGGCCGTCACCGGAGCGACCCTCCCGCACGACGACGTCGCTCACGGAGCTGCCTCAGGCGGTTGTGGCCTGCTCGAGGGCCCGCATCTCCTCCGGCGAGAGCTCGACATCGCTGAGGCCGTCACGGACCTCCTTGACGTAGATGCGGGCATAGTCACGCCCCTGGATCGCCGACAGGATCAGGCCCGACCGGGAGGCGTCCATCAGCGCGATCGTGACCGACTGCCTGCCGCCCGCGCCCTCGATCGCATCGTACCGCAGCATCGAACGCCGCTCGAGGCAGCGGTCGACCCGCTTCCCGACCGCAGCGGCGGCCGCCTCCATGGCCTCGGCGCGGCCCTCGACGTGCTCGACGCGCGCGAGCAGCGACATCGCGTACTCGACCAGGTCGTGGCTGTCCGTGCCGACGATCAGCCGCTGGGACCGGCGCATCCGCCGCACGGTCACGAACAGGTAGAGGACGACGAGGAGCAGGACCGCCGAGAGGGCGGCCGCGCCGACGGCGATGTCACGTGCCTCGGCGGCCGGGGTCACGACAGGGTGAACAACACGGTGTAGCTGAACGCGTTGTTGGTCGTGTTGTGCTCACCCGGCACCTTCTCCGAGGTCACAGTGAGCTGGTAGTTCGTGGAGTAGAGAGGCGCGGTCTGCGTCGACGCGAACAGCCCCTCGAAGTGCACCGTCTCCGACGCGCCGGGGGCGATGCGCGCGATCGTCTCCTTCTTCACGATCGTCTTGCCCTTGCCGGCCGGCGGCTTGAGCTTCAGCTGGACGTTCACGCCCACCTCGGCGAAGTGGCCGCTGTTCTTGACCGTCGCCACGAACGCGAGCTGGCTGTCACCCTTGATCTGGTTCACCGGACCCGGCTGGAGGGTCTTGCCGGACGGCGCGGCGACGACCGACACGAGCTGGGTGCCGTGCAGACCCTTGACGGCGCCCGGATGCAGCGCCTGGATCACCTGCCCGATGCCCTTGGGGGACATCAGGTCGAGGTCGGTCGTGCGCAGGAACTGCGAGGTCGGCACGCCGGCTGCGCCGAGCTTCTTCAGCTCGCTGTTCGCCCCGTCGGCGAAGAAGTCGGCGTAGACGTAGTCGGACGAGAGCAGCTGGCCCATGCACTGGTAGAGCTGCGCGCCGGACGCCCGTGCGGTCTTCAGGTTCCAGGCGGCGGAGAGGTTCTGCGAGAAGCAGTCGAGGCCCGTGACGCGCAGCTGCAGCGCCTGCAGCAGGGCGGGCTGGTAGGGCTCGAGCTGCTTGGTCGGCTTGAGCGCCGCCGCCGCGGACCGCACCGAGCGCATGTCCTTGAGGTCGGTGTCGATGCTGTGCTGCAGCTGGCTGAGGCTCGCGGCGCGTAGGTCGAGCGTCTGGTGGAACTGGCTCGCGACGTTGTCGGACGGCTTCAGCACCTGCGTGGTCAGGTCGGCGACGTAGTTCTCGTTGGAGCTCTTCGTCGACGACCCGGAACAGCTCCGCGCGAGCAGGACGAGCACGACGATCACCACCAGGATGCCGACCGCGAGGCCGGCCAAACGCCGGTACTCGAGCGCCGGCAGCGACCCCGAGCCGCCGCCGCCCAGCCCCGGCATCTTGGGCATCTTGGGCATCTTGGGCATCTGCGGCATACGCCGGCCGCCGCTGCGCGCAGGCCGCTTGCGCTGGGGCGGCCGCGGCTGGCGCGGGCGAGCGCCCTGCTCGGGTTGCGGAGCACCGCCTTGCGTCCGCTCCTCGCCGCCGCCGGAGGGGCGGGTGATGGCGGTGTCCTGGGTTTTGCTCGGCTCCTCCCAGTCCTCGTCGAAGAAGTCGTCAGGAGGCACATGCGGACCCTACCACCGTGTTCGGATGCGGAATTGGAGGAATCCAGGCAGTTCCGGCCAATCAGTGCCCGTGGCGCAGCCGGCCCCCACAACCGACCCCGAGAGCCTCGAAGGCCGAGTCGTCGCCGGCCGCTACCGGCTCACCGACGTCCTCGGCAGGGGCGGGTTCGGGTCGGTCTACACGGGTCGCGACGCTGCCTCCGGCGAGGCCGTGGCCGTCAAGGTGTTCAGCCGCGAGGAGGGGCTCGCCCCGCGCGCCGACCGCGAGGCGCGCACGGCCCAGAAGCTCGACCACCCGAACATCCACGAGGTGGTCGGGGTGGCGCACGACGAGGACCACGCGTATCTGATCTCCCAGCTCGTCGTCGGCGAGCGGTTCGACAAGAGCGGGCTCTCCGACGAGCAGGCCGTCCGCGCGATCGCCGCCGTCTGTGACGCGCTCGCGCACGCGCACGAGCGTGGCGTCGTCCACCGCGACGTGAAGCCGGCCAACATCCTGGTCTCGAACGACGGATCCGTGCACCTGACCGACTTCGGGATCGCGCGGGACGAGGACGCCCGCGAGCCCACCGTCGACGAGCGGCTGCTCGGCACCCTGTCCTACATGGCGCCGGAGCAGGCCGCCGGCCACCGCGCGACCGGGGCAACCGACGTGTGGTCGGCGGGGCTGACGCTGTACGCCACGCTCACCGGGCGCAACCCCTTCCGCGCCCGCAGCCTGGCCGAGCTGCTCGACAACCAGAGCGAGCGGGCTGTGCCGCTGCACCGGCTGCGGCCCGACCTCCCCCGCGATCTCTCCCGCACGCTCGAGCGGGCGATGCATCGCGACCCGGGCCGCCGCCCCGACGCGGCCGGGCTGCGCGATCAGCTCCTCGCGGCCGTTGCGGCGCCGTCCGTGACGGAGGCCCCCGGCTTCGCGCCCGAGGCCGCGCCCGTCCGCCGGCGGGCGACGATCCCGTTCGAGCGGGTGGGCGAGCGCATCGCACCGGCGGCATCGGCGCTGCTGGCCGGACTTGCGCTGGGGTTCACTCTGACCGTCTTCCCGATGTACCCGCCGGCGTGGACGATCCCGCTGGCGGTGCTCCTCGGGGCGCTCGCGTGGCGGCGACCGTTCGCGGCGCTCGTCGCCGGTGCCGTCGTCGCCGTGCCGGTGTTCTGGAACTTCGCCGAGGCGGCCGGGCTCGTGTGGATCGGGCTCGCCGCCGCCTGGATCTGGGCTTCACGCCGCACCCCGGGCCGCCGCTGCCTGGCGCCGCTCGCCGCCGTCCCGCTGGGGCTGATCGGGATGGGGACCGCAATCGTCCTCGTCGCCGCGACTGCGCCAACGCGAGGGCGGCGGGCGGCGGAGGCTGCAGCGGGGACGATCGTGGCCGCCGTGTGCGGAGGCTGGGCCGGAGACCGCCTTTCGGCCGGGCTCGCCGGCGCCAACAGCCCCTTCGCCTATCTGCAGGTCATCGACCGCGACCCGGCCCTGGCGGCGGCGTGTGCCGCAATGGTCGCGTTCGCCGTGCTCCTGCCGTTCGCCTGGTGGGCGGAGCGGCGAACGCAGGCGACTGCGCTCTGGGGGCTCGGTTTCGCGCTCACTGCCATCGGTATCCCACAGCTGCTCGCGGGCGGTTCGGCGGCCCTGGGTGCGGGGATCGCAGCAGTCGTCACGGCTATAATCCCCGCCGTCTGGGCAGTCGCCGGACCAGATCCCAAGCGCGGCGGCTGACCCGAGCACACCCCGTCTCGGCTGCCCACCGTGAGCGTTTTCCGCGACATCGAACGGAGGATCGGGGGCCTTGTCGAAGGCCTCTTCGGTCGCACGTTCCGATCGTCGGTCCAGCCCGTCGAGCTGGCCCGCAAGCTGGCCAAGGAGATGGACGACCACCGCACGATCTCGATTCACCGCGTCTACGTCCCGAACACGTACACCGTCTACCTGAACCCGGCCGACCGCGAGCAGTTCGCGGCGTACGAGTCGCAGATGTGCAACGAGCTCGAGGAGTACCTGGTCGAGCACGCCCGCCGCGAGGGCTACAGCACCGCCACACGCCCCGTCGTCAGCCTCGAGTCCGAGGCCGACCTGACCGTCGGGATGTTCGGCATCGCGGTCGGCGCCGAGGACGGCAGCGGCGAGGAGAGTCCGGTCGCCTCCGCGACAGTGGCCGCGGCCGCCGCCGAGGCGCCCGCCGCGCCACCGGTGCCCACCCCGCCCCTCGACGTGCCGCCCGTCCCGCCGCCCATCCCCGATCCGCCCCTGACCGGCGCGACCATGGTCTACGCGCGGGAGCCGGAGCCCGAGCCCGACCCGGCGCCCGAGCCCACGCCGCCGCCGCAACGCGAGCGGGCGCTGCTCCTGTGGGACGGCCGCGACCTGTCGCTCGAGCAGGCCGTCACCGTTATCGGCCGTTCCGGCGGGTGCGACGTCGTCGTCGACGACGCCAACGTGTCGCGCCGCCACGCCGAGATCCGCCGCCTGGGCGAGGGCTACTCGCTGGTCGACCTGGGGTCGACCAACGGCACCGAGGTGAACGGCCAGCGAGTGGGCGAGACGTCGCTCATGAACGGAGACGTGATCGGCGTGGGCACCACCAGGCTCACGTTCGAGCGTCGCCTTGGTTAAGCAGCTCCTGCTGCTCCTCCAGGTGGGCTTCGTCGTCCTCCTGTACCTCTTCATCTGGCGCGTGATCCGGGTCGCCTCCCGCGACATGACCGTCGGCCAGGAGAGCATGGTGCTGCGCCCGGTGAAGCCCGCCGCCAAACCAGAGCCGAGCCGGTCTGCCGGCCACCTGGTGGTCGTGCAGAGCCCGGAGCTGGAGGCGGGGACGAGCATCGAGATCGGCCGTGACCTGGTCGCCGGCCGCGACGCCGACCTCGACATCCCGCTCGGCTCCGACGGGTATGCGTCCGGCCGGCACGCCCGCTTCGGCCGCGGTCAGGAGGGCGACATCGTGGAGGACCTGCGCTCGACGAACGGCACCTACGTGAACGGCGACCGCCTCGTCGGCGTGCGCCGCCTGGTCGCCGGCGACGTCGTCACGATCGGCCAGACCCAGCTCTCGTACCGGACGAGCGCATGAGCCTCGCGATCGTCGACTCCGCCGGCGTCACCCAGACCGGGAACGTGCGCCGCTCCAACGAGGACTCCTACCTGATGCGTTCGCCGCTCTTCATGGTCGCCGACGGGATGGGCGGCGCCCAGGCCGGCGAGATCGCGTCGCGGATGTGCGCCGAGGCGTTCGCCCAGGCCGACCTGATCGGCCCGGCGCCCACCGACGTCCTCCGCGACACGATCCGTTTGGCCAACCGCCGCATCCTCGACCGGTCGCGCTCCGACCCCGACGCCGCCGGGATGGGAACGACGGTCACCGCCGCGTTCATGAACGACGCCGGCAGCATCGCCTTCGCCCACGTCGGCGACAGCCGCGCCTACCTGCTGCGCGACGGAAGCCTGCAGCGGCTCTCCGACGACCACTCACTGGTGGGCGAGCTGGTGCGCAAGGGCGAGCTCTCGGAGACCGACGCGGAGCGCCATCCGCAGCGCAGCGTGATCACCCGTGCCCTGGGGACGGACGAGTCGGTCGACGTGGACACGTTCGAGGTGCGCGCCCAGGACGGCGACGTCTTCCTGCTCTGCAGCGACGGCCTGAACACCATGGTGCCCGAGGCGACGATCGCCGACCTCCTGGCCGGCGGCGGCGGCGCGGCCGCGATCGCCCGCGACCTCGTCCGGGCGGCGCTCGCCGGCGGCGGCGAGGACAACGTGACCGCGATCGTCTTCCGGATCGGCGACGCCGAGGCCCAGGCCGAGCCCGCCGCCGACGGACGCACGCACATCCTGCCCGCCGGCCTCGAGGACAGCGACCACGACGACGACGGCGGGCCGCGCCTGCGCACGATCGTCGCCCTGCTCGGCGCCGGCGTGCTCGCGATCGGGCTTGCCGTCGCGGCCGTCATCGGTCTGCGCGAGAGCCACTTCATCGGCGCGGACACGGCGACCGGCCGCGTCGCCGTCTACCAGGGCGTGCCGGTTGACCTGCCCTTCGGCGTGCACCTCTACCACGTCGTCTACGAGTCGACCATCAGCTACGCGACGCTGACGCCGCGGCAGCGCAAGACGCTCTTCGACCACACGCTGCGCAGCGACTCCGGCGCGATGTCGACGCTGCGGCCGTACGAGGTGGCAAGCCCGTGAGGTCGTCGCTGCGCCTGCGCGAGCTCCTGAACCTGGTCTTCGTGGGGATGCTGACCGCGATCGGCTTCGCGTCGGTCTACACCGCCCGCCAGAACCAGATCTCGAGCACCTCGCTCGTCTACGCCGGCATCTTCCTGGCGCTGTTCGCCGTGGCGCACATCGGCGTGCGCGCCGGCCTGCCCAATGCCGACCCGTGGCTGCTGCCGCTCGCGGCGCTCCTGTCCGGTCTGGGGCTGACCGAGATCTACCGGCTCCAGCCGACCCTCGCCCGCGACCAGTCGGTGTGGATCGTGATCGGCCTGATCGGCTTCCTGGGCCTGATCTTCCTGCTCGGCGACGTACCGCCGGCTCGAGCCGTACAAGTACTCGCTCGCGACGGCCGCGGTCGGTCTGCTCCTGCTGACGATGGTGGCCGGGACGACGGTGAACGGCGCCCGCCTGTGGATCCGGATCGGTGGCGTCCAGGTGCAGCCGGGCGAGTTCGTAAAGCTGCTGCTCGTGATCGCCCTCGCCGGCTACCTGCGCGAGAACCGCGAGGTGCTGACGCACGGGCGGCGCCGCGTGCTGGGACTCGACATCCCCGCGGCCCGCCACCTCGGCCCGCTCGCGCTCATGGCGGGCATCTCGCTCGGCGTGCTGGCTGTGATGAACGACCTCGGCTCGGCGCTGCTCCTGTTCGGGATCTTCCTGGCGATGATCTACGTCGCGACCGGCCGCCACCTCTATACCGTGCTCGGCCTGGCCACGTTCGCAGCCGGATCGCTGTTCATCTACAAGGCGATCCCGCACGTGCGCGAGCGGTTCTCGATCTGGATCGACCCCTGGACGCACGCGCACAGCACCGGCTACCAGGTCGTCCAGTCGGTGGAGTCGATCGCCGACGGCGGCATCTTCGGCACCGGCCTCGGCCGCAGCCTGCAGGTGATCGGCCACGGGCAGACGATCATCCCGGCTGTCCAGACGGACGGCATCTACGCCGCCTGGTCCGACGAGACCGGCCTCGCCGGCGCTGCGGGGCTGCTCCTGATCTACCTGCTCTTCGCCTACCGCGGCTTCAAGATCGCCACTCTGGCCGACGACAGCTTCTCGAAGCTGCTCGCCTGCGGGCTCACGTTCTCGCTGACCCTCCAGGCCTTTCTGATCGTCGGGGGCATCACCCGGCTGATCCCTCTGACCGGCGTGACGCTGCCGTTCGTGAGCTACGGCGGATCGTCGATCGTGTCCAACTTCCTCGTCCTGGCGCTGCTCCTCATGGTGTCCGACCGGGCCGCGACAAGGCGGCAGACGTGAACCGCCAGATCACGACCCTCTTCCGCCTCTCCGCCGTCGGCATCGCGCTCCTGATCACGATGACGGCCTACTGGCAGATCTGGGCGTCGTCATCACTCGCCGACCGGCGCGACAACGCCCGCCTCGTCTACCGCCAGCTGCAGATCAAGCGCGGCCTGATCCTGGCGGCCAACGGGAAGACCGTCCTCGCGCACAACAAGGCGGAGCACCACAATGGGCTCACCCTCTACACCCGCCGCTATCCGTTCGGCCCGCTGTTCGCGCACGCGGTCGGGTACAACACGGTCGGCGACGGCCGCACCGCCCTCGAGCTGGCCGAGAACCCGTACCTGACGGCATCGAACTCCGACCTCGCGACGGTGATCTCGAACATCGGCTCGACGCTCCGCGGCGAGACCGTCACCGGCGACAACGTCATCACCAGCCTGTCGGTCCCGGCCCAGAAGGCGGCTCAGGAGGGGCTCCAGGGCCTGACCGGGGCCGTGGTGGCGATCGAGCCGAGCACGGGCCGCGTCGTCGCGATGTACTCGTCGCCGAGCTTCGATCCGACCAAGGTCGACCAGAACTTCTCCCGGCTCACCAAGAAGGGCGGCGCGCCGCTCCTGAACCGGGCCACGCAGGGGCTGTATGCCCCGGGCTCGACGTTCAAGATCGTCACCGCCACGAGCGCGCTGAACGCCGGCTACGGACCGAAGCAGCTGAAATCGACGCCGGCGGCCACTGCATCACCGACGAGGGCCACCAGCTCTGCAACGCGGGCACCGAGAGCTTCGGCACGATCGACCTGAAGACCGCGCTCACAAACTCGGTCAATACGTACTTCGCCCAGCTGGGTGAGAAGTCGGGCAACGGCGCCTCGAGGACACGATGCAGAAGTTCGGGTTCTTCCAGCTGCCGCCGTTCACCTACCCGACCGACGAGATGAACCCGAGCGGGATCTACCAGAACGGGCACCTGCTGGGCCGCTCGCGCCAGTGACGTCGGCCGCGTCGCAATCGGGCAGGAGCGGCTGGGCGTTACACCGATGCAGATGGCCACCGTGGCGGCGACGGTCGCAAACGACGGCGTGCGCATGGCCCCGCGGCTGGTGGACAAGGTGGTGACCCCGGGCGGCCACACGGTCTACACCGGCAAGCCGCAGGAGGTCGAGCGGGTGATGTCGCCCGGGACGGCCGCGCAGCTGAACGAGGACATGCGCAACGTGGTCGACGAGGGCACCGGAACGGCGGCGAACGTGCTCGGCCTGAACGTGGCCGGCAAGACGGGAACGGCCGAGACGGGCGTCAACGGGCTGAACACCGCGTGGTTCATTGCGTTCGCCCCCGCGGAGAACCCCAAGATCGCCGTCGCGGTCGTCGTGGAGAACACGCCGGAGTTCGGCGGCCAGATCGCAGCGCCGATCGCCGCGAAGGTGATCGAGGCGTACCTACACCCAGGCGTGGCAAAGTAGCGGCTTCGTGAGCGCCTTCTCCCTCATCGGGCAGCTGTACGACGGCCGCTACGTGATCGAGCGCCAGATCGGCTCCGGCGGCATGGCCGACGTCTACCTGGCCACCGACCAGTCGCTGGGGCGCAAGGTCGCCATCAAGATCCTGTCCGACCGGTACGCCCGCGACGCCGCGTTCGTCGAGCGGTTCCGGCGCGAGGCGGCCGCGGCCGCCAGCCTGCGCCACCCCAACATCGTGACCGTGTATGACCGCGGTGAGGCGATGGGGACGTCGTACATCGCCATGGAGTACCTGGACGGCCCGACGCTGAAGGAGGAGATCACCCAGCGGGCGCCGCTGCCCGAGCCCGAGGCGATCAACTACGCGACGCAGGCGCTGGCGGCGCTCGAGGCCGCCCATCGCCAGGGCGTCGTGCACCGCGACGTGAAGCCGCACAACATGGTGCTGACCGACGAAGGCCGGCTGAAGGTGACGGACTTCGGCATCGCCCGGGCGGCCAACACCCAGCAGATGACCGAAGTCGGCTCGATCGTCGGCACCGCCCAATACCTGTCGCCCGAGCAGGCCCGCGGCCTGGCCGTCGGCCCGGAGTCCGACATCTACTCGATGGGCGTCGTGCTCTACGAGATGCTCTGCGGCGACCTGCCGTTCACGGGCGAGTCGGCCGTCGACATCGCGATGAAGCAGGTCTCCGACACGCCGCCACCGCTCAACCGGCGCAACCGGCTCGTCTCGCCCGCGATGGAGCAGGTGGTGATGCGGGCGCTGGCCAAGGACCCGGCGCTGCGGTTCTCGTCGGCCAAGGGGATGGCCGAGGAACTCGCCCGGGTCAGCCGCGGCCAGTCGGCGTCTGCCGACACGCAGCAGGCGACCCGCGTGATCGCGGCCAGCGAGGCCACCCGGGTCATCGGCCAGGCGCAGGAGGGCGCGACGAGCGTCATGCACCAGCCGCCTCCGCCTCCGCCTCCCGCCCGGCCGGCCCCACGCCGCAGCGCCTGGCCGTGGGTGCTCGTCCTCGTCCTGCTGGCCCTGGCGGCCGTAGCCGGATACGTCGTCTACTCGATGCTCTCGGGCAACGACAAGACGGTGCCGCAGTCGGTGATCGGCCAGTCGTGCACGCAGGCGACCGCGACGCTCAAGGCCGACGGGCTGAAGGGGCACTGCCAGACCACGAAGTCGAGCATCGCCGACATCCAGAAGGTCGTCCGCACCGACCCGTCGGTCGGCTCGGGCGTCTCGAACGGGTCCACCGTGGTGCTCCTGGTAGGAGTCGGCCCGAGCGCGGTCACCGTTCCGCATGTGAAGGGCCTGTCCCTGACCGATGCGACGACGTTGCTGCAGAGCAAGGGATTCAAGGTCGCGCAGACCCTCCTCAACTCACCAGCGGCCGCACAGAACTTCGTCTTCGGGAGCACACCCAAGGAGGGCACGTCGCAGAAGCTCGGTGCCACCGTGACCCTGAAGGTGGCGAGTGGGTCCGTTCAGATCGCGGACGTGTCCGGGAAGAGCTGCGCCGCGGCGACCAAGGAGCTCCAGAAGCTGACGCTCAAGGCCACCTGCCAGACCCGCTCCAATCAGGCGCCGAAGGGCCAGGCGTTCCAGACCTATCCGAGCGCGATCGGCACGATCATCCCGCAGCACTCCTCACTTACGATCCTGATCTCGAACGGACCGGCGCAGGCGACGCTGCCGAACGTCGTCAATGAGCCGGTCGGCCAGGCCAAGCACGATCTCACCTCGGCCGGCTTCAGGTACACGGTGATGCAGGTGCCCGAGTGCAACGACCAGTCGAAGAACAACATCGTCCAGTCCCAGAGCCCGAACGGGCCAACCGCCCCGCGTGGCACGCTTGTCACACTGACCGTGACCAAGTACCGGCCGAGTGACCCGAGCTGCGGCGGCCCGCCGCCGTCGACGTGAGCGAGGTCGTCCGCCTGCGGGTGGCCGTCCTCTCCGGCGGCCGCAGCTCGGAGCACGAGATCTCGATCGCCTCGGGCGCCTCGGTGGCAGCGGCGCTCGACCCCGACCGCTACGACGTCGTCGGCGTGACCATCGACCGCGACGGCTCCTGGCAGCTCGAGGCGCCGGCGGCCGAGGGCGAGCGGCTCGCGCTCGACCCGGGATCGAACTCGCGCAGCGTCATCCCCCGCGCCGGCGGGACGCTCAGCCAGGCCCGGGCGGTCGGCCAGATCGACGTGGTCGTGCCCATGCTGCACGGGCCGTACGGCGAGGACGGGACGCTGCAGGGCATGCTCGAGATGCTGGGCGTCCCCTACGTCGGCTCGGGCGTCCTCGCCTCGGCCCTCACGATGGACAAGGCGATGGTGAAGGTCGTCCTCAACGCGAACGGCATCACCACCGCCCGCAGCGTGACCCTCGAGGCGCATACGGTGCTCGACACCGACGTCGAGGCGATGCTCGCGGCGGCCGAGATCTCGCTGCCGTGCTTCGTCAAGCCCGCCCGGCTGGGCTCGAGCGTGGGGATCAGCAAGGTGACCGACATCGACGGCCTCGCGCCCGCGCTCGACCTGGCCTTCCAGCACGACTCCAAGGTGCTCGTCGAGGCGATGGTGCACGGCATGGAGATCGAGTGCGGTGTGCTCGGCAGCCACGACCCGCTCGTGAGCGTTCCCGGCCGGCTGCACGTGAACTCGGAGTGGTACGACTACTCCGCCAAGTACGAGCCCGGCGGCATGGACCTCGAGGCCCCGGCCGACATCGACCCGGAGCTGACCGAGGAGGTGCAGCGGGTCGCGCTCGACTCGTTCAGGGCCTGCCAGTGCGAGGGCATGGCCCGGATCGACATGTTCATCAACGACGGCGGCGATGTCGTCGTGAACGAGATCAACACGATCCCGGGCTTCACGGAGACGAGCGTCTACGCAAAGCTCTTCGAAGCCACCGGGGTCAGCTACTCGGAGCTGCTCGACCGCCTGATCGAGGCCGCGCTCGAGCGCCACCGCGAGCAGCAGCACCTGCGCCACTAGCGTGATAGCCGGTGCCTGGCACCGGTTATTCATCAGAAGTCGAACGGGGTGATCGCGTCGGCGTCGAGGGCCGCGCGGAAGCGCTCGAGGTGCTCGGCCATGTTCTCCCGCGTGATCCGGTCGAGCTCCTCGGTCAGGTCGCCTGCGCCCGCGAGCAGGACGTCGTCGTAGCGCTCCACCTCGGGCTGCTCGTACACGTCACCGCCGGCCCAGCGGCAGTCCGGGCAGCGCACGTCCAGCTCCCAGCGCATGTCCTCGACCTCGCGCCAGTCGAGGGGGTGCACCCGGTCGGAGCCGCACTGCGGGCAGAGCTCGATGCGGCGGACGCGAAGCCGCGGCTCCGCGGTCGCGCCGGCCTCGTCGGCCTCGACGGCGGCGGTCTCCTCCCACCCTGTCTGGAGATAGACCAGCTCCACGACCTTGCCGCTGGCGAGCGTGATCCGTTTGACGTGAAACTCTGCCATTCCTGCCCTGTGCTATAGATGGACTGCGAATTATCCTCCCGTGTATTCGGACGTTCGCGACCACGCTTGAGCACCTCGCGAGAAGGCAGCGCTGGAAGAGGTTGTCTTGCCGAGGGCGGCTCAGCCGCCGAAATCGGACGTGACGTAGTAGGCGGTGCGACCGGCGTACTTGCCGGAGTGGGCGCCGATGCCGACCGCGGCGAAGTGCCCGTTCAGCAGGTTGGCGCGGTGGGGCGGGCTCGCCTTCCACATCACCATGACGGTCCGGGCCGTGACATTGCCGACGGCCAGGTTCTCGCCGATCCAGCTGCCCCGGTAGCCCCAGTAGCGGATCCGGGCCGCCCAGCTGGTGCCGTTCGAGCTCGAGTGCGAGAAGTCGTTGTGCGCCGCCATGTCGTTCGAGTGCGCCTGGGCCGAGTGCTCGAGCCGCAGGTTCAGATGGATCGGCGCCCTGCCGTACTCGGCGCGGAAGTTGTTGATGCGCCGCTGCAGTGCCGACCGGAAGGCAGGCACGGAGGTGAAGGCCGAGGCGGTGGTGGGTATCACGAGAACGAGCACGAAAACCAGCGTCAACCCTGCCACACGAAACCTCACGGACCCCTCCTTGCGCCTCGAGTGGGGAGACCGTACTCCGGTGTCTGGGTGAGCGCTCCTCCGTTAACGGAACCCTTCCGGACTCCTTAAGTCCGGCGGAATTCTCTTGACAATCGGCCCCCGGGAGGGCGTTATCCGGCGGTGGTGGCGAGCCTCGGAGCGCCCACGGCCTGCTCGACCGCGGCGGCAAAGATGTCGAGTGCCTCGGCGATCTGATCGTCTGTGGCGACCAGCGAGACGAGCACGCGGACGCAGTTCCCGTGGATGCCCGCGTTCAGCAGGATCAGGCCCGACTGGAGGGCGTGCTCGCGGACTGCGGCGGCGATACGCGGCGCCGGCGTCCGGGTGGCGCGGTCGGTCACGAACTCGATCGCGAGCATCGGCCCCAGGCCGCGCACGTCGCCGATGTTCTCGTGGCGGCCGGCCCACTCGTCGAAGCGGCCCCGGATACGGTCGCCGATCTCGGTGCCGCGGGCGAGCAGTCCCCTGTCGTCGATCTCGTCGAGCACGGCCAGGCCGGCGACGCAGCCGAGCGGTGAGCCGACGTACGTGCCACCGATCGAGCTGTCGGGCGCGGCGTCCATCAGGTCGGCCCGGCCGAAGACTCCGGACATGGGCACGCCGGCGGCGATCGACTTGGCGATCGTGATCAGGTCGGGCTCGATGCCGAAGTGCTCGACGGCGAAGAACTTGCCGGTGCGGCCGTAGCCGGACTGCACCTCGTCGCAGATGAGGATGATCCCGTGCTCGCTCGCGAGCTCGCGCAGGCCCTGAACCCACTCGACCGGCGGCACCACGAACCCGCCCTCGCCCTGGACGGGCTCGAAGACGATCGCGGCGACAGCCTCGGGCGCGACGTGCGTGACCAGCATGCGGCGGAGCGCGTCGAGCGCCTCGCCGGCGGGGTCGTCCCCCTCCCACCGATACGGGTTCGGGAACGGCGCGCGGTAGACCTCCGGCGCGAACGGGCCCATTCCGGCCTTGTACGGATGCTGCTTCGACGTCAGCGACATCGCCATCAGCGTCCGTCCGTGGAACGCGCCCTCGAAGGCGATCACGGCCGGCCGGCCGGTGGCGTGGCGGGCGATCTTGACCGCGTTCTCGACGGCCTCGGCGCCCGAGTTGAAGAACACCGCCTTGTTCGGGCCGGCGATCGGGCTCCGCGCGGTGATGCGCTCGGCCAGCTCGACGTACGACTCGTAGGGCACGATCGTGAAATCGGTGTGCAGGAAGCGGTCGACCTGGGCGTGCAGCGCCGCCGAGACGGCGGCGTTCGTGTGGCCGACGTTCAGGCAGCCGATGCCACCCGACCAGTCGAGGAACGTGTTCCCGTCGACGTCCGTGACGACGCAGCCATGGGCGTGGTCCATCACCATGGGCGTCAGCAGGCTCTTCGCGTCGGCGACGACCCGCTCCTTGCGAGCCACGATCTCGCGCGACTTCGGGCCTGGAATCTCGGTGCGCAGATCGACCGTGCGTGGCATTGGCTCACCCTCCCCCTCGTGCAGAATTTCCGCAGCGGGCCTGCCGGTGCCGGTCGCCGCTTCCTGCACCCAAAAATAGCAGACGGCACTGGATACAATCCCGCGGATGGTGCTGTCCGACCGGTCTATCCGTGAGGAAGTGGCCGCCGGACGGATCGGGATCGACCCGTTCGACGACGCCATGGTGCAGCCGGGCAGCATCGACGTCCGGGTGGGCAACGCGTTCCGCGTGTTCCGCAACTCCCGCTACGCCTACATCGACGTGAAGCGGCCGATGGAGGACCTCACCGAGCTCGTCACGGTCACCGACGACGAGCCGTTCATCCTCCACCCCGGCGAATTCGTGCTCGCGGTCGTTGCCGAGCGGGTGACCCTTCCGTCAGACATCGTCGCGTCGCTCGACGGCAAGAGCTCGCTCGGCCGGCTCGGCCTCGTCGTCCACCAGACAGCCGGGATCATCGACGCGGGCTTCGACGGCCACATCACGCTCGAGCTCGCGAACATGGCCAACCTCCCGATCACCGTCTATCCGGGTATGCGGATCGGCCAGCTCAGCTTCCACACGCTGACGACGCCGGCCGAGCATCCCTACGGCTCGGGGCGGCTGGGGAGCAAGTACCAGGGCCAGGCCGAGCCGACGCCGAGCAAGTACTACCTCAACTTCGAGCCGGGCTACAAGCAGTGAGGGTGCTCGTCACCGGAGGGAGCGGGTTCATCGGCGCGCGCGTGGTGGAGCGGCTCGAGTCCGACGGGCACGAGGTCGTCCCGTTCTCGCGCCGCACCGGCGGCGACGTCACCGACCCGAAGTCGATCGAGGACGCCGCGCAGGGCGCGGACGCCGTCGTCTACCTGGTCGCGATCCTCGACGGGAGCCCGGAGCAGCTCGAGGCCGTGAACGCGCAGGGCCCCGCAAACGCCGTCGCCGCGGCCAGGGCGGCAGGCGTGCGCCGGTTCCTGCACATGAGCGCCCTCGGCGTCACCGAGGAGCATGCACCGCTCACCGGCTACTGGGGCAGCAAGTGGAAGGGCGTCCAGGCGGTGACCGCGAGCGACCTCGACTGGACCGTGTTCGAGCCGAGCTTCGTGTTCGCCCGCGGCGGCGGCGCGTTCGCCGAGTTCGAGCGGCTCGTGCGGATGCCGGTCACGCCGGTGATCGGCGACGGCCGCTACCGCCACCAGCCCGTGTGGGCGGGCGACGTCGCGGCGGCGTTCTCACGGGCGCTGGAGCGGCCGGAGACGATCGGCAAGCGCTACCAGCTCGGTGGCCCCCAGGTCTTCACGTTCGACGAGCTGCTCGACGAGATCGCGCGCAACACCGGCCGCCGGCCGCACCCGAAGGTGCATACGCCGGCCGGCCTCATGCGCGCGCAGGCGCGGCTGCTGCTGCGCCACCTGCCGCCGCCGCTGCGGGTCACCCCCGACCAGATCACGATGCTGCTCGCGGGCACGGAGTGCGACATCGCCCCGATGCGTGGCGAGCTCGGCATCGACCCGGCGTCGATGGCCGAGGCGTATACCCGCTAGACGGAGTGGGTCGCGCGGAGCGGCCGCAGGGCCGCCTCGACGCGGACGAGCTCGTCGAGCAGCGCGACCGCTGAGGTCTGGGTGATGTCGCTCGGGGTGAAGCGTCCGTCCTCGATCTGCCGGGCGACGAAGGGGATGTAGACCGCCTCGTAGACGGGCAGCATCTTCAGCGCCGAGACGATCTGCTTCGTCATCTGCACGGCCCGCGTCCCGCCGGCGATGCCGCCGTAGCTGACGAACGCGACGGGCTTGTCCTGCCACTCCTGGTGGAGGTAGTCGATCGCGTTCTTGAGCGGCGCGTTGATCCCGAAGTTGTACTCGGGCATCACGAACACGAACGCGTCGGACGCGGCGACGGTCTCGCTCCACGCCCGGGTGTGGTCGTGCGTGTACTCGTGGAAGCGCGGATGCTTCGGCTCGTCCATGAACGGCAGGTCGAGCTCGGCGAGATCGGTCACCTCGACGTCGAACCCGTCGTGGTCGCGGGCGACGCCGATGAACCAGTCGGCCACCGGGAGCCCGGCCCGGCCGGGACGCGTGCTGGCGATGATGATCCGGAGCACCGGCATGGCCCGCACGCTAGCACGATCGTTGCGCGCTCAATGACGGCGGCGTCCACAGAAACGCCCTTAAACACACCGGCGGGGCGCACAGGCCTTGGCCTGGTGCGCCCCGCCGTCGGTGATTTCGCTTTGGATTGGGTAGCGGCGATTGCCGACCCCGCGCACCTAGGAGGTGGCGGAGGCTATCCCAACGCCGGCTGCAGCGATTCCCCGTGGGTTCAGGGATTCGCCCCTACCCGCGAGCACCTCCACTCGCCCGTCTTGAACCGTCTAACAAGTCGGACCACCTCCTTTCCGCGGTACGGATATCGTAGCAACAGGCGGCGACGTCCGAAAGGCCGCGGGAGGTGTTACATGCCCCAGCGGGTGGGACCGAGCAGCTGCAGCTCCGCGCCGGCCTCGACAACGTCCGAGACGGCCCCGTCGCCGCGGCTCGTGACCACCACGGACACGGTGCGCGCGAGCCGGTCGTCCACCTCGTGGGTGGTGCCCGCCTCGATGTCGACGAGTTCGGTGACGGCGTCGTCGCCGTGGCCGCGCCGCTCGCTGACGGTGTAGCTGCGGCCCGGCTCGACGCCGTGCTGCTTCAGGTAGTGGAGCATCTCCTCGGCCTCGTTCTCGAGCCGCAGGACGACCAGCTCGCTGCCCACGGGGACGGCCGGCAGCGCCTCGCCGGGCTCGCGCGGGTAGTCGCCGATGGGATGGCCGTGGGGGCACGTCCGCACCTCGCCGATCATCTCGAGCATCTTGGTCTCGAGCCGGGGCGAGATCGAGTGCTCCATCGCGTGGGCCTCCTCGTGCACCTCGTCCCACGGGATGCCCATGACCTTGACCAGGTAGGCCTCGACGGTGCGGTGCCGGGCCACGATCCGGGAGGCCACCTCGCGGCCCCGGTCGGTGAACTGGATCAGCTTGTGCTCGTCGCGCCTGACGAGGCCGTCGTCGGTCAGCCGCCGCAGCATCTCGCTGGCCGAGGGCTGCGACACCTGGAGGGCCCGGGCGAGGTTCGCCTGGGTGCGGTCGATACCGGCCTCGTACAGCCAGTAGATGCTTTCCAGATACTCCTGCGTGGCCTCCGACAGCGTCTCCATGGGCCTCACAGTCTACGCGAGCACGAACGCCTCGCCGTCCCGAACCACGACCTCGAACGCGTCGACGTCCTCGGTGGCCGGCAGCGACAGCACGGCGCCGGTGCGCAGGTCGAAGCGGGCGCCGTGGCGGGGGCAGACGACGCAGAAGCCGTCCCGCTCGCCTTCGCAGAGCGGGCCGTCGTCGTGGCTACAGCGATCCTCGATCGCGTAGAGCTCGCCGTCGATGCGGTAGACACCGACGAAGAGCGAGCCTGACTGGACGATCTTGACGCCCCCTTCGGGGATCGCCTCGACCGGGCCTACTGCGATCTCCACTCGATCTCACGGTCGTCTTCTCCCGGGGTGCGCCCGAGGGCGACCTTGAGCACGCTGACGGAGAGCAGCGCGCACTTGAGCCGGATCGGCGTGAGCGGGATTCCGAGCTCCTCCAGGACGTCGTCGCGACCGAGCGCGGCCACCTCCTCGACCGTCTTGCCCTTGACGACGTCCGAGATCATCGACGCCGCCGCCTGGCTGATCGCGCAGCCGCGGCCGTTGAAGCGGACGTCGCGTACGACGTCGTCCTCGATGTCCAGCTCGACCGAAAGCTCGTCGCCGCACAGCGGGTTGACGCCCTCGGCCGTCGTGGTGGGCGTGTCGAGATGCCCGCTGTTACGCGGGTTCCGGTAGTGATCGAGGATGTTCTCGCGGTAGAAGTCGTCCATATCCTGTCGAGAAAGTGTACCGGCCAGCGTTCGGGGTCAGACCCCGGTTTAAACGCTGAACGTGCGCTTGACCTTCTCGATGCCCGCCGCAAGCCGGTCGAAGTCCTCTGCCGTGTTGTAGAGGTAGATGCTCGCGCGGGCCGTGGCGATCAGGCCGAAGCGGCGCATCGCCGGCTGGGTGCAGTGGTGGCCGGCGCGCACGCAGATCGCCTCGGAGTCGAGCACCTGGGCGACGTCGTGCGGGTGGACGTCGGCGACGGTGAACGAGAGGATTCCGGCACGGTCGGGCGGCGGCGGGCCGTAGACGGTCACGCCGGGCACGGCCGAGAGCACGTCCCAGCCGTAGCGCACGAGCGCCTGCTCGTGGGCATGGATGGCCTCGAGGCCGATCCCGGTCACGTAGTCGATCGCCGCGCCGAACCCGACGACCTCGGCCAGCGGCGGGACGCCAGGCTCGAATTTGTACGGCAGCTCGTTCCAGGTGGTGCGGTCGAGCTCGACCTTCCCGATCTGGCCGCCGCCGGTCATGAACGGGTCCATCCGCTCGAACAGCTCCTCTCGGCCCCATAGCGCGCCCGCTCCGGGGCCGCACATCTTGTGGCCGGAGATCGCGTAGAAGTCGCAGCCGAGCGTGCGCACGTCGACGGGCATGTGCGGCGCCGCCTGGGCGCCGTCGCACACCATCACCGCACCGCGCTCGTGCGCCCACGCCGACAGCGCCGGGATGTCGTTCACCGCGGCCAGCGAGTTGGACACATGCGTCGCCGCCACCAGCTTCACGTTCTCGACCGAGGCGAGCTCGTCCAGCGACTCCGGGTCGAGGCGGCCGTCGCTCGTGAGCGCCAGGTAGCGCACCGTCGCCCCGCGGCGGCGGGCGAGCATCTGCCACGGCACGAGGTTGGAGTGGTGCTCCATCTCGGTCGTGACGATCACGTCGCCCTCGCCGACGAACTTGTCGCCGTATGCGTAGGCGACCAGGTTCAGGCCCTCGGTGGCGTTGCGCACGAAGACGATCTCGCGCCGCGAGCGCGCGTTCAGCAGCGCGGCCACCGTGTCACGGGCGCCCTCGTAGCGCTCGGTCGCCGCCTCGCCCAGGGCGTATACCGCCCGATGCACCGCGGCGTAGGAGTTCTCGTAGACGTCGGTGATCGTGTCGATCACCGCGCGCGGCTTCTGCGACGACGCCGCCGAGTCGAGGTAGACGAGCTGCTTCCCGTGCACCGGCTTCCCGAGGATCGGGAAATCCAGCTTGATCCGGGCCGCGTCGAGCGGCGTCTGGGCCTGCACCGCCATACCGGTCAGTGTATGCGCGGGGGATTCGGCGATCAGCCGATGCGCGACTCGAGCGCCTCGGCCAGCCGCTCGCGGACCTGGGCCGAGCCGATGCGGTCGAGCACGTCCTCGAAGAAGCCGCGCACGATCATCCGCTGCGCCGACGCGCGGTCGAGTCCGCGGGCCATCAGGTAGAAGAGCTGGGCGCTGTCCACCTGGCCGACCGTCGCACCGTGGGTGCAACGCACGTCGTTGGCCTCGATCTCGAGGCCGGGGATCGGCGTCGCCTGCGCGTCGGTCGAGAGCAGCAGGTTGCGATTCTCCTGATAGGCGTCGGTCTTCTGCGCGCCCTTGTCCACCCGGATGACGCCGCGCCACACCGCCCGGGAGTGGTCGGCCAGGACGCCCTTGAACGCGAGGTCGGAGGTGGTGTTCGGGGCGGCGTGCTCCTGGGTCGTGTCGTAGTCGACGTGCTCGCGGCCGGTCAGATAGTAGGCGCCGGTGACCTTGACGTGTGCGCCGGGGCCGGCCAGCACGCTCTCCATGCGGGACTTGGCCCGTGTGCCGCCGAGCGCCGCCGCCACCCAGTCGAGCTCGGCGTCGCGGCCCACGGTGGCCCGGTGGGTGCCGAACTGACGCGTCTCGGAGTGGTGGTGCTGCAGCGTCACGTATTCGAGCCGGGCTTCGGCGGCGACCACGAGCTCGACGACGACGTTCAGATAGCCGGGCGCCTCGGAGCGGAACTCCTCGACGAACGTCGCCCGGGCTCCCCGCTCCAGCACGACCAGGACGCGGTGGTAGAGGGCCGAGCCCTCCTCGCCCAGCTCGACGGCCGCGCGCAGCGGCACGTCGACTGAGACACCGGCCGGCACGTGCAGGAACACGCCGTCGCTCCAGCGGGCGGCATTTGCGGCCGCGAACTTCTCGCCGTCGGAGACGACGGAGCCGAGGTGCCGCTCGAGCAGCTCCGGGTGCGAGTCGACCGCGCGGGCCATGGTCGTGAAAACGGCTCCAGCAGCGGTGCCGTCGAGCTCCACGTCGGCCGGCCGGGCGGCGAACACCTCCGGATCGAAGCCGCGCAGGTTGGTGAACCGCCAGGCCTCTTCGCGGTTGGACGGCACCGGCAGCGCGTCGTACGTCGACAGCGCAGCCGCGCGCTTGCCCGCGAGCCAGGCGGGCTCCGACACCGTGACTCCCGCCATCAGCCTACGGAGCCTTCCATCTGCAGCTGGATCAGCCGGTTCATCTCGACGGCGTACTCCAGCGGGAGCTCCTTGGTGATCGGCTCGATGAAGCCGGAGACCACCATCGCCGAGGCCTCCGCCTCGGACAGCCCGCGGCTCATCAGGTAGAAGAGCTGCTCGTCGCCGATCTTGGAGACGGTCGCCTCGTGGCCGATGTCGACCGCGTTCTCCTTGATGTCGATGTACGGGTAGGTGTCGGTGCGGCTCTCGTCATCGAGGATGAGCGCGTCGCAGACCACCTTCGAGCGCGAGCCGACGGCGCCGTCGTTCACCTGCAGCAGGCCGCGGTAGGAGCTGCGGCCGCCGTCCTTGGAGATCGACTTCGAGGTGATCACCGACGACGTGTTCGGCGCCATGTGGGTGATCTTGCCACCGGCGTCCTGGTGCTGGCCATGGCCGGCGAATGCGATCGAGAGCACCTCGCCGTGCGCACCCTCGCCCTTCAGCAGGACGGCCGGGTACTTCATGGTCAGCTGCGAGCCCAGGTTGCCGTCGACCCACTCCATCGTCGCGTTCTTCTCGGCGACGGCCCGCTTGGTGACGAGGTTGTAGACGTTCGTCGACCAGTTCTGGATGGTCGTGTAGCGGCAGCGGCCGCCCTCGCGGACGATGATCTCGACGACGGCGGAGTGCAGCGAGTCGGTCGAGTAGATCGGGGCGGTGCAGCCCTCGACGTAGTGCACGTAGGCGTCGCGGTCGACGACGATCAGCGTCCGCTCGAACTGCCCCATGTTCTCGGCGTTGATGCGGAAGTAGGCCTGCAGCGGCAGCTCGACCTTGACCCCGGGCGGCACATAGATGAACGAGCCACCCGACCACACGGCCGAGTTGAGCGCCGCGAACTTGTTGTCGTTGTACGGGATCACGGTGCCGAAGAGCTCGCGGAAGATGTCCTCGTGCTCCCGCAGAGCCGTATCGGTGTCGGCGAACAGCACGCCCTGGTCGGCCAGGTCCTTCTGCAGGTTGTGGTAGACGACCTCGGACTCGTACTGGGCGCCGACGCCGGCCAGGTACTTCTTCTCGGCCTCGGGGATGCCCAGCTTGTCCCACGTCTCCCGCATCCCGTCGGGCAGGTCGTCCCAGCTCCGGGCCTGCTCCTCGACGGGCTTCAGGTAGTAGTAGATGTTGTCGAAGTCGATCCGGCCAAGGTCGCCGCCCCACTTCGGCAGCTCGCGCTCGACGAAGTGGCGGTAGGCCTTGACGCGGAAGTCGGTCATCCACTCGGGCTCGGACTTGTATGCCGAGATCTCGCGGACGATCTCCTCGTTCAGGCCGCGCTGGGTGCGGAAGAACGGCACCATTTCGTCGTGGAAGCCGAACTTGTAGTCGCCCAGAGCGGTGGCCTGGGCCTCCTGCGGGGTGAGCTCGGTCCTAGCCAACGGGAACCGCCTCCTCGTCGATGCCGAACGGTGCGTAGCCGTCGCGCTCGAGCTCGTCTGCGAGCTCGGGGCCGCCCGTCCGAACGATGCGCCCGTCGACCAGCACGTGGATGACGTCGGGCTTGATGTAGTGGAGCAGGCGCGCGTAGTGCGTGATCACGAGAATGCCCATCTCCGGCCCGGACAGCGTGGTTCACGCCCTCCGAGACGATGCGCAGGGCGTCGATGTCGAGCCCGGAGTCGGTCTCGTCCATGATCGCGAGCTGCGGCCGCAGGATGGCCATCTGGAGGATCTCGACCCGCTTCTTCTCGCCGCCCGAGAAGCCGTCGTTCAGATACCGCGACGTCATCGAACGGTCGATCTTCAGCATCTCCATGTTCTCCTGGAGGAGCTTGCGGAACTCGGGGATGCGGATCGGGTTCTGCTCACCGTCGGCGCCGCGCCGGTGCGCGTTCACGGCCATGCGCAGGAAGTTCGCGACGGTCACGCCCGGGATCGCGCTCGGGTACTGGAACGCGAGGAAGACCCCAAGCCGCGAGCGCTCGTCGGGCTCGAGCTCGAGCACGTCGGTGCCCCGGAACGTGACGGAGCCCTCCGTCACCTCGTAGGCCGGGTGGCCCATGAGAACGTGGGCGAGGGTCGACTTGCCGGAGCCGTTCGGCCCCATGATGGCGTGCACGCTGCCCCGGTCGACGTCGAGGTCGATCCCACGGAGGATCTCCGCGCCGTCGATCGAGGCATGCAGGTTACGGATGCTCAGGTCTGGCATTAGTCCCTTGATATTGGGGAAATAGGGCATCCAAACCGAATTGGACGCGCCGTCGAAGTGTAGCCAACGGGGGTTTTCCCCGTTCCGGAGGTCTGCTACCCTGGAGGCACAATGCCGTTCCAACTCGGTCTCCCCGAAGTCATCCTGGTTCTGGTCGTCGCGCTGCTCTTCCTCGGCCCCAAGCGATTGCCCGAGGCGGGCCGCTCGCTGGGCAAGGGAATCCGCGAGTTCAAGGACGGGATCACGGGCAACGACGACGACCACCACAGCGGGTCGACGAACCAGGCCTCGGCGCTGAATCCGCCGCAGCCGAACTACACCCCGCCCCAGTCGTACACGCCGCCACCGGCGTACGTTCCGCCCGACCAGGCTCCTCGCGCGAGCGAGTAATCCGCAATGGCGCGGATGAAGCGCGCACACCCGGATGACGAGCTCACGCTCGTCGAGCATCTGGATGAACTGCGCACACGGCTGATCGTCTCGATCTCGGTGCTCGTGGTGGCAGTCTCGGTCTGCTACTACGAGTACGGGCGCATCTTCCAGCTGCTCACGGACCCGATCCACCACCGGAAGCTGTTCAGCTTCTCGCCGGGGGAGGCCTTCTTCACGACGCTCGGCGTCTCCATCTACGCAGGCTTGCTGATCAGCCTGCCGGTGCTGACGTACCAGTTCTACGCCTATGTGATCCCGGCCTTCTCGGAGGAGTCGCTGAAGACCATCAGGCCGATGCTGTGGTTGACCCCGGTCCTGTTCCTGATCGGCGTCGTGTTCGGCTGGTACATCGTCGTCCCGGCGGCCCTCAAATTCCTGGTCGGATACAACAGCCAGAACATCCACTACCTGCCGCGGGCGAGCGACTACATCCACTTCATCGTCATGACGCTGTTGGCAATGGGGTTGGTGTTCGAGCTGCCCGTCGTCATGATGATGCTGGGCCGCGTCGGCATTCTGCGGTCGTCCTTCATGAAGAAGCGATGGCGCGAGGCGATCGTCGCTCTCGCCGTGTTTGCCGCGGTCCTGCCGGGCACCGACCCTGTCACGATGACGGCCGAGTACGTGCCGATGCTCGTGCTCTACTGGCTCTCGTACTTCCTGGTGAAGGCCGTCGAGCCCAAGCGCGGCGTCTCCGACATCCTGTCCGAGCCCTTCGCGTGATCCTGCGAGCCGACTGGGTCGTCCCGATGGACGGCCCGCCGATCGCCGACGGCTGCGTCGAGATCGAGGACGGCCGCATAGCCGCAGTCCGGCCGGCGAGCGGCGACGAGGGCGAGCGGCATCCAAACGCCGTGATCATGCCCGGCCTCGTCAACGCGCACACGCACCTGGAGTACACGGCGATGGCCGGGTTCGGCGACGGGATGCCGTTCACGCCGTGGATCGCCGACCACATCCGCCGCAAGGACACGCAGGGCCTGGACGACCTGCTCGACCAGGCCCGGGCCGGAGCGGCGGCCTGCCTGGCCGGAGGCGTGACCACGGTGGCGGACTGCTGTTACGCCGGCACCGTCGCCCGGGCGGCGGGCGAGGCCGGCCTGCGCGCGATCGTCTACCTGGAGGGGTTCAGCGTCTGGGAGGGGCTCGAGGGCCGGATCGAGGCGGCGCTCGACGCGCTGCCCGTCTCGCAGCTCGTGACCGCCGGCGTCTCGCCGCACGCCCCGTTCACGGTCACGCACGACGACTACGCCATGCTGATCGCCCTCGCCCGCCGGCGCGGGCTGCCGGTCGCCACGCACCTGCTCGAGTCGACCCGCGAGACCGAGCACCTGGACGCGTTCCGCGACGTCCTCGGCCCCGACACGGTGGCGATCCACGCGGTGCTCGTGAGCGAGGCCGACATCGCCCTCCTGTCCGAGCTGGACGTGCCGGTCGCCCACTGCCCGCGCTCGAACGCCCTGCTCGGCTGCGGCATCGCGCCGCTGACACAGCTTCTCGAGGCCGGCGTGCGGGTCGGCCTCGGCACGGACTCGCCCTCGTCGGCAATCGATTTCGACATGTGGGCCGAGATGCGCACGGCCATCATGCTCCAGCGCGCCCGCACCGGCCGCGCCGACGCGCTGTCGGCCGAAACGACGCTCGAGCTGGCCACGACGCGGGCGGCCGGGGCGATCGGCCTCGAGGGGTCGGTCGGCTCGCTGACACCCGGGAAGGCCGCCGATCTGCTCGTCCTCGACATGACCGGCTCGGCGTTCCTGCCCTGGGACGACCCCGTCACGGCGGCCGTCTTCGGCGGGTCGCCCGAGCGTGTCGCCCTGACAATGGTCGCGGGCGAGATACGCTACAGACGTGGCGAGCGGGAGGTCCGCGCTGCCACTGCCGCCCGGGCAAAGATGATCCAGGCACAGCCGGGCTGATCCATGCTCTTCGAACGCATCCGCCGCACCCAGAAGCCGGTCTTCATCTTCCTGGCCTTCATGTTCGGGCTGGGCTTCGTCGCGCTCGGGATCGGTCAGGGCGCCAATAGCATCAACCTCGGCGACCTGTTCAACTCGGGCGGGTCGAGCGGCACCTCGATCTCGGGCCTGAGCTCGCAGGTGCAGTCGCATCCGAAGGACGCGGGGGCCTGGCTCCGGCTCGCCCGGGCCTACCAGGCCGGCGGGCAGAACAGCCAGGCGATCTCGTCCTACACGACCTACCTCGGCCTGAAGCCGAAGGACCAGACCGCGCTCGCCGCCACCGCCGCCCTCCTCGAGACGCGCGGCCAGACCGACGCGGCCAAGGTGCAGCAGGCCCAGGCAGCCGCGCAGGCCTACACCCAGGTGGGCACCGCCACGGCCGCCAGTTCGCTGAGGCTGGCGCCGGCGCTGAGCCACCCGCTGATGGACACGCTCGCCCAGCCGGCGAACACCATCGCCCAGACCCTCGAATCGTCCGCGGTCTCGGACTTCGCCCAGGCGATGGGGTACCGCCAGACGCTGACCAAGGTCTCGCCGCACAACGCCTCCTACCAGCTGTTCCTGGCCCGCGACGCCTACGCCACGCAGAGCTACGCGACCGTTGCGACGGCGCTCGAGCGCTATCTGGCGCTGAGCCCGAACCTGTCGAAGACGCAGACGACGCAGCTCCGGCAGCAGATCGCCCAGTTCAAGCTGCTCGCGAAGTCGACGCCGAGCTCGAGCAACCCCTCCGGCCCGACCCCCTGACCGCCGCGCCGGCCGGGCCGCTGGCTAGATTCGGCCCGTGATCAAGTACCTCGGCTCGAAGCGCACGCTGGTGCCCGTCATCGGCGCGCTGGCAGCGGCGCTTCCGGCCCGCTCGGCGGTCGACCTCTTCGCCGGGACGACCCGGGTGGGGCAGGAGCTGCGCCGGCGCGGCCTCACCGTGGTCTCGAACGACGTCACGGCGTTCTCGGAGGCGTTCGGGCAGGCCTACATCGCCGCCGGCGACGGGGTCGACCGCGAGCGCCTGGGGCAGATGCTCGCCGGGCTCGCCGCGCTGCCACCCGTCGACGGGTACGTGACCGAGACGTTCTGCCGCGCGGCGCGCTACTTCCAGCCGGAGAACGGCATGCGGATCGACGCCGTGCGGGCGGGCATCGACCGGCTCGAGCTCGGCCCCGTCGAGCGGGGCCTGCTGCTGACGAGCCTCGTCGAGGCGGCCGACCGGGTCGACTCGACCTGCGGGGTGCAGATGGCCTACCTGAAGCGATGGGCGCCGCGCGCGGGAAACCCGCTCGACCTGCGCGCACCCCAGCCGATCGCGGGACCGGCGGGGAGCGTGTCCTGCGCGGACGCGAACGGCGTCGCCGCGGCGCTCGGTGGAATCGACCTGGCGTACGTCGACCCGCCGTACAACCAGCACTCCTACCTCGGCAACTACCACGTGTGGGAGACGCTTGTCCGCGGCGACGAGCCGGAGCACTACGGCATCGCCTGCAAACGGGCCGACTGCCGCACGCGCAAGAGCGCCTACAACTCCCGCCGCGGCGCCTGGGCGGCGCTCGACGACCTGCTCGGCCGGCTGCCGACGCCCTGGATCGTCGTCTCACTCTCGGACGAGGGTTTCCACGACCCGGCCGCCGTCGAGGAGCGCCTGCGCGGGCGCGGTCACGTCGGCGTGCTGCACGTCGACTTCAAGCGCTACGTGGGCGCCCAGATCGGGATCCACAACCCCGCCGGCGAGCGGGTCGGGCAGGTGTCGCACCTGCGCAACACCGAGTGGATCCTCGTCTGCGGCCCCGACCGGCGAGCGGTCGAGGCGGCTATCGGGTCAGCTCCGCCGCCCGCCGTCCCTCGAGCTCGTACGGATTCCGCTCGTAGCCGCGCTTCAGGGAGGGCCGCGGCATCGCGACCGGCCGGTGCTGCATCTGCCACAGGTGGCAGAGCTCGTGCGTGATCAGGTCGTCCTGCTCGGCCCCGCCGACCGGCCGCCGCAGAAGGGACGGCGACGATGGTCGCCGCGCCGGTCAGCTTGCGCAGATCACGAGCCAGTCCCGGCCGTCGGGTGATCGGGAACCGGCGTGACGTTTTCCGCGTCTGAGTGACGTCGACTGCGAAGGGGTGCGCGATGACGGGGATGCGGCGAGCGACGGTTGCGGTGGCGGCGACGGTGGCCCTCTCGGGGCTCGTCGGGGCAGCCGCGGGATGTGCGGGCGGTGCGGGATCATCCGCAGGCGGCGCGGGCGGCGGCGCCACCGCAGCGAAGGGGAGCGTGCTCGCCCCGGTGGACGGCAAGGTGGTCGGGGCCGGCGCCGCACCGCTGGGATCGGCAGCGCGATCGCCCGGGAGCGAAGGGTCAGGCGGCGGCGCCGTCGAGCAGTCCGCCGGCATGCGCGCCGACGTCGCCCTGCCGGTGCCTTCGGCGGTGATCAAGACGGCGAGCCTCGACCTGCGCGTCCGCCACGGCAAGTTCGGCGCGGCCATGAACGCCCTGACGAACCTCGCCCTGCACTACGGCGGCTACGTCAGCCGCAGCACGTCGTTCGGGACGAAGGTGCACGACGGGACGGTGGTCATGCGCGTCCCCGCCGAGCGGTTCGAGCCGGCCCGCGAAGCGGTCGAGCGGCTGGGCAAGCCGACCAACGAGGTCGTCTCCGGCCGCGATGTCACACGCGCGCTCGTGAACCTCGGGGCCCGCCTCGGGAACCTCGAGTCGCAGCAGCGGGCGCTGCGCGCGCTCATGCGCCGGGCGGTCTCGGTCACGGACACCATCCGCGTGCAGAGCGTCCTGCAGGGCGTCGAGCTGCAGATGGAGGAGATCCAGGGGGAGCTGAACTACCTGCACGACCGCACGTCGATGTCGACCATCTCGATCGCCGTCCACGAGGCCGGGAAGCAGCCCGTGCCGCCGCAGCATGCATCGGCGATCTGGAAGGACGGGGCCCGCGCCGCCCACGCGGCCACCGAGGTCGTCGGCGCCGTGATCGTCGGTGCCGGCTATGTGGTCCCGATCGCAATCCTGGCGCTGCTGGCCGTGCTCATCGGCCGGCTCGCGGCGCCGTGGGCGGCACCCCTCGCCGCCCGGCGGCGCAGCCCGGCGGCCACCCCGCCCGACGACTGAGCGCCGGGCGGGGTTCGCGTCGGGATGTGGGCTAGAAGACCGGCAGTGTCATCGAGCCGGTCTGCAGCCCGGTCTTCGTGGCGGTGATGGTCAGCTTGCCCCCGCTCTTCTTGGGGTGCACCTTGAAGGTCACCTTGCCGGCCGACGAGGACTTCTTGGACACGGCCGTGATGCCGCCACCGGAGATCTTCACGGTGGCGCCCGCGATCGCGTGGTTCTTGGCGTCCTTGGTCGTGAAGGTGATCGTCGTGGTCATCCCGTGCGACGCGAACGAACTCGAGCTGGCGACGATGATCTTGGCCGGCAGCTTGTACGTCTGGGTCGCGCTGTAGGCGCCCACGTTGTCGCCGGCGTCGAGCGCGGCCACGTGCCAGTACAGGGTGCCGCCGTTGAGGTACGCGTTCGTCGTGGTCAGGAGGTTCATGATCCGCGGCGCCGCGTTCGGGGTGTAGGTCGAGATCTGCTCGACCGTGGTCACGAACGACCCGTCCGAGTTGGTCGCGGGCGAGGTCGAGACCTCCACCCTGTAGTCCTTCATCCCGTTCACGGGCGACCACTGCATCGAGAAGGTGTGCGCACCGGTGTCGACCGACGACAGGCCGGTCGGCGCCGGAATGGTCGCGGTGTAGTTCTGCTGGCTCGTGTAGTTGCCGGGCACGGCCTGCCCGGGCACGCCGAACTGCACGGTCGGGAACTTGGCCCGCACCTGCCACTGCAGCGGCTGCGTGCCCGTCGAGGACGTCATGACGGCGGCGGTGGTGTCGAAGCTGCCGTCGGTGCAGTTCGCACCGAGGGCACACGTGAGATGCACGTCGTACGACGTAGCGCCCGCGACCGGGTTCCACTGCCAGACCGGGATCGTGCTGCCCGAGGTGGCGTTGGGGAAGGTCGTCGGGGTGGTGAAGCTGGGCACCCCGAGCGTGGTCGAGAACTGGCCCCGCTGCGACCGGCCCAGGCCGATCGTCGAGCCCATGTTGCCGTCGGCCTCGGCCTCGACCCGCCAGTAGATCGTCTTGTTGGCGGGAAGCGTCGAGCTGGCCGTGTACGACGTCTCGGCCACACGCTGATCGATGCCGTCCGGCGGCGTCAGCTTGCTGAAGTCGCTCGTGTCCGAGATCTGCACGTGGTAGTCGATGGCGCCCTGGACCGCGCTCCACTGAAGCACCGGGCCGAGGCCGGAGATCGTAACCGGCGAGAGCGTCGGCGCAGTCACCTGCTTCGTGAACGACTTCACCGGCGCGAGCGACGGATCGGCCGAGACACCCGTCCCGTCGGCGTTGGTCGCCGGCAGGACGGCCCAGTAGTAGGTGCCGTTCGGGTAGTTCGTGACGCCGGTCAGACCGCCCCGCGGGGCGTATGCCGGAACCTTCGTGAAGGCGTAGTCGACGATGTTCGTGAACGACTGGTCAGTCGAGACGACCACGTAGTAGCTCTGGGCACCCTGGATCGGGTTCCACGTGAACACCGGCATGTCGGCGCTGGAGGCGCCGGTCTGGGGGAGCAGGTAGTCGGCCGAGCCCAGATAGCCATTCGTGCACGACTGGCACGGGCTGCCGGTCGGGTAGCCGGAGAAGGTGAACGACGGGCCGCTGCCGTCGCCGATGTACGACCAGGCGCCGTACACCGAGTTGTGGCTCGTGTCGTCACCGCGGTGGGCCTTGACACGTACGCACCAGGGGCCGGTCAGTGCCGGGAGGTCGGAGGCCAGGTTGGCCTGGCTCTGCGGCACCGGGTCGCCGACGGCGTTGTGGGCGTCGCCGAGCGGCGTCCACGCAGTCGTCACCGTGTCCACGTCCCACGTCTTCGTGGCCCAGTCACAGGCCGAGTTCGAGTACGGCGACACCTGCACCTCGTAGAACGCGGCCCCGGGGACGTCATCCCAGCCCACGATCGGGTGTTGGTGCTCATGCCGCCCGAGTTCCACGCGATCGGGTCGAAGCTCGAGTCGCGCATGGACAGGTTCGGGATCGACGACGCACCGGTGTCGAAGGTGATCGTAAAGGTCTGCGGATCGCCGTTGCTGATCCGACCACACGGTGGACGTGCCGGCCTGGTTGGCGGCGTCATACGGCGTCACCCGCCAGTAGTAGGCCTGCGAGGACGGGAGCAGCGTCGTCGGCGTCATCGAGGTGGCGACGGTCTCGCCGTCGCAGCAGACGATCGAGCCGCTGGGGAAGTCGGGATCCGAGCTGACGTCGACCTTGTAGTAGGCCGCGCCGTCGACCGGCGTCCACGAGAACTGCGGGTCGAAGACACCCGGGTCGGTGCTCAGGTCGTTCAGCGTCAGCGTCGGCGAGGGTCGTGTCCGTCGGCCACGAGTATGTGAACGAGAAGACATCGGAGGCCGTCCCGTCGTGACTCTCGGAGTCGATCGGCGTGACGCCCCAGTAGTACGTGCCGTCGGACAGCCGCGTGGGCAGCGCGTAGGCGCTCGCCTGCGTCGTCACCGGGAAGCCGTTCACGACCGAGCTCAGGCCGGGATCGGTCGCGACCGTGACGCGGTACTTCTCAGCACCGGGGATCGCCGTCCAGTTCAGGAGCAGCGGATCCGGGTAGGTGATCGACGCGCCGTCGGCCGGCGTCGTGGGATCGGCCTTGTCGCTCCAGTTCATCACCATGCTGCGCGTGGCGGACCACGCACCGCCGCCGTTTGCCGCCGTCATCGCCCGCACCCGCCAGTAGTAGGTCTTGTTCTGGAGGAGGTCGGTGAGCGCCGCCCGGGTGTTCTTCGTGTCGATCGAGTAGAGCGCCGGGCTGAACGTGTTCGTCGCGGCGATCTGGAACTGGTAGTGATCGGCGCCGGACACGGCGCTCCAGTTGAACACGGGCACGGAGTCGACGCTGGCGCCGCTTCCGGGACTCAGAGGGTTCGGTGCGGCGAGGGTCGCGTAGGTGGGCGCAACGACGACGAGAAGCGCGACCATTGCGGCGAGCAAGATCGCGGGGCGGTGATGTCGGGACAGACGGTGGATCGGGTGCTCCTGACTACGGCGGGACTCGTGAAATACGTACGACGACGTATCTCACTAGTGCCTAGTCAAAGGCGCAAATACGATCACCCGTATGCGGTAGATGCCAGCGGCACGAGGCCGCGGCGACTCACTCGCCCTTGTTGCCGCCCCCGCCCTGGCCGTTCTGGCAGGCGAGGAGGGTGGCGGGCGTGCCGGTCATCTGCGTGACGTTGCCGGCAACGTCCGTCACGGTCACGTTCACCGAGATCGAGCCCGCGGCGAGCGAGCTGGCATCGATGCAGCCGACCACGACATGGCCGTCGCCGGCCGCCGCCGATCCCTGGGCGCTCGTGCTGCCGTCGGAGAGCGTCACGGTGACGACATCGTTCGGGTCGGGTGCCTGGTTGAAGGCGACGAACACCTTCACGCAGGACGCGTCGGCCGGGTTGATCGTGTTCGGCGGCGGGCCGACGACGTAGGCCACGGCGGGGGCAGGCGGCGGCTGCGTGTCCTTGATCAGCGAGCCGGAGAAGTTCGTCGTGACGCCGTTCGGGTCGACGATCGTGCCGGTGATCGGGAGCGTGCCGTCGGGCAGGCTGCTCAGATCGGCCGTCCAGGAGAGCTGGTCGCTGCCGCCGGACTGCGTCGGCAGGTCATGCCGCCGACCGTGAGCGAGATCTGGTCGGCCGGGTCGGTCGGACCGGCGAAGGTGGCGACGATCGTGGCGGCGGTCTGCGTGGCCGCATTCACGTATCCGGCCGGGTTGTCCGGGCCGGCGGGCACGCCGACGCTCGTCGGGGCAGTGGCGCCGCCCGTGTCCTTGACGAAATGCCATGTCCACTGCTTGCTGACGTTGCCGTCCGGATCCGTCCCCTTGATGCCGAGCTTGTAGGTGCCGTCCGCGAGTGGCGTGAGATCGAGCGGGCCGACCGTCAGCGTCGTGCTCTGTCCGTCAGGGGTGACGTTGTACGGCGTGCCCGCGATCCACATGACGTACTGATCGTCCGGCGACGGCGGCTGGTCGAACGTGGCCTGAACGGTGACCGCGCCCTCCGAGCCGGCGGTGACGACGCCCGCAGGATTGCTCGGTCCAGCGATGACGGCGATTGACGCTGGGAGCTCGGGGCCGATCGTGTCCTTGACCACCGGGACGGGCGGCGACGAGGCAGACGTATTCCCAGCCTCATCTGTCACTGTCGCCGAGGCCACAAGTTCGTTGCCGTCGGCAAGATTGGAGGCGTTCACGTTGATGATGATCGACGTATCACCGAGGCTCTCGTTCTCCTGCTGCGACGCGGTGCTGGTGCCGTCCGTGATGGTTGCGGTGACTGTCACGCCGTCGGCAGACGTCGGTTCAGTGTTCACGGTGACCGGGTAGTTATCGGCGTTCAGGCTGGTGATGTCGCCCGAGACGGACACGGTCGGAGCAGCCGGGAGGACCGTGTCCTTCCGGATCGGCGGGGCTGCTGTGAATGGCGGGCTCGTGTTGCCCAGGCTGTCTGTGGCCGTCGCCGAGACGGTGATCTTGCCGTCGGCAAGGACGCCCACGTTCGGAACGTTGACGGTCACCGAAGAGGCCCCGCCGCTGTGTTGCCCCGAGACGGAATTGCCGTTCTTGTCCGTCAGCGTCACGGTGATCGTGTCGGTCGAGCTGGAGTCGAGCAGGCTGACAGGGATGTTGACACCGCCGCCGTTTGCGGCCGTTTCAGCGTTGATGAACGGAGGTGCCCCCACATCGGTGGGCTCCGCCGGCGGCGTAGCGACAGCGATGGCGGTGGCGTTAGGTCCGGCCGGGCCCGGTAGGGGAGCATTCAGGCTCGTTGTGGCCTCGGCGATCACGCGGTACGTGAAGGACCCGTCGATGCCCGTCTGGTCGACCGTGCTGGTCGCAGTGCCGGGCAGGGTGGCGATGGTCTGCCAGGCACCGGTCGTTCCGGCGAGGCGCTGAACGGCATAGGCAGAGACACCCGATGACGGCGACGGCGCCCACGCGAGATTCACGGCCCCGTTCGCAGCCGGGCGTTGCGGTCAGCGACGGGGAGGCGAGGGGTGCCTGCGCACCCGTCAGGGGGATGAGGAGCGGGGTGCTGCCGGACTTGGCGATGGAGACGACGAGCGAACCGTTGATCGGCCCCGCGTTCAGCGGGTCACTGGTGAGGTTGATCGTGGCCGGCTTGTGCGGGTGAACCACCATCTGAGTGGTCTTCGTCTTGTCGAACGTGGCGCTGATCCCGTTCGCATTCACGACGCTCAGCACCAGGTGCAGCGAAGCGGAGCTGGTGTTCGTGACGCTGATCTGGGCCGGAGCAGCCCCGGCGGTGGGAACCTGGCCGAAGTTGACGTAGGGCGAATCGGCGAACGCGACGGACTGGCTACTACCCGACGACGACGGGTCGTGCACTCCCAGAACGTCCTTGGCGCTCGGCGCGTGCCAGCCGACGACCGAGTTTCCCAAGCTGGTGAGAACCTTTCCAGGCAGCGAGGTGGGGAACGAGAGCGATCCGCCTCCGCTGAGCGACATGACGGCCAGGCTCGCGTAGGTCGCCATGACGGCGACGACGAGCAAACTCGCCGCAAACATGCCCCGGCTCCGCGTCAACGGGGGCGCCTTTTTCGCATCTCCCCACCGCATAGTTGCTGCTGACCCCCTCCTCAGACTGCAGCACTGTATCGGCATTCGCGCCGATAACGCATCCCCCTTTTTGGGGAGCGTTCGGCCGTCTCCACTAGTACCCCCCGAGCACACGACAAAAACCGCAGCAATTCGCCGGGAGCACCTGGAAACGGTCAACTAAATGGCGGGTGATCCTCCGGGAGAGGCAGGCCGCCGGGCACGAGCGGAGCGCCGGGACGGGGGTTCTCGGCGGCCGGCCCGCGCACGTACCGGCGGGAGGCGTCGAAGTGTGGTTGGTGATCCCAGGGCGTGTGCGCGCCGCGTGGCAAGCGCCGCGGCCACCAGCCGCCGCTGGGCCTGGCTCTCGAGCACCTGCTCGCGCAGGCCGGCGAGATCCCAGCGGCGTTCGGCCTCGGCCCCCATCTCGTCGCGCACCCGCGCGCGCGAGGGATCGCCGGCCAGGTCGTGCAGCTCGCGGGGATCGGCCTCGAGGTCGTACAGCAGGTCGGGATCGCCGGGACAGCGGACGAGCTTGTGCGGTCCCCGCCGCAGCATCACGGCCGGGGCGGTCACGCCTTCGGCCAGATACTCCGCCGTGACGGTCGCGTCCGGGAGTGCCCCGCCCCGCAGGGCCGGGAGCAGGCTCCGTCGGTCGAACCCGGTCTCGGAGAGCCCGGCGCCGGCGATCTCGGCCAGCGTCGGGGCGAGGTCGAGCTGCGAGACCGGGCCTGCCACCGTCCGGGAAACGATTCCAGGGCCTCGCCACAGGAACGGCATCCGGGCCGATCCATCCAGGAACGACATCTTGAACCAGAGCCCGCGCTCGCCGGCCATCTCGCCGTGGTCGGCGGTGAACACGACGATCGTCTCGTCCGTCGAGCCCCGTTGCGGCCAGCGCGCCGAGCACCTCGCCGACCAGCTCATCCATGTAGCGTGATCGCCGCGTAGTAGCCGTGCCGCGCCCGCAGCACCTGGGCATCGGTCAGCGGCCGCTCGTCGATGCCGGACATGTCGCGCAGGCGCACGGCTGTGCGGGTCGGCCTCGGCGCGCGGAATCGGCGCGACCGCCGGCAGGTCGATCTCGTCGTCCCGGTAGGCGTCCCAGTAGCGCCGGCGCACCTCCCAGGGGTCGTGCGGGTTCGTGAACGAGGCCACGAGGAAGAAGGGCCGCCGGTCCGGCCGCTGCGACAGCTCGCGGATACGCTCGACGGCCCGGAAGCAGACCTCGTCGTCGTAGGCGGTCTGCATCGCCGCCTCGCGCGACGCCCGTGCCGAGCACGCCGTTCATGTTGTGGTACCAGGGCAGGCGCTCTGTCGGCGGGCAGGCGCCAGTCCGGCGTCCAGTCGAAGCCGGCGGGGTAGACGTCGGTGGTGAGCCGCTCCTCGAACCCGTGCAGCTGGTCGGGGCCGACGAAGTGCATCTTGCCGGCGAGGGCGGTGTGGTAGCCCTGCGCCCGCAGGACGTGGGCGATCGTCGGCGTCGCCGCCGGGCAGCTCGGCGGCGTTGTCGTAGACGCCGATCGCCGAGGGCGGCCGCCCGGCCAGCATCGCCGAGCGCGACGGCGCGCACAGCGGCGAGGCGCAGTAGGCGCTCTCGAACAGCCGTCCCCGCGCGGGCGAGGGCCGTCAGGTTGGGCGCGCGGACGACGGGGTGGCCGTGACAGGGCAGAAACGACGCCGCCAGCTGGTCGGCCATCACGAGGAGGATGTTCGGGCGCGAGCCCGTCACTGCGCGACCACACGCGTGCAGGGCCGCCAGGACGTCGGCGGCACGGCGATCGGCATCCTGCGAGCGCATGTCCGCCGGCAGGAACGAGAATCCCGTGCGCAGGGCCGGCCAGGCGCCGTGCGAGCCGCCGCCGGCGCCGGTGTGGCCGACGGCGTCGGGCGCCGGGCCGAGCTCGCTCGGGGTGCCGGCCAGCTCGTACCCCGACGGTCCGTAGCGGAGAGGCCTGCCGGTGAGCGGATCGTCGCCCTGCGAGGCGGTCTGCGAGGCACGGGCGACCGTCTCGGCGCGCAGCAGCCGGCCGCAGGCGAGCAGGCCGTAGAGCGTCGCCATCGCCCGCGCGGTCGCCACGCCGTTGACCGCCGGGGCCTCGATGCGCGAGCAGATCGGGATCGGCCCAGGAATCGATTGCGAGCCGCGGGTTGCCGTAGACCTGCTCGAGCCGTGGATCCGGCTCGTCGCGCCATGAACGCCGATAGGCGGTAGTCCGGCGCCGGACGCGGCCGCACCAGCCGCGCAGCCAGCGGATCGCTCCAGCGGAGAGCCCGAGCCGCAGGTCGAGCCCGAGCGGCCCGGCCAGGCGGTCGCGTATCAGCGCGCCCAGCGTGCGGCCGGACGCCCGCACGCGCGACCTCCGAGGCCAGCCAGCCCCATGTGACGGCGTGGTAGGAGGGGACGCCGGGCTCGAACATCGGCGCCTGGCCGGCGAGCGCCGCCGCCAGCGCACGTGGATCGGCCAGGTCGCGCCGCTCCAGGGGGCGCTCGACGGCCGGCAGCCCGGCCGCATGGGCGAGGAGCGCGGCGACGGTGATCTCGCCCTTGCCGGCCGCCGAAAACGCGGGCCAGAGGGCCGCCACCGGCACGTCCAGGTCGAGCGCGCCGTCCTCCACAAGCAGGAGCAGGGCCGTGGCGGCAACGCCCTTCGTGCCCGAGAAGAGCACCGTGGCCGACCCGGGGCCGAACCGGGCCGGTCGTGCAGATCGCACGCCAGGGCGCCGTCCACGAACGCGGCGAAGGCGCACGCCGAGCCATCCGCGGCTGCCGCGAAGGCATCGCGCACAGGCTCGTAGCCGGGTGCGACGACGCCGCAGGCGGCGCCCGGCTCCGCCCGGATCACGCCGTCGCGGTCTCGAGCGACGGGCGTGTCCGAGAGCAGCCGGCGGGTGTAGTCGTCGGTCGGCTCGTTCAGCACCCGGTCGACCGCCCCGAGCTCGACGATCCGGCCGTCGCTCATCACGGCGACCCGCTGCGCGATCGAGCGCACCAGCGGCAGGTTGTGGGTGACGAACAGCATCGCCAGGCCGAGGTCGCGCTGGAGCGTCGCCGAGCAGCTCGACGATCGCCGCCTGCACGCTCACGTCGAGCGCCGAGGTGACCTCGTCGCAGACCAGCACGCTCGGGGTCGCAGACGAGCGCGCGCGCGATGGCGACCCGCTGGCGCTCGCCGCCGGAGAGCTGATCCGGGTAGCTGGTCGCGCATACGCGGACGGTCGAGCGACACCCGCTCGAGCATCTCGTCGACGCGCCGGTCGATCTCCTTGCCGCTGCCGGCGCCGAAGACGCTCGAGCGGCTGGCGCACGATCTGGCCGATGGTGCGGCGCGGGTTGAGCGAGCCGTACGGGTTCTGGAACACGTACTGGATCGATCGCCGCACGTCGCGCGGCCGGCGCCGCGCGGCGCGTCGCGAGCGGCGTCCCGCCGCAGCAGGATCTCGCCGGTGCGCTCGCGGTGCAGGCCGACGATCGAGCGCGCGAGCGTCGTCTTGCCCGAGCCCGACTCGCCCACGAGCGCCAGGCACTCCTGCGGCGCGAGCGCGAGGTTGATGTCGTGCACGACCGTGACGCCGCCGTAGCCGGCGTTCACGTCCGACGAGCGCGAGCACCGAGTCGGCGGCCGGCGCCTCGGCGATCTGCGCCGGCCGGCGCCGAGCGGGCATCCGACCTGGGCCCGCACCTGCTCGGCGCGCAGGCAGCGCGGCGCTGTGCGCGCTCGCCGACCGGCCGCAGCTCCGGCATCGCGACGGTGCACTCGCTCCTCGACCATCGTGCAGCGCGGCGCGAACGCAGCACCCGGACGGCCGCTGCCCCGGCGACGGCGCCCGGCCCGGGATGCCGACCAGGTCGCGCCGGCCCTCGAGGTGCGGGCATCGCCGCGACGAGCCGGCGCGTGTACGGGTGCGCGGCGGTCCGGAACAGCTCGTTCGACGGCGCCAGCTCGACGATCCGGCCGGCGTACATGACGGCGACGCGGGCGGCGAGCGTGCCGACGACGGCCAGGTCGTGGCTGACGTAGAGCGCCGCCACCTGGTGCGCGGCGGCCAGCTCGCGCACGGTGCCGAGCACGTGCGCCTGGGTGGTGACGTCGAGGCCGGTCGTCGGCTCGTCCAGCACGATCACGCGCGGCCGGCAGGCGAACGCCATCGCGAGGCCGACGCGCTGCTGCTGGCCGCCCGAGAGCTCGTGCGGGTAGCGGCGCAGGTACGGCCGCGTCGTCAGGCAGCGCGACCTCGCGCATCATCTCGGCGATGCGCGCCCGCCGCTCCTCGTCGCCGCCGCCGAAGCCGTGCACCTCGAGCGCCTCGCATCAGCTGCGTGCCGATGCGCAGCGCCGGGTTGAGCGCGGCGGCCGGGTCCTGCGGCACGTACGAGACGACGCGGCCGCGCAGGCGCGCGGCGCTCGGCCCTGGTCGAGCTTCAGCACGTCCTGGTCGCCGACCCGCACCGACCCGCCCGCGATCTCGGCGCCGCGGCGGGTGTGGCCGAGCAGCGCCAGCGCCGACCGTCGTCTTGCCCGAGCCCGACTCGCCGACGAGGCCGAGCACCTCGCCGGGCGCGATCGCGAACGAGACCTCGTCGACGATGTCGTCGCCGGTGCCGCGCACCACGACCCGCAGGCCCTCGACGACGATCGCCGGCGTCGGCGGCGCTCATTCGGCGCCCCGTCGACCGGTCGATGCCCGCAGCCGCGCGCGCGAACCCGTCGCCGACGAGGCCCGTGCCGATCGTGAGCAGGGCGATCGCGATCACCGGCAGCACGACGCCCCAGGGCTGATCGTGCCAGCGCGACCTGGTTCTCCTGGATCATCAGGCCCCAGTCGGCGCCGTTCGGGGTCGGGCGTGAAGCCGAGGAACGCGAGCGATGCGATCAGCGCGATCGCGTAGGTCAGGCGCAGGTTCGCCTCGACCGAGCAGCGGGCTGAGGACGTTCGGCAGCACCTCGCGCGAGCAGGATGCGCAAGCCGCGGGACGCCCAGCGCCTCGGCCGCGGCGACGAAGTCGCGCTCGACGATCGGCTGGGCGGCGCCGCGGGTGACGCGGGCGACGCGCGGCATCGTCGTCAGGCCGACCGTCGAGCACGATCAGCCAGGTCTGTGGGCCCGACGGTGGCGATCGCGACCAGCGCGAGCATGATCTGCGGGAAGGCCAGGATCACGTCCATCGCGCGCATGAGCACGTCGTCGAGCGCGTTGCGCGAGTACGCCGCCGATCAGCCCGATCGCCGCGCCGCAGCGCCAGGCCCGAGGACCGTCGCCAGCGACGGCCATGACCAGGATCGTCGCGGCCGCCCCAGAGGAACCGGCTCCACACGTCCTGGCCGAGGTGGTCGGTGCCGAAGAGCGCCTTCGCCGACGGGCGGCGAGTTGGGGCGACGCCGACGAAGTCCGTCGGGCCGTGCGGCGCGAAGAACGGCCCGAAGATCGCGATCGCGCACGAGGAGCGACGACGAGCACGAGGCCGATCCGCGTCCGCCACAGGCCGAGCGCGGTGCGGCAGCAGCGCGCCGGCCGGCGCCCGGATCGTGACGGATCGGGCTCGCGGCGTGACCGCGGCGACGTCGACGACGCTCACAGGCGCGTCCGCAGCCGGGGGGTGACGAGGATCGTGGCGATGTCGGCCAGCATGTTCAGCACGACGTAGAGCGCCGCGATGAGCATCGCCAGCGCCTGCACGACCGGCATGTCGCGCGTAGAGACGGCGTCGCGGAGCGCGCCGCCGATGCCGGCGTAGTTGAAGACGTACTCGACGACGATGACGCCGCCGGCCAGGTAGGCGAGGTTCAGCGCGATCACCTGGAACGTCGGCCCGAGCGCGTTCGGCAGCGCATGGCGGATGACCACGTCGCGCTCGGGCACGCCCTTGAGCCGGGCCATCTCGACGTAGTCGGACTCGAGCACCTCGATCATCGACGCGCGCATGATCCGGGCCACGTACGGCGTCACGGCGATCACGAGCGTCAGCATGGGCAGGATCATCTCCTTCGGGTCGCTCCCACGGGCGCTCGCCCGGTGGCGATGACGAGACGGCCGGCAGCGACGCTGGAACACCGTCGTCGCGAACAGCACGACCAGCGTGATGCCGACGACGAACTCGGGCAGCGCCGCGAGGAGCAGCGTCCCGATCGACGACGTCGACGTCGAAGAAGCCGTCGCGGCGCAGAGCGCGCGTAGCGCGCCGATCGCGATCGCGAGCGGGATCGAGATCACGCCGGCGACGAGCACCAGGAACGCCGAGTTGATCGAGCCGGTCGTGCAGATACGTCGTGACCGGCTCGCTGCGCGGCCAGCGACGTGCCCAGGTCGCCGTGCAGGAGACCGGTGATCCAGCTCCAGTACTGGGCGAGGACGGGCTGGTTGAGGTGGAGCTGCTCGCGCAGCGCCTTGAGGCTGGCGGGGGTCGCCGTGCGGCCGAGGATCGACCGGGCCGGGTCGCCCGGCAGCGCCTGCGTGGCCGCGAAGACGACCACCGAGACGAGCGACGAGCACGAGCAGCCCGAGCAGCATGCGGCGGACGATGAACCCCGCCGAGCGCCGCCGTGGCCGGGTGTCGGCGGCCCAGCCGGCTAGCGTCAGCTAGGAACCAGATCGTTCGGTACCCATGGCCGAACGAGTCGAGGTTCTGCGTCGACTTGCCCGGCACGAACCCGGACACCTTGGTGCTGTAGCCGTCGACCAGGTTGTTGAAGAACGGGATGATGTAGCCGCCGTAGTTGTATTCCATGCGTCTGCATCTCGTGGATGATGTCGCAGCGCTTCGCCGTGATCGACCTCGGCGACGCGCCTGCTTGTACAGGCTCGATGTAGTTCGAGCCCGGCCGGAGTGGGCGGCCAGTGCGTCTCGTTGTACGGCGCTGTACGGCGGCCCGGCGGGCAGCATGCTGTCGCGACCTGGGGCAGGTAGTTGCGCGTGCCCCAGAAGTCGACCGAGAACGGCCACTTCAGGTACTGGTTGCCGTAGAAGTTCGGGATCGTTGTGGACGTTCACCGTGAGCCGGCGGCCTTCGCCTGCGCGGCGAAGACCTTGGCCGAGTCGATCATGCCGGCGGCGCCGTTGGTCGTCTGCAGGTCGATCGTCAGGTCCTCCTGCCCGGCCGCCTTGAGCAGCGACTTCGCCTTGTCGATGTCCTGCTCGCGCTGCGGCAGGGCTGGTTGTAGCAGGCGTCGAAGGGCGCGTAGAGGTCGTTGGCGATGCGGCCGTAGCCCGACAGCACCTGCTGCGAGCATGGCCGGGCCGGTCGACGATCAGCCGCATCGCCTGCCGCACGCGGACGTCGGTGAACGGCGGCAGGTCGATCCGCCATGCAGAGCGGCGGCCAGCCGCCGCCCTGGGTGACTCGAGCATGCGCGAGCCGCTGTCCGCTTGACGACGCTCGATCTGCGCGAACGGGACGTCCGTCATGGCGTCGATCTGCCCGCCGAGGAGCGCGTTGACCTGCGCGGTGTCGTCGGGGAAGTCGATGATCGTGACCTGGTCGAAGTAGGGCTGGCCGGTGCGCCAGTAGTTCGGGTTGCGCGACGTGCACGCTCTGCTGGCCCGGCGTGAAGCTCGTGCGTCATGAACGGCCCCGTGCCGACCCACTTCAGCGGTGCCCTTGCGGCGTGTAGCCGGCCGGGACGATGCCGTTGTAGTACTGGCCGAGCTGCTCGGCGATCGTCGAATCCGGCCGCTTCAGGTCAGGCGCACCGTTGCGTTGTCCATGCTTCTTGATGCTTGTTCGGGATCGACCGAGGCGAGCCCGGCGGCGCCGAAGAGGCCTTCTTCGGGATCGAGGATGCGCTGGATCGAGTAGATGACGTCGTCGGCGCGTGAGCGTCTTGCCGTTGTTGAACTCGATGCCCTTGCGCAGCCTGATCGTCCACTGCGTCGGCGTTGTCCTGGGTGATCTCCTCGGCGAGGCCGCCTGGTCGCCGCAGATTGTAGCTTGTACTGGTCGTACTGAGACAAGCGTCTCCCAGCTCGTCGCGAGGCGCGCCTGGTCGGGCTTGGTGACGATGTTCTGGCCGTCGATGATGTCCTGCGCCGCCGCCGGTCACGCCGAGGCGGAAGTTGCCGCCGCGCTTCGGCGTGCCGGCCGCGGTCGAGACCGCCGCGGACGACGAGCCTCCGCTGCCACCGCATGCGGCCAGGCCTCCGGCGAGCAATACGGTGCCCGCTCCCACCAGAAGATCGCGTCGGGAGAGGCCTCCGTCGCCTCCACCCGGACGGTCGCTGGACTTGTCCACCATCGTCGTCTCCTCCCTTTGACAGACGCGGACCGGCGCATCCGGCCGACGGCGCCCGGATGATCCATCGTTGCCCGCGGCGTGTCAAACCCGCCGGCCCCGATCTCACACTCCGTTCACGATCCGAACAGCACTCGCGGATCGTGCGACGGCGCGGCGATACTAGATCGCGCCCGGACGCCCTGTCAAGAGGCGCGGACACTTGCGAAAACGCGGGTCCGGGGATCGGTATAGTGGGCGCGTCGCGATCAGGCAGCGGGGGAGTCGCGTTCACCATGCGAACAGAAGACCGTAGTCGGGGAACGGCCAACGAGGGGGCGCGGGACGGCTCCCGCGTGCAGTCGGTCGACCGGGCGGTGCTGCTCCTGCGGGCGATCTCGACGAGCCCCCATCCGCCCACCGCGTGGGAGCTGGCGCGGACGTGCGGGATCAATCGCTCGACCGCGTGGCGCCTGCTGCAGACGCTCGAGCACCACGCCCTCGTCGAGCGCGACCCGACCACCGGCCGCTACGGCATCGGCTACACGGCGCTCGAGGTGGCGGCCTCGGCCGGCTACGACGGTCTGGCACGGAGGGCGCGGCCGATCCTGGAGCGCATCGCCCAGGACGCCGGCGAGAGCGTGATGCTCGCAGCGGCGCGCCGGTTCAGCCTCGTCTACGTCGACCAGGTCGACCCGCCCACCGTGCCGACGGCCAGCTGGCTCGGGCGCCAGCTGCCGCTGCACGCGACGTCGACGGGCAAGGTGTTCCTGGCCTGGCTGCCGGAGGACGAGCGCGACGCGGTTCTGCCCTCCGTGCTCGAGCGCTACACCGACCAGACGATCACGGACCGCGGCCGCCTCTTCGACTCGCTCGCAGAGGTGCGCCGGGACGGCTACGGGATCTGCATCGGCGAGTTCGAGGAGTACTCGAACGGCGTCTCGGCCGCGGTGCTCGACCACCGCGCCCGCCCGACGGTGATCCTGAACATCTGGGGCCCGAGCCAGCGGGTGACCGAGCGACGCCTCGAGACGCTCGGGCGGATGGCGCTCCACGCGGCGCACGAGATCTCGCTCGTGCTCGAGTGACCTAGGCCATCAGGATGCGCTCGACCAGCGCCCCGTCGATGCCGGACACGATCTCGTCGGCCGCCGCCAGACGGTCGGGTGCGAGCGTGCGGCCTACCGCGATGCAGCGCATGCCGGCGGCTTTCGCGGCGGCGACGCCCGCCTCGGTGTCCTCGAGCACGGTCACCTCCTCGGAGCGAAGACCGGGCGCGAGGCCGTCGAGTCGCCGCAGGGCGATCTCGTACCCCTCCGGGTGCGGCTTGCCGTGGCGGACGTCGTCCGAGGTCACGACCGTCGCGAAGACGTCCTCGATCCCGGCGGCGGCGATCACCGGCCGGATCTCGGCGGCGGCTGCGCCGGAGACGATGGCCACCGGCACGCGGGCAGCGGCGGAGGCGACGGCCCGGCATACCTCGGGAGTGATCGTCGAGCCGTCGGCGACCGCGTCCCGGTAGCGGGTCACGCGCTGGCTCACCACGGTCTCGGAGTCGTTGCGGCGGCCGAGCCAGCGGTGGACGATCTCGGGATCGGAGAGGCCGGCCAGGCGATCGTAGTAGTCGCGCTCCGGAAGCGGCCGGCCGTGCTCGGCGAAGAGCTCGGCATAGATCCGGTAGAGGATCGGCTCGTCGTCTGAGAGCGTGCCGTTGAAGTCGAAGATGACCGCTCGGCACGACACGCGCGGGAGCCTAGCGGCCCAGGGGGCCGGGCCCCGCCAGAGCGGGGCCTGGCCCCTCGGTTGGGCTACTCCTCGTCTTCGCCCTCTGCCACCTTGGCCGAGATCTCGGCCATCACGTCCGGGTCGCGCAGCGTCGTGACGTCGCCGAGCTCGCGGCCCTCGGCGATGTCGCGCAGCAGGCGGCGCATGATCTTGCCGGAGCGGGTCTTGGGCAGGTCGTCGGCCCAGATGATCCGCTTGGGCCGGGCGAACTTGCCGATCCGGCCGGCGACGTGCTCGCGGATGTCCGCGCGGAGGCCGTCGTCGCCCTCGCCGCCGCCGACGAGCGTGACGAACGCGCACGATCGCCTGGCCGGTGTCCTCGTCGGCCTGGCCGATCACCGCGGCCTCGGCCACCTCGCTGGTGCGACACGATCGCCGACTCGACCTCGGCCGTCGACAGGCGGTGGCCCGACACGTTGACCACGTCGTCGATCCGCCCGATGATCCAGAAGTAGCCGTCGTCGTCCTTGCGCGCGGCGTCGCCGACCAGGTAGATGTCGCTTGCCGAACTTCGCCCAGTAGGTCTCATGAAGCGGTCGTCGTCCTTGTACAGCGTGCGCAGCATCGACGGCCACGGCCGGCGCAGCACGAGCAGGCCCGTGCCCTCGTCGAGCGGCTCGCCGTCGGCGGTCGACCACGTCGGCCTCGATCCCGGGAACGGCCGCGTCGGCCGAGCCGGGCTTGGTGGAGAGGAGGCCGGGCAGCGGGGTGATCATGATCGCGCCGGTCTCGGTCTGCCACCACGTGTCGACGATCGGGCAGCGGCCGCCGCCGACGACCTGGTGGTACCACAGCCAGGCCTTCGGGTTGATCGGCTCGCCCACCGTCCCGAGCAGCCGCAGCGACGACAGGTCGTGCTTGTTCGGGTACTCGGCGCCCCACTTCATGCAGGCGCGGATCGCGGTCGGCGCGGAGTAGAGGATCGTGACGCCGTAGTGCTCGACGAGCTCCCACCACACGTCCTTGTCCGGGTAGTCGGGCGCCCCCTCCCACATCACCGACGTCGCCCCGTTGGCCAGCGGCCCGTAGACGATGTAGGAGTGGCCGGTCACCCAGCCGACGTCGGCCGCGCACCAGTAGACGTCGTCCTCCGGCTTGAGGTCGAAGACGAGCCGGTGGGTGTAGGCGACGCCGGTCAGGTAGCCGCCCGTGGTGTGCAGGATGCCCTTCGGCTTGGCCGTCGAGCCGCGACGTGTAGAGGATGTACAGCGGGTGCTCGGCGTCCATCGGCTCGGCCGGGCACTCCGGGTCGGCGGCGTCGACGATCTCGTGGTACCAGAGGTCGCGGCCGTCCTGCATCGCGCGCCGTTGTCGCCGTGTGGCGCACGACCACGATCGTCTCGAGGGTCCAGGTCGCCGATCACCTCGTCGACCTGCCGCCTTGATCGGCGCGGTCTTGCCCTTGCGGCGGGCGCCGTCGACGGTGATCAGCGCCTTCGCCTGCGAGAACTCCATCCGCTCGCGCACGGACTCCGGCGCTGAAGCCCCCGAACACGACGTTGTGCGGCGCGCCGATCCGGGCGCAGGCCAGCATCGCGACCACGACCTCGGGGATCATCGGCAGGTAGATCCCGACGACGTCGCCCTTGGCGATGCCGAGGTCGCTTCAGGGCGTTGGCGAACTTCTGCACGTCGCGGTGCAGGTCGGCGTAGCTGACGTCGCGCTCCTCGCCCTCCTCGCCGCGCCAGTGGTAGGCGACCCGGTCGCCGTTGCCGGCCTCGACGTGGCGGTCGAGGCAGTTGTAGGCACACGTTCAGCTTGCCGCCGACGAACCACTTGGCGAACGGCGGATTCGACCAGTCGAGCACCTGGTCCCACGGCTGGTCCCAGTGCAGCGCGCGCGGCCTGCTCGGCCCAGAAGCCCTCGTAGTCGGCGTCGGCCGCCTCGTAGACGCCGGGTCGTCGAGCAGACCACTGCCCGGAAGCCTCCGGCGGATCGAAGCCCGCCGGGCAGGCGCGAACGTCTCGAGCTGGTCGAGCAGTTCTGCCCTCGAGCCATCTGCGATCCCTCCAGAGTCGCTCGTGCCGCCTCGGCCCCACCCCGGTCGGGGCGGACGGAGGCGCCGTTTCAGCTGCTCGCGCGTGATCAGCGCGACAACGGCACGACCGGAGCGACGTCGCGGCCGAAGGTGAAGTTGATCACCTGGGCGAACGACGCGTACCAGGCGGCGATCGCCGTGACGAGCCCGACGTAGCCGCCGAGCTTACGATGAGCGTGTTGCGGCGCCGGAGTTGCCGATGCCGAGGATGATGAACGTCGCCGTGAGCAGGAAGAACACGAACGCGACCGCCAGTCGGTGCGCAGCGACGCGACGAACATGTACGCGGTGAAGATGCCCCAGGCCCACAGGTAGAGGCCGACGGCCGAGCCCGCCTCGGAGGCCGGGATGCCTGATGAAGAACGTCACGAGCGCCCAGAACGAGATCCAGAACGCCCCGTAGGACGAGAACGCGGTGGCGCCGAACGTGTTGCCGGTCTGGAACTCCCACATGCCGGCGAGCAGCTGGCCGAGCCGCCGTAGGCCAGGGCCAGCCCGAACACGACCGGCTCGGCCTTGTCGCAGACCAGCCCTGAGTTGACCATGCTGAGCACGAACGTGGTCAGCGCGAAGGCGGCCAGGCCCAGCGGCGCGGGGTTGGCGATCGCAGGCGCGGCGGGCGCCGCCGGGCAGGGCGCTGCGCGGTCGAAGCTTCCATGAGGCTCTCCTCTCCTCACGATGGGATCTGGACAGCGGCCTTTTAGCGATGCACCGGCTTCAGGGGCGGACGGATCGACCACCGGCGGCCACGGGTCGGCGAGCGGCGGCTGAGACGCGGTGAGCGGCGTGGCGCGCCGCGGCAGGCGCTAGCTTTGCGACCGGCGAATGGACGTCGCTCTCGGGATGGTGCTGGGCATGGTGGTCGCCGTGGCGCTCGGCGCCGGCTGGCGCCTGGTGTTCACGCGCGGGCGCGTGCTGGCGCCCGAGGCCGCGGCGATGCAGGCCGCCGTCCACGCCGCCACCTCGCTGCTGCCGCCGCTGCGCCAGGGGCTGACGCCGGAGACGGCGAAGCCGGCCGTGCGCGCGCTGCGCCTGCTGACCGGCGCCCAGGCCGTCGCGCTGGCCGATGGCCAGACCGTATTGGCGTTCGACGGGGAGGCCGCCGACCACCACCGGGGCGACGCGCTCGCCACGCTGACCGGCCGCGCCGACCGCGTGCACGTGGAGCGCCACACGCCACCCCGACTGCCCGCTGCGCTCCGCCCTGGCCGCGCCGCTGTTCGTGCACGACCGGCGCGTCGGCACGCTCGTCGCGCTCTACACCGGCCCGGGCCGGCTGCGCCTGGAGGACATCGCGCGTGGTGTCCGAGGCGGCGGCGCTGGTGGCCGCGCTCAGGTGCAACTCTCCGAGGCTCGAGGCGCAGGGCGAGCGGCTCGCCCGCGCCGAGCTGCGCGCCCTGCGCGCGCAGATCTCGCCGCACTTCATCTACAACGCGCTGGCCGCCGTCGCCGCGCTCATCCACTCGCGCCCGGAGGAGGCGCGCGAGCTGCTGTCCGAGTTCGCCGAGTTCATCCGCTACGGCTTCGGCCGCGAGCGCCCGTACGTCACGCTCGCCGACGAGCTCGGCTACGTCGAGAAGTACCTGCGGCTCGAGCAGGCCCGGTTCGGCGAACGCATGCGGGTGCGCGTGGAGGTGGCACCCGAGATCCTGCCGGCGGTCGTCCCGGCGCTCTCCGTGCAGCCGCTGGTCGAGAACGCGGTGCGCCACGGGGTGGAGTCGCGGCACCGGGGGCGGACGATGGAGATCGTGGGCCGCAGACGTCGGCAGCGACGTCGGGCTGCGCGTGGTCGACGACGGCGCGGGCATGGACCCGGACGGGCGCGCCAGCGCGCTCGCCGGCAACGGCGGCGGGATCGGGCTGCACAACGTGCACAGCCGCCTGCGGGCCACGTTCGGCGACGGGTACGGGCTCCAGCTCGGCCGCGGCCCGGGGGGGGCACCGAGGTGATCATGACCCTGCCGAAGTTCCGCGCCGGGGTGCGGGCCGGCATGAGACGGCGGCCTGTCGCTCCTGGCGGTCGACGACGAGCGCCCGGCGCTGGAGGACCTCGGCGCGGATGCTCGCGGCGTCTGCCGCTCGTCGCGCGACGTGGACGGAGGCGTCCAGCGCCGACGAGGCGCTGTTGGAAGCTCGGCGCGGAGCCGCTACGACGGCGTGTTCCTCGACGTGCGCATGCCGGGGCTCGACGGTGTCGAGCTCGGCCGCGTCCTGCGCCGCTTCGCCTACCCGCCCGCGCTGGTCTTCGTCACGCGCCTACGAGAAGGTCGCCGTCGACGCGTTCGAGCTGCCGCGCTCGACTTCCTGGTCAAGCCCGTCGGCCGCGCGCGCCTGGAGGAGGCGCGTCCGCCGCGTGGCCGCCGAGGCCGGCCGGGGCCGCGCCGGCGCGCCCGAGCCGGCACTCGACGCCGACGCTGCTCCCGGTCGACGCAGCTGCGCGGCGGCGGCACCCGCCTGCTGCCCCGCTCGGCTCGATCCTCTACCTGCAGGCCCACGGCGACTACGTGCGCATCGTGACCGACGAGGCGGGCGCTACCTGCTGCGCGCCCGCCTGGCCGACCTGAGCGCGCGCTGGAGCGCGCACGGCGTTCGTGCGCGTGCACCGCGCGCTACGTCGTCAACCTCCGGCGCGCGGTCGAGGTGCGGCCGCAGCGTCAACGGCACCGCCGATCTCGTGATCGCGCGACGGCAGCGAGGTGCCGATCGCCCGCCGCCAGGTCGCGCGACCTGCTGCGGCGGCTGCGCCTGTGAGCCAGCGCCGCTGACGCGCACGACCGGCGATGAGCTGGCCGACGCGACCGCGCACGGCGGCCTCTACCTGCGCCGGCTGCGTGCGCGCCCAGCTCGGCGCTCTCGCTGCTGGCGCTGGTCGCGTTCGGCGGCGCTCGTCGGCGCGCTGCCGCTGGTGCTCCTGCTGTCGGCCGGCTGCAGCACATCGACGCTGTTCGGCGGCTCCCGCTCGCCGATCTGCTCGTGGCCGTGCCGCCGTTCCCGCTGTTCGTCGCGATCGGCTGGCTCTACCGGCGCCGCGCCGACGCCCTCGACGACGCGTTCCGCGAGCTGGTGCGAGCGACGAGATGATCGCCCTCGGCGCCGTCGCGGCGGTCGCGCTCGGCGCGCGTGGGCCTGGGCGCTGTCCGGCGTTCGCGTCGCCCGCACGACCGTCCGACCTGTTCGTCGCCTCGCGCGCGGTGACGCCGTGGTGGAACGCGGCGCGCGATCTCCGGCGAGTACCTGTCGCGCGGCGTCGTTCCTCGGCATCGCCGGGCTGGAGATGAAGATCGGCGCGGGGGCGCTGTGGCTGCCGGTCGGCTTCGCCGCGGGTTACCTGGCGCTGCTGCTGTTCGTGGCCGCGCCGCTGCGGCGGCTACGGCTCGTACACGATCGCCGACTTCGCCGAGGCGCGGCTGGGCAGCGCCGGCCTGCGGCTGCTGGCCGGCTGCATCGTGCTGCGTCATCGTCGGCTTCTACCTCGTGCCGCAGCTCAAGGGCGCCGGGCTGACGCTCGGCGAGGTCGACCGGCGCGCCGTACTGGGTCGGCGTCGTCGTGGTGGGCGGCGATCGTGCGCCTCGACGTGGCCATCGGCGGCATGCGCGGGATCACGTACGTGCAGGCGTTCCAGTTCTGGGTCAAGATGTTCGCCATCGCGCTGCCGGCGATCCTGCTCGCTCATCCACCTGGGCGGGCTGCCCGAGCGCGCCGGCGCTGTTCGGGCGCGAGCTGCCCCACGCGCCGGCCGCGGGCTCGGCGTGACCCTGCCCGCGCCGCCGCACGGTGACGTTCCCGGCGGCGACCACGTATCGCGATCGACGGCGGCACGCGTCACGTGCCGCGCGCGGCGAGGCCGGACGCTGCCCGCCGGACGGTGCGGCTGCCCCCGGGCGCGGCTCGCTGCCGGCGGCGGCGGCATCGACGCCCAGCGCGGCGCCGACTGGGCGCGCCCGGTCGGCCGCGGCGGCGACGCACTCGCCGCTGTTCGTCTACTCGCTGCTGCTGGCGACGTTCCTGGGCACGATGGGGCTGCCGCACATCCTCGTCCGCTTCTACACCAACCAGGACGGCCGGCGGCGCGGCGGACGACGGTGCGCGTGCTCGGGCTGCTCGGCGCTCTTCTACCTGTTCCCCGGCGGTCTACGGCGCGCTCGGGCGGGCGCTGTGTCGCCGCAGCCTCTACATGACCGGGCAGACCGACGCCGTCGTGCTCGCGCTGCCGCGGGCCGCCTGGCCGGGCCTGTGGGCGAGCTGCTCGGCGCGCTGGTCGCGGCGGGCGCGTTCGCCGCGTTCCTGTCGACCGCGTCGGGGCTGCTCGTCTCGCTGGCCGGCACGCTCGCCTACGACGTCTGGCCGGGCTGCGTCGGCGCCGGCGATCGGCGCCCGGGCGCGGCAGCGCCACTTCCGCGTCGCGGCCGCCGCTCGGCGATGCTGCTGCCCGTCGGGCTCGCGCTGGTCGCGCGCAGAACCTCGACATCACGTGCTCGTGGGCTGGGCCTTCGCCCTGGCCGCGAGCACGTTCTGCCCGCTGTTGCTGCTCGGGATCTGGTGGAGCGCGGCTGACGCGCGCCGCGCCGCGCGCCGGGATCCTGGCCGGCGGCGCGCTGGCCACCGGCGGCGATCTTCCCGGCCTGGCGCTCACGTCGGCGGCAGCGGCGACGATCGGGCGCGCTGCTCGCCCAGCCCGCCGTGCTCACCGTCCCGGTCGCGTTCGCGGCGATGGTCGCCGTGTCGCTCCTGCGCCCGCGGCGGGCCGAGGACACCGACCGGCAGATGCTCGCCCTGCACGCGCCGGAGGAGCTCGGGTTCGACGTGGACGTCCGCGACCGCAACGCTCAGATTCGCGTCGCCAGCGGCTAGCGACGGCGGTGTACGATCGTGCGGCGCGCGCAGCGCACCGATCGCGAGCGACCCAGGGGAGGGACGGATGCCATCACCACTCGAGGTGCATGACTGGCACGAGATGGACGTCTACGCACAGGACGGCCAGCACGTCGGCAAGCTGGCCGACGTGTACGTGTCCAAGGAGACCGGCGAGCCGGAGTTCCTGCTCGTCTCGAGCGGGTTTCTCGGCCACAAGCTGCACCTCGTGCCCGCCGACGGCGCGACACGCATGGACGAGAAGGTGCAGGTGACGTTCGACAAGGCCGAGATCGAGTCGGCGCCGTCGGTGGACGCCGACGACGACATCGATCAGGACGAGGAGAAGCGCCTCTTCGAGCACTACGGCCGCTCATACACGCCACACCCGGAAGGCGTCCTGATCCTGCGCCGGTTCGTCCTCGTCGAGCGCCGCTGACGGAGCGACGGATGGACGCTGAACAGACGCTGTTCCGGTGCGTCGTCTGCGGCGTGGACGGGACGGACGAGAGCCGCGTCGCGGTGACCCAGGTCGGCCGGCTGCTCGAGGGCGCCGAGGGCGAGTGCCGCGTGGTGCTGGTGAGCGTGTGGAACACGGGGGCGTCGCTCGCCGTCGGCTGGTCGCCGCCGATCGCGCGCACCGCATCGTTCCCGCAGGAGGAGCTGCGAGCGGCGGTCGATGGGGTACGGCCGCTCCTGCCTGACTCGGTCGCGGTCGAGACGGTCGTCGTCGAGGGGCCGCCGGGGCCGATGATGCTGACCGAGGCCGGGCGTCACGACGCGACGCTCGTCGCCGTCGGGTCGCACGACCACCGCCGCATCTCCGGGATCCTGCTCGGCAGCGTGGCGGCGCAGCTCCTGCACGAGGCGCCGTGCGCCGTGCTGATGGCGCGCGGCCAGGCCGGCGACGCGTTCCCGGCGCGGGTCGCGGTGGGCGCTGACGGCTCCGAGGAGTCGGGCCGGGCCATCCACGCCGCAGCCGCGATCGCGAAGGCCCGGGGTGCCGAGCTCGAAGCCGTCGTCGCCACCGCTGGCGGCACACCCGATCCTGCCGCGGTGCGCTCGGCGCTCGATGCCGCCGCCGGCCCGGACACGCCGCTGCGGATGGAGTCCGACTCGCCGGTCGACGCCCTGGCGCGGCTCGACACCGACCTGCTCGTCGTCGGCAGCCGCGGCCTGCAGGGCCTGCGGTCGCTCGGGAGCGTCAGCGAGCGGGTCGCGCACGAGGCGCGCTGCTCGGTGCTCGTCGTCCGCTAGCCGCGCACGGCGCGAGCCGTGAAGGTGATCTTGAAGGTCGCGCCCTGGCAGGCGTTGTTGACCGTCGCCGGCATTACAACCGTCATGATGACGGCCATGGTCTTCTTCGGCTTGATCGCGAACGCCCCGCCCCTGTGGCTCACCAGCAGGTTCGTGCGCGTCCCGGTGCAGCCCGGACGGTTCGTCCCGCCGGCGATCTTCGTCTTCACCGCGGTGATCTTCACCGGGTAGGGATAGGTGTTCTTGATGCGCAGCGTCAGGCTCCTGGTGGCCCCCGGGTAGAGCCCCGTGACCGGCGTCGAGGTGACGCTGACCGCGTGCTTCACCGACGCGATCAGCTCCATCCGCGCGCGATCCGGCGCCGCGCCCGACGCGGCGACATGCGAGGCGACGCCGGCGGCTGCGGCGAGGACGACTGCGGTGGAGAGCAGGAAGCGCATCGGGCTAGGGCTTGAAGGTGAAGGTCGTGGATATCGCCGCGGCGTTCGAGGCCGAGTCGGTCGCCACCGCGCGGATCGTGTAGGAGCTCAGGTTGGTGAACCACGCCGACGCCGCCGCGAGCGACCAGCTCGTCGTGCCGGTGGCGGGCATCAGCACCTCGGTGGCCGACGAGAACGAGCTCGTGCCGGGGTTCCAGTAGAGGCTCGGCGCCGACGCCTGGCGCAGGCTCACCTGCACGTTGGCGACCCCGGAGCCCGCGTCGGCCGCAGTGCCGCAGATGTCCGCGGTGGTCGCCGTGCCGCAGCCGGTCAGCCAGCCGCCGGCGTAGGACGACGTCGGGAACGTGATGACCACGGTCGGCAGGGTGTTGTCGATCGTCACGGTCTGGCTGGCGCTCGTGACGGTGTTCCCGGCCAGATCGGTCACAGTGACCGTCCAGGTCTTGCTCGTGCCGGTGAGCGACGCGTTGGCGGCGAGCGGCGCGCTCGCGTACCCGCGGACGACGCCACCGATCGTGCACGCAGTCACGCACGCCGGCAGCGCCAGCGCGGTCTGGCCGGTGGTGACGTTCTTCACGCTCGCCGTCACCGAGTAGACGCCGCTGGTCGCGTCGGTTGCGTTCGTGTAGACCATGTACGTCGCACCCTGGGCGATGTAGCCGGGCACGCTCGTCGCGGTCGGAGCGATCGCCTCGGCCGACGCGGTCGGCGCGGTGTTGTCGACGGTGCCCGAGCCGTTCGCCGTCGCGGTGTTCGAGACGCCGTCGGTGGCGGTCACCGTGAAGCTGACGGCGCCCGCAGCGAGGGTCGAGCCGGCCGTCTTGGAAGCGCTCTTGTAGCCGTAGGTCACGCCGCCGACCGTGCAGCCGGTGGTGCAGGCGGACAGCGCGAGCGCGGTCTGGCCGCTCGTGAGCGTCGTGACGTTGGCCTTGACCGAGGAGACACCGCTCGGGTCGGACGCGTTCGCGTAGACGATGTACGCGCCGCTCTTGCGCAGCCACCCGGCGGCGTTCGTGGTCGTGTTCGCAACGGCGACGCCGGAGATCGTCGGGCCGGTCGCGTCGACCGCGACCGAGTAGGTGCCCGTCGTCGCGTTGGCGGCCTTGTCCGTCGCGGTGACGGTGAACGCCGTCGGGCCGGCGGCGATCGCCGCTCCGGCCGTCTTCGAGGCGCTCTTGTAGCCGTACGTCACGCCGCCGTACGTGCAGGACGTGGTGCACGCGGACAGCGCGAGCGCGGTCTGGCCGGCCGTGAGGGCGCTCACGTCGGTTGTGACCGTGACGACGCCGCCCGCGTCGCTCGCGTTGGCGTAGACGACGTAGTTGTTGCCCGGCTTGACGTAGCCGGCGTCGCTCGGAGTCGTGTTCACCACCATGGCGCCGGTCACGGCGGGGACGGTCGAGTCGATGGTCGCGGTCGCCGACCCGGCGGCGGTGTTCCCGGCCTTGTCCGCGGCGGTCAGGCTCACCGATGCGCTCCCGTCGGCAATGGCCGAACCTGCTGTCGTGGCCGCGCTCTTGTAGGCGTAGGTGACGCCGCCGATGGAGCAGGAGGACGTGCATGCCGGCAGCGACAACGACGTCGTGCCGGGCGTGAGGCTCGAGACGTTGGCAGTGACCGTGGCGATGCCGCTCGCCGGCGAGCCGGCGTCGGTGGCGTTCGCGTAGACCGTGTAGCTGCCGTTGCGCCGCACCCAGCCCACGGTGGCGGGTGAGGCCATCGCCACGACCGCAGCCGTGACGGAAGGATTGGTCGAGTCGACGATCGCCGAGTAGTTGACGGTCGTGCCCAGGTTGCCCGCATTGTCCTGGCTCCACACGCCGTAGGAGCGCGTGCCCTGGGTGAGCCCGGCATCGGCGGCGAGCGGCGCCGTCGACCAGCCGTAGGCCGTGCCCCCGATGGTGCAGCCCGTCGTGCAGGGCGAGAGCGAGACCGACGTGGAGCCGGACTTGAGCGCCGAGACGTTCGTGCGCACCCACGCGACGCCGGAGACACCCGGGTCGACGACGTTCGCGTAGATGACAAAGGTCGCCCCGGGCTTGATCGCGCCGCCGGCAGCGGTCACGCCCTGCGGGGCGATGGTGCTGCCCGTGACGCTCGGCGCGTGGAAGTCGATGCTCGCCCGGGCCGCGCCGGCCCCGGCTCCCGGTAGGTGCCACATGGCCGACGCGGTGGTCACGCCGGCGAGGAACACCACCAGGAGCACGAGGCTGCGACGAGGGTGCAGCATGCCCTTGAGACGGGCGAACATCCGACCGGCCTTAGGCGCTGGCGGCCGTGGCGGTCAGGTAGACAGTGAACGTCGCTCCCTGGCAGGAGTCGTTCGCGCTCGAGCCCATGGTGATCGAGCTCGCGGCGTCGACGTCGAGCGAGGAGCTGGCCGAGATGTCCCAGCCGTTGCCGCCGTTGTCGGCGGTGGTGAACGACAGGGAGCTCAGGTTGCAGCCGCTGTGACCGGCATCGACCCCGAAGCCGTTGGTGCCCTGGGTCGTGTCGAGCGCGATGCTGCTGACGTGCACGGGGAAGGGATTGGCGTTGGCGACCGACGTGTCCACGTCGGCCGTCGCGCCCGGGTAGAGCACACCGCTGGCCGAGCCGGCCGTGAGCGTCAGACCCTGCGCGGTGGTGGCCGAAGCAGAGCCGGAGCCGCTGCCGTTGACCGTCCACGCCGCATAAGCGGCGCCACCGGCGATGCCGAGACCGACAACTGCCGTGACGACAAGACGCACGAGACGTTTGCGATTCATTGGATCCTCTTGGAAGGGGGGAAGGAAGCCCGTCCGCTCCCAGGCGGGGAACGGACGTCCTCTGGAACACTTCGGAATACGGATCGGTATAGACCGATACCGAGAACGGGGGATCCCTGACGGGTGTCCACCCGGAGTCAGGCGCGAGCGGAGTGCGCCACTTCGGCACCGACCGGTGCGAGGATCGCGTACTCGGCTTGGTGCGATACTTCCGCACCGTTTGGTACGATATTTCCGCACCATGCTGACCGACGCGAACCCGTTCATCTACTCGCACCCGATCGCGCCCGACGAGGTCATCGACCGCGACGCCGAGACCGGGCAGCTGCTCACGGCGGCGGTCGGCGGCCACTTCGTACGCCTGTACGCCCCCCGCAAGTACGGCAAGACGAGCCTGCTGCGCCGCGTCCTGCGCGACGCCGAACGGCGCGAGGGGATGATCCCGATCCTGGTCGACCTCTACGGCGTGCTCTCGATCGCCGACGTCGCCATCCGGTTCGAGCGCGCCTACGCCCGCCAGCTCAAGGGCAAGACCCGCGCCCGGATCGAGGAGTTCCTGCAGACGCACCGGCCTCGGCCTCTCTCTGGGCGCGCTCGGGATCAGCGCCCGGCTCCAGGTCGAGCCGCGCGCCGATCCGCTGCCGGCGCTACATGCGCTCCTCGACCTGCCGCTGCGGCTCGAGGAGGGCGGCGCGTTCCGGGCGCTCATCGTGCTCGACGAGTTCCAGGACATCACTCGGGTCGACGGGATGGACGCGCTGCTGCGAAGCCACATCCAGTTCCAGGGGGAGGTGGCGTCGTTCGTGTTCGCCGGCTCCGAGCCGGGGCTCATGCGCGAGCTCTTCGAGGTGCGTGAGCGGCCGCTCTACGGCCAGGCGGTGCCGATGCGGCTCGGCCGGCTCGCCGACGCCGACATCGCAAGCTACGTCGCGGACCGCTTCCGCGAGTCAGGCCGCAGCGTCGGCGAGGCCGCGAACCCGCTGGTCGCCGCCGCCAAGGGGCATCCCCAGCGGGCGATGCTGCTCGCCCACCGGCTGTGGGAGGAGGTGCCGGCGAAGGGCACGGCCGATCTCGGGCATTGGGCGAGCGCGCACGCGAGCGCACTGGCGGAGCTCGCGGCCGAGTTCGACGCCGGCTGGCGCCACCTCTCCACCAACGAGCAGAAGGCGCTCCGGTCGCTCGCCGCGACCGGCGGGTCGCCGTTCCAGACGCGCGTCCTGGAGAGCCTCGGCCTGGCCAAGTCGAGCGCCCGCTCGGCGCTCGTCGCGTTGCAGGCGAGCGCGCTCGTCGAGCGCGACGGCGACCGCTACGTCGCTCACCGATCCGCTGTTCGAGGAGTGGATCGCAGGGCTGCGGGCCAGCCCGGACCGCCCGGCCAAGAGTCCGGCTGACCTCCCGTTCAACCCGTCGTCCATCGCTCGGCCCTCCCGTGGGAACGATCCGTCACACCTTGAGCGGTTCGCCACGAGGGTCCCAAGCCTGGCGCTCCGCCCCAAAACCATGAGCAAGCCATGGGCCGTGAAGGGATCGAACCTTCGACCTTGGGATTAAGAGTCCCCTGCTCTACCAGCTGAGCTAACGGCCCGGGTCGGCCAGTCTACCAACGCTCGCGCCGCGCCCGGGACCCGCTATCCTGCCGCGCCGGTGCGGGCAGACTCCAAAACCTTCTTCCGAGACCTCCTCGAGGCCGCAGGGCCGTCAGGCGACGAGCGCGAGGCCGCCGCGGTCTGGCGCGCGTACGCGTCCGGCTTCGCCGACGTCCGCGGCGACGCGCTCGGCTCCTGCTACGCCGCGGTGAACGCCTCCGGCAGCAGTCGGTGGCCGTCCTCGGCCACATCGACGAGATCGGCCTCGTCGTCACCCACATCGACGACGAGGGCTATCTCTGGTTCCGCGGCGTCGGCGGCTGGGTGGCGGCGGTGCTCGTCGCCCAGCGCATCCGCATCCTCACCAAGGACGGGCCGATCGCCGGAGTCGTGGGCCAGAAGGCGCCGCACCTGACCGACCAGGAGGAGCGCGACAAGCCGCTGAAGGTCGACCAGCTCTGGATCGACATCGGCGCCGCCGACGGCGACGACGCCCGGTCGCGGGTGCAGGTCGGCGATCTGGCCGTGCTCGAGGTGCCCATCGTCGACCTGGTCGGCTCGCGGATCGCAAGCCGTGCGGTCGACAACCGCGCCGGCGCGTTCGTGGCCGCCGAGGCCGCCCGCCTGTACGCCGAGACGCCGGGGACGTGGCAGCTCGTCGGCGTCGGCTCGGTCGGCGAGGAGACGAGCTTCTCCGGCGCCTACACGTCGGCGTTCGGGCTCGACCCGGACGCGGCGCTGATCATCGACGTGACCCACACGTCCGACCAGCCCAACGTCCCCAAGCGCAAGGTCGGCGACATCAAGCTCGGCGGCGGACCGGTCATCGAGCGCGGCTCGGGCGTCCATCCGGTCATGGTCGACCTGATCCGCGACGTGGCGAAGGCCGAGGGCATCCCGGTCCAGTTCGGCGCGTCGTCCGGCTCGACCGGCACGGACGCCGACGCGGTCAAGCTGAGCCGGGCGGGCATCCGCTGCGGCGTCGTCAGCGTGCCGAACCGCTACATGCACTCGCCGAACGAGGTCGTCGACCTGGACGACCTCGAGGCCGTCGCGGCCCTGATCGCCGCAGTCGCCCGCAGGCTCGACGACCTGCCTGCGATCACCTAGCAGAACGGCGTACCATTTGGCCCGTGCGCAGGCTGCTCATCATCGCGGCCATCGTCGCGGGGACGGCCGCCGTGACCGGCATCGTCATCTACGGCCAGATGAACGCGTCGCTCCTGACCGACGGCAAGGCGACGCCAATCAAGACGGCCGACCGCAAGCCGGCTCCCGCGTTCAGCCGGACGGCGCTTTCGGGTCAGCCGGTCGACCTGCGCCGGTTCGCCGGCAAGCCTGTGGTCATCAACTTCTTCGCCAGCTGGTGCGTCCCCTGCCGGCAGGAGGCGGCGGGCCTGGCCCAGCCTCGGCCACGACTTCGGCTCAAGGTGCAGATGGTCGGGATCGCGATCGACGACAAGCGCCCCGGCGCCATGCGCTTCGTGAGCCACTACCACTGGACATGGCCGATCGTCTTCGATCCGGACGACGACCTCGCCTACCGGTACGACCTTACGGCAAGCCGACGACCGTGGTCGTCGACCAGCAGGGCCGGATCGCCTGGCAGCACGCCGGCAAGATCGGCACCCGGCCGATCGCCCAGGTGCTCGACGCGCTGCTGCAAGCCTGACGGCCCCTCCCGCCGATAGGCTGGCGGCGCCATGAAGGTCGTCTCCGTCGTCGGCAACCGGCCGCAGTTCATCAAGGCCGCGCCGCTCGCGGCCGCGCTCGGGTCGGTGTCCAACCACGTCCTCGTCCACACCGGCCAGCACTACGACGCCGAGCTCTCGCAGGTGTTCTTCGACGAGCTCGGACTGGCCCCGCCCGACCACGAGATCGAGGCCGGATCGGGCAGCCACGCCGTGCAGACCGCGGCGATGCTGACCGGCCTCGAGCCGGTGCTGACCGGCGAGCAGCCCGACCTGGTGCTGGTCTACGGCGACACCAACTCGACGCTGGCCGGCGCGCTCGTCGCCGCCAAGCTGCGGCTGCGCCTCGGCCACGTCGAGTCGGGCCTGCGCTCGTTCGACCGGGCGATGCCGGAGGAGGTGAACCGGGTCGTCGCCGACGTCCTCTCCGACCTGCGTTTCTGCCCCAGCGAGACGGCCGTCGCAAACCTGGCCGCCGAGGGGATCACCGACGGCGTGCACCTGGTGGGCGACGTGATGGTCGACGTCGCCCGGGCGTTCGCGCCCGCCGCCCGCCGCACCGGGATCGTCGAGCGGCTCGGGCTGGAGCCGGGCGGCTACGCGCTCGTCACCGTCCACCGCCAGTCGAACACCTCGGCGGAGGCCATGCCGGCGCTGGTCGAGGTGCTGGAGACGATCGGGCGGCCGAGCGGTCTTCCCGATCCACCCGCGCACGCGGGCCGCGCTCGAGGCCGCCGGGCTGGCTCGGCCGGGCGCGAGGCGGCGGCGACCCTCACCCCGCCGCTCGGCTACCTGGAGTTCACCGCCCTGCTCGTGTCGGCCGGCGTGTGCCTGACCGACTCCGGCGGGGTGCAGAAGGAGGCCTACCTGCACTCGGTGCCCTGCATCACCCTACGCGACACGAGCGAGTGGGTGGAGACGATCGAGCTCGGCTGGAACCGGCTCGCGGGCGGCCTGGACGCGGTCGCGGTCGCCGCGGCCCTGGCCGGGCTCGACCGCCCCGGCGCCCATCCGCCGCTCTACGGCGACGGCGACGCGTCGGCCCGCATCGCCGAGGTCGTCGCGGCCACGCCGTTAGCATCCTGGCCGCCATGACCACAGACATCGCCATCGTCGGCGCCGGCTACGTGGGGCTGCCGCTCGCCGTCGAGTTCGCCCGCGCGGGCCGGAGCGGTCGTGTGCATCGAGGCCGACCCGCGCAAGGTCGACGCGATCGGGCGGGGCGAGAGCTACGTCGAGGACGTGCCGGCGGCGCTGACCTGGCGGGGCTCGTCGAGTCCGGGAGGCTGTCGGGCGACCGGGGACTACGCCGCCGTCGCAGATGCGGGCGCCGTGCTGATCTGCCTGCCGACGCCGCTCTCGCGGAACCGCGAGCCCGACCTTGCCATCATCACAGCCGCGACGCAGGGGATCGCACGGCCATCTGCGCGCCGGGCCAGCTCGTCGTGCTCGAGTCGACGACGTACCCGGGCACGACGACGGGACGTGCTGCGGCCGATCCTCGAGGCCGGCGGGCTCGTGGCCGGGCGAGGACTTCCACCTGGCGATGTCGCCGGAGCGGATCGACCCCGGCCGCACCGACTACACCATCCGCACGACGCCGAAGGTCGTCGGGGGGCTGACGCCGGCATGCCTCGAGCGCGCGCTGGACCTCTACGGCGCGTGCGTCGAGCAGCTCGTGCCGGTGAGCTCGTGCGAGGCCGCGGAGCTGACGAAGCTGCTCGAGAACATCTTCCGGTCGGTCAACATCGCGCTCGTCAACGAGCTCGCGATGCTGTGCGACCGCATGTCGCTGAACGTGTGGGAGGTCGTCGCGGCGGCCGCGTCGAAGCCCTACGGGTTCATGCCGTTCCAGCCCGGGCCCGGCCTGGGCGGGCACTGCCTGCCGATCGATCCGTTCTACCTGTCGTGGAAGGCCCGCGAGCTCGACTTCCCGACCGAGTTCATCGAGCTCGCCGGGAAGGTGAACCAGCACATGCCCTACTACTGCGCCGAGCGCGTCGCCCGGGCGCTGAACGAGCACCGGAAGGCCGTGGCCGGGAGCACCGTGCTCGTGCTCGGCGTCGCCTACAAGGGCGACGTCGGCGACCTGCGCGAGTCGCCCGCGCTGAAGCTGATCGGGCTCTTCCGCGACCGCGGTGCCGACGTCGTCTACCACGATCCGTTCGTCCCCGACCTCGGCGAGGAGCGCCTCGACATGGACGTCGGCGCCACTCTCCGACGAGCTGCTCGGACGGGCGCAGACATCGTCTGCGTCGTCACCGCCCACTCGGGCATCGACTACGCCCGCGTCGCCGACCGCGCCCAGCTCGTCCTCGACCTGCGAAACGCCGTCCCGTCCGCCTACGACCGCGTCGTGAAGCTGTGACCCCGCCCGTCACCGTCGGGATGGTCGGCCTGGGCGGGTGGGGCAAGAACCTGCTCCGCAACTTCGCCACGCTGCCGGGCTCCGACCTGCGCTGGTGCTGCGACGCGGACGAGGCGACCCGCGCCGCCTACGCGCCCGCCCATCCCGGCGTGCGGTTCACCGAGACGTACGACGAGCTCCTGGCCGATCCCGACCTGACGGCGATCGTGCTGGCGACGCCCGTCCCCACCCATTTCGAGCTCGCCCGCCGGGCGATCCTGGCCGGCAAGCACGTGATGGTCGAGAAGCCGATGACCTGGACGGCATCCGAGGCCCGCGACCTGCGCGACCTCGTGTCCGGGAGCGGGCTCGTGCTGATGGTCGACCATCTCCTGCGCTACCACCCGGGCGTCGAGAAGCTCCGCGGCCTGATCGACTCCGGCGAGCTGGGGGACGTCCGCTACGTGTACGGGAACAGGCTCAACCTGGGCCGTATCCGCCCGGACGAGAACGTGCTCTGGTCGCTCGGCGTGCACGACATTTCCGTCGTCCTGCATCTGATCGACGCCGAGCCGGTCGAGGTGTGGGCGCGGGGCGAGTCCTACGTCCAGCCCGGCGTCGAGGACGTCGCGTTCGCCTACGTCCGCTTCGCGTCGGGTCAGATCGGCCACCTGCACCTGTCGTGGCTCGACCCGCACAAGATGCGCAAGATGACGGTGATCGGGTCGCGCAAGATGGCCGAGTTCGACGACATGGAGCCCGACCGCAAGGTGACGGTGTACGACAAGGGCGACGTGCAGACGCCGGCGGGCCGGATCTCGACCCACACGGGCGACATCTGGGTGCCGCGGATCGACGCGCGCGAGCCGCTCGCGATCGCGTGCGCGCCACTTCCTCGAGGCCGTCGCGAACGGCACGCCGGCACGGACGGGCGTCGACGAGGGCATCCGCGTCGTCGAGGTGCTCGAGGCGATGCAGACCTCGCTCGAACGGGGCGGCGAGACCATCGCCCTGGGGGCGGCGGCGCGGTGATGTGGGCGCCCGGCGAGGCCCCCGGCCTCGTGCTCGGCGACGGGGCGCAGATCGGCGAAGGGGTCATCCTCGGCGCGAACGTGACCATCCACGAGGGTACCGTGGTCGGCGACGGCTGCAGCGTCGGCGACAACGCCGTGCTGGGCCGCCGGCCGGTGCTGTCGTCCCGCTCGACCGCCCGCCGCGACGATGCCCTCGAGCCGCTGCGGATCGGGCCGGAGACGCGCATCTCGGCGGGCGCGGTGCTCTCGGCCGGGACGGTGATCGGCCGCGGCTGCGTCGTCGGCGACCTGGCGACGGTGCGGGAGCGCTGCGCGATCGGCGACGGCGTCGTCATCGGCCGCGGCGTCTGCGTCGAGAACGACACGGCGATCGGCGCGCAGACCAAGATCCAGACGAACGCCTACATCACGGCCTACTGCACGCTCGAGGAGCACGTCTTCATCGCGCCGTGCGTCGTCACCACGAACGACAACTTCATGGGCCGGACCGAGCGCCGCCACGCCCTGATCAAGGGGCCGACGATCCGCCGCGGTGCCCGCGTCGGAGGCGGCGCGACGCTGCTCCCCGGGATCGAGATCGGCGCCGAGGCCTTCGTCGGCGCCGGAGCGATCGTCACCCGCGACGTCCCGGCGGGCAAGGTGGTCGTCGGGGTGCCGGCGCGCGTCCTGCGCGACGTGCCCGCCGATGAACTGCTCGACGCCTGGGCGCTAAGGGAGCACGAGCGCGGGCGAGTGACCGCGCAGGTGGGTGGCGTCGCCGACGTAGTGCACGCGCCACGCCCGCTGGCCGGGGCGGTCAAAAGGCCGCGTGGCCCTTCTGCCGGCCGTCCTCGGACTCGACCGGCACCCAGCCCGAGGGCGTGTGCTTGTAGAGCATGAGCGTCTCGCCCGGCAGCGCCGGGTACATCGTGGCCTGGAAGTGGCCGGCGGTGACGGCCAGGGTCAGCGCGGGCTGCACCGCCACGCTCACCCTCGGCGAGACGGCCTTCCCGGCGGAGACGAGCCGGTAGGAGCGGTCGGCGGTCGGGTGCAGCGACAGGGTGAAGTTGCCCTTCGCGCCCAGCGGCACGTGCGCGAGCGCGAGCTGCCAGGCACCGGTCGGCGTGATGCGCCGCTGCAGCGTGACGCCGCCGGTCGGCCGCGGCCAGGCCCGGCCGGTGAGGTGGAACGCCTGACCCGCGATCGCCGTGCGCGGCACGACGAGCGTGCGCTGGAGGATGCGGAAGTAGTTGGAGCGCAGGCCCATGCGGCTCTGCACCGTGTCGCCGGAGAGCGTCGACGTGCCGCCCGACGAGGTGACGCCGAGGCTCGAGGATGCGCTGCGACGGGCCGTCGATGGTCATCGACACCGAGCCGACCACTCCGGCGAAGCCGAGCACCTTCGCGAGACCGGCGGGGGTGTAGGTGGTGACCGGCCAGTCGTGGTACGGATTGGCGCCGCCGGCGGCGTCGTAGCGGTCGATCACCGGCACGAGATACGGCTGGCCCGTCGACGTCCCCCAGGCTGCCTGCTCGGACGAGGTGCGCCCGCCCGAGCTGGACGAGAAGAACGTCGTCGCGACCGTGTGCCTGTACCAGACGACCCGATGGACGGTGGCGGTGACGGCGGCGGTCGACGCGGGCGACTCGTGCTCGATCGGCCCGTACACCTGGCTGCGGGTGTCGGCATAGGCGTCGAAGGAGCCGGAGGGGTTCCGGGTGGCGACGGCGTAGGAGCGGGCGGCGACGGCCTGCGTCTTCAGGGCGGGCGCCGGCCACGACGCGGGCATCTCGCTCGGGACGACGCCACGCAGGTACTTCTCGATGCCGACGAGGTTGACGCACAGCAGGCTCGACCCGGAGATCAGCACCCGGAACGAGCCGTGCCAGTGATCGCCGACGAAGCCGATGCCGGCGGAGTCGTTCAGCTGCAGCGGCTGGGCACCGGGGTTGATCGTGACCGGGGCGACCAGGCCTTTGGTCACCGCCCCCGTCGCGCGGCTGACGAGCTGGAGATGCCCGGCGGACCCACCGATCTGCAGGTGGTAGAGGCCGGCCGTGAGCTTCTTGGTCGTGCCGGCCGCGTCGCGGAGCGTCATGCCGGAGGAGGCGCCGAAGTGCACCGCCGGCCCGGACGACAGCAGCACGCGCTCGGTCGCCCACGCCGACAGCGGCCCGACGTGCGTGCCCGTGAAGTAGTGGTCGAGGATCTGGGTGTAGCTCCAGCCGTGCTGGGCGTACCCGAGCGCGCCGTACTGGGACATGCCGATGCCGTGCCCCCAGCCGTGGCCGGTCAGCGTGAAAACCGTCGAGGCCTGCGCGGAGGCCGGCAGAAGCAGCGCGGCCGTCGCTGCGACACATGCGGCTAATCGTCGCGTCATGCCGACACCATCGGCACCAGGGTACAAGGACTGGAGTAATGCGCGGGTAAAGATCGCCCGGGTGTGCCCGGCGTCACCGTCGGATCCGGCCCGGCATCTACAGCGGGTCTTAGGATCGGCCGATAACCTGCGCGGAATGGGCCGTCTCAGATCGCTACCGACGCCCGTGCGCACCGTGCTCGACACCGTGATCACGCTGGCAGTGGCGGTCGCCATCGCATGGCTGGGCCAGGCGTTCGTCGTCAAGCCCTACCGCGTGCCCACGCCGAGCATGGTGCCCACGCTCGAGCCCGGCGACCGCGTGCTCGCCGACCGGCTCAGCCTCGACTTCTCGAACCCGAGCCGCGGCGAGATCGTCGTCTTCCACCCGCCGCACTGCAAGCCGGGCCACAACGACTCCTCCGGCGTGTGCACGTCGCCGCAGCTCAAGCTGCGGCAGGGCCTGGCCGGCACGACCTTCGTGAAGCGCGTGATCGGCCTGCCCGGCGAGACCGTCTGGGCGCAGGGCGGCCACGTCTAGGTCAAGGACCCGGGCAAGAAGGCGGTCCGGCTGAACGAGCCCTACACCCACGGGCAGCCGACCAACAATCTGCCCCGTCGGAAGATTCCCTCCGGCTACTACCTGATGCTCGGCGACAACCGCCGCATCTCCGAGGACTCGCGCATCTGGGGCTTCGAGCCCCGCGGCGGCATGATCGGCATCGCCCGCGTCCGCTACTGGCCGCTCGGGCGGCTGGGCATTCTCTAGAATCCGGCTCCCCGAGACGAGGAGTGCGCTCTTGCGGCTGCGCCGTTCCTGCCTGGCGGTGCCGGGCTCATCCGAGAAGATGCTCGCCAAGGCGGCGACGCTGCCGGCAGACCAGGTGTTCCTCGACCTCGAGGACGCCGTCTCGCCGCTCGAGAAGGAGGCGTCGCGGGCGACCGTCGTCTCGGCCCTGAACACGCATGACTACTCGGGCAAGACCCGGGTCGTGCGGGTGAACGGCGTCACCACGCAGTGGTGCCTGGGCGACATCGTCGAGGTCGTGAGCGGTGCCGGCCACAACCTCGACTGCCTGATGATCCCCAAGGTCGAGGACGCCGCCCAGCTGCACTTCGTCGACCACCTGCTGACCCAGCTCGAGACCCAGCACGGGATCGAGCACCGGATCGGCATCGAGGCCCAGATCGAGAACGCCCGCGGGACGCTCAACCTGCGCGAGATCGCGACGGCCACCGATCGCATCGAGACGATCATCTTCGGCCCCGGCGACTACGCCGCCTCGATCGGCGTGGCCGCGCTCGTGATCGGGTCGATCGACCCGGACTACCCGGGCGACCAGTGGCACTACGTGCTCTCGAAGATCGTGACGACCGCCCGCGCGTACGGCCTGCAGGCGATCGACGGGCCCTACACCGACATCAAGAACGTCGACGAGTACCGCCGCCTGTGCCACCGCGCCCGGCTGGTCGGCTTCGACGGCAAGTGGGTGCTGCACCCGTCCCAGGTCGAGGTCGCAAACGAGGTCTTCATGCCGACGCAGGAGCAGTTCGACGCGGCGCGGCGGCTGCTCGACGCCTACCACCACGCCACCCACGTCGAGCGGCGGGGCGCGGTGATGCACGAGGGCCAGATGATCGACGAGGCGTCGCGCAAGATCGCCGAGGCGGTCGTCGCCCGCGGCGAGGCGGCGGGCATGGCCGTCCAGGTCACCGCGTGAGCAGCGTCCTCGAAGACCTGACGGAGGACCAGCGCGAGATCGTCGGCCTGGTGCGCCAGTTCGTCGACGAGCAGGTGATCCCGGTGGCGTCGGAGTACGAGCAGTCCGACACGTTCCCCGACGACATCGTCGCCGGCCTGCGCGAGCTCGGCATCTTCGGCTTCACGATCCCGGAGCGCTACGGCGGCCTCGGGCTCGACCTGACGACCTACGCCCTGGCGGTCTGCGAGCTGTCCCGCGGCTGGATGAGCGTCTCGGGGATCATCAACACCCACTTCATCGTCGCCGACATGCTGTTGCGCGACGGCACCGACGAGCAGCGCGAGCGGTTCCTGCCGCGCATGGCCACCGGCGAGCTGCGCTGCGCCTTCTCGATGACCGAGCCCGAGTGCGGCTCGGACGTCCAGGCGATCCGCTCGCGCGCGACCCGCGACGGCGACGACTACGTCGTGAACGGCCAGAAGATGTGGGTCACGAACGGCCTGCGCTCCGGCATGGTCGCGACGCTCGTGAAGACCGACCCCGAGGCCGACCCGCCCCACCGGGGGATGAGCTGCCTGCTGGTCGAGAAGGAGCCGGGCGCCTCGCACGACGGGGGCCTCGAGATCCCGCCGCAGCTGCAGAAGCTCGGATACAAGGGCGTCGAGACGACCGAGCTCGTCTTCAGCGACCATCGCGTGCCCGCCAACGACCTGCTCGGCGGCCAGGAGGGGCGCGGGTTCCAGCAGATGATGTCCGGCATCGAGGTCGGCCGCGTGAACGTCGCGGCCCGCGGCGTCGGCGTCGCCCAGCGCGCGTTCGAGATCGCGATCCGCTACGCCCAGGAGCGGGAGGCGTTCGGCCGTCCCATCGCCCGCCACCAGGCCATCCAGTTCAAGCTGGCCGACATGGCCACGAAGATCGAGGCCGCCCGCCTGCTCATGCTCTCGGCCGCGCGCAAGAAGGACGCCGGCGAGCGCTCCGACGTCGAGGCGGGTATGGCGAAGCTCTTCGCGACCGAGATCTGCAACGAGGTGGTCGAGGACGCGCTGCGCATCCACGGCGGCTACGGCTACTCCAAGGAGTACGAGATCGAGCGCCTCTACCGCGACGCGCCGCTGCTCCTGATCGGCGAGGGCACATCCGAGATCCAGAAGCTGATCATCGCCCGGGGGCTGCTCGCAAGGAATCCCCTGTGAGCCGCGAGATCGACGCCCGCGAGACCCGCTTCGGCCGCTACCTGGAGGACTTCCAGGTCGGCGACGTCTACAAGCACTGGCCCGGCAAGACCATCACCGAGGCCGACGACCACCTGTTCTGCATGATCACGATGAACCACCATCCGCTGCACACCGACGCCCACTACGCCGAGACCGAGACCCAGTTCGGCAAGAACGTCGTCGTCGGCAACCTGGTGTACTCGCTGGTGCTGGGCATGAGCGTGCCGGACGTCTCCGGCAAGGCGATCGCGAACCTCGAGGTGGAGTCGCTGAAGCACGCCAAGCCGACCTTCCACGGCGACACGATCTACGCCCAGACCACCGTCGTCGATGTGGTCCCCTCGCGCTCCAAGCCCGACCGCGGCGTGGTCACCGTCGACACGATCGGGACGAACCAGCGCGGCGACGTCGTGTGCGAGTTTCGCCGCAAGGTGCTCGTGCCGAAGCGCAACCCCGGCTGACCGCACGGGAGTACCCTCCGTCGCGATGGACGCTGCCATCTCGGTCGCCGGCCTGACGAAGCGCTACGGCGATCACACCGCCGTCGACGGCGTGTCGTTCGAGGTGATGCGGGGAGAGTCGTTCGGCATCCTGGGGCCGAACGGCGCGGGCAAGACGACGACGCTCGAGATGATCGAGGGCCTGCGCAAACCCGATAGCGGCGAGATCACGCTGCTCGGCGTGCCGGTGTGGCCCGACCCCCGCCGGATCCAGGCCCGGATCGGCGTCCAGCTGCAGTCGACGTCGCTCTTCGACATGCTGACGGCGCGAGAGTTGCTCGAGCTCTTCGCCCGCTTCTACCTGCGCCCGGATGCCGAGGAGCGAACGCGGATGGCGCTCGAGCTCGTCGGGCTCGAGTCGAAGGCCGACGACTACGCGAAGCGCCTGTCCGGCGGCCAGCAGCAGCGGCTCGCGATCGCGCTCGCCCTCGTCCACGATCCGGACATCGTCTTCCTCGACGAGCCCACCACCGGGCTCGACCCGCAGGCACGCCGCAACCTGTGGGACGTGATCCGCTCGATCAACGGCGAGCAGGGCAAGACCGTGGTGCTGACGACCCACTACCTGGAGGAGGCGGAGGAGCTGTGCCGGCGGGTGGCGATCATGGACGAGTCGCGCATCGTCGCGCTCGACACGCCGGCCGGCCTGATCGCGACGCTCGACGCCGACGCGCGCGTCTCCTACACCGATGCCGCCGGCGACCACACCGTCTACGTCCGCGACGTGCAGGGCACCGTCCTCCAGGTGCTCGAGCGGGCCCGCGAGAGCGGCGACAGCGTCAGCAACCTGGCGGTCAAGGGCGCCGACCTCGAGGACGTGTTCATGCAGTTGACCGGACGGGAGTACCGCGAGTGAACGTCGGCCGGTTCCTGGCGACCACCCGGGCGCAGCTGCGGATGACCTTCCGGCGCCGGATCACGCTGTTCTGGTCGCTCTTCTTCCCGATCATCCTCATGTCGGCGCTCGGCTTCCTCTTCGGCGGCCCGATCCACGCCGGCACGATCGCCGTCGTGCCCGTGAACGCGCGGGCGCCGCAGGCCGTGACGCACGTGCTCGAGCGCACGAAGGGCGTGACCGTGAAGACCGCGCCGACCGCCGAGGAGGCGATCCACCAGGTGCGCGACGGCGACCGGGATGCGGCGATCGTCTTCGAACCGGCGGCCGGTGGGACGTACACCGTGCGCCTCTACACGTCCAACACCTCTGCCGACCAGGCGGGCATCATCCGCGGGATCGTCTCCGGCGCCGCGGACGGGGTCGCCGTCGCCGCGACCGGGACGACGCCCGCGCTGCGCTTCCAGCCCGAGTCGGTCGACTCGTCGTCGCTCACCTACGTCGACTTCCTCGTCCCGGGCATCGTCGCGTTCTCGATCATGACGTCCGCGGTGATCGGCCTGGCGACGATCATGGTGGACTGGCGTCAGAGCGGCATCCTGCGCCGCCTGAAGCTGACGCCCATCCCCCTGGGAGAGTTCTTCGCCGCCCGCATCGCCACGTCGCTCGTCGTCGCGATCATGCAGGTCGCGGTCCTGCTCGCCTTCGGACGGCTCGCATTCGGTGTGCATCTGGAGTCGAGCGCCTGGGCGGCGATCCCCGTGGCGCTGGCCGGTTGCCTGTGCTTCCTCGCCCTCGGCTTCGCGATCGGGTCGTTCGTCTCGACCCCGGAGACCGGCGACGCCGTCTCGCAGGTGTTCACGCTCCCGATGATGTTCCTGTCGGGCATCTTCTTCCCGGTTGCGGCGATGCCCGCGGCCGTGCAGGCCGTCGCCCGCGCCCTGCCGCTGTACTACATGGCGAACGGCCTCCGCGACACGACCGTGAGGGGACTCTCCATCACGCATGTGGTCCCGGACATCGCGGTACTGTTGGGCGTGACCGCGGTCCTCTCGGTTATCGCACTGCGGTCGTTCCGGTGGGAGCCTTCGATCTAGCTTGGGTTAGGGGGGACGTAGTGCGTTATGAACACGTCATCGTTGGTGGCGGTCTGGCCGGTGGCATGGTCGCCCAGGAGTACCGCGAGCAGGGCGGCGACGGATCCGTCCTGATCGTCGCCCGGGAGGCGCATACGCCGTATCACCGTCCGCCGCTGACGAAGGGATACCTGCGCGGCGAGGCAGGCCCCGACGAGGTGTTCATGCACCCGGACGAGTGGTGGAAGGAGCAGTCGGTCGAAATCCGCACCGGCACCGAGGCAGCGGCGGTCGACACCTCCGCGCACACGGTCACGCTCGCCGACGGCACCGAGATCACGTACGGCCGGCTCGTCCTGGCGACCGGCGCGACGCCGCGGACGCTGCCCGGCGCGTCGAGCATCCGCACCGTGGACGACTCCGACGCGCTGGCGAAGAAGCTCGCTGCCGGCCCCGGCCATCTGGGCGTGATCGGCGGCGGCTTCATCGGTGTCGAGGCGGCGGCCAGCGCGCGCATGAAGGGCTGGGACGTGACGATGGCGGTGCCCGAAGACGTTGTCTGGGAGCACCTCTTCGGCGCCGAGGTGGCGGCCTACTTCCAGCGCCAGCTCGAGGGGCACGGGGTGAACGTGCACACCGGAACCAAGGAGCTTCCCGACGGCAACTACGACGTGAAGCTGGCCGGGATCGGCGTGACGCCGAATACCCAGCTCGCCGCGGCGGCCGGGCTGACCGTCTCGAACGGCGTCGAGACCGACGACCACCTGTCCGCCGGCGACGCCGTGTGGGCGATCGGCGACATCGCGAACTACCAGAGCGTGGTCCACGGCCGCCGGATGCGGATCGAGCACTGGGACGTGGCCTTGAACCAGGGCGCCTACGTCGGCCGCACCTGGGCGGGCAAGGAGGACGGCGCCTACGCGGTCGTCCCCTACTTCTTCTCCGACCTCGGCGACTGGACGTGGTTCGAGTACGTCGGCCCCGGCAGCGGCCGCGTCGACGTGCGCGGATCGATGGACTCCGACGACTTCGTCGCCTACTACCTGGACGACGCCGATCAGGTGGTGGCGTGCCTGGGCGTGAACCGCAGCGATGACGTCGAGGCGGCGAAGGCGCTCATCATCGACCACCGGTCGGCGCCGGCCGCGTAGGGATTCAGGGGACTGTCCCGCTTGCCGGGGACCCTCCCCGGTTCGTCCTCAGACGGCGGTGACTGCGGGCGCGAGCTCGCGCACGTAGCCGGCGATGTGCTCGACCGTCACGACCGGCAGGCCGTGGCGGCGGCAGAACGTCTCCAGCTCGCGGCCGCGGGCCATCGTGCCGTCGTCGTTGATGACCTCGCACAGCACGCCGCCCGGCGTGAGCCCGGCGAGCCGGGTCAGGTCGACGGCCGCCTCGGTCTGGCCGCGGCGCTCGAGCACCCCGCGGCGGCGGGCCCGCAGCGGGAACACGTGGCCGGGCCGCACCAGGTCGGCCGGGCGGGTCGCCGGGTCGGCGGCGACACGGATCGTGCGCGCCCGGTCGGCGGCCGAGATCCCCGTCGTCACGCCGGTGGCCGCCTCGATCGAGACGGTGAACCCGGTCGCGTCGGTGCCCTCGTTCGCCGGCACCATCAGCGGCAGCTCGAGCTCGTCGCAGCGGTCCTCCGGAAGCGAGACGCAGATCAGACCGCGCGCGTGACAGGCCATGAACGCGATCGCCTCGGGCGTCACGAGCTCGGCGGCCATGCAGAGGTCGCCCTCGTCCTCGCGGTCGGGGTCGTCGCACACGACGACCATCCCGCCGGCCTGAAGCTGTTCGAGCGCACGAGCGAGCGAGCCGGGCATTTCGGGGACGGCGCTCACGGGCGGCGGATGATAGCGCACCGGCTCGCGGGGACCCCTCAGATCTGGGCGGCGGACGCGGGCCGATACGCGCCGAACCGGGCCCGAAGCGTCGCGGAGATCTCGCCCAGCGTCGCCTCGGCCGACACGGCGGCGATGATCGCCGGCATCAGGTTCTCGCTCCCCGCCGCGGCCCCTTCGAGCGCGGCGAGCGCGGTTTCGACGCCGCCTGCGTCGCGTCCGGCCCGGAGCATCTCGAGGCGGCGGCGCTGGTCGGCGGCCAGCTGCGGAGGCACGTCGAAGCGCTCGGGGAGGACGGTCGTGTCGTCGACGAACGCGTTCACGCCCACGACGACGTCCTCGCCGGAGGCGACCCGGCGCTCGCGCTCGTACGCCTCGTCGGCGATCACGCGCTGGTAGAAGCCGGTCTCGATCGCGGCGACCGCGCCGCCCATCTCGTCGATCTGGCGGATCAGCTCGCTGGCCTCCTGCTCCAGCCGGCCGGTGAGCTGCTCGACGTACCAGGAGCCGCCCATCGGGTCGGCGACGTCCGTGATCCCGAACTCGTTCTGGAGCATCTGCTGGGTGCGCACCGCCAGCGTCTGGGCGTGCTGGGTCGGGATCGCGATGGCCTCGTCGAAGCACGAGAGCGCCATCGACTGCACCCCGCCGAGCGCGGCTGCCAGCGCCTGCACCGCCGCCCGCACGATGTTGTTCTCCGGCTGCTGCAGCGTCAGCGCCGATCCGGCGGTCTGGGTGTGGGTGCGAAGCATCATCGAGCGCGGGTCGCGGGCGCCGAAGCGGTCGCGCATGACGTGTGCCCACAGCCGCCGCAGCGCGCGGTACTTGGCGATCTCCTCGAAGAAGTTCATCTGCGTGTTGAAGATCCACGACAGCCGCGGCGCGAAGGTGTCGACGCCGACGCCGCGCTCGGTCACCGCGGCGACGTAGGCGATGGCGTTCGCAATCCCGAAGGCCATCTCCTGTGCGGCCGTGCAGCCCGCCTCGCGCATGTGGTAGCCGGACAGCGAGATCGCGTTGAAGCGCGGCGCCGCGGTCGTCGACCACTCGATCACGTCGGCGGCCAGCCGCAGCGACGGCCGCGGCGGGTACATGTAGGTGCCGCGGGCGACGTATTCCTTGAGAACGTCGTTCTGGGCGGTGCCGCGGATGCGGGACGGGTCGCGGCCCTGGCGCTCGCACGCGACGTAGTACATGGCGACGAGCACGGCCGCCGGCGCGTTGATCGTCATCGACGTCGACACCTCGTCGAGCGGGATGTCCTCGAATACCTCCTCCATGTCGCGCACCGAGTCGATGGCGACGCCGACACGGCCAACCTCGCCCTCGGCCAGCGGGTCGTCGGAGTCCATGCCCATCTGGGTCGGCAGGTCGAAGGCGGTGGAGAGGGCCGGCTGGCCCTGGTCGATCAGGAAGCGGAACCGGCGGTTGGTCTCGTCGGCGGTGCCGAACCCGGCGTACTGGCGGATCGACCACGGCCGGCCCGCATACATGTCGCGGTGGATGCCCCGCGTGAACGGGAACTCGCCCGGGTCGCCCAGGTCGCGGGCATAGTCGGGATCGGCGTCGTCCGGGGTGGCGAAGCGGCGCTCGGTCACTCCCGCCGGCCCTCGCCCTCGCGCTCCGCCCCGACCAGCACGACCATCTTGCCGACGTGCTGGTTCTCCTTCATCATCTGGTGCGGCACCGGGCACTCCGCGAAGGGGAAGACGCGCGAGAGCACCGGCTGGATCTTGCCCTCGGCGATCAGCTGGTTGGCCCGCTGGCACTCGTAGGCGTTGGCGAAGTGGCTGCCGATGATCGACTTCTGCCGCATCCACAGGTAGCGGACGTCGAAGTCGAGCTGGAAGCCGGACGTCGCCCCGCAGATGACCACCGTGCCGAACGTGCGGCAGACGAAGACGCTGGTGAAGAAGGTGGCCGCGCCGACGTGCTCGAACACGACGTCGCAGTCGACCCCGCCGGTGAGCCCGCGGATCGCGCCGCCGAAGCGCTTGATCTCGTCGAAGTTGCGCTCGCCCGTGTCGGGGTCGGCGAGCGCGAACTCGCGCCGGTCGAGCACGGCGGCGGCACCGAGCTCGCGAACGAGATCGACCTTGTCGTCGGAGGAGACCACGGCGATGGCGTTTGCCCCGTGCAGCGCGCACAGCTGCACAGCGAACGTGCCCAGGCCGCCGCCGGCGCCCCAGACGAGCACGTTGTCGCCGGGCCGGATCCGGGCGCGGTCGACCAGCATCCGGTAGGCGGTGAAGTAGGTGAGCCCGTACGACGCCGCCTCCTCCCACGTCAGCCGGGACGGCTTCGGCAGGAGCTGTTGGGCCTGGACGAGGCAGTGCTCGGCGAAGCTGCCCCAGTTCGACTCGTACGCCCAGATGCGCTGGCGCGAGCATGCCATCGGGTCGCGGCCGTTGCACTCGGCGCACTCGCCGCAGCTCTGATTGCAGTGGATGACGACCTCGTCGCCCTCCTTCCAGCGTGTCACGCCCGGGCCGACCGCATCGACGATGCCCGACGCGTCCGAGCCCGCGATGTGGAAGTCGTAGCCCGTGTAGCGGAAGATCGAGACCGGCAGGCCGGCCGCGGCCCACACGCCGTTGTAGTTCACGCCGGCGGCCATGACCCGGACGCGCACCTCGCCGGGGCCGGGCTGGGGGACGTCGATGCGCTCGAGCTGCATCGCCTGCATGGGATCCCCCAGCCGGTCGGGCCGGATCACCCAGGCGTCCATGGTGCCCGCGGAACTCATGGCTTATCGTACCGCCGCACGGCGCAGCTCCCGGCGCCGGGCCGTCGCGCCGGCGACGGCCAGCTGACCGCAGGCGGCCTCGATGTCGCCGCCGTGGGAGCGGCGGTAGCTCGACGCGACGCCCCGCCGGCGCAGCTCGGCCGCGAACGACTCGACCCGCTCGCGCGGTGAGCCGCGGTAGCCGGCGGCGGTCGGGTTGTAGGCGATCAGGTTCACGTGGAAGCCCTCGCCGGCGCCCAGCAGACGGGCGAGCTGGGCGGCCTCGGCGCGGGGAATCGTTGACGCCGTCGAGCAGCAGGTACTCCACGAAGATACGGCGGCCGGTGCGGGCGCGATAGTCACGGCAGGCCTGCATCAGCCGGGCGAGCGGGAAGCGCTTCGTCACCGGCATCAGCGTCGTCCGCAGCTCGTCGGTCGGGGCATGCAGGGAGAGCGCCAGCCGCAGCTGCAGCGGCTCCTCGGCCAGCCGCTCGATACCCGGCACCCAGCCGGCCGTCGAGATGGCGACGTGTCGCGCGCCCAGTGCCGTACCCGCCGGGTCGGTGATCGTGCGGCAGGCGTCGAGCACCGCGTCGTAGTTCAGGAACGGCTCGCCCATGCCCATCATGACGACGTTGCCGATGCGCCCGGCGCCCGCGTCGCGCGACGAGCCGGGCGAGCACGAGCAGCTGCTCGACGATCTCGCCGGCCGTCAGGTTGCGGCCGAGGCCCATCGCGCCGGTGGCGCAGAACGTGCACTGGAGCGGGCAGCCGGACTGCGACGAGAGGCAGGCGGTGCGGCGGTTGCGGTGACGCATGACCACCGCCTCGACCGGAAAGCCGTCGCCGGTCGCGAGCCCCAGCTTGATCGTCCCGTCGTGCGACTCGCGCGTATCGGTCACGGTGAGCTCGTGCAGCGGGGCCCGCTCCGAGAGCTCTGCGCGCAGCGCGGCGGGGAGCGCGGTCAGCTCGTCGTAGCCGCCTACGAGGCCGCGCGTCGCCCCCTCGTAGACCTGCCGAAATCGGTACGCCGGCTCGCCGCGATCGGCCAGGATCGTGCGGATCTTTTCAAAATCCATCGTGGTAGTGTGGCCGCAAACCCCCGTTCGGAGGTGCAGCATGCCCACAAAGATTCGCACTGACAAGGTCGCAGAGCAGCTCACGCCCATCGTCAACCGCGTCAAGGACGACGATGAGTTGCGTGCGCACGCCAAGACGGCGCTCGACTCGGCGAAGACGATCTACAGCAAGGTCCAGGCCGACGGCGCCCGCAAGGCGGCGACGAACAAGGCCGTGACCGACGAGGTCGTGAAGGCGGCGACCGAGCTGCGGCTCACCGCCGAGCGCCTGACCGGCAAGACGAAGCGCAAGAGCCACAAGCTGCGCAAGCTCGTCATCGGCGCGGTCGTCGCCGGCGCCGCGGCGGTCGGCCTGAAGAAGATCCTGAGCCGGGACGAGGACGAGTTCGAGTACGAGGCGTAGGGGCCGCTGCGCGGCCTCGGAAGGAGGCCCCAGATGAGCGAGGCGACCCGCGAGGCGGCCGAGGCCGCCATCGATGTCCTGCTGCAGGAGCGGCGTGAGTTCCCGCCCTCCACGGAGTTCGCATCCGGCGCGGTCGTCTCGGATTCCGGCGTCTACGAGCAGGCCGACGCCGATCTCGACGGTTTCTGGCTGAAGCACACACGCGAGTCCCTGACGTGGGCGACGCCGCCCACGAAGGGGCTCGAGTGGGATCCGCCGCACTGCACGTGGTTCGCCGACGGCGCACTGAACGTGAGCGCCAACTGCCTCGACCGCCACGTCGAGGCGGGCCGCGGCGGCAAGGTCGCCTACCACTTCGTCCCCGAGCCCGAGGGCGAGGACGATCGCGCGATCACCTACGCCGACCTGCTGGCGGACGTGCTGCCGCTTCGCAAACGCGCTGCGCGACCTGGGGATCGGGAAGGGCGACGTCGTCGGCCTCTACATGGGCATGGTGCCCGAGCTGGCCGTGGCGATGCTGGCCTGTGCCCGGATCGGCGCGCCGCACGTCGTCGTCTTCGGCGGGTTCTCGGCGGAGGCGCTCGGCGAGCGGCTCGAGTCGACCGGCGCGAAGCTCCTCGTCACCCAGGACGAGGCCTGGCGCAAGGGCGGCCGCGTCCCGCTCAAGGCCATCGCCGACGCGGCGGTGAAGCTCGCGCCCACCGTCGAGCACATGGTCATCCTGCGGCGGACGGGCGCTGACGTGCCGATGCAGGACGGCCGTGACTTCGACTGGGCCGCGTTCGTCGACGGGCAGTCCAACACGAGCGCGGCGGAGCCGATGGAGGCCGAGCACATGCTCTTCGCCCTCCATACGTCGGGGACGACGGCGAAGCCGAAGGCGGTCGTGCACACCTCGGGCGGCTACCTCACCTACACCTCGGTCACCCACCGCTGGATCTTCGACATCAAGGACGACGACGTCTACTGGTGCGCGGCCGACATCGGCTGGGTGACCGGGCACAGCTACATCGTGTACGGGCCGCTCGCGAACTGCACCACCGGCGTGCTCTACGAGGGCGATCCGATGCACCCGGCCCCCGACCGCCACTGGGAGATCATCGAGCGCTACGGCGTCACGCAGTACTACACCGCCCCGACGCTGATCCGGGCGTTCATCAAGGCCGGCCCGGACCACCCCGCCCGCCACGACCTGAGCTCGCTGCGGCTGCTCGGGTCGGTCGGCGAGCCGATCAACCCCGAGGCGTGGGTGTGGTACTGGAAGTACATCGGCGGCGAGCGCTGCCCGATCGTCGACACGTGGTGGCAGACCGAGACCGGCGGCATCATGATCTCGTCGCTTCCGGGGCTCGTGACCGCGAAGCCGGGGTCGGCCACGCGGCCGTTCCCCGGGATCCGGGCGGCGGTCGTCGACGACCGCGGCAACCCCGTCGCGAGGGGCAGCGGCGGCTATCTGGTCATCACCCGGCCGTGGCCGGGCATGTTCCGCACGCTCTACCACGACGACGAACGCTACGTCTCGAACTACTTCTCGAAGTACGGCGACAGCACGTACTTCCCCGGTGACGGCGCCCGCCAGGACGCCGACGGTGACTTCTGGCTGCTGGGCCGGGTGGACGACGTGATGAACGTCTCCGGGCACCGGCTCTCGACGATCGAGCTCGAGTCGACGCTGGTCGAGCACCCGGCCGTGGCTGAGGCCGCGGCGACGGCGGCCCCCGACTCGCTGACCGGCCAGACGCCGCTGTGCTTCGTGCTTCTGCGGGCCGGCTGCGAGCCGAGCGACGAGCTGGCCGCGGAGCTGCGTGACTGGATCGGGCAGAAGATCGGCAAGATCGCCCGGCCGAAGGCCGTGATCATCGTCGACGACCTGCCGAAGACGCGCTCGGGCAAGATCATGCGCCGGCTGCTCAAGGACGTCGCCGAGGGCCACGAGCTGGGCGACACGACGACGCTGCGCGACCCCACCGTGGTCGAGGACCTGAAGCGCCAGACCGACGCGGTCCTGCGGCCGAACGGCTGACAACCCGCCGGGGTCAGACCCCACCCAGGTTGGCTCTCCGTGTGTCGGTGGGGTCTGACCCCAGAACTGCTCCATCTCCAGCCGCGCCGGTACAGAACGGGTGCTCAGTGCTCCGGGGCAGACTTGTGACGGGGACTGTCCCCGGGTTCGGGAGATTCGCGGAGCGCGCGCAGGGCGAGCTGCACGGCCGTCACGACCAGGACAACGGCGAACAGACGCTGCAACGTGTCGTTCGGCAGCGAGTCGGCCACGATCTCGCCGAGCTTCGCCGTCGGGATCGAGGCGACGCCGATGATCACGGCGTCGCGCCAGCTGACGGCGCCGTACGTCGTCTGCCGCCACGATCCCATCAGCACCACGGGCACCATCGCCGCGAGCGACGTGGCCACCGCGACACGGGCGGAGGCGCCCAGGAAGATCAGCGTCGGCACGAACACCACCCCGCCGCCGACGCCGAAGATCGCGGAGAGCGTGCCCGCCAGGAGGCCGAGCAGCGCCGCGAGGACGTCGTGGCTCACAGGGCCAGCTTCCCCGCGCTGACGACGAGCAGGACGGAGAACGCCAGCACCGCGCCGCGCGGCGCGATCCGCTGGTGCGCCCAGGCGCCGATCACGGCGCCGGCCGTGGCCGGCAGCCCGATCAGCGCCGCATAGGACCAGTCGACGTTCCCGGCCTGGGCGTGCGACGCGGCCGCCGCCACCGCGGTGAAGAGGATCGCCGCGAGCGACGTCGCCATCGCCCGTTTGGGCGCATAGGCAACCAGGGCAACGAGGAGGGGCACGATCACGATGCCACCGCCGATGCCCAGCACCCCGGAAAGAAACCCCGCGGCCAATCCGATGCCCACCAGGGCCAGGGTTCGCCGCGACACGGCGGGTATTGTAGGCCCCGTGGACGGCAGCCTGGCCCGCCTCGTGGCGCCGCTTCGTGCGCAGCCGCGGCGCGGGGCGGTGCTCTGTGACATCGACGGCACGCTCGCGCCGATCGTGCCCGTGCCCGAGGACGCGCGCGTGCTCCCGGAGGCGATCGCCGTGCTCGAGCGGCTGTCCTCGCGCTACGCGCTCGTCGGCTGCGTGACCGGCCGGCCGGCGGCCGAGGCACGCAGGCTCATCCCGGTCGAGGCGGTGGCGATCTCGGGCAACCACGGCCTCGAGGTGTGGCGCGACGGGGCGGTGCATCTCGCTCCGCAGGCGGAGAAGTACCTGCCTGCGATCCACGACGCGATCCAGGCCGTCCGCAACGACGGCCTGCTGCCCGAGCTCGGCTGTCACGTCGAGGACAAGGGCATCACCTTCACGATCCACTACCGCAACTCGCCCCGCGCCGACCACGCCCGCCGCTACCTCGAGACGCAGATCGTGCCCAAGCTGGAGCGGGCCGGCCTGGCGTACAACTTCGGCCGCATGGTGCTCGAGGTGCGGCCGCCCGTGCCCGTCGACAAGGGAGCGGCGGTCGTCCGGCTGCGCGGCCGCAAGCGCATCGACAACCTGCTCTTCGTCGGCGACGACCGCAGCGACCTCGACGCGTTCCGCGAAGCGACGATCCGCATCGCCGTCAACTCAGCCGAGGCGCCCCGGCAGCTGATCCAGGCGGCCGACGCGGTCGTCTCCGGGCCGCGCGAGGTGATCGCCATGCTCGAGCATCTCGCAGACGTGGGGTGAGAAACACCACCCGGTGACCGCGTAGCTTCGCGGCCCCCACAGGCGTACGCTCGAAGAGGATGCGAACCGACACGATCACGGTTGAGGTCGAGCCGGACGAGCTCCGCGAGACGGAGCCCGGTGTCGTCGACGTGTTCGACGCCCTCGGCCGCCAGTTCTTCTGGGCCGACGTCGTGATGGTGGCGGCGCGCGACTCGGATGCGGACGTCCTCGTGGGCGAGGTCGTCTACATGCCCCCGCGCTAGCGCGAGCCGGCCTTGAGGAGCTTGCGCAGCTCCGGCCACGGGCGCGTGTTCACGACGTTGGCGGGGCCGGTCCATCCGCGACGGGCATTCATGACGCCGTAGGGCAGGTAGTCGATCGCGGCCACCGAGTGCGCATCGGTGTCGATCGCGAGCAGCGCCCCGGCGTCGACCGCGAGGCGCACATTCGCGTCGCTCAGATCGAGCCGGTGCGGCTGGGAGCTGACCTCGAGCGCAGTGCCCGTCTCGACCGCCTTGCCGACCACGACCTCCATGTCGATCGGGTTCGGCCGGCGACGGCCGATCAGCCGGCCGGTGGGATGGCCGAGCACGTCGACATAGGGGCTCTCGAGCGCGGCACACACGCGCTTCGTCTGGTCGGCGGCCGAGAGCCGGTGCGAGGCGTGGACGCTCGCGACGACGACGTCGAGCTGGGCCAGGAGCTCGTCGGAGTAGTCGAGCGACCCGTCGCGGAGGATGTCCACCTCGGCGCCGACCAGGAGCGTGAAGTCTGGCGCGAGCGTCTCGGCCAGCTCGCGCACGCGCTCGATCTGAGCATGCAGGCGGCCGGCGTCCAGTCCCATCCCGAAGCCGACCGACGGGGAATGGTCGGTGATGTTCATGTACTCGTACCCGCGCCCCCGGGCGGCGTCGACCATGCGCTCGAGCGTGGCCTTGCCGTCGCTCCAGTCGGTGTGGATGTGCAGGTCGCCGCGAATGTCGCCGACCTCGACCAGCTCGGGCATGACCCCCTTGCGGGCGGCCTCGAGCTCACCCCGGCCCTCGCGCAGCTCGGGCGGGATCCACGGCAGGCCCAGGTGGTCGTACACCTCGGCCTCGTCGTCGCTGCTCCACACCTCGCCCGACTCGACGTGCTCGATGCCGTACTCGCTGACCGAGAGCCCCTTGCGCACCGCCGCCTCGCGCAGGGCGACGTTGTGCGCCTTCGACCCGGTCAGGTGCTGGAGCAGGTTGCCGTAGCAGCCGGCGGGCACCATCCGCAGCTCGACCACCGTGCCGTCGTGCGCGCTCGCGGTGATCCGGCTGTCGCCACGGGAGGCGACCTCGGCCACCCACTCACCGGCGGTGAACGCCTCGGCTGCGGCGATGCGGTCGGAGACGGCCGCGACCACGTCGACGTCCTTGCTGGTCTCCCTGTAGCGGCGGACGCTCCCGGCCAGGTCACAGCGGACCACGCCGTCGCACGCTCCCAGGTCGGCGAGCACCTTCTCGCCCAGCGACCGCGCCCGGACGATCGAGCGGCGCGGCACGGGCGCGGTTCCGTCGCCGCCGTCGGCGAGGCCCGCCACGATGGCCGCCTCCGTCTTCTCACCCATGCCCGAGAGCGCCCTGATCCTGCCGGCGTTCGCGGCCTCGCGCACATCGTCGACCGTCTTCAGGTCGAGCTCCGCGAAGATGCGTCTGGCCGTCTTCGGGCCGACGCCCTGGATCCGCATCACGACTACGGCGCCGGGCGGGTTGCGATCGACCAAGCGTGTGAGCGCGGCGATCTCGCCGGTAGCGAGCAGCTCGGCCACCTTGTCGGCGATCGTCTGGCCGACGCCCGGCAGGCTGGTCAGGCGGCCCTCCGCCGAGAGCCGCGCCACCGACTCGGCGGTCTCCCGCAGCGTCGCGGCGGCCCGGCGATAGGCGAGCACCCGGTAGACCACCGCCCCTTCCAGCTCGAGCAGGTCCCCCAGGAGCTCGAACCGCTCTGCTATGGCCACATTGGAGAGCGGCGGAGATTCCACGAGGCCAATGCTAGTGTGGCCAGGTGCCCAACAGGTTCGTGATCGTCCTGCCCACGTACAACGAGCGCGACAACCTGGAACGGGTGGTGGAGGCGATCGGGGTGGAGCGCGCCCGCACCCCCTTCCCGGGCGACGTGCTGGTCGTCGACGACGCCTCGCCCGACGGCACCGGGGAGCTGGCCGATCGGCTGGCCGCCCGGCACGACTGGGTGCACGTCCTGCACCGACCGGGCAAGCGCGGCCTCGGGCTGGCCTACGTCCACGGCTTTCGCTGGGCGCTCGAGCGCGACTACACCCACATCATCGAGATGGACGCCGACCTCAGCCACCCCCCCGAGGCGATCCCACGCCTGCTCGAGGCGGCCGCCGACGCCGACCTCGTGCTCGGGTCGCGCTACGTCCCCGGCGGCGGCGTAGTGGGCTGGCCCGCACACCGGCGGCTGATCTCGCGGGGCGGGTCGTTCTACGCCCGGACGCTGCTCGGCGTCTCGGTGCGCGACCTCACCGGCGGCTTCAAGTGCTTCCACCGGCGGGTGCTCGAGAACGCCGACCTCGACACGGTGCACGGCCAGGGATACGTCTTCCAGATCGAGCTCACCTACCGCACCCTGCGGATGGGCGGCCGCGTACGCGAGGTGCCGATAACGTTCTGCGACCGCACCGCCGGCACGAGCAAGATGACGCTCGGGATCGTCACCGAGGCGGTGTGGAAGGTGCCGGCGCTGCGCCTGCGCGGATCGCACGTGGCGCACGACCGCGACCTGCAGCCCGGCGGCGTCACATCGCTGGTCGCGTCACGCCCACCGCTATAGTCAAAAGCTCCGGTTTCGAGACAGGAGCAACGGGTCGTGAGCGAACAGCTGATCGAGGTTTCAGACGCCACCTGGGAGTCCGAGGTGATCGAGGCCGACGGGCCCGTCGTCGTCGATTTCTGGGCGCCGTGGTGCGGCCCGTGCCGGGTCATGGATCCCATCCTCGACGAGCTCGCCGAGACCCACGCCGGCCGGGTGAAGTTCACCAAGCTGAACGTCGACGACAACCTCCAGACGGCGACCCGCTACGACATCCTCTCGATCCCGACGCTGATGGTGTTCGCGGGCGGCGAGGTGCAGAAGAAGCTGATCGGGGCGATCCCGCGGCGGCGGCTCGAGGACGAGCTGTCGACCTGGACGGGCACCGCCGCCTAGGCGCGCAGCACCGCGAGCACGCTGACGCCGGTCACGATCACGGCGGCGCCCGCGATCTGGCGTGAGCCGACGCGCTCGCCGAAGATCACGAACGAGGCGATGGTCGCCACGGCCGCGAACTGCGACCCGAGCACGGCCGGGATGGCCACGCCGTGGTGCGCGCCGGTGACGTAGCAGACGTAGCCGACGACCTCGGCGGTCGCCGAGAAGACGACCAGCCACCATGCCGCGCCGGGCAGCCGCAACCGCCCCCGCAGGAGCAGCGGCAGCGCGATCATGGACACGCCGACGATGCGCGCGACCAGGATCGTCCAGAGCGCCCCGAGCGAGTCGCCGGCGCGGGCGCTCGCCACCAGGTTCACGCCGAACAGACACGCCGCCCCGAGGGCGTAGAGCGACGGGCGTAGGTGCACGTCGGCGGCGTGGCCGCGCATGGTGACGACGACGACCCCGCCGGCGATGACCACGAGGCATACGGCGACGCCGGCGGTGAGCGTCTCACCGAGCGCGATCGCGAAGACCGCGGCCAGCGCGCCCTCGGTCGATGCGATCGGCGCCACGACGCCGACCTTGCCCAGGTGTACGGCCCGGTACATCATCGAGAGCCCGGCGGCCGATCCGGCGCCCGCGAGCACGGCCCACGCCCAGGCATCGCCGGTCGCGTGTTGCGGATAGCCGGAGGCCGGGGCGAGTACGACCAGCGCCCCGAGGCCGAGCAGCATCACGTACGCGAGCGCCTGCTGCGATCCGATCATGCGCGTCGAGCGCGACGCGGCCACCGTCGAGAGCCCCCACGACAATGCGGCGCCGAGGCCGCCCAGAATGGCGATCACGCGAAGTGGTCCCAGCCCCGCAGCGACCGCTCGCGCCCCTCGGCGTCGAGCAGCCGCACCGCGCCGTCGCCGGTCAGCCTGCCCACCACGGTCACCGGCACCGGCGGCGCGGCCCCCTCCGGCACCGCCGCCAGCAGCTCGTAGTCCTCGCCGCCCGCCGCCGCCTGCTCGATCGTCGCGCCGGGGGAGCGGGGCAACCGCTCGAGCTCGACGACGGCGCCCGTTCGCGATGCGGCGGCCAGGCGAGCGGCGTCGGTGGCGATCCCGTCTGAGAGGTCGAGCATCGCCGTCGCCACCGTCGCCAGCGCCCGCCCCTCGGCGATCCGCGGCGTCACCCGGGCCATGTACCCGCCGGCGGCCTGGCCGCCCAGCGTCCCGGTCACGACGAGTAGGTCGCCGGGACGCCCGCCCGAGCGCAGCACGGGCGGCTCCGCCCGGCCGATCGCCGTGACCGAGACGAGCAGCTGCTCACTGCGGGAGAGGTCGCCACCCGAGAGCGGGACGCCGTGCTCCGCCATCCCGGCGGCCAGTTCGCGGACGGCGTCGAAACCCACAGGCAGGCCGAACGCCGCGAGCAGGCACAGCGGCTCGGCCCCCATCGCGGCCATGTCGGAGAGGCTCGCCGCCGCCGCGCGGTGACCGATGTCGGCGACCGAATGGCGGCCGGAGTCGAAATGGACGCCGTCGACCAGGATGTCGGTCGAGGCAACGATGCCGCCGGCGAGGACGGCCGCGTCGTCGCCGATGCCCACGTCGACGCCGGCGCCCCCGCCCCCGGCGACCGCCGCAATCACGGCCACCAGGTCGTCCTCTGATAGCATGGCGGGCAATGTACCGCGCCCGGTTGAGCTTCCCCTTTACCACCCCGCCGGGAGGCGTCTGAGCGCGTACGCGAACCACCTCGTGCCGTTTTGGAAGCCTCCGCAGAACGCGGGGGCTTTTTTCGTGATGGAGGAGCAATGCCGATGACCGTTGCCTATCCCGGCGAGGAGGGCGCATACGCCGCCGAGGCCGGCGCGCGGCTCTACCCGGACGCCGACCTCGTGTCGCTGAAGTCGTGGGCGGACGTCGTGCGGGCCGTCGGCAGGGGCGACGCCGGCTACGGCGTACTCCCGATCGAGAACTCCCTGGCAGGGCCGATCCCGGAGACCTACGACCTGCTCGCCCACGCCCCTCTCGCGATCGTGGCCGAGACGGTCATCCCGGTGCCCCACTGCCTCGTCGGCCTGCCCGGCGCCAACATCGACGCACTCGCGCGGGTGCACTCGCACCCGGCCGCGCTGGCCCAGTGCCGGCGGTTCCTCTCCTCCCTCCCCGACACGCTGCCGGAGGTGGCGCCGTCCACCGCGACCGCCGCCCGGCGGGTCGCGGAGGCGGGCGATGCGCGCCAGGCCGCGCTCTCGTCACGGCGGGCGGCGGAGCGGTTCGGCCTCGTCGTGCTCCTCAACGACGTCTCCGACCACGCCGAGAACTACACCCGCTTCGTCAGCGTCGCCAACCACACCCGGATCGACCGCGACGGCGTCCGCGTGTGGCACACGGCGGTGCGCTTCGTCACCCACCACCACCCCGGCGCGCTGCTCTCGGCGATCGAGCCGTTGGCCCGCTACGGCGTGAACATGGTCTCGCTGCAGTCGCGGCCGATCCCGGGCCGTCCCTGGAACTACCAGTTCTACGCCGACCTCGAGGGCCACCCCCTCGACGCCGCCGTCGCCACCGCCCTGCGCGCCCTCGAGGAGAACGTCGCCGACATGGGCTACCTCGGCTGCTACCCGGCGTTCGAGCGGGAGTGACCGAGCCGCGCCAGCAGGCGGGCGACAGCGTCGGCCGGGTCATCGGCGAGCTCGACGCCACGCACCTCCCACCCGGCCAGAGCCACCACGGGACGCCCCAGCTTCCCGGCCAGGCCGATCTCCGACAGCGTGCCCCACTCGCCGCCGACGGCGATCATGCCGTCGCAGGTGGCGGCGAGCGCCAGGTTGCGGGCCTGGCCGGTGCCTGTCGCCACCACGGTGGTCGCATGGGCCGTCGCACCGGCGCGTGACTCGCCGGGAACGATCGCGATCACCTGGCCGCCGGCCAGGGCCGCGCCCCGCGACGCGGCGTCCATGACCCCGCCGAGGCCGCCGGTGACGACCACTGCGCCGGCCTCGGCGAGCAGCCGCCCGACCTCCTCGGCCAGGCGCTCGACCTCGGCCGGGGCCCGCCCCGCTCCGGCGACCGCGACGTACACGAACGCGGACGCTACAGGAGCGATGGTATGCTCGCCCCCCGCGAGCGGTGAAGGGAAGCCGGTGCGATTCCGGCGCGGTCCCGCCGCTGTGAGGGCGTCCGTCCGGCGCACCCATCGGGTGGCCACTGGCCGAGAGGCCGGGAAGGTCAGCCGGACGGCCCGGGACTCCCGGGAAGACGCGCCCGAGCCAGAAGACCTGCCGCTCGCCGAAACGACGACGCCTCTCGAGGAAGGAGGACACGTTGGCGAGAACTCGCCTCCACTACCTGGCCGCCGCGGTGGCCGTATGGGCCGCCCTCGGCCTAGCCGCGGCCACAACCGCGACCGCCGCCACACCCGTCCACGTCAAGGTGCGGGTGGAAGGTCCCGCGCACACGGTCACGCAGTCCACCCAGGTGCCGATCACCGGGACGTTCGCCGGCCACAAGCTGACCGGGTCGACCCCCCTCGGGGCGCTGCTCGCCGCGAGCAAGCACCGCCACTTCCCCGTCGGCCTCGAGTGGTTCGACTGCTGCGGGTTCTTCGTCAACACGGTCGCCGGCGTGCCCGGCGACGCGACCCACTTCTGGGCGTTCAAGGTCAGCCACACGCTGTCGTCGATCGGCGCCGGCGCCGTCACGGCCACGCCCGGCATGAGCGTCCTCTTCTACTACACGACGTTCGATCCGAACACCGGCGCGACCGAGCCGACGCTCGGACTCGATCCGGCCAGCCGAACGATCGCCCGTGGCGGCACGCTCACATTCACCGTCACGTCCTGGAACGACGCCGGCCACGGCTCCTCGGCGGGCGGCGCCTGGGTGAACGTGAACGGGATCGCGACCAGGGCCGATTCCACCGGCCACCTCACGGTGCAGTTCACGCACAGGGGCACGTTCCCGGTGCGGGCGACGCTCGCCGGCACGATCCGGTCGCGCACGATATGGGTGCACGTCACGCGTTCGGGCTCGTCCTGACGGCCGCCGCGGTCGCGGCCTGTGGCACGTCTCTGGCGAAACCGCCGAACGGGCCCCGGGCCGCGACCGTGACGGTCACCCGCGGCTTCGGGCAGCGGACGCTCTCCGCTGCCCGGGCCGCCCCCGGCCAGTCGGCGCTGATGGCCCTGCGCCGCGTCTCGCACGTGTCGACGAGCTACGGCGGCCGCTTCGTGCGCGCGATCGACGGGCTGGCCGGCGACCCGTCGCAGGGGATGGCGTGGCTGTACTTCGTGAACGGCATCCAGGCCAACGTCGGTGCGGCCGACTACACGCTCCACCCGGGCGATCGGGAGTGGTGGGACTACCGCTACTGGAACGACCTGATCCAGGTGCCGGTCGCGATCGGCGCGTGGCCGGAGCCGTTCGTCCACGGCTACGGCGGCGACCATCCGGCCGTCAGCGTCACCGGTCCGGCGTGCGCGGCGCCGATCCGCACCGCCCTGCAGAAGGCGGGCGCCCACATCGTCCACACGAGCCCGTCCTGGTCGGTGCGGGTGGAGACCTTCACCCAGGCCGCCTCGGCGCTCTCGACCGGCGTCTGGCAGGGCCGCGGCCTGACCGTCTCGCTCGACGGCGGCCGCGTCATGGTCTACCGCGGCCGCCCCGGACTGCGTCCCGACGCGTCCGCGCATGCGGTGATCGCCGGCTGGCAACCCGGGCCGGCCACCGGGAAATCGGCGCAGATCGTGGTCGCGGGTGACACCAAAGCAGCGGCGTGTGCCGCCGCCCACACCCTGGCGGACGACCCGCAGGGACTACACGACGCCTATGCCGTCGCACTGGACGCGTCCGGCCACGTGATCGCCTACGGTGGACGACCGTGAAGCCGCTGCCCGCAGCGCTCGTCACCGGGCCGCCGCTGCTCGCCGCGATCGCGGCGTGGAGCCCGCTCTGGCTGGCGGCTGCCACCGCCGGCGCAGCCCTCCTGCTCGCAGCGGCGCCCCCGCCCCGGCGGCTCTACGCGGTGACGGCGATCGGCTCCGGGCTGATCGTGTTCGCGATCAACCCGTTTGTCTCGGTGCAGGGGCTGACGGTGCTCTGGCAGGGCCCGCACATCCCCATCCTGGACACGCAGATCACGCTTGAAGAGGTGATCTACGGCGCCGGCGCCGGGATGCGGGTGGCCGCGTCGGCTCTCGCCGTCGCCGCGTTCGTGCGCCTGGCAGACCCCGATCTCCTCCTGCGGGCGTTCTCGCGGGTCGCGCCGCGGTCGGCCATGATCGCCGCGCTCGCCACCCGCATGCTTCCGGCGCTCGAGCGCGACGCGGCCGGGATCGTCACCGCGGCCCGCACCCGCGCAGCCCGGATGAGGACCCCGCGCACGGCCGCCGGCCTGCTCGGCCCGCTGCTTGCGAGCTCGCTCGAGCGCTCGCTGTCCGTGGCCGAAGCCATGGAGGCGCGCGGGTACGGCGGCGCCGTACGGACGCGGGCCCCGGAGCGGGCGACGACGCGCCGGGAGTGGGCGGTGGCCGTGGTGGGCGCGTGCGGGCTCGCGCTCGTCGCGGGTGGCCTGATCAGCGGCGCGACCGACTTCCGCTACTACGACACGCTCGGCGATCCGTGGCGGCCGGCGGCGATCGCCGGCGCCGGGGCGCTGCTGGCGCTCGTGGCGACAGCCGCGGCGGTGGTGCGATGGCCGCGCTGAGCTTCGAACGCGTCTCCTATGCCTATCCGGGCGCGGCACGCCCGGCGCTCGACGCCGTCGACCTCGAGATCGAGCCCGGGCAGCTCGTGCTCCTGGTCGGCGGGTCGGGGTCGGGCAAGTCGACGCTCCTGCGGGCCGCGCTCGGGCTCGTACCCCACTTCCACGGCGGCGAGCTCCGCGGCCGCGTACGCGTCGCGGGCCTGGACACGCGCGAGCACCGGCCGGGCGCGCTGGCCCGGCACGTGGGGCTCGTGTTCCAGGACCCGGAATCGCAGCTCGTGATGGGCCGTCCCGACCGCGAGGCCGCCTTCGGCCTCGAGAACCTGGGCTACCCCGCCGGTGAGATCGCGGTCCGCGCCCGGGAAGCGCTGGCGGCGGTCGGAGCTGCCGGGCTGGCGAGCCGGCCGGCGGGAGCGCTCTCCGGCGGCGAGTCACAGCGGGTCGCAATCGCGTCGGTGCTCGCGATGGGGCAGCCGATCCTGCTGCTCGACGAGCCGACGAGCCAGCTCGATCCGGTCGCCGCCGAGGAGCTGCTCGGCCTGGTCGTGCGCATCAACCGCGACCGCGGTGTCACCGTCGTCCTGGCCGAGCACCGCACCGGCCGCCTGTTCGCCGAGGCCGACCGGGTCATCGCGATGGAGGACGGCCGCCTCACCGTCGACGCGTCGCCGCCGATCGCGGCCCGCGCCCTGGCCACGACGGCGGCCTGGATGCTCCCCCCGGTCACGCAGGCGTTCGCCCGCGCCGGCCGCACCGAGCTGCCGCTGACGGTACGCGACGCCCGCGCGCTGTTTACGCCCCCGCCCCCTGCGCCCGCGGCGGCCCTCCCGAGGGCGGACGCGGCGGCCGGCGTCGTCAAGGCGCACAAGCGGCTCGGGGATGTCGACGCGCTCGCCGGCGCGGCCACGGCCTTCGAGCGGGGGCGCGTCACCGCCCTGATCGGCGAGAACGGCGCCGGCAAGACGACGCTTGCCCGGGTCGTGTGCGGCCTGCTCGAGCTCGACCGCGGCCGCGTGGAGCCCGTCCCCGCCCGGGCCGGCTACGTCGGCCAGGATCCGGCCCACTACCTGCTCCACGACACCGCCCGGGAGGAGGTGGCCTACGCGCTGCGCAACCTGGGCGTGGCCGCGCCGGAGCGCGACCGCCGCGTCGAGGAGGTGCTCGCCCGGCTCGGCCTCGACGGGTTCGGCGACCGCCACCCGCGCGACCTGTCGAGCGGCGAGCGGCAGCGGGTCGCGATCGCGGCCGTCACGGTGATGGAGCCTGAGCTGCTCGTGCTCGACGAGCCGACCCGCGGCGTCGACGGCCTGCGCAAGCTCGCGCTCGTCGAGATGGCGCGGTCGCTCGCCGCGGACGGGACAGCGGTCGTCATCGTCACCCACGACATGGACTTCGCCGCCGAGGCCGCCGACACCGTCACCAGCATGGCCGCGGGCCGGGTGCTGTCCGACCGCGCGCCGCGCACCCTGCTCGCGTCGGGAATCTTCTTCGTCTCCCAGCTCGGCCTGGCCCTCGGACGGGCGTCCCAGGCGGACGCCGTCGCCGTCCTGAGCGAGCCGCGGGAGGCGGCGCGTGTCTAGCGACACCGTCGCCCTCGCCCTCCTGGCCGCGATCTCGCTCGGGCTCGTCGCCATCGAGACCGGCCCCAGCCGCAGCCGCGAGCTGGCGCTGGTCGCGGCCCTGGCCGCCGCGGCGGCCGGCGGCCGGGTGCTGTTCGCCGCCGTGCCCAACGTGCAGCCGGTGACGATGATCGTGGCGGTGACCGGGATCACTCTGGGAGCGCGGGCCGGGCTCGCGACCGGCGCGGCGGCGGCGCTGGCGTCGAACGCCTTCCTCGGCCAGGGCCCGTGGACACCGTGGCAGATGGCCGGGTGGGCGCTCGTCGGCGTGACTGCCGCCGCACTCGGGCCGGCGCTGCGCAACCGCCCGGCGCTGGCCCTGTACGGCATCGCCGCAGGCTTCCTCTTCGACTGGCTGATGGACGTCTGGGCGTGGTCGTCGCTCGGCGGCGGCTCGACGTCCTTCATCGCCCTCGTCTCGACCGGGATCTGGTTCGACGTCGCCCACGCAGCAGGGAATGTCCTGCTAGCCGTCATCGCCGGTCCGACCCTGATCCGCATGCTCGACCGCTACGCCCGCAAGCTGCACGGCACCTTCGTCCCACTGGAGCAGACATGAAGATCACCACGACCATCGTTCTCGCGCTCGCCCTCCTCTTCGCGACGGCCACAGCCGCGAATGCCGCCACCGCCACCCATTACCTGCTCTCGCGCCAGACGGCGTCGGGGGGATTCGCCGAGTCCGGCAGCGGCACGCCGAGCGCCACGGTCACGGAGTGGGCGATGATGGGGCTGCGCGCCGCCGGCGTCGCCCCGGGCGGCGTCCATCGCAGCGGCGGCAGAACCGCCATCGCCTACCTGGGATCGCAAGCCGGATCGTGGTCGAACGCCTACGACCTGGAGCGCGGCATCCTCGCCATCGTCGCCGCCCGCCGCAACCCGTCGGCATTCGCCGGCCGCAACCTCGTCGCCGCCCTCCGCGGCAAGATCGGCAGCCACGGCGGGATCGGATCGGCCGCCAACTCGACCTACTGGGGCGTGCTCGCCCTGCGCGCCGCCGGCTCGCCCGTGCCCGCCCGGACGCTCTCCTACATCCGCTCGCGCCGGCACCGCAACGGGGGTTACGCCTGGTCGATCTCGGCCGCGCCGGACTCGAACGACACGGCGGCGGCCGTGCTCGCGCTGCACGCCGCGGGCATCGGCTGCGGAAACGTCGCCGTCTCGCGTGGGCTCGCCTACCTGGGCAGCGCCCAGGCGTCGTCGCACGGGTACGCGCTCCTGCCCGGCAGCGCCGCCGACAGCCAGTCGACGTCGTGGTCGATCCAGGCCCGCCACGCCTGTGGTCTTCGCAACGCCAGGGCGCGCCGGTGGCTGCTGGCCCGCCGGCTCCCGAGCGGCGCGTACAACTACCAGCCCGGGACGACGATCACGCCCGCGTTCGTGACCGCCCAGGTGCTCCCGGCCGTGCACGGTCGCTGGTATCCGATCCGCTGAGGGCTAGCGGAGCCAGACGGCGACCGCGACGACGAGGTAGATCGTGAGCAGCTGGAGCCCCTCCAGCCAGTTCGTCTCGCCGCCACGCGCGATCAGGGTCGAGCCGAGCGCGGCGGCCGCGAGCGCCGCCAGCTGGAGCGGATCGAAGACGAGCGTCAGGTCGTTGCCCATGATCACGCCCGCCAGAACCGCGACCGCGGATGCCACGAGCACGATCTGGATGCCGCTGCCATAGGCGATACCCATTGAGAAGTCGAGCCGGTTGCGGTAGGCGAGGCGCACGGCGGAGAAGTGCTCGGCGACGTTGCCGACGAACGGCACGACGACGAGCCCGACGAACGGCCGGGGCACACCGAGGGCGTCGACCGCGGGCTTGATCGAGTCCACCAGCACCTCGGAGACGATCCCCGTGCCGAGCGCGGTGAGCGCGAGCAGGCCGATCGCCTGTCTCCGCGTCCAGCGCAGGCCGCCGGGCTCGCCGCTGTCGCGCAGGCCGGGCTGGTGGAAGCTGTAGTAGAGATAGGCCGCGTAGACGACGACCAGCGCAGCGCCCGTCCAGCGGGACAGGATCTCGGACGCCTGCGGGTCGTGCTCGAGCGCCGCGAACAGGGTCGGCAGCCCCAGCCCGGCGACGCCCAGGACGAGCATGGAGGAGTTCGTCGCCGCCACCTTCTCGGTGAACGTCTGAGCGCCGTTGTGCCAGCCGCCGACCACCAGCGAGAGCCCGAGGATCAGGAGGATGTTCCCGATCACCGAGCCGATGATCGACGCCCGGGCGATGTCGTCCAGGCCGGCCCGGATGGCGAGCACGACGATGACGACCTCGGGCAGGTTCCCGAAGGTCGCGTTCAGAAGCGCCGAGGCCCGCGGCCCGGCGCTCTCGCCGGCCTGGTCGGTCGCCTCCGCGAGGGCCCAGGCCAGTGCGGCCAGGGCGACCGCGGCGACGATGAACACCACCTGCCCGCTGACGCCCACCACATGGAGGACGACGGCCAGGACGGAGACGGCGAAGACGACGCCGAAGCGCTGCAGCTCGGCCGCGGTCACAGATACCAGAACGAGGTCGCGATGATCACGTAGACCGCCAGGAGCTGGGCGCCTTCGAGCCAGTTCGACTCGCCGTCGGCGGCGATCAGCGCCGTGATGGTGACGGCAGCCGCGAGGGCGATGACCTGGATCGTCGGGAACACGAGGTCGAAGTGGTGGGCTGTGAGCAGCGAGACGAACACGAGCACCGGAGCGACGCCGAGCGCCACCTGCAGCGACGACCCCAGCGAGACCAGCATCGAGAAGTCCATCTGGTTCTGGTAGGCGATCTTCAGGGCGACGATGTTCTCCGCGATGTTCCCGACGATCGGCACGATGACGAGCCCCAGGAACGCGGCGGAGATGCCCACGTCGGCGATCACGCCATCGAGGGTGCCGACGAAGACGTCCGAGACGACCGCAACGGCGGCCGTCGACGCCAGCAGCGCCGCCATCGCGGCCCGGCCGGTCCAGTGCGGCAGCCCTGTCGGTGGATGGGCGCCGGACGAGCTGCGGAAGTAGTAGATCAGGTTGAGGCCGTACAGGACGAGCAGCACGGCGGCGGTGACGTCCGAGATCGTCTGCACGTCCGATCCCGTGCCACGCGCCGCGGCGAACGCGGTCGGCAGGCCGAGGCCGATGACGGCCAGGGCCAGCATGGACGAGTTCATCCCGGCGACCCGGCGGTCGAACGTCTGGGTGCCGTGGCGGAGGCCGCCGACGACGAACGACGCTCCGAGCACGAGCAGCGTGTTTCCGAGAATCGATCCGGTGATCGACGCCGTCGCCACCTCGAGCTGCCCGGCGCGGATGGCGAAGATCGTGATGATCAGCTCGGCGGCGTTGCCGAAGGTCGCGTTCAGCACTCCGCCGACCTTCGGGCCGCTGCTCTCGCCGAGCTGCTCGGTCGCGACCCCGACGATCCAGGCCAGCGTGAGCAGGGCCAGGCCCGACCCCAGGAAGATCGCCGTGTTCGGTGCCGAGGCCAGATCCAGCGCAGCCGCGAGGGCGGTGCACAGGGCCGCCGCCGCCATCGAGGCCGTCTCGAACCGGTTGGGGCGTCGCGTCGCCGTGGCGCCGGTCACCGGCCAGCTACTCCTGGTATGCGCCCATGCTGCGGAACTTGGCCCGCCGGCCGGCGCGGCGCTGCGCCGGCGGCACGGCTGCGACCACCTCGAGCTCGAGCTGGATCGCGTCGGCCAGCAGCTCCGCGGCGCGGGCGTGGATCGCGGTGGGCGCCGCCCGACGGCTCCGGCACGATCAGGTCGACCACGCCGAGCGCGAGGCAGGCCTCGGCTGTCGGCCGCAGCGCCGCCGCGGCCCGCTTGGCCTCGCCGGCGTCCTTCCACAGGATGGCGGCGCAGCCCTCGGGCGAGATCACCGTGTAGACGGCGTGCTGCTGCATGAGCACGCGGTCGGCGACGCCGATCGCGAGCGCGCCACCCGAGGAGCCCTCGCCGATCACGCACGCGACCACCGGCACCGGCAGACGCATCAGCGTCAGCTGGGCGCGGGCGATCGCGCCGGACTGGCCGCGCTGCTCGGCGCCGACGCCCGGGTGCGGCGCCGGGCGTGTCGATCAGCGTCACGATCGGGAACCCGAGCCGGCCGGCCAGGCCGAAGACGCGCATCGCCTTGCGGTAGCCCTCGGGGCTGGGCATGCCGAAGTTGCGGTAGGTGCGCTGCTTGAGGTCGCGGCCCTTCTGATGGCCGACGAACGCGACCGACTGGCCGCGGAACGACCCGATCCCGGCCACGATGGCCGGATCGTCGCCCTCGGCGCGGTCGCCGTGGAGCTCGATGAAGTCGTCGCAGATCCGCTCCAGGTAGTCCAGCGTGTACGGCCGGTCCTGGTGGCGGGCGAGCTGCACCGCATGCCAGGCGTCCCGCTCGGCACCGCGGCGGCGGAAGAACCCGAACCGCGTCACGCTCAGTCGCCGACATCGTGGCCCCCGTTGCGGAACGGCTTCACGCCGGTCACCCGGCGGCGCATGCCGCCGAGCACGCGCCCGATCGCCCCGACCGGGTCGATCTCGCCGACGAGCGACGGCGGCCGGTAGGGCGAGCCGCCGGCCAGGAGGCAGCGACGCGGGCGACCATGTCGCGCAGCTCCGGGCGGGGCACGATCAGGTCGATGTGGCCGTGGCGGTAGTTCGACTCGGCCATGCCGAAGTCGTCGGGCAGGCTCTCCCGCGTCGTCTGCTTGACGACCCGCGGCCCCGAGAACGAGAGCAGCGCCCCCGGCTCGGCGATGACGATGTCGCCGAGCGCCGCGAAGCTGGCCGCGACGCCGCCGGTAGTCGGATGCGCGAGGACCGAGATGAACGGCCGGCCGGCCTCCTGCAGCTCGTCGACCGACGCGACGGTCTTCGCCATCTGCATCAGCGCCAGCACGCCCTCCTGCATGCGGGCGCCGCCCGACGCGGCCACGGACACGAGCGGCATCCGCCGGTCGAGCGGCCAGGTCGGCGGCGCGGGCGAACTTCTCGCCGACGACCGAGCCCATCGACCCGCCCAGGAAGGAGAAGTCCATCACCGCGAGCGCGACCGGCGTCCCGCCGATCGCGGCGGCGCCGACCACGGCCGCGTCGCGCAGGCCGGTCGCGCGCTCGGCGGCGTCGATCCGCTCCGGGTAGGGCCGCAGTCGGTGAACTCGAGCGGATCGGCCGACTGCAGCTCGCGCGGCGATCTCGGCGAACGTGCCCGTCGTCGACCAGCTGCACGATCCGCTCGCGCGCCGTCACCGGGAAGTGGTGGCCGCAGTGCGTGCAGACGCGCAGGTTGCGCGACCATCTCGTCCTCGCGGTAGTGCGACGCGCAGACGGGGCAGGTGTTGGCGCGCGCAGCGCGTCCGGCGGCCCGCTCGGGCAGCGTCGGCATCGTCGCCGACGCGGCTGATATCGACGCTGATGTTCTCGGCCACGGCCCTTGGGTGTACGCCCGGCGCACCCCGCAGGTGCCGCGGGCGCAGTCCCCGTCGTCCCAGCGGCGGAGGACCAGCGACGGCGTTGTGCCCGCCGAAGCCGAACGAGTTGGACAGCGCCACCGGGACGTCGGCCTCGCGGCCGGCGTTGGGGATGTAGTCGAGGTCGCACTCGGGATCGGGATCGGTCTAGGTTGATCGTCGGCGGCAGGAAGCCGTCGCGCATCGCGAGCGACGGTGACGATCGCCTCGACGCGCGCCGGCCGCGCCGAGCAGGTGGCCGGTCTCGCTCTTGGTCGAGGAGATCGGGATCCGTCGCGGCGCGCTCCTCGCCGAGCGCCATCTTGAGCGCCCGCGTCTCGGCGGCGTCGCCGACCGGCGTCGAGGTGCCGTGGGCGTTGATGTAGTCGATGTCGGCCGGCGTGCATGCCGGCGTCGTCCATCGCCATCGCGCATCGCCCGGGCCGGGTTCGTCGCCGGTCGGGTCGGGCTCGGTGACGTGGTGGGCGTCCGCGCGTCATGCCGTAGCCGAGCATCTCGGCGTAGATGCGCGCGCCGCGGCCTGCGCGCGCGCTCGAGCTCCTCCAGCACCAGCACGGCGCCGCCCTCCGCCAGGACGAAGCCGTCGCGGCCGGCGTCGAACGGGCGGCTCGCGCCCTCGGGGTCGTCGTTGCGCCGCGAGAGCGCCCGCATCGTGCCGAACCCGCCCAGCGCCGAGCGGCACGATCGGCGCCTCGACGCCGCCGGCGAGCATCGCGTCGGCCATGCCGGCGCGGATGTACGAGCGATCGCGTTGCCGATCGACATGGCGGACGCCGCGCAGGCGGTGCACTCGGTGCGTCGAGCGGGCCCGCGCGTGCCGACGCCATCGAGACCTCGGCGGCGCCCATGTTCGGGATCAGCGCCGTGACCCAGAACGGGTTCAGCCGGTCGGGGCCGGCTTCGAACAGCTTCTCGTGGGCGACGCTCCTGCGTCTTCAGGCCGCCGATGCCGGTGCCGATCGAGCAGCCGATCCGGTCGGCGTCGGCGGCGATGTCGAGGTCGGCATCGTCGATGGCCTGCGTGCGCGGCCGCGAGCGCGAAGCTGGGCGAAGCGGTCGGTGCGTCGCGCCGTCCGCTGGTCCATGTACGTCCGTCGGATCGAAGTCCTTGACCTGCGCCGGCGATGCTGACCGGAGCGTCGGGCAGTCGAAGCCCTCGACGATAGCCGGCGCCGGAGCGCCCCTGCCGCGGATGCTCCGCCCAGGTGTCCTCGCGCGGTGAGGCCGAGCGGCGTGACCGCGCCGATCCCGGTGATCACGACCCGCCGCCTGCGCGCTCGCGCTCATATCCCCAACCCTCCGTCCACCGCGAGCACGTCACCCGTCACGAAGCGCCGCCGCGTCGGAGACCAGGAAGCGCACCGCGCGCGCGACGTCCTCCGGGTCGCCCAGCCGCCCGAGCGGCGTGGGCGGCCAGGATCGCGTCGCGGGCGGCCTCGGGCAGCACGTCGGTCAGCTCGGTCGCGATGTACCCGGGCGCGATGCGTTGACGCGCATGCCGCGCCAGCCGAGCTCCTTGGCCAGCGACTTCGTCAGGCCGATCAGCCCGGCCTTGGAGGCCGCGTAGTTGGTCTGCCCGGCGTTGCCGTGCACGCCGACGATGGAGCTCATCGTCACGATCGCGCCGGCGCCGCCGCTTGAGCATCGGCCGCGACGCGCCTGGCAGGTGAAGAACGCGCCGCCGAGGTTCGTGTCGATCACGTCGCGCCAGTCCTCGTCCGAGAGCCGCATGATCAGGTTGTCGCGCGTGATCCCCGCGTTGCAGACGAGCGCGGCGATCGCGCCGAGCTCGTCCTCGACCGCGCCCACGAGCGCCGCGCGCGCCCTCGGCGACGGCGACGTCGCCGCCGAGCGCGGCGCGCTCGCCGCCCGCCGCCGCGATGCGCGCGCACGACCGCGCTCGGCCGCGTCGGCGTCGGGCCGCGTAGTTGACGGCGACCGCGGCGCCCGCCGCGGCCAGCTCGCGCGCACAGGCCGCCCGATGCCGCGCGAGCCGCCGGTGACCAGGGCGATCCGGCCATCCAGCTCAGGCACTGGCAAGGCTCGCCTCGCGCGCGCGCGAGGTCCTCGGGCGACGACACCGAGACCGCCGTGACGCGGCGGTCGATGCGCCTGACCAGGCCCGGAGAGCACGCTGCCGGGGCCGACCTCGACGAACGTGCGCACGCCGACGGCGACGCAGCGCCTGGACGGCCTGCGTGAAGCGCACGGGCGCCGTCAGCTGCTGACCAGCAGGCCGGGCACGCGGTCGCGCGTCTCGAGCTGCACGTCACCGTCGACAAGAACCGGCGTGCGCGGCTCGCGCGAAGGCGTCGCCTCGAGCGCCGGCTCGCAGCCGATCGGCGGCGGCGCCGATGAGCGGGCTGTGGAAGGCGCCCGACACGCTCAGGCGGACGACCGACGCGCCCCGCGTCGCGGCGCCGTCATCGCCAACGCCGCGACGCCGTCTCGCGAGCCGGAGACCACCACCTGGCCGGGGCAGTTGTAGTTGGCCGGCCACACGCCGCTCGTCTCGTCGCAGAGCCGCTCGACCTCGGCGTCGTCGAGGCCGAGGACGGCGGCCATGGCGCCCGGGCGCCTGCGACCGCTGCGGTCGCCAGGCCGCGCTCGCGCACGAGCCGCGGTCGCCGTCGCGCGACGTCGACGAGCCGGCGGCTGCGAGGGCGGCGTACTCGCCCACGCTGTGGCCGACGACGAAGTCGGGCGTGAGCCCGAGCCGCGCCTCGACCGCGCGCAGCGCGGCGAGCTAGGTGGCGACGAGCGCAGGCTGCGTCACATCGGTCTCGGACAGATCCTCGATCGGCCCCTCGAAGCAGACCTGGCGCAGGTCGAAGCCGAGCTCGCTCGGCCGCCTCCTCGTAGACCTCCGCCGCCTCGGGGAACTGCGTCGCCAAGTCGCGCGCCCATACCCACGCCCTGGCTTCCCTGCCCCGGGAAAGCAGAACGCCACCTTGCTCATCACTCGCTCCTTGAAGGGATTGTCCACTCCATCACGCACGAGCCCCAGGCGAGGCCGCCGCCGAATCCGACCATCAGCACGACGTCGCCGGGCCGGATGCGCCCGGCCCGGTATGCCTCGTCGAGGCAGAGCGGGATCGATGCCGCCGACGTGTTGCCGTAGCGGTCGACGTTGCGAACACCTTCTCGGCCGGGATCCCCAGCCGCCGGGCGGCGTGCTCGATGATCCGCAGGTTGGCCTGGTGGGGGACGAACACGTCGACGTCGTCGACCGTCATGCCGATCGCGTCGAGGCACGCGGTCGGCCGACTCCACGCTGACCGTGGTCGCGAACTTGTAGACCTGCGGGCCCGTCCATCGTCACGAACGGGCCGCGCCGGCGGGGCCCGCGCATGCCCGGCGGCGGCCACCTTGAGCAGGTCGCCGCCCTCGCCGTTCGAGCCCAGCTCGAAGCCGAGCAGGCCGCTGTCCGAGCCGTTCGCGCGCAGCACCACCGCGCCGGCGCCGTCGCCGAAGAGCACGCAGGTGGAACGGTCGTCCCAGTCGAGCAGCCGCGAGAACACCTCGCGAGCCGACCACGAGCGCGGTGTCGGTCAGGCCGGACGCGACCTGGCCGTAGGCCTGGGCGAGCGCGAACACGAAGCCGGTGCAGGCCGCCGAGAGGTCGTAGCCGGGCACGCCGGCCGCGCCGAGGCGCTCGCCGATCAGCGTCGCGGTGGCCGGGAAGTAGTAGTCGGGGCTGGCGGTGGCCACGACGATCACGCCCACGTCGGACGGCGTCCATGCCCGCCGTCTCGAGCGCCCGCCGGCCGCCTGCGGTGCCCAGATCGGCCGCCGACTCGGCGTCGGAGGCGATCCGCCGCTCGCGGATGCCGGTGCGGCTCGCGATCCACTCGTCGCTCGTGTCGACGCGGGTCGCGAGCTCGTCGTTCGTCACACCCGCTCGGGCAGGAACGAGCCGATCCCGAGCATCTCGACGCCGCGGCCGGCAGGCCGTGATCACGCGTCCGCCTCGACGTCGTGAGCGCGAAGGTCAGCGCCGCCCGGCAGGCCAGCTCGCCGCCGACGTGGGCGCTCGGCATCGGCCTTGCCGATCGGCCCGCGCAGCCGGGTGATCTGCGCACTCGAGGTCGAGCACGTCGCCGGGGCGGACGATGCGCTTGAAGCGGACGTCGTCGATGCCGGCGAACAGCGCCAGCCTGCCGGCGAAGTCGGGGTGGGACAGGCCGCACACGGCGCCGAGCTGGGCCAGCGCCTCGACCTGGAGCACGCCCGGCATGATCGGATTGCCCGGGAAGTGGCCGGCCAGGTACCAGTCGTCCGGCTTCACCAGGTAGCGGCCGGTGGCGCGCACGCCCGGCTCGAGCTCGGTCACCTCGTCCACGAGCAGGAACGGCTCGCGGTGGGGAATGATCGCGCTGGATGCCGTCGCGATCGAGCGGAGCGCCGTCACAGACCGGCCGCCGCGAGGCCGGGCGCCATGGCGTTGCGCATGCGCAGGCGGCCGCGATGGGCGTGGCACTTGACCGTGCCCACGGGCATCTCCATCGCGGCGGCGATCTCCTCGTAGGAGAGCGAGAGCACATCCTTCATCACCATCACGCGGCGCTGGTCCTCGGACAGGTTCGCCATGCAGGCGCGCAGCTCGGCGCCGCTGCTCCCGCTGCACCGCCACGTCCTCCGGCACCTCGGCCGCCGGCGCTCCGGCACGGCGTCGAGCGGCTGGTGACGGCGGCGGCGCTGGCGCACGGCCAGGTCGCGGCACGTGTTCGCCACCAGGCTGTGCAGCCAGGTCTGGAACCGGGCCTCGCCCCTGAACTGTCCGATCCGCGTGCACAGCTTGGCCAGCGCCTCCTGAGCGGCGTCCTCCGCATCCTGCGGTGTCCGCGAGCAGGTACGCGGTCAGCCGGCGAACGCCCGGCGCATGCCGCTCGACGAGCGCCTCGAGCGCACGCTTGTCGCCGTCCTTGGCGCGTACCGCGAGCACCAGGTCGGAGAGGGATTCGTAGGCCGGCCGGTCACGTACCCGATCACGGTCCTTCAGACGCGCCGCGCGCGTTTGGGTTGCGGGAACATGGGCGCGGTATTCTAGTGATGACGTGGAGGACTCGCTCCGGCCCGAGGCCGTCTCGCCGCTGTTGCGGGGTCGGTTCGGCCATCCCTACATCTATCGGCCCAGCTGCCCGAGCACCCAGGACCTGGTGCGCGGGCTGGCCGAGGGCGCCGTGGCGTCGTGCGAGCAGCAGACCGCCGGGCGCGGCCGCTGGGCCGGCAATGGATCAGCCCGTGGGGCGCGGGCGTGCTCTTCTCGCTCTCGCTCGCGCCGCGCACGCCGCCCGAGCGGCTGCCGCCGTTCGGCCTGGTGGTCGCCGAGGCCGTCTGCGAGGCCTGCTGGGCGGAGCGCAGGTGCGCTGGCCGAACGACGTCGTCGTGGGCGGGCGCAAGCTGGCCGGCGTGCTGGCCGAGCTGCGCGAGGGCCAGATCGTCGTCGGGGTGGGCGTGAACGCGAACCACACCGCCGGCCAGCTGCCGCCGGGCGCGCGGGTGCGGGCGACCTCGCTGCGGATCCTGCGCGGCGCGCCGGTCGACCGCGCCCAGCTGCTGGCCGACCTCTCGCGTCGATCGAGGGCCGCTACACCCGGTTCGAGCGGGAGGGGTTCACCGGCCTCGAGCGGGACGAGCTGCGCGGCCGCCGGGTGCGAGCTCGCGGGGGGCGCGAGGGCGCCTGCGACGGGCGTCGACGAGCCGGCCGGCTGGTCGTCGACGGACGGCCGCACACACTCGGCCGAGGTGACCGCGGTTCTCGTGGGCGAAGACGGCGGTGACTACACTGCAGTTGACACGGAGGCCGAGTGCCAAGACGGATCCTGATCGCGGTGGTCGCGGCCCTCGCGCTCTTCGCCGGAGCGGCGCGCGGGGCCGGCGAGAGCGGCGCGGGCGAGCAGCCGCTCGTGCTGGCGATGCGGCTCAACACCGAGATCAACCCGGTCTCGGCGAGCTTCGTCAAGGACTCGATCTCGCGAGCCGAGAGCGACCATGCCGCCGCCCTCGTGATCCTGATGGACACGCCGGGAGGCGACTCCGACTCGATGAACGACATCATCCAGGCCGAGCTCCAGTCGAAGGTGCCGGTGATCGTCTACGTCGCGCCCGAGGGCGCCCGGGCGGCGTCGGCGGGCGCCGTCATCACGATGGGCTCCGACGTGGCCGCGATGGCGCCGACGACGCACATCGGCGCAGCCACGCCGATCGACTCCTCGCGGCCAGAACCTCGGCTCCGACCTGCGCCGCAAGGTGCTGCACGACCCGGTCGCCCAGATCAGAGCCTGGCGGCGTCCCACGGCCGCAACACCGAGGCCGCCAAGCTCATCGTCACCAACGCGAACGAGTACACCGCGCCCGAGGCCGCTCCACAAGAACCTGATCGAGCACGTCGCCCGCAGCCTGCCGGTGCTGCTCGGGCAGGTCGACGGCACGACGACCGCCTACAAGCAGAAGCCGATCGTGCTGCACACCGCCGACGCCCGCATCGAGACGATCGAATGCCGTGGACGCTGCGAGCTCCTGAACATCCTGATCAACCCGAACCTGCTCTATCTGCTGTTCCTGGGCGGCATCATCGGGATCGCCTACGAGGTCTTCCACCCCGGCGTGATCCTGCCGGGGACGCTCGGCGCGGTCTCGCTGATCCTGGCGCTCTTCGGGTTCTCGATCGTCTCGATCAACCTGGCCGGGGTCGTGCTCATGATCTTCGGCGTCGCCCTGCTCGGCCTGGAGGCGTGGGTTCGGCCACGGCCTGATGGGCATCTCCGGGGTGATCGCGATCGCGGCCGGCGGGCTCATGCTGTTCCGCACGCCCGGCGAGGGCGTGAGCCCGATCCTCGTGATCGGCATGAGCGTCGTCGCCGGGACGCTGCTCGCGGTCGTCGCCACCAAGGTCGTCGAGGCCCGCCACCGGCCGGTGACGCCGGCGGCGGCGTCCTGGCCCTCGTCGGCCGCACGGCCGTCGTCCGCACCCGGCTGCAGCCGGAGGGGCAGGTGTACCTGCACGGCGAGCTGTGGCAGGCCGAGCCGGACGGCGACGACGTCGCTGCCGGCCGGGAGGTCGTCGTCGAAGCGGTCGACGGGCTTACGCTGCGGGTGACGCCGGCCCCGGCGCCCACCACCGAAGGAGTCACCACGTGATCCTGCTCACCTCGCTCGCCCCGATCATCGTCGTGGCGGTGCTCGCCGCCTTCGCGATCGCGCTCCTGGCGAGCTCGGTCCGGGTGCTGCGCGAATACCAGCGCGGCGTCGTCTTCCGGCTCGGCCGGCTGCTGGGCGCGCCGAAGGGCCCGGGCCTCTTCCTGCTCATCCCGATCATCGACCGGATGGTGCAGGTCGAGCTGCGGACGATCACGCTCGTCGTGCCTCCGCAGGAGGTGATCACACGCGACAACGTGCCGGTGCGCGTGAACGCGGTCGCGTACTTCCGGGTGGTCGACCCCACGGCGGCGATCGTCGAGGTGGCCGACTTCGGCCTGGCGACGTCCCAGATCTCGCAGACGACGCTGCGCAGCGTGCTCGGCCAGCACACGCTGGACGAGCTCCTGTCCGAGCGCGACAAGATCAACCAGATCCTGCATGGCCGCCGGGATAAACATGCACGTCTTCGACCCACACCGTCTGTTCGCCGCCGCGCTTGAGCTTGGCCAACACTTCCATTTGCATTGTGTAAGTCCGCAGCAATCGTCGCCAGAGCGCCGAAGGCCTCCGCTTGAACGAGGAGGTCGGCCACGTTCGAACCCGATCGAGCATGTCCATCGCGAGCGTGCGTGACCACCATCTGGCTTGCGAGCATCGCAGCGGTCTCGTTCTCCGGTCGCGTCCCATCGATGGCGGCGAGCGCGGCGTTGATCTCCGTTTGCTCGCCAGGTAGGCGGCTCAACTCGGCGTGCACAAAATCGCTGCTCGTTGTGCCAAAGGTGTCGAGTAACGTCTCGGCCACATCGGAGTGATGTCAGTGTGAGTGACCTTTTCGCTTATGCGCTTGACCTCAAGCGAGGGCCGTCCGAGACGTGCGGCATTGCGCTGCCTTGCCTCAGCAATGCGCGCCATCGTCCGCGGAGTTGGAGTTGGCGCTTTTGGTGTGGGTTGCCACCGGCCGTCGGCGTCCCTCATTTGCGCGTTCCTTCGTTTTCATGTGCCTATGTTGGCGAGGCCATGGGCTTTGCGGTTGAGCTCCAGGTTTTCAAGGATCTCCGACGCGAAATCGGGGGCCGACGCGCTGGCCTGCGACGTATCGGCTGCAACCTCGGCGCGATCACTCACCGTCGCCTCCCCCTTTGGACACCTGGAAGCACACGCCCCACGCCTTTTGTCCGCCCGCGTCCGCCTCGGTTCTTTTTCAAACCATGACGCGTATGACGGGAGCTCGGATTAAACACGTCACGTGCGCGCGTGCGCGTGTAACGGGGATAATCCGACATCGCGTCATATGCGTCATGGATCATCATTTCGGGTCCAGCCGTCGCTTTCTGAAACCAGCCGCAACCCCTCGAAGCCGCGGCCAAACATCTTGCGGCTGGGGCTGAAGCCCCGCGTTTCCAGGGCCTGCGCAAATCGCTTGCTATTGCCGGGGTTTTCGCCAGCCGCAGTCGCCCAAGCGCTCCACGACTGAAAAGAGAGCGCTCGACTCATTCCCACGCACCCGCCCTTGGCTCGCACTTGTCGTCGATCCAAGCGGCGATCGCGTCTTCGGCCGCCAGGTAGGCCTCGGTCGCATCCGCACCGCCTGCGGCGGCCGCAGGCCCTCCGCCTGCCATTCGAGGCAGCCTTCGATCATCCAGGCCAGGATGCCCGGCCACTCGGCCTTCAGCTTCTCGGCAAGCTGCGGATCGCGCTCCTCCGGCGGGATGGTGACCGTGAACGGGATCAGATGGAAGCGGCGCCGGATGGCCTCGTCGACGCTAGCGCAGGCCCGGCTTGTGGTTGCCGGCGATGAGCAGCTTGAACTGCGGCGTGAACTCGAAGAAGTCCTGGCGCATGAACCGCGCGGCGATCTTGTCGCCGCCGGTCAGCGTCTTGATCTCGGCTCTCGGCCCAGCGCCGGCCTTCCTCGGTCTCGGTCGCGGTCACCAGCCGCGCGCCGCGCAGGCCGGCGAGCTCGGTCGGGTGGCGCTCGCTGCTGCGTGGCGGTGAACGTCTCGATCGGCGCGGTGCTGGTGATAGTCGCCGAGGATGCCGGCGACGCGTCGAAGAAGCACGCTCTTGCCGTTGGCGCCGGTCGCCGTAGCGAAGAACAGCGCCTGCTCGCGGGTGACGCCGGTCAGCGCGTAGCCGAGCATGCGCTGCAGGTAGCGACTGAGCTCGTCGTCGCCGCCGGTGATCGCGATCCAGGAACGCGAGCCAAGCAGCGGGCAGTCGCCGCCGGGCGCGACCGCCGTGATCTTGGTCATGTAGTCGTCGGGCGCGTGCGGGCGCAGCTCGCCGGTGCGCAGGTCGACGACGCCGCCCGGCGTGTTCAGCAGCCACGGGTCGGCGTCCCACTGGTCGACGGTCGCGGCGAGGCGGCGGTCGGCGCGCGCCAGGCGCTCGACCGCGGCGACGGTCTTGGCGCTGGCGATGGCGCGGCGCGTCTTGCTTCTTGTTGCATTCGGCGCGCGGCCTCGCGGCAGATGCGCGCGCGCCAGGTCGAAGGCGAGCAGCGTGTCGTCGAAGCGCCAACGCGCGCCGGTCCACATGCAGCCACTTGCCCCACGCGGCGACGTAGCGGAGATCGCCGGCATGACGCTCGGCGAAGCGCAGCGCGAGCGCCTCGTCGGAGAAGGCGGCGGCCGTGCTTCTTCTACTTGCGGGACGGTGGGGCGCTCCGGTTGACCGGAAACCCCAGCCCTCCTCGCGTTCCCGCCGTTGGGCTTGGCCTCGGCGCTTGCATCGCGTTCGCGGCGCCATTCCGCGGCGGTTGCGGCCCATTCGGGCGAAAGCGTCGGTTTCATGCCGCCCCTCCCGCGCTTTTGGGGCCGTCTGCGCAGAGCCCCTTGACGGTCGAGAAGGCCGCGAGCGTGAGCACTCTGACCTGGCGGCAGTGGATCTCGATCGCGCGGATATCGCCGCGATATGCGGCTTCGGCAATCGAGTGCCAGGAGCCGGCAGCCTTGTCCGCGAAATCCTCGATCGCCGCGAAGCGGTCGGCGTCGTAAACGCTCGCTGTCGCCTGAGACGGGGAAACGTCGCCGATTGCCCGTCCTGGCCGATCAGCGCCAGCGCGGCCCCCAGCGGACCCGCTTCGCGCCCGCTAAGCGCATGCCTCAGGGTTTCCAGCGGCGCGCCGTGCTGCAGCGCCAGGTCTGCAGCTAGGGCCCCGTCTTGGGCCAACTCGACAAGGGGCGATTCCTTCGGCGCGTCGAGGAAGATCTCCGCGACTTGACCATCAGGGTAGCGTCCGATCGTCACGGTCCAGCGTCTGCGGTCGTGCTCGAAATCGACTAGATTTGCGGCCTGTCGATCCGGGAGGCGTTCGCGCTCAGTCACCACGGCGCACCTCCCTTGTCTCGATTCCCCAGGCGGCGCAGGATGAAGCCCGCCGGGGGCAACCGGCGGGTTTTTTTCGGGAAGAGCGGCCATCGGATCACTCGGCCCCGGCATCAGGGCTTCCATGCTCTCGCGCGGGACTAAGCGTCGGCCAGCGATCTTGACGGTGGCGAGCTTTCCTTCGCTCATTAATTTGTCGATCGTGCTGCGTCCGACACCATAAGCGGCTGCCGCATCATTGATGCGTAACGCGCGGCGCTCGATTGGCGCGACGGTAGGGGCTCTGGGAGACGTCATTTGGGGGCTGTCCGGGTCTGGTTGACTACAGGCCTGGGATATGAGCCGCGTTTGCTCCGCCGCTTCGCGGTGTTGAGCTATTGGTGTTCGGGCGGGCTCTAACCTTATTCTTCGCTTTGAAGATTGAGTTCTTAATTGTCCCTGCCCTTGGCGTCATTTTCGCCCAATTCCCGTAATACGCCGCGAACGAATTCCATTCCTCGCTTCCCTTTAGACTTCGTGGCTTTTTATTGTGACCGGGAGTTTCGCTCCGCCGTAAACCTTCGCGAAAAGCGCCGGAATTTCTAGGCCGATCAGCCATTCGCGATATTCGTTCGGGCGTCGCATCCCGCGCCGTAAAACCTCAGACCGAGGCGGAGCGGCCAACGTGGCCAGTTCGCGCGCGACTGCATCGGCCTCCAAGAGCCATCCGATCGTCTCGGACGAGAGAAAGCCCGCTGGCCCGTCAATCAAGGAAGCGGTCTTCCACCTTGAGTTTTTTAACCGTTACGCGAAGGCGGTCTATATCCTTATCGCGTTGCCGCTTGGTCGGCAGAGCCATAATCGCCTTTCGCCACGCCATGCGTTTCCGCAGGGATTGCATCTCCGCGTCGAAGATCGCTCTCTGCTCATCGCTAAAGGAAAGCACGCGCTGCACCTTCGCGTCGGCACCCAAACGGGGGGCGCGGAAACCGAAGGTGCGTCTCGGCTTGTCGGACGGCCGTCCTTATCCGCGCGGCCTGCAGTTTAGCGCGCTGAGACGCGGATTGCCCGAGTCGGTCCCCGGATTTCCCCAGCTATCTAGCCGGGGAGCCAAAGGCGCGTTCAACGCCGCCGAGGTTCCGGCAAAGTACAGCAGTTAATTCCACCCGCACGTCGGATGAGAGCACGCCGTTTAGTCCGGCAGCGCAGGGAGCGATTGTGCGGCGGGGCGTGGCTCTTCACGATCCTGTGATCGGATGCCCAAACTGGCCACGGCCCATGTTTGGTCTGTGGACCAATTTGTGGGCCACAAGAACGCTGTTTCTGTAAACTATTGGAATTACGGATTAATTCTATGTCAGTTGGCGGAGACGGAGGGATTTCGAACCCTCGATACAGCTTTACGGCCGTATAACGGTTTAGCAAACCGCCGCCTTCAGCCTCTCGGCCACATCTCCGCAGTTAATAAATCAAGCACTTAGCAAAGTCACCCGCCAGCGAACAAATCTCGTAATTGGCACCGCCGTTGGCACCGGACCTCCCGATTACCGCTTTTCGCCTACCATTTCGTCAGCTTCGACCGCAAGCTCTCCGTAGGCCACGCGGGCGGCTTCGCGATAAGCTTCGGCGGCCTCTTCTGCGGTATCGAAGAGACGGCCAAGATTTTTTCCCCGAACGCGCACCCGGTATTTCCTCCCTCGGTGATGAAGTAGACACGCCCCGAAAGCCGCGCTTGTTGTTGATGCTGGGGACGCTGATGTGCCTGCCGGCGGTAAGCGCGTTCTCACCGTTTGTGGCAGGTCCGAGATTGTCCCAACGGTTTTCGAGCTTCACGCGGTTAACGTGATCGATCTGATCAAGCGGCCATGAGCCGGTCACATAGAAGGAACGCGAGGCGGTGCGCGAGATGGGTCACGCCATCGACCCCAATCTTAAAATAGCGCGAGCGAGCTGGCCGACGCACCGGCCTGCCTATGCGCAGTCGCGTGAACACGCCCGTCGCGGGGTCATAGTGGAGCACCTGACGCAGACGCTCAGCTGTCAGGCTCGTAGTCCGAGGCATGGGTCAACCCTTCCTCAGCGCCGCTTCGGCCGCATCGGCCGCGGCGTCATCGGTCCGGCTCCACATATGAGCATAAGTCCGCATTGTCGTGGTTGAGGACGCATGACCAATGCGCCGAGCGACGATGAGAGGATCGAGCTTGCTCGCGATCAGCACCCAGACGTGGCAGTGGCGCAAGGAATGAAAGCTCATCGGCGGCAGTTTGCGCGTCTTCGCGAACCGCCCCCAATCGCGGCTCAGGTTGTTCGGCGGAATCGGCGTCGTCGGGGGTGGTGAACACCAGGGCATCGTCGTCGAGCTGCCGAGCCCGAAGCCCACCCGAAATTCGAGCTGACGCAGCCGATGATCCTGAAGTGCTTCGATCGCGATCGGTGGTAATGAAATGACCGCGCGCCGGCCCTCGTCTTCGGCGACTTGAAAGCCATCCCGGCCTCGTCTGCTCCAAGCGCGCGAGATCGCATCGTACCGGCGCTGTCGATGACCCCCAACTCAGCCCCAGAATTCGCCGCGCCGGGCGCCGGCGGCGAGCGCCAGCACCGCTATCGGCTCAAGCGGGTGACCTTTCAAGCATCAGCACCGCAGCGACCTCGTCGGCCTTGAGGCCGACGATCTCCGTGTCCTCGACCTTGGGCGGCGTGACCGCGCTGGCGACGTTGCGCGCCACCCGCTCGGCGGTGTCAGCGCGTGAGAGCGGCGGTGCAGGACACGATGGGCGTGGCCTACGGTGCGAGCTGATAGCGGGGCGACCTCCCGCCCGCCCGACCTCAAGCAACGCCGCGTGCCATGCCTCGGCAATGTGCGCAGGCCTGAAGCTTCTGCAAAGGCCAGGTGCGCCGAAGGCGGCCGGAATGATTTGTTGCTCGATTAGCTTGCTCATAACGTTCATGGGGTCTTCCGCAGCGAGACCGTGCGAGCCGCCAAGCCAAGCGCGCAGATGACTGGCGACCGTGAGCGTCGAAGGGTCGACGTCCAGGCCGTCGGCGACCGCAGCGAGAATACGTGAAGCCTGCGCCTCCGCCTCTTTCCGTGTGCCCTTGAGAGTCGCATAGCGCGTCTGGCGCCGGCCTAATCCGTCGGGCTCAAGGTCGTATTTCAAGCGCCAGGAATTCAAGCCGCGCTTCTGAAGATTGCCTTTCATTTTTTTCTGCCCTTCGGTGAACGCCGCGATTGCGGCGGCAGCGATCCTGCTGGCGCGCTCGTCGTCCATTGCCACGCTTCCTTTATCGGAGGCCGTCTTCTCCTCATGCGTCCGGTTCTGCTGCTGCAATTTGCCGATGAGTGTTTGATGGTCATACAGCTGGGCGAATATCTCCTGCCGCGCGGCCTCGCTGTGCGCGTCCCGCTCGATCCGAAACTCAATCTCTTCACTTAAAGAGCGGCCTCCCGCTGCAGCGGCCGCGCGCAGATCCGCAAGCCGCGCCGCTGTAAGCCGGACCGTCGTCGTCGTTCGTCCGCGCACGCCTAAAATTCGACTTACTGCCTTCGACGCGTGTTTCTTCGGTCTCTGCAATGGTCATGATTTGTATCACTCCCCAATCAGTTGTGACGCTATATCACATCACCGATCGGCGCGACAAGCAAATTAGAAAAGTCACAGACGGGATACCGACTTGACAAGTAGGCAGAAAGGGAGAACTTCTCTCCTGTGACTTGATTTCAAGTCACAGGAGAGACGCGTGATGACACTTGAGGAAATCATCGCCGAGCTGCGCGCCAGGCCGAGCCAGACCGTGCCCTTCG
>CAVPSM010000007.1:0-7943 GCA_963708365.1 uncultured Actinomycetes bacterium
GCAGGTCACCGTGGTCATGCCGGCGGCGGGCAACCCGATCATCGCTGCGGCCGGCGACATCGCGTGCGACCCGACCTCCGCCAGCTTCAACGGCGGCCAGGGCACCGCGGCCGCCTGTCAGCAGATGGCGACCTCGGACATCATCGAGAACGACCCGGCGATCGCGGCCGTCCTCACGCTCGGCGACGACCAGTACGGGTGCGGAGGATTCAGCGCGTTCGAGGGGTCGTTCGACCCGTCGTGGGGCCGGTTCAAGGCCAAGATCCACCCGGCGCCCGGGAACCATGAGTACCAGACGAGCGGCGGCAGCGACTGCGCGCCGAACGCCGCCGGGTACTTCCGGTACTTCGGGGCCGCGGCCGGGAACGCGCAGGGCGACTACGCCTGGAACATCGGGGCCTGGCACATGATCGCGCTGAACGGCGAGTGCACGAGCGTGGGCGGCTGCGACGCCGGCTCGCCCCAGGGCCAGTTCCTGCAGTCGCACCTGGGCACGAGCAAGTGCACGCTGGCCTACTGGCACGAGCCGTACTACAACGGCGGCGGCATCGCGAGCACCAAGTACGCCTACTTCTGGCAGACCCTTCGGGCCGCCGACGCGGACATCATCCTGAACGGGCACATCCACACGTACGCCCGCTTCGCCCCGCAGGACGCGAACGGCAACCTCGACGCAGGCGGCATCCGCGAGTTCATCGTCGGCACGGGCGGCGAGGACCACGGCTCGCTGGGCGGGTCGACGAACGTCCAGGCCAGCGCGGCGGCGACTTCGGCATCCTCGAGCTGACGCTCCACCCGCCAGCTACACCTGGAGGATGGTCTCGACGACCGGCGCAGTGCTCGACTCCGGGACAGCCGCCTGTAACTAGTCGTGACGGCCGGTGACGGCCAGGCGCAGGCCGAGGCCGATCAGCACCACCCCGCCGGCGCCCGCGATCGCCTCGAGCCGCCCGCGCGAGCTCGCGATCCATGTGCGGGCCGTGCCGGACGCGATCGCCCAGGCGCTGTCCGAGAGCACGCCGATCGTGAGGAAGATGCCGCCGAGCACGAGCAGCTGCAGCGGCACGTGGCCGCGCGACGGGTCGGCGAACTGGGGCAGGACGACGGTGAAGACGACGACGGCCTTCGGGTTCGTGAGGCCGACGACGAACCCCTCGCGCACGATCCGGCGGGTGCCCTTCGGCGCCTCGGTGGCGTCGTGCAGCCGGGCCAGGGCGTGGCGGTTGCGGAACATGCGCACACCGAGCACCACCAGATAGACGGCGCCGATCAGCTTGACCGCCGTGAACGCGGCGTCCGAGCGCTCGACGAGCGCCCCGAGCCCGAGGGCGACCAGCACCGCCTGCACCATCACGCCGGCGGTATTCCCGGCCACGGTGGCGAGGGCCGCCTTGCGCCCGAGGGCCACTCCGCGGCTGACGACGAAGAGCACGCTCGGGCCGGGCACGACGATCAGCACGAACGCCGTGATCGCGAACTCGAGCAGGTGGTCACCGGGAGGCATCGCTGGCCGACTCTAACCCGTCGCGTGGAGGACCCGGGCCTGCACCGTCGGACGTGAGGATGAACGCCGTCGAGTTGCCCGTGGTCTGCGCGGGCGTGCGCGTCGTCACCGGCACAGTGCAGGAGGCATGACCTGTGCGCCGCTCGTGTCGACGGAGCCGACGTCGAAGGTGGATTCCGTGTCGAAGCGGAGGTTGCGGACGATGAGGTGGGTGCCCTCGACCGACTGGACGACGTCGCCGTTGCAGTAGACGCCGTAGCCAGCGACTCGGCCTCGCGTACGTCGCGACGATGCCGGCGCTCGGCAGGTTCACGATCTCGATGACGCTCTACGGGATCGACTGGCCGGCCGGCGACGGGTCGACGCACCCCGGCACGCCGCTCGAGTGGACGTTCGTCCAGCAGCTGATCGCGAAGTACCACGCCCGTCCGGTGCTCGATCCGGCCAGCGACGACCGCCACTTCACCTACACCGACGCGGCCGGGCCCCACCACGGTCTGGTACGTGAACCAACGCACCGTGGGAGACCGGATCGCGCAGCCGCGCAAGCTGCACCTCGGCATCGCGTTCTGGCGGCTCGGCCGCGAGGATCCGGGCGTCTGGATGGAGCCCGGGATCGGTTGACTTGCGTCTCCGGAAGGGCGGCTAGGTTGCGGTCATGTCGTCCGCAGCCCAGCCGCCCAGCCGGATCCTGCTCATCTCGGGGAGCACGCGAGGCGGCTCGACCAACAGCGCGCTCCTGCGCACCGCGGCGGCCGGCCCGCCGGTCGGGGTCGAGGGCGAGCTGTATGCGGGGATGACCGACCTGCCCCACTTCAACCCCGACGACGACCACGACCCGCTCCCGCCCGCGGTCACCGACCTACGGGCGCGAATCGGCGCGGCCGCCGCCGTGCTGATCTGCACGCCGGAGTACGCGGGGGCGCTGCCGGGGACGTTCAAGAACCTGCTCGACTGGTCGGTTGGCGGACCAGAGATGTACGGCAAGCCGGTTGCCTGGGTGAACGCGTCCGGCTCGCCGACGCGGGCCGCTCACGCCCACGCGTCGCTCGAGACGGTGCTGCGCACGATCCATGCGGACATCGTCACCGAGGCGTGCGGCCACATCGGGGTGCCGCGCCAGCTGGTCGGCGCGGACGCCACGGTGGCCGACCCAGAGGTGCGGCACCGGATCCGCGACGTGCTCGCGATCCTCGCCCGCTACGCCGCCGACCGCGGTGAGTGGACGCCGCACTGACGCTCAGTCGAGGCCGCAGAGCTCGTCGCTGAGGAGGCGCATGCGCCGGCGGGCATCGACATCGCGTGCCTGCGGGTCGGCCTCCGCTTCGCGCAGGCCGTTGAAGTAGACGCCGGTGACCCCGTCGACCTCCGGGTCGGCCACCAGCCGCCGCGTCGCCCGCAAGCCCTGCTCGAGCGGGCTGGCCGGGGTCGTCCCGGCCTCGATCACCATCTTGGTTGGCATGTAGGTGGCCGGATGCAGGCAGGTCGCGGTCACTTCGCGGCCGTCGAGCTCCGCCGCCAGGTCGAATGTGAACATCACCTGGGCCAGCTTGCTCTGGCAGTAGGCCCGACCGCCGTTGTACCCGCGGGTCAACATCACATCGTCGAAGTCGATCGCCGTCTGGCCGGCGGAGCTCACGTTCACGATCCGGGCGGGCGCCGAGCGCTCGAGCAGCGGGAGCAGGAGGCGGGTGAGCAGGTAGCCGGACAGGTAGTTCACGGCGAAGCGGAGCTCGTGACCGTCGCGGCTCTCCTCGCGCCGCTCCTCGCCGCGGGTCGTGTAGCCGATCCCGGCGTTGTTCACGAGCGCGTCCAGCCGGCCGGTCTCGCGCTCGACCTCGGCGGCCAGGTCGCGCACCTCCGCAAGCGACGCCAGGTCGGCGCGCACGAACCGCACGCGGGCGTTCGGGGTGCGATCGCGGATCTCGGCGAGCGTGTCGCGGCCGCGGCCGTCGTCGCGCCCGTGCACGAGAACGTCCGCTCCAACCGCCGCCAGGTCGGCGGCAAGTGCCCGCCCGAGGCCGTCGGTCGCGCCCGTGACGAGGATCGTCTGCTCGGCGAGCGGCCGCATCAGCCGAGCGGGGACGGGTCGCGGAACATACCCTGACGGCCAAGCCAGCGCAGGGCGCGGCGGCGCGTTCGCCACTCCTCGAACAGGCCGAGTGCGAGGGTCGCGGCGACAAGGCCGGGGAGGGTGGCCGACTGCAGTGACCCGTCACCGGTGATCGCGGAGCTCAGAGCGACCAGGCCGGCCACGAGCACCGCGCCGTGGAGCACCCACGGCAACGGGCTCCGCCGGCGGCTGTCCCACTCCGCCTGGCGGTTCGCAAGCTCGGAGTCCTCGGGATCGAGGAGCGACTGCCCGTCGCGGAGGCAGCGCCGGATCCGGCGCTTGCGCTCGCGGTCGTGGATCTCGGACAGCGGCGATCGGTTCGGCGGCTCCACGGCGCCCAGCATAGTGTGCGCGCTCTGGGTGACTCCGTGCAGAATGCAGGCATGGGCATCGACCTCGACGAGCTGCGCCGGCTGCGCCGGGCCCGCGACCGGATGGATCGCGAGTACGCCCGGCCGCTCGACGTCGCCGTACTCGCGCGCACGGCGCTGATGTCGGAAGGGCATTTCAGCCGCCGCTTCCGCGAGGCGTACTCCGAGACGCCCTACTCGTACCTGATGACCCGCCGGATCGAGCGGGCGAAGGCGCTGCTGCGAACCGGTGAGCTGAGCGTGACCGACGTCTGCTTCGCGGTCGGCTGCACGAGCCTGGGCTCGTTCTCGGCCCGCTTCACCGAGCTGGTCGGCGAGACGCCGTCCGCCTACCGGGCCCGCGACCACGACGAGTTCCAGGTCGTCGCCCCCTGCCAGATGATGGTGGTAACGCGGCCGCGCAAGCGCGGCGGCCCGCGGCCGGTTGACGAGATCAGTTTCGGAGAAGCATCAGCCGCCACACGCGCGTAGCATCGGTGCCATGACCATCTCACTCAGCACCGTTCACATCCTTGTCGACGATCCCGACGCCGCCCTCGCGTTCTACCGCGACACGCTCGGCCTGAGCGTGAAGTTCCAGGTCGAGCAGGGCGGCTTCCGCTGGATCACGCTCACCTCCGAGAGCCAGCCCGAGATCGGCATCGTGCTGTCGCAGCCGCACGCGGGCCGCTCGCAGGAGGACGGCGATGCGATCGCCGCCCAGCTCGCCAAGGGCGAGCTCTACCCCGCGCACTTCCGCGTCGACGATCTCGACGGCACGTTCGCCAGGATCGCCGACACGCCTGGCGTCGAGGTGCTCTCCGAGCCTGCGTCGCAGCCCTGGGGCGTGCGCGACGCCGCGGTCCGTGACCCCGCCGGGAACCGGCTGCGGATCGAGCAGGCCTAGCGCCGAACCCGTTCCGGCGCGAGACGATCAGGGACGGGGCCGAAGCCCGTCGAGCACGATCGCGAGCATCCGCTCCTTCTGCTCGTTATCGGCCGTCGGCGCAACGCCGATCTGCCCGACCATCCGCGCGATGTCGATGAACTCGACGTCCGCCCGGACGACGCCGGCTGCCTGCGCGCGCTGGATGAGGTCGCCACCCGCCTGTGAGAGCGCCGTGCGGCACGTCATAAGGACATCGGAGTCCGGGGCGGCGTCGAGCATCATGTCCATCAGGGCGCGCTTCGTCGCGGCGAAGCCGACGTACTCGTGGAGCCATTCCGTCACGGCTTCCCACGGAGGCCGGTCGGCGAGGTCGCGGGCGGCCCGCGCCATGGCCTCGACCTCGTCGGCGTAGACGGCCTCGAGCAGCGCCTGCCGCGTCGGGAAGTGGCGGTAGAGCGTGCCGATGCCGACGCCGGCCCGCTCGGCGACCGCTTCCAGGGACGCGGATGCGCCCTCTTCCGAGAAGACCGCCAGCGCGGCCGTGACCAGCTTCTCGTAGTTGCGGCGTGCATCCGCCCGCTTCGGTCGCGGGATCCGATCTGGGTGTGCGTCTCGGACATCTGATTTGACAAACGGAGGTCGCCTCCGTATATTACTCGGAGGCAGCCTCCGGATATTTGTGGAGGCGCCCTCCATTTTAGAGCACCCCGTCGGAAGGACACCCATGGGGCAGCGCTCCCGCATGCTCGCAGTCATCCTCGGCAGCTACCTGATGATCGTGCTCGACATCTCGATCGTCATCAACGCCCTCCCCCGCATCCACCACGCGCTCGGCTTCTCCACCACGGGGCTGTCGTGGGTGCAGAACGCCTACACCCTCACCTTCGGCGGCCTGCTCCTGCTCGGCGCACGCGCCGGCGACCTCTTCGGCCGGCGGCGGATGTTCGTCCTCGGCATCGCCGTCTTCACGCTCGCGTCGGCCGCGGGCGGCGCGGCGCAGTCGGCCACCTGGCTGCTCGCCGCCCGCGCGGTACAGGGGGCCGGCGCGGCGATCGCTGCGCCGTCCACGCTCGCGCTCCTCATGACGAGCTTCCCCGAGGGCCGCGAGCGCACACGCGCAGTCGCCTACTACGCGGCCGTCGCCGGCGGCGGCGGGAGCGTCGGCCTCGTCCTCGGCGGCGTTCTCACGAGCTGGGTCTCGTGGCGCTTCGGCCTCTTCGTCAACGTCCCGGTCGGGATCGCGCTCGTCCTCGCATCACCGCGGGTGCTGCACGAGACCGAGCGCCAAACGGGCCATTTCGACATGGCCGGCGCGCTCACCTCGACGCTCGGCATGTTCGCGCTCGTCTACGGCATCGTCCGTGCGGGCAGCGCCGGGTGGGGCGACCGCCTCACCGTTGGATCGCTGGCCGCCGGCTTGCTCCTGATCGCGGCCTTCGTCCTGAACGAGCGCCACGCGCAGCAGCCGATCACGCCCCTGCGGCTGTTCGCGAGCCGCGAGCGCGTCGGCGCGTACCTCGCCCGTGTTCTCTTCGTCGGCGCGATGTTCGGCCAGTTCTTCTTCCTCACCCAGTACCTGCAGGTCGTCCGGGGGTTCAGCCCGATCCAGGCCGGCGTCGCCTTCCTGCCGCTCACGCTCGTCATGTTCGCGTTCGCCAACGTGGTGCCGACCCTCGTCGCGCGGTTCGGCAACACCCGCGTCCTCACCGGCGGCATCCTGGTCGCCTTCGTCGGAATGGCCTGGCTCAGCCGCGTCGGCGCCGACACGCCCTATCTCACCGGCGTGGGCGATCCCGCTATGGCCGTCCTGGGCCGCCGGTGCCGCGGCCGCGTTCACCCCGCTGACGACGGCGGGCATCGCCGGGGTCGCAAGCGAGGACGCCGGCGCCGCCTCCGGCCTCGTCAACGCCGCCCACCAGCTCGGCGGCTCACTCGGCCTCGGCGTCCTCGTGACCGTGTTCGCCTCTGCGCTCCCGCAGGCGTCCGCCCGCGCCGCCGCCTCGGCCGGACACGTGACCGCGCTCGCCCACGCGATCTCCACGTCGCTCACGGCCGGCGCCGTGATGCTCGCCCTCGCGCTCGCGATCGTGCTCGTCCTCGTGCGCCCGCAGACTCCGGCCGAGGTCGCGGTCGAAGCGCTGCCGCTCGCCGAGGTCGAGGAGCGGCTCGCAGCATGATCGCGTGCGTCCCGTCGTGCCGGCCCCCGAGGGGCAACCCGTCGGGCCCTGGGCCAGGGTGCGCACCGACTCGGCGTACGTGCCGTCCTCACGGCCTACCCGAGCCCCAGGAGCGCCGCTACACGATTCGCCTGACCCGGCAGCGGCCACACGGGATTCGCCTGACCATGCGGCGACCAGAGGCGCGCGGCGGTCGGTGGTCCCGGCCGGGAGGGGGCGCGAGGTAGCGCCGCCAGCACCATTCACATTCGGCGCCAGAGTACCGCGCTTCGCGCGGCGGAAGGCCACTCACCCACTGGGTGGGGATGTACCGGACCGTCCAAGTGAGTGGGGAGCCGCACTGGCGGCAGTTCGGTTCCGGTCGTTCGAGTTTCTCGGGCCCGGGGATCACTCAGGTGACCGTATGCGCCCGAAATAAGAAGCGGCTAAGCGGATGGCCACGCTCGTCCTTCGACGGGCCGAATCGGGCCACAAAGGTTGCCACGGGCCCAGATCCGGGTCGACCGACCCCTCGGCCCGAACCGCGCAAACCCACTCCTGGAGAGGGTTTACGGAGAGTGGGCGGTACTGGGCTCGAACCAGTGACCCCCAGCTTGTCGAGCTGGTGCTCTCCCAACTGAGCTAACCGCCCCATGGCCGCCATCGCGGCGCGCGGTGCAGGATACCGGGCCGACGCGAGCGGCGGCAACCCCAGCGCGCGCGGGGTCGTCAGTTCTTGATCTGCAAGAGCGTCGGGCTGAGCCGGAACGAGTGCTTGCCGTGGTTGCAGTCGACCTCGCCGCCGCCGTTCGCCATCCCCATGACGGAGCAGAAGAGCTTTGGCGCTGAACCGGTGCGGGGCGGCCGCGATCGGCCCGTACTGGACATCGTGGCAGCCGACGCCGGACTCCGGTGCCGGAACGGGGTATCC
>CAVPSM010000008.1:0-37478 GCA_963708365.1 uncultured Actinomycetes bacterium
GGCCTCTGGGGCATGTACCAGTGGCTCGACCGGACGCCGCGAGGCCGCAACGAGTCGCGCGGCCCCGGCGACCCGCTGAACTGGTTCCGCCGCCACGACGAGTACGAGCGCGTGTAGAGCACCCTGCCGGGGACAGCCCGCGTCTCGGCGCGGGCCGTCCCCGACGACGGCGCTATCGCGTCCCCTGCGGCAGGACGTTCATGTTGCGGTGGAACAGGTTGTCCGGGTCGTACGCGCGCTTCACCTGCGCGAGCCGCTCCAGCGTCGCGGGCGGATAGGCGCGGCGGACGCCCTCCTGCCCCTCGTCGCCGACGAACCCGAGGTAGGCCGGGGTGGTGCTTCCCTCCGAGAGCGCGTGCGACAGCCCTGCGGCCCACGCCTCGTGCTCCGCCCGGTCCTCGGGGCGGGGATGCATCGCGGCGATGTTCACCATGAGCTTCGCCCCCCGATGGCCGAACGCCGTCGCGTCGTCGGCGACGCGCGCCATCGCCCCGCCGAGGACGCGCACCTGGACCGCAGCCATCGGCGCGGTCGCCGTCTCGAGATGCCCGAGGATCGTCTCCGCCGCTCGTGCGGGGAGCTCGTCGACGAGCAGGTTGGTTCCGGCGGCGTACGCAGGGCCGGGAGCTTCCGCGCCCGCGTACATCTCGGGGTAGTGGATCGGCCGCACCATGTCCGCGAGCGGCCGTGCGAGCGCGCGGATGGGCGCGATGGCCCGCTCACCGGCGGTGGCGCTGCCGGCGTAGACCATCTGGAGCATGATCACGGGCCGGCCGTGGTGCTCCGCGGGGATGAACGGCAGCGGAGGGGCCTTCAGGATGTTCGCGATCATGGACAGGTTCTCCGGAGCCGCATCCGCCGCGGCGATCAGCCCGGTGATGACGCCGGTGTCGGCGGGCAGCAGCAGCATCCCGCCGACGACCTCGTCGATCTCGTGCAGCCGAAGCCGGAGCCGGGTCACGACTCCGAAGTTGCCGCCTCCGCCCCGGAGCGCCCAGAAGAGATCGGGGTGCGTCCGCTCGTCCGCCTCGAGCAGCTCGCCGTCGGCGGTCACGACCTCGGCCGCGAGCACGTCGTCGATCGTGAGCCCCGTCTTGCGGACGAGATAGCCGATGCCGCCCCCGAGCGTGATGCCGCCGAGGCCGACGCTGGGCGTGTCGCCGAGGCCGGTGGCAAGGCCGTATCGGGCGGTCTGCGCGGTGTAGTCGCCGGCAGTCACCCCGGTCTGCGCCCAGGCGCTGCGGTGCTCGGCATCGATCTCGACCGCGTTCATCGCGGAGAGATCGAGGACGATCCCGCCCTCGGCGTGCCGTGCCCCGCCCGGCTGTGGCCGCCGCTTCGCACGGCGAGCTCGGCGCCGGACTCCCGGGCCAGGTCGACGACGCGGACGACGTCGGACGTGTCCGTGACGCGGACGATCGCCGCCGGCTTCCGGTCAAAGCCCGTGAAGAAGACCCGGCGCACGTCGTCGTAGCGGGGGTCGTCTGCGCCGATCACCTTGCCGTTGAGGGTGGCGCGGAGCGTGGCGATCTGGTTGTTGAGCATGTCTCGCATGTGTCCTCCTTGGATCAAACGGGAGGCTGCCTGTAGAGGCGCGATCGCACCATGGGGCAGGCCCTCGTCTCGACGTGCGGTGAACCGCACGCGTCCTCAGTAGGACAACCGGGCGCGCAGGAATGTGACAGCGATGTGGCCGGAGCAGCGCGGGGGCTAGTCGACCCGGTGTGGCGACTGGTGTCGCAGCCGGCCGGGCCGCCAGAGCAGCCCGATGGCGTTGCCGACACCGGCGATGAGGAAGAACACGCCCATCCACGCGAATCCGGTGCCGGGGAGCAGGCTGACGACGCCGCCGATGATGAAAAACGCCGTCCATCCCCACCCCCAAACGGGCTTCCATAACGAGGCCCGGTTGCGAGGCCCATGCCAGACGGCGACGGCGAGCCAGACCGCCAGGGCGCCCCAGATGATGGCGCTGTAGAGCGGCGGCTGCCAGAGGACGAGCAGGGCCACGGACATCGCCAAGAGCACGCCGGGGATGAGTGGGTTCTCGCGCAGGGTCTGCATCACTTCACCATCGTTACGCCCCCTCGACCTTACCAGTGCCGGTGACCCGACGGTTTTCGGCTCTGTTCGCGGGCGAGCGAGCGGCGGGGGTGGGATTCGAACCCACGATCGAGGTTACTCCCGATGCCGGTTTTCAAGACCGCTAGCGTTTGGCTCTAAGAGCCTGCTTGCGCGGGTGATCTCGGTCCAGGTCAGCTCGCGCCCGGCCCGGCCGGGCCCAGCAGTTGGTCGAGCACGGCGGCGTCCGTCTCCCGGTGCCACGCAGCAGGTGGCCGTAGCGGTCGAGCGCGGCGTAGGTGTGCCGAGCCTCGTGAAGCGTCACGCCGTCGAGACCTCACGCGAATGTTTGCCGACTACCCCGCCCGGCCGTCAGCCGGGGTGGGAGACGATCCGCGGTCATCCGCTGTGGCGAGCCGGTTGCGCGTCTCGGTCACGGCCAGTGCGGTAAGGATTGCGAGCACGCATGCTGCAAGTCCCAGAGAGGTGAGTGCGGCGCCGAGCGGCGCCAGGGCGGCGACGGCCGCAATGGCGACCAGACGCTTGCGACTGACGTTGTGAATCATGCGCAGCCGAAACAAGGTATGGCCGATCAGGTACAGGACGGGCCCGCCCAGGATCACGGCCAGCTCGACGCCGGAAGGGGACGAGCCGGGATGGGCGATTACGACCTCGTCTGCCACGGCCGCGACGATGATGCCTGCCACGATCGGCATATGCAGGTAGGTGTATGCGTCCCGCGCGAGCCGGCCGCTGTCATCTGCGCGCGAGAGGAACCGTTGCGCGCGCCAGCCGACCTCGTCGAAGTACAGCCACCACAGCGCGGCGGACGTCGCGAACGCCACCATCAGCGACGTCCCGATGGCGAGGTCGAGCGCCGGCGACGACGCGGTCGCACCGGTGACGACGATCGACTCGCCCAGTGCGATGATGATGAAGAGCTGGAACCGCTCGGCGAAATGCGCCGGTTCGATCACCCAGTCCGTGGTCGCGGAGCGGCCCAGCCGGGGCGTCCAGTAGCCCAGCGACGGCGCTGCGTAGTCCACCGCCAGGGCCGCGACCCACAGCCACGTGCGGGCGCCGCCTTCCGCGAACCCGCCGGCCAGCCACAGGGTCCCCGAAGTCAGGCTCCAGGCCAGGATCCGGCGAAAGACGATGTGGAAGTCGCTGTCGCGCGGTGTGGCGTAGACGTTGAAGGCGTTTCGCAACACCTGCAGCGCGACGTATGAGCAGGCAAACAGCGCTGCCAGGTGGCCGAAGGCCTCGGGGATGGCGACGGCCATCAACAAGCTGGATGCCATCACCATCAGCAGCACCAGTCGCACGAGCACGGAGTCGGGGTCGAACCAGTTCGTCATCCAGGCGGTGTAGATCCAGGCCCACCAGACGACCAGCAGCAGGAACAGCGTCTGCAGGGCGCCGTGCAGCGTCAGGCGATGGAGCAGCAGGTGGCTGAGCTGCGTCACCGCGAACACGAATACGAGATCGAAGAACAGCTCCAGCCAGGTCGCTCGTTGCTCCTCGCCCGTGCGCTGGCGGAAGTGATCTTGGCCGCTCACTCCCAGACCCTACAGACCCCCGGCCCGGCTGGTGGGCTGCCGCGAGGAGCACGGCAGCCAGAGCGTCGACCCCGAAGAGAGGGGCATCCGCCGAGGTGTAGTCAGCGCCGCCGGAGCGGCGTGCTTCGTGCCCCGGTGCCGGTCTTGGGCTCCGCCGGCCGGGCTCGTGTATCCGCGCCAGCTCACAACTTGGAACCGATCAGTCGAGCCGGTAGAGGATCTCCTCGATCGCCCGGCCCGCGTGCTCGTCGCGCTCGGCGTGCCGTTCGACCTCGACGAAGCCGCACTTCTCGAGAACGCGAACCGAGCCGACGTTGCTGGTCACGACCCAGGCGTGAAGCGGCCGTTCGTCGAGCTCCGCCGCGAGCTCGGCAAGCGCCGCCGTCGCGACCCCCCGGCCCCAGAACTCGCGCCCGAGCCAGTAGCCCACGAACCCACGGCCGTCCTGCTCCCAGCAGCCTATGTTCCCGGCCACAGCGCCCTCGTCGACGATCGTCCTCGTCACGTTCGAGTCGTCAGCGAGCACGCGCTGCCAGTGCGCGTCAAACGCATCGCGGCCCCGTGCGGGGAACACGGCCATCGCCGCGGCTTCAGGATCGCGCTGCTGCTCGTAGAAGACGTCGAGGTCGGCCTTGGTAACGTCGCGCAGCACGCCCCTCAGCGTACGCCGAACGTCGCCCGTGCCGAGCTATCAACCGACCGTTCCAGTTCTGGGAAAGGTCGAGACAGCCGCCGGCCCAGCACGCGGACGTAGGCGGACGCCCCAACCGCGTGGTTACGCGGAATCCCGCTGTCTGAAGCGAGCGAGCGAGCGGCGGGGGTGGGATTCGAACCCACGATCGAGGTTACCCCCGATGCCGGTTTTCAAGACCGGCGACGGTGTGTCGCTGGGGCGCATGGTTATGCGGGTTAGTGGGTGTGTGCGTCCCCTTGTGCGTCCCTGCCGTCGAGGTACCGGTCGAGGAGGCGTGCGGCTTCGGCATCGTTTCCGGGGAAGAGGTGGCCGTACCGGTCGGCGGTGATGGTGATGGATGAGTGCCCCATGTAGGCGCTGAGCGTCTTGAGGTTGCATCCGGCGGCGATCATGAAGCTCGCGTAGGCGTGGCGGCAGTGGTGTAGGCCGACGCCGTCGATGGTGGTGGTGGGGGTGGGGGCGCTGGCCGGTGCCGAAGACGTAGCGGCTCGACCTGTTGCGGAGGTGCTGTTCGCGCAGGATGCTGCGCAGCGCCCGGGGAGCGGTACTATGCGCCTCCCGGCGCGGCTCTTCGCGAGGATGACAGGGCCGCGGGCGTCGAGGCTCTGTTCGACGCGGATGACGCCGGCGCGGAAGTCGACGTGCTTCCATTCGAGGCCGCGCAGCTCGCCCTTCCGGAGTCCGGCGTAGAGGGCGGTCGCCCAGACGGCGAGGAGCGTCCCGGTGAGGCGTGCGAGGAGTTGTCGGCGGCTTCGCGTTTCGGCGGCTCGCGAGGTTCCGCGTCGCGCGCTGGCAGGTCGATGTCGGTGCATGGGTTCACCGCGATAACCCCGTCGCGGACGGCGCGGCGGTAGATGACGCGGAGTGGCATGAGCGCGTTGCGGACGGTGCTCGGGCTCTTGCCCCGACCCGCGATGCGATCGGCGAGCGCTTGGACGTCGCGCCGTTTCACATCGCCGAGCCTGAGAGCTCCGAGATGGTCGAGTACGTGGGTGCGGAGCGCGTCGTCATAGCTGCGTATCACGCTCGGCTTGTACCGGTGGCCGCTGCGGTTCCTGATCGACCGTCACGCATCCCGTCGAGGAGCGTGGTCGCGGCGTCGCGGAGCTTCGGCGACGCGCCTGGGGTGACGAGGCCGCGGCGGAGTTGTCGTTCGGCGTCTGCGCGCCAGCTCCGCGCCTCGCCGAGTGTCGCGAACGTCTTGCGGAGGCGCGGCCCGTGTCCAGACCCGATTGCTCGCTTCCCACCAACAGCGGCACCGCGGCTTTGGTGAGTCCGCCTCGGGGCAGTCTCGGCGGTGGCGGCGACGGATCCCGGTCGGCACGCTCGCCATCCTACGCTCCTACTACTTGGCGGATCTGGGTTTTATTTGGCGGACTCTGGACGGCCAGGGCCGCGTTCTGTTATGGCTTGACGTCGAGGCGGCCGGAGGGCGGCACGATGCCGCGGTGGTCGTCCGGGCCCATTCGGTTGGTGAGCATCCAGTTCGCGACCGCCAGCGCCCCTACGGCGACGGCGCAGACGACGGCGTTGGCCGTCAGCTGGGTGACGGAGGAGTAGCCGACTATCCATGGGGATACGAGCAGCCAGGCTGCGGTTGCGAGCCAGGGCCATGTCCAGCGGCGCTGCGTTGCCGTTCGCGCGAGTTGGGTGGCAGCGCTCGCGTCGACGGAGGCGAGGATTCCGGTCACTAGCAGGATGCCGCCGACGATTGCGAAGTTGATGAGTCCGCGGCCGGTTCCCGGGTGATCCATGAGTGCGACCGGTGAGACGAAGAGCCAGACGCCAAGGATCGCCTGGGCGACGCTGACGATAGATGTGTTGAGGCGGTGTGGGTGGAGGCGGGGAGCTGGGGCTGGTGCGATACGTGGCTGTTGTTCCATACGGCTGTGTTGCCCTGGCGATCTGCAGAGCAAACCCCCTACGCGGGATCGGCGTGGTGGGCGTCCCGGTTGCGTCCCCGCCGTGTCGCGGGTGCGGACGAGTACGGACGTGTGCGGACGGGGACTGGTTGGCGGACGCGCCGCGCTTTCCCCCGCCAGACGCATGGTTCGGCTGTGTGAGCGAGCGAGCGGCGGGGGTGGGATTCGAACCCACGACCCGGGTTGACCCCGGGTGCCGGTTTTCAAGACCGGTGCGTTCAACCGCTCCGCCACCCCGCCCGGTGTGCCGAACATAGCAGCCGACGTCGCGGCCTCGAACCTGCTCCGAGGCGCACGGGTTAGAGGTTTCTGCGCACGGCGGTAGAAGCAGTGGCCGCTGACCGTTTCGGGAAGCAGCGCCCGGCGCGTCGCCGGGCGTCTCGGCACTTCGGAAAGGACCCGTCGTGATCTTCGCGATCAACCAGGCGAACACCGGTTTCATGCTGGTGGCCGCCAGCCTCGTGATGCTGATGACCCCCGGTCTCGCCTTCTTCTACGGCGGACTGGTGGGCCGCTCCAGCACACTGACGATCATGATCCAGAGCTTCGCCTCGATGGGGATCACGACCGTGATGTGGTGGCTGGTCGGATACTCCCTGTGCTTCAGCGGCGGCTCCGACGGGATCTACGGAAACTTTCACCTCTCGTTCCTCCGCGGCGTCGAGCCCTCGTCGATGTACACGCCGTCGCAGATCCCGCTGGTGGTGCTGATCGCCTACCAGATGATGTTCGCCATCATCACCCCGGCGCTCATCACCGGAGCGTTCACGAACCGGGTGACCTTCAAGGCCTATCTGTTCTTCCTGGTCGTGTGGCAGCTCTTCGTGTACTACCCGTTCGTCCACATGATCTGGGGCGGCGGCGTTCTCGCCCACTGGGGCGTTCGCGACTTCGCCGGCGGCATCGTTGTCCACGCGTCGGCGGGCTGGGCAGCGCTGGCGTCGGTGCTCTATGTCGGCAAGCGCAAGTTCTTCGACGGACCGCACAACCTGCCGTTCATCGCGCTTGGCACCGGCCTGCTCTGGTTCGGCTGGTACGGGTTCAACGCCGGCAGCGAGCTGAAGGTAGACGACATCACCGCGACGGCATTCCTGAACACCGACCTGGCGGCGTCGTTCGCGGCCACCACCTGGCTGTTCGTGGAGTGGGGGCATGCGCGAAAGCCGCACTTCCTGGGCCTGCTGACCGGCGCGGTCGCCGGCCTCGCCACCATCACGCCCGCGGCGGGATTCGTGCCGATCTACGCCTCCGTCGTGATCGGCATCGTGGCCGGTCTGGTCTGCTACTACGCCGTCGCGCTCAAGAACCGCCTGAAGTGGGACGACGCCCTCGATGTCTGGGGCGTCCACGGTGTCGGCGGTCTGCTCGGCATCATCCTGCTCGGCGTGTTCGCGAGCACCACCATCAACCCCGCTGGTGGTGTCGGGCTCGTCAACGGCAGCGCCACGTTCTTCACCAAGCAGGTCGTCGCCGGCGTCGGATGCTCGCTCTATGCCTTCGCCTTCACCTGGGTGATGCTGAAGGTCATCGACGTGATCACCCCGGTGCGTGTCGGCGAGCATGACGAGCTCGGTCTCGACGAGGCAATGCACGGCGAGTCCGCCTACCCTCCGATCGAGGCACCGCCGGCACCGGCCTAGCGCTTCATCACGGCCGGTAACGGCTAGCGGCCGCGCGGCGTCGTGCCGTTGCGACCCTTGGCTGCCGCCGGGCCACCGGGGCGTCCGCTCCGCGGCCGGCTCTTGGCCGCCATGTCGCCGCCGGGCTCGACGGCGACCACCGCCGCCTGCTCGGGCCGCGGCTCGGCCTCGGTGCGCGCGAATTGCGTCGTCGCCTTCGTGGCGATGGCCTCGAGCCGCGCTGCCGTCTCGCGGGTGCTGTCGAGCAGCCGGAGCCGCTCGCTCCAGACGATGTCCGTGTCTGACCGCAGCTCGGCGAGCCGCGTCTGCGCCTGCTCCTCGAACGCGTTCAGCTCCTCCTCGGAGCGCCGGCGTGTCTCGGAGGCCTCGGCGTTGGCCTGGGCGACCGTCGTCTCGGCGGCCGCCCGGGCGTGGGCGAGCGTCTTCTGCGCCTGCACCCGCTCGCGGTCGGCCTGTGCGCCGGCCGAGACGACGAGCTCCGCCGCCTCGGCCTTCGCCCGGGCGGTGATCTCGTCGGCCTCCTGGTGCGCGGCGGTCGTGATCTCCTCGGCCGCCTCGCGGGCGCGCTGGAGGATGCCGCCGACCTGGTCACCGACGCGGTCGAGCGCCTGGCGCACTGCCGCCCGCGGCGAGCCTCGCACCTCGAGGTCGGCGATCACCCGGTTGACGCGGTCGACGTAGGCGTCGACCACCTCGCAGCTGTAGCCGCGCAGGGCCAACGGGAACGACACCTCGCGGATATCCGCAGGCACGTCGTGAAGCTCCTCGACGCCGTTGTCGCGCTCCTGTGCCCCCACAGCCCGCCTCGCTCTCCGTGACCCAGACCGGCATCGAGTGTACCGGCTCACATCGCCGAAAACGTGCCCCGGATGGGGGATGGCGAGCACTTTCGGACGGCGTAGAGTCGCGGCGCATCGTGGGCTGACGACGAGGTCGAATCCGGCATGAGCGTGACGACTCTGAACCCCTCCACGCTCGACGCGGTCGCGGACCAGTGCGTGGAGCTCGCGGAGTACATCGAGGAGTGGGGCAAGGACACGCCGTGGATGAAGAACGGCCCACTCGGCACGCGCCTCTTCGAGGTGCGGCAGGCGGCCGCGGTGTTCGCCCGGGCGCTGCGCGACCTGGCCGACGAGGTCGAGCGGGGCGCCGAGCCGGCGCGGGTCAGGACGCGGCGGAGATGACCGCCGGCGCGCCGAACGGGTGCAGCACGTTCGGCGTCGCGATCGACCCGTCGGCCTGCTGGCCGTACTCGATCAGCGCGAGCAGCGTGCGGCTGGAGGTGATGGCGGTGCCGTTCAGCATGTGCACGAACTGCGGCTTGCCGCCCTCCGGCCGGAAGCGGATGTTCAGGCGCCGGGCCTGGTAATCGGTGCAGTTGGAGCACGACGTCAGCTCGCGGTAGCGCTCCTGGCCGGGGAGCCACACCTCGATGTCGAACTTGCGCGCCGCTGACGCGCCGAGGTCGCCGGCGGCCACGTTCACCACCCGGTAGTGGAAGCCGAGCTCCTGGGCGATCTCCTCCTCGATCGCGAGCAGCTGGTCCTGCTCGTCCCACGACCGGTCGGGGTGGCAGTAGCTGAAGAGCTCGAGCTTGTCGAACTGGTGCACCCGGAAGATGCCGCGCGTGTCCTTGCCGGCGGCCCCGGCCTCGCGCCGGAAGCACGACGAGAAACCGACGTAGTGCAGAGGCAGGTCGTCCTCGGAGAGCATCTCGCCGCCGTGCATCGAGGCCAGCGGCACCTCGGCGGTGCCGACGAGGAAGAGCTCGTCGCTCGAAAGCGCGTACACCTGCGCCTCGGCCTCGGGGAAGAACCCTGTGCCCTCCATCGCCTCGCGCTTCACGAGCACCGGTGGGATCACCGGCACAAAGCCGCGCGCGTGCATCTTCGCCATGCCCCACTGCAACATCGCGAACTCGAGCCGCACCAGGTCGCCGAGCAGGTAGTGGAAGCGGCTGCCCGACACCCGCGCCGCGCGCTCCGGGTCGATCAGGCCGAGCCCCTGCGGGCCGGCCAGGTCGAGGTGATCCTTCGGCGGGAACGAGAACGACGGCCGCTCGCCGTGGACGCGCACGACCTCGGCATCCTCCTCGCTGTCGCCGACGGGCGCGGACGGGTGAGGCGGGTTCGGGAGCGTGGCCATGACCTCGGTGATGGCCGCCTCGACCCGGGCCAGGGCCTCCTCGCCCTCCGACTGGCAGCGCTTCAGCTCCGCCTGGCGGGTGATCTCGGCGGCGGCGTCCTCGCCCCGCCCCTTGGCCTCGGCGATGGCGCGGGCGGCGGCGTTGCGCTCGGCCCGGGCGGCCTCGACCTGCTGCAGCAGATCGCGCCGCTCGCCGTCGAGCTCGAGGAACCGGTCGACGCCCGCGGCGGCGTCGCCGCCCCGCCGCTCGAGAGCCGTCCGCACCGCGTCCGGGTCCGAGCGGATCAGCTTCGCGTCGAGCATCAGGCTCGTGAGTGTACTAACAGGTCGAGGAAGCCCGCGACCCCGTCCTCGGCCACCGGCGGCACCGTCCAGTCGGCGATCTCGAGCAGCGACGGCTCCGCATCTTCGACCGCCACGCCGAAGCCGGCGGTCTCGAGCAGCTCGTGGTCGTTCGCGCCGTCGCCGAAGGCGATCGTGTCGGCCGGATCGACCCCCAGGCGCTCGCACACGAACTCGAGCGCCGCGCCCTTGGAGACGCCGGGGCTGGCCACCTCGAGGAAGATCGGCAGCGACTTGGCGATGAACAGCCGATCGCCGAAGCGGTCGCGCAGGCGCCGGTCGAGGTCATCGAGCGGGCCCGGCTCGCCGACGATCACGATCTTCGTCGTCGGCCTGGTCAGCCACAGGTCGAAGTCGCCGACGACGTGCATCTCCAGACGGGCGTGCTCGGCGTAGGTGCGTGCCTCCGGCGTCGGCGCCTCCACGTACAGCTCGTCGTCGACGTAGACGTTCATGTGGAAGCCCTCGGGGCGGACGGCGTGGATGACCTCGAGGGCGCTCGGCACGTCGATGGGCCGGTGCAGCAGCCATTCGCCGGTGGTCGGGTCGGCGACGAGCGCGCCCTGGTAGCAGATCACCGGCGCCGTGATCCCGAGCTCGTGGGCGTACGGCCGGGTCGACGCGAACATGCGCCCGGTGGCGATGATCGCCTCGATCCCGGCGGCGCGGACGGCGGCGATCGCCGCGACGGTCCTCGCCGAGAGCTCGAGCGACGACGGCAGGATCGTGCGGTCCATGTCGGTCACGATCGCGCGGACGGCGGCGGCGTCGAGCCCGGGCGGCAGGCCGTTCCTCACCGCCTCGTCCTCGCGACGACGTAGGCGGCGATCGCGTCGACGTCGTCGCCGCCGAGCAGACCCTTCGGCATGCCCGGACGGCCGTCGATCACGGCCCGGCGCACCTGCTCGCGGGTGGGGTGGACGTCCCACAGGTTCTTCGCGCCGACGTCCGGCGAGGGCGTACCCTGGGCGATGGCGTGGCACTCGGCGCAGGTCTGCACCCACAGGTAGCGCTGGTGCTGGGCGACGTTGTCGCCGCCTCCTCCGCAGGCCGTCGCCGAGGCGACGAGCGCGAGCGGGAGCAGGAGCGGGGCGGCGCGCACGCAGGCGAGCGTATCCTTCGCTGGAGATGGATGGCGCAGACACACAGCTGTGCGACCTGATCCAGAACGAGTTCCCGGTCGTCGAGCGCCCCTACGCCGCGCTGGGTGAGACGCTCGGCCGCAGCGAGGACGACGTCATCGCCCGGGTCACGCGCCTGCGCAGCGAGCGCATCATCCGCCAGATCTCGGCGATCTTCGACACGCGCAAGCTCGGCTACACGTCGATGCTGGTCGCGGCGAAGACGGCGCCGGAGCGGGCCGACGCGGCGGCCGAGGTGATCTCGAGCCACCCGGGCGTGACGCACAACTACCGCCGCGAACACGAGTTCAACATCTGGTTCACGGTGGGCGTCCCGCCGACGTCGCGGCTCGGCCTCGAGCGCACCGTCGAGCTGCTCGGAGAGCTGGCCGAGGTCGACGTCATCCGGCCCATGCCTGCCCTGCGGTTCTTCAAGATCGGCGTCGATCTCGACATGAAGGGCGGGCGCGACCCGGCCGCAAAGAAGCAGCGCCAGCGGCCGACCGAGCCGGCCCCGCCGCCGGAGGACATCAGCGAGCGTGACGTCGCCGCCGTGCGCGCCCTCCAGACCGACCTGCGCGCCGTCGCCGAGCCGTTCGCCGGCCCGGCAGCCCGGCACGGTTACACGGTGCCGGAGCTGTTCGAGGCGGCGGCGCGGTTCCAGGCGACGGGCCAGATGCGCCGCTTCGCGGCGGTGCTCTACCACCGCTCCGCCGGCTTCACGTTCAACGGCATGGGTGTGTGGAAGGCGCCCGACGAGCAGATGGACGAGATCGGGTCGCTGATGGCGTCCTTCCGGGGCGTGTCGCACTGCTACCAGCGGCCGACCTACCCGGACTGGCCGTACAACCTGTTCTCGATGACGCACGGGCGCACGAAGCAGGAGTGCGAGGACGTGCTCGACGCGATCGCGGCCGAGACGGGCCTCGACGAGCGGGTGGTGCTCTACTCGACGAAGGAGTGGAAGAAGACGCGCCTCGTCTACTTCAGCCCCGACGCCGAGGAGTGGGAGCGCCGCTACGCCCCCGAGCTGCAGCCGGCGTGAATAAACGGGGTCAGACCCCTTTTATTCATGGCACCTGTTAGCCGGGCATCTCACACTTCGGCGGCCCCGAGCGTTCTTAACGCGTGAGACTGCCGCCGTTCCAGACGCTGATCGACCGCCACGGCCGCGAGGTGCACCGGTATCTCGCCGCGTGCGTGGGGCCCATCGACGCCGACGACTGCTGGCAGGAGACGATGCTGGCCGCCCTGCGGGCCTATCCGGGCCTGCGGGACGACCGGAACCTGCGCGGATGGCTTCTCCGCATTGCAGCCCGCAAGGTGCTCGACTCCCATCGGGCCGCCCGCCGCCGGCCGGTGCCGGTCGCGGACGTGCCCGACCGGGGGGTCGAGTCGTCGCCGTCGCCGGATCCCGCGCTGTGGCGGGCCGTGCGGCGGTTGCCGGAGAAGCAGCGCGCAGCCGTGACGCTGCGGTTCGCTGCCGACCTTGACTACGCCGCCATCGGCGACGTGATCGACTGCTCGGAGGCGGCCGCGCGCCAGAACGTGCGCGCCGGCCTGGCCGGCGTGCGAAGGGAGTGGGAGCGATGACCCCCATCGACATGACTGAGCTGGCCCGTAGGGCCGCCGAGGAGGGAATCTTGGACGTTGCCTACGCCACCGTGGACGCCCCGTTCGGGCACATGCTCGTGGCCGCCACGCCGCAGGGCCTGGTGCGCACCGCCTTCGACAAGGAGTCCACCGACGATGTTCTGACCGAGCTCTCCGACCGGATCTCGCCGCGCGTGCTCGAGGCCCCGGCCCGCCTGGACGGCGTGCGCCGCGAGCTCGACGAGTACTTCGACGGCCGCCGGACGGACTTCTCAACGCCGATCGACTGGCAGCTCTCGCACGGGTTCCTGCTTCGCGCCCGCGAGGCGTGTGCCGCCATCCCGTACGGGCAGGTGCGCACGTACAAGGAGCTCGCGACCGCCGCCGGCAGCCCCGAGGCCGTGCGGGCCGCCGGGAACGCCATGGCCAAGAACCCGATCCCGATCGTCGTGCCGTGCCACCGGGTGCTGCGCACCGGCGGCGGCCTGGGCGGCTACGGCGGCGGGCTCGAGTGCAAGCGCTGGCTGCTCGACCTCGAGTCGGGCCACCTGCGGCTCTAGAGCGAGATCTGTAACCCGTCGTACGCGACATCGGCCCCCGCGGGCAGCCACTCCGAGAGCTCGGCGTGGGTGCCCGTGCGGTGGCCGATGTGCGTGAAGAGGAGGCGCCCGGCCCGCAGCCGCTTCGCCGCACCGACGATCTCCTCCATCGACACGTGGCCGCGGACGGGCCGCGCCTTCGTCGAGCCGTCGACGAACGCGATGTCGGCGTCACGGGCGAGCTTCGAGCCGGGCAGCTCGGCCAGGTCGGGCATGTAGGCGAGCGTGTGCCCGCCCGCGTCGGTGAAGCGCAGGCCCATCGTCCGCGTGGCCGAGCTGTGCTCGACGTCGAACGCTTGCACGCGCAGGCCCTCGCCGAGCTCGGCCGGGACGCCGGGCGTCAGGTGCATGATCCGGAAGTCGAGCCGGGGGAAGATCACCCGCACCCCCTTCTCGCACTCCTTCGTGCAGTGGAGCGGGATGCGGCCGAGCTTCGCGAGCACGTGCAGGCCGAGCATGTGGTCGTGGTGCTCGTGGGTGAGGACGACCTGCTCGGGCACCGCCTCGGCGCGGATCAGCTGCGCATAGGCGTCAGGGCCGGCGTCGACGAGCACGCGCCGGTCGAGCAGCAGCGACGAGCGCAGGCGCCGGTCGCGCGGGTCGGGCGAGGTGCACTGCGGGCAGTCGCAGCCGAGCCGGGGGATCGGCCACCCGGCCGACGAGCCGAGCACCTCGATCAGCACCGGCCCGTCACCCGCCCGCGGTCACGGGAGCGCCGAATCGTCCAGGTAGCGCGGCTCCGAGAACACCCGCCGCACCATCGGCTCGAACGTCTCGACCGGCAGCGAGTCGTACGCAGGGTCGAAGCAGTTCTGGTCGTAGAGCTCGCAGAACTCGACGGTCGCGTGGTAGCACGGGTGATCCTTGAAGCGGTCGCGGGCGTTGCGGTCGCCGCCGCTGAAGTGGGCGTAGTAGTACATCTGGAAGAGCCCGTGGTGCTTGACGACCCAGCAGATGTCGGGGGCGATGTACGGCTTCAGGATCGCGGCGGTCATCTCGCCGTGCGTCCACGGGGCGAGCTCGTCGCCGATGTCGTGCAGGAGCGCCGCGACGACGTACTCCTCGCTGCGGCCGTCACGCAGGGCACGGGTGGCGGACTGGAGCGAGTGCTCGTAGCGCGTGACCTTGTAGCCGGCCAGCGATGCGTTGAGCGCGTCGAAGGCGACGAGCAGCCGGTCGGCCACGGCGGCGTTGTACGGCTCCTGCACCCGGTCGAGCAGCGCATAATCCTCGGCCGTCCCGTCGGCCATGTGCACGAACCCCACCGTCTCCATGCCGTTCCTCCTTGGTGCCTGCGGTCGCAGGGATCGTATGCGGGGCGCGGGCATGGGTGCCGCCGAACGCGCAATTGACATACGCGGCGGATGCCAATTGCGAGTGGGCGCGCCCCGCCTGCACCGCCGCCGCCCGATCTCTAGATTTCCCCCATGGCCCCCGACCCGCTGGCCGTGTTCTCGCCACCCGTCGCCGACTGGTTCCGGCGCTCGTTCGCCGAGCCGACGAAGGCGCAGCGGCTGGGCTGGCCGCCGATCGCTGCAGGCCGCCACTCGCTGATCCTCGCGCCCACCGGATCGGGCAAGACGCTCGCCGCCTTCCTGGGTGCGATCGACGGCTTCGTCCGCGACCCAGCCGAGCGCGGCACCCGGGTCGTCTACGTCTCGCCGCTCAAGGCGCTGAACCACGACATCGAGAAGAACCTGCGCGCGCCGCTCGCCGGCATCGACCTGCCCCGGCCGGTCACCGTCGCCGTCCGCAGCGGCGACACCCCGCAGCGCGACCGCGCCTCGATGCGCCGCCATCCGCCCGACATCCTGATCACGACGCCCGAGTCGCTCTACCTGATGCTGACGTCGGCGGCCCGCGAGATGCTCGCAGGTGCCGAGTCCGTGATCGTCGACGAGATCCATGCCATGGCCGGGAGCAAGCGCGGCACCCACCTGGCGCTCTCGCTTGAGCGGCTCGAGCACCTGGCCGGCCGCGACGTGCAGCGGGTCGGCCTCTCGGCCACGCAGCGCCCGCTGGAGGAGATCGCCCGCTTCCTCGGCGGCCGCGAACGCGAGGTCGAGATCGTCGACGCCGGCGCCGCCAAGGAGCTCGACCTCCAGGTGATCGTCCCCGTCGAGGACATGCGCGAGCTGGGCGGCGCGGCGGACGTCGACGGCGAGCCGCGCCAGTCGATCTGGCCGGCGCTCTACCCGCGCCTGCTCGAGCTCGTCCGGGCGCACCGCTCGACGCTCGTCTTCGTGAACAACCGCCGCTCGGCCGAGCGGGTCGCCCACCGCCTGAACGAGCTCGCCGACGCCGACATCGCCCGCGCCCACCACGGCTCGATCGCCCGCGAGCAGCGGCTCGAGATCGAGGACCTGCTCAAGTCGGGCCGGCTGCCGGCGCTCGTCGCCACATCGTCGCTCGAGCTCGGGATCGACATGGGCGCGATCGACCTGGTGGTACAGGTCGAGTCGCCGAAGTCGGTCGCCGCCGGCCTCCAGCGGGTCGGCCGGGCCGGGCATCAGGTGGGCGCGCCGTCGATGGGCCGCTTCATGCCGAAGTACCGCGGCGACCTGCTCGAGACGGCGGTCGTCGTCGACCGCATGCGCCGCGGCGAAATCGAGCACACACGCGTACCTCGCCAGCCTCTCGACGTGCTCGCCCAGCAGCTGGTGGCCGCAACTGCCCTCGACGACTGGACGGTCGACGAGCTGTACGAGCTCGCCACCCGCGCCTACCCCTACCACGACCTCTCCCGCGCCCAGTTCGAGGGCGTGCTCGACATGCTGGCCGGCCGCTATCCATCCGAGGAGTTCGCCGAGCTGCGCCCGCGGATCGTCTGGGACCGCACGGCGGGCGTCGTCCGCGCCCGCCCGGACGCCCGCCGGCTGGCCGTCACGAGCGGCGGGACGATCCCCGACCGCGGCCTCTACGGCGTCTTCCTGGTCGACTCCGGCGCCCGCGTCGGCGAGCTCGACGAGGAGATGGTCTACGAGGCCCGCCAGGGCGAGGTGTTCCAGCTGGGCGCCTCGTCGTGGCGGATCGAGCAGATCACCCGCGACCGCGTCCTCGTGTCGCCCGCGCCCGGCGTGCCCGGGCGGATGCCGTTCTGGAAGGGCGACGCCATCGGCCGCCCCTTCGAGCTCGGCCGGGCCGTCGGCGAGGCCACCCGCACCCGCCGCTTCCCGGCCTGACCTCGACGAGCGCGCCGCCCGGAACCTGTACGCCTACCTGGAAGACCAGGAGGCGCACACCGGGGTCGTCCCGTCCGACCGCACCATCGTCGTCGAGCGGTTCCGCGACGAGATCGGCGACTGGCGCGTGTGCGTGCTCTCGCCGTTCGGCGGCCGGGTGCACGCGCCCTGGGCGCTCGCCCTGGAGGCGCGGATGGCGGCGACGCTCGGCATCGAGGTCGAGGCGATGTGGGCCGACGACGGCATCGCCCTGCGGCTGCCGGACTCGGACACGCCGCCGCCGGTCGACCTGATCGCGATCCCGCCGGGCGAGCTCGACGACCTGCTGCTCGAGCGGATCGCGCAGAGCCCGCTCTTCGCCGGCCGCTTCCGCGAGAACGCCGCCCGCGCCCTGCTCCTCCCGCGGCGCCGGCCCGGGCAGCGCACGCCCCTGTGGCAGCAGCGGCTGAAGGCCCACGACCTGCAGCAGGTGGCGATCAAGTACGGCTCGTTCCCGGTGCTGCTCGAGACGTACCGCGAGGTGCTGTCCGACGTCTTCGAGGTGCCGGCGCTGAAGGGTCTGCTCGAGGCCATCGGGCGCGGCGGGGTGCGCATGGTCGAGGTCGAGTCTGCGCAGCCCTCGCCGTTCGCGTCGGCGCTCCTGTTCGACTACATCGCGACCTACATGTACGAGGGCGACGCGCCGGCCGCCGAGCGCCGCGCCCAGGCCCTGCAGCTCGACCGCGCCCTGCTGGCCGAGCTCCTGCGCAACGACGATCTGCGGGAGCTGCTCGACGCAGGCGCGATCGACCAGGTCGAGCGCGAGCTCCAGGGCGAGGGCCGGACGCCGACCATCGACCAGGCCCACGATCTGCTGCGCCGGCTCGGGGACCTCTCGCCGGACGAGGCGGCCGAGCGCGGCATCGCCCGCCACCTGGACGAGCTCGTCGCGCAGCGGCGGGCCGCAGCCGTGCGGGTCGCGGGAGAGGAGCGCTTCATCGCCGCCGAGGACGCGGGCCTCTATCGCGACGGCCTCGGAGTCGTCCCGCCGCGCGGCCTCCCCGACGCGTTCCTGGAGCCGGCGGCGGACGCGCTACGGCGTCTCGTGCTGCGCTACGCCCGCACCCACGGCCCGTTCGCCGCCGACGACCTGCGCGCCCGGTGGGGCGTCGACGCCGGCGCCGAGCTGCGCCGGCTGGAGGCAGACGGCGACGTGGTCGAGGGAGGGTTCCGGCCCGGCGGAGGCGGCCGCGAATGGATCACACCGGACGTCCTGCGGCGGGTGCGGCGGCGCACGCTCGCGGCCATCCGGCGCGCGGTCGAGCCGGTCGAGGCGGACGCTCTGGGCCGGTTCCTGCCGGTCTGGCAGGGCGTCGGCCGCGACGCGGGGCGGGGCATCGACCGCCTGCGCGACGTGGTTGCCCAGCTGCAGGGGATCGCGCTGCCGGTCACCGCATGGGAGTCCGACATCCTGCCGCTGCGCGTGCCCGGCTACCGCCAGGACATGCTGGACGAGCTGTGCGCCGGCGGCGAGCTGGCCTGGGTCGGTGCAGGCCAGGGCAAGGTGGCGCTCTACCTGCGGGGCGAGACCGCGCTCCTGCATTCCCCTGCGGAGGCCCCGGAGCATCCGATCGTCGCGGCGCTGCGCGGCCGGGGGCCTTCCTTCTTCGCCGACCTGGCCGCGCTCGTGGGCGAGCCCGATCGCACCGTGCTCGCCGAACTGTGGTCGCTGGGGTGGGCCGGCGTCGTCACGAACGATTCGTGGCACCCGCTCCGCGGCGGCGCCGTCCTGCGGGCGCTGCCGCCGCCGGCCGCCACTGCGGCGGGACGCGTCTCGCGTCGGTCCCGGCCGACCTCGTCGCTGCCCGCCGCCCGCGGCCGCTGGTCGCTCGTCGAGACACTGGCCGCCGCCGCGCCGACCGAGGCCGACCGGGCCCGGGCGCTGGCCGAGACGCTGCTCGACCGCCACGGTGTGCTCACCCGGGCCGCCGTCCTCGCGGAGGGGATCCCGGGCGGGTTCTCGGCGGTCTATGGCGAGCTGCGGATGATGGAGGAGGCCGGGCGCTGCCAGCGCGGCTACTTCGTCGAGGGCCTGGGCGGCGCCCAGTTCGCGGCGCCGACCGCGGTCGAGCGGTTGCGCGACGTACGCGACGCCGATCCCGACGCCGCGGCGCTCGTGCTCGCCGCCATCGATCCGGCCAACCCGTACGGCGCGACGCTCCCCTGGCCTGAGTCGGCCCGGCGGCCGTTGCGGGTCGCCGGGGCGTGGGTCGTGCTCGCCGGCGGCCGCCCGGCGCTCTACGTCGAGCGCGGCGGCCGCGGCCTGGTCACGTTCGAGCCGGAGCTGCTCCAGCCCGCAATCGCGGCGCTCTCCGACCTGGTCGAGCGCGGGCGCGCCCGCCGGCTCGCGCCGGAGCGGGTGGACGGCGAGCCGATCGGCGGCACCGAGGCAGAGCGGCTCCTGCTGGCCCACGGGTTCCTGAAGGGCCACCGGCGGCTGGTGCTGCGTGCCTGAGGGGCACTCGCTCGTCCTCGCACGCGCGCCGGATCCGCCCCGTCCTCGGCCAGCGCGTCACCTCCGGCCCGCTCGCCGGCACCGACGTCGCGTCGATCGAGACCCGCGGCAAGCACCTGCTCGTGCACGGCGCCGACGGCCGCAGCCTGCACGTCCACCTCGGTATGAACGGACGCGTGCGCCTCGCCGCCGCGGGCGCCGGGCGCGGCCGCCACGTCATGCGCACCCCGGCCGCCGACGTCGTCATCTTCGGGACGAGCAAGGTCGAGGTGCGCCGCCGCGGCGACCTCCGTCTCGGCTCGGGCCCCGACCTGCTCGGCGCGGGCTTCGACGCGGCCGCCTACCTGCGTCGCGCCCGCGCGATCGACCGGCCGGTGGCCGAGCTCCTGCTCGACCAGCGCGTGCTGGCCGGCATCGGCAACGTCGTGCGCGCGGAGGCGCTCTGGCAGCTGGCCCAGGATCCGTTCGCCCCGGTCGCGGAGCTGTCCGACCGGCGCCTGCTCGAGCTGGCCTCGGTCGCGCGGCGGATGCTGCGCGCCGGCGTCGACACGGGCCGGCTGCCTCACGACGTCTACCGGGCCACCGGCCGGCCCTGTCCCCGCTGTCGCACGCCCATCGAGTCGCGCATGCAGGGAGTCGAGGTGCCGCGCCGGCTCTATTGGTGCCCCGGCTGCCAGGCCGGATGAGGCGGCGCGTCTCGGACGGGATGGCCGATCGCGCCCGCGGCGCGCTCCTCGGCCTTGCCGTTGGCGACGCGCTCGGCGCGGCGGTCGAGTGGCTTCACCCCGACCAGATCCACGCCCGCTACGGCGGCCCGCTGCGCGACCTGGTCGCGTCTCCGCCGTGGGATCGGGGCGAGTGGACGGACGACACCGCGATGGCGATGGAGCTCGCGACCAGCCTGGCAGAGAAGGGCGCCTACGACGAGGAGGACATCTTCGCCCGCTACGCGATGTGGGCCAGGTCGGGCCCGAAGGACATCGGCTCGACCGTCTCAGCGGCGCTCATGCGGGCCCGGTCGGTGACGAGGCGCGTGCCCTGGCCGCCGCCTACCACGAGTCGAGCGGGGGCATGAGCGCGGGCAACGGGTCGCTCATGCGCACCGCGCCGCTCGCGCTGCGCTATCGCAACGATGCCGGTGCGCTCGAGCGGATCTCGCGCGCGGAGTCGTCGATCACGCACTACGACCCGCTGGCCGGCGACGCCTGCGCATGGCTCAACGTGACGCTGGCCGCGCTCGTGCGCGGGCGCAAGCTGCCGCGCTCGACGTCCGCGGCGGCGCGGGCGGCGGAGGAGGCGATCGCCGCGTCCGAAGAGGTGCTCGCGGCCGAGGCGCAGGAGCGGATGGGTTTGTGCTGACGGCGCTGCGGGTGGGGTTCGCCGCCGCGTTCGGCCGGCCCGACACCGAGTCGGCGATCGTGTTCGCGGTCAATCTGGGCGGCGATGCGGACACGAACGGCGCGGTCGCCGGGGCGCTCGCGGGCGCTCGCCACGGGGCCGCGACGATCCCCGCCCGCTGGATCGAGCCGCTGCTCTCGCACGAGCGCATCGGCGGCCTGGCCAACCGGCTCGTGCGGGCCTAGGCGGTATCCTCTCCGGCGGTTCCGTCGCAGGGAGGAGCGCCCGTGGTTGAAGCACCAGATCGAAACCTCGCACTCGAGCTCGTGCGGGTCACCGAGGCAGCCGCGCTCGCCTGCGCCCGCTGGGTCGGGTTCGGCGACAAGATCGCCGCCGACCGCGCCGCCGTCGACGCGATGCGGCACATGCTCGCCACCGTCGAGATGGACGGCGTCGTTGTGATCGGCGAGGGCGAGAAGGACGAGGCCCCGATGCTCTTCAACGGAGAGCGCATCGGCACGCACCAGGGCGTCGCCGTCGACGTGGCCGTCGATCCGCTGGAGGGGACAGAGCTCGTGGCCCGCGGCCAGCCGAACGCGCTTGCCGTGGTGGCCGCCTCGGAGTCGGGGACGATGTTCGACCCCGGCCCGTGCGTGTACATGGAGAAGCTTGCCTGCGGCGCGGACATCGACGAGCCGCTCGACCTGGACGCGCCGATGGAGGAGACGCTCGAGATGATCGCGCGGGCCAAGGGCGGCCGCGTTCGCGATCTCATGGTCGTGATCCTCGACCGGCCCCGGCACGAGGAGATGGTCGGCCGGATCCGCAAGGCCGGCGCCCGCATCCGCTTCATCCCGCACGGCGACGTGGCCGGCTCGATGATGGCGGCGACGCCGGACACCGGCATCGACCTCCTATGGGGCATCGGCGGGACGCCCGAGGGCGTGCTCTCGGCGGCGGCCTTCAAGTGCCTCGGCGGCCAGCTCGTCGGCCGGCTCTGGCCGCGCGACGATGACGAGGCGGAGCGCGCCCGCGACGCCGGCTACGACCTCGAGCAAGGTGCTCACGGTCGACGACCTGATCCGTGGCGAGAACGTGTTCTTCGCCGCCACCGGCGTCACCGACGGCGACCTCCTGCGCGGGTGCGCTACCAGCGCGGCGGGGCGCGGACGCAGTCGCTCGTGATGCGCTCCAAGTCGGGGACGGTGCGCACGCTCCAGGCGACGCACTCGCTGGAGAAGCTGGCCGCCGTGGCCGGCGAGCGATACCGCTGAGCGGCATGCGGTCTGACAGTGAATACCCGGTGCCTGGCACCGGGTATTCAGGCTTCGGCTCTGAGGTCCACCACCGTCGCGCCGGTCAGGCGGACCAGGTCGGCGGTGGCGACCTCGACGATGTGGCCGCGGTTGCCGGCGTTCAGGCAGATGCGGGGGAACTCCTCGGCGCTGGCGTCCAGGAACACGCGCAGCGGCTTGCGCGAGCCGAGCGGGCTGATCCCGCCCAGCTGGTAGCCGGTCGCGCGCTCGGCCTCCCGGGGGTCGGCCATGACGGCGTGCTTCACGCCCGCGGCGGCCGCCAGCTTCTTGGGTGACAACACGGCGTCGGCGGCGACGAGGGCGAATACGAGCTCGTCCCCGGCCCTGGCGACCAGGCTCTTGAACATCCTCGTCGGCTCCACGTCCAGGTCGGCGGCCGCCTGCAGGGCGCCTCCATCGGCCCGGTAGGCGTAGCGCATGAGCCGGTGCTCGATGCCCGGCCCGGCGCAGCGCAGTCGTTCCCCGTGTCTCGCTCACCGCCGCTCCCGCTAAGATTGCGCCCCAGTCCGGCCAAGGAGCGCCAAGTGCGAGATTACACGCCCGAATACGAGTCCTTCCGCGACGACACCGTCGCCGTCGTCAACGGCCTCGCCATCGTGGTTGCGCTGGCCGGCACGTGGACGCGCCCCATCTACATGGGCATGATCGGGCTCGTCATCGCCCTGATCGGATACTTCCTGAACCCGCGCTCCAAGGGCGGCCACATCCTCGCCGTCTGCCTCATCACCGTGTTCGCGATTCTCGAGACGTGGTGGTGGCAGGGCAAGACCGTCTTCTAGGTCAGCCCGCGGGCGGCTCGACCGCCAGCCGGGCGAAGACGTGCGCGTGCCCGCCGACCTGGCAGGCCACGTCGACCACGTGCTCGGGCTTGTAGCGGCCGAAGAAGAACCCACGGAAGACGGTGCGCGCGCTCTCGTCCCGCGGCGCGATCAGCGCGTTCGCGAACACGATCCAGGCGCCCGCCACCGCGAAGTCCGTCCCCTCCGTCTGCTCGACGCCGTTCACGTAGACCTGGAAGGGGCGGCCCATGCCGTCCGGCACACGTACGCGCGATCCGTTCATCCGGGCATAGATTACGGGCATGGCTGATCAAGATCCCTTCGGCGCGCGCGCCACCCTCCCCGGCGGCGAGGCGTTCTACCGCCTCGACCGCATCGTCGACCCGCTGACGCTCCCCTACACGGTGTGCGTGCTCCTCGAGAACCTGCTGCGCAGGGTCGGGACAGAGCATGTGCGCGAGGAGGACGTGCGCGCGCTGGCCGCCTGGCCGAGCCCGGCCCCCGGCGCGCAGCTCGCCTTCATGCCGGCTCGCGTGCTGATGCAGGACCTCACCGGCGTCCCTGCCGTCGTCGATCTCGCCGCCCTCCGCGCCGCCGTCGCCCGCCGCAACGCCGATCCCGGCCGGGTCGACCCACTCGTGCCGGTCGACCTCGTGATCGACCACTCCGTGCAGGTCGACGCGTTCGGCTCCGACGCGGCCTACGCCCGCAACATCGAGCGCGAGTACGAGCGCAACGGCGAGCGCTACCAGCTCCTGCGCTGGGCGCAGGGGGCGTTCCGAAACTTCCGCGTCGTCCCGCCGGGCATGGGCATCTGCCACCAGGTGAACCTCGAGTACCTGGGCCAGGTCGTCCGCCTCCACGACGGCGTCGCGTTCCCCGACACGCTGGTCGGCACCGACTCGCACACCACGATGATCAACTCGATCGGCGTGCTCGGCTGGGGCGTCGGCGGCATCGAGGCCGAGGCGGTCATGCTGGGCCAGCCGCTGTACATGCTCCAGCCGCAGGTCGTCGGCGTGCGCCTCGTCGGCGCCCTGCGCACCGGCGTCACCGCGACCGACCTCGTGCTCACCCTGACCGAGCAGCTGCGCAAGCACGGGGTCGTCGGCAAGTTCATCGAGTTCTTCGGCCCCGGCCTGGGATCCCTGACGGTGGCCGACCGCGCGACGCTCTCCAACATGTCGCCCGAGTTCGGCGCGACCGCGGCCACGTTCCCGATCGACGCGCAGACGCTGCGCTACCTGGCCGACACGGGCCGCCCGTCCGACCTGATCGAGCGGGTGGAGCGGTACACGCGCGAGCAGGGCCTCTTCCGCACCGGCGAGGAGACTCCGCCCGCGTACACCGAGACGCTCGACCTTGACCTCGACGCCGTCGTGCCCAGCCTGGCCGGCCCGCGCCGGCCGCAGGACCGGGTGTCGCTGCCGCAGGTGAGCCGCTCGTTCACGGAGGCGTTCGGCCCCGGGTCGGGCAACGGCAGCCACCTCGGCGACGGCTCGGTCGTGATCTCCGCGATCACGTCGTGCACGAACACCTCCAACCCGGCGCTCATGGTCGCCGCCGGGCTCGTCGCCCGCAAGGCGCTCGAGCGCGGGCTGACGCGGCGGCCGTGGGTGAAGACGAGCCTCGCGCCGGGATCGCGCGTCGTCGTCGGCTATCTGGAGCGGGCGGGGCTGCTCGAGTCGCTCGACCGGCTCGGGTTCAACCTGGTCGGCTTCGGCTGCACCACCTGCATCGGCAACTCGGGGCCGCTGCCCGACGAGGTCGCCGGGGCGATCGAGCGCGACGATCTGAAGGTGGCCGCCGTCCTCTCGGGCAACCGCAACTTCGAGGCCCGCATCCATCCTGCCGTCCGCGCGAACTACCTGGCGTCGCCGCCGCTGGTGGTGGCCTACGCCCTGGCCGGGAGCGTAAACACCGATCTCACCAGCGACCCGCTCGGCGAGGGCGCCGACGGCCCGGTGTTCCTCCGCGACGTGTGGCCCAGCCCGGAAGAGGTCGAGCAGGCGCTAACCGGCTCGTTCACGTCCGACCTGTTCGACGAGGAGTACGGGCGGATCTTCGAGGGCGACGAGCGCTGGACGGCGCTGCCCGTGCCCGAGGGCGAGCTCTTCGCCTGGGATCCCGCCTCGACCTACGTGCGCGAGGCGACCTTCTTCGAGCACGACGCCGACCTCTCGGACATCGTCTCGGCCCGTGTGCTAGCGGTGCTCGGCGACTCGGTCACGACCGATCACATCTCGCCCGCCGGAGCCTTCTCGCCGGACACGCCGGCCGGTCGCTACCTGGTGGAGCAGGGCGTCCAGCCGCGCGAGTTCAACACCTACGGCGCCCGTCGCGGCAACCACGAGGTGATGGTGCGCGGCACCTTCGCGAACATCCGCCTGAAGAACGCGCTCGCCGACCGCGAGGGCGGCTTCACCCGCCACCTGCCGTCGGGCGAGTCGATGACGATCTACGACGCCGCCCAGCGCTACGCGGCCGAGGGCGTGCCCCTCGTCGTCATCTGCGGCCGTGAATACGGCTCCGGATCGTCGCGGGACTGGGCGGCCAAGGGCACGACGCTCCTGGGCGTGCGGGCGGTGATCGCGCGGAGCTTCGAGCGCATCCACCGCACGAACCTGGTCGCGCTGGGCGTGATCCCGCTCCAGTTCCGGGAGGGAGACTCGGCCGAGAGCCTCGGCCTGGACGGCACCGAGACGTTCACGATCCGCGGCCTCGGCGAGCTCGACGTCGGCTCGACGGTGACCGTCGACCTGAACGGCGGCGAGCGCTCGTTCGAGTGCCTGGCCAGGCTGGACGCCCCGGCCGACGTGACCACCTACCGCGCCGGCGGGCTCCTGCAGATGGTGATGCGCCAGCTGGTGGAGTAGCTTGACGGGATGAGCCTCGTCGCCGAACTCGAGCGCGCGGTCGGCGCCGGCGCGGTTGTCTCCGAGCCGGCGCAGGTGCGCACCTACGAGTGCGACGGGCTCACGGGCCATCGGGCGACGCCGCAGGCGGTCGTGCTGCCGCGGACGACGGCCGAGGTGCAGGCGGCGGTGCGCGTCTGCCACGAGCGCGGCATCCCGTTCGTCGCCCGCGGCGCCGGCACCGGCCTGTCCGGGGGCGCGGTGCCCATCGCCGAGGGGATCGTCATCGGCCTCGCCCGCATGAAGGCGATCCTCGAGATCGACGTGCCCAACCGGCGGGTTCGGGTGCAGCCGGGCGTCGCCAACCTCGACGTCACCCGCGCGGTCGCGCCCCACGGCCTCTACTACGCGCCCGACCCCTCGAGCCAGCAGGTGTGCACGATCGGCGGCAACGTGGCCGAGAACTCCGGGGGCGCCCACTGCCTCAAGTACGGGTTCACGACGAACCACGTCCTGGAGCTCGAGGTCGTCCTCGCCGACGGCGAGGTCGTCCGGCTCGACAGGGCGGGCGAGCTCGACCTGCTCGGCGCGTTCGTCGGCTCCGAGGGGACGCTCGGCATCGCCACCGAGATCGTCGTCCAGGTGCTGCCGCGGCCGCAGCGGGTCGAGACGCTGCTCGCGGCGTTCACGACGACCGACGCCGCCGGCGAGGTGGTCTCGGCGGTGATCGCCGCCGGGATCGTGCCTGCCGCGATCGAGATGATGGACTCGCTCACGATCCGGGCGGCCGAGGCGGCCGTCGGCGCGGGGCTCCCGCTCGACGCCGGCGCGGTGCTGCTCGTCGAGCTGGACGGGCCGTCGGCCGAGGTCGAGGTCGCTCTCGAGCGCGTGCGCGGCTGCTGCGCGGCCGGGGACGCGACCGAGGTGCGGGTGGCCGCCACCGAGGACGAGCGGATGAAGTTCTGGCGCGGACGCAAGGCGGCATTCGCGGCGATGGGCCGGATCAGCCCCGACTACTACGTCCAGGACGGCGTCGTCCCCCGCACCCGCCTACCCGAGACGCTGCGCCGCATCCGCGACCTCTCCCGCACGCACGGTCTCGAGGTCGCAAACGTCTTCCACGCCGGCGACGGCAACCTGCACCCGCTCGTGCTCTACGACGGCGCGGTCGAGGGCGAGTCGGAGCGGGCCGCCGAGCTCGCGAGCGCGATCCTCGAGGCGTGCGTGGACGCGGGCGGGTCGCTCACCGGCGAGCACGGCATCGGCCTCGACAAGGCCTGCCACATGCCGCTCATGTACTCCGAGGACGACCTGGCGACGATGCTGCGGCTGCGGGCGGCGTTCGACCCGAACGGGCTCTGCAACCCGGGCAAGGCGTTCCCGACGCCGCGCCTGTGCGGCGAGGTGCCGGGGCCGTATCGGCGCCACCCGGCCGAGCGCGAGGGCGTCGAGCGGTGGTGATCGAGCACGAGCCCGGCGACCTGACCTGCACCGTCAGCGCCGGTGTGACGCTGGGCCAGCTGCAGGAGACGCTGGCGCGCGGCGGTCAGATGCTGGCGCTCGATCCGCCGGACGCCGCCGGGCTCACCGTGGGCGAGGCGTTCGCGACGGCCGCCTTCGGCCCGCGGTCGCACCGCTACGGCGGGCCGCGCGACCTCGTGCTCGGCGTGACGGTGCGCCTCGCCGACGGCACGGTCGCCCGCGGCGGCGGCCGGGTGGTCAAGACGGTCGCCGGCTACGACCTGCCGAAGCTGTTCACCGGCGCCCACGGCCGTCTGGGCGGGATCCTGGAGCTGACGCTGCGGCTGCATCCGCTGCCGGCGTCGACCTGCACGGTCGTCACGGCCCCGTCCGATCCGACGGCTCTCGAGCCGCTCGCCCCGGCGTGCGTCGAGTACGGGTGGCCGCCCGAGCGGATGTTCGTGCGCTTCGAGAGCCCGGTCGCCCGGCCGCTTGCCGAGCAGGCCGTCGCGCTGGTCGGCGGCGACCTGGTCGAGAGCGACGAGTCGCTCTGGGCCGACCACCGCGAGCGGGCCGCCGGCCTCGAGCCGACACGCTGCCTGCCCGCCGACGTCCCCGCCACGATCGAGCGCCTGCGCGACGCCGGGGCGACCACGATCGTCGGCCGCTACGCCCGCGGCTTCCTGTTCAGCGACGTCAAGGGGCGGGGCCAGGCCCCGAAGATCCCGGGCCTGGCCCCGGTTGCCCGGCTGGAGCAGCGGGTGGTGGAGGCCTACGGTGGCTGAGACGCGCGAGCTGCTCGATGCGTGCGTCCACTGCGGGTTCTGTCTGCCGTCCTGCCCCACGTACACGTTGTGGGGGGACGAGATGGACTCTCCGCGGGGCCGGATCCACCTGATGAAGCTCCTCGACGAGGGCGAGATCGAGCTCGACGCGACGGTCGCGAGCCACTTCGACCGCTGCCTCGGCTGCCTGGCCTGCGTGCCGGCCTGCCCCAGCGGCGTGCGGTACGACATCTTGATCCCGCGGGCGCGGGCGCTGCGGCGTGAGCAGGCGCCGCGGACGCTGCGCCAGCGGGTGGTGGAGGGCGGCGTGCTGGCGACGGCGGCGCGGCCGCGGCTGCTGCGGGCGCTGGCGTGGCCGCTCGCGCTCGGCGTGCACCCGTTCCCGCTCGCGCCGCGCGTCGGCCCGTCCGATCTCCGTGCCCGACCCGCTCGCCTGACACCGGCGCGGGGCGAGGTGCGGATGCGCGCGGCCATGCTCGAGGGCTGCGTGCAGCGCGTGTTCTTCGGCCGCGTGAACCGTGCCGCCGCCGCGGTGCTGGCCGCGGACGGCTGCGAGGTGACCGTGCCCCCGGGCCAGGGATGCTGCGGTGCGCTCGCCCTCCACGCCGGCCGCGAGGAGGAGGCGGGCAGGCTCGCGCGGGCGACAATCGCCGCACTCGGCGGGCACGATCGCATCGTCGTAACCGCGGCCGGCTGCGGCTCGGCCATGAAGGAGTACGGCGACCTGCTCGAGACCGACGAGGCACGCCGCTTCTCGGGGTCGGTGCGCGACGCCACCGAGCTCTCGGCCGAGCTCGGCGCCCGCGCGGAGCGGGCCCAGCGCGCGCCCGTCCGGGTCGTCTACCAGGACGCCTGCCATCTGCGCCAGGCCCAGGGCGTGGCCGCGCAGCCGCGCGAGATGCTGCGGGCGATTCCCGGCGTGGAGCTCGTCGAGATCGAGGAGGCCGACATGTGCTGCGGGTCGGCCGGGATCTACAACCTGCTCGAGCCGGACACCGGCCGCGAGTTGGGCTCCCGAAAAGCCAAGGCGATCCTGGCCGCAAGGCCGGACATCATCGCGACTGCGAATCCCGGGTGCGCCATCCAGATCGCGGCGGCGCTGCGCCGCGCGGGCCATCCCGGCCTGCCGATCGTGCACCCGGCCGAACTGGTCAGCGAGTCGCTCGCTGAATAAACGGGGTCAGACCCCGTTTATTCACTCGGCGTAGCCGAGCGCGAAGGCGGCGGAGGCGAGGATGGCGCCGACGATGACCCCGACCCACTCGCCGGGGACGCCGGAGAGCCCGTCGACGCCGAGGACGATGACGAGGGCGGTGGTGATGCCGCCGGCGATGATCCACATTGCCGCTCTGCCTGCGCTCATGCGCGGGTGACGATAGCACCCGCGAGTCGTCGTCACGGAACGCGAACGCGGGCCGGCCCCGACCAGGGACCGGCCCGCGGAGAGCGTCAGCTAGAGCGACGCGATGACGTTGTTCAGCGTGTTCTGGATCGCGGTGCTCAGGAGGCCCAGGGTGACCACGACGGCGATCGTGATGACGCCCAGCACGACGGCGTACTCCGCCATCGTCTGTCCGCTCTCCTCCTGGATCTCGGTGATGAACTCGCGCATGTTGGTGCCTCCTAGACGGGGACCCTGCCCTGGGGGTTATCCGTTCCGCGCGTTCGCACGGTGCCGCTCGCCGCGCGCGTCGGCAGGAGGACGCGGGCCTTGAGGGAGTCTCTAGACCCGATGTAGCGAACGACGCGGCGGGCCGTAACTACCCCAAAGAGGGGAACCGCTCAGCCCAGATCCGCGTAGCGCAGGCCGCCGAACTCTTCCGCAAGACGGTCGTCCCAGCCGTCGGCGACCTCTGCGACGGTGTCGATCGCGGCGTCCAGCTCGACCTCGTCGAGGTCGTCGCCGAGGATCGCATGCTGGAACCAGAGCTCGCGGCGGCCACCCAGATGGGCGAAGGCGCCGAAGGGCTTCTCGGGCGGCGATCTCGGCCACTCGGAGGGCGAGGCCGTCGGAGAGGTCGATGTCGGAGAGCACCGGCGCCGATGCCCGCACGGCGGTGGAGTCGTCCAGCACCGGGAGGACGTCGACGAACACGCGCGCGCTCCCGAATGCGCCGTGGAAGCCCCAGTCGGGATGGTGTTCGAAGCCGCCATAGCTGATCCTCCAGGTAGCGCCTGCACCCGGTGCGTCGTCATCTCGACGTGGTCGGCGGCGTCCCGCAGCCTCGCCGCGGGCGTCTCCGGCGCAGGTGGCACCGGGACGGCGTCGGTCAGCAGCGCGCGCAGGCGGGCCGCGTGGGCGGAGGCGGCCCAGCCGACCGTCCACACCGACGACTGCACCTCGACGGGATCCATCGTGGTTCCGGCGAGGATGGTGTGCTCGACGACGATCTCCTCGCCGCGGTGGGCGAAGCGGCCGATCACGAGCTCGCCGTTCTCGGCGGCGAGCACCCGCGCGACGGCCCCGTCAGCGGCCCGGCGGTGATGGAGGGTGTCCACACATGCACATGGACGAGGTCGTCGGCGGCCGCCTCGACATCGACGGTGACGATGGTGTCGCCGACGCCGGTCGTGCCTCGCCAGGCGTGCCCTTGCGGGTCCGACGCCGGTGAAGGTGCGCGCCAGCGCATGCCGCACAGCCATCGCGTTGACCTCGATGTGGCCGTCCACAGCCGGGATCGTAGTTGCGGCGGAACGGCCTCCCGGTAGAGTGCGGCGATGCTTCGCCGCGCCGACTGGACGCCGCCGCTCGCCGACGTGGGCGAGGCGTTCCGGAGTTCGAAGCGCGAGCTGACGCTGGTCGCCACCGTCGTCGTCTGGATCGCGTTCGGCGCCGGGCTCGACTCGTCGGCCGGCATCTGGCGCCAGCGTCTCGTGGGGTTGCTGACGTGGTCGCTCCTGCTCGCGATCCTCAGCCGCCAGCCCCGATCGGTGCGTGCGCAGGTGGCCGTCGTCATCGTGATCGCGACCTGCGTCGAGTACACCGCGTCGCCGCTGCTCGGCCTCTACACGTACCGGCTGCACAACGTGCCGTCGTACGTGCCTCCCGGCCACGGCCTCGTCTACCTCGCTGCGCTCAACATCGGCCGCTCCGCCCTGGCGGAACGGCTGCGGTTCCCGCTGCTCACGTTCGCGTCGTCGGCTGCGGCGCGTGGGCGATCTGGGGCGCCGTGTTCGCGCCCCGCCAGGATCTGCTGGGCGCCGTCATGTACCTGTTCCTGCTCCGGTTCATCCTCGTCGGGCGCCAGCCGCTCGTCTACGCCGGCTGCCTTCCTGGTTTGCAGCTACCTCGAGCTCGTCGGCACGGGGGTCGGGGCGTGGAGATGGGCGCTGCACGATCCGACCGGCGTCCTCACCATCGGCAATCCGCCGAGCGGCATCCCCGGCGGCTACTGCTTCCTCGACGCGTTCGGCCTCGACGCTCGCGCCGCGCGTGCTGGGGCTGATCGACCGGCGCCCATTCGCCTTCCCGCGCCTGCGCCCGCTTCCCGATGATGCCGCCTGACCTCGACTCGCTACTCGAGGCGGCTGCCGAGGTGGAGCGGGTGCGCGACGCGCTACGGCATTCCGAAGCCCTCGCCGCCGAGGCGGCCCACCTCGAGAACGTCGTCGGCGCGGCGCCGCGATTGCAGGCGGCCGCCGGCGCGACGGCGGCCGCGGCCGAGCCCGTCGCCCGCGAGCTCGAGCGGGAGTGGGTCGAGCAGAGCCCGCTGGTGACGGCGTGGCAGCGCGCCGTCGACCTGGCCCAGCTGGCCGAGGCCGCGGGCGCGGACAGCACGCCGTACCAGGCCGACGTGGATGCGGCCCGCCGCCGGGTCGAGGCGGCGCGGCTCCAGACCCGGGAGCAGCGCGACCGGCTGACGGCCGTGCGCGACCGCCTCGCCGATGAGCTCCTGGCAGCGCCGCTCGAGCTCGACCCGCCCCCACCGGTGGCAGACGACGCCCGGCCGGAGGCGCTGCGGCGCGACGCGCTCGAGCTGATCCGGCTCGCCGACGAGGCCCGAGAGCACGGCGGAGCACGGCCGCCGACCGAAGCGTCCGACCGGCTTCGGAGCCTGCACGCCGAGCTCGATGCGGTCGGGCGCCCGGACGCGCTGACTGCGCGGATCGAGAAGCTCGAGCAGCGGCTGCCGCACGAGGTCGAGCTGGGGCCGGACACGCCGCCCTCGGCAGCGATGCGCCTGCGCCGTGCCGGCCTCACCGTGCGGTGATCGCCGAGCGGGCGATCGTCTGCGGGCCGTGCGACCCGGCCCAGGGGCTGGCGTGGGACGAGGCGCTCGTGCGCGCGCCGGTCGACCGGCCGACGCTGCTCGTCTGGCGGGCGGGCCCGGCCGTCGTCATCGGCCGTTTCCAGCGCGCCGATTGGGAGGTCGACGCCGCCGCGTGCGCGACCCGCGGCGTGCGGGTCTGGCGCCGGTTCACCGGCGGCGGCGCCGTCTATCTCGACCCGGGCACGGTCTGCGCCGCGCTGGCGCTGCCCGCTGCCCATCCGGCCGCCTCGGCCTCGATCCCGGAGATGTACGCGCCCGTGCTCGACGGCATGGTGCGCGCGTGCCGGACGCTGGGCGCCGACGCGTCGCGCGACGAGCGCACGGTGCGGATCGGCGACCGCAAGGTGACCGGGATCGCCGCCCACCGCGGCCGCGACGTGACCCTCGTCCACGGCACGCTGCTCGTCGCGGCCGACCTGGATGCGCTGCGTGCGTGCCTGGCCGGCCCGCGCGACGGGCCGCTCGAGGGCAGGCCGCGTCCGGCGGCCGAGCCGGCCCGACCACGTCGCGCTCGTCGGCGGGGATCGTGACGCGGCCGAGCGGGCGATCGTCGAGGCGTTCTCGGCGCCCGGCGCGGAGCACGGTCGCTGACCGCGGAGGAGTCCGAGACCGCCGGCCGGCTGCTGCGCGAGCGCTATTCGACCCGGGCTGGCACGCCGGCCCGTGGGCGGACGTGACGCCGGACGCGGTGCGCGCCGTGCTGGGTGCGTGATCGCCTCGACTGGTTTGTGGGTATGGTCGGGTCGGCAACCGCGACGGAGGAGCCGGACGATGGCGCTGCGATCGAAAGTCTTCACCTACGGGGCAGCGCTGACGTGGCAGGGCGGGCACACCGCCGTGGTCGCCGAGCCGGCGACCGGCCGCCGCTGCCCGTCGGCTCCGCCGCCGGACTTCCCGGGCGGCGACGACGACCACTGGAGCCCGGAGCACATCTTCCTGGCCGCGCTCGAGTCCTGCACGATGCTCTCGTTCCTGGCGCACTGCTCCCACAACGACCTCGAGGTGCGCGAGTACTCGGCCCAGGCGACCGGGTCGATCGAGCGGCGCGACGACGACCGCCGCTACGCGTTCACGCACGTCAAGGTCGTCGTGCACGCGCGCATGGCGCCGGGGCAGGCCGCGGCGCGCCCGCGAGCTGACGGACAAGGCGGAGCGCGACTGCTTCATCACCGCCTCGACGAACGCCGACATCGAGAACGACTGGCGGATCCTGGAATGAGCCGACGGGCCCGCTCCGGCGGCCGGCGGTGTCGACGCTTGCGGACACTCGCGCGGCCGCGGAGGAGGTGGCCGGGCAGGTGCGCGATGAGCTGGCCGGGGCGCCCGCCGACCTCGCGTTCCTGTTCCTCTCGGCCGAGCACGCCGGCGATGCCGAGACCGCCGCCGCGGCGGTCGCCGACATCCTGCGCCCGGCCGCCCTGGCAGGTGCCACCGGCGAGGCCGTCATCGGCACGGGCTGCGAGCTCGAGGGCGTACCGGCGATGAGCCTGCTGGCCACGAGCCTGCCCGGCGGCCATGCCCGCGTGCACCACCTGAGCGTGCGCGATACGGGCGACGGCCCGGCGGTCGAGATGCCGGCCGAGCTCCTGCCGGCGGCGGGGGAGCCGATGCTCCTCGTCGCCGATCCGTACTCGTTCCCGGCGGACGCGTTCCTCGAGGGTGTCGAGGGCCGGTTCGACGGCGCCGTCGCGGTCGGCGGGCTCGCATCGGGTGGCGACGGGCCCGGCGAGCACGCCTTCATCTGCGGCCGGCGGGTCATGCGCCACGGGGCGGTCGCCGTCACCGTGGCGGGCGGCGTGCGGCTGCGGGTGCTCGTGTCGCAGGGCTGCGCCCCGGTCGGGCCGGAGATGGTGGTCACGAGCGCCGACGGGAACATCATCCACGAGCTGGCCGGCCGCCCCGCCTACGAGCGTCTGACGGAGATCGTCGCGGGGCTCGACGATCATGGCCGGACCCTCGTCCAGCGCGGCCTCCTGGCCGGGCCTCGTCATCGACGAGAACCGTGCCGAGTACGGGTCGGACGACTATCTGATGCGGGCCGTGATGGGCGGCGACGCCGACCAGGGCTCGCTGGTCGTCGGCGACACGGTGCGGGTGGGGCAGACGTTCCGCTTCCACGCCCGCGACGCCGAGAGCGCCGACGCCGACCTCCGGGCCGCCCTGCGCCACCACGCCGGAAACGGCGAGCGGCCCCAGGCGGCGCTGCTCTTCGCCTGCAACGGCCGGGGCTCGAACATGTACGCCGAGCCCGACCACGACGCCGGGGCCGTGGCCGACGAGCTCGGCCCGATCCCGCTCGCCGGGATGTTCTGCTCCGGCGAGATCGGGCCGGTCGGCGGGCACACCTTCCTGCACGGCTTCACCGCCACGATGGCGCTGCTCGTGACCCGCGACTAGCGGCCGGTCGCTAGCGGATCGACACGAAGGCGTCGACGTCGACCGTGGCGTGGCCCGCCGTCCCGGCGCAGACGATCTTGATCGTGTGCACGCCGTCGGCCGCCCACGCGTGGGCGAAGACGATCCGGCGGTGCATCGACCGTCGCCGAGTGCAGGTCGACGTTCGCGACCAGCTTGCCGTCGAGGTAGACGTGCGCGGTGCCACGGTTGGCCGCCCGGGTCGCGACATAGGCCACCTGGCGGCCGGTGAACTTGAAGGTCGCCGAGGCGCCCTTGTGGCTCGTCGAGTGGATCGAGCCGCCGAAGGCGAGCGGGGCGTTGCCGCGCGCCCAGGCCGCCGTGTACTTGATGCCCGCATTCACGTCCTGGAAGGCGGTCAGCCGCACCGACATGCCCGGCTTGAAGGGGGTGGCGTTGCCGACGCAGTCGGTCGCCTTCACCTGGTAGACATGCGTGTTCGCGGACGACGCCAGGTTGACGGCGTGCGTGGTCGACATCTGCGACGGGAGAGAGACGGCGGTGGCCGAGCCGCCGTTCAAGGTGGCTCTGCAGCGCGTAGGAGCAGATGCCGCTCGCGTCCGTGGCCGCCCAGCGCACGAGCGCCGGCACCTTGCCCGAGTTGACCGTCGTCGCCTTGCGCAGGATGGCGTCCGGAAGCGTCGTGAACGTCGGGGGCGTCGAGTCGACCGGCACCGAGTTCCCGGTCTGCAGGAACGCGAGGTGGGCCTGGTCGAGGCCGCCGATGCGGGTGAAGTCGCCGCCGACGGCCAGGCCGGCCGACGTGTCGGCGAGCGCGAACACGCCCAGGTCGCTGTTCACGCTCGGCGCCCAGGTGGTGTCGAGGGTGCCGCTGGACGGGTCGAACGCCGCGATGTGATTGCGCACGATCGGGTTGGAGCAGTTCGTCCCCACGTCGCAGAGGTTCTGGAAGTGGCCGCCGGCGATCACCTCGCCGTCGGAGACGGTGACCGCCTGCACGTTGCCGTCGAAGCCGACCTGCCAGCTCGTGCCGCCGGTCGGCGTGAACCGCTCGAACCGGTTGTTGAAGTGGCCGGCGTACACCGAGCCGTCGCTGCCCACCGTCATCGACACGACGGCGGAGTTCGGCGAGTGCCCGGTCCAGCCGCTCTGGAGCGCGCCGGTGGTGTCGTCGAACGCGGCGATGGACGGGTGGCCGCCGCTCGCGGAGCCCGCGTTCAGGAAGAACCCGCCGGCGACGATGTCCGAGCCGACCGCCTCCAGGCCGTCGACGCGGCCGTCGACGAACGGATCCCACGTCGAGTCGAACGCGCCGTTGGTCAGGCCGACGGCGCCCAGCCAGGGGCTGGCGTGGCCGTCGACGCTCTGGAACTGGCCGCCCATGTAGAGCGTGCTGCCGCTCGTTGTGAGCGCCTGCACGTCGCCGTCCGCCTCGGCGGTGAACGTCGTCTTGGCGACGAGCGTGCCGTTCGCGAGGATCTTCGCGACGTGGGGACGGCCGGAGCCGTTGATCTGGGTGAAGCTGCCGCCCACGATGACCGCGCCGGTGCCGTCGGTCGCGAGCGCCTTCACGGTGCCGTTCGCGTTGGCGGTCCAGCCCGTGTAGTTGCCGCTGGCGTTGAACGCCGCCAGATTCGAGACGGTGTCGGTGTTGCCGGAGTGGTCGGAGACCTGGGTGAACTTGCCGCCGACATATGTGATCCCGCCGATCTGCAGGATCGTGTTCACGCGCCCGTTCGTCTGCCACGTCACCTGAGGCGTCGTCGCGATCGTCGCCTGCGCCGCCGGAACGATCGCGAGCAGCGCGAAGAGCGCGCAGAGCGCGGCTACCCGTCTACGTGTGCGTCCACCTGCCATTACCCACACCTCCCCCACGAGGCTACGAGCGCCCCGGGGCCATCACAACCCACCCACCCATGACCTACCCGGGTGGGGGGCTCTGCCAGTCGTATGTCCCCGCCGGCGTCCAGGACAGCTCGAGCTTGATGCCGTCGGGATCGAAGAAGAAGATCGCGTGGTAGCCCTCGCGGTACTCGGGGAAGTGGCGCGGGCCCTCGCTGATCGTGCCGCCGAGCGTGACGATCCGCTCGGCCGACTCGTAGAGCTGCTCCTTCGTCGCCGCCTCCATGCAGACGTGGTGCATGCCCACGCGGTAGCGGTCGACCGGGAGCGTGGCGGCGGCGTCCGGCGCCTGCCGCAGCCCGATCGTCGAGCCGGGGCCGTGGACGTAGTGGATCGTCTCGCCCCGCTCGCCCGGGATCTCGTGCAGGCCGTGCCACCCCAGCGGACCGAACACACCCCGGTAGAAGCGCAGCGCGCGGTCGATGTCGGACACGACGAGGTCGACGTGATGGACACCGGTCGACCTCACGCATACCTCCGGCTCAGGCCAGGCCCTCGCGCGCCTCGCGCACCAGCGTGACCGCCTCGGGGAAGATCAGCCGGATCGCGTCGCGCACCTGCGTCGCCTGCTCGTCCGCGCCGCCGGCCAGGTCGAGCCGGCCGATCGCCGCCACGGTGATCCCGACGGCGAGGTTGATCGCCTGGTCTGCGAACGCGACTCGCTGGCCCTGCTGGGCCTGCTCCATGAACTGGGCCATGGCCCGCTGGAGCTCCTCGGGGTCGCCGCCGCCGAACATGTTGAACGGAAACTCACTCATGGGTCGAGCATAGCGAAGGGGCGGCGGCGCGCCCGTCGCTCAGTCGTAGACGCGCTCGGTGAGCGTCGCTGGGTCGGGCAGGGGGCTGGCCTCGGCCTCGGCGACGCCCGCGTCGATCCAGGCCGCGACCTCGTCCTCGAGCGCGGCAAGCTCGGGCTCGCCGACCTCCTCGACCTCCTCCAGCCAGCTGCGGAAGCGTTCGAGCGGGTCCTTGGCGGCGAACTCGGCCAGGAGCTCGCGGGGGACGTAGCCGGCGTCGTCGTGGACGGCGTGGCCCTCCATCCG
>CAVPSM010000009.1:0-364655 GCA_963708365.1 uncultured Actinomycetes bacterium
TCCGGATCGGCGACCGCGCAATCGCGGCCGACATCGTCGTGCTCGGGCTAGGCGTGAAGCCGAACGTCGGGACTCGCGCGGACGGCGGGTATGGAGATCGGTCCGGCCGGCGGGATCGCGACCGACGCGAGGATGTTGCCACGAGCGTTCCCCCGGGGTGTGGGCCGCGGGCGACTGCGTGGAGTGCCACCATCGCATTTCCAACCGGCCGGTCGCGATCGCGCTCGGCACCCACGCCAACAAGCAGGGCCGCGTCGTCGGCATCAACGCGACGGCGGCGACGCGAAGTTCCGCGGCGTCGTCGGTACCGCGGTCACGAAGATCTGCGAGCACGAAGTCGCCCGTACCGGCCTCAACGAGCGGGAGGCCCGCGAGGCGGGGTTCGACTTCTCGACCCGACCGTCGAGGCGACGACCGCGCCGGCTACTACCCGGCGCGGCGCCGATCACGGTGAAAATCGTGGTGGAGCGCAGACCAATCGGCTGCTCGGCGCGCAGATCGTCGGCAAGGAGGATGCCGCCAAGCGGATCGACGTGCTCGCCACCGCGACTCTGGAACGAGATGACCGTGGACGAGATCCAGATGCTCGATCTCGGCTACGCGCCGCCGTTCTGTCACCGGTGTGGGACCCGGCGCTGATCGCCGCCCGCCAGCGCCGTAGTCGCGGAGAGCGCCGCCGCGTCCTGCGACGACTACGCGGTCTTGGCCTGCTCTTCGGCGAGGTCGCTCTCGTACATCATGCGGACGAGCTCGGTGAAGCTGACGCGCGGCTTCCAGCCCGAGCACCTTGTGCGCCTTGGACGCGTCGCCGATCAGCAGGTCGACCTCGGCGGGACGGTAGAAGCGCGGGTCCTGCTTCACGTACGACTCCCAGTCGTCGATCCCGGCGAGCTTGAACGCGACGTCGAGCAGCTCGCGGATCGAGTGCGTCTCGCCGGTCGCGATCACGTAGTCGTCGGGCGTGTCCTGCTGCAGCATCATCCACATCGCCTCGACGTAGTCGCCCGCGTAACCCCAGTCGCGTGACGAGTCGAGGTTGCCGAGCGTGATGCTCTCCTGCAGACCGAGCTTGATCCGCGCCACCGCGTTGGTGATCTTGCGCGTCACGAACTCCAGGCCGCGCTTCGGGCCCTCGTGGTTGAACAGGATCCCGCTGCTCGCGTGGATGCCGTACGCCTCGCGGTAGTTCATCGTCGTGTAGTGGCCGAACACCTTGGCCACGCCGTAGGGCGAACGCGGATGGAACGGCGTGCGTTCGGTCTGCGGCGTCTCCTGCACCTTGCCGAACATCTCCGACGACGACGCCTGGTAGAAGCGGATCGGGTTGTTGTCGGTACCGCCGACGATGCGAACCGCTTCGAGCATGCGCAGCACGCCGAGCCCGGTGATCTCCGCGGTGCAGCTCCGCTTGCTTGAACGAGAGCTGCACGAAGCTGATCGCCCCGAGGTTGTAGACCTCGTCGGGCTGCACCTGCTCGACGACCGCGATGAGCGACGAGAGGTCGCGCAGGTCGCCCTCGATGAGCTCGAGCGCGGGGTTCTCGTTCTGGACCATCTCGATCTTCGGGTTCGCCTGGCCGTGCACGAGCCCGAAGACCTGGTAGCCCTTGTTGGTCAGGAACTCGGAGAGGTGGCGGCCGTCTTGACCGGTGATGCCGGTGATGAGTCGCGCGTTTCACGGCGACGACGCTAGTCGGGGCGCCGGTCCCAGTCCGGGTCCAGCTGGTAGAGGAACTCGTCGCAACGGCGGGCTTCGTCGACCTCGCCGATCGACTCCGCCGCCGGCCCGCAGGCCTTCGAGCCCGCGCAGGAAACCCCGGTTGGTCTCGTGGCGCCAGCGGACGTAGCCGGAGCCCCGCCATCCCGACTGCCGCAGCCGGTCGAGGCCGCGGTGGTAGCCGACACGGAAGTACGCGTACGCCTCGACGTCGTCGCGGGCGAGTTGCCCGAGCCGCGCCCACGCGTCGAGGATACCGAGGCCAGCGGGCGCACACGTCGGAGACCGCGTCCCGCCGGCCCTCGACGGCGCCCGCCATCGCGGCGCGCAGCGCGTCGAGCGCGTCGTCGGGCTCGGGATCGAGCACCGTCTCGGGGATTCCGCCGGGAGTGAAGCTGACGTCAGTCATGAACATCGGAGGCTAGGGGGCGAAGCGAGGACACTCCGGACGCCGCCGGTAGGCTCGGCGTCATGGCGCAACCGATGACGGACTCGGCCACGACCGAACCCGCCGACGGCACCGAAGCTCCCAAAACCGAAGCGAAGCCGCCGACGCGGCTCATCCTCGTGCGGCACGCGGTCACCGCGCACACCGGTCCGTTGCTGTCGGGCCGCATGCCCGGCATCGACCTTTCGGAGAAGGGCGTCGGCCAGGCCGAGGCCGCCGCGACGCGTCTCGCGGCGCTGCCGATCGCCGCGGTCTACGCGAGCCCGATCGAGCGCACCACGCAGACCGCGCGCTACATCGCCGCGCATCTCGGCCTCGAGGTGCTGCCGCTTCCCGGCGTGATCGAAGCCGACTACGGCGACTGGACCGGCGGCAAGATCGCCGACCTCGCCAAGACCGACGAGTGGAAAGTCGTGCAGGCCGCGCCGTCACGGGCGCAGTTCCCGGGCGGCGAGTCGATCCGCGCGATGCAGGCGCGCATGGTCGACGCGCTCGACGCGGTCGTTGCCGCGCACCCGCACGAGACCGTCGTGGTGGTGAGCCACGCCGACCCGATCAAGTCGGCGATCGCGCACTACACCGGCATGCACCTCGATCTGTTCCAGCGCCTGCACGTGAGCCCGGCGTCGGCGACCGTGCTCGACTTCCACGCCTACGGCGTGCTGCTCGTGAAGTGCAACGACACCGGCGGCCTCGCCGACCTCCTCCCCGAGCCGGAGAGCGAAGCCCGAAGTCGTGACCGACGCAATCGAGTTCGATCCCGTCGACGCGATCGGCGCGGGCGCGTTCGGCGAGCCCGGCGCGCGCACGTTCGTGATCCAGGCGCGCAAGGGTGCGGCGATGCTGTCGGTGCTCGTCGAGAAGGAGCAGGTGCGCTGCTCGCCAACGAGGCCGAGCAGTTCCTCGACCGCATCGCCGAGGAGCACCCCGAGGAGCCCGGCACGTTCGGCGAGCTCGCCGGCAGCGGCGCGGTCGAAGAGGACGAGCCGCTGTTCCGGGCGCGGCTGATCGGCATCGGGTTCGATCCCGAACGATCGCTCGTGTTGCTCGAGTTGCGCGAGCAGGCCGCCGACGACGACGAGCCGCCGCCCGCGGTCGAGGAGAGCGAAGGCCACGTCGCGCGGCTGTACGCGACGCGCGCGCAGATCCGCGCCATGCTCGCCAACGGCATCGTCGCGGTCTCCGCGGGCCGGCCCAAGTGCCCGCTGTGCGACTTCCCGATGGACCCCGACGGGCACATCTGCCCGCGGATGAACTGACTACGCGTGAGCGAGGCCGAGTCAGGGCTGGCCCGACGTCGAGCCGCTCGACGACGACACCGCGCACGCGGTGTTGCGCGAGGGCGAGGTCGAGGTGCTCGGCCGGATGCCGTGGTCGTCGAACGCGACGTTCCTCGTGTGCCTCTCGTCGGCGACGACCAGCTGCTCGCGATCTACAAGCCGCAGCGCGGCGAGCGGCCGCTGTGGGACTTTCCGCGCGGCACGTTGTGCAACCGCGAGGTCGCGGCGCGCGAGGTGTCGGAGGCGTTGGGTTGGGCGATCGTTCCCGACACCGTGTTGCGCGACGGTCCGGTCGGTCTCGGGATGATGCAGCGGTTCGTCCACCACGATCCCGAAGAGCACTACTTCACGCTGCTCGCCGAGCACGGCGACGAGTTCCGCCGCATGGCCGCGTTCGACATCGTGATCAACAACACCGACCGCAAGGGCGGGCACTGCCTGCGCGCCGCCGACGGCAGCATCTTCGGCATCGACCACGGCGTCTCGTTCCACACGGAGTGGAAGCTGCGCACGGTCATCTGGGACTTCGCGCTGCGAGCCGATCCCGCCCGACGTGTGCGCCGACCTCCACCGGCTTGTCCGACGATCTCGACGGCGACCTCGGCGACCGCCTGGCGCCGCTGCTCGACCGGTTCGAGCTCGACGCGGTGCCGCGCCCGCCTCGGTCACCTGCTGCGCACCGGCGAATACCCCGACGCCGACCGCGACTACCACTCCTACCCCTGGCCCACGATCTGAACTCCCGAACCGGCGTGAGCAGCTAGCCCGCAGCACGCCGGGGGTTGGGGGCGGGCTAGCACACCTGCGCCCGGGTGCATGCACACTCCCGTCGCCGCGGTGTGTTTGGCTGAGTCCATGCAGGCCGGAGGCCGCCGGTCGTGACCGCGGCGTGGATGTGGGCGCGATCCGAGCTCGCGCACCGCTGGCGCTCGTGGGTCGTGCTCGGCTTGCTCGCCGGCGCGACGTTCGGCCTCGCCGCGGCCGGGTGGCCGGCGCCCGCCGCACGGCGGTCGCGCTCCCCCGCTACATCGCCGCCGGCGCACGCACCCGACCGCGGCGGTGCTCGCCAACGATCCGGCGTTCGACGCCGCGGAACGCGCGCGAGGTCGCCGCGCTCCCCGAGGTTCGCGACGGTGTATCCCTTCCTCGTCGCGATCGGGCTCGAGCCGAAGCCGACCGAGGACAGCGGCGGGCTCGTCCCGGCCACCCCGGCGACGCACCGACGCATGGTCGGAGGGTCATCGTCGACGGCCGCATGGCCGATCCGACGCGCGCCGACGAGGTCGTCGTCGACCAGAACATGCGCCGTCACTACAAGCTCGACATCGGCTCGACGATGACGATCGTCGCAATCGATCTCCGCCCGCCGCAGATCGCGCAAGCGCCGCCCGGGATTCTGCCGCACGGGCGCGATCTCGAACTTCGCGCAGAAGCTGCGCGTCGTGCGGCATCTCGAAGTCGGTCGACAGCGAGCAGAACTCGGCGCCGTCGAGCGGCTTCTACGCCAAGTACCGCGACCGGCTCGCCGGGTTCATGAACGAGTTCACGACGCTGCGCCACGGCGAGGCCGACTTGCCGAAGCTTCGAGGGCGACGTCGAGCGCATCGTCGGGCACCCGGTGAACGTCGAGAGCTTCGCCCAGCTCGTCGGGATCCCGAAGATGACGAACATCATCGCGCGTCGAGCGCGACGGCCTGCTCCTGTTCGCGCTCGCGGTGCTGGTCGTCGGCGGCGTGCTCGTCGGCCAGGCGCTCGCCGCGCGGTGACCGCGGGCGCGGCCGACATGCCGACGTGGCGCGCCATCGGCGCCGACCGCGGCATCGCGGTGCGCGCGCTGGTGCTCCCGCGCGCTGCGTCACGCGCCGCCGGTCGCCGTCGTGACCGGTCGCGGTCGCGATCGCGCTCTCGGCCGCGCTTCCCGATCAGCCAGGCGCGCCGCTACGACCTCGACGTCGGCATTCCACGCCGACTGGCTCGTGTCGTCGGTCGCGCGATCGTCGCCGTCATCGCGTTCGTGATGTCCATCGCGCGTGCGGCCGCGCTCCGTCGCGGTGAGCCGGCGCCGGGCGGCCCGCGGCGTCGCCGTCGACGTCGGTGCCGGCGGCTGGCCCGAGCCGGGCTGCCGCCGCGCGCTCGCGATCGGCTCGCGCCTCGCGGTCGAGCCCGGGCGCGGGCGCCGCGCGGTCCGGTGCGTTCCGCGCTGATCGGCGCGATCGTCGGCGTGCTCGGCGTCGTCGGCTGCTTCACGTTCCGCGCCGGCCTCACCGACGCGGCCGCAGCCCGCAACGTCCGGCATCGTGTGGAACTTCGTGGTGCGTCCGGCGAGGGCCCGGTCGCTCGGCAGCGACGTGCACACCATCGTCGAAGGACCCCGACGTCGGCGCGTGCTCCACGCCGTCTGGGTCCGCACCGTGCGCATCAACGGCGTGACGACACCGACGTTCGGCGATCACGACGCTCAAGGGCGACATGACCCCGGTCGTGCTCACCGGCCGCGCCCCGCACGCGCGCGACGAGATCGCGTTCGGGCCCGGCACGATGCACGACCTCAAGCTGCACATCGGCGAGCACGTCCGCGTCGGCGCCACAAGTCGGTCCGCGGTCACGATCGTCGGCAACCGCGCTGCTGCCCGCGTCCTCGCACACCGACTACGACCAGAGCGCGTGGATGACCGCCGCCGGGCTCGAGCGCGCTCGGCTCCCGCCGGCCAAGCTCGACTCCAACGACGTTCGAGGACTACGTGCTCGTGCGGTGGAAGCCGGGCACGGACGTCGCGCGCCGCGCAGCACCGTCTCGCGACGCTGCATCCGGCGACGGCGACGTACGTACACGCTCGACGGCGCACTGCCGACCGCGGTCGTGAGCCTCGGCGACCTGCGGTCGCTGCCCCTCGCGCTCGGCGTCTTCTTCGCGCTGCTCGCGTCGGCGACGGTCGCGCACGCGCTCGTCACGACGGTGCGGCGCCGGCGACGCACGAGCTCGCGGTGCTGCGCTCGATCGGCTTCACCCGCCGCCAGTCGCGGATCGCGATCGCGTGGCAGGCGACGCTGCATCGCGGCCGCGGGCCTGATCGTCGGCGTGCCGCTCGGCATCGTCGCCGGCCGGCTCGTGTGGCGGTGGCTCGCCCACAACTTCCCGGTCGTCTACGTGCCGCCGCTCGCGCTCCTCGCGGTGCTCCTCGTCGTACCCGTCGCGATCGTGCTCGCCAACCTGCTCGCGGCCTGGCCCGCCCGCTCGGCCGCGCGGATCCGGCCCGCCGAGGCGCTCCGCACGGAGTAGCAGCAACAGTCAGTCGTCGAGCTCGGCCAGGATGGCCTCGATCTCGCCGAGCATGACTGGTCGATCTCCAGCCTCGTCATTGCCGCGCCAACGGCGCAACTCACGTTCGTAGTCCTCCGCGCTCATCGTCGCTTGCGCCTCGGCGCCCGCCGCTTCGGTGAACCGGTCGTAGAACGGAGTGCCCGCGACGTGCGCACCGCGCCAGTAGCCAAAGCAACGCGCCCGCGACCGCGGACCGGCCGCAGCGGACGAACACGGTCGGGGTCGAAGCCGAAGGGTTCCGACGGGGTTGCCGTGCGAGATGCCCATGAGCACCTGCTCGCGCAGGGTCTCGAGGGCCCAGGCGCGAGTCGCCGTGCATGGCTTCGAGGACCGTCAACATGCCGAGTGAGGAGGCAAGCTCCTGCTCGTCGCCCAGCTCGCGCGCCATGGTCACGGATTCGTGCAGGAATCCGATGGCCTTCGCGGGATCGGCGGTGCTCCAGGCGACCCCGTTCGCATACGAGGGCCGAGGCTTCGAGCGTCGGGACTCCGAGCCGGCGGGCGTCGGTGAGCCACGCGGTCGGCGTGCACGATTGCCTCGTCGGCATCGTCGAAGAGGCGCGCAGTTGCCGCGTAGGCGATGCGCATCCCGATCTCGCCGAACACGTCGCCCGCGAAGCTCGGCCGCTCGAGACCGGTCCGCGCCATCTCGTACGGATCGAACGCGCCTTCCACGCCGCGGACGTCAACGCATACGTATACATGGCCGTCGAGAACCGCGCGCCTCGTCTTGTGCCCGCAACGATGCCTCGAGCAGCTCGAGCGCTCGTTCTCGGCGACCCTGCATGAGCACACCCCACGCCGCGTTGGCAGGCGGCGCGCGCAGGGGATGAACGTCGGCGCCCGCAGACGGCGAGCCGCGTTCTCCGAGAGGTGAGCCGTGCCGAGTAGCGGGTGCTCGACCGGTTGACGGACGAACGAGGCGCCGATGCGCATCGCGACGTCGGTGTCGCCCGCCGCGACCGCCCAACCGACCGCGGCCTGGAGATTGTCGATCTCGTCGCGGAGGCGGTTGACCCAGGTCCGCTCGTCGGGCGAGTAGAGGCCTCGGCCGGCAACACGCGCGAAGGCCGCGGCCCACTGGCCGTGCCGGGCCCGGACGGCCTCGGCATCGCCCGCGGCGACGAGTCGCTCCTCGGCGTACTGGCGGATGGTCTCGTACATGTCGAAGCGCGTCTCGGCGCGATACCGGTCGACGAGGACGAGTGACTTGTCGACGAGGCCGGCGAGCAGATCGAGCACGTCATCGGACGGAACGTCGCCGCCGCCGAGCACCGCCTCGGCTGGCGTCGAGCGTGCAGCCACCGGCGAACGCCGAGAGCCGCGCGAACGCGACCTGCTCCTCGGGGCTGAGCAGGTCGTACGACCAGTCGATCGCGGCGCGCAGCGTCTGGTGCCGTCTCCACGCCGCCCCGGCCGCCGGTGAGCAGCCGGAACCGTTGCTCCACGCGCCGTACCAGCTCGGCGGGGTTGAACATGCGAACGCGCGCCGCCGCGAGCTCGATCGCGAGCGGCATGCCGTCGAGCCGGACGCACAACGCGGTAATCGCATCGGCATCTTCGTCGCGGACCAGGAACGACGGGTCGACGCGCGATGGCGCGCTCCGCGAACAGCTGAGCGCGGCGGCGTCGTCGTCCAATGACGGCACCGAGAACAGCTGCTCACCGGGGACCGTGAGCCCCTCGCGGCTCGTCGCGAGCAGCGCCACACCCGGCGCTTCGCGCAGGATCAGCTCTCCGACGCGCCGCACCTCGCGCACGATGTGTTCACAGTTGTCGACGATCAGGAGCAACTGCCGAGACCGCAGCGCGTCGAGCAACGTGGTCTCGACCGACTCCCGGGGCGGGATCTCGACGCCGACCGCCTGCGCCACGACCTCGACGACACGGAGCGCGTCAACTGCCGCGAGCTCGACCAACGACGTCCCGTCCGCGTAGCGGTCGAGCAGGTCAGCGGCCACCTGCATCGCAAGCCGGGTCTTGCCGACGCCCGCCCACACCGGTAAGCGTCACCATGCGGTTGCCGTCGAGCAGGTCGGCGACGGCCTTCACGTCGTCCTCGCGGCCGACGAAGCTCGTGAGCTGCACCGGCAGGTTGGTCGGCAATACGTCGAGCGAGCGCAAGGGCGGGAACTCGGCGCGCAGACCCGGCGCGACGAGCTGGAAGACGCGCTCGGGCTCGGACAGGTCGCGCAGCCGGTGCTCACCGAGGCTCGCGTCTCGGCATCCGCCGCGACGCGCTCCGCTCGCGCTCGAAACGAGAATCTGTCCGCCGTGTCCAATCGCCATCAAGCGCGCGACCCGATTGACGGTCGGACCGAAGTAGTCACCGCCGCGTTCCTCGGCCTCTCCGGTGTGCACGCCGGACCGCGCACCGGTGGGACTCGGCGGCGTTGAGTGCGGTTTGGATCTCGACCGCACACTCGAGGGCGGCACCGGTCCGCGAGAAGGCGACCGCGAACCCGTCGCCGCCGGTGGCGAACACGTAGCCGTCGTGGCGCTCGACGGCCTCGCGCATCGAGCACGTCTGTCGCGCGAGATCGGTCCCCATTCGCTCGGGCTCGGCGTCCCAGCGGCGCGTCGAGCCCTCGATGTCGGTGAAAAGAAAGGTCACCGTCCCCGAAGGCGCCTCCGTCACGGCGCGAACCTACCCCGCGATCGCCGCCGCCGGGCCGGGGAAGAACCTCGAACGCGGCAACACCACGTCGGCGCCGGCCGCGCTCGCCGCGGCCGCGCTCGGCTTCGTCGACGTGCGGGCCGAAGCACACGAGGCGAGCCGACGGCGGCGGCGGCGCGCACTCGGCGACCGCGCCGCCCGACTTCGGCGAGATCGACGATCACGACGTCGGCGCCGGCACACTGCCGTCGACGTCACGAACGAACACGACATCCGGGGATCGACGCGCTGATCCGCGAGCGGTCCATGAGATCGCCGACGAGCGCGCAGACGCGCATCGGCTAGTCCACGGGCTCCGCTGGCGCCGGCGCGGGCTTGGGCGGCAGCGGCGGTACGAGGCCGGGCTCGGGCATCGCGAACTCGGGCCAGCGCTTGCGCGACTTCCTCGACAGCTTGTGCATCAGCGCGATCGCGTCGGGGTCGTCGTCGCCGGGCCGGACCTCGATCACGCCGTCGGCGAGCATGCGCTCCATCAGGTCGCGGCCGGCGTCGGTGCGCACGATCGTGAGCGTCCAGTCGTTGTACTTGCCGATGCCGCCGGTGGAGATGTCGGCGTGCTCGGCCGCGAAGTCGGGGCACATCTTGCAGCCCTCACGCGTCCACTGGTGGCACTCCTTCAGCGGCACCTCGTGGTAGTCGCCGTTGTGCATCCAGATCTGGAACACGCCCTTGATGTTCATCTTCTTGATGTCTGCCTTCTGCAGGCCGTACTTCGCCTCGAACAGCTCCTCGAAGATCGCGTCGTCGAACGTCTTCGAGCACAGCAGGCCGATCGAGCAGCGCGAGCTCGCGCGCGACCTTGCCCGCCTTGCGCTGCTTCATCACCGGCGGGATCGACGACTGGCACGACATGCCGACGAGCGCGATGCGCTCGTCTTCCTTCTCGAGGTCCATGTACGCGAGCGTGTTCGCCGAGTACGTGTAGCGGCTGCCGGCCGACGCGATCGACGTCGGCGCGGGTGCGCGCGATGCCGGGGATCGCCTTCCACGTGGAGCCGTCGCCTTCGAGGTACGACACGAGCGCGGCGTCGATGATGTCGTGCTCGAGCGCGTACACGAGCATCGCCGACACGAGGCCGCCGTCCTGGCCGACCTCGTGCAGCTCGGGGTCGGCGGCGCGGGCGAGGCAGATGTCCTTGAAGCACGCCGCTCAGCTCCTCGGCCTCGCGCGGCCGGCCGAACAGGAACTCGTCGATCTCGGGCTCCCACGCCCGGAAGCGGGGGCACGCCCGGGTGCACGAGGTGCACGCCTTGTCGCCGTGGCTGCAGTCGCGCGGGCCGCCGTAGTCCTCGATCTGGAGCGGCTTGTAGACGCCGTTCGTGTCGTCGTAGCCGAGCACGTCGTGCGGGCACGCGATCACGCAGCCGGCGCAGCCCGGTGCACAGCCCCGAGGTGACGACCTCGTCGTAGAGGTGCTTCCACGAGAACGTCCAGCGTTCCTTCGGGTGCTCCCTCGACGGCGGTCATCGCTAGAACCTACCCTCGCCTCTCACCATGGCCAAGATCGTCGACATCCTCGCGCGCGGGTCCGAGCTCGTCGTTCGAGTTCTTCCCGCCGAAGACGCCCGCGGCCGAGGAGCAGCTCGAGCAGGCGCTCGCTCGAGCTCGAGCCGCTGCAGCCCGTCGTTCGTCTCGGTGACCTACGGCGCCGGCGGCTCGACCCGCGAGACGCACCCACGACCTCGTCGCGCGCATCAACCGCGACACGTCGATGACCGGCATGGCGCACCTCACGTGCGCGGCGCACGCGCGCGACGGAGCTCGTCGAGATCGTCACGCGCTACCGCGACGCCGGCATCGAGAACATCCTGGCGCTCGGCGGCGATCCGCCCAAGGATCTCGACCTGCCGCCCGGCGAGCTCGAAGCACGCGACCGAGCTCGTCGCGCTCGATCCGCGAGCATCGGCGACTTCTCGGTCGGCGTCGCGGTGCATCCCGAAGGCCATCCCGCGTCGACCGACCGCGACGACGACCGGCGCCGCCAGGCCGAGAAGCTCGCGCGTCGCCGACTTCGGCCTCTCGCAGTTCTTCTTCGAGGCCGACGTGTGGTTCGAGTTCCTCGGCGACCTCGACGCGCTCGGCGTGACGACACCCGTGATCCCCGGGATCATGCCGGTCACGAACGCGAAGTCGGTGAAGCGCATGTCGGAGATGGCCGGCGCCGAGTTCCCCGGCTGGCTCGAGCAGCGGCTGCGCGCGGTCGAAGACGACGACGACGGCGATGCGCGCGGTCGGCGTCGAAGCCGCGACCGAGCTCTGCCGCGACCTCATGGCCGGCGGCGTCGACTCGTTCCACTTCTACACGCTGAACCGCTCGACCGCGACGCGCGAGATCTACGCCAACTTGGGTCTCGACGTCCGCGTAGCGATCGGGCTCGGCCTCGAAGCGCTCGCGGCAGCGGTCGCTGCAGAAGTAGTAGGCGTGACCATCATGGTTGGCCGGCGGGCGCGTTGGCCGTCTCGACCTGCATCCCGCAGATCGGATCGATCGCGTAGCCCGCGCCGCCGCCGAGCCGCTCGCGGTTGCGGTACAGCCAGTAGAGGAACGCGAAGCACGGCCAGCGCGGCGATGTTCAGGAACGTCGTGTAGTTCCACTGGAAGTGGGTCGTCGACGATCGTTCTCCGGCCGCGATCGTCGGCATGCCGCCGGAGACGTGAGAAGATGCCTTCGACCATCGAGGCCGGCGGCGGCCATCACCGCGCAGAACGCAGACGAACATGCGCAGCGTGAGCCGGGTGCCGTAGTACTTGCGGTAGATGAGCAGCAGCGGGATCGTGATGAGGTCGGCGAAGATGAAGCTGACCACGCCGCCGAAGCTGATGCCGCCGTGCCAGAGCGCGGCCGCCATCGGCACGTTGCCGATCGAGCACACGAAGCTGATGACCGCGATGAACGGGCCGACGATGACGTTCTCGAGGCTCGTCCAGAACCCGTGGCCCTGCATGAACAGCGTCGTTCCACACGTCGCATCGGCACGAGCACGGTGAGGAACCCGGCGACGACGTAGCCGATGACGAGCTCCTTGCGCAGCATGGTGATGTCGGCCATCGTGTAGCCGGCGGCGTCGGACCAGCCGCCTTGGCTCGTGAGCTTCTCGCGCCACGGCGTCGCTCGAGTCGCTGCGTCGTCGCTGACGCCGACCATCGCGATGTCCTCGTCGCCGCCGTCCTGGAGCCGGGCCCGCGGCCGCGTCGACGAGCAGCGGCGCGAACACGAACCCGCCGATGAGCGCGAGCAGCACGATCATGATCGGGCCGCCGACGAACTCGGCCAGCGCGAACTGCCAGCCCATCAGCACGAGCAGCACGATGCCGAGCTCGACGACGAGGTTGGTCGACGCGAACATGAAGACCATCGCGGTCATGAAGTCGGCGCCCTTTTGGAACAGCGACTTCGCCATCGCCGTCGCCGCGTAGGAGCAGCTCGACGACACCATCCCGAACGCCCGACGCGCGGACGACGGCCGGCGGCCGGTGATCGCCCATGCACGCGCTGCATCTGGTCCTTCGACACGAACGCCTGCACCGCGCCCGACGAGCGTGAAGCCGAGGACCAGCGCCCACAGCGTCTCCCAGAACATGAAGAACGCCTCGCGCAGGCTGTCGCCGATGTCGGCCGGCCGAGAACGAGGCGACCATCGATCACGACCGGACCAGCCGCGCGATCGCGGCCGACGCCTCGGCGATCTTGTCCTCGCGCCGCGGCGCCGCCCTCGCCGATGGCGTCGGCGACGCAGTGCTGCAGGTGCTCGTCGAGCAGCTCGAGCGCCACCGCCTGCAGCGCCTTCGTCGCGGCCGAGATCTGGGTGAGCACGTCGATGCAGTACGCGTCCTCGTCGACCATCCGCTGCAGCCCGCGGACCTGGCCCTCGATGCGCCGCAGCCGGCGCTGCACGGCGTCCTTCTTGTCGCCGTAACCGACCATCCGGCTCCTCCTCGATATCCTACCCCCCTAGGGTATCAGGTCCGTCGAGTCCGTCGCTATGAGAACATTCACGAATGGTCGGCTTGGCATTGAGGGCTCGACGCTCGTTGCTGGCCGTGAACGCGGCCTCGTCGTGGTGCGGCTCCTCCGCACGTGCCGGGACCAGTACGACGTCCAGCTCTCCCTCGAAGCCGCCGGGGCGCTCTTTGATCACGTCGACACTTCAACGCTGCTACGCGGCTCGTAGCCGATCCCAAGTCCGGCGTCTGGTTCATGACTGCCGATGCAAGCAACGCCAAACTCCAACACGTCGACGCGACCGGTTGACTGACCTCGATCTCACTGCCCCCGGAGTTCGCGGCGGGAGGCGGCTGGGATCCGACGATTGCAATCGATGCAGACGGCACCGCATGGGCACTCGGCTCGACGCACCTCGCCGAAGTGCGGGCCGGTGGAACCAACGCCGTCGTTATTCCGCTCGGTGAGCTATCCGACAACACCGGCGCCGAGGATCGCCGGCCGCCGGAGATTCGGACCGTCCACCCTCCGTGTGTCGTCGCTGTCGACAACGCCGGGCACGTTGCGCTCGGGCTCGGCGCCACATCGATCGTCCGCATTTATGACTCCGTCACTCGCACGTTCACGACCTCCCGCTTCCGAAAGGCGCCGACGCGTTCGCACTCAGGTACTTCCACGACGGCCACCTCGCCATCGGGCTCGCGAACTCCAACGGAAGCACGAACACCGCGGTCATCGCCGCTCCCGATGGCAGCCTCTCCAAGCCGATCAATGTCGGCGACGCCTCGCTGTTCAACGTGCTCTCGGATTCCGCGGTGCTGGCGGGCGCGACCGTCCCGACGATTCTCAACCGCGACGGCACGACCACACGTGTGACATTGCCGCCCGGCCTGCAACCAGCTCCGAATCTCGGTGGTGTTCAGGCCACGCCGGATGGAGCGATCGTCGTCTCGACGCAAGCCGGCATCACGACGCTGGCCGGCGTCACCGGCGCGCACGTCACGGGCACGCTCCCATATACGACGGTCGATTGCGGACCCATCGCAGGTGCGCCTCCGGCAATCGTCGGGACTTCGTCGAGTGCCCACGCATGCGTGGCCAGACCCGCCTACGTCGTGGTTGGCAGCGACGCCGCAGTGTGGAGCGTGAAGAGCGCAATGGTTGGTCAGACTCAACACGTCACCGTCGAACGGCGCGCTCATCCCCTAGGCACCACCGCGGAGAAGCCCTGGTCATTCGACCAGGGCTTCCTTCGTGCGCATTCGACACCGAGCAATCTGGCGGAGGGAGTGGGATTTGAACCCACGGTGACGCAGTGCCGTACCCAGTACCCGGTGTCCTCCGGTAGCGGCGAGAACGGCCCCTGCCCGTCGGCACCCGGCTCGCGCCACGTCAGCGACATGAGCATCGACTTCGGTAACACGACCCTCCCCTTTCACTCACCCACGTCCAAACACCGTCGCGGCGCACCCGGGTGGGCGCATCACCCGGCGGGGGTGAACCCGCCGGTTCGCTCACGGCCTGCCGCGGCCGCGCCGCTCGACGCCGATGCGCGAGACGACCAGGCTCACCGCGGTCACCAGGTAGAGGCTTCCTGCGATGGTCTCGAACACGGCCAGGAGCCGACCGACCGCCCTCGCGGGAGTGAGGTCGCCGTAGCCGAGCGTGGCCAGGGTGACGTAGCTGAAGTACACGTACTGGGAGATGCTCGCAGTCTTCACCTGGGCGAAGTAGGGATCGCCGGACAGCCGCGCGTCGATGTTCATCGCCAGCGCGAACGCGAGGCCGACGACGAGGTAGACGGCGATCGCGCCGAAGACGGCCTGGATGCTCACCCTGCGGGCGTCTCGCAGCGCCGAGAGGATGGCGACCGGAACCGCGATCACGAGCAGCGTCGTCATTCCCAGGCTCGCGGTCGTGGCGGTGTCGCCGAACCCCCACGTCAAGGCGATCGAACCGGCCGCCGTCACGGCAACAAGGAGCGAGATCCGGGCCACCCATCGCCGCGACACGCGGGCCGCCGTCACGGCAACGAGGAGCGCGCCGCCGATGAAGATCGTCAGGATCGTGCTCGCGCCGGGCCCGCGCGGCAGCAGGATCATCAGGGCGATGACGGCGAAGAGCAGCACGCAGACGAGCGCGAGCCGCGGCGCGGACGCCGCCGCCTCGGCCGGCTCTGGCGCGACGATCGTCTCGTCGCCCCCGGCAGCGTCTCCAGGAGCCACGACGCTACCCGCTCCCGGCTAGGTCCGGCGACTCACGACCAGCGCCGGCGCGACCTGCGGTCCATGGCCCAGGCCGCCCCGGCGGCCAGCGCGACGAACACGATGATCGCCCCGATCAGGCCGAACGCGGCCCACGCGAAGCCGAAGAGCGCGAAGGCGATGATCGCCCCGACGCCGCAGACGATCGCGATGGCGACCAGGCCGAGCCAGAACTTCGCGCCGAGGCCTTCGCGTTCGTAGCTGTCGGGGTTCGTCGAGCTCACGGCCCCATGCTCGCCGGTGGTACGGCGGGCGGTATCGCCCAAACGGGATGACGGGGCGAAACCGGTGCAGGGTATGCGGTGCCGGGCCCGGCGGACGGCGCGCATGGCCGCGAGGGGTACGCCCGTCGCGGCAGCGGCACGCCCAGATCGACCAGCATCGTCTCAACCGCGATTCCCGGCCACAGCTCCAGGTGCACACGCTTGGCGGCGCAGCGCCGGACGGTCGCCGCGACGAGGCCGGCCCCGGTCGCGTCGACCAGGGTGACGTCCTCGAGGTCGAGGTAGACCAGGACGCTCGACCGCGCCAGCGCGGCGTCGATCGCCACGCTCAGCCGTGGCGCCCCGCGGGCGTCCAGCACACCGCCGCAGATGATGCTCGAGGCCCGGTCGGTGTGCGCGGCGACGAGCTCGAACCGGCGCCGGGTCGGAACCTGCGCCGCGCTCATTCCGGGACGACCGTCAGGGTGAGGTCCTCCCGGCCGACGATCCGCACTGTGTCGCCGACCCCGGCGCCGTCCTCGCAGTCGGCCTCCCAGAGCTCGCCGCGGACGCGCACCTGGCCGCGGGGACGGCAGTCGACGACGACGTCGGCGGTCTGCCCCACCAGCGTCTCGACGCCGGTCTTCGGCCGCCACCGGCGGGCGAGCCTGCGGCCCCACACGATCTCCCCCACCTCGCCGACCACGCCGAGCACGAGCACCACGATGTTGGCGGGATGCGGCAGCACCAGTGCGAGGATGATGGCGACGGTCAGGACCACGTGCCCGACCCGCCGCTCACCGCGGCTTGCGGCCGTCGCCGAGCTCTTCGAGCGCCGCGGCCACGTCGTAGCCGAGCGCGAGCGCGAGCTTCGGCGCGGCCGAGACGACCCGCGCGGCCCCGACGGCCGGCATCGCCGCGATCAGCGTCCCAACGATCTCGTCTCGGCTCGCGTTGCACTCGAGCGCGACGTCGATGAGACGCATGTACGACGGCGGTGCGGGATCGATCGCGACCATCGCACCGAGCTGGACGAGGGCATGCGTCTTGCGGTCGAAGCCCGAAGCTTCGACATTCTTCTGGTCATCGGAGAGCGACTCGACGTATGCGTCGTCGCGAATCGAGAGCCTTCGAAGCGTGTCGGTGTAGTCGTCCACGGCGTAACCACGATTGCAGGCGTTTCGGGCTTCCGGCGCATCGCCCCTTGCGGGTGAATTGGCCGACCCGTCCCGATCAGGCGGTGACGCTGAGCCCGCCGGCGCCGACCGGCGAGGCGGGATCGACGAGGCCGATCTCGGCGGCGCGCTCGATCGCGGCGCTGCGGTTCGACACTCCGAGCTTCCGGTAGACCGAGATCGCCTGTGTCTTGATCGTGTTGCGCGAGACGAACAGGCGCTCGCCGATCTCGCGGAACGACAGGTGGGTGGCGAGCAGCGGGAGCAGCCGTAGCTCGGCCGCGGTCAGCCCCGACCCGGTGAAGTCGCCCACCTCGCGCGTCGACGTGATCTCGTCGCGGAGCGCGTCCGCCTGCCGCTCGAGGAGGCCGAGATGCGGATGGCGGCCCAGGATCTCCATCGCCTCGTTCAGATGGGCGCCGGCCCCCTCGGCGTCACGCAGCGTCAGGTGCGCCCGGGCGAGCTCCATCCGCGTCTGCACCGCGAACCAGGGCAGGGCGTCGCCGAGGTCGCCGATGAGCCGCTCGGCGGCGTTCAGATCGGCACGGGCCTGGTCCCAACGGCACTTGCGCAGGCCGACCCGGGCCGCCGCCGCCAGCCCGGCGGCGCTGGTCGCGTAGGTGTCGAGCCGCTCCTCGTACACCAGCTCCCGCCCCTCCTCCGCGAGCGTCTCGGCCGTGCCGTGGTCGCCGCAGGCCGCCGCCAGCATCGCCCGTTCGCCGAGCGCGATGATCTGGACGTCTGCCGCGCCGGCCCAGCCGGCCGCGCGACCCGCATCGGCGAGAACGACGTCCGCTTCCTCGATCTCGCCGAGCAGGGTCAGCGCCGCTCCGCGGAGGAGGAGCGCGATCGGATACCAGCGGCTGTCGGTCGGCAGGTCTGCGACCGCCGACTCCGCGTCGGCGAGCATCTGCTCCGCGCCGTGGTCGCACATGGCGGCCCGCACGACCGCGGTCCACGGCCGCGCCGAGCTGCAGCCGTCGGGCATCTCCGCGTCGGGCGTGCCACCTTCCGCCGCCCGCAGCCACTGGTGGGCCTCCTCCGGGTTGCCGCGCACCGCGTGCACCCAGGCGCCCAGGGTGGCGACGCCCGGATACCGCTCCAGCTCATCGCGGCCGGCGAAGCCGTCCAGCCACTGCTCGACCGCCCCGGCCCGGCCGCTGCTCACGACCGGGAGCGCGATCGTCGACAGGATCCGGGCGACCCTGGCGACGTCGCCGGCGGCGGCCGCCGGGTCGAGCGCAGCCTCCAGATCGCCGTGCGCCTCGAACCAGTCCGCCGCGCGCTCGTTCAGCTCCGGGATGCGCTCGGCCTCGGTGTCCTCGAGCTCCCGCAGGAGGACGTCGCGAAAGAGATGGTGGTAGCGGTACCACTTCCCGGATGCGTCGAGCGGGACGATGAAGAGGTTCGAGCGGTCGATCGCCCGCAATCGTCTTCCGGAGCCGGACGTCTCCAGCACGGCGTCGCAGAGCGGCCCGGACATGCGGCTCAGGACCGCCGAGCGGCGCAGAAAGGTCAGCGTCTCCGGTGCGAGGTCGGCGAGATGCTCCGCACGGACGTACTCCGCCACGTAGCGGTCCTCGCCGGTCAGCTCGAGCGGCTCCTCCAGAGGCTGTCTGGTGCGCTGCATGCAGCGGGCTGCAAGGACGAGGCCGGCGGGCCATCCCTCGGTCTGCTCGACGAGATAGCGCACCTCGTCGTCGTCGAGATCGACTCCCGCACCGCGGAGCAGGAGCGTCGCCTCCCGCCTGCTGAGGGCGAGCGCGTCGGCCTCGATCTCGAGCACGCGCCCGCTCGCGCGCATCCGCCCGATGGGAAGCGCCGGGGCCGTGCGGCCGGCGAGCGCCAGGATCGACCCCTCGGGGATGTGCTCCGCGAGCGTGTTGACCGCGTCGAGGGCGTCGCGCGCGTGCAGGCGATCAGCGCAATCCAGGATCAGCACGAAGGGGCTCGGGTCGACCTCGACGGCCGCGACCAGCCGCGGCAGCGCCCGTGCCCACACCGAGGCGCCCGGCGTCCCGAGCGCCTCGAGCAGGGCGGGCGGCACGGGCCGGGCACCGCCCAGCGCCACGGCGATGTGCCGCACCAGGATGAGCGGGTCGTTGTCCCGCTCATCGATCGTGACCCACGCCGCGCTGCGCTCATCACGCGCCGCCCACTGCGCGAGCAGGGTCGTCTTGCCGTATCCCGCGGGCGCCGCGACCAGCACGATCGGGGTCGCCGTCGTGGTGCGCAGCCGGTTCACCAGGCCGACGCGCGACACGCACGCCTCCGGCACCAGCGGCACCCGCACCTTCGAGTCGATCACGTCGAACGGCGGCGGCGCCGGGCTGGTCTGCTCAGCCGGGCCGACCGCCGCCAGCTCGACCCCACGGCCTGCGCGCGAAGCAGCATGCCGGCGAGTCGGCAACTTTGCGCCAGAACCGGCGCCTGTTGGCCTCACAGCGGAAATACGCCCTCCCCAGGTTTCCGTATCCGCACAACTTTGTCCCGCGCGTTCGCGGAGCGGAGTGGGACGATACGGGCTCCGCGCCGTGCTGTATAGGCCGGATACCACCACATCGGCGTTCGGGTACCACCACAGCGACGGCACGGTTCGCCGGAAAACGTCCGGCCGCAGAGCGCGGCGGGTGACACATCGGCACCACACTGTTGGGAGAGTGGCATCACCCGCGCGGACGGGATATGTTGCCCCTACCGACGGTCGTGTTGACGATCGTTCCTCGGGTCAGGGGGGACCGAGATGACCACGCTTCGAATCGTGCTCGGCGAGGACAGCTACCTGGCCCGCGAGGGCATCATGCGCGCGCTCGAGGAGCTTGCCGAGGTGGACGTGGTGGCGACCTGCGCCGATCTCGACGACCTGCGCACGACCATCGACGCCGTGCGGCCGGATGTGGTCCTCACCGACATCCGCATGCCGCCGACGAACACCGACGAAGGGATCCGCCTCGCCGGCGAGCTGCGTCAGTCACACCCCGAGATCGGCGTCGTCGTGCTCAGCCAGCACGCGGAGCCGCTCTACGCAGTCTCGCTCTTCGAGGGCGGATCCGACCGGCGCGCGTATCTTCTGAAGGAGCGTCTCAAGGACGAGGGCGAGCTGGCGCGCGCGCTGCACGAGGTCGCCGGGGGCGGCTCGGTCGTCGACCCCCACATCGTCGAGCAGCTGGTGGGAGCGCGGGGCCGCAGCGAGGGCTCGCGGGTGGACAAGCTGACGCCGCGGGAGCGCGAGATCCTGGGGCTGATCGCGGAGGGGCGCAGCAACGCGGCGATCGCCCGGTCGCTGTTCATCACCACCCGTGCGGTGGAGCGTCACATCAACGCGATCTTCAGCCGGCTCGAGCTGGCGGAGTCCGCCGAGGCGAACCGGCGCGTGCAGGCCGTGCTGGTGTACCTCGCCGGCATGAACGCGGTCTAGCCCGAGGCGTCTACGCCCAGTCGTCGCCGGCGCCCACCGTGAGCCCGTACAGGACGCACAGGTTCACGATGATGCCGATCATCGCCCCGAACGGCGCGGAGAAGATCATGAGGAACCACATGACGATCGCGATGACCGCCAGCACGACGCCGATCTGATAGCCGAGCAGGCGCCTCCCGAACACGGCGACACCGGCGCCGATCTGCACGATCCCCGCGACCAGGAAGACCCAACCCCAGAACGTGAAGTTCGAGTAGTCGAGCTGGTCGGACACGAAGTGCTTGTGGTCGAGAAGGGTGAAGCCGTGGATGATGTTCATCACTCCGGCGAAGACGAGCAGGATCGCGGCAAAGCGCACCCAGCCTGTCATCGCGCTCGAGACCCGGCCCTGGGTGCCGCCTGTGGTGGCCTGCGTGTTCATCGAGATCCTCCCCCGTCGGTCGGCCAGACGGTAGGGCCGGCGCGGCCGGGCCCCCTCATGCCGCCCGGATGAAACGGCGGGGAGCCGTGGTCGTCCGATCCGGACGATGCGTCGGGCGGCGGCCGCAGCGAGCGTCCCTGGTCTGATGACCGACGGCCCGTCCAGGACCGCGCGGGCCACCGAGCCTGCCTACGGCGCCCCGCTGCGCTGGGAGCCGGACCGCCCGCGGCTCACGGTCGTCGCGCTGCTCGTGTCCTGGGTGACCGCGGCCGCGTCGCTCCTGGTCGCGGCGTTCGTGGTTCCCGGGGTGACGATCCCGTCTGCGGCCGGAGCGCTGATCACCGCCGCTGTTGTGGCCGTGCTGAACGCGTTGCTCCCGCCGGTGGTCGCCGCCCTGCGGCTGCCGTTCACCCTGGCGCTCGACTTCGTCCTCGTCCTGTTCCTCGACGCGTTCATGATCCGGGCGGCCGCCTCGATCGACGACCGCGCGATCCAGCTCTCCTCCTACGGGGAGGGGTTCGCGGTCGCGCTGCTCGCGTCGGCCGCCGGGGTCGTGATCGGCGTCCTCACCGGGACGAACGACGACGTCCACCTGCTGCGGACGATCCGGCGGGTGTCCCGCCGCCAGGGCCGCGTCGAGGAGACGAACGTGCCCGGGATCGTCTACCTCGAGATCGACGGCCTCGCGCTTCCCGTGCTGAAGCGCGCGATGCGCGACGGCCACGCGCCGCAGCTGGCCCGCTGGCTCGGCGACGGCACCCACACGCTGCTCGAGTGGGAGACCGACTTCTCGTCGCAGACCGGGGCCAGCCAGGCCGGCATCCTGCTCGGGTCGAACGACGACATCCCCGCCTTCCGCTGGGTGGAGAAGGAGACGGGCAAGGTGATGACGTGCTCGGCGCCCGCCGACTGCGCCGAGATCGAGCGCCGCCGTGCCACCGGTCGCGGACTTCTCGTCGACGGCGGTGGCAGCCGCGGGAACCTGCTCTCCGGCGAGGCGGACGAGGTGATCCTCACCGTCAGCCGGATGGACGCCGAGAAGCAGGCGAACCCTGGGTACCGGGCGTTCTTCGCCAACGGGTCGAACGTCACCCGCGTCCTCGTGCTGTTCTTCTGGGAGATCGTGCTCGAGCTGTCGGCCGCCCTCCGCGCGATGCGCCGCGACGTGCGGCCGCGGGGCCATCGGGGCGGCAAGTACCCGCTGCTACGGGCCGGGATCTGCGTCGTCGTGCGCGACCTGATCGTCTTCGGCGTCCTCTCCGACATGATGCGCGGCCGCCCGGCCGTCTACGCGACGTTCTCGAGCTACGACGAGGTCGCCCACCACTCCGGCCTCGAGCGGGCCGACACGCTCGAGGCGCTGCGCAAGCTCGACCAGGAGTTCGGCCGGATCGAGCGGACCCGCCGGTACGCCCCGCGGCCGTACGAGATCGTCGTCCTGTCCGACCACGGCCAGACCCAGGGCGCGACGTTCCTGCAGCGCAACGGCTACAGCCTGGCCGACCTGGTTGACACGACGCTCGACCGCGCCGCCGTCGCCCCGCTCGCGGGCGGCGACGAGCACGACACCGCGATGTCGCAGGCGGTGCGCGAGGCCACGGGACGGCCGGCGCAGCCCGACAGCGCGGAGGCGGGGGCCGACGTCGGCGACCCCGGCGTCGTCGTCCTCGGGTCGGGGAACCTGGGGCTGATCTATCTGATGGCCGAGCAGCGCCGGCTCACGCTCGAGGAGATCGACGAGCGCTATCCGCGGCTCACGGAGACCCTGCGGGCGCACCCGCACATCGGGTTCGTGCTGGCCCACTCGGAGGCGCGCGGCCCCGTTGCGCTGGGCGCGAACGGAGCGCATTACGTCGCGGACGGCACCGTCGAGGGCGAGGATCCGCTCGCCCCGTTCCCGCCGAACGCCGCGCGGCATCTCAAGCGCACCGACGGGTTCGCGCACGTCGCCGACCTGATGGTGAACAGCTTCTACGACAGCCAGCTCGAGCAGGGGTGCGCGTTCGAGGAGCTGATCTCGTTCCACGGGGGGATGGGCGGGCCGCAGACACGCGCGTTCCTGCTCGCCCCATCCGGGCTGCCGCTCCCGGAGGGCGAGATCGTCGGGGCGGAGCACGTCCACGACATCCTGGAAGGCTGGCGGCGGACGCTCCAGGGCGGTGGGCAGGCCACCGGCGACGCGGCAGGCGCCGCCACGGTGCCCGCAGCCGGCCGGACCTGATGGCCGCCGACGAACCGGGGCGCCTCGCCTGGTTCGGGCACAGCACCGTCCTCGTCGAGCTCGACGGCGCACGCGTCCTCACCGACCCGGTGCTGCGGCGCCGCGTCGGCCACCTGCGACGGGCGGAGGCGGTGCAGCCGGAGGCGCTTGCGCCCATCGACCTGATCCTGGTCTCGCATGTCCACTGGGACCACCTCGACCTGCCGTCCCTCGAGGGGCTCGGCCGCGACACCCGGGTGGTCGTCCCGCGCGGCGCCGGGGCGATGCTCGAGCGGCGCGGGTTCTCGCACGTCGTCGAGGTCGGCGAAGGCGATCGCGCGGACGTCAACGGCCTCGCCGTGCGCGCGACCCACGCGGCGCACTCCGCCGCGCGCGGGCCGCTGGGCGTGAAGGCGCCTTCGCTGGGCTACCTGCTGGGCGAGCGCCGCCGGGTGTACTTCGCCGGCGACACCGACCTGTTCGCGGGCATGGCGGGGCTGGCCGACCATCTGCACGTCGCCCTGCTCCCGGTGGGCGGGTGGGGGCCGCGCCTGCCGCCCGGCCACCTCGACCCGGAGCGGGCTGCGACCGCCCTGCGGATGCTGCGGCCGCGGATCGCCGTCCCCATCCACTGGGGCACGTACCGGCCGATGTACGGCCGCGGCCCGGCCGGCGCGCCCGAGGACGAGTTCGTCCGCCGGGCGGCGCACCTCGTCCCGGACGTCGAGGTGCAGGTGCTTGCGATCGGCGCCGACCTGCGCTTCTGACCGGGCGCTATCCGCTTCGAGCGAGCGCTGCGATGAACGGCTCGCGCGCCGCCGGGTCGCAATGCTCGGCCTCGAGCCGGCGCTTCTCGGCGTCCGGATCGGCTCCGGCCGGGTGGTCGGAGCCGTCGCCGCAGGCAAGCTGCATCGGCGAGCGGCCGTCCCAGGGGCCGCCGGGGAAGGTCGCGTCGATCGCGATCCGGCGGCCGGCGACGACCGCGGTCAGGTAGCGGTGCACGTCGACGAGCCCGCCGTCCGGCACGGCCCGACCCGCATCCGGGCCGAACCGGGCGGCGGCCGTCTGCGGGTCGACGCGGTAGACGCGGTGCACGATGCGCGGCTCGGTGGCGGGGAACCGCTCGGCCAGGAGCTCGCACAGGTAGGTGTGCTTCGCCGAGCAGGTGCCGCGCCCCTCGCGCAGCATCCCGGCGACGGACCGCTGTGACGGCCGGCCGTACGGGATCGCCCGCACGGCTTCGACGATCTCGCACAGCGATGCGCCGTCGGCAGGAGGTGCGACCGCCACTCAGAGCTTGATCGCGACCGACTTCACCTCGGTGTAGGCCTGGATCCCCATCAGCCCGTTCTCGCGGCCCCAGCCGGACTGCTTGTAGCCGCCGAACGGCAGGCCCGACGCGCCGCCGCCGTTGATCCGGACGGTGCCGGCCCGCAGGCGGCTCGCCATCTTGTGGGCGGTGCCGACGTCGCGCGTCCACACGTAGGCGGCCAGGCCGTAGGTGGTGTCGTTCGCCTCGGCGGCGATGCGGTCGAGGTCGTCGTCGCGAAACGAGGAGCCGGCGATCACAGGGCCGAATATCTCCTCGCGCATGATCCGCATGTCCGGGCGGGTGTCGACGAGGACGGTGGGCTCGACGAAGTAGCCGCCGCCGGCGATGCGGCCGCCGCCGGTGAGGGCGCGGGCACCCTCGCGGGCGCCGGCCTCGAGGTAGCCGGACACGCGCTCCAGCTGCTCGAGCGAGACGAGCGGACCCATCTCGCTCTCGGGATCGACTCCCGATCCGACCTTGATGGCGCGGGCGCGGTCGGCGATCCCCTCGACGACCTGGTCGAAGACGTCGGCGTGTGCGTAGAGGCGGGAGTTCGCAACGCACACCTGGCCGCTGTTCGCGAAGATCCCGCGCGCCGCGCCGGAGATGGCGCGGTCGAGATCGGCGTCCGGGAAGATCACGACCGGCGACTTGCCGCCGAGCTCGAGTGTGACCCGCTTCAGGTTGCCGCTGGCGGCCCGGATGATCGACTTGCCCACCTCGGTCGAGCCGGTGAACGAGATCTTGTCGACGGTCGGGTGCTCGGCCAGCGCCGCGCCCGCGTCGCCCTCGCCGGTGACGATGTTGATGACGCCCTCGGGGAAGCCGACCTCGAGCATCATGTCGCCGAGCACGAGCGCCGACAGCGGGGTCTGCTCCGCCGGCTTCAGGATCGCCGTGCAGCCGGCGGCAAGCGCCGGCGCCACCTTCGAGACGGCGATCATGAACGGGTAGTTCCACGGCACGATCAGGCCGGCGACGCCGACCGGCTCGCGCAGCGTGTAGGCGTGGACGTCGCCCGCCGGGACGCGCACCGACTCGCCGTAGAGCTTGGTCGCCCAACCGGCGAACTCGCGCAGATCCTCGACGGCAGCCGGGATGTCGACCCTGCGGGCGTCCTTGAACGGCTTGCCGTTGTCGAGCGTGTCGATCAGCGCGAGCTCGTCCGCCCGCGCCTCGACCAGGTCGGCGAGCCGGAACAGCAGCCGCGCGCGCTCGGAGTGCGGCCATCTGCGACCACGGGCCGTCGAGCGCGCGCCGGGCGCGCCTGCACGGCGCGGTCGATGTCGGCCTTGTCGCCGAGCGCGACGTTCGCGATGACGCCGCCCGTTGCCGGGTTGTAGACCGGGAACGTCTCGCCGGACTGCGAGGGCGTCCAGGCTCCGTCGATCAGGTGGCCGGGCTCGCGGGCGCCGAGCTTCGCGGTCAGTCGGTCGACATCGGTCGCGACGGGAGCGGTGGCAACGGTCATGGCGATCCTCCGGCGGAGTGCGAGTAGACAGCCTGAGACTAGCTTGACATGACACCATCACGGCCGATGGCGCGCACCCCGGACACGGTCGTGGTGGTGGGCCTCGGCGTGATCGGGCTGTCGACCGCGCTCGCGCTGGCCCGGCGCGGCGCCCACGTCATCGGGGTCGATCGCTTTGGCAGCGGGCACCCGCGCACGTCCTCGACCGGGGTCAGCCGCTCGATCCGGGTCGCCTACGCGCTGCCCGACTACGCGCATCTCGCCGCCGAGGCGCTCGACCGCTGGGCGCACCTCGAGGCTGCCGGGTCGCGCCAGGTGCTGCACCTCACGGGGCAGGTCGACCTGGCGCCCGCCGCGACCCTGGCCGACCTGGCCGGAGGCCTGCGCGCGGCCGGCGCGGAATACGAGGAGCTCGGCCCGGCCGACATCCGCCGGCGGGTGCCCGGCATCGCGGTCGGCGACGACGCGACCGCTCTCTTCCACCCGCGCGCAGGCACGGTCGCGGCCGACGCCGGCATGGCAGCGCTGACCGAGGCCGCCGTCTCGGCAGGCGCCGAGCTGCGGGCACCCGAGCGCGTGCTCGCGGTCGAGCGGACCGCAGCCGGCGTCCGCGTGACGACCGACGCCGGGCCGATCGCCGCCGACCGGGCGGTGATCGCCACCGGGCCGTGGACGGCGGAGCTGGTCGAGCCGCTCGGACTGCACCTCGCGCTCGCGCCCGCGCTCGGCCAGGTTACCTACTTCGACGCGCCCGAGCTCGTCGGCCTACCCGGCCTCGTCGAGTGGGGCGCCGACGACGACGGCGGCGTCTACGGCCACCCGGTGCCGGGCGTCGGCTACAAGCTCGGATTCGACGCGGCCGGCGACGAGCCGTGGCGGGCAGACGAGGCGACCGCTCCCGACCCGGACGAGCAGCGCCGGCTGGAGGACTGGGTGGCCGAGCGGGTGCCCTTCCTGGCCGGACGCGCGCTGCGCAGCGACCGGCATCCGTGGACGATGACGCCCGACGCCGACTTCGCGATCGGATCGCTCGGCCCGATCACTGTCGCCGCGGGCGACTCCGGGCACGCCTTCAAGTTCGGCCCCGCGCTGGGCGAGCTGGTCGCCGACACGAGCGACGGCCGCCCCCGCCCCGCCGCCGCGATGTTCGCGCTCGACCGCACAGCGCTGGCTGGCCCCGCCCCCGCGCCCTCGAGACCGATCACCCGCTGAAGTTCACCCCGCAAGCGTCGCACCAAATGGCGCCGGACGGATCCCGGCCTCCACCAGCGGGGGTCAGTCCCCACCGGGGCCGGCCCTCCGTGTGTTCGTGGGGACTGACCCAGAACTGCTCCATCTCGACCACGGCGAGGGTCACCTGACGGGGGCCAGGCCCCGCTTCGTGGTTCTACACGGCCAAGCGGGGCGATCCCGCGGAGAGCGCGGCGATGACCTCGCGTGCGGTCATCCCGTCGCAGACGTGCACCGGCACGCCGTAGTCGGCCAGCTCGACGGCGATCGCCTCGAGCTCGGCGACCGGCTGGCGGCGCAGGTCGGCGTGCGGGAGCCACAGCTCCGCCGGGTAGCCGCGGGAGGCCCGCCAGCCTCGGCTGCCCTCGATCACGTCGCCCCACAGCGCCACCCGCCCGACCGCACGCTGGACGACGAGCCGGCTCGCCGCCGGCGGCACGTAGGTGGCGAGGTGACGTACCCGCGCCATCGCGTGGACGCCGCACGTGCAGCGCGGCTCGGGCGCCGTGTGCCCGGGCAGGCGCCGCCGCCACGGCCGCAGGCTGTCGCGGGGCGCCGCCTCGCACGTGGCGACGAGCTCACGGCGGGGCCACCAGATGCTCGGGCAGACCAGGCTCTGCAGCCGCGACCGGCCGCCCGCCTCGATAACCGACCACAGGCGCCAGCCATGGACGGGCTCCACATAGTCGGGGGAGACCGCGCTCACGGCGTCGGCGCCGGGTCGGGCTCCTTCCGCGGTGCAGGCGGTGGCGCCGGCTGTTCCCGCGGCGACCGCTGCGGCCGCGGCACCGGATCCTCCACCGGCTCGATCGTGTAGATCCGAAGCGGCTTACCGATGTCCATGCCGCCTCCCTTCCGGTCTGGACTCTACGTCGCCTGTACCCGGATCGCACGGAGGACATTCGCAGCCGCGACGGCAATGTGAGGTTCGACACCGAGGTCGCGCTCGAGCGCGGCCGCCGCCTCCATCTCGGCCTCCCGCCGGCGGGCGTGGGTCCGGCTGCCCGTGGGGAGGCGGTCGAGCAGGCCCGCGTCGGCGCCCTCGAAGATGGCCCCGATCTCGCCGCGCAGCCACTCGGCGCAGCCGGCCGCCTCGGCGGCGGTCATGCTCTCGACCACGGCCGTGCCCAGGCCCTTCATGACGATGCTGCGAAGCAGCTTGCGGGTGGCGGCGTCGCCCGCCGCCCCGCCGATCGACTCGACCGGCATGCCAATTGACGTGAAGGCAGCCGCGAACCGGTCGGCCCCCCCGACCGGACGCGAGCGCCGGCGTGCGGACGCCGCGGCCGGGCACGGGCGCCATCAGCGCGACGTCGGCGAACGCCGCCCCGGTCGGGTGGACGACAGCCTCGACGGCTCGCTTCACCGCGGCGCTCGTCGTGTTCAGGTCGGCGTAGAGATGCGCCGGGGTGAGCGCGGGAGCCGCCCCCTCCGCGGCTGTGACCGCTACCGCCTGCGAGTTGACCGAGAGGACGACATCGGCCACTGCGACCGCCGCGTCCGGGCCGTCCGCCGGAACAACTCCTTCGAGAGTCCGGCCGGGCGAAGGATCTCACCCCGAAACGCGCGCCCCGGCGGCGACGAGGCCGGCCGCGATCGTCGCGCCCGCCTCGCCCAGCCCGAGGACGGCCACCCGCATCGCAGTTCCCTTGACCCCATTGAAGGCCGCCATGGCAGCAGCTATGTTATCCACGAAATATTCAAACAATATGGTTGATTACGCAACACCGTCGGATCGGGCGCGCGAGCCCGCCCCGCCCACGGCGGGCGCGCCGCTCACAGCCGGGCATGCCCTCGCGGCGCTGGCCGAGCGGCTGCCGCCCGACGTGCTGCTCGTCGAGGAGGCGCCGTCGCACCGACCCGAGCTGCTCGCCCGGATCTCCGTGCGAACGCCATTCGGGTTCCTGGCCACGGCGAACGGCGCGCTCGGATTCGGGCTCGCCGGCGCCGTCGGCCTGCGCATGGCCCTCCCCGATCGGCCGGTGCTGGCGGTGCTCGGCGACGGCTCGGCGATGTACACGATCCAGGCCCTGTGGACGGCTGCCCGCTATCGCGTGGGCGTCGCGCTGGTCGTCCTCGCGAACGGCCGCTACGCCGTGATGGACGACCTGGCCGAGCGCCACGGCGGCCGCGGCGCCTGGCCGGTGTTCGACGGGCTCGACGTGGCCGCGATCGCCGCGGGCATGGGCTGCAGCGCGATCCGCGTGCGCGACCACGCCGGCCTGCTCGCAGCCCTCGACGACGTCGTGCCCAGGCTGCGCTCCCGGGCCGAGCCGGTGCTCGTCAGCTCCGCCGTCTCCTAGCCGCCACCCGGAGGCCGGTATGTTCCGCCGCGCGAGGGGCAGCGATCGACCCGGAAGGGAGAGGCCATGGCGACAGCAGCCGACGTCCTGGAGGTCGCCCGGCGGGAGCTCGGCAAGCACGAGACGCCGCCGGGGTCGAACCTGACCAAGTTCGGGGCCGCCTATGGCCTCGAACCCGGCGCCGTGGTGCGCGGAGTTCGCGTGCTCCTACGTCTGGATGGGCGCCGGCCTGGCCGTGCCCGGCAACGCCCAGAGCCCCAAGGGATGGGCGTCGGTCGGCCTGTTCCTGGGCTCGGCGAAGGCGAACAGCTGGGTCGTCGCAGGCGGCAAGAGCGCCACGATCCGCCCCGGCGACTACGTCTGCTACGAGTGGGATGCGAGCAACACCTGGCCCGACCACGTCGGCATCGTGGTCGAGCCTCACACCGACGGCTCGATGACGACGATCGAGGGCAACTCGCCCGGCCCGGACCACTTCGACGAGGTCGCGTTCCACGTCCGCCCGCGCGATCAGGTGGCCGCGTTCGTGCGGCCGCCGTACAGCGCCCCGGCGCCGGTCCACCACGGCCCCGTCCCGAAGCTGCCGAAGGGCGTCATCCTCGACACCGGCAGCGCCCACCACGACCTCGTCGCGATCTACCAGAAGCAGATGCTGAAGCGCGGCTGGCACGGCCTCGGCGCGGTGGACGGCGTCTTCGACAAGGCGCTCGCCGAGACGACGCGCAAGTTCCAGACGCGTCTCGGCCTCGAGGTGGACGGCCAGGTCGGGCCGGAGACATGGAAGGCCGCCTTCGGGGCCCCGATCGCCTGATGGGCGTCATCCGGCGGTGCGGCGCCGTGGACGGCGATGCCATCTTCGCCGTCGTGAACGCGGCGGCCGAGGCCTATCGCGGTGTCATCCCCGCCGACCGCTGGCACGACCCGTACATGAGCCGCGAGGAGCTCGCGGCCGAGACGGCGGCCGGCGTGACCTTCTGGGGCTACGAGGCCGACGCTGCGCTCCTGGGCGTGATGGGGCTGCAACCGGTCGGCGAGGTGGATCTGATCCGGCACGCGTACGTGCTGCCGGCGAGCCAGGGCCACGGCGTCGGATCGGCGATCCTGCATCATCTGTGCTCGCTGTCCGACCGGCCGATGCTGGTCGGTACCTGGGCGGCGGCCGGATGGGCGATCGGCTTCTACGAGCGCAACGGCTTCTCGCTCGTGCGCGAGGCCGAGAAGAACGAGCTCCTGCGACGGTACTGGACGATCCCGGAGCGCCAGATCGAGGCGTCCGTCGTGCTCGCAAGAGCCGACACAGCCGTCTGACCCTGCCAGGTGCCTGGCACCGTCTCGGTGCCAGGCACCGGTTCGGGCGGGGGCGGGGCCGCGGTATCGTGCTGGCTCGTGTCGCTTCTCTCCCCGGCGGAACCTGCTCCGGTCGACGTCATCCGAACGGTCGACCTGACGAAGGTCTACCCGGGGGGCACCAAGGCTGTCGACCGGCTCAACCTGAACGTGGCCGGCGGCGAGATCTTCGGGCTGCTCGGTCCCAACGGCGCCGGCAAGACGACCACGGCGAGCATGCTGACGACGCGGGTGATCCCGACCGCCGGCGAGGCTACGTCGGCGGCATCGACGTCGTCCGCCAGCCGGCCGTCGCCAAGCAGCTGATCGGCGTCGTGCCGCAGACCAACACGCTCGACCGCGCCCTCAGCGTGTGGGAAAACCTCTACTTCCACGGCCGCTTCTTCGGCATGGGCCAGGCCGCGTCGCGCGCCGCCGCCGACGACCTGCTCGTGAAGTTCCACCTGACCGAGCGGGCCAAGGCGCCGGTCATGGCGCTCTCCGGCGGCCTCGCGCAGCGGCTGATGGTCGCCCGCGCGCTCGTCCACAACCCCGCCATCCTCTTCCTCGACGAGCCCACCGCCGGGCTCGACCCGCAGAGCCGCATCGGCATGTGGGAGATCGTCTCGAGCCTGCACGAGGCGGGCCAGACCGTCGTCCTGACGACGCACAACATGGAGGAGGCCGACCAGCTCTGCGACCGCATCGGCATCATGGATCACGGCCGCATCCTCGCCCTGGGCACGCCGGAGCAGCTGAAGCAGTCGGTCGACGCCGACACGATCGTCACCGTCACCGCCGACGGCGATCTGCCGGGCCTGGCCGAGCGCCTGCGCGGAGCGGTCGACGGCGTCGAGTCGGCGACCACCCGCGACGGCTCGGTGCAGGTCGCCGTGCGCGGCACCGACCGGGTGCTCCTGCGCGTGATCGGCGCTGCAGACGACGCCGGCTACGCGGTGCGCGATGTCCAGGTGGCGCCGCCGTCGCTCGAGACCGTCTTCATCGACCTGACCGGAAAGGAGCTGCGCGACTGATGGCGGCGACCGCGGACTTCGGCGAGCTCTTCCGGACGCGCTCCACCGTCGCGTCGAGCCGGGTGGCGTTCGGCGCCCTGCTGCTGCGCGACCTCGTCGTGCTGCGCAAGCGCCTGCGCGAGTTCATCCCCCGCACGATCATCCAGCCGCTCCTGCTCTGCTTCGTGTTCCTGTACGTCTTCCCCACGATCGGCACCGGGGTCGGCGCCGGCCGCGGCCCGGCCGGCGAGTCGGAGTTCGCGACGGTGCTCGTCGCCGGCGTCGTCGGCCTCTCGATCATGTTCCAGGGCATCCAGGCCGTGGCCCTGCCGATGGTGCAGGAGTTCGGCTACACGAAGGAGATCGAGGACCGCGTGCTGGCGCCCCTCCCGGTCGCGCTCGTCGCGATCGAGAAGGTCGTCTTCGGCGCGATCCAGGGCGTGTTCGCCGCGACGCTCGTCTTCCCCATCGCGGCGGTCGTGCACGCGAGCAGCATCCACGTCGATCTGCAGGTGCACTGGCTCGTGCTGGTCACGCTGCTGCCGCTTGCATGCGTGACGACCGCGGCGCTCGGGCTCACGTTCGGGACGATCTTCGACCCGCGCACGGTGCCGCTCCTGTTCGGCATCATCATCCTGCCGCTCACGTTCCTCGGCGGGACGTACTACGCGTGGACGACGCTCTCGCCCGTCACGGTCGACGGCGTCCACTGGCTCCAGATCGTCGTCCTGATCAATCCGCTCGTCTATATCAACGAGGGCTTCCGGGCGGCGCTTGACGTCGTCTGCTCACATGACGCTCTGGGCCGTCTACCCTGTGCTTCTCGGGTTCAGCGCACTCTTCCTGTGGGCAGGTACGCGCAACTTCCGGCGCCGAGTGATCGGCTGAGCCCGCCGAACACCGCCCGATGAACCCGTTTGACCCCGAGGATTACCCCCTGCGCCCGACCGTGCGCCGGCTTAGCCGCGCTGTGGTGGGAGGAGCGCCGCCTGGTCCTGATCGGCCTGGCCTGCGCGCTCGCCTACACGACCCTCTCGCTGACCGTCTCGGTCCTGATCCAGCGGGCGATCGACGGCGCCATCGTCCCGAGCAGCTCCGGCGCGCTGTGGCCCTACATCGTCGCCATCATCGCCCTCGCGCTCGATCCGGTTCTGGGTCAACTTCACCCGCCGCTTCGCCACGTCGCGGGTCGGCATCCGGCTCGAGGCCCGCCTGCGCGAGATGCTCTACGCCGGGTACGTGCGCTTCCCGCGCGCGTTCTACGACCTGCATCCGACCGGCCAGGTCGTCTCGCGCGCGACCAACGACCTCTTCCCGATCCGCTACTTCATCGGCTGGGGCGTGGTGCAGGGCTTCCAGAGCGCGATGATGATCATCGGCGGCGTGATCGTGCTGGCGCTCGTGAACCCGCGCCTGACGCTCTACTCGGCGCGTCGCGACGCCGCTGATCGGCTTCGTCGCCTGGCGCTTCGCCCACCTGGTGATGCCGATCTCGCGCCGGGTGCAGGCGGCCAAGGGCGACGTCACGGAGGCCGCCGACGAGGCCGTCGTCGGCATCGAGATGGTGCAGGCGTTCGGGCGCGAGGACGACGTCCGCGAGCGGTTCGGCGGCAAGGCGGCCAGGCGTGCGCGACATCGTCGTGCCGCCAGGCGGGCGTCGAGGCGCAAGCACCTGCCGGCGCTGTTCTTCCTGCCGACGCTCTCGATCGCCGCGGTCGTCTTCTTCGGCGGCCGCGACGTGATCGACGGGCCGGCTGACGATCGGCCAGTTCGTCCTCTTCAACACCATCCTGCTGCAGCTGACCTGGCCGCTCGAGGCGCTGGGCTGGATCCTGAACCTGGCCCAGCGCGCGATCGCCTCGGCCGGGCGCACGTTCGCCTGGCTGGAGGAGGTGCAGCGGCTGCCCGAGGCGGAGCGACCCGCGCGAGCTGCCGGCCGGGCCGCTCGGCGTCGCGTTCGCAGGCGTCCACTTCGCCTACCCGGGCGAGGAGGAGGTGCTGCGCGGGCATCGACCTCGCCCTCGCAGCCGGGCGAGATCGTCGCCGTGTGCGGCGGCACCGGCGCCGGCAAGAGCACGCTGCTCAACCTGCTGCCGCGCTTCTACGACCCGACCGCGCGGCAGCGTCCGGTCGGCGGCGTCGACCTGCGCGAGGTGGCGCTCGCGACGTGCGCGAGGCGGTCGCCGTGATCACGCAGCGGCCGATCCTGTTCTCGATCACGCTGCGCGAGAACCTGACCGCCGGCCGGCCCGACGCGCCCTGGGACGAGGTCGAGGCGATGTGCGTGGCCGCCGGCGTCGCCGACTTCGTGCCCGACCTGCCCGACGGCTACGACACCCTGATCGGCGAGCGCGGCGTGAACCTCTCGGGCGGCCAGCGCCAGCGGGTCGCGCTCGCCCGCGCGCTCATCGCCGGCGCCCGGGTGATCGTGCTCGACGATCCGCTGTCGGCCGTCGACACCCACACCGAGCACGACCTGGTCGTCGCGCCTGCGGCCCGCGGTCGAGGGCCGCACCGTGCTCGTCGCCGCGCAGCGGCTCTCGACGCTCGCGCTGGCCGACCGCGCCGTCGTGCTCGAGGACGGCCGCCTGGTCGAGGACGGCCGCCCGGCCGACCTGCTCGCAGGCGAAGGCCGCCTTCGCCGACCTGTTCGGGGACGAGGTCGGTGTCGCGATAGGCGCCGCACCGGGCTTAGCCGCCTCGGCGCGCTACCTGCGCGGCCGCTGGGGCTTCGTCGCCTGGCTGATCGCTGGTCGCCACGGGCAGCGCCGCCGCCCAGTCGGGCGGCTGGCTGCTCGTGCGGGCCGCGATCGACGACGGCATCGGCAAGGGCGACGAGCACACGCTCACCGTGGTCGTCGTCGCCTACCTGGCGGTGAACCTCGTCGGCTGGCTGTGCCAGCTCGACGCTCATCCGCGGCCTCGCGCGGATCGGCCAGGGGATCGTGCTCGGGCTGCGCCGCGACCTCTTCGACCACCTGACGTCGCTCTCGCTGCGCTACTTCTCCGAGCAGCGGGCGGGCTGGATCATCGCCCGGGTGACGAGCGACGTCGACGCGATCTCGGACGCGCTCTCGCAGGGCCTGCCGACGCTCGTCTCGAACGTCGTGCTGCTGCCGACGACGATCATCGTCCTGTTCGTGGTCGACTGGCGCCTCGCCCTGGTGGCGATGGTGATCCTGCCGCCGACGCTGATCCTGACACGCTGGTTCCAGCGCAAGTCGGCGCGTCGCCCAGCTCGACGTGCGAAACCGCATCGCCGCCGTCACAGCCCAGGTGGCGGAGTCGGTGTCCGGGATGGCGATCATCCAGGCGTTCAACCGCGAGCGCCAGTTCCAGGCCCAGTTCGACGAGCTGAACGGCGAGAACCGCACGTCCAACGTCTACGCCCAGCAGCTCTTCTCGGTGTTCTTCCCGTCGATCGAGCTGCTCGGGGCGATCTCGACCTGCGCGGTCCTCGTCGTCGGCGCGCACCTGTTCGACTCGGGCAGCCTCACGATCGGCACGCTGATCACCGCGATCTACCTGCTCCAGCTCGTCTTCCAGCCGCTGCAGGATCTCTCCGACGTCTACGGCCAGCTGCAGGCGGCCGCCGCCGCGATGGTGAAGGTGAGCTCGGTGCTCGACACCGAGCCCGACATCGGCGACCGCCCCGGCGCCCGCCCGATCGGGCCGATCGAGGGCAGCATCGATCTCGACGCGGTCACCTTCGCCTACGGCCAGACCACCGTCCTGCACGACATCGAGGTCCACGTGCCGCCGGGCGGCTGCATCGCCCTCGTCGGCCAGACCGGCGGCGGAAAGTCGACGCTCGCAAAGCTGATCGCCCGCTTCTACGACCCCCGCTCGGGCGTCGTGCGGGTCGACGGCACCGACCTGCGCGAGGTCGAGCTGCGCGGCTACCGGCGCCAGCTCGGCGTGGTGCTGCAGGACCCGTTCCTGTTCTCGGGCACGATCGCCGACAACATCCGCTTCGCCCGGCCCGACGCGACCGAGGACGAGGTGCGCGACACCGCCGCGGCGATCGGCCTCGACCGGCTGCTGGGGCGGCTGCACGGCGGCCTCGAGCACGAGGTGCGCGAGGGCGGTGCCGGGCTCTCGGCCGGCGAGCGGCAGCTGATCTCGATCGCCCGCGCCCTGCTCGCCGACCCGCGCATCCTGATCCTCGACGAGGCGACCTCCAACATCGACCGGCCCACCGAGGTCGTGATCGAGCGCGCCCTCGACCGGCTCCTGCACGGCCGCAGCTCCGTCATCATCGCCCACCGCCTGGCGACCGTCCGCCGGGCCGACGCCGTGCTCGTGGTCGAGCACGGCCGCATCGTCCAGCGGGGCACGCCCGCGGAGCTGGCCGCGACCGAGGGACCGTTCCAGCGCCTGGCGGGCGCCCTCGAGACGCCGGCCGAGCTTCCGCCTGCCGGCCGCAGCCGCCGCTCGGCGGTGTCTGCACGCGGCCGCAGATAGGCGTAGCATCACGCGGCTTCGTGTCGAAGGCCACGTGTTATGCGAAGGCAGGAGGGCAGCGTCGTGGAACACCATGGATCCGAGAGCTACTACGTGCTTGGCGAGGGGCTGCTGACCGAGAGCGGAGGCGGGCGCGCTCAGACGCTCGCGCCCGAGGTGGAGGCCGCGACGCCGCCCTTCCGGTTCTCGCGCATGGGCCCGTCCGGCGCGGGCCACCAGGTCGGCGAGAAGACGCGCCAGAAGCTGGCCGCGGCGATGACGAAGGTCCAGGCCAACGCGGGGTCGCGGATCCCGTCGGGGTTCACCTACCTCGGCCAATTCATCGACCACGACCTCACCGCCGACAAGACGGGGGTCACATTCGGCGAGGACGTGTCGCCCGCGGCGATGCTGCAGGGCCGCTCGCCCGTTCTCGACCTCGACTCCCTCTACGGCGCCGGCCCGTCCGACCCGGTCTCGGCCGGGTTCTACAGCGACGGCCTGCGGCTGAAGACGGGGAACACCGTCAACCCGGCCAAGTCGGGCCACGACCTGCCCCGCGTCGGCAAGGGCTCTGCGGCCGCGCGCCGCAAGGCCAACATCCCCGAGCTGCGCAACGACGAGAACCTGGCGGTCGCCCAGACGCACGCGATGTTCATCCGCTTCCACAACCGCGTCTGCGCCACGCTGCCGACGTCGACGCCGCCGGGCCAGAAGTTCAGCCGCGCCCGGCGCAAGGTGACCAAGCACTACCAGTGGATGATCCGCACCGACTTCCTGCCCCGCATCTGCCAGAAAGCGGTGGTCGACGACGTCTTCAAGAACGGCCGCAAGGTGTTCGAGGTCGGCGCGACGCCGACCGACATGCCGACGATGCCGCTCGAGTTCTCGGTCGCCGCCTACCGGCTCGGCCACAGCATGGTGCGCGCGGCCTACAACTGGAACGTGAACTTCCCGGACGGCGGGGGCACGCTCGACCTGCTGTTCCACTTCACCGCGACGAGCGGCAACCTCGACGGCCTCGACCAGCTGTTCGGCATCTGGATCGCCGACTTCCGCCGCCTCTACAACTTCGCCGAGGCCGGCCGTGAGGATCTGGTCGTGCCCGAGTCCGAGTTCAACCGGGCGCAGCGCATCGACACGAAGCTCGTGAACCCCTTGCACGACCTGCCGCCGGGATCGATCGGCGGCACGCCGGCACCGCCGCCGGGGCTCGACCGCAACCTGGCCTACCGCAACCTGACGCGGGCGGACATGGTGTCGCTCGCCTCGGGCCAGCAGATGGCCGCGCTGATGAAGAGCAAGGGCGTCTCGGTCACGCCTCTGACGAAGGCGCAGATCCGTGACGGCAAGGGCTCGGCGACGCTCGAGGCGCTGACGAAGAAGCAGCTCGCCCGGGTTGTGAGCGACACGCCGCTGTGGTTCTACATCCTCCGCGAGGCGGAGCTCAACCAGGGCCGCCTCACCGGCGTCGGCGCCCGGATCGTGGCCGAGACGTTCCACCGGGCGATGGAGGGCAGCACGTTCTCGATCGTCCGCGATCCGACCTGGCGGCCGCAGCTCGGCCCGGACACGAGCACGTTCCGCATGGTCGACCTGCTGCTGTTCGCGGCCAACGGGAAGGCGGCCATCCTGAACCCGCTGGGAGGCTGACTCGGGCCGCGTTCTCGTCTCCGCCTTCGAGCCGTTCGACGGGCGAAAGGACAACTCGTCGGCGGCCGCGGTCGCGGAGTTCGCCTCCCGCGGCGGGGCCGATCTCGACGTGGCAACGGTCGTCCTGCCGGTCGTCTACGGGGCGGCGACCCGCGCGCTCGCGGACGCGATCGCCGAGACTCGGCCCGCAGCGGTCGTCGCGCTGGGCCAGGCGAGCCGACGAGACCGCGTCACCGTCGAGCGGGTGGCGCTCAATCTCGTGACCGCAGAGGGCACCCGACAACGTCGGGCTCCGCGCTCGCCGAGGAGCCGGTGCTCGCCGGCGGGCCCGCCGCCTACTGGGGAACCCTCCCCGTGATGCGGATCGTCTCGGCGCTCGTCGCCGCCGGCGTGCCCGCAGCGGCGTCGCCCGACGCCGGCGGCTACGTGTGCAACCACGTGTTCTACGGCCTCATGCACCTGATCGCGACGGAGCGCCCGGACATCCGTGCCGGCTTCGTGCACGTGCCCTGCCTGCCCGAGCAGGTGGCCGGGAGCGGCGGCCCGAGCATGGGCCTCGACACCCTCGCGCGCGCGGTCGAGGTCGTCGTGCAGACGACTGCCGACGATTCCGCCTGACCGCTGCCAGGCACCGGCTGGTTACCCCGATGCCCGCCCGGGTACCTGGGCGGCGTGGAGCGCCGGGACGATCCGACGGACGCAGGTGTGCCGCCGCGGCGGTGGTCGAGCCGTGCGATCGACCGCATCAGCGACCTGCTGGGCCGCGAGGCGACCTTCGCGACCATCGTCGCCTGCGACATCGTCGCCCTGGCTGCGGTCGTTGCGGTCGGCGTGCGCGACACCGCCGTGGTCTCGGCGATCTCGCTGTTCGTGTCGCTCGCGACGCTCGTCATGGTGTGCGCGGTGCAGCACACGTCCAGCCGGGAGTCGAAGGCGCTCAACCTGAAGTTGGACGAGCTGATCCGCGTCTCGGGGGCCCGCAACGAGCTGATCGGCGCCGAGGACGAGTCGCACTCGCAGCTGGCGACGCACGCGGTCAGGCTGCGCGAGCGCCACGGGGGCCGCGCCGGCGGGGCACGATGAGCGCTCGGCGTCAGGCCGGGAGCCGCTGGGCGAACCGGACTACCCGGCCGGGGCCGTCGCGGTGGCGCTCGACGTCGATCCGCGAGCACAGCTTCTCGAGCAGCTGCACGGCCAGCATGTGGCCCTCCCTCGGGTCGGGGCCGCGGTCGGCGACGCTGATCTCGATCTCATCGGCCGAGCGCCGGAACCCGATGTCGACGGTGCCGTCCGCCGCGTGGGTGCGCTCCATCGCGGCGCCGCACACCTCCGAGAGCACCAGCTTGAGGTCGTCGAGCCGCCGGTCGGTGATGGAGAGCCCGGACGCCACGCCCACCAGCGTCGTCCGGCAAAGTGACAGCATGCCCACGTCTGCAGGCACGACGAGCTCTGCGACCAGCTCCAGCTCCGTGCCCTCCATGCAATGGAACCTACCATCACGCTCAGATTGCTAAACGGCCCGTCGCGCGCCGAGATCGCTCGGCACGCGACGACCGCGCTCGTGGTGCGGGCGGGCCTGCCGCCGCTCGCCGCCGACCGGGCCGGACGCACCGTCGCGGCTGCCGTCACTGCCGCGGACGCCGACGAGGTGACACTCACGGGATCGCTCGACCAGGCTGCTGCCGAGGTGACCCTGACGGCGCGCTCAGCGTGGGCCGAGCGGGCGGACGGGTTCGCGGATATGGATGCGGAAGTGTCCGACGACCGCGTCTCGTTTCGCTTCGCCCGGACGCCGCTGCGGAGCGTGTGACCGGCGGGAGGCGCGTGTAGCGGCAGCGCGCCGCCGGCCGCGGGGGCCGGTGAGTCCGGCCCCCGCGATCGCCGGGTCAGCGCGTGGCCGCCGCGCGCTCGCGCTGCGCGGCGTGCGAGCCTTCGGCGAACTCCTCGACGATCTTGGCGCAGAACGCCGGTAGATCGTCGGGCTTTCGGCTGGTGACGAGGCCGCCGTCGGTGACGACCTCCTCGTCGACCCAGTCGGCGCCGGCGTTGCGCAGATCGGTTTGCAGGCTCGGCCACGAGGTCAGCCGGACGCCGTCGACGACGCCTGCCTCGGCCAGCATCCACGGGGCGTGGCAGATCGCGCCGACGGGCTTGCCCTGCTCGAAGAACGCGCGCACGAACTCGACCGCTGGCCGCTGCGTGCGCAGCGCGTCCGGGTTCGCGACGCCGCCGGGGAGCACGAGCGCGTCGTAGTCGGATGCATCCGCGTCCTCCACGCTCCGGTCAACCTCGAACGTCTCGCCCTTCTCGTGGTGCTCCATGCCCTGGATCCGACCGTGGGCAAGCGACACGAGCTCGGCCTTCGCGCCGGCCCTCTCGACCGCTGCGAATGGCTCGGCGAGCTCGCTCTGCTCGACCCCGTCGGTGGCCAGGAATGCGATCCTCTTGCCGTCTAGCTGAGCCATCTTTCGTCCTTCCAGTTGGCATGTGCATGAGCCGGATCGCCTACCCGCGCCGGAACGCCTGCAAACGTTGTCCCGCCAGGTAAGATCGTCGCGGCGATGCCGAGGCGGAGAGATGACGTGAGCACCGGGCAGATCGGGACTGAGGTCATCGGGGACATTCGGCTTCTCATCCTGCGGGGCGAGCACGACCTGTCGACCGCGCCGGATGTGCGGGCGCACGTCGAGGAGGCGGCCGGCGCGGGCGGCGACGTGATCGCCGACCTTTCGGAGACCGGCTTCATCGACAGCAGCATCCTCGGCGTTCTCGTTGCCGGCTACCGCAGCGTGACCGGCGCGCCCGAGCCGCGCGGATTCGTCGTCGTCGCCGTGCCGGGAAGCAGCGTGACGCGGCTGTTCGACCTCGTGTCGGTCTCGGATGTGATCCCCGTCTACGCAACGCGAGCAGAGGCACTCGCGGCGGTGGGCCACCCCGCCTGAGCTACCGCTGCGTGATGCGGACGACCAGCAGGGCGATGTCGTCCTGCGGCTCGGTCGCCGAGAAGCCGAGGACCGAATCTTCGATTGCATCGGCGACCTCGCGCGGCGAGCCACTCCCGACGGCCTCGAGCAGCGCGCGCAGCCGCTCCTCGCCGTAGAGCTCGCCGTCACCGCGGCGGTCGCTGACTCCATCCGTCCACAGCACGATCCCGTCCCCGGGGCGCAGCACGATCCGCTCCTCGTGGACGCGGATGTCCGGCAGGATGCCGAGCAGCGTCCCCGGATGCCCCGGCTGCTGCACCGACCCGTCCGCGCGGAGCACGAACGGGAGCGGGTGCCCGCCGGCCGCGACGGTCAGCTCGAAGCCGTCCTCGAACGGCTTCGCGTACGCGTGGGCGACAGTGCAGAACTGACCGCTCCCGGCCCGCTTGATGACGGCGTCGTTCAGCGCCCGCATGACGCCTTCCGGCCGGTGGTCGGGGAGCCAGATCGACGCCGTCCGCACGGTGTGCCGGGCCAGGGCCGTGAGCGCGGCGGCCGCGGCGCCCTTGCCGCACACGTCGCCGATCGCGAACCCGAACTCGCCCTCCGACCCGATCTCCCACAGGTCGTAGAAGTCGCCCCCGACGATGTTCTGCGCCCCGGCGGCCCGATAGGTCGCCGCGATGTCGACACCGGGCGGCCGGGGCATGCGCCGCGGCAGCAGGCTGCGCTGGAGCGTCTGCGCGATGTCCTGCTGCTCGATGTAGAGGCGTGCGTTGGCAACGGCGAGGGCGGCATGGGTGGCGATGTCCCCGGCGAACGAGACGTCGCGCTCGTCGAACACCCGGCCGGACTCGGCGGCGACGAGGGTGAGCGCGCCGAGCACCCGGCCGCGGGCACGCAACGGCACGGTCAGCGCGGAGCGCAGGACGAGCTCGTCGAAGATGATCCGGGTGAAGTCGGCGTCGGGCGCCGCCGCCTCGACCATCTCGCGGCTGATGTGGGGGGTCAGCTGCGATTCGCCGGTCGCGATCACGCGGCCCACGCCGCCGTCGAGGTCGGTCGGATAGCGCTGCTCGAGCTCCTGCGCCAGCGCGACCTGCTGCGGGTCGGTGTGCTCGATCGAGACCGTGCGCAACCGCTCCCCCTCGAGCACGTAGACGACGCACCAGTCGGCGAGCCGCGGCACCACCAGGCGCGCCAGCCGCCGCAGCGACTCGTCCGGGTCGAGCGACTCGGCCAGCAGGTCGGTGGCGTCGGCGATGAAGCGGGCCTCGGTCTCGCGCCGGCGCGGCTCCGTCACGTCGACGAGCGTCGTCACCGCCCCGAGCACGTGGCCCGCGGCGTCGAGCACCGGGCGGGCGCTGATGTTCACCCAGCCCCGCGTGCCGTCGCCGAGCTCGACCTCGATCTCCTCGCTGTCGACCACCTCGCCGGTCGCAAGGCTGCGGGCGATCGGCCAGTCGGCCGTCTCGAACCTGCGCCCGTCCGGGTGGAACGCCACGTAGGGGGAGATGTCGGTGATCGGCTCCGGCCCGGCCGGCGGAACCCGCCAGATCTCCGTGGCCTTGGCGTTCACGGCGACGATGTGGCCGGTCGGGGCCTCGGCGATGGCGACGCCGACCGGGAGCTGCTGCATCAGCGCCGAGAGCCGCTGGCGCTCTGACTCGGCCACCTCGAATAGGCGCGCGCGGTCGAGCGCCTGGCCGTAGTGCCAGCCGATCGTCATGAGCGCCGAGCGCTCTGCGGGGTCGAGCCGCCTGCCCTCGCCGAAGCGGAACGCGATCGCGCCGATGACGCCGCCGCGGCCCTGGATCGGGAGGGCGGCAATCGCCTCGCCGACGGCCGGGCCCGGCAGGTCGGGATAGTCCCGGCTGCGGTCATCGGCGTAGTCGACGAACACGGGCTGGCCGGTTCGGACGGCGTCGCCGAGCGGTGTGCGCAGGGCGAGATCGAAGCGCCGCCACTTCCGCTCGGTGGCCTCGTCGAACCCCGCCATCCCGGCCATCTCGAGCGCCTCGCCGTCGGCAGAGAGCAGCGCTGCCGACACCGTCTTGGCGCCGACGAGCTCGCGCGAGCGGCTGACGACGAGCCGGGTGACGTCAGCCTGGGTGAGCGCGCCGGAGAGGTCGGCGGCGAGCCGCTCGACCCCGTCCATCCCCCGCCGCCAGGCGGTCAGCTCGCCGACGTCGCGGACGAGGCAGGCCACCGCGGGCGCGCCGTCGCCGGCCAGGAGCGGCTGCAGGCCGACGACGAACCGCCCCGGCCGTGCGGCGTCGGCGAGCTCGATCTCCTCGGCCGTGCCGCTCTCGAGGACACGGCGCGCGTCGGCCTCCGGGATCCAGGGGGCGACGTCGGTCAGCGGCCGGCCGGCGTGCGCGGCCTCGTCGCCGCCGATCAGACTGCACATGGCGGAATTTGCGCGGATGGCGCGCAGCCCTGCGTCCAGCACGAGTACGCCCACGGGCACGCGCTCGAGAACGGCGTCCAGCAGATCCACCGCAAGGCGCGCACCGGTTGGAACGGCGGTCACTCGAGCCCCCACTGCATGACTCGTGAATCGTACCGGTTGGGAGGTCTCGAGAACAGGCCCCGGAGCTATCGGCGGCCGCGCTGGGACATGACGACGTAGCGAGGGTCATCGGCCGACTGGAACCCCGCTCGGAAGACGGCGAAGCGCTCGGCGACGGCGCCGCCCAGCACGAGCCCGGCCGCCAGCCGGCCGGGCGACCGGCGCCGCCCGGCCACCACACCGAGGGCGAACCCTGCCGCAGTCGCCGCCCTGGCGGCGCGGGCGAACGTCCCGGCCGTCCCGCGCCGGTATGGCTCGCCCAGCTGGCCCAGCCGCCGCTCCATCGCAGCGACCGCGGCGAGCTCCCCCGCCGCACCGGCGAGCATCATGCGCCGCGCGGGCGCGGCGGCCGCCGCGGGCGTCAGGATCACCGCGGCCGCCCCCGCGCTCGCCGCGGCGCTCGACGCGAAGACGAGCGGCAACTCGCTCCGCGCCTCGTGCCAGACCGGCACGGCCGTGTCGGCGACCAGCACCGCCGTGTAGGTGGCGAGCGCGGGCCCGAGAAGCCCGGCGACGCTCTGGGCGAGCGTGCGCACGCGCGGCATTGCACCCGTGACCTCGCATGCGGCCGCGGTGCCCGCGGCCGTGCCGGCGGCGGTCAGGATCCACGTGCCGACGTTCATCGGCGAGGACGGCTTGACGACGCGCATCATGTTCGCGAACCGCTCCGGCCGGCCAAGATCCTTGATCAGGAGCGCCGGGCTCACGATCAGCGCGGCCGCCGCCGTCAGGGTCGTCGAGCGAGCCAGCACGCGGTTGCCGCTGACACGGGCCGCCAGGCCGAGCGCGGACGAGCCGCCCGCCAGCCCGCCCGTGAAGAGGTACCACGCGATCTCCTGCTTCCACACCGGCGGCTTGATGATCGGCCGCCCGTAGTACGACTGGGCCGCCCCATCCGTCATCGCCGCCCTCCCAGCACGCATGCGGCCGCGCCGAGCGCGAGCGCGCCCGCGGCGACGGCGGCCGACCACCACATCTCGGGTAGGTCACGGGTCGTGTCGACCGGATCGGGAGGCAGGCCGTACACCTCGGGCTCGTCGAGCAGCAGGAAGAACGCCCCGAAGCCGCCGACCCCGTCGTCCGGATCCTCGCCGTAGAGCCGTGCGCCCGCGAAGCCGTCGGCGACGACCTTCTCGAGGCGCGTCCCCGGCCCGCTCGCGCAGCTCGTCGAGCGGACCGTACTGGATCGACTCGGTCGGGCAGGCCTGGGCGCATGCCGGCGTGATGCCGTCCCGGGTGCGGTCGTAGCAAAGCGTGCACTTCCACACCCGGCCGTCGTCTTCGATCTCGCGCTTGTCGAGCACGCCGAACGGGCACGCCGGCACGCAGTAGCCGCAGCCGTTGCAGACGTCTTCCTGGACGACGACCGTGCCGAGCTCGGTGCGCATGATCGCGCCGGTCGGGCACACGTCCAGGCAGGCCGAGTGGGTGCAGTGCTTGCAGACGTCCGAGCTCATCAGCCAGCGGAACGCCTCGGCGTCCGCGGCGTCGCCGGACCCGCAGCGGCCGGTCCTGCTCGATGAAGGCGACGTGCCGCCAGGTGTTCGCGCTCGAGCCCGCCGGTGTTGTCGTAGGAGTCGGCGGTGAAGAGGAGCCCGTCCTCGGGCACCTGGTTCCACTCCTTGCAGGCGACCTCGCAGGCCTTGCAGCCGATGCAGACGCTCGTGTCGGTGAAGAACCCCATGCGCGGCTGGGCCTCGTCGCCGTAGCTCTCCGGCCATGCCTCCGTCGCGACGTCCGGCCGCGCGCTCACGACGAGCGCCCCCCGCGGCGACCGCCCCGGCCGGATGTCGCACGTCGCCGCCTTGACCTCCTGGATGTGCACGTTCGGGTCGAGCACGATCGGGAAGAGGTCGTTGGCGGAATCGCCCCGCGCAAGGCCGCGCGAGCCCCAGTGGTACGGCAGGCCGACCTGGTGCACCACCTGCCCGTTCACGCGCAGCGGCTGCATCCGGTCGGTGACGAGCACGCGCGCCTCGATCGCGGCCCGCTCGGTCGCGACGGTGGCCCAGCCGCCGTTGCTCGAGCGCAGCGCTCGGCTGCGAGCTCAGGGCTGACCTCGCAGAACATCTCCGGCTGCAGCTCCGACAGGTACGGCACGAACCGGCTCATACCGCCCGCGGTGTGGTGCTCGGTCAGCCGGTAGGTGGTCATCACGAACGGGAAGCGGTCCGCGCCGGGCTCGCCGTCGGCCGGCTGGGAGTGGTTTCCGGGGCGCTCGAAGATCTGCCGGGCCGGGTTGCCGCGCTGCGTCGTAGAGGCGGTTTCGCGAACGGCGACTCGTGCGGCTCGTAGTGCGTCGGCAGCGGGCCGTCGACGAGCCCGGAGGGGACGAACAGCCAGCCGCGGCCGTCGGCCTGCATGATGAACGGGTGGTTGCCCGCGATGGCGGCCTGCGCCCTGGCGCCGTCCGGAGGTACGTAGTCCGGCCGCTTGTCCGGCTGGAAGTCGGGCACGTCCTCGCCCGTCCACTGACCCTCCTGCTCGTCCCACCAGACGTAGCGCTTGCGCTCCGACCACGGCTTGCCTTCGGGATCTGCGGACGCGCGGTTGTAGAGGATACGGCGGTTCGCCGGCCACGCCCAGCCCCACTCGGGCGCAACCCAGCTCTGCTCGGATCCGGGCTTGCGCCGGGCCGGCTGGTTCGTCTCGTCGGCGTAGCAGCCGCAGTAGATCCAGCAGCCGCAGGCCGTCGAGCCGTCGTCCTTCAGCTCCGGTGTAGGCCGACAGCGCGCCGCCGTCCGGGCCGGTGCCGTTGATCTCCCGCAGGACCGCGTCGGCGCTCGGCTCCTCGGCCTCGCCGGAAGTCGGGTAGTGCCAGTGCAGCTCGAGCACCGGCCGGTCGCGCTCCTCCTCGGAGCCGCGCGAGCTTCTCCCGGATGATGCGCCCGAGGTGGTAGTAGAACCACAGCTCGGAGCGGCAGTCGCCCTCCGGCTCGACCGCCTGGTGGTGCCACTGGAGCAGGCGCTGGGTGTTCGTGAACGACCCGTCCTTCTCCGTGTGGGCGGCGGCGGGCAGGAAGAACACCTCGGTGCCGATGTCCTCGGTGCGCAGCTCGCCGCGCTCGCACCTCCGGCGAGTCGTACCAGAAGGCGGCCGTCTCGATCTCGACGAGGTCGCGCACGACCAGCCAGTCGAGCTTCGCCATCGCCTTGCGGTGCAGGCCCGAGTTGGCGGATCCGACGGCCGGGTTCTCGCCGACAACGACCATGCCCCTCACCGCGCCTTCGAGCATCGCCAGCACCGTCTGGTAGATCGAGTGGTCGCCGGTGATGCGCGGCAGGTAGTCGAAGCAGAAGTCGTTCTCGGCGGTCGCGTTGGCGCCCCAGTACGCCTTCAGCAGGCTGACGGTGTAGGCGCCCATGTTGCCCCAGAAGCCGCTCGGCGCGCTGTTCATCTCGATGAACTGCTCGAGGTTGTCGTGGGCGTGGGCGTGCGGCATCGGGATGTAGCCGGGGAGGATGTTGTAGAGCGTCGGGATGTCGGTCGAGCCCTGGATCGACGCGTGGCCGCGCAGCGCCAGGATGCCGCCGCCGGGGCGGCCGATGTTGCCGAGCAGGAGCTGGACGATCGCCGCGGCCCGGATGTACTGGACGCCGACCGTGTGCTGCGTCCAGCCGACCGCGTAGCAGAACGCGGACGTGCGCTCGCGGCCGGAGTTGTCGCAGAGCGCCTTCGCCACCATCCGGAACCGGTCGGGCGGGACGCCGCACACCTGCTCGACGAACTCCGGCGTGTAGCGGGCGTAGTGGCGGCGCAGGAGCTGGAAGACGCAGCGCGGGTGCTCGAGCGTCGGGTCCTCCTCAGGCGGCTCGCCGTGGTCGAGCGTCGCGCCGTGGCCGCCGTGGCCCGCCGCCTCGCCCTGGTTCGCGCCCATCTCGCGCTGGCCGGCCGAGCCGTGGACGGACATGCCGGCGTACTGCCAGGTCGAGTTCGTCGTAGTTGCGTCTTCTCCGGCTGCCAGCCGGAGAAGAACCCGTCGAGCTCCTCGGTGTCCTGGAACCCCTCGTCGACGATCACCGGCGCGTTCGTGTAGTTCACGACGTAGTCGCGGAACTCGCGCCCGTTCTCGAGGATGTAGTTGACGATCCCGCCGAGGAAGGCGATGTCGGAGCCGGCCCGGATGCGCACGTAGTCGGTCGCGGTCGCGCTCGTCCGGGTGTAAGCGGGGATCGACGTGGATTACCCGGGCACCGCGCTCACGGGCCTCCATCACCCACTGGTAGCCGACCGGATGGCACTCGGCCATGTTCGAGCCCATGATCAGGATGCAGTCGGAGTTCTGCAGATCCTGCTGGAACGTCGTGGCGCCGCCCCGGCCGAACGAGGTGCCCAGACCGGGCACCGTGGAGGAGTGTCATATGCGGGCCTGGTTCTCCACCTGGACGAACCCGAGCGCCGTCATGAGCTTCTTGATCGTGTAGTTCTCCTCGTTGTCGAGGGTCGCGCCGCCCAGGTTGGCGACACCCAGCGAGCGGCGCAGCGTGCGTCCCTCCGAGTCCTTCTCCTCCCAGGTCTCCCGGCGGGCCGCGATCATGCGGTCGGCGATCATGTCCATCGCCTGGTCGAGCGGGAGTTCCTCCCACTCGGTGCCGTACGGCCGCCGGTACTTGACCTGGTACTCGCGCAACGGGCTCGTCACGTAGCCCGCGGCTGGCGGCGCCCTTCGGGCACAGCCGCCCGCGCGAGATCGGGCTGTCGGGATCGCCCTCGATCTGCGTGACCCGCCCCTCCTGCACGTAGACGCGCTGGCCGCATCCCACGGCGCAGTACGGGCAGATCGAGCGGACGACCCGGTCGGCGTCGGCGGTGCGCGGGCGCAGAGCCCGTGACCGCTCGGAGCGGGCAGCGCTGCCCCGCGCACCCCGGTCGCCGTCACGCTGGTGGACGGCCGGCCATGCCGAGATCAGTTCGCTCACAGATCGGCCGATCGTCATCATGGGCTGCCTACCCGATGCATCGGGAAGCGAAACGACACGGGTTTGGCGATGAGCGCGCCGGGGTACGCGGAGCGGACGATGCGCACGCAGACCACCGACCCCCGCCCGGACGAGCCGAACCCGCCCTCGCCGCCGCACCCGGATCCACCTGAGCCGACGGCCTGAGGACGTCTAGGCCGCGGCTGCGCGGACGTGCAGCCTGACGGTCGTCCCGGCTGGCGACGACCGCACCTGCACCAGGTCGCAGACCTGGTTCGCCAGCCAGAGGCCGTAGCCGCCCTCCCGCCCGGACAGGGGTGGCTCGCGCCCGGCCAGCGGCTGATCGATGTATCCGGCGTCGCGGATCTCGCATACCGCGGCGCCGTCGTCGAGCCAGACCCGCATCGTCCCGCGGCCGCCGCCGTGGCGGACGCTGTTCGCCGCCACCTCACCGGCGGCCAGGATCAGGTCGGCGACCCGGGCCTCCGGCAGACCCCATCTCCGTCCGGCGGCGGCGACGACCGCACGGACCGTGCGCAGGTCGCCGAGCATGAACGTCGTCTCCTCGACCAGCCCGGGCGGATCCGGCAGCGGTGCCACGAACGGCGTCGCGGCCGCGGACGGGCCGCGGTAGTCGGCGCTCGGCTCGCCGCTGTGCGCGGTCCACACCAGCGGGTGGGTGCAGCGGGCCTCGGCGATCACATCGGCCGCGAGGGCGCCCGCGTCGTACGGACAGACGAGCCACCAGGCCCCGCCGCCGTCGAAGGCCAGGTTCAGGAGTGCTTCGTGACGATGACACTCGACCAACTCGGCCGCCGATCGGTCGGGCGAGATCGGCTCGCCCACGCCGCGGATGCGGCGGCCGGCAGCGAGGTGCGGCGCCGCGAAGGTGCGCCACGTCGGCAGGATCCGGGCCGGGTTGGCTCCCAGCGCGTCCATGTCGACGAACGTGACCCACCGGGCGGAGCCTCCCAGCGCCCGCCGCAAGAGCTCGATCTTGGTCGCCGTCACCGCGACCAGGACGGGCTCTCCGGCGTCGACACCTTCGCGTACGAAGCCGCCGACGCGTTCGGCAAAGTCGTGCGCGCCGGAGTAGAGCAGGGCCTCGTGCCGGAAGGACGATCCGGGTGCGTCGGGGTGCGCTTCGGTGACGGTCGCCACGATGGACGGGGGTCTCGCGGGGCACGGCTGAGGGCTGCCGGCCGCAGAAAGGGTACCGCGGCGGCCCGGATGCCGGGGCCGAACGGGCCTGTTTACGGGCACGCCCGGACGGATATGGGCGCGCCACGCTGATCTCCCGCGCACGCGATGGTGGTGGACGATGAGGCTCATGCGCAGCACGTCTTCCGGCGCTGTGGCGCCGGCGCCGTGCAGCCGCGTCGCCGCACCCGCCCTGGCGATGCCGCGGGGATCCAGCAATTCGCAGACACCCGCGTGCCCGGCCGCTGACTCCCGGCCGGGCGCGTGGTCTGCGCCGGTTTCCCGGACGCCGGGCACGGGTATGGGACGTGGCTCACGACGAACCCGACAGAAGGCGGTGCACGACATGGGTGACAAGCTGCGAGGCAAGGTCGACCAGGCCACCGGCAAGATCAAGGAGGCCGCGGGCAAGGCCGGCGACGACGAGGGCCTCGAGAACGAGGGCCGTCGCGAGCAGTCCAAGGGCGATCTGCGCGAGGCCGCCGGCAAGGTGAAGGACGCGGCCAACCGCTGAGCGTGTTCCCGTCCCGGCCGGGGGCGGCGCCCGCCCCCGGCCGGGGCGGCATGATTCGGCGCATGGCGGCGGCAGACACACCTCGCAATTGGCGTCCGCCGCGTCTGCCAATTTGGCGCACGGGGCGCGCACCGCCCGACCGCTGCGAATTGGCGTATGCCGCGGATGTCAATTCGAGCGCCCGGGCGGCCCGCCACCCGTCCTCGCCACCGTCCACCCCCAGCCGTCCGGACCGGCCCCGGAGTCGCCCACGGCCCGCGTCGCCCGGCTCGGCGGCGGCGTCCCGGCGCCGCTGCTCATGGTGGCGGCGATGGTCTCGTTCCAGCTCGGCGCGGCGGTCGCCACGGGGCTCTTCAGCCGGGTCGGCGTCCCGACGACGGCTTGCCTGCGACTGGGCGTCGGCGGCGTGCTGCTGTTCGCCATCTCGCGGCCGAACCTGCGCAGGCCCGCATCCGAGCTCGTCTGGCTGGTCGTGTTCGGCGCCGAGCTCGCCGTCATGAACTACGCGTTCTACGAGGCGCTCGCCCGGATCCCGCTCGGCGTCGCGGTGACGGTCGAGTTCCTCGGCCCGCTCTCGGTCGCACTCGTACACTCGCGCCGTCCGCGCGACGTGCTCTGGGTGATCCTGGCCGGCGGCGGGATCGCGATCTTCGCCGGCCCGTCGTCCCAGGGCAGCCTCGACCCGACCGGGCTTGCGCTGGCGGTGCTCGCCGGCGCCGGATGGGCGTCCTACATCCTCACCGCCCAGCGCGTCGGCCGCGCCTGGAAGGGCAGCCAGGGACTCGCCTGCGGCATGCTCGTCTCGGCGATCCTGCTGACGCCCGTCGCCGTCGGCAGCGTCGGCTCGGTCGCCGCCGGCAGCGGCTTCGAGATCCTGGCCCTCGGCGTACTCTCGACCGCCCTCCCGTTCTCGCTCGAGATGGCGGCGCTGCGGACGCTGACCGCCCGCGCGTACGGCGTGCTCGCGAGCCTCGAGCCGGCGATCGCCACGGTGGTCGGCGTCGTCGCCCTGAGCCAGTCGGTCCATGCCGAGGACGTGCTCGCCACCCTGCTCGTCGTCACCGCCTCGGTCGGCGCGACCTTCGACACCTGACCTCAGGCGGGGTGCCCGGGCTCGACCTCGCCCAGATCGCGCTCGGTGAGCTGCACGATCGGCCCGCCGCCGCCCCACCGCTCCGGCGCGACGACGCAGCCGACGTGATCGCCGAGATCGATCCGGTCGACGATCCGGCCGACGAACCAGGTGGGGCACGCGGACAGGATCGGCGTGCCGTCCTCGGCCGGCTTCCACTCGCAGCGGGCGAACTTATCGACCTCGTCACCGGTCTCGCCGCCGAAGAGCTCGGCCAGGCCGCGCTCGCGCTCCGTGACGGCGTGCACGCCCAGCCGCTCGGCCGCCATCGCCACCGGGAACGTGGCGTTCGCGCGCGAGATGCAGAGGAGAAACCGCTCGGGATCGATGCTGACCTGGCTCGCGAACCCGACCAGGCAGCCGGCCCGGCGGCCGTCCGCGAACGCCGTCGCGATGTAGACCGGGCCCGTGAAGGCGCCCGCCAGTGTGGGATCGCCGTCCGCCACAACTACAGGTGCACCACGAAGACGAGGATCGCGACGATCTCGATGGCGAGCACGGCCGCGGCGGCGCATGCCCAGGTCTGCAGCATCCGGCGCCGCTCGGGCAGGGTCTCGCCGCGCAGAAGCGAGAGCGCCACGATCAGGCCGATCAGCCGTCCCGCCGGGGCGACGATCGTGAGTGCGGTCGCGCCGGCAATCTGGCCGCCGGTGTAGCGGCGGCGCGCGTCGACCTCCGCGGGCGCCGGCCTGGCGACCGCCGCACCGGGGAGATTGGCGCACACCAGATCGAGGTCGCCGAGCGTCCGCGCCGCGTGGGCCGCACCGGTCAGGTCGTCGAGCTCCTCGACCGTCGAGCCGCCCCTCGACGTGTGCCTCGGCCAGCCGCGCAACCACCAGCTCGCGGTCGGTGTTCGACGCCAGTGTCGAGCCCTCGTCCATCCCGCGCGAAGTCTGCCACCTGCCGCTGCCGGTAGACTCGGGCACATGCTTGATGCACCCTGGGGGCGCCGGTTCGCCGGCCGCCTCGACGAGCACGTGATCGACAGCGAGGTGCTGCGCTCGAACCGGCTCGGCGACCCCGCCGAGCGGCCGCTCTGGGTGTACGTGCCGCCGGGGTACGACGACGCGCCCGACCGCCGCTATCCGGCGATCTACGTCATCCAGGGGTTCACCGGGCAGCTCGACATGTGGCGCAACCGGTCGCCGATGCGCGCGCTCTTCCCGGAGGCGGTCGACGAGCTCTTCTCCGACGGCGAGACGCCCCCGTGCCTGATCGTGTTCGTGGACTGCTGGACGTCGCTCGGCGGGAGCCAGTTCGTCGATTCGCCAGCGACCGGCCGCTACCACACCTACCTGTGCGACGAGATCGTGCCCTGGGTCGACGAGCGCTACCGCACGCTGGCGGCGGCCGCTCACCGCGGCATCACCGGCAAGTCGAGCGGCGGCTACGGCGCGATGATCACGCCGATGCTTCGGCCAGACCTGTGGGGCGGCCTCGCCACGCATGCCGGCGACGCGCTGTTCGAGTGCTGCTACCAGCGCGACTTCGCGCCCTGCGCCCGGCTCCTGCGCGACCTCTACGACGGGTCGTACGACCACTTCCTGGACGACTTCCGGGGCCGGCTCGCGTTCACCCGCGAGCACGACGACATCCTCCTCAACACCTACGCGATGGCGGCCTGCTACTCGGCCGACGCGGACGGGACGGTGCGCCTGCCGTTCGACATCGCCACGGGCGAGCTCATACCCGAGGTGTGGGAGCGATGGCTCGCGCTCGACCCGGTGCGGATGGCGCCCCGCCACGCGGACGCGCTGCGCTCGCTGCGGGCGATCTACATCGACGCCGGCACCCGCGACGAGTGGTTCCTCGATCTGGGTGCGGAGGCGTTCCGGGCGGCACTCGCGGCCGTCGGCGTCACCGACGTCTACTTCGAGCTCTTCGACGCCTCCCACATGAACATCGGGTATCGCTACCCGATCGCGCTCCGCTACCTGGCGGAGCGGCTGTCGCCCCCCGCCCCGTGAGGAGCGGAGGGCGACGTGCCAGACGGCGCTAGCTGGTCGCGTTGAACTGGACGGCGGGAACGTCGCCGGCCCAGCAGCCACCCGCGTTGTCCAGGTTGAAGTCACCGGTGACGAACGGCGAGCCGCAGCTGTTACCGGCGAAGCGCGTATCCCAGAAGATGCCTCCGGGGAAGCGCTCGTGACCCGCCCGCACCACGGGGGCGAGGCCGACGTTCAGGGAGTCCGTCGGGGAGGGCGTGCCGATCGGCTCGGGGCCCGAGGTGTCGGAGTTGTACGAGACACCCCAGACCACGTCGGTCGGGAGCTTCGTCTTCAGCCCCGTGAGGGTGAACCCGATCGTGTGCGCGAGGCCGTTGAAGCAGCCTTGCCCATTCTTGAACCATTCGCCGGCCTGCGCGCCGGTGCAATGGGAGCTGGCGGACGGCCGGTACGGGATCGTGAACGTCCTCGTCACGGTCGCGATCAGCGCCCCGGGGGTCGTCTCGCCCATGGACGAGTCGGTCGACGACGCCTTGTAGAGGTTCAAGGTGATCGGCGTCTTGAAGGTCGCGCCGGGGGTTGTGACACAGTCGCCGGTGTTCCACCCACCGGACTGGCAGGCCCAGCTCGAGAGCTGGACGGCGACGGACTTGATCTTCGCGACGCGGCGCAACAGCACCTCATCGCCGATCTGGTTGAAGCCGTATGCCTCGACACCGACGCTCGGGATGTTGCCGACGCCCGGGTCGGTGCTGGTGTAGAGGACGGAGTGCGGGATGGATGCCGCCGACGCGCTCGCGGCGGTGAGTCCCAGGACCGCCACCGCAGTGAGCAGCCCCGCGACAAGGGGACGGATGTGCACCAGAATGCCTCCTTCTGAGGGTGAGGGGGTTCGAATGCCCAGGCTGGGAACCCCGACCAGCGCGGCGCATCGTACACCGATTGACAGGAGACACGCCACCCGAACGGGGCAATTTCTTACAGCGACGGCAAACCGGTCCGGCGGAGGGGTCGTAGGCGTTTCGAGATGACGGCAGGAGTGACCACGATCGACGAGCTCGCGCTCGCCGACTGGCGGCGCGAGGTGTTCGCGCTCTACGCCAGGGTGCGCGCGAGCGACGACCCCCAGGCCGCCTGGGAGATGTGGCGGCGCACGCGCGACCGCCTCTTCGCCGACCATCCCCAGTCGCCGCTCGACGCCGCCGGACGGGCCGCGTTCGGCGGGCTTCCCTACCACCGCTACGACCCGGCCGTCCGGGTCACGGCCGACGTCGCGCCGACCGAGCCCGCCGAGCTCGAGATCGCGACGAGCACGGGCGAGCCGTACCGCTTCCGCCGCTTCGGCGCCGCCCGCTTCGCGCTCTCCGGCACCGACCTCGAGCTGCCTCTGTACTGGCTGGAGGGCTACGGCGGTGGGCTGTTTCTGCCGTTCGCCGACCGGACGAGCGGGCGGACGACGTACGGCGCCGGCCGCTATCTGCTCGACACCGTCAAGGGCGCCGATCTCGGCACGGCCGACGGCCGGCTCGTGCTCGACTTCAACTTCGCCTACAACCCGTCTTGCGTGTACGACCCGGCGTGGACCTGCCCGCTGGCGCCGGCCGCGAACCGCCTTTCTGTCGAGGTGCGGGCCGGCGAGCGCGTCTACGGCTGAGACGGGCGCGCCGGAACCCCGTATCCTGGCACTGTGCCGCTGTACCGACTTGCCGACGATCTGCCCGAGCTGCACGACGCCGTGATCGTCGCGTCGTTCGACGGCTGGGTCGACGCCGCCGAGGCGGCCTCCGGCGCGGTGGCGCAGATCGCCGGCGACGGCCAGGTCGTGGCCAGCTTCGATCCCGACGCGCTGTTCGACTTCCGCTCGCGGCGGCCGGTGCTCGACGTCACCGACGGGCGTCTGACCGATCTGCACTGGCCGGAGCTGACGCTCCGCCACACCCGGGTCGACGGCCGCGACCTCCTCGTCTTCCTGGGCGCCGAGCCCGACTTCCGCTGGCAGGAGCTGGCGGGCGACGTCATGGAGCTGGCGCAGCGGCTGGGCGTGGCGCAGTGGATCAGCCTGGGGGCCGTGCCCGCCGCGGTCCCCCACACCAAGGCCGGTGCCAATGATGGCAACGGCGTCGCGAGGACGGTCTGCTGGCCGCCGACAGCCCGGCCCGGAGGGTCTCCTGCGGGTGCCGTCGGCGGCGCTCTCGGTGCTCGAGATCGCAGTCACCAACGCCGGCACGCCCGCCGTCGGGTTCTACGCCCAGGTGCCGCCGTACGCCAGCCTCGGGTACGCCGCCGCGAGCATCGCGCTGATCGAGCGGCTGTCCCGGCATCTCGGCGTGGTCTTCGAGCTGGACGAGCTGATGGAGGCCGAGGAGCGCGACCAGCACGCCCGCTACGACGCCGCGATGGACTCCGACCCGGTGCTGCGCGAGACGGTGTCCCGGCTCGAGGCCGTCAGCGGCGACGTGGAGGCGGAGCGGCTGCCCTCCGGCGACGAGCTGGCCCGCGAGATCGAGCGGTTCCTGCGCCGTCAGGACGGCGGCGAGAACCCGTAAACCGCGCCGCTGGCGTCAGGCCGGAAACGGGCGGCGCCGCGAACAGCTCGACCGCGTCGAGCACCATCGGCTCCGCCCCGAGCAGCACGTCATAGGCGAGCAGGCGGCCGGCTGCGCGAGCCTCGGTCGCCGACTCCGCGGGCAACGTGAACGCCACCGTGACCTGATCGGTCATGGCGACGCGAACCGTCGGATCCGTGTCTGGGAGGCGCTCTTCGAGCACCGCGCGGATCCGCTGCTCGACCCCGACGGCGGCGGCACCGGGCAGGTACGCGCTCGCCGTGAGTCGGAATCTCGGCGTGGCCAGCACCCCGCCATGCTGTCATACCGCGGCGATGTTTGCCGTACGACCGGACCCGACTTGCAATAATTGTAAAGTCTAGAATCGAGGGGGACGGCCCCATGCGAAGCGGGGCCAGGCCCCGCCGTTCCGGCCTAGACCCGCGGGACCGTGGCGTCGGCGGACTCGAGGTGGACCATCAGGGCGGCGACGACCCGGGGGTCGAAGTCGACGCCGGCGAGCTCGCGCAGCCGCTCGCGTGCCGCGTCCGGGCGGCAGCGCCGCCTGGTAGCTGCGCTCCTCGCACATCGCGTGGTAGGCGTCGCAGGCGAGGATGATGCGGGCGCCGAGCGGGATCGTCCTCGCCGGTCAGGCCGAGCGGATAGCCGTTGCCGTCCCAGTGCTCGTGGCAGGCCCGGATCAGCGCCGCCGCGCCCGCAAGCGCCCCGACGGGGTCGATGATCTGGGCGCCGAGCTCGGGATGGGCGTGGATCAGCCGCCAGCCCTCGCTGTCGAGCGGGCCGCGGTTGCCGAGGACACGCTCGGGCACGCCGATCTTGCCCAGGTCGTGCAGCGCCGCCGCGTAGGTCAGGTCGCGCAGGTCATCGCCCCTCATCCCGAGCGCCCGCCCGACCGCGGTGCAGTCGGACGTGAGCCGGTCGGAGTGCTCGGCGGTCTCGCGGTGGCGCAGGGCAAGCGCGCGGCCGAGACACGCGACCGTGCCGGAGAGGGCGTCCCGCTGCTCGGACAGCAGCCGCTCGTTCTCGAGCGCGAGCAGGGCCTGGTCGGCGACGCCCAGGAGCAGCGCCTCCTCGGCGGCGTCGAACGCGGCCTGGCGCTCGACGACGAGCAGGGCGTGGTTGCCCTCCCGCTCGCCGATCGGCACGACGCCGGCGACCGGCCCGCGCACGAGCGCCGGCGCCTCCTCGTGCGTCAGCATCCGCAGCCGGCGCGAGGCCGTCAGCTCGGCCGGCAGCGCCCCCGCCGGCACCTGGGCGCCGATCGCCGAGCGCCGCCGGCCGGCGAACCCGTGCGCCGACACGAGCGAGAACGTGCCGTCGGCCGCCTGCCACGCGGAGACGCCGTCCTGCTCGACCAGCCGCGCGACCGCCAGCGTGAGGAGATGGAGGACGCGATCCTCGCCGTGCTCGAGCGCAAGCGCCTGCCCGAGCTCCACCAGCGCCCGGCCGGTGCGGGCCGCAGTGCGCTCCTCGTTCACCCGCGCGGCGTGTGCCGCCGCCACGAGCGCCGTATCGCACGCCATCGCCAGATAGGCCAGCTCCTCATCGGTGGCCACTGCGGCACGGGCGCACACGATCACCCACCGCGGCGTGCCGGCCGAGGCGTAGCCGAACGAGCCGGGCGGGGTGCCGCCGGAGCGCACCGCGGCGATCCTGGGCGCGATTGGCGGCTTGACGACGCCGCGCTGCGCCCACGTGTGGTTGCGGCCGGCGAGGTGCTCGTGCACGAGCACGCCGTCGAGCCGCAGGCGCGTGTGCAGCTCGCCCGCCAGGACGTCGGCGATGCCGCGCTGGTCGTCGGCCGCAGCGAGTGCGGTCAGGAAATCGCCCGTGAACCGAAGCGGGGTGACCGCCAGGCTGCCCACCATCGGGCAAGGCTACCACTTGCCGCAAAATGCGAGGATTCACCTCCGGCGCAGGGGCAGCTCGATATCAGGAGGATTACCGGATATCGGCGAGCGGCGCTCACAAATTCCTGTGCAATTCCCTTGGAAACCGGGGCACGTCTCCGGAGCACCGCCGGATGGGCCGAACACGCCTCCCAGAGCAGGCGCCGGAATCACGGCAGGGGGCGCGGAACCAGGGTATGATCGCGCCCGACTGGAGTGTGCTTCCAGTCGGTGTCAGGGGTGGGGAGGCGCAGCTTGACGCATTTTCAGGCTGCAGTACGCTGGAAGTGATTGACATCTCCGGCTTGAAGGTAGCGGTGGACGTGGGGATTTCGAGATCAAGCAGTGGGCTTCGTGCGCTCGCGGCTGCATGTGCAGCGGCGGCGTTCCTCTGCGCCGGCCCCGGCGCGGCACTCGCGTCGAGCCCGCCGCCGCCCTCGCCCCCACCCTCACCCCCACCCGCGTCGGGCCCGACCGGCGGTGGAGGCGGTGGAGGCACCACGACGACGTCGAGCCAGCCAACGGGGACCACGACGAGGCAGACGCCGCCGCCGGACACCCACGCGCCCGGCCGCGTTCTGGGCCTGCAGGCGATCACGAAGACGCCCGGCAAGATCACGCTGCGCTGGACGAACCCGCACGCCTCCGACCTCGCCGGCATCGTCATCCGGCGCGGCTGGAGCGTCTGCCCCGCCAAGCCGAACGACGGTGTGCAGGTCGGCGGAACGGCGGTGCGCACCGCACAGGTGGACACGGGCGCCGTGGACAACACCCGCTACTGCTACGCCGCCTTCGCCTTCGACGGGCATGACAACTACTCGCCCGCCGTGCTCGACCGCAGCGTGCTGAACCCCGGCGATCAGACCCCGCCCGGGCCGGTCACCGGCCTCGCGGTGGCGACGAACGCGAAGGGCCAGATCGTCCTCTCGTGGCACAACCCGAAGCCGGCCGGCATCGCCTTCGACGCCGTGCGCCGAAGCGTCTCGCCGAACTGCCCGGGGGGACCCGCCGACGGCTCCCCGGTGGGAGGCCACTCCATCCGCACATCGCAGGTCGACGCGTCGGCCAGGGCCGGCGTCACCTACTGCTACCGCGTGTTCGCGGTCGACGCGGCCGGAAACTCGTCGGCGACCATGCCCGGCCAGCATGCGACCCCGCCGAGGCCCGCCGCGGTGCACCACAAGGCCCCGGCGCAGCAGGCCACGAGCTCCGCGAGCAGCGGCGGGTTTGCCTCCACGCTCATACGCGTCGTCGCGATCGCCGGGTTCCTGATGGTGATCGTCATGGTCGTCGCCACGGTCATGACGCGGCGCCGGATCCACTCGAGCGCCTACGCCCACGCCGCACGCGGACAACTCGCCCCCGCCCGCCAGTTCGGGCCGCGGGTGGCGATGAACGCCGGCCCGGGCGCCCTCGTGATCCCGGCGCTGGCCGTGCTCGGCTGCTTAGCCGCGATCGCCCTCGTCCTGCTCAACCTCTGAACTGAAGGCCCCATGCGCCGTCGTCTCACTCTCGCGTCAACCGCTCTCCTCACCGTCGTCGGCGCGCTCGCGACCACCGGGTCGGGGGCGATGGCATTCGACACCGGACCGTTCGGCGCCCAGCCCGACCCGGTGCAGTTCAACGCCCAGGCCGTCGGCGTGTCGACGCCGACGAGGACGGTGACCTTCAGCGACGACAACGGGACCGTTCCGATCCAGGTCCAGAACGTGTCCGCGACGTCGGACTACAGCGTGAGCAGCGACAACTGCAGCGGCACGACCATGAACCAGGGTGACACCTGCACGGTCGCCGTCACGTTCACGCCGAGCTCGGCCGGCAGCGATGACGGGACGCTCACGGTCAGCGACGACGACACGACCGACGGCGTCACCAGCCAGGGCCTCACCCTGCACGGCACCGGGGTCGCCGACCAGTTCTCGGTGGCCGGCGGGCCGCTCGACTTCGGCGACCAGCGGGTGGGAACGACGTCGACCAACCAGTCGGTCATCGTGACCAACAACACCGACTACGACGCCAACCCGGCCAACGCCAACGTGACCGGGCCGAACGCGGGCGACTTCGGCGCGAGCGGGTGCAGCGGCACCGTCCCCGCCACCGGCGGCACCTGCTCGGTGAACGTCAATTTCACGCCCGGCGCGACCGGCACACGCGCCGCGACGCTGAACGTCGCCGGGCAGCAGGTCAGCCTGACGGGCAACGGCACGGACCCCAGCGCCAGCGTGTCGCCGGGCAGCATCGGCTTCGGCAACCAGCCGCTGCACGTGATCTCACAGACCGTGACGATCACGCTTCAGAACAACGGGAACGGCCCGCTCACCTACGCCAGCACGGGAGTCGGCGGCGCAAACCCGGCCGACTTCTCGGTCAGCGACACCGACTGCGCGGCCAAGATCACCATCGCGCCCAACAGCTCGTGCGCGATCACCGTCGCCTTCAACCCGACGGTGACCGGCGCGCGCTCGGCCGTCGTCAGCATCAACGACAACGATCCCCAGAACGGGACGCAGACGGTGACCGTGTCCGGCACCGGCACGCCGTCGTCGGTCGGCTTCGCGCCGGCCAGCGTGACCTACACGAAGGCGATTCCCGCCGGGACGGCCTCTCCGGGCCACGTCGTCACGATCCGCAACCTCACGAGCAGCCCGATGCCGATCACCTCGACCGCGCTCGCCGGGACGAACCCGAAGAACTTCATCCGCTCCGCCGACACATGCACCGGCACGACGCTCCAGCCCAGCGGCACGTGCACGATCCACGTCGCGTTCACCCCGTCGGCCTCCGGCCGCCGCACCGCCGTCCTCTCTGTGGCCGACAGCGGCGCCGTCAGCCCGCACACCCACCAGGTGACGCTGACCGGCACGGCCACGGCGCCGAAGAACCCCAAGAGCGTCCGTGCGACCGTCGGCTGCAGCTCGGTGACGGTCTCCTGGGTGCCGCCGACGGCGACGCGGTTCGCCGGCACGATCGTCGTGCGCAACCACGCCCGCTACCCGACGAGCCCCGGCGACGGCACGATCGTCGCCCACTCGTCCGGCGTCGCCCACGACGGCGGCCTGAAGCACTTCTCGAACTTCTACTACCGGGTGTTCGCGAAGTACCACTCGCTCACGCACAAGGGTCAGGTGAACTACTCGAAGGGCGTCCGCCTGCGCGAGCACACCGGCGAGGTCTGCACGCCGCAGAACGGCGCGCGCCTCCGCAACCTGAAGCCGCGGTTCACGTGGCTTCCGTACCCGACCCACAACGGCTACGCGTTCGTGCTCCAGCGCGGGCAGCAGACGATCTGGATCAACTACACGCGTAAGACCGCGTGGCAGATGCCGGCGTCGTGGCACTACCGGTCGAGCACCCACCGGCTGGGTCGCGGCCGCAGCTACACGTTCTTCCTGTACGCCTATCCGACGGCGCACCCCAAGGGCATCTTCATCGGCAAGGTCTCGTTTACCGAGCGCTGAGGCCGGTCACGGCGGCCGGTAGCCGAGCGCGACCGAGGTGAAGAAGATGACCTGGGCGGTGGGCGCGAACACGACGTAGGCGCGATGCCATGACTGCCGCCGCAGGCCGATGTCGGCCATGGCGAAGGCGAGGGGGAACGCGACCAGCCCAAAGCGGCCCACGGACTGCAGCACCGACGAGAGCAGCGGCATCGCGAAGACGCCGGCGACGAACAGCACGTCCTCGGCCCGGGTCGGCCGGAACCGCTCCTGGCGGATCAGCGGGACGAGGAGCGCGAGGTAGGCGATCACCGTCACGCCCCGGGCCAGGAAGAACACGTCGCGGGTGGTGGCGAAGCGCCAGAACTGGTCGCCGAGGCTGACCAGCGGGAACGCCGGGTGGCCGCCCCACTGGGACTGCACATGCACCATCCCCAGCGGATCGCCGACGGCATGCTGGAGCCACACCGCCTGGGTGCAGAACGCGGCCAGCGGAGCGACGGCGAGCAACCAGGACGAGATTGTCCGCCGCCGCCACGCCCGTAGCGCCAGCGGCGGGACGAGCGCAAGGCCGGTGATCCGCGTGAGCCCGGCGGCGTAGGCGAGCGGCGTCGCCGCCAGGTCGCGCTCGCGGTCGGAGAGCACGAACAGCCACACGGTGAAGGCGAGGAACGGCCCCTCGCTGTAGGCCATCGTGAGCGCGAAGGCATACGGCGAGAGCACCAGGTAGAGGATGCTGCGCTTCGCATGCTCCTCGGATAGGCGGTCGCGGGCAAGGACGTACATGCCGGCCAGCGCCGCGAGCACCGCCAGGTTCGAGACGAGCAGCGCCGCGACCGCGTCGCCGACCTGGGCAGCCTCGCGAACGGCTCGGATGCCGAGCGGGTAGAGCGGGAAGAACGCCTCGAGCTTTCCGGGGTGGTAGCCGACGTGCGAGATGCGGATGTAGAAGACCGAATCCCACCCGGTGACGGCCCGCACCCAGGTGGTCTGCCACGGCTGCAGGGCGCGGTGCCAGCCGAGCTCGATCGTGAGCAGATACCCGAGGCTCAAGACCGCGAGGCGGCTGGCCGACCATACGACGAGGACGCGCCGCCACATGAGGCGGTATCGTACTGAGCGGGGTTGGGCGGCGACTGTGCACCCGCCTCGCATCCGGGAGAGGTGGCCGAGTGGCTGAAGGCGCCCGCCTGCTAAGTGGGTCTGGGGGGTAAACCTCCAGCGAGGGTTCGAATCCCTCCCTCTCCGCTCTCACCGACGCACCAACCGGGGTCAGACCCCTTTTGGTGCGTCCGCTTTGAGGCGGGGTTGTCTCCCACCGGCCGCGGCGTTAACCGGTTTGCCGCGCCCGAGAGACCCGCCTAGGCGGGATACTCCACTGCACTACTGGAGAATATCCTCGGAGGAGATGCTCCTGCTGGCGACGGGCATCCTGGCGGGATTGACCAGCATCCCGCTCACCTACTTCGCGATGCACAGCCGCCGCGAGCTGCGGCACCTGCGCCGGTCGCACCACACCGTCCGCAAGCTGTCATCGAGGTGCGCGAGGACGACGGCGCGCCGGAGGCAACTGAGCGCGGGCCGGCGGCGGCGTAGGAGAGCGGGATCACACAGCCGAGCCCAGCACCGAACCGGACCGGGTAGGACGGCGAATGCGCTCCCGATGTAGCGTTGTCCGATCCGACCCAGGAGATGAGGATGAGCGTGTTCATGATGCTGCAGGTGGAGGGAGACCCGAGCCGGCTGGCGGATGCCATGTCGGATACGGGCATGTGGCAGACCATCAACGCGCGGGCAAAGGAGAACGGCGCGATCCACCACCGGTTCCTCGCGAGCGCCGACGGGGGCACGATCGCGGTGTTCGACGAATGGGAGTCCGAGGACGGGTTCCACACGTTCTTCTCATCGAGCCCCGAGATCCCCGAGATGATGCGCGCGGCCGGAGTGACGAGCGAGCCGCGCATCACCCTCTGGCACCCGGTCGACACGCCAGACCAGTTTTAACGATGGCGGATATGCCCCTCACCGGCGGTTGCCTGTGCGGGAGCGTCCGCTTCCGGGTCGACGCGCCGCTCGTCGTCGCGACCTACTGCCACTGCACACGCTGCCAGCGCCGAACGGGCACGGCGGCGTCGGCGCAGGCCCGGATCCAGCCCGGTTCGCTGACCGTGACCCAGGGCGAGGAGCTGATCCGCACGTACGCGCCGCCTGACGGCTTTCCCAAGCTGTTCTGCGGCGCGTGCGGATCGGCCCTCTGGAGCCGCAGCCCCGACGACCCCGACATCGTGAGTGTGCGCCTCGGGGCATTCGACAGCGATCCCGGCATCCGGCCGTCGCTGCGCCAGTTCGTCGCCTACGCGGCGGCGTGGGAGGACATCCCGGACGACGGGCTCCCGCGCTACGACGAACGGCCGTAGCGACCCCAGCCGCCAACGGGGCCTGGCCCCGCCAGAAGGGGTCTGACCCCGCTTGGCGGGTCATGAGCGGACGGATCGAACATGCCTTGCACCCAATCGCATGTCAACTAATCTTCTTGTATTTTTAACAAATGACCCAAACGGGGGAATCGCGCACCACCGGGCTACGGCTAGATGAGAGAGCCTTCTCAACCCCTCTCCCCCCGGCGAGGTGCCACATGGATTCCCCTGCTCCAGGCGTCCCGCGTAACCCGGTCGACGAGCGCTTCTTCCATGAATGGGTCGCGTTCGGAATGCTCGAACTGGCGGTCTACCTGACCCGCCACGCCCAGTTCACGGCCTACTGCCTCGACCGTGACGTGCGCCGGGCCTCCCGGCGCGGCGCGAAGTAGCCGCCGGCCTCGCCTAGATCTTGCGGACGCGCACGGCAGTGCCGTACGCGCAGATCTCGGTCCACGTCCCGCCCATCTCGGACGTGTCGAAACGCATGGCGAGGACGGCGTTGCCGCCCCGGTTCTGCGCCTCCTCGGACAGCCGTTCGATCACCTGCGCACGGCTGTCGACGAGCGCCTTCGTCATGCCCTTGAGCTCGCCCCCGACGAGCGACTTCAACCCGGCGCCGATCTGGGAGCCGACGTTGCGCGACCGGACAGTCAGCCCGAACACCTCGCCTAGCACCTCCTCGACCTCGTAGCCGGGGAGATCGTTCGTCGTCGTGATCAGCATCGGCGCCGAGACTCTAGATCATCACGGGGGCGGGATCTTCCGCCCCGGATTGGCGAGCCGGGCCGGGTCGAGCGCATCGACGACCGCCCGCTGGGCCGCAAGTAGCACCGGCGCGAGCCCGGCGGCGGCCTCGAGCTTCACCAGGCCGATCCCGTGCTCGGCGGTGAGCGATCCGCCGAGCGACCGCGGCACCGCGTGGAAGGCGTCCGCAACCTTCTCGGCCCGCTGCAGCGCGCCTTTGTCGGCGCGGTCGACGAGCACCGACGCGTGCACGTTGCCGTCGCCCGCGTGCCCCCAGCACGCCACCTCGGCGCCGTTGTCGCGGCCGATCCGCTCGATCATGTCGAGCGCCTCGCCGAGCCGGTCGAACGGGACGGCGAAATCCTCCGAGACCTTGCCTCCGCGCACCGCGACGACGGCCGGCGACACCCCGTCGCGCCACGACTCGAGCGCCCGCTGCTCGCCGGACGAGTCGGGCGCGTCGACCGCCGTCGCCCCGGGCGCGAGCGCCTCGACGATGACGTCGCGCTCGGCCCGCGCGATCGCGGCCGGGCCGGTCGACTCGGTGATCACGGCGAACGAGCCCCGCGCGGCGTGGCGGGGATACGTGGCGGCCGCCGCGGCGAAGGCACGCTCGTCGACGAACTCGAGCGCGGTCGGCACGACCCCGCATGCCATGACCGACTCGAGCGCGGCAACGCCGGCACCGCGGTCGGGATAGAGCGCGATCGCGGGCAGGATCACCTCCGGCCGGGGCAGCAGCCGCAGCCATGCGACGGTGATCACACCGAGCGTGCCTTCGGACCCACAGGCGAGACCGGTCAGGTCGAGCGTCTCGACGTTCTTGCGCGCCGCGCCGCCCGTGACGAGCACCTCGCCGGAGGACAGCACGAGCTCGATCCCGGTGACGAACGAGCGCACGGTGCCATGCCGGAACGATCGCGGGCCGCCCGCGTTCGTGGCGATGTTGCCACCCAGCTGCGACTGCTCGGCGGCGCCCGGGTTGGGTGCGAACCAGAGGCCCTCGCCTGCCGCCGCCTGGTGCAGGCGGCGAGTCGTGAGCCCCGCCTCGACCGTCATCCGCCACGCCTGCGGCACCGCCTCGCGGACGCGCGTCATCCGGGCGAGCGCGATGACGAGCGACCCGGCGTCCGGCATCGCGCCGCCGGCGTATCCCGTCCCGCCGCCCCGCGGCACGAACGGCACCCCTGCCCCCGCACACCACCGCACCACCGCGGCGACCTCGTCCGTCGACCCGGGGAACACGGCGCCGAGCGCGTCGCCGGCGAGGCCGCGCGTCTCGGTCATGTCGTGCAGGAGCGACCGGTCGGCGACCGGGACATGGACGGCGTCGTCGCCCACGATGCGGGCGAGGTCGCGCCGCGCGGCGGCCACGGTCCGGCTCATGCGTCGGGGTTCTAGCATTGGCGGATCGCAGCCGATCCCGCCATCACCGTTCGCGATCTGCTCGTCCGCCGCGGCGGCGTCGACGTGCTCCACTCGATCAGCCTCGAGGTGCCCGCCGGCACGGTCACCGGCCTGCTCGGCCCGAGCGGGCTGCGGCAAGTCGACGCTTGATGCGCGCGATCGTCGGCGTCCAGGTCGTCGCGTCCGGGCGCGGTGACGGTGCTCGGCGAGCCGGCCGGCTCGCGGTCGCTGCGCGCGCGGGTCGGCTACGTCACCCAGGCGCCGTCGGTCTACGGAGACCTGATCGGTGCGCGAGAACCTGCGCTACTTCGGCGCGCGTGCTGGGAACGGCATCCGAGTCGCGTCGATGCCGTGCATCGCCACGGTCGGACATGCAGGCGTTCGCGGGCCGCGTCGTCGGTCGCTCTCGGGCGGCCAGCGCGCCCGGGTGTCGCTCGCGACCGCGCTGCTCGGACGAGCCCGCAGCTGCTGGTGCTCGACGAGCCGACGGTCGGCCTCGACCCAGTGCTGCGCCGCGACCTGTGGGAGACGTTCGCGGGGTTGGCCGAGGCGGGCACCACGCTGCTCGTGTCGAGCCACGTCATGGACGAGGCCGACCGTTGCGACCGGCTGCTGCTGATGCGCGACGGCGACATCCTGGCCGCCCAGACCCCGGCTGAACTGCTCGCCGACACCGGTGAGGACGACCTCGGCGAGGCCTTCCTGCGCACGATCGAGCGGTGGGAGACGGAGGCCGGGCAGTGAGCCCGCGGATCACCGTCGCGACGGCGCGCCCGGGTGATGCTGCAGCTGCGCCGCGACCCGCGCACGATCGCGCTGCTGCTCATCGTGCCCTGCCTGCTCGAGGTGCTGCTGTACTACGTCCTCGACGGCCAGCCGCTCGTGTTCCAGCGCATCGGGGCGCCGCTGCTCGGGATCTTCCCCTTCATCAGCATGTTTCTCGTCACGGCGATCACCATGCTGCGCGAGCGCACGACCGGGACGCTGGAGCGGCTGATGTCGATGCCGCTGGCCAAGCTCGACCTGCTGTGCGGGTACGGGATCGCGTTCGGCGCCGTCGCGGCGGTGCAGGCCGCGCTGACCGCAGGCGTGGCCTTCGGGCTCCTCGACCTGCAGGTCGCCGGGTCGGAGTGGGCCGTCGCCGGGCTCGCGATCGCGAACGCGATCCTGGGGATGGCGCTCGGCCTCTTCGTGAGCGCCTTCGCGCAGACCGAGTTCCAGGCGGTGCAGTTCATGCCGGCGATCGTCATCCCCCAGCTGCTTCTGTGCGGGCTGCTCGTCCCGCGCGACGACATGGCCGGGTTCCTGCAGGTCGTCGCCGCCGTGCTGCCGCTGACCTACGCGTACGACGGGCTCGAGCGCGTCACCACGACCGGATTCGATTCCACCGCGCTCCGCGACCTGCTCATCGTGATCGGCGCGACCTTGCTCGCTCTGGCCCTCGGCGCGACCACGCTCCGCCGGCGAACGCCGTAGCTCATGCGACAGCGTCTGGGGGCGGCGAGACGTAGTTCGGGCGCAGGTAGGCGGGCCCGAACCCGGCGCGCATGATGTTGCGATACGAGATCGTCGGGCGGTCGTCGACGATCTCGCCCGTCTCGGTGACGACGACCTCGGCACCGGCTCCGGCGGCGGCGGCGATGCGGGTGGCGATGAGGGCGGACTGCGCGCCGCGGCGGCGGTGGGCGGGCAGCGTCGCCGCCTGCCCCAGCCAGCCGTGGCGGCCCTGGACAAAGAGCGCCCCGCAGGCCACGGGCACGTCGCCATCGTGGGCCAGATACCAGCTCCAGCCGGGCCGGCCGGGGACGTGGTCGAGCATCGCGGTGACCGTCTGCGGGATCTCGAAGCCGGCGGCCAGGACGGCCGTGAACTCCCCCGCCCGCTCGGGGCCGATCCGCTCGATGCGCAGGCCGGTCTCGGGCGCGGCCGGCGGGGCGGCCTCCCGGGCGAACTTGACCCAGGCGTGGGCGGGGGCGTAGCCGCGCTCGCGCAGCATGGCGGCCACGCCGGCCGGGCGGGCGCCGGGCGCGAGCGCGATCGAGTGGCGCACCGAGCCGTAGACGTCGGCGATCCGGTCGAGCACGTCGTCCGAGGCGGGCTCCGAGATCCCGAGCCCGATGACGCGGTTGATCGTCACCTCGTCGAGCCGCGGCGCGACGGCACAGACGGCGTCGCCCAGCCGCACGGCGTCCGCGCCGAACGCGTCGGCGACGGCCGCGGCCTCGACGAGCTCGAGGCCTGGATCGTCCGCGATCACCGCTCCGGTGGGCGCAGGGCGGGCATGTAGCTCTCCTGCTCCAGCCAGTGGCCGCCGTCGATCGTCAGGTTCTCGCCGGTGACGTAGCCGGCGTAGCGGGAGCAGAGCGCCGTCGACCACCACGCGATCTCCTCGACGCTCGCGAGCCGGCCCGCGGGGACGCTGGCGGCGACCCGCGCCTCGTCGGCGGGCGTGGGCCAGAGCGCCGCCCCGGCGCCCTCGGTCGCCGTCGGCCCCGGGCAGATCGTGTTCACCCGGATTCGGTGCGGCGCCCACTCGACGGCGAGCGTCCGCGTCATCGCCAGCAGGCCGGCCTTGGCCGCAGCGGAGTGCACCGTCCCGGGCCCACCCGTCCAGGCGTAGCTGGCGATCACGCTGAGGATGGCGCCCCCGCCGCCCTGCGCGATCATCTGGCGGCCGGCGGCGCGCGCGCACAGGAAGCCGCCGTCGAGCACGATCGACGTGACTGCGCGCCAGCCGTTCGGCGAGAGGTCCTCGGCGCGCACGACGAAGTTGCCGGCGGCGTCGTTCACGAGCACGTCGACGCGCCCGAACCGCTCGACCGCCGCCGCGACGAGCGCGTCGACCTGCTCGGGCACGCGCACGTCGGTCGGCTGCGCGAGCGCCCGTCCGCCGGCAGTCTCGATCAGGCCGACCGTCTCGGCCAGCGGCTCCGGCCGGCGGCCGGCCACGACGACAGAGGCGCCGAGACGGGCGAACTCCACCGCCATCGCCCGGCCCATGCCGCTGCCCCCGCCGGTGATCACGGCCACGTGGCCGTCGAACGTCCCGTTAGCCAGCATCGCCCGCTCCCTCCTCCCGCGCGATCACGCGGGCGTCGAGGGCGAGCGCGCCCGACGGCGTGACCAGCAGCGGGTTGACCTCGATCTCGGCGACGTCCGGCCGGGCCGCCGCCACCTGCGAGAGCGCGGCCGCAGCCCGGGCGGCGGCGCCGACGTCGAGCGGCGGCCGGCCGCGCACGCCCGCCAGCAGCGGCGCTCCGCGCAGCGAGCGCAGCAGGCGCTCGGCGGCGAGCGGGTCGAGCGGCGCCAGGTCGACCGCGATGTCCTCGAACACCTCGGCGTGGATGCCCCCCAAACCCACCATTGCCACCGGCCCGAAGCGGAGGTCGGTGCGGGCGCCGACGATCAGCTCGACGCCCTCGTGCAGCGGCGCCATCCGCTCGAGCGAGAGCGTCTTCGGCGCGAGCCGGTCGATCAGGTCGCGCACCGCCTCGACGAGCGCGGCCGGGTCGGCGATGCCGACGACCACCCCGCCCGCGTCGGACTTGTGCAGCGCGTCGACCGCCTTGAGGACGACCGGGTAGCCGAGATCGCCGGCGGCCGCCAGCGCTTCCTCGGGCCCCGTAACGGGCACTGCGGGCACGAACGGCACGCCGGCCGCCTCGAGCAGCGCACGGCTGCCGAAGTAGCCCGGCTCGATCGGCCCGGTCGAGGCGGGCGGGAGCGGCGGCGCCCCCACCGGCCGCGGCCGCGTGCGCAGGCCGGCGAGCGCGCCCGCGGCGGCCTCGATCGCCGTGTACACGGGCACGCCGCCGTCGCGCAGCGCCTGGGCGGTGGGCGAATCCGCGTACATCGAGTGCGCCACCATCGGCCGCCCGGTCTCGGCGACGGCGACGGTGATCGCGCGGGCAACGTCCACCTCGGCGGCGGCGAAGTGCTCGGAGTACTGGCTGTAGCCGCCGAAGTAGCCGGTGAGGAGCACACCGTCGACCTCGCCCGACTCGAGCAGCGTCCGCGAGACCTTGGCGTACGAGTTGAAGTCCTGCTCGCCGCCGCCGGCCAGGTCGACCGGGTTGCGGGTCGCGGCGGTGTGCGGCAGCTGGGCGGCCAGGTCGGCCGCGAGCTCGTCGGACAGGCGCGGGAGGTCGAGCCCGGCCTCCGTCGCGACGTCGCATGCCACCGCGCCGTGGCCGCCGCCGTCGCCGACGACAGCGATGCGGTCGCCGCGCAGGGGGTGCGTGCGCACGAGCGCCTGGATCAGGTCGATCATCTGGTGCGGCGTCTTCACGACGTGTGCGCCGGCAGCCCTGGCGGCGGCTGCCACGACGGCCGTTTCGCTGACGAGCGCGCCGGTGTGGGAGCGGGCCGCGCGGGCGCTGGCCTCGGACGCGCCCACGGTGAGCAGCACCACCGGCTTGCCTGCGGCGGCGGCGGCATCCACGAACCCGCGGCCGTCGCGGAAGTCCTCGGCGTAGACGGCGATCACCTCGGTGACGGGGTGCTCGGCGAACGCGGTGACGAGCTCGGCCAGGTCGACGTCGGCCTGGTTTCCGATCGACGCGAAGCGGGAGAAGCCGAGGCCGGCCTCGCGGGCCAGGATCCCCAGCTCGAGCGCCAGGTTGCCGCTCTGCGACGCGAGCCCGATCGAGCCCGGCGGAAACTCGTTCGACGCGAGGCCCAGGTCGGAGTCCGCGTCGTACACGCCCAGGCAGTTGGGCCCGAGCAGGACGGCCCCGGCGTCGCGCACGCGGCCGACCAGCGCCCGCTCGCGCTCGCTGGCCTCGTCGCCGAGCTCGCCGAGCCCGGCGGTAATGCCGATGAGCGCCCGCGCGCCGGCGGCGAGCGCGTCGTCGACGGTCTGCTCGAACGCGGCCGCGGGGACGGAGACGACCACGAGCTCGGGCGCGTCCGGAAGCTCGCTCAGCGACCGGTAGGCGTTGCGGCCGAGCACGCTCCCGCCGTTGCGGTTCACCAGGTAGACGGGCCGGCGATGCTCGCCCTTGAGCGCGCCCCGGCCGAGCCAGTTGCCCCACTTGGCAGGGTCGTCGGACGCGCCGACGACGGCCACGGAGCGGGGATCGAAGAGCGGGCGCAGGTCTCGTGCCATCGGGTCGTATGCTCGCATGAATAACCGGTGCCAGGCACCGGTTATTCATGCCCTCACCGCTCCAGGATCGCCCGTGCCGCGGCGCGGCCGGTGCGCACCGCGCCCTCCATGTAGCCGGCCACCCAGTGGTCGGAGCCGGCGACGTAGAACGGCGGCTCGTGCGTGCCGTGCAGCGGCCCGACCCCCATCACGTCGCCGGGCGCCCACTGGGCCACGTATCCGAGCGTCCACGGATCGACGCCCCAGTCGCGGTCGAGGTACGCGACCGGCTCGCGGGCACGATCGTCGTACACCCGGGCGAGCGCGGCGAGGATCTCCTCCCGCCGCAGGCCGTCCTCGGCCGACAGGTGATGGAGCAGACGCTCGGGCGGGATGAGGATCGAGAGCACCCCCTCGCCCTGCGGCCAGGTCGAGCCGAACAGGTTCTCGCTCTCGCAGAGCCCGTTCTGACCCAGGTCGCGCCAGAACGACGAGCCGTAGGCGACCACCGCCTTGCCGGCGCGGGCCTGGCGCTGCCGCCGCAGGGAGGCCAGGCGCAGCGGCGAGACGCCCTCGAGCACGATGTCGCGCAGCGGCCCGACCGGCACCGCGCAGACGACCGCGTCGCCGGCGACCCGTGAGCCGTCCGCGAGGAACACCTCGACGCCGCTGCCGACGGCGATCCGGCGCACCGGCGCGCCCAGCCGCAGGCGGTCGCCCAGCTCGTCGGCCATCCGCAGCGCGACGGTGGCCGATCCCTCCGCCACGGTCTGGTTCTCCCACACGTCGAGGTCGTACTCGCCCAGCGACCCGGCGACCGCGTCCATGCGCAGGACGCCGAGCAGTGAGGTGCGCTCGCCCGAGCCGCCGGCCAGGCTCAAGGCGGTCAGCTCGCGGGCCCGCATGAGCGCAGGCGATGCGCCCACCTCGCGTAGCCAGGCGTTCACCGACAGCCGGTCGAGCCGGTCGGCCTCGGGGTGGCTCCACGGGTCGTCCGGGTCGACCGAGCGCGACAGCTCGACGAAGAGGCCGCCAACCCGGACGGCGTCCTCGCGGTCGGCGTCGGTCATCCAGGGGGCGAAGTCGCCCCGCCACGTGCCGTCGACCAGGTCGAAGGTCGTTTCGCCCGGCTCGGCGACGTAGCTCGGCCGGGTGGTCAGACCGAGCTCGGCCACGAGCTCGAGATAGGCGGTGTGGAAATCGCCGACGAGCTCCCCGCCGAGCTGGACGGTGCGTCCGTCCGCAATCTCGGCCTGCTCGACCCGGCCGCCGGGCCGGTCGCGGGCCTCGACGACCACGACGTCGCGGCCGGCGCCTGCGAGGTCGCGCGCCGCCGCGAGCCCGGCCAGGCCGGCGCCCACGACCACCACCTTCGTCATCGCGCGTCCGGCCCGTGGACCCGGTGCAGGAGTACATGCACGCGGTCGCGCTCGGCGTCGACGACCGGCTCCTCGCCGGGCACGGTCAGCGCGAGCAGGTAGTGGTTCCAGAGCACATCGACGACCAGGCCCGCGAGCGCGTCGGTCCCGAAGCGGTCGAGGTAGCGCGCGAGCAACTCCCGCCGCTCGCGCAGGTAGCCCAGCCAGTCCGGATAGGCGCCGTGGAGGATGATCCACTCCACCCGCTCGGCCTCGGCGTGCTCGCCCCCGGCGGGCTCGTCGAGCGCCGCCCGCATGGCGGCCACCGCGGCGGGCAGCTGGGACTCCCCTTCGGGGGTCAGGAACAGCCAGCGGTCGCGCCAGTCCTCGTCATGGGCGAACGGTGTCTTCGGGGTGGAGACGTTGACGCTCATCGGGTCGGCGGGGTATCCTGACTGATCAGTCAGTCAACCCCCGGCACCATCATGACCGAGCCCACCACGAATCGCAAGCACCTGATCCTGGACGCCGCCTGCCGGGCCATCGCCCGCACCGGCGCCGCCGCCGTGCGCGTGTCCGATGTCGCCACCGAGGCCGGCGTCTCGACCGCCCTCGTGCACTACTACTTCCCCTCCCGCGCCGAGGTCATCGTCGAGGCGTTCGCGCACGCCGACGACCTTGCCGACGCCGTCGCGGAGGAGCATCTGGCCGAGCTCGCGAACGGGCGCGAGCGGGTGGAGCGGCTGATCCTGACCTGGGCCGGCGACGACCCGGCGATCCGCACGAACTGGGCGGTGTGGAACGAGATGTGGCAGTACGCGGCCCACAACGAGACGGCGCGCGCGATGGTGGCGGACTCGCACCAGCGCTGGCTCGACCAGGTCGCGCAGCTGATCGCGGAGGGCGCGGCCGACGGGTCGATCACCGCCGACGTGGACGTCGACGGCGCCGCCAGGCGGCTTGCCGCGTGCGTCGACGACTGGGGCCGCGAGACGCTGATCGGGATGCGCACGCCGGAAGGGATGCGGACGGCGCTCGCCGCCGCGACTGCGCACGAGCTCGGGCCCGTGCGTTCGGCGCGGGGGAGGGCGGCATGAGCGTTGAAGTCGCACCCCGCACCCTGCCGGCGTGGGCATACCGCAGCTCCGAGCTGTTCCAGGCCGAGCGGCGGGACATCTTCGCCCGCAACTGGCTGCTCGTCGGCCATGTCAGCCAGCTGCGCGAGCCCGGCGACTACGTCTCGATGACCATCGCCGGTGAGCCGATCGCCGTCGTCCGCGGCAAGGACGGCGAGCTGCGCGCGTTCTCGAACGTGTGCCGCCACCGCGCCGCCCGCGTCCTCGACGGCGCCGGCAACTGCGGCAAGGCCATGCGCTGCCCGTATCACGGCTGGACGTACGGGCTCGACGGCCGGCTTCTGGCGATCCCCGAGAAGACCGGCTTCCCGGGGTTCGACAAGGACGCGAACGGCCTGTGGCCGCTCTCGGTCGGCGTCGCCGCCGGCTTCGTGTTCGCGAGCCTCGCGCCCGAGCCGCCGCCGCTATCCGAGTACCTCGGCCCGTTCGAGGAGTGGCTTGCGCCGTACCGGCCGGAGCGGCTGCTGAAGAACGCCGAGGCGAGCGACGTCCTGCCGATCAACTGGAAGAACTCGATCGACAACTACCTCGAGGGCTACCACATCCCGGTCGGCCACCCCGGCCTCCTGCGGATGCTCGACTACAAGCGCTACCTCGTCGAGACGACCGAGTCGCGGGTGTCGATCGCGCGCAGCCCGATGCGCGAGAAGGTGTCGCAGAACCTCCAGGAGCGCCTCTACCAGCGGCTGATGCGGCCGATGCCGGGCCTGCGTGAGCCGGAGAACCGGCAGTGGAACTTCATCTTCGCCTTCCCGGCGATGACGTTCAATCTCTACCCCGACCAGATCGACTTCTGGCTCAACTACCCGCTCGACGAGCGCCGCACCCTGTCGGTGTGGCAGTCGTTCCGGCCGCCGGAGACGGCCGGCCGCCGCGACCGGATCGTGCGCCGTCTGAACACGCGCATCAACAGCCTCGTCCAGCACGAGGACAACGATCTGACCGCCCGCGTGCAGGAGGGGCTCGGCTCGAGCCTCTACCGGGCCGGCGTGATCGGCGCCCGTGAGAACGGGCTGCTGCACTTCCATGATCTGATCCGCGACGCCATCCCCGCGGCGGCGATCGACGACGAGCACGAGGGCGTCAGTGCCCTCGCCGCCGGGGCGCCTGCGTGACCGAGCGCACACCCTCGGAGCGTCAAACCAGGCCGAGGGGAGTATCGTCGTAGCGAGCGTGACCCATCACGGGAGGGATCGATGACGTTGCATCCGAAGGAGCCGCGCGGCCGCACGCGGCGCGACCTGCTGGCACGCGCCGGAGGCGCAGCCCTCGGCCTCTCGAGCGCGGGCACCATCCTCGCGGCATGCTCGAACAGCACCTCGACCGGCGGCGGCAGCAGCAGCGCGGGCGCAGCGCCGACGGGTCCCGGCGGCCTGCCCCTGGCCCGTCCCGACAAGCGGGTCACGCTCCCGCGCTGGGAGGATCCGATCGCCTCCGGCCTGAAGCCCGAGACCGGCGGCGACTTCCAGGTCTTCAACTACCCGGACTACCTCTACACCAAGCTGTTCAAGGAGTTCTGCTCCAAGTACAACGTGACGCCGGTACTGACCCCCTTCGACAACATCGCCTCCGGCATCCAGCGGCTCGCGTCCGGCTCGGTGCAGCCCGACGTGATGGAGATGACGCCCGACAACCTCGACCAGGTCGTCGCCGGCAAGCTGATCAAGCCGCTCAACCTCGACTACATCCCGAACCTCCAGAAGAACATCTGGCCGCAGCTGGTCTCGCCGTTCTACGACGTCGGCTCCCGCTACACCGTCCCGTACACCTGCTACGCGACCGGGATCTTCTGGCGCAACGACCACGTCTCCGAGGACATTGCCGGCATGAAGCAGCCGTGGGACATCTTCTGGGAGTCGCAGAAGTACAGCGGCAAGGTGGCCCTCCTCTCCGAGGACCGCGAGACGATCGCGATGGCGCTCCTGCGGCGCGGGATCACCGACATCAACACCGAGGATCCCAAGCTGATCAACCGCGCGGTCGACGACCTGAAGCAGCTCTACGGCATCTGCAACATCAAGGTCGGCGACTCGCAGTACCAGACGATCCCCGAGGCCACCGCCTGGCTGAACCAGGCCTGGTCGGGCGACCCGCTCGCCGGCTACTTCTACTACATGCCCAAGGGCACGTCGCCGAAGGTGCTCTCCTACTGGAAGGCGGAGAAGGGCCGCGTCCCCTTGCAGAACGACTGCTGGTCGATCTGTGCGACGACGAAGAAGCCGGTGCTCTCGCACCTGTGGCTGAATTACATGATCGACAACGGCGTCGCCTACTCGAACTTCGTCAACTTCAACGGCTACCAGCCGCCGCTGAACGAGATCGACCCGGCGACGCTCGTCCAGAAGGGCGTCATCCCCGAGACGCTCAACACCTGTGTCCTCACGAACGACGACTTCGGCCCGGACTCCATCCAGGAGATGACCCTGACCGACGCCGGCAGGGTGCTCTGGCAGAACGGCTACTCGGACTTCCTGGCGGGATAGGAATGTATCCACGCTGGCTCTGGCGAGGGTTCGCGCTTCCGGGCGTCGTCTGGCTGATCCTGCTCTTCATCATCCCGTTCTACGCGGTGACCGCGGTCGCGTTCGGGCAGGTCAACCCGATCCTGCTGACGCCCGAGCCGATCTGGAACCCGCTCCAGTGGAACGTCGGCTGGATGAACGAGGCGCTCACCCGCCTGCGGCCCGGCGGCGACCTGTGGGTCGTGTTCGTGCGGACGTGCGAGTACGTCGTCCTCTCGGTCGGGATGTGCATCGCGATCGGCTACCCGGTGGCCTACTACATCGCGCGGCACGCCTCGAGGACGAAGAGCCTGCTCCTGATCCTGCTGATCCTGCCGCTCTGGATCAGCTACCTGATGCGGATGCTGGCGTGGGTGAACCTGCTCGCCCCGGACGGCTATGTGAACCGGTTCCTGATGTGGAGCCACGTCATCAACACGCCGTACGGATGGCTCGACGGGCGCCCGATCACCGTGATCTTCGCGCTCATCTACGGCTACATCCCCTTCTTCATCCTGCCCCTCTACGCCTCCCTCGACCGGATCGACAAGAGCTTCCTCGAGGCGGCGCGTGACCTCGGCGCGAGCCCGTTCCGCACCTTCCTGCACGTGACCCTGCCGCTCTCGAAGACCGGCATCCTGGGCGGGTGCGTGCTGGTCGCGCTGCCGATGTTCGGCGACTACTACACGCCGAACATCGTCTCCGGCGCCCCCACCACGTCGATGCTCGGAAACCAGATCGACCTCTACTTCCACAACACCTCGCAGCCGACGATCGGCGCGGCGCTGACGCTGATCCTGTCGCTGTTCCTGGTGGTGCTGATGGCCTATTACATGGTCACGGTCGCCCGGGCGACGAAGGAGCAGCGGGCATGACGACGACCACCCCGACGCCGCCGCGGCCCGCCGCCGCCACCTCGCGGCCCTCAGGCCTGCGCCGCATCCGCTCCTGGTTCGCCAACCCGTGGGGCCGGCCGCGCTTCCTGGTCCTGATCACCTGGAGCTACATGATCTGGGCGATCGTCCCCGTGCTGATCGCGGTGCAGTACTCGTTCAACGACAGCCGCTCGCGCACGATCTGGGCCGGCTTCTCGACCCGCTGGTACATCAGCGACCCGAGCTCCGTGATCAACGACCCGGGCCTGTCCTCGGCGCTCCAGCAGAGCCTGAAGCTGGCGGCGGCCGACGTGATCATCGCGACGCCGATCGGCGTGCTCCTCGCACTCGGTCTGGCCCGGTGGCAGGGGCGCGGGTCGGGGACTTCCAACTTCATCATGCTGTTCCCGCTCGTGACCCCGGAGATCGTGATGGGCGTGTCGCTCCTGCTCGTCTTCACGAATCTCTTCACGTTCATCCACACGGGCACGTTCGCCCAGATCCTCGGCCACGTGACGTTCTCGATCTCATACGTGGTGGTGATCGTGCGTGGGCGCCTGTTCTCGATCGGGAGACAATACGAGGAGGCGGCCGCCGACCTCGGCGCGTCGCCACGCGTGGCGCTCGTGAAGGTGCTGCTCCCGCTGCTCACGCCGGCCATCGTGGCGGGCGCAGCCATCTGCTTTGCGATCTCGATCGACGACTTCGTGATCTCGTACTGGCTCTCGAGCGGCGGCAACACGACGACCGTGCCGATGGCGATCTACGCGGCGACGCGCGCCGCGCCGCTGCCGTCGACGAACGCGATCGCGACGATCCTGTCCCTGATCACGCTCGCGTCGGTAATCCTCGGCTACGTCGGCTACCGCGTCTTCACCCGCGGCGAGCGCGCGGCGGGCCAGGGGATGGTCGGCGACATGGCTGCGTTCGACATCTGATGATTGGTAGGGTGATTTGATGGCAGGTGAGGTCTCCCTGGTCGGTCTGGTCAAGCGGTTCGGCGACGTCGCCGCCGTCGCCGGGATCGACGTCGACATGCCGAGCGGCGAGTTCTTCTCGATGCTCGGGCCGTCCGGCTGCGGCAAGACCACCACGCTGCGGATGATCGCCGGCTTCGAGCAGCCCACCGAGGGCAGGATCCTGCTCGACGGCACCGACATGGCGTACACGCCGCCGCACAAGCGCAACGTCAACACCGTCTTCCAGAACTACGCCCTCTTCCCGCACCTGAACGTGGCAGACAACGTCGCGTTCGGGCTGCGCCGGCAGAGGGTGGGCAAGCAGGAGCTGCGCCAGCGCGTCGGCGAGGCGCTCGAGCTCGTCCAGCTGAGCGGGTTCGAGAAGCGCAAGCCGGGCCAGATGTCGGGCGGCCAGCAGCAGCGCGTCGCGCTCGCCCGGGCGCTGGTGCTCAAGCCGGCCGTGCTCCTGCTCGACGAGCCTCTTGGGGCGCTGGACGCGAAGCTGCGAAAGGCGCTCCAGATCGAGCTGAAGGCGCTGCAGCAGCAGGTCGGCATCACCTTCGTCTACGTCACCCATGACCAGGAGGAGGCGCTCACGATGAGCGACCGGATCGCGGTCATGGCCGACGGCCGGGTGGAGCAGATCGGGCCGCCGCAGGAGGTCTACGAGGCGCCGGAGACCGTGTTCGTCGCCGACTTCCTGGGCGTCTCCAACATGATGGACGCAGACGCCGTCGGCGGCGCGAACATCTGCCGGCTGATGGTCGGCGACTTCGAGCTCGACGCGCTGAAAGGCAAGACCGACGCCCGCGGGCCCAGCAAGGTCACGATCCGGCCCGAGCGGGTGCACCTCGAGGAGCAGGACTCGAGCGGCCCCAACCGCATCCCCGGCATGGTCGAGCGGCTCATCTACCTGGGCAACTCGGTGCAGGTGATCACCCGGCTCGCGATCGGGACGACGATCCAGGTACTGGTGCAGAACGCGGGCGAAGAAATCCCGTGGAAGCAGGGGACGGCTGTCCAGGCCTACCTGCCGCCCGAGGCGCTGCGCGTGCTCACCGACACCGGCGCGGCCCTCGCCCGGCTCGACGAAGAAGCCGTCGAGCCCGTCTAGGGCGGTGGCCGCCGCGCCGGACGAGGAGACCGTCTCCGTCCGGCGCGAGGGCGCGGTCGCGGTGGTCGAGCTGCGCCGCGAGCGCAAGCTGAACGCCCTTTCGACGGTGATGGAGGAGCGGCTGGACGCCGCCGTGGGGAGCGCCGACGTGCGCGAGAGCCGCTGCGTCGTCTTCACGGGCGGGGCGCGGGCGTTCTCGGCCGGCGCCGACGTGACCGAGTTCCGCGACGCCGACGCCGCATCGGTCGCGGCGTACTACGCCGGCACCGGGGGCGTGTACGAGCGCATCGCGCGGCTGCCGCAGCCGACGCTGGCGGCGATCTCGGGCTACTGCCTCGGCGGCGGGCTCGAGCTGGCGCTCGCGACCGACATCAGGATCGCTGACGCCTCCGCCGACTTCGGCCTGCCCGAGGTCGGGCTCGGGATCATCCCCAGCTCGGGCGGCGTGCTGCGGCTGACCCGCGCCGTCGGCCCGGCCCGGGCGAAGGAGCTGATCCTGCGCGGGCGCCGCTTCGACGCCGCCGAGGCGCACGCCATCGGCCTCGTCGCCGAGGTGGCCGACGACGCGGGCGCCCGGGCCCTCGAGATCGCCGCCGAGCTGGCCGCGCTGCCGCCGCTCGCGCTGCGCACGGCGAAGGCGACGATCGATCTTGCGGCCGAGTCGTCCCGCGAGGCGGCGATCCTGATGGAGCAGCTCGCCTACGGCATGCTCGCCCAGACGCCGGAGGCCCAGGACGCCGTGACGGCGTTCACCGAGAAGCGGCGCTGAGGGGAACGGGGCCTGGCCCCATCCGGGGGCCAGGCCCCGGTTTCCGTTACCTCGGGCGGCCGACCAGCACGCCGCCGCCGTACAGGCCGACGTAGATGCGGCGGTCGCCGGAGACGGCCAGGTCGCTCGGATTGACGCAGGCGGAGCGGAAGTAGTCCGTGGCGACGTCGACGCCGCCGACGAGCATCCGCCGCGGATTCGAGAGCGACACCTCGTAGCGGACGCCGGTGCGGTTGCGCACGAGCGCCGGGGGATGCAGCCGCGGCACCTCGTGTGGCACCTGCTGGCAGGTCTGCCAGTGGTCGAGAGTGTGGATGCCCTTCCAGTCAGTGTCGGTCGCCCAGGCCTCGCCGGCCCGCGGGCCGGCCTGCACCTGGATGATCTCCGAGCCGTCGAGACCGTTCATCGCCGGCCGCCACGTCGTGCCGCCGTCGCAGGTCGCAACGATGCCGCTGCGCCCGGCCGAGTAGCAGACGTTCGGGTTCAGCGGGTCGACGGCGAGCTGGCTGACCGAGTAGCCGTGCTTGTCGAGGCCCGGCCAGGATGATGCCAGCCACCAGCTGCGGTTCGCGCCCATCACGTCGTCTGAGACGTTGGCGGCCTGCGTCTTCCACGCGAACGTGCGGCCGGCGTTGGTCGACTTCGCGATGTAGCGATGGTCGCGCATCCCGATCCCGTTGCCGACCCACAGGACGCCGCCGTGGCCGGCCACGGACGAGAGGTGGCAGCCGCGGAACGTCGCCGCCGCGAGCGGCGTCCACGCGCCCGACGGATCGACGCGGAAGAGCCCGAACGACCCGCACGCCGCGTAGACGAGGCCGTCCACGACGGCGATGTCCTCGACCACGGCGGGCGCCCCTGGGACGGGCGCCACCGTGGCCGTGCCGCGAGGATTCGTGATCCGCCAGACCTGCGACCCGGCCCGGGCGCCGGTGCGGAAGCTGGCGGCAAGCAGCGAGCCGTCGGGACAGACGCAGAGCGCCGACCAGGCCAGCTGCGGCGCGACCGCAGGCAGGCCGAGCGGGCGCAGCGTGACGCCACCGTCCTGCGAGCGCATGAGCCCCTGGCGGGTCAGCATGTACACGTACTCCTTGCCCGACGCCTGGTCGTAGTCGACGGCGATCAGATTGCCCACGGCGCGGGGGACGTCGCCGGCGGTCCCGCGGGGCAGGTAGGTCGAGAACCCGACGCTCGTGTTGCGCCGCTCGAGGGTGAGCGAGCCCGGCCCGACGACGCCCAGGTAGCCCTGGTTCCAGGCGTCCTTGAGGACGCCGATCCCGAAATAGCGCAGGCCCGGGGTCTTGCGCGAGTACGCGACCGCACGCCCGTAGATCGCACCGATCGACGTCGCGCCGGTCATTGTCGGGTACCAGAGGTCACCGCCCGTGCGGGTGGCGAACTCGCCCCACACGTCGCCGGCCGCCGCCGCGCAGCCGGGCTGGAGCGGGTCCGTGGCCATGGCGTTGCAGTAGCCGCCGCCGTCCATCGCGCCCTTGCTCCAGGTGTACGACGGCCGGGTTGCGGCATGCACGACGGCGCCCGCCAGCAGGTTGGTCTGTGCCACCATGCCGGCCGCGCCCACGAGCAACCCACGACGGTTCAGCCTCACACCCCGGGGATCGGCCGGGAAGGGTGGTTATTTAGGGGGCACCGGGTAGGATCGCGACGTGGCCGACCGGGTGCTGATCTGCGACACCGAGTTCCCGATCGCGACGGCGCGCGAGATCCTGCCGCAGGCCGCGGCGGGCCGGGTTGCCGACGCCGGGCCGGGCATCGTGGCGATGCTCGTCTCGCCGGAGTCGCCGGTCGGTGCGGACGACATCGCCCGAGCATCCGACCTGCGCCTGATCGCCACCGCGAGCGTCGGCACCGACCACATCGCGATGGACGCCGCCGAGGCCCGCGGGATCGCCGTCATCAACGTCCCCGACTACTGCATCGACGAGGTCGCCGACCACGCGCTCGCAATGGTCGTCGCCCTGCGGCGCGGGCTGATCGCCGGCGACCGCTCGGTGCAGGCGGGGCGGTGGGACTGGACGGCGGTCGGCGCGATCGGCCTGCTCGCCGGCACGCGGCTGGGGGTGGTCGGGTACGGCCGGATCGGTCGCCGCCTCGCCGCCGGCGCCGAGGCGCTCGGCATGGAGGTGCGCCACCACGACCCCTTCGTCCCCGGCGGGATGGAGCTCGACGACCTGCTGGCGTGGGCCGATGCGATCTCGCTCCACAGCCCGCTGACCGCGGAGACCCGCGGCATGATCGACGCCCGCCGGCTCAGCCTCATGCGGCCGGGCGCGATCCTCGTGAACACCGCGCGCGGCGCCGTCGTCGACCGCGAGGCGCTGAAGGCGGCGACCCACGTGCAGGCGGCGTTCGACAATGTATGGGAGCGGCCGCCGCAGGCCGACCTGCTCGGCGTCCCCCACCTGACGATGACGCCCTATGTCGCCTGGTACTCGGCCGGCCGCGAGCTCGAGCCGTACCTCCGGGCGGCGAAAGCGACGGCCGAGGCGCTCAGCCGCGGCCGATGAGATCGCGGGCGATGATGAGGCGCTGGATGTCGGACGTGCCTTCCTCGATCTCCTCGAGCTTGGCGTCGCGCATCCACTTCTCGACCGGGTACTCGCGCGAGTAGCCCCAGCCGCCGAGCGTCTGCACGGCGGCCCACGTGCACCATGTGGCGGCCTCGGAGGCGAACAGCTTGGCCATCGCGGCCTCGGCGGGCACATGCCGGCCGGCGTCCATCGAGCGGGCGGCGCGATGGGTGAGCAGGCGAGCGGCATCGATCCTGGTCGCCATGTCGGCGAGCCGGAAGCCGACGGCCTGATGGTGGCCGATCGGCTTGCCGAAGGCCGTCCGCTCCCGGGCGTACTCGGTCGCGTACTCGAGCGCCGCGCGAGCGATCCCGATCGCGCCCGCGGCGAGGTGGATGCGCGACTCGTCGAACGTGTGCATGAGGCTGTAGAAGCCCTTGCCCTCCTCGCCCAGGAGCCGGTCGGTGGGCAGGTCGACGTCCTGCAGGAAGACCTCGGTCGAGACGATCGCGCGCTGGCCGTGCTTGCGCATCGGCTCGCCGAACGAGACGCCGGCGTCGCCCTTCTCGACCACGAACGAGGTGACCCCGCGCGACCCGGTGCCGGGGGCGACCGTCGCGAAGATGACGTAGTACTCGGCCAGGCCGCCGTTCGAGATCCACGTCTTCTGCCCGTGGAGCCGATAACCGGCGTCGGTGCGCGTGGCGGTCGTCGTCATCGCGGCCGCGTCGGAGCCGACCCCCGGCTCCGTCGATGCGAGCGCGGTCAACGGCGGCTTCGGGCCGCACAGCGGCCGCAGCCAGCGCTCGCGCTGCTCGGGCGTCCCCACCTCGATCAGCGGCCTGGCGAAGAACCCGGCCGATGTGATCAGGTTGCCGATCCCGGCGCATCCCCAGTTCAGCTCCTCCTGGACGATGCAGCCCGTCAGGACCTCGCCGATACCGCCGCCGCCGACCTCCTCGGGCAGCATGAACGAGGTCAGGCCGACGTCCGCCGCCTTGTACACGACCTCGAGCGGCGAGACGATGTCGCACTCGTCGACCTCGGCCGCGATCGGCCGGATCTCGGCGCGCGCGAACTCGCGCGCGAGCGCCTGGATCTCGCGCTGCTCGTCGGTCAGATCGGGGGTGTTGGCCGCCGGGATCGCCATGGGCCGCGAAAGCGTATCCGAGAGCAGATGGTTGATCGGTACGTCCCGTGACATCCTGGGCGGCTGCGCACCGAGCAGCGCAAGGACGCAGGGAGCGTTCATCGGCTGACCCCTATGGGCGCGACCGAGGACGCGGCGATGCGACGGTTCGAAGCCGCAGCGCCACGGGCGCCTCAACCGACCACCGACGCGCGTCCAGGCGCGCAGGACGTGCCGATCAACCATCTAGAATGGCCCGGCCTCCCGGAGGGGTGGCAGAGTGGTTGAATGCGGCGGTCTCGAAAACCGTTGTGCGTCGTTAGGCGTACCGAGGGTTCGAATCCCTCCCCCTCCGCCTAAACAAGCAAAATCGCACATGGTTGAGGCGAACTCACGTCGAGCTCGCCGCAGCTCAACGGGAGACAATCGACCGCACAGCACCGCTCGTGAACGCTGCTGCTTCGGGCGGAGCGGAAGAACGTCCCCGGTGGTTAGACTCCGTTCCATGAGCGCGCAACTATCGACCTTCTTCCATGTCGGCGGTGAGCAGGTGCTCACGGTGGAGGGTCACCAGGTTCCGCTCGTCCAGGGCCAGGGCGTCCTGATCAGCGACGACATCCGCTTCCGCGTGATCGACGTGTGGTTCAGCTTCGACGGCGTCAACGGCCGCCACCAGGAAGGCCTGCACGTCTTCCTCGAGCGCACGGACGAAATCCCCCCGTGGCCATCCCGAGGCGGTCATCGCGCGCGGACCGGGTAGCACGCGTCGAGCGGTGGCTAGGCGCGGATACGGCGAGGAGCCTGATCCGGCGCGCGAGTCGTCCAATGACCGCCTCGTAGGGTCGGGTCGGGTGGGCGGCTGCCAAGTCGTGCCGGCAGTCGCCGGCCCGCAGGTGGAGGAGCGGCAGCACCGCCCCGCACTTCCCACACCCACGGCGCATGTGTGGGCGCGCGCCGGTTACCGCCGCCCTTCAAGCCTGATTCGCATGGCCGTGTGGCGTCGGTTCCCGAGAAATGTTGCGCTCGGCCCTTGACTTTGCACCACAAACCATGCTACCTTTGTGGCGCAAAGTAAGCGATCCGAAGGGGGCCATCATGCAGGCGATGCACGGCGGCGGAAACGACCACACTGACGGTGGCGAGTCGTTCGACCCCCGCCAGGCGGCGGAGCTGCTCGAGCACAGCACACGGGACGCAGAGCGCGAGTTCGACCCACGACCACCCGTCGTGATCTCGCTGATGGGCGCCCTGACCCTGCTCGCCTACGGCACGCTGTGGTACTCGACGCGCGGACAGCATCCATACGCGGGACCGAGCGGCGCGGCGATCGTGTTCACCTACGGCGTCGTCGTCGTGACCGGCGTCGTGGCCGCGAGGTTCTACCGGCGGGCGACCGCCGGGGTCGGCGGCGCCTCGGTCAGGCAGAACCGCATCGAGGGGGCCGCGCTCGGGGTGTCTGTCTTCGGCAGCCCGATGATCCAGGGCGCGATGCATCACTACCACGCAAGCGACACGATCGTCTACGGCGTGATCCCCGCCGCCGTGCCGCTGATCATCATCGGCACAACGCTCGTGGGGACGGCGGGCGCCAGGGCGGACCGGCCCGGGGTCTGGGCAGCGTTCATCGTGATCGGCGCCGGGATGATCGCCCTGTTCGTCGGGCCGAGCGACGCGTGGCTCGCGGCCGGGTTCGGGATCTTCATTGCGATCGTCACCTTTGCCGTGATGCGCGCAAAGCTGCGAACGCACAAGGAACTCGGTGGATGGGCACCGACAGCCTCGACCCGGTAATCCACGTACCGGCGCGGCTGCGGATCGTCGCGACGCTCGCGACGATGCCCGCCGGGGACACGCTGTCCTTCACCCGGCTGCAGGACATGCTCGACCTGACACCGGGCAACCTGATCACCCACCTGCGGAGGCTCGAGGACGCCGGGTACCTGACCAGCGAGAAGACGGGCAACGGCACCGCGTCGCGCACGTCGCTCGAGCTCACATCCGAGGGCCGCGCAGCGCTCAAGAGGTACACCGAGGCGCTGCGCGGCCTCCTCGACGGGCTGTAGGGCCTACGACAGGATGTTGACGGCCCGCGCGACGACGAGGACGCCGACGACCACCGAGACCGCCTCCTCGGCCATCATCATCACCTTCGCCCACGGCTTGATCGCCGAGACGTCCGTCGGGCTGAACGCCATCGCGGTGTTGAAGGACAGGTGCAGGTAGTCGACGAACGACGGGTACCAACCCTCGCGCACGTGCTCCGGGACGGACATCTCGGGGAAGAGGAATGCCGGCTGGATCGTGGAGCCGGCCGCCCGAGCGGCCGGCCCGCCGCGGTCGAGATCCCAGTACCACAGCCCGAAGGCGATCACGTTCGTCAGCCAGATGATGCCGCCGCAGGCGAGCAGCACGCGGGCGGTCTGGGTGAAGGGCTCGCTGTAGACGATGCTGATCACGAGCTTGATCGACGACCCGCCGTTGACGAGGGTGATGAGACAGATGAGCCCGCCGGTGAGGTTCCGCAGCCACCTCGCCTGCCGATCGATCCGGCCCGGATCGCCCACGACCAGCACGATGATGAGGACGACCAGCAGCAGGAGGAACAGCCAGCGGGCGTCGTGCACTCTGAGCTGGGGTGGCAGGAATGTCCGCAGCACTCCGGCGACGAGCACCGCAGCGGCCATCGGCCAGCGGCTCTCTCCCCGCTCCTTCTGCTCAGACGCCACGCGACGCTCACTCTCAGTCGCCGGCGAGCACCTGGGGTCACCCCATCGGGGCGATTCGGGGAGGCGGCGGGAGTGCGGCTCCGGCCCGTGTCTCCTGCCAGAGGGACCGAAGCCGCCAACACGGGGTTCCCCACGTAGCACCTGGCATAAACCACCATCCACGCTGGGTACCCGACGGGAATGGCGAGCGGGCGTGGATCCACTTCTCGGAAGGTCTGGACGCGCGTCGAGTGCGTCGTGCGCGGCGATCGCGGCCCGTACCACTGGACCGACGCGTGCCTGTCGCGGGCTGAGTCCCTGGTCGCGATCGATCGCGACGACGCCGTGTCGATGTCGCACCTGCGGCCATGCAAGCTGTGCGCGTCGCGGAGCCGCCGGTGAGCTGCCGCTCTGGCAGTGATTCCCACCGGGAATAGGGCGAGACCAACGACGCATTTGTTGCCTGCCGGGCCGACGCGTTATGGTGGGCGGTGGGCCATCTCGGGCGTTTCATCCACCCTCCACCCGACCTGGCATTTGGGCATCATGAAGGCCGCCGCATGCCCGGCCTCCCCCACGCTGACACGCGCGAGGTATGCGGCGGCCTTGCCCCCACCCTGCGAGACGACGAAGGCCGCCGGCTCCAGGGGCTCCCTTGTGAACCGGCGGCCTTCAGGTCTAGACCACCCCGGCTCGTCGCGCGGGGGGCAGGTCAGACTACGCCCGGCGCTGCGACGATCTCAATGGGGATTAACCCCCAACCGGCCGAGGCTCAGTTGGTGCGATCCTCGCCGGTGAGGTGCTCGATCTCGCTGCGCGCCCGGTCGAGCAGTGACGCCTTCTCCGGGATGATCTCGGCGCTCTCGGGCGGATCGTGGAGCGGCAGGTGGCGGCAGTCGTCGCAGCCGATCGTGAGGGTCACCGTGCCCGAGTCGTCGATCTCGCCGACCTTCGCCGCCTCGACGTAGTGGGGCCGGTCGGCATAGTTGTGGAACGCGAACCCGGTGTGCTGGGTGATCGCGAGTCCGTCGAAGATGTCCTCGTTCTCGTCGCCGACGACGAGGAAGACGACGCCAACCCGCTCGCCGTCGCTCGCATGCACCGCCCAGCCGTGCTGAATCACCTTCCACGAGACCGCCGTCACGGGCCGGATCCTACTCCAGGTCGCGCCGCTTGATGATGTCGAGGTCACCGTCCGAGAACCGCCGCCGGCGCTCGACATCGGCGGGGTCGACCATCTCGCCGTCGCGCTCGACGTGGCCGTCGCGCCCGCCGATCGCGAGCAGGACGAGCTCCTGGTCCCCGGCGTTCCAGAACCGCCGCGGTGTCGTCGTCTCGACGTGCACGACGCCGCCCGGCGCGAGCTCGAACGATTCGCCCTCGACCTCGAAGCCGGCGGTTCCGGCGTGGACGAAGTAGAGCTCGTCCTGGCGGTGGTGGAAGTGGTTGAACCACTCGGTGCCGGGCGGCAGAACGATCGCGTTCACACCGAACGCCGTCACCCCGAGTTCGTGCCGCAGCTTGCGGAACACGCCGGGGCCGAGCCCGTCGATCGTCGCGACCCGGTGAGCCATGGGGTCACTCTAGCCCTCCGGCGAACCGGGCTATGATGGCCCGCATGCGGGGGCTGCCAACGAGGGGGCGCGTGGGCGCGGCGGCCGTGCTGGCGCTGACGGCGCTGGCCGGATCGCCGGCGGCTGCGAGCGCCCACCACGCGCCGTCCTGGCACGTCGTGCACAACGGCGGCAGCGCCGACCTGCGAGCGATCAGCCCCGTGTCGCGACGGGTCGCGTGGGCCAGCGGCAGCGACGGCACCGTGCTGCGCACGACGAACGGCGGCCGCTCGTGGAAGAGCGTCGGCCCGGCGGGGACGAGCGCCCTCGAGTTCCGCGGCATGAAGGCGTTCGACGCCCGCCATGCGGTGCTCATGTCGATCGGCAACCACCCGGGCGACTTCCGCACGTACCTGACCTCCGACGGCGGCCGGCACTGGCGGGTCACGAACCGCAACACGAACCCGCAGGCGTTCTATGACTGCATGGCGTTCTTCGACCGCCGGCACGGGCTCATCCTGAGCGACCCGGTCAACGGTCGATTCCGCGTGCTGATCACCGCGAACGGCGGCCGCAGCTGGCGCGTCGACCCGGCCCACAACGTGCCGAAGGCGCACTCGCCGAACGAGTTCGGCTTCGCCGCCTCGAATCAGTGCATCACCACGTCGGGCAGGCACGACGCCTGGTTCGGCAGCGGCGGCTCGGCCGGCGGGCGCGTCTACCGCTCGACCGACGGCGGCCACCACTGGAAGGTCTCGCAGACACCCATCGCCAGCGGCGACAGCTCCGGCATCTTCGCCGTCGCGTTCCGCAACGGCCTCCAGGGCCTCGCGATCGGCGGCGATTTCGCGAACCCCGCCACCGCGCCGCGGTCGCTGGCCCTGACGGCCGACGGCGGCCGTACCTGGACGCTCGTCGCCGACCGCGCGGCACCGAACGCGTACCGCTCCGGTGCGACCTGGATTCCGCACACCTCGGGCACGGCGCTCGCCGTCGGCCTCACCGGCAGCGACATCTCGACGGACGGCGGCTTCTCGTGGACGCGATTCGACCGCGGCAGCTTCGACGCCGTGGTCTGCACCCCGCACGGCTCGTGCTGGGCGTCGGGCGCGAACGAGCGCATCGGCGTCCTCCGCCGCTAGCCGGACCCCGGCACCCTCACAGCTGGGATCTCAGCACGGCGAACTCGCAGCCTGGCGAGGAGGGATCGAAGCCGTGCTCGATCAGCCACCGGGCCGCCCCCAGGCTCCGCAGCGACCACCACGCCCGGATCACCTCGAGGTCGACGTCGATGCCGTAGCCGGCGACGACGTCGGCAAGGCGCTCCTCGTGTCCGAGCGTCAGGATCGCGAGGTCGTAGAGCGCATCGCCCTGGCCCGCCTCCGACCAGTCGATCACGCCGGTGATCTCGTCACCGGCGACGAACACGTGGGTGATCTGCAGGTCGCCGTGCGTGAACACCGGTGTCCACGGCCGCAGCGCAGCCTCGGCAATCCGGCGATTGCGGGCGACCAGGTCGGCGGGAAGGACGCCGTTCGTGACGAGCCACTCGCATTCGCCGTCGAGATGCGAAGCGATCTCGTCCAGCGTCTGACCGGGCCATGGCGGCAGCGGCGCGTCGTGCAGCATCCGGGCGGCGGCCCCGGCAGCCGCCCACGCCGCCGACGACGCGGGAGACGACTCCCCGAGGCGGCCGAGTGCCGTCCCCGGGAGGGCGGAGAGCGCGAGCACGTGCGGCTTCCGCCACAGGACATTCGGAGCCGGGATCGGCGACACGGCCATCGCCTCGACTTCGCGGTCGATCCGTGCCTGATCGGCGTCGACCTTCAGGAACACGTCGCCGACACGCAGGGTCGCGCGCTCGCTATGGGCGACGACGACCTCGACCGCGTCCACGCCGCCATCATCGCAGGGTGACGGCGGGTGGACGGTCGCCCGTCCACCCGCCGTGCGGTCAGCCGGACGCTAGGCCGGGCAGGGGTTGCCTCGGAGCGTGCGCCGGAAGTTCTCGAACCTGACCTCCGGCTGGAAGCCGGTGCTGGGGAAGATCATCCGGAGCAGGTGGCCGTACTCGGTCTTGACGTTGCCGCCGAAGTCCCGCCGGTGCGGCATCAGGTCGCCGCCCTGCTGGAACGTGCACTTCCCGCCGACCATGCGGGTCGTCCAGATCGGATAGAACGCCGTGCCCGGTGCGGGCAGCGTGCAGCCCTCGCCGGTGCTGGTGTCGCAGACGCCGCCGACGTCGGGCGTCTCGTTGCCCGCCAGGTTGACCTCGAACAGCGCCCGGCGGTAGTTGTGGCCGCGGGTGGTCGGGCTCGAGATCATGAGCGGCGTCTCGTGCAGCTTGCGATCGAGGTGCCGGTTCGCGAGCGTGCCCGGCCAGTCGCGCTGGTACGAGGTGCCGTCCCAATCGAAGTCGCCCGCCCCAGCGAAGCAGCTGGTCAGCTGCACCAGGGTCGAGGCGGCACCGTCGAAGCAGAACGCGTCGTCAGCGTCGAGCATCGTGTCGGGCGGGGCCGGCTTCGTGCAGTTGCCGCCCTCGCCGTCGATGGCGTCGCAGTACTCGAAGTGACCGATCTCGTCCGAGAACGCCAGGTTGTTGGCGTGCTGGGCCCACGTGTTGCCGCGCGGGACGGCGGTGTTGTACATCGGGTGGAATGCGTACGGCCGGACGTGGCACTTGGCCGAGTTGGGCTGGAACAGGATCTGGCCGAAGCCGTTGCGCTTGCTGGCGGTCATCGACCCGTGCCTGCCGGTGGTGAGGTCGTTCATGTCGACCCGAACGCCGGCCGAGGTGTCATGGATGTGCACCCTGATCGTGTCGCCCGGGTTCATCATCAGGTCGACCGACGGGTCGGGGTTGAGCGCCTTGGCGACGCCATCGTCGAGCAGGTCGCGCGACGTCGCGAGCGGGTTCGCCGGCGCCTGCGACTTGCCGCTGCGCGTGACGTACGCCCAGTTGACCGGCTCCTCACCGGCGAGCGGGAAGTTGTTGCAGTCGTTGTTGTTGAACTGGCCCGTGTTCTGGTTGGCCGGGAAGCTGTCGATCGTCAGCGCGGCGCAGTACTGCGTCGCGGTGCAGCCGAAGCCGTCGAACTGCGGCACGTAGCCGGGCGAGTACCACTGCACCTCCATGAAGGCGTTGCCCGGGTGCTTGCCGATGTAGTTCGGCGAGCTCGGATTCGGGCTCACCTTGTTGTTCGCGTCGGAGTCCGGCGTGCACTTGTGCGTGAAGTCCGGCGCCGACTGCGAGTCGCACAGCACCATGCCGAGCCAGAACGTCGGCCGCAGCATGAAGTCCCACGTGCCGCCCTTCTGGTTCTGCTGCGGCAGCGTGGGCGGGTTCTTCGGGAGGCGAACAGTGTAGGTGACGTCGTTGCCGGATCCCGGCCGGTTCGACTCGAAGCCGACCGACGGCTCGTCGTGGCCGATGTAGTGGCCGGGCGCCGTCGTAACCGGGTCCTGGCACATGACCTTCGCGGCCTCGCACACCTGGCCGTATTCGCTGTGCCCGCTCGAGCCGATCGCCGCCTGGCTCGATCCGAGTACGCCGATGGTCGCCGTCAGGAGGACGGCGACGTACCTGCCTCGCATCTCACACCTCCCTGCATCGTGGCGGCCCACCCCTCCGGGGCCGCTCGCCGGCGTCATCTTCGCCCGCAAGTGGCGTTCGCGACGTGGCCTGGATCACCGCGGGAGCGACACGCCCATGACCGAGAGCTCGCGCCCCCACTCGGACATGGCCGTCCCCACCGGCCGGCCACCCATCCGCGCATAGAACCCGAGCGCGTTCGGCTCTGCCTCCCACTGCATCGCGGTCGCGCCCAGGTCGCGCGCGCGGTCGGCTGCGTGGCGGAAGAGCTGCGTCCCCACGCCGCTGCGAATCCGCTCCGGCGAGACCCACAGGTGCTCGAGGACGCAGACACCCTCGCCGGGCGGCAGGATCTCGGCCCATCCGATCGCTCGTCCGTCCGCCTCGGCAACGAACGCGTGCGCGCTCGCCAGCCGACCGGGCGAAAGGTCGAGCGACGCCGCCCAGGCGTGCACGCGCTCGGGCTCGTAGCCCCATACGCCCTTGGCCGCGGCAGCGATCTCGCGCAGCCGCTCGCCCTCGGCCGGATCGGCGGGCCGGATGACCATTGGAGCACCCTAACCAGGCGGCTCCGACGGCGGCGGCGAGGACTAGATTCTCCCTCCGATGGCCACGACCACGCCGCCCACCGTGCTGCACCTGTCGCTGATCGTCGGCGGCACGCTGCGCGACCGAAACGGGGGGCGCCTCGGCAAGGTCGACGACCTGATCGTGCGCCTCGGCGAGGACTACCCGCCGGTGACCGGCGTGCTCGCGACCGTCGCGGGGCGGCCGGTGTTCGTCCCGGCGTCCGAGCTCGCCGAGATCGGCCACGGGCGGGTCGAGATGGTCTCTGACCGGATCGACCTGCAGCATTTCGAGCGTCGCACCGGCGAGGTGCTGCTGCGCAAGGACGTGCTCGACCGCCAGCTGATCAACATCGACGGCGCCCGGCTGGTGCGCGCGAACGAGATCGAGATCGCCCGCATCGAGGGCTGGTACCGGGTCGTCGGCGTCGACACCGGCCTGCGCGGGATCGTCCGCCGAGTGGTGCCGCGGCGAGTCGGCACGAGCATGCCGCCCGGCGCGTTCCTCGACTGGGCGAGCGTCGAGGCGTTCACCGGCCACGTCCCCACGGTGCGCCTGCGCATCCCCCACCCCAAGCTGGCAAGGCTCCATCCGGCCCAGCTGGCCGATCTCGTCGAGGCCGCGTCGCACAACGAGGGCCGCGAGATCATGAGCGCCGTCGGCGACAACAGCGAGCTCGAGGCAGACGTGTACGAGGAGCTCGACGCCCAGCACCGGCGCGAGTTCGTCGACGAGCGCCCCGACGCCGATGTGGCGCTCCTGCTCGAGCGGATGGAGCCCGACGACGCCGTCGACCTGCTGGGCGACCTGCCCGAGGAGCGCCGCGAGGAGGTCGTGCGTCTGCTGCCGCCGGTCCAGCGCCGCCGCGTGCGGGCCCTGGCCGGCTATGACCCGGCCACCGCCGGCGGGCTCATGAGCCCCGAGTTCGTGTGCCTCTACGCGCAGGCCTCGAAGCAGGAGGCGATCGAGCGGATCGAGCGCAGCCGCGCCCCGGCCGACACGCTCGCCTGGGTCTACGTCATGAACCTCGACCGCCGCCTCAAGGGCGCCATCGCACTGGCCGACCTGCTGCGCGCGTCGCCCGACGACACGATGGGCGACGTGGCCACGTTCCTGCCGCCGCGCGTCTCGGCCGAGGCCGAGCTCGAGGAGGTCGCCCGGTTGATGACCGACTACGACCTGACCGTCGTGCCGGTCGTCGACGAGCGCGACCAGATCATGGGCGTCGTCAGCGTCGACGACGTGCTCGAGATGGTGCTGCCACGCGGCTGGCGGCGCCGGTTCGACGTCCTGGGTGGGGAGTGACGGAGTACCTGGTATCGTCGCCGCCGTGACCGCGACGGCGACAGGAACGAGAGCGGATGGCGGGCCGAGTATCCACGCTTCGATCGTTTCGCGACCGCCTGCTCCGCGGCGGGTCGGGCGGCCCACGCCGCGGCCCGCTCAGCCGTAGCTCCGCCCGCCTGCTCGCGGTCATCGGGTTCCTCGGGCCCGGCCTGATCGCCGCCAACGCCGGCAACGACGCCGGCGGCATCGCCACCTATTCGTCGGTCGGGGCCCGCTACGGCTACGACCTGCTCTGGATGATGGTGGTCATCACGGTCTCGCTGATCGTGGTGCAGGAGATGGCCGCCCGGATGGGCGCCGTCACCGGCAAGGGCCTGGCCGAGCTGATCCGGGAGCAGTACGGGGTGCGCTGGTCGCTGTTCGCGACGACGTCGGTGCTGATCGCGAACGTCGGCATCTGCGTCTCGGAGTTCGTCGGCATCGGGGCCGCGCTCGGCTTGGCCGGCATCCCCCCGCAGGTATCGGTGCCGATCGCCGCCGTGGGCGTCTGGCTACTCCTGATCCGGGGCTCGTACAAGATGGCCGAGCGGATCTTCGTGCTGATGACGATCCCGTTCTTCGCCTATCCGATCGCCGCCATCCTGGCCCGGCCCGACTGGGGCGCTGTCGGGCACGCGGTGGTCGCACCGAACATCCATGCCTCGCGCGCCTACCTGTTCCTGTTCATCGCGACCGCCGGGACGACCATCACCCCGTTCATGCAGCTCTACGTGCAGTCAGCCGTCGTCGAGCGCGGCGTCGGCACCGACGAGCTGAACGCCGAGCGGGCCGAGGTGACGTCCGGGTCGATCTTCGCCGACATGGTCGCGAGCTTCATCATCATCGCCACCGGTGCCACCCTCTACCTGCACGGCGAGCACCACATCGAGTCGGCCGCACAGGCCGCCAAGGCGCTGGAACCGTTCGCCGGCCAGTACGCCGAGGTGCTGTTCGCCGTGGGCCTGCTGGGGGCGAGCCTGCTGGCCGCGGCGATCCTGCCGGTCACCGCCGCGTACGTCGTCTCGGAGACGTTCGGGTTCGAGAAGGGGATCAACCGCCGCATCCACGAGGCGCCGGTGTTCGTGGCCGTCATCACCGTCCTGATCGCGATCGGCACCGTGGTCGCCGTCATCCCCGGCGTCCCCGTCATCGCCCTCCTCGTCGGCGTGCAGGTCGTGAACGGGGCGCTCCTGCCGGTGCTGCTCATCTTCATCTGGAAGCTCGCGAGCAACCGCGAGCTGATGGGCGAGTACCGCAACGGCCGGCTCTTCAACGTGATCGCGGGGCTGACGGTGTTGGCGACCTCAGCGCTCTCGATCACGCTCCTCGCCGTCACCATCGGGGCACCGTTCGTGTGACCCCCGCGCGCTGAATAAAAGGGGTCAGACCCCGTTTATTCATCGGCTTCCCACTTGGGGTGGTGGCGGCGCGCCCAGTCGCGGCGCACGGTGCCGACGACCATCCCCCGCAGCGAGTGCCGGGTCGAGGGGTTCACAGCACGAGGTAGAGATGGCCGGCGATGAGCGGCACGGCGATCCAGGTGGCGATGTCGTGCACGAGGATCGCGCTCGTGCGCCCGCGCACGGCCGCGTCTGTCTCCTGCAGGTACATCAGCAGGCCGCTCACCGAGAACACGACCATCAGCCCGAACACGAACGCGGTATTCAGCTTCTGCCCGGCGTTGAAGCGCCCCTGCGGCGGCTCGAGGCCCCGCCGCGTGACCGCCCAGCCGAGCCAGCGCACGTCGTCCTCGTCGAAGCGGTCGACCTCGGACGCGGTGCGGCGCAGGCGCCCGCCGGTGTCGCTCGCCACCAACACGACGAGCCCGGCCCAGAACGCGATCGCGGCGCCGAGATGGAGCGACTTCCACAGCCTCCGGTTGGCGGCGAGTTCGGCGAACACCGGCAGGTAGAGGATCAGCCCGGTCGCGAGCAGGATGAGGAACGTGACCGCGAGCAGCCAGTGCAGCGACCGCTCCTCCGGCCAGAAGCGGCGCACGTAGACCGGCCGCGGCCGGCCCCGCTCAGTACCCGTTGGAACGGCCGACCCAGGCATCGACGTCGTAGCCGTTCTGCTCCCAGAACCCAGGCTCGAGCTTCGGCACGAGCTCGATCCGGTGGAGCCATTTCACGCCCTTGTAGCCGTACATCTCCGGGATCACGAGCCGCATCGGCGACCCGTGCGCCTGCGACAGCGGCTTCCTGTCCATCGTGTGGGCGAGCATCACGTCCGGCAGCGTCGACTGCTCCAGCGAGAGCGAGTCGACGTAGGGGTGCTCCAGCGAGACGAAGTTGACGTAGCGGGCCGTGGGCAGCGGCTCGACCATGTCCCAGAGCGTCTGCAGGCGCACGCCGGCCCAGTGCACGTTCGAGACCGTCCACCCGGTCACGCAGTGGAAGGTGCTCGTCTGCGTAACCGCGGGCAGCGCGCGCACCTCGGACCACGTCAGTGTGACCGGCTTGCGCACATGGCCGGTGACCTCGAGCCGGTAGCTCGACGGGTGAAACGTCGGCCACGGCGGGTTGATCGCATAGATGCGCCAGCCGGACGGGAACACATCCTTGATGGCGTTCGGGACGACCGACCCCGCGTCGGCGAGCGGGCCGTGCAGCGCCGAGGTGATGCGGTCGCCGAACAGCATGCCGATCCCGCCGGCCCCGATCACCGTGAAGAAGGCCGCCCGGCCGATGCGTCGCTCGCTCATACCTCGAAGTATGCGTAGGCACGATTGGCGTTACACGCGCACGCGTCACACTGTTCCGGTTCTTGCAAGGAACACCCGGGCGCCGGGCCTACTCCTGCTGCGTCATCACGGACGGTGCCCGAGCGCGCTGTGCCCACACCACCGATCCGATCACTGTCAGCGCCACCAGCACGGTCGGCGCCGTGACGTGCTCGCCGAGCAGCAACGCCGACCACACGAGCGTGAGCAGCGCCTGCAGTTGCTGCACCTGACCGCCGCGGGCGATCCCGGCCAGCGACAGGCCCCGGTACCAGGCGAAGAAGCCGAGGTACATCGAGGACACGCCGAGCAGCACCAGGGAGAGCCACTCCGTCCCCGACGGGCTGTAGGAGTCGCGCGTGAACCACCACAAGAGCGCGGAGAGCGGGACGGTGAGCGGCAGCGCCAGGACAACGACCCACGAGATCACCTGCCAGCCGGGCATCGCCCGCGTGATCGTCGCGCCCTCGACGTAGCACCACGACGACATGAACACCGCCCCGATCACGAGCAGGTCGGCCACGAGGTCGTCAGCTCCGCCCGCGCGCGAGAGCGCAAAGACGACCAGCGCGGCGGTGCCGATGCCGGCCGCCGCCCAGAACTGCCAGCTCACCCGCTCGTGTGTGCGCATGACCGCGATGAGCGCCGTCGTCAGCGGCATGAACGCGGCGATCACGGCGACGTGCGCCGACGTCGTCCGCTCGAGCGCGAGCGCCAGCAGGATCGGCCAGCCGAAGACCGCGCCGAGCATCGTGTAGACCAGCGGGCGGCGCAGGTGCGCCGGCGGGAGCTGCGCGCGCGCCACCGCGAGCAGCGCGGCGGCGATCACCCCGGCGATGACGGCACGGCCGGTCGCGGTCAGGTACGGGCTGAAGCCCCCGACCGCCTCCTTGGTCAGCGGCACGGAGAACGAGAACATCAGCACGCCCGCGAACGCCCACGCCAAGCCCTCCCGCTGCACCGAGACGGGTGCGACGGCTGTCGGAGTCGTGGTCGCGTCCACGGCGAGAGCGTACCCAGGGGCGCCCTGCGGACGTGCCGGCGCCGCCGGCGTCACCAGCCCGGGCGCCCGTGTTGTCAGAGGCTGGCGGCGATTGTTCGCAGGATTCGACGCGCGATCGGAGGCACGTGGTCTTCGGGGTCGAAGCCGGGGTCGTAGGTGCCAAGGTAGATCGCGTCGACGGGGAACGTTTGAAGCAGCGCGGCGACGACCGCGTTGACCTGGTCTGCATCGGGCCCGTTGGCCGAGTGGTAGACGTTGACGGTCGCGACTGACGAGTCGAGGACGTCGAGGTCGAGATGGACGTAGAGCCCGGTGATTTCCGGGGTGATGCGGCGGACGGCCTCGACAACCGCGTTCGGTGATCGCAGTTGATCCGCCGTCAGGTGGACAATCTGCGACGCGCGGAGGCGGGTTTCTTCTGGCGGGTCAAGGTCGCGGGCGCCCGCGAGCACGACGCGTGACTCGGCTACCGGGCTGGCGCCCGGTACGGTCGCAAGCAGCCCCTGCCACGCGCTGCCGGTCAGGATCGCCAGGCCCATCCCGTCGATGTAGCCGGAGGTCGTTGTGGTCGGCTCGTTGAAATCCGCGTGCGCGTCAAGCCACACCACCCCTGGAGCGGGCTCGTCCAGGCCCGCGACCGCCCCGACCGTCGAAAAGCAGCTGCCCGACAGCACGACCGGAAACGCGCCAACCTGGCGCGCATCGCGAACGCCGTCCGCCACCAGTCGCATCAGCTCAAACGCCGCGTCCTCTTCACCCGAACCCGTCACGTTGAACCGGTCGCCCAGTTCGATGAGGCGCACGTGGACGGTCGCACCGGAGGCCCCAAGCGCGGCCGCGGCTCCGTGTTCCAGGAGATGCTCCGGGCCGCAACCAACCCCCTCTCGGAGCCGCCCAAGCTCATACGGCACGATCAGTGTGGAGATGGTCGGCATCGAGACGGGGATACGACCGCGACGCGCCGGCGGTTTAATGCGCGGTGCACCGGGCGGGCACCCGACCCACCGCAACGGCCGTCATCCGGCTCTGCGAGCGAATCGTCCGATTCTTGCAAGGAACGGGCAAGGGGCCGGAAAGATCACCTCCGTAGCGTGTTCTCCGAACGACGCCCGGCCTCCCGCCGGGCCCAACGACTCGGAGGGAGCACGTAGATGAGACGACGATGGTTGGTACCTCTCGGGGCGCTCGCAGCCCTGGCATTCCCGGCCACCGCGGCCGCCCACGCCGGCGGCCCGGCCGTATTCACGCTGGCGAACCAGACATCGGGCAACCGGGTGCTCGTCTTGGCCCGCGCCGACGACGGCACCCTGTCGCCGGCCGGCTCGGTCTCGACCGGCGGCGCCGGCACCGGCGTCAACGCGACGACGCAGGGGTCGCTCGCGCTCAGCCCGGACGGCCGTCGGCTCTACGCCGTGAACGGCGGCTCCGGCACGATCGCCGTCTTCGCGGTGCACGGCACCCACCTCACCCGCCTGGCGGTCGTGCCGTCCGGCGGCGCCGGCCCCGCCAGCCTGACGGCCGGCCACGGCCGCGTCTACGTCGTGAACGCCGGTGGACTGAACGTCGTCGGCTTCCGCGTCACCGGCCACGGCCTGCGCCGCATCCACGGCGGCTCGGTGGCGCTCGCCTCCGGCGATGCCGGCCCGGCCCAGGTATCGCTCAACCCCGCCGGCACCGCCCTCGCCGTGACGAACACCGCCTCGAGCACGATCGACACCATCACGCTGCGGCGTGACGGGGCGGTCCGCGCCCTGCGCTCCTTCGCATCGACGGGCACGACGCCCTTCGGGTTCGGATTCACAGCGAGCGGCGTCCTGGTCGTCACGGACGCCCACCAGGCGCCGACGAGCGCCGCCTCGTCGTACCGGATCGGCCATACCGGAGCGCTGCGGCTGCTCTCCGGGCCGGTGGCCGCGAACCAGCTGGCGGCGTGCTGGCTCGCCATCCGGGGACGCATCGCCTACACGGCCAACGCGGGCAGCGGGACGATCTCGGCCTTCCGCGTCGGCGGCAATGGCCGGCTCCACCTGCGCGGTGTCGTCGCCAGCCCCGGCTCGACGAGCAAGCCCCTTGACGAGTCGGTCACGCCGGGCGGCGGGTACCTCGACGTCCTGACGAGCGGCCTGAACAGCATCACCAGCTACCGCATCGGCAGCCACGGCACGCTGACGCCCGTCGGCTCGGTGGGCGGCCTGCCCGCCGGCGACACGAGCGTCGCCTCCTCCTAGCCACACGCTCCCGGGCGCCGGACCGACCGGCGCCCGGGAGAAGCCGCGCTAGCGTCGGGCGATGCCGTGGCAGTACAGGGACGGCCGCATCGTCGGGATCGCGTTCGTCCTCCACGCTGCCCTCATCGGCACCTGGGCGGGCCGCGTCCCGGCGATCAAGCACGCGCTCGGCCTGTCCGACACGGCGCTCGGCGTCGCGCTCTTCGGGATGGCGGCCGGGACGCTGCTCGGCAGCTGGTGGGGCGGTCGCCTGGCCCGCAGCCTGGGGCCGGCGAAGGTCGTCCGTGGCGGTATCCCGGCGATGGCAGCGGCCCTGGTGGCGTCGGCGTTCGCGGGCGACCTGGCCGCGCTGTTCGCCGCGCTCGCCTGCTTCGGGACGCTCGGCGCGATCGTCGACGTCGGCATGAACACGATCGCGGTCGCCGTCGAGCGCGACCGCCGGCGGCCGCTGATGTCGGGCTTCCACGGCGCCTGGAGCGTGGGGCTCCTGCTCGGGGCGCTCGGCGCCAGTGCCGCGGCTGCGGCGGGAGTCGGTCCCGAGGGCCATTTCACCGCCGTCGCAATCCTCGTCGCCGCCGCCGCCCTCACCGTCCTGGCGGCGCTGCCCCATCCGCCGCCGCCCGCCCGCGCCTCCGGGCACGGGCGAACGGCATGGTCGGCCGAGCTCGTCGTCCTCGGCGCGATCGCCTTCTGCAGCTTCTTCGCCGAGGGCGCGGCCGCCGACTGGAGCGCCGTCTACCTGCACGACCGGGCCGGAGCCGGGCCGGCCCTGGCCGCCGCCGCGTTCGCCGGCTTCGCGGTCGCGATGGCCGCCTCGCGGCTGACCGGCGATCGGATCGTCGTCGCGATCGGGCCGGTCGCGCTGGCGCGGCGGGCCGCGCTGACGGCGGCGGGCGGGCTCGCGCTCGCCCTGGCCGTCCCGGCGCCCGCGGCGGGCATCGTCGGGTTCGCGCTGATGGGAGCCGGACTGGCGCCGATCGTGCCGCTCGTCCTGAGCGCCGCCGGGTGGGCGGCGCACGGCGTCGAGGTGGCGCTGTCCCGCGTCCTCTTGATCGCCTATTCCGGATCGATTGTCGGCCCGGCGGCGATCGGGTTCGCGGCCGGGCGCATCGACCTGCGGGCGGCGCTCCTGATCCCGCTTGCGCTGATCGCCTGCATCGTGGCCGGCGCGGGCCGCATCCAGCCGGCGGCGGGCGGCGAGCTTGCAAGAAGCTGAACAACCTTCCCCGCGACGCGGACCCGGGTACGCTGGTGGCATGGCGTCGACGGCACCCGCCCCGCGCGTCCTTGTCGTCGACGACGAGCCGGTCGTGCGCGACGTCCTCACCCGCTACCTCAGGCACGAGGGCTTCGAGGTCGACGCCGCGGCCGACGGCCACGCGGCGCTGAGCGCGATCGAGGCGCAGCCGCCGAGCGTCATCGTGCTCGACCTGATGCTGCCGAAGCTGAGCGGCCTCGAACTGCTGCGGCTCGTCAGGCTCGAGAGCAGCGTGCCGGTGATCATCCTGTCGGCCAAGGTGAGCGAGCGCGAGCGGATCGCCGGCCTCGAGCTCGGCGCCGACGACTACGTCACGAAGCCGTACTCGCCCGGAGAGGTGGTCGCGCGCGTGCGTGCGGTGCTGCGCCGCGGGAGCGGGGAGCCGCGGGCGCCGCTCGAGTTCGGCGAGCTCGTGATCGACCCGGTCAGGCGCGAGGTGCGCCGCGGCGGCGAGGTCGTCCGCACCACCCGCAAGGAGTTCGACCTGCTGCTGCGGCTGGCATCGAGCCCCGGGCCGCGTGTACACGCGCGCCGAGCTCGTCGAGTCGGTGTGGGGCTATGTCTGGAGTGGCGACACCGAGACGGTGACCGTCCACATCCGGCGCCTGCGGGCGAAGATCGAGGACGACCCCTCGCAGCCGCGGCGGCTCGTCACCGTGCACGGCGTCGGGTACCGGTTCGACGCATGAGCGAGACGGTCCGCCTCGTCGCGCTGCTCGGGCCGATCGCGCGTGGCGACACTCCTGACCTCGTTGCTCGCGCGGCGGCTCGCCACCCGGGCCGGGATCGCCTACACACTGATCGCGATCGCAGTCATCGCCTCGCTCGTGACCGTGGTCGACCTGCTCGTGCTGAACCACTTCATGCTGATCTCGCCGGGCAACCCCACCGAGCTCGTGTGGGTCGCGCTCTACTCGGTCACCGCGGGCGTGGCGGCGGCGCTGATCGTCGGCCGCTCGAACACGCGCGCGCTCGCCCGGCTGGTCGCGACCGCCCGCTCGCTGGGCGAGAACCGGCTCGACGCCCGCGCCGGCGAGCTGCGAGCGGCGCCCGAGCTGCGGCTGCTGGGCGAGACGCTCGACGCCGCCGCGGCCCGGCTCGAGGCGGGCATCGAGGCCGAGCGCGCGGTCGAGGCGCAGCGGCGCGACCTGATGACGTCGCTCTCGCACGACCTGCGCACGCCGATCGCGAACCTGCGGGCGATGGTCGAGGCGATCGACGACGGCATCGTCCGCGATGCCGAAACGGTCGCGAGCTACACGGCGGAGATGCGCCGCTCGGTGATGGCGCTCGTGACGATGGTGGACGACCTGTTCGAGCTCGCCCAGCTCGACGCGGCCGAGTTCGCCCGTGATGCCCGGTCGACGTCGCTCGCCGAGGTGGTCGAGGGGGCGGTCGACCTGTGCCGGCCCGAGGCGGCCGAGAAGCGCATCCGGGTCGACGTCGACCTGGAAGGCGCCGGCGCCAGCCAGTGCTCCCCGAAGCTCGCCCGCGTCGTCCACTCGCTGCTCGACAACGCGGTGCGCTACACGCCGGCGGGCGGCTGGGTGACGCTGCGCGCGCGGGCCGGCGACGACGGCATCAGCCTGTCGGTGGAGGACAGCGGCCCGGGGATCACGGCCGACGAGCTGCCGCGGGTGTTCGAAGCGTTCTGGCGCGCCGACCCGGCCCGCTCGAGCCGCGGCGCCGGGCTCGGCCTCACGCTCGCGAAGCGCATCGTCGAGGCCCTCGGCGGCCGCATCGAGGCGTCGAGCGGGCCCGACCGCGGCTCGCGCTTCGACGTGTCCGTGCCGACCCGCGCGTAGCCGTCCTCGAAGGAGACCTGGCTAGGCTTTCGGCGTGGGCTTCCGCGCGATCCCCCCCGACGAGCCGACCTGGATCACCCGCCCGCACGAGCCCGGCGAGCCCGCCCGGCACGTGGCGGAGCTGAGCGAGCTGGCGGGCTTCGCCCACTCCCGGGCGAACATCTGGCGCTACGAGCCGGGCGCGCTCGGCCGCCGCCACCGGCATCCCACCCACGAGGAGACGTTCGTCGTGCTCACGGGGACGCTCTCGATGTACCTCGGCGACGACCCCGAGCGGTGCGACATGCGGGCGGGCGGCGTCATCCACGTCGATGCGGGGACGGCGCTCCAGGCCGCCAACCACGGCGCGGACGAGCTGCGCGTCTACGTATACGGGGCGCCGCCCGAGACCGAGGACGAGCGCGTCGAGCTGCTCGACCCGGCGGTCTAGCCGACCGCCGTGACGGTCGCCTTCACCGCCGACGACCTCTCCAAGCGCTACGGCCGCACCGTTGCGCTCGACGGCGTGAGCCTGCACGTCGACGAGGGCGAGCTGGTTGGCCTGCTCGGCCCGAACGGCGCCGGCAAGTCGACGCTCGTGAAGATCGGCTGCGGGCTCGTGCGGCCGTCGGCCGGCTCGGCGACCGTGTGTGGCGCGCCGGCCGGGTCGCCGGCGGCTCGGGCCAGCCTCGGCTACCTGGCCGAGCTCTTCCGCTTCCCCGGCTGGATGACGGCCGACGAGCTCCTGCGCATGCACCAGGGCCTGACCGGGTCAGACGGCGGCGGCACCGAGCGCGGGCGGCTGCTCGAGCTGGTCGGGCTGGCCGACGTGGCGGCGCGCCAGATCGAGTCGATGTCGAAGGGCATGCAGCAGCGGCTGGGGATCGCCCAGGCGCTCGTCGCCGGGCCGCGCATGCTGGTGCTGGACGAGCCGACGAGCGCGCTCGACCCGGCCGGGCGGCGCACCGTGCGCGACATGCTCGAGGAGCTGCGGGCAGGCGGCACGGCGGTCCTCCTGAACTCGCACCTGCTGAGCGAGATCGAGCTCGTCTGCGACCGGGTCGTGATCATCAATCGCGGCCACGTGGTCGCCCAGGGCACCCCGGATGCGCTGACCGCTGCGGGCGGAGTCGAGATCGAGACCGGGTCGGGGACGCGCCGCTACCAGATCTCGCGGGACGAGATCCCCGGCCTGGTCGCGGAGTTGGTCGCGGCCGGGGAACGGGTCTACGAGGTGCGGACGACGCGATCGACGCTCGAGGAGGCGTACCTCGAGGCGGTCGAGGGAGAGATGGGATGAGCGGCGCCGGCGTGATCGTGGGGGTGACGCTGCGGGAGTGCATGCGCCGCCGGGTGCTGGTCGTGGTCGCGCTGCTCACGATCGCGTTCCTGGCGCTCTACTCCGTCGCCACACACTTCGCCTTCGCGACGGTCGGCAGTGCTCGCGTCCAGCAGGGCGGCATCCTGGTGGACGCAAATGCGCTCGCCGGCGCCACCCTGCTCGGCCTGGCGATGTTCGCAACGCTTTTCCTGGGCGCCGTGCTGGCAGTGTTCCTGACGTTCAACGTCGTCAGCGGCGACGCCGAGCAGGGCCTGCTCCAGCCGATCGTGGTGCGTCCGATCGGGCGGACGATCTTCGTCGCCGCGCGGTTCGGCGCCGCATGCGGGCTCTGTGCCGCCTACACGGCATTCGTGTACGGCGCGTGCGTCGCGATCACCGGCCTCGAGGGGCACTGGTGGCCGGACAGCATCGTCGTCCCCGGCCTCGCGCTCGCGGGCGCCGTCTGCGTGATCGCCGCGATCTCGCTGCTGGGGTCGGTCTACATGTCGACGATCGCGAACGGGATCGCCGTGCTCATGATCTACGGCGCGGGGCTCGTCTCGGGCCTGCTCGGCCAGATCGGGTACGCGCTGCCGTCCGAACGGCTGCAGCAGATCGGCCGGGTCGCGTCGTGGGTGCTCCCGTTCGACGCGCTCTACCAGGCCGGGCTGCACTCGCTGACCGCCGATACGAGCGGCATCACCGGCGTGATCGTGCACCTCGGCCCGCTGGGCGGCGCCCAGGGCGCGGGGCCGCTGCTCGGCGTGTGGGCTCTGATCTACGTGGCGGTGGTGCTGACCGCGACGGCCGTCGGGCTGACGCGACGGGATCTCTGATGGTTGATCGGTAAGTCCCGTGATGTCCTTGGGGGGCTGCGCACCGAGCAGCGCAAGGACGCAGGGAGCGTTCATAGCTGGTTCTATAGGCGCGACCGAGGACGCCGCGATTTGACGGTTCGCAGACGCAGCGCCGCCAGCGCCTCGTCGAACCGTCGACCGTCGTGCGGCCAGGCGCGCGAGGACTCACCGATCAACCATCTAGTCGTTGCGGGCGAGCCAGTCGCCTACGACGTGCATGTACCGCTCGCGCTCCTCGACGTGCGGCATGTGTGATGACTCCTCGAACACGACCCACTCGGCGCCCGCGATGCCCTGCTGGAGCGCCTCCTGGAGCGCCGGCGTCGCCTCGTCGTGGCGGCCGGAGACGAGAAGCGTGGGCACCGTGATCGAGCCCAGCCGGTCCTTCGACTGCCAGTCGCGGATCGAGCCGACGACGTGGAACTCGCTCGGCCCGTTCATCGTGTGGTAGACGGTCGGGTCACGCTCGATCCACTCGAAGGCCTCGACCACCTCGGGCGGCATCGGGTCGAGCCGGCACACATGACGCGCGTAGAAGACCTGGCAGGCTTCCATGTAGGCGGGGTCGTCGGTCGTGCCCGCCTCCTCGTGGCGGCGCAGCGTCGCCTCCACGTCGGACGGCAGGTCGGCCCGCAGGCGGTTCGCCTCGGCGACGAAGTCGGGGAACGACGCGGCCGTGTCGGCGAGGACAAGCGACCGCAGGCCCGGCGGGCTCGTAAATGCGTACTCCTGACCGAGGAACCCGCCCCACGACTGGCCGAGCACATGGTGGCGGTCGGCGATCCCGAGCGCCTTGACGAGGCTGTGCAGCTCGCGCACGAACAGGTCGACCGTCCAGAAGTCCGCGCCGCGCTCCGGGTAGTGGGTGCTGCGGCCGTTGCCGATCTGGTCGTAGTGAACGACGCCGCGGCCGGCGGCGAGATCCGCCATCGACAGAAGGTAGTCGTGCGTCGCGCCCGGCCCGCCGTGGAGGAGGACGACCGGTGCGCCTCCCGCCTCGAGGTCGCCGGTGATCCGGAACCAGGTCTCTGCGACCTCGCCGTTTCCGAGCTCGAACTGGACGGTGCCCTCGCGGATCTGGTCGGCCGCCTGCGCCATCCGGCGATCCTACACGGGCCCTGACCACGGCACCGGTAGCCTTGCCCGATGCTCCTTTGGTTGTTCGGGATCGTCGCCGGCGTTCTCCAAGCGCTCGCATGTGTGCCCTACATCCGGGACATCCTGGCGGGCAGGACGAAGCCCCATCGCGGCACATGGGCGATCTGGTGCACGCTCTCGCTGATCGTGCTCCTCTCGCAACGTGCCGACGGCGGTGCGAGGAGCCTGCTCATGGCCCTGGCGCAGCTGCTCGGGACGGTGGTGATTCTCCTCCTGTCGATCCGCCGAGGCGTCGGGGGCACGAGCCGGTTCGAGATCGTGCTGCTCGCGATCGCCGCGTCCGGGATCGTCGGTTGGTACGCGGCTGGCGACCCGACCATCGCCACGCTCTGTGTCGTCCTCTCGGACTTCGTCGCGGTCGTCATGATGATGCCGAAGACGTACGCCGACCCGTACTCGGAGACCCTCTCGGCCTACGTCCTCAGCGCCGTGAGCGGGGTCTGCGCGCTCATCGCCGTCGGGTCGCTGGACTTCGGGCTCATCGTCTACCCGGCCTACATCATCTGCGCCGACGCGGCCGTGGCCACGGTCGTCCTCACACAGCGCCCCGGGATCCCGCGCCCGGTCGAGTAGGCGGTAGCGGGGTGCGCGGCAGCCGACACCGGTAGACTCCCACCCTCGAGAGCGCCCGTAGCTCAGGGGATAGAGCGCTGCCCTGCGGAGGCAGAGGCCGCACGTTCGAATCGTGCCGGGCGCATGGCTCAACCAAGCGGTTCTTCGAGGGTCGGAAGTGGTCAAACCCGCACGATTAGTACGAGCCGTCCCGCCGGCGGAGCGGCCTCGCAGCCACGCCGCTCCTGATGTCAGGCCGAGGCGTGGATGCGACGGGCGACCAGAGCAGCGCATCTGGGATCTCCAGCGGCGTGGGTTCTTCCGCATGGGATCGGAGTTCGAAGACCCGTACGCGTGAGTGACGTAGACGGCCGTCGCCTCTCCGCAGCTTCGCATCCGCTTTAGGGCGGCCTGAAACTGGGACAAACATCGTTCACGATGGAGATCCCGGAGGGCACGGGCTGCGACACAAGGGCGAAGGTGGACGGAAACCACGACATCTACGAGCCGCGGCATTCCGCCGCGACCTGGCTTCTGTTCAGTGGCGCCCCACAGCCTTGGCCTCAAGCACAGCGACATCACGCAGTCAGGAAGCGCATCGACGACCTCCGGGGTCCGTGATCCAGTGCGCGCAGTCTGCCGACTGGTTTCGGCGGCGGTGGCGTCTGGACCGTTCGGCGGCGATCTGCGCGTTCGTCTTACCGTCAACGACGAGCCGGGCGAGCTACAGCTCGCGATCCGTGAGGGATGCGACGCCGCCGTCACACTCCCGGGTGCGATGGACACGATCACCCTGACGGACGACGAACTGACAGCCCTCGAGGACTAGGGCGATCCGGCGGATCAGCTGACGCAGCCTGGCGACTTGGTCCGGGGGATGCTGGCCGCGCTGGACGCAACCCACGGCGCGCAACGAGACCCGCACGGCGGATCAGGGAGGCGCGAACCTGTACTTGCTAACTATCCGCGGTGCGCCAGGAGGCGGGTGACCATCCGGCATCTCGCAGATCGTCGCTGGAAACTGGCTGGGCTCGAGCTCACGCACCCGCTCCTTGGCCCGGTCGAACGAGTCGTACAGCCTTCGCGCGGGCGTGTCGCCCGTCACGTTCACGGCGTATTTCACACGGCCCATCCTACGTGAAGCACGATCAACCCGCCGGCCTACCGCCTGGAAAGCCCATGGCGTCTGCGACGGCCCCCGGACCAAGGACGTCGGTGGATTGCCAAAGGACGAGCCGCATCCCACCCGTTGCGGCTCGTTCTTTGTCTGGGGTGGGGTCGTGGCGATCGCGTTACCGGCTCTCGGGGTATGTGGAGTGAGTGCCAATCGTGCGGAGTCTGCGTGGTTCGGTGAGTGACCTGGTGGCTGTGCGTGCGCAGCTTCGGAGGGTGGCGTCGGCGCGGCGGATTGTCCCGTTTACCGCTGACGAGCGGACGGCGTTGGATTCGGCGATTGCGGATACGGAGCGGGCCCTGGCAACGCTCGCCGGACTCGCCGGCGTGCGGTACCCCCCATAGGGCTTAGGCGATGGCTCGGGGGGCGACCCGACGTCGCCACCCTGGCAGGTGGGTGGGCGGCGACGTCGGGACCGCTCAGTGTCGCCGCCGGCCGTTGGGGGTCGGTTGAGCGTGTCATCCTGATGGGCGGTGGGGCGGTCGGCCGTGGGAACCGCTCACCCTGACCGTCTTGCCTGTCCGGCGAACCGCATGGTGACGGCCGTGCCTTCGCTCGTAGGGGCGATAGTGGCGCTGGTGGACAACTCTCGGATGAGGGCCAAGCCAAGGCCGAGACCGGCCTGTCCACTGGATTGGAAGCTGTGGCCACCGACCCCGGAGTCGGAGACGACAACAACGAGGTCACCGCCGACCGTGTCAACGGTTACGGTGACATCGCCACCGCTCGTGGGGTAGGCGTGAAGAACGACGTTGGCGACGGCCTCGGTGACTGCCAAGGACACCGTCACCTCGTCAAACCCTCGCCCCCGGAGCCGGCGGAGCAAGTCTCGCCGTATCCGCGGCACGCACGCCGCGACGGCAGGGGTCTGCCAGCGTCCGAGTCTCTCCCTATCCACGCCAAGCCATCAGCGACTCTGCCACACCCGCCGCGTGCCCCTCCGGCGCTAAGACCAAACGTTGACGGTTCAAGCACTGACTTGCGGGGCAGGGCCGACCGGGTACTCTGGCCCAGTGCGGGCGCACCTCCAGGGATGGAGATCGGATGACTGAGAGCGGGTGGAACGATGTTCGCCGCGATCGGCTCGTGAAGAACGAGTTGGCGTTTCGCGACTACAACAATCGGCGCGTTGGGTTCGAGCAGAGCGCCGGCGAAACGGAGGCTCAGGTCGAGGAAGAGGTTGTACCGTTCGTGTGCGAGTGCGGAAACCCTGATTGCATCAGCGCGGTGAGCGTGACGATCGGCCACTATGAGGATGTCCACTCTGCGCCTAACCGCTTCATCGTCCGGCCCGAACACGTCTACCCGGACGTAGAACAGGTCGTGGAACGACATCGCGACCACTGGGTAGTTGAGAAGTACCCGGACGAGATGCCGCCGATCAACACCTGATCGGCGGCACCCCCTGGGCGCGGGCGGCTTCCGCCGCAGACCTGGCCTCTCAGTATGCGGGGGCGGCCTCCGGTCAGACGCGAGGAGTCGCTCGAGGATGATCGGTGCCGTTGGAGCGCGACTCCGAGGTCTTCCGTCGGACGTTCGCCCTACTCCCCACTGGATTCCAACGCGCGGCCTCTGCGCCCCGCGGCGAGGGCTAGACGTCGCTCGATGTATCCGGCGCACCGGTGTGCGGGTATGTGGGGCGGTAGAGGATGGTCGAGGTGGCGCGAGCTGGCTATTGGGGGTGGGAATCCGTCGAGGAGCGGTCGGCGAATGGGACGATCTCATCGGCGCAGCAGGCCCGGTTCGCCGGGCCCGTTGTACCCATGGATGGCGAGGGAGCGCGCATGCTCTCGGACATCTACTGGCGCCAGGTAGAGCGGTCGACGGGAAGGCTCGTTCGAGCTCGCACATCGGGAGAGGGCGTCGCCCTGAGGCTCGTTGGAAGCGGACCAGCGTTGCTGCGGTTCGCGCCCGCGACGGTGAGCGTCGGCCCGACCGGGATTGCGTCCGTCCACGCGATCGTGGGCGGCCTCCTGGCTCGCCGCCCGTCTGGGTTGATCCGGTTTGAGCAGCGCGCGCAGGACGGTGATGTCGTCGTCGTCTCGGCGATCTCCGGATTCCATCCGACGCTCGCCGCCCGGCCGGGTGCGCCGGCCTGGACGGGGGATCTTTACAAGCGCGTGCAGTCACGCCTGCACGTCGCCGTCGCACGGCGATTCTTCGCGCGCCTCGCTCGGCGGGTTTCTGCATGAAGGTGGCGGTGTTCGGCGCCAGCGGCACGATCGGGGCCCCGCTGGTGTCGCGCCTTGCCGGCGAGCACGAGGTGACAGCGGTTTCTCGCGGGCATCGTCTCGACGAGGACCGAGTCCGCTGGGTTGTGGCGGACATCGGCAATCCGAGCGCAGTTCGCGAGGCGCTCGACGGCATCGAGGTCGTCTACTACCTCGTGCACTCGCTCGGCACTGCCGACTTCGCCGAGCGCGACCGTCGGGGTGCGACCATCGCGGCTCGCGCAGCCGAGGGCGCAGGGGTGCGACAGATCGTGTACCTGGGCGGTCTCGCCTCGGACCGGACGGATCTGTCTGAGCATCTGCGAAGTCGGCGCGAGACAGAGACGGCGCTGCGGTCGCGCGACGTCCCGGTGACAGCCATCGAAGCCGCGGTGGTCGTGGGTCGAGGCAGCGCCGCCTTCGAGACGATCGTGGCACTGGTCGACCGATTGCCTGCCATGGTGTGCCCGCGCTGGGTCTCCACCCCCACACAGCCGATCGCCCTCGATGACGTCGTGACCTACCTGGCCTCAGTCTGCGGGCTCGAGGCCGCCCTCGACAACACGTTCCAGGCGGGCGGCCCTCAGGTGATGACCTACCGCACCATGATCGAACAGATCGCGCGCATCCGCGGCCGCCACCCGCGGATCATCGAGGTGCCGGTACTCACACCGCGCCTGTCCTCCTACTGGCTTGAACTCGTCACGCCGGTCAATGCGGCCACTGCGCGGCCACTCATCGACGGCCTGCGAATCCCAACTGTCGTCACAGACCCCCGCCTTCAACACCTCGTGCCCCTCACGCTAACCCCATTCGAGGAAGCGGCCCGGATGGCTCTCGCCGATCGGTGAGCCTCGTTGTTTCGTTCCGCCGAGCAATCTCCGTCGACTCCTGTCGACCTCGACCACGTGCTCCGCTATCGACCCCGTCATCCCCGCGGTGCCGTTGCGCCGCTCGTCGTGATGATGCCGGTTCCGGAGCCTCTCGAACGGGTACTGATCGCAGGTGACGACAATGAGCGAACTGTGACGGAGGTCCCAGGTGGCAACCAACGGTTCCGTTAGCCAGTCGCCGACTGGACTGCTCAAACGCCTGCGCGAAAATGTTGCACGGCTGGCCCGCGCCGAGGTCGACCTCGCCAAGTCGGAACTCACAGAGAAGGCGCGGGGAATGGCGGTTGGCGTGGCGTTGCTCGCTGCGACTGTCGTCCTCAGCCTCATGGCGCTGGGGTCCTTCACCGCGGCCGCGATCATCGGGCTCTCTACAGCAATCGCAGCATGGCTCGCCGCGTTCATCGTCGGTCTTCTGGTTGCGGTGATCGCCGGCGTGGTCGCATTGCTCGGCGTGAAGCGACTAAAGCAGGCAACAGCACCCGCTCCGACGGAAACGGTCGACTCGGTGAAGGAGGACATCGAATGGCTCAAGACATCGGCCAAGCAAGGCTCGAGGTAGAAGGTGCTCGCGAAGAGTTGGCGCAGACCGTCGAGGCGATCGGCTACAAGGTGAACGTGCGTCGCCGGCTCAAGGACCGCTTCGGCAGACGGCCCGCGCAGCCAGGTCACGGGGAATCCGGGACGTCTACCGCGCGAGGAGGACCGGGCGAAAACATTTAGGCGAGGTTTCGCGCCGGTCCGCCGCACGGGGACGGCGGGTTGTGAAAGACGGGCCCTCGCGCGACACGAGGTTGGTCGTCCCCTCGAGGGGGTAGATACGTCATGACACTGGCGCGTCCTTATGGAACCTCTCCGGGCGCGCTGAGAGCCCGGCGGGCCAGCCTCGAGAACCGGCCCGCCGGGCTATGTGTGTTAAAGCCCGCATCCTGTATCACTGCTGAATCGCTCCGGCCTTGGAGACGTCAGCCGGCGGCCTTGCGTCAGATGCTCCATTGCGCACGGGTGGGCGAGATGCGAGCGGCGCGGACGGCGGGGAGGCACCCGACGATGGCGTGGAACGCGACGGAGCCGAGCCCGGCGGTGCCGCCCAGGAGGGCGAGGAGGGTGGCGCCTTGCAGGCTGTGCCCGTGATTGCCGTTCCGCTGGCTACCGCGACTCGAACCACGCCATGGCATCGCGACGGGAATCGAAGATATGAACGACGTCCGCGAGGCTCGCCTGGTCGAACACGCGCCGAGCGAACGATCCGGGCGGTGCGCAGACGACCAAGACCCCCTCCCCGCCCTCCTCTGCCAACCGCAACCCGCGGAAGATCGCGGCCACGATCGAGCTGTCGATGAACTGCGCCTCAGACAGGTCGACGATGACGCTCGTCCCGTGCAAGAAGACCGCCTCGAGCTGAGCATCGAGGTTGTGCGCAGTGGCAATGTCATGCTCGCCGCGCAGCTTCAGCAGCCACACGCCTGACACCTTCTCAACGATCAGTTCACCGTGTATCGCTATGGCCGCTGTCCTTCGCTCGGTGAGCCCGCCGATGGCATATACCCCGGCGGTCAGAGTTGAGTTGGGTCGGCAGGGACATCGAGCCGAGCTCTATGCGGGGCGAGGGTCGGCGCCGGCAGACCGAATCGACCGACCCTCACCCCGAGGTGACCGCGAGAAGCGACGCCGTATCGCCGGGCTCCGCCCCTTCCAGCCGCGTGTCACACCGACACCGTATGCCCGCGGCCGTTTCCTCGCGAAACATCGACCCTGGCGTGTCGGCCTCAGGGGGTTGGCGACGGTCTTTGTCGCCCTTGCGCACCGATAGGACACGGTCGGCCGTTCTGGTTCGGCGCGGCCGGCGGGGTGTTATGAGACCCGTTCGTTGTGCGTATTCGCGATAGTCGTCTGGGAAGCGACGCCTGAGCGATGCCTCCTCGAACCGGATCCGGGGAACGTGGACTGCCACCGCCGCGAACGATGCGACGGCGAGACTTCCCCAGTTCACGAGCATCAAGCCAACCGCGAGGGCAAAGACGACGTTCGCGGTGTAGGCGGGATGCCGGACAACCCGGTACGGACCGCTTCGCACGAGCAGGTGCCGCGCGTGCAGGAGGCCGTCACGGTCGAAAAACTCGCCCAAAGTGCACACTGACCAGGCGCGCAAAATGGTCGCGAGCGTTGCGACTGCGAACCCCGCTCCAACCCACACTGCGTACGCCCCCGGCAAGCGGAGCCCCGGCGCGAGCATTCGCACCGCGACGGATGTGCTGATCGCCAGCGCGTACCCAACCCCGAGGAACTGGCTCGCCCACCGGGAGCGAGGGCACGCCGACCCCACCCGCGCGCCCGTCAGCTGCGAGAAGGCGGACCGCGCGTCGCCGAGCTCCACAAACGATGTTACGACGCGCCATTCCGCGACGAACCCAACGGCCGAAGCGATCACGAGACTGACCAAGCTCGCGACAATCACCACACAACACCCTTACGGCGCCGAGTTCGCCATGCCCAGACTACAAGCGTCCGCGAAGGATGTACAGCAACAGTGCGATGATCGCCAAGACGACCAAAATGGTGATCAGGAGACCACCTGCAGCAAGCACAACCATGTTTGTTCCTCTCCTCGACCTATCCCAGTAGGGACGGGTACACGACAAGTCGGAGGTCAGTGTTCCCACATCCGAGAGATCCGAACCACCCCGATGTGGCACATTTAGGCGGCGAGCAAGCGTTCAACGAACGATCGGTGCCGCTGCAGGGCGACTCGGACGGCTGCGGCGGAGTTACTTATGCTCGGCGGTAAGGGTCTGCCCGAGAGGAGTCCCGGCGTGGACTTCGCGTGCGCGCTCGATCTCAGCGTTGAGTTCAGCGGCGAAGAGGATGGCGACACTGTTCAGCCAGAGCCACGTAAGAGTGACGATCACCGCGCCGAGTACTCCCCACGTCTTGTTGTATGTCGCAAAGCGTGCGGTGTAGAACGCGAACAGCCCCGATCCGAGCAACCAGAGGCAGGCGGCGGCGGCGCCAGGGGTGATGAACCGGAAATGGGGATGGTCGACGTCCGGGCCGAAAATACAGAATCCCGCCGAACGCGGCCAGAAGGATCACAAACAGGAGCGGCCACTGCACGGTCCACCACGTCCAGGTGGATACGGCCGTGGGCGCTTCAAGGCTGCGTCCGAGCCAGTCGGTCATGAACGATGCGAGCACAAGCACCGCAAACGCGGCGACGAGAGCTGCCGTGAAGATCGACGCGACGTTCAGTCCCCAGACAGCAGTCTGTACCGCGCCCATCAGCGACCACACGGCTAACGCGAGTCCGAGGACGACCATCACGCCCCCGCCGGCGATCGAGCGCGCAACGTTCCGGAGATTCGAGCGAAGCAGCGACTGCGCGTCGGCAGGGATGACACCCTCCAGCCTACCTACCAGGTCTGACACGCCGGAGGGGCCACTGATCAGCGTAAGAAGCCCCAGCCCGACGAGCAATGCTGATGGGATCGCGAAGAATGCGCTGAACGCGACGCCTTTGGCGACGCTGGACATGTTGTCCGAGAGCATCCGTCGGCCAGCCCGGACGACCGCGCCACGATATTCGAGCGGTCCAAGGTCGGTCAACATTGGATCCGTCTCTGTCGCGAGCAGGTGCTTCTTCTCGACGTCCTCCGATGAAGGCCCGCCATCCCGTAAGCGGATCTCATGCCACTCAGTCAAGGATCGATCGCGACGGAGCATACGATGGAGCCGCGTCAAGGCCCGCCGTCGCAAGTTAGCGCGGGCGACGAGTTCGGCAACCGTCGCCCCGAGTCGTTCGCATGCGAGCTTTGCCTCGCCGCGGCGCTCCACGACGCTGCGTCCGCTCACGTTTTTCTCGTCCCGCCAAGCGTCGCCGTTCACTTGGAATGGTCTACCCGCATGCCGGACCGCCGGAATCTGGGAGTGTGCAGACGCCCCTCGCACCGCCCAAATCGGCGCGTGCCGTCAACGGATCGCCTATCGAACCCCTGCCGAGTCGACGCTCTCGGTGCGCCACCGCCACTCCGGGCGGTGGTGCCGATCGCTGGGGACGACTTCGATGCGCGGCGTTCCAGGGGCGGGCCACGTCGGGCCCACCTTCCTGGCGTCATACGTCATCGAAGACGTGAAGGCATACGTGCTCGGCCGCCGTGACGCTCCATGGTCGACCTGCCTCCGCGTACCTGCGCGGTGACCAACCCGCGATCGAATCCGGTTGACAGGTTCTCCAGGCGTGCCATACTCGACGATCCGTAGCCAGTTCTCTTGACCGGCCGTCCCCGCGTCGAGGGAAGTGGCGCCGTCGGGCGTCGACCGGGCGGTGGCCGAGGCGATAGATGCCTTTGAAAGCGGGCTGGTGGTGCTCAAGGCCGGCGTAGCGCGCTACTCCGACGCGGTGCGCGGCGTGCCCCGCCATGGAGTCGTCGTCCCAATTCCGGCGTAGAGTGCCGAATTATGTCCGAGCTCGACGATGCGTCTTTCTGACGGCTCGCGTGTTGCGGTCGTCGGTGCCGGGCCGGCGGGCCTGGTGGCCGCGAAGCACGCGCTCGAGGCGGGGTTCGACGTGACGGTCTTCGAAGCGCAGGACGATCTCGGCGGGCAGTGGAATGCCAAGTCGCCCGACAGCGGTGTCTGGCCGGGAATGCGGACGAACACGAGTAGATGGATGACGGCGTTCTCGGATTTCGCAGTGCCGTCCGAGTACGAACTCCATCCGTTTGCAGAGGAGATACACGCCTACCTGCGGGCGTATTCCGACGCGTTCGGTGTGACGCAGCGCATCGAGTTCGCCCGTCGCGTCCGGTCAGTGCGGCCGGCATGGACGGTGGACGGTGAGCGGTTCGACGCGGTCGTGGTGGCGTCGGGGCGATTTCACACTCCGCGCATCCCATCCGGCCTGGCCGGGTTCGCCGGCGAGCTGCTGCACGCCTACGACTATCCCGGTGCTGCGCACTTCCGCGACGGACGGCCGTTGGTCTACGGGAACGGGGTGAGTGGACACGAGATCGCGTCCGACATCGCGGAGATCAACGGGGTCGTTTCCGCGTATCGGAAACCGCGCTACGTGCTGCAGAAGGTGTCTGGCAGTGTGTCGTCTGACTGGCAGTGGTACACCCACATCGGCGCTCTGCGACGGCGGATACTTCCACGCGAGGAGTTCGGACGTGTCCTTCGAGAACGAGTGGTGCGGGTCGCGGGTAACCCCGCCGACTTCGGCGCACCTGCACCCGACGAGGACATACTGCGCGCCGGGCATTCTCTCTGTCAGGACTATCTCGCCCAAGTGCGGGGCGGGAGCATCGTGTGTCGCCCGGCGATTGAGTCCGTGTCAGGTCGAACGGTCACGTTCAGCGATGGCTCGAGCGCTGCGACCGACGCGATCGTCTGCGCGACGGGGTACGACCTCGACATCCCCTACCTCGGCGACGAGGTGTGGGCGCACACCGGACGCGACCTGCGGCTCCACGTCCGGACGCTTCACCCCACCCTTCCCGGCCTCGGGTTCATCGGCCAGTTCGCAACATCAGGCCCGTACTTCCCGCTCCTCGAGCTGCAGGCACGCTGGATCGTGAACCTCTGGGCGGGCACTGTCGATCCACCCAAAGGGGCCGACATGCGCGCAAGCATCGTCAGTGCGCCGCCGCCGCTTGACTCCCACGATGCCCTCGCGCTCGCCTTCTCGGAAGCGTCCGGCGTGGCACCCGACGTTGCCGCACGTCCGGATCTCTTCGAGGCGCTTCTCTTCGGCCCCATGCTGCCGCCACGCTATCGCCTCGACGGCCCCGGATCGATGGCGACCGCCGCCGAACTGCTGCGCGAGCAGATGGCCACCTCGCCACGCGCACCGATCGAACCCGACGACTGGTCAAGCCTCTCGCGATTCGGGCTGGGCGATGCCATCGAGTAGCGGAATTTCACCGGGACACGATGCCAATGGTGGGCTGGCCGTTGCAACATGCCTGTCCACCTTCGCTAGTCGGTGAGGCCAGCCCCCGCGCTGCCAGCCAGACGGTTGCATGGCCTGGCACACGGCCAAGCGAGAAGTCGACGCGCTAACACCCGCCACAGGCCCCGTGCCGTGCCACCACGACGCCACGGGACGACGCGCCGGCTCACGGAACCTCGTCGGCCTTTGGATGGCCGGCGTTGACCGCCCACTGGGCGGCGAACGCCCGCGTGTATGCTGGCCGCGCTTCGCCGCGGGCAACGTATGCAGCCAGCGTCGGGAACTCGTTCAGGAGCCCCGAAGGCCTCAGCCTGAGCAGCACCGACACCATCATGAGGTCGCCCGCGCTGAATGCCCCGTCGAGCCAGTCGGCGTCGCCCAGGCGGGCGGAGAGCTGGACCAGCCGATCGCGAATGCGATCCTTGACCAGAGGCAGACGCTTGTCAGCCCAGGGCTTGTCGCCCTCCAGGATCGTCGCGGTCACGAGCTCGAGGATCGGCGGCTCCGCGGTGTTGAGCGCGGCGAACATCCACATGATGGCCCGTGCCCGGGCATTGGCATCGTCCGGGAACAGGCCTGGATGGTGCTCGGCGATGTGAAAGACGATCGCGCCCGTCTCGAACAGTGCGAGATCACCCTCCTCATAGGTCGGAATCAAGCCGAACGGATGAAGACGCAGATGCGCGGGCTCCGTCTTCGCGCGAAGCGAGACAAGGCGAACCTCGTAGGGCTGGCCGACCTCTTCAAGCGCCCAGCGCACGCGCGTATCACGCGCCAGGCCTAGGCCGCCATCGGGCGACCGCTCAAACGCAGTGATGATGATGGTCATCGTGGGGCACTCCTGACGGCTTGTCTCGCGGCTAGGTTCATATGTCCACAGGGACTGCGTCCACTTCGAGAACTCATCGCCGGTGATGAACGGCTAGGGGTTCGCGGCCGCCAGGCCGTCGAACACCACACCCAGCACCCGGTCGCGATCGGCCCCGGAGAGGCCGAAGCGGCCCGTGGCCATGCATGAGGCTGCCAGCGTCAGCGGTCGCAGACAACCTCGCTCCTGCAGGGTCTCCAGCAGGGCGTGCGCGAGGGCCTCCCGGCACGCGTCGCCTACGTCGGCGGAGATACCGAGGCGCACGTCCGGCGGTCGCTTGGGCGCCAGGCACGACGGAGCGGGCTCGTCATGATCGGGGCCACGTCCAACCTCGAAGATGTGGCCGCGGTTGCACGCCGGTACCCGACGACGCGGTTCGCTCTCATCTCGGCCTCGGTGCACGACGCCAACTTTCCCGCCAACGTCACCGGCATCACATTCGACGACCGTGAGGTCGGCTACCTGGCGGGGTTCCTGGCGGCGCTCGAGCGTGGTCGCGTCCCGCGGGTGTCCGCGGTCGCCGGGCAGCCAACGCCGGCGGTGCGCCGGATCGTGTCGGGTTCGAAGCGGGAGCGCGGCGGCCGCGCGCGAACGTCGGCGTGCGCGTCACCTACACCGACACGTTCGTGGACCAGCGCGCGTGCAACGGGCCGCAAACGCACAGGTGGACGCGGGATCGAGGGTCGTGTTCGACGTTGCCGGCGCGTGCGGGTTCGGCGCACTCCAGGCGGTCGGCATCCGCGGCGTGTGGGGCATCGGCGTCGACACCGACCTCTCGTGCTGGGGCCTCAGATCCTGGCGTCGTCCGTCAAGCGCATCGATAGCGGCGTGCGACTCGCAATGGAGCTGTACGCGGCCCACCGCCTCCCGGGCGGGCGAGACGTACTGCTGGACGTGGGCAACGACGGCGTCGCCCTGGTCGGGGTGAGCGACCGCGTCAGTCCGGCGGTCCGCATCGCGGTCGAGCGCCTCGCCGCCGCGCTGCGGACGCGAGATCAGAGACGCTCGTGAACACGGGTGCCCCCTGCCCGCTCGCGGCCGCGTTATTGCTCCGAGTCCGGAATCCGCTCAGCCAGCCCAGCACGCCGCGGAGGCGTGGGGAAGGGGTCGGCGAAGTACTGGGTCTCGTGCGCTACGAGACCGTCGACGATCTCCATGACGCTTACCGAGAATGTGGGCACGCCGTCATACGTGATCACGACCTCGCTCACCCAAAGGCCGCCGCCGCCCACAAGCCGGCGGACGGTGAAGTGGCGTTCGGCCGGATTCCCGCCGCGTTGCGCCTGGATCGTCGACCGGCCTCTGAAGCGCTCGCCGGACTGCGGGTAGTCGAGAATCGCGTCCGCGGCGTAGATCGCGTACTCGGAATCGTCGTCCCCCCGCTCGGAAGCCTCCCAGTGCTCGTGGAGCCGAGTCCGGATATCGGCGTCACGATCGTCTGCGCTGCTCACGTGCGAGCTCTCATCCCTAGATGTGGGACTGGGACGGGGCCGGAGGAGCGCTCTTTCGCCACCAGGCGAGGAGCTGATCTTCACTGAGGCCGCTCTGCGCCCAGATGGTCGCGTTGATCGCCTCGTACGACCACAGGATGACGTTGTGCGGGTCGAACAACCCGGTGACGAACCGGTCGACTCGCCCTTGCTGCTTGCTGCTCCCGTCCGTCCAGTAACCGGCGAAGTAGACGTTCAGCCCGCTGCTGTTGTCGTCGAGCAGCTGATTCATCGTTGCGTCATTCGGCCACAGCTCGTAGTACGTGTCGATCTGACCGCCACGGATAGTGCAGTGGATGAGGGCCAGCGCGTCGGGATCGTCGAGGTCGGGTTCCTGGCGACAACCGTGGCGGACGATGTGGCCCGGGAAGTCGGTCGCGAGCTGGGCGGCGTACCCGGTGAACCAGGCCTGCTCGGCGCCCGAACCCGTCGCGGCGGATCCCTCGGCGTTGTGCCCGGAGGCCGGTGGCGACCCGGCATCGCGGTCCCGACCGGTGGAGGGCGCCATGACGAGGACGGCGAGCAGGGTGGCGAGTACCCCTCCGGCGAGGAGCGCGGTGCGCGCGCCTCGTCTGCGTTGGGCCTTCGGCCGCGCCGCGGTCGGCATCTTGGACATTTCGGCGCGGACGACAGGCGCCGCCGCGACCGTCGTCGGGTGCTCCGGGAAGGACTCGGTCGCATACGAGAAGGTGCGGGCTGAGACCCGGGCATTCAACACCGCCGTCGTCGCCTCCGCAGGGTCGGAGGTCGGCCGACACGGTGGCGGGACGGTGACGGACGCAATGTCAGTGTCCGTCGCAGCTGCGGCCTCCGCGATGAGCTCTCCACACGTCGCATAGCGATCCGCCGGCGCCTTCGCAAGCCCTCGCGCCAGCACCGGGTCGAGTGCAGCCGAAACGTCGCGCCCGGCCCGGGAGACCGCGGGAGGCGGCTCGGTCACGTGCCTGGTCATCACCTCGTACGGAGAGTCGCCCTGGAACGGCGGGCGCCCCGTCAGGCAGTGGAACATCACGCTTGCGAGCGCGTACACGTCCGCACGCTGGTCGACGCCGCTCGCGAGCGTGATCTGTTCCGGCGCCGCATAGAGCGTCGTGCCGACGAACATCCCAGTGGCGTCCACGCCGGCGGGGTCCTTGGCGACGCCGAAGTCGGTCAGGAACACGTGTCCATCACCTCGGATGAGCACGTTTGCCGGCTTGACATCGCGATGGACAATGCCGCGCTCGTGCGCGGCGTCGAGCGCGGCCGCCGGGGGGCCAAGGATCGCGAGCGTCTCGGCGATCGGAAGCACGCCACGCTCGTCGAGCCGGTCTTGCAAGTCCTCGCCGTCGACGAAGTCCGTGACGAGGTACGGCTGGAGGCCTGCGACCCCGGCATCGATCACCCGAAGCACGTGCGGGTGCCGGGCCAGCGACTGCAGACGCGGCTCGCTCAGGAACCGCCGGCGGATTTCGTCGCGGCTCGCTCCGGCAGGGAGATCTGCGACCCAGAGCTTGATCGCAACGAGCTCCCCGGTGTAGCGATGCCGGGCCTTGTAGACAACACCCATGCCGCCGGCACCGAGCCATTCGAGCAGCGTGTAACGATCGTCGAGCGCGAGTCCGATCCGCGGATCGGCGTGCGCCCCCGCACGCGCACCGGGCAGAGTGGAAGGTCCGAGCGCCACGTTCACCCTCCTGCGTTGTCGCCGCCCAGCCTACCTGGTTGCAGGGCCCCGGCGTGGGCGATCCCGGCCGATCAGAGCGAGTCGATCCAGCGTTCCAGGCGGCGCGCCTCGCGGAGCATCAGCTCCGGGTCGTGGAAGGTGTTGGTGAGCAACGAGGCGCCCTGGTATGCGGAGATGAGCGCGACGCCGAGGTCATTGGCGTCGCGTCTTCCCATGAGCCGGAACTGTTCCTGCGCCCATGCGATCGGGAGCGCCACCAACCGGCGTACCTCTTCCTGTAGGTCGCCGTCGCTCTTGTCCAGCTCCTGGCACAGGCTGCCGTGCGGGCAGCCACGCTGCGCCACCAGATCGCGTTGCTCGCCGAACGCGCGAACGAGCGCTTGGAGGCGTGCCTTCGGGGTTCTGTGCCGGTCGAGCGACGCGAGCATTGCTTCGATGTCGCGGGCGTGGGCGTCGATCGTCGCCTTGACGAGCTCGTCCTTCGTCTTGAAGTAGTAGTAGACGTTCCCCGGGGGCACGTCCGCCGCGTGGGCGACGTCGGCGATGGTCGTTCGCTCCATGCCCTTTCGGTAGACGAGGTCCTGCGCGCTTGCGACCAACCGGTCTCGTTTGTTCGGACTTCCGGCCGCTGAGTGAGTCATCCGACTGACTCTAGCAGTTGCGTCGTCCGGCTTCCCGTGATATGAGTCAGTCAACTCACTAAGTAGAGGTATGGAGTATGGAAGTCAAGCCAGACGTACGCCCACCGGGGGCAACGGCCCCGCCGGCTCCCGCGTCGTTTCTCTCCACTCGCACGGGCCTGCTGACGCTCGTCCTGCTGTGCGCCGTGCAGTTCCTCGATGTCGTCGACGGCTCGATCGTGAATGTCGCGCTTCCCTCGATCCAGCACGATCTCAGCTTCTCGCAGCAGAACCTGCAGTGGGTCGCAGCGGGGTATGTGATCACCTACGGCGGGTTCCTGCTCCTTGGCGGACGTGCGGCCGACCTGCTCGGCCGCCGCCGCGTGCTCGTCGCCGGAGTGCTGCTCTTCTCGGCGTGTTCGCTTGCCGCAGGCCTTGCGCGCAGCGAGACGACCTTGATCGGCGCCCGGCTCGCGCAGGGCGTCGGCGCGGCGCTGATGGCGCCGGCGGCGCTCTCGCTCATCACCACGTCGTTCAGGGAGGGCGACGATCGGCACAAGGCGTTGGGCATCTGGGGCGCAATCAGCGGACTCGCCGCCGCGGCCGGCGTGTTCCTCGGCGGCGTCCTGTCCGAGGGGCCAGGCTGGCGGTGGGTGTTCTTCGTCAACCTGCCGGTCTGCGCGCTCATCCTCGTCGGCGCGTTCCGGCTCCTGAGCGGAGAGCGCCCCCACCGGTCGACGTCGGACTTCGATGTCCGCGGCGCGATCCTTGCGACCGGCGGGATGCTGCTCCTCGTGTATGGGCTGATCAAGGCGCCCGACCAGGGTTGGAGGACACCGCGCACCCTGGGCGAGCTCGCGACAGCCGGGCTGCTGCTCGCCGCGTTCGTCGTGAACGAGCGGCGCACCCGCGACCCGCTCGTCCCGCTCTCGATCTTCCGCGTGCGCGGGCTTGCCGCGGCCGACGCCACCCAGCTCATCGCGTTCGCGGGCTTCTACGCCGTGTTCTTCTTCCTCACCCTGTACACGCAGAACATCCTCGGGTGGTCGCCGGTGCAGGCCGGAGCGGCCTACCTCCCCGTGACTCTCGGCCTGGGCATCGCGGCCACGGTCGCTCCGCAGTTGTTCGCCCGTTTCGGCACCCGACCGGTGATCTTCGTCGGAGCGATGGTGTCGGCCGCCGGCATCTACGACCTGTCTCGCATCCCGCTGCACGGCAGCTACCTCGCCGACCTCCTCCCCGGGCTCGTCGTGATGTCGCTTGGTCTCGGGGCGATCTTCGTCGGGGCGACCGTCGCCGCAAACGCCGGCGTCCCGGCGGACCGGGCGGGGCTGGCGGCGGGGCTCCTCAACACCTCCCTGCAGCTCGGAATAGCCGTCGGCCTAGCGATCTTCTCGGCGCTTGCGACGGCCCGAACAAACGATCTGCTGGCGATCCACGCGGCCCGATCCGACGCCCTCGTCGCGGGTTACGCTCGCGCGCTCGGTGGGGCCGCACTCTTTCTCGTCATCGCAGGCCTGATCTCGCTTCGCACCGTCAACTCGCGCGGCGAACCCGCAACACCGACGACGCAGCACCCGCCCACGGCGCGCCCTGAACGCCCCACAACTCCGAACGGGAGATCACCCATGACCTACGTGCTCTTCGTCTATGACCGCCCCGACTCTCTCGCAACGCTCTCCGAGGCCACCCGACAGGCGATTCATCGCGAGTACGAAGCTCTCTTGGGCTCCCCGGGCCTCGCCGGCCACCGGCTCCAGCAGACCGGAGCCACGACGACGCTCACCATCCGTGAAGATCATCAGGAGTTGCGCCCCGAACCCGTCCTCCAGGGCAGCCTCCAACTCACCGGCTTCTATCTGCTCAACACGGACGACCCCGACGACGCCAAGCGAATCGCCGCCCGCATCCCCGCGGCTCGCCTCGGCGGAGCCATCGAGGTCCGGGCACTCGTCAGCGAGTGAGTCGCCGCGACGGCCGCCACCGCCGCGGTCGCATCGTGTTCACGGTTCGGTCTGCGAGATCCCACTCATCTCGCTGAGATCGGCGCGCAGTGCAGTCTCGATCGTCTCGATCGTCTCGATCGGCTTCCAGGCTCCGTCCTCGCGGTTGCTCAGGACGGCGAAGGTCACGTCCTGGCGAGGCCAGTGGGCGAGGATCGCGCTGACGCCGACGTTGATGCCCTCCTTCCAGTAGGTCGTGACCTCGCCGTCCCGACCGACCTCGAACTCGAACCCGTAGCCGGTGCGGCGGGAGCCGGTCGGCAGCTCGCGGTAGTGCTCCTTCGGCTGGAGGATTGCGGCCGTCAACTCCTCGCCGAGCAGCCTGCCGTCTCGCAGCGCTCGGTGGAAGGCGATCAGATCCTGCGCCGTCACATACGCGCCGCCGTCCGGTGAGCCGACGGGCGGGTAGCCGTAGATACCGCGACGCCAGCCGACCACCAAGCCGGCAGCGTCGGTGACAGGATCGGCGCCCTCGGCGACGTCGAGCTCTATCCGATCCATCCGAAAGAACCCGGACCGGTCCATGCCGGCCGGCGCGAAGACGTCCCGCACGATGTAGTCGCGGTACGGCATCCCCGAGGCCCGCTCGACCATCAGCCCGAGCAGCACGTACGAGCAGTTGCAGTACCGCGTGCCCTCGCCCGGTGTGAACTCCGGTCTGTTGTGCGGGCACTGTGGCAGGAGGTCGGCCGTCTCGGTGATCGAGTAGTTCGGCCGATCGGCGAACACCGTCTCGTAGGCGACCCCGTCCTCCTCGTCGGCGTCGTCTCCGATGCCCGACGTGTGCGTGAGCAGGTGGTACGGGGTGACCTCCGGGACGACGGTCGTATCGTGGAGCCCGAGATAGCCCGTCACCGATGTGTCGAGCGAGAACGCGCCACCCTCGACCTGCTGCAGCACGGCCACTGCGGTGAATACCTTGGTGACGGACGCGGTATCGAACCGGTGGTGGGGACTGCACGGGACGCCCCATGCCCGGCTCGCGAGGCCGTAGCCGCGCTCCAGCAGCACGGCACCTGACCGCTCGATCCGCACGACACCTGAGAACTCGTCGGTGTCCGCTCGCACCTTCAGGTACGTGTCGAGGCCGCAACGTCCACGCAGGGACACTATCCGCCTGTCTCGACCAGGACCCGGCCGCGCCGGTCGGCGCGCTCGAGATGGTTCTTTGCGCCCACGCGGATGCCACCATGCACCGGCTGCCGGCGACGGCGATGGGGTGCGAGTGGCGGCGGGCCGGCCTGCTGGCACCTGTCGTGAAACTCGGCGAGTCCAAGGCTGCGACCGCAATCGGGACTCTGCAGGTCTACCTCGATTGCTGGGGCTCCTGGCGCGCAGCGGCGCCATCCTGCATCTCCACCCAGACGCTGTCGCGCACCCGAGCGGCTCGCGCTGCAGATCGCCTGCCGGGCCTGGGGCGGCGGCCTCCTTGCCACCGGGCAGCCGATCAGACGAGGAACTCCCGGGGGAGCACGAGGCTCCCCCCGGGGTCGGCCGTTCCCCGCGGCCTAGCGCGGCGGCCCGCTCCCGAGCGCGACGTTCGCGGTCTGGGTCGTGCCGTACTGGTCGACGTACGTGGCCGAGATCGGGGCGCCGGGCTTCTGGGTCGCGACGATCTCGGTGAGGCCGTCGGGCGACGAGACCGCCTGGTCCCCAACCGAGGTGATCACGTCGCCGGGAGCAAGACCGGCGTTCTCGGCCGGGCTACCGGGCACCACGGAGGTGACGACTGCACCCGAGCCGCCGTAGCTGTCCGCCTCGACCTCGACGCCGAGGAAGGCCGTGCCACCGACGTGGACGGTGTCCGATCCCTCGCCACGCGTGATCTGCTGGGCGATCGACATGGCCTTGTTGATCGGGATTGCGTATCCCTCACTGGCCGCCGCCTGCGGGTCGCCGTTTGCGACCGACGCGGCGGTGTCCATCCCCACCACCTGGCCGGAGGAGTTCATCAGCGGGCCGCCGGAATCGCCGGGCTGGATGGGCGCGTTCGTCTGGATCATCCCGGACAGGTTCTCGCTCCCGCCCTGGTCGTCGCTCACCGAGATCGCACGGTCGACACCGGTCACGGTTCCGGTCGCGGTGTGGACCGAGCCGGTGCCGCCGGCATTCCCGAGCGCCTTCACGGCCTCGCCGGCGTCGAGCGTCGCCGAGTCCCCCACGGGGATGGTCTTCAGATTCGTGGCGCCGCCTGCCTGCAGGACGGCCACGTCGTCGGCGGTGTCATAGCCGATGACCTGGGCCTTGAAGCTCCGGCCGGTCGTCGGCTCGACGACCTTGATCGCCGTCGCGCCGCGGATGACGTGGTTGTTCGTCAGCACCAGGCCCGACGACGTCAGCACCATGCCGGTGCCGGCCGCCTGCTCACCCTGGTAGGCGAGGTTCGTGTCGATCACGACGACCCCGGTGCCGACTCCCGCCGAGCGGGTGCCGGAGAGTGCGAGGGCCGCCCCGCCCGCGATCGCAGCTGCGACCACGGCGACCATCGCACCCAGGGCGACGCGGGTGCGGCGGCGCCGGCGCGGACGCACACCGGGCGTGGACGCCTCGCCGGCAGGCTCCACCGGTGCCGCGCCGACGGGTTCGAGCGAGCTGCCTTCTGTTTCGTTCTCGCTCATGACTAGGCCGCCGTCGCCTGGTCGGTGACATCGCGGAGGACGACGATGCGATGGCCGGGATATGACTGGGCGCACACCTCGATCGCCCGCTCCGGCGACTCCTCGAGGACGTAGTGAACGACCGGCGGATCGCCCCGGAAACGGGTGCGCGGTGCGAGCAGGAAGAGGTAGCTCCGAAGCGGAGCCACGCTCGTGCGCGCGCGCCGGGCCGCGGCCACGGGGCTCTGGGTGGTTGTGCTCATGAGAGCTCGGTACTCCTTGTGTCGGTACTGCCCGCCGACCGTCGGCGGACCTCTATGGCCGAGCACAGTAGGAGGCGAACCTGAGATTCCCCTACGCCCTGGATAAGCCGTGGCTAAGACTGCTGGCCGGGTTCGGCCGGCTAGCCGCCGAAGGCGTACAGACCGCTCGTCTCGGTGGCGACGTAGAGCGTCGTTCCGGCGAAGACTGGTTGGCTGAAGACCCGTGCGTTGTTGACGGGCAACGTCGCGAGGATGCCGCCGGTGGCGGCGTTCAGGAGGTACGCACCGGGCTTGCTCGCGGTAGGCGCGCAGCCGGTGTACGTACCGACCGCGAGCACGCCGGCAGCATCGAGCGAGGGTGTGCCCATCACGGCGCAGGGCAGTCCGCGCTGCCAGATGAAGGCCCCGGTCGCCGGGTTGATCTGGCGGACGGAGCCCCCGTACCGGGTGCCGCCGATGCCTGTGCCGTCCGCACCGGCGTAGAGGGCGCCGGTCTGACCACTCCAGACGCTGGAGGCGATACACATGCTCAGCGCCCCGGCAACCGCACCGAGGGAGTCCGTCCATTTCGGCGCGCTCAGGGGGTTCGCGGCGAGTGCGTAGTAGTTGCCGTTCTTGTTGCAGGCTCCGACATCCGGAGGTGTCGCTCCGGTGCCAAAGAGGGTCGGCGACGACCCGAAGTCGGAGTCTTGGCCGCCGCCGAGCGTGCCCGCGGCCTGCCACGCCTGCAAGCGGGCCAGGCTTCCGGAGAGATGAACGACCGAGTTGGAGTCGCCGATCCGGTCGCCGCTCGGACAACTATCGATCGTCGGGTCACACTCGTTCCCGGTGGACACCCACACGTTCTGGCCGTTCGACGTTGCCGCGACGCTCGACCACACGCTCCCGCCGATCGAGCCGTTGGGAACGCTGTGCCATGTGTGGAGAACCGCGCCCGTATGTTGGTCGAGCTCGACGACGCCGCCCTGGACCAGCGGGCTGTCGCAGCGGGAGGCCAGGCCCATGTAGATGTGGCCGGCCACGACGGTGGGTGACGCCCAGTTGTAGGAGCCGTCCACCATCGGCGGGTCGGGCGGGCCGATCATGGTCTTCCAGATCACCGCGCCCGTCGTGGCGTTGAGGGCATACAGGTCGCGGGCGCCTGCCGCATAGGCCGTCAGCATGCCCGTGGTCGGATCCGGCACGACCGCTGCCGTCGCGGAGATGCCGTCCGCCCCACAGGTCGACGCGGTCTGGACGTCGAGCTGGCGTTTCCACGCCACGGCCCCCGTCGCGGCGTTCAGGGCATAGAACACCCCCGCCTCGGAGCCGATGTACACCCGCCCGCCCACGACGGTCGGGCTCGCGTCGAGCTTCGGTGCGGGCTTACCCGCAACCGCGGTCGGGGTGAAGTGCCAGATCTGGTGCGCGGACGACGCGTTCGCGGGTGTGAATGAGGTCGCCGCGCTGACCGAGGCATGCTGCGGCCCATGCAGGTACTGCGGCCAATCCGTCGTCGCGGCGAGGGCCGGTGACGGCACCGCCGCGGCGATCACGAGGGCGAGAATCCAGATTGGGTGACGCACTTCGCGAGGCCTCCCGTTCGGACGTGGTCGAGCGAAGCCCTTGTGGCGAACGTGACGATTCTACACGCGGCCGGCCGGGGACATCGTGCGCCCCCGGCCGCCGGTCGAAACCTCGCCCTACGGGGCGATGTTGTGGTTCGCGCGGAAGACGTTCTGCGGGTCGTACTGACGCTTGACCGAGACCAGCCGGTCGAAGTTCGGGCCGTACGCGGCCCGCACCGCGTCGTCCTCGTCGTCGTTCAGGTAGTTGAGCCACTTGCGCCCGGCCAGGTGCTCCGAGACGGCCGCATACGTGTCCTTCGTCCAGGCGATGTTCTTCTCGGTGTCGGCCGGGTCGATCCACTCGCTCGGGAAGAGCAGGTTCCATCCCGCCTCGCGATGCGGCACCGCCGTCGCAGTCGGGTCGACGCGGGTGACCGCGCCGTGGAAGTGCTCGAACAGGATCACGGACATCGGGGACGGCACCGACGCGAACCGCTCGACGACCGTGTCGATCAGCGCGTCGTCCAGCCCGGTCGTGAAGCTCGCCATCCAGTAGTTCAGCGCCCCCTTGGGGTACGCGTCGTCGAGCAGGGTGTTCATGATCGGGTACGGCATCGGGCCGACCTCGGTCACGATGGGCGATCCGAACTCGAGGAACGGCGCCAGGTCGGCGTCGGCCCGCTCCGGGTCGGTGTGGCACACGATCATCCCGGCGATCGGCATCCCGGAGCCGTCCGGAGCATGCGCCAGCGCCCCGAACACCGTCAGCTCGTCGGGGCACGCCGCCGCCGCTTCACGGTAGAACCGCAGCATGTCGGCGCCCGCCTCGACCGGATGGGCGATGAGCCCGCCGACGACCATCGGCTGCGGTCGCAGACGGTACTCGAACGAGGCCGCGACACCGAAGTTCCCGCCGCCGCCCCGAAGGGCCCACATGAGGTCGGGGTGCGAGGCGTCGGTGACGTCGAGCACCTCACCCTCGGCCGTCACGAGCTGGACTGCCACCAGGTTGTCGGCCGCGAGCCCCTGGGTCGACATGAGCCACCCCAGGCCGCCGCCGAGCGTGTACCCGGCGATGCCCGTGCTCGAGATCGCGCCCCCCGTGACGGCCAAGCCGTGCAAGGCCGCCTCCTGGTTGAGCTCGCTCCAGGTGACGCCGCCCTGCGCCCGCGCCGTTGCCGTCCCAGCGTCGACGTGGATGCCCTTCATGCCGGAGAGGTCGATCATGATGCCGTTCTCGGGAACGGCCCGTCCGGCGACGTTGTGGCCGCCGCCGCGGACGGCCACCGCGAGGCCGGTCTGGCGTGCGAAGCGCATCGCGGCGGCGATGTCCGCCGTGCCGCGGCACTGGGCGATCAGCGCCGGCCGGCGGTCGATCAACCCGTTGTGGATCCTCCTCGCGGCGTCGTAGCCGTCGTCGGAGGGGAGCAGCAAGGTACCGCCGAAGCCCGCTGCCAGCGATGCCAGCTGGTCGGCGTCGAACGAGGCAGAGATCGTCATCTAATCCTCCGGGGAAGGGGTTTGGGTGCAACCCGCCGCTTCGAAGCGCGCAGATTCTCACACGCGGCGCGAACGGGCGTTCTCCACCGGACGATCCCGGGCCCTGCGATCTTCCCTCGGACCGCCTCGGCTAGCGGAGGGCGCGGTGCTTCGGCCGCGCCGGGCCGCCGCGGCGCGCAGGCGGCCGCCGCGCCGGGCCGTGGCGCGGGCTCCCGCCCGGCCGGAACGGCGTGTGCTGCCACGGCATCCCGTCGCCCGAGCCTTCGCCATGGTGACGCAGGCGCTGGATGAACCGAAACGCCTGGGTGCCGGCGACGCAGATGAGTCCCGTCACGGCAAGATCGACCACGAGTACGGCGGTGACGTTCACGCTGCGAGCGTAGCACCGACGAGCACGCCGCCGCCGTTCAGCCCGATGTAGATGCGGTGGTCGCTCGAGACGGCGAGGTCGGTGGGTGTGATGCAGGCGGCGCGGAAGTCGTCGTCGGCCACATCGACGCCGTCCACCATCATCCGCCGGGGATTCGAGAGCACGACCTGGTACCGGTGGCCGTCGCGCTCGCGGACGAGCGCAGGCGGCTTCAGCCGAGGCACGCGCGACTCCGCGGCGATCCGCATGCAGGTGCGCCAGTGATCGGTCGTATGGATCGCCGTCCAGTCGGTGTCGGTCGCCCATGCCTCGGCGGGCGCGGGCCCGGCCTGCACGCTCCGGATCTGCGATCCGTCGAGCCCGTTCGTCGCCGGCTGCCAGGTGCCGCCGCCGTCGCGGGTGGCGACCACGCCCGCCCGGCCCGCGGAGTAGCACGTGTTCGCGTTTCGAGGGTCGACCGCGAGCTGGCTCACGGAGTACCCGTCCTTGCCGAGCCCCGGCCAGGAGGACGCGAGCCACCATCTCCGGTTCACGCCGAGCACCTCGGCGCTGACGTTGGCCGGGCGCGTCGTCCACACAAACGTGCGGCCGCGGTCATACGACCTCGCGATGTAGCGGTGATCGGTCATGCCGATGCCGTTGCCGACCCACAGCACGCCGCTGTGGCCGGCGACCGAGGACAGATGACAGCCTCCGAACAACCCCGGCGAGAGGGCCGTCCAAGCTCCCTGGGAGTCGACCCGGTAGAGGCCGTACGGCCCGCAGGCGGCGTACACCACGCCGTCGACGGCGGCGATGTCCTCGACGACCGCCGGCGCCGCCGGCTCGGTTGCGATCCGCGGATGCACGCGCGGGCTGCGGATCCGCCACACGCGCGATCCCGACCGGTAGCTGGTGCGGAAGCTGGCCGCGAGCAGCGAGCCGTCCGGGCAGACGCACAGCGCCGACCACGCTGCATGCGGCGCGGGCGCGCCGAGGCCCAGGTGGGCGAACGAGCCGCCGCCGTCGGTCGAGCGCACCAGCCCCTGACGGGACAGGGCGTAGAGGTATTCGAGGCCGCGACCGTGGTCGTCGTCGACGGCGATGAGGTGCCCGACGGCCCGCGGCAGCTCGTGGCTCGCCCCGTGCGGCAAGCGGCTCGAGAAGGTGATGCCGTCGTTTCGGCGCTCCAGCCGCAGCGATCCAGGCCCGACGACGCCCAGGTACCCGTGGCGGGGATCGTCGTCGCTGAGCACGCCGACGCCGAAGTAGCGCACGCCGGGATGCCGCTCGGAGTAGGCGACCGCGCGGCCGTAGATCTCACCGATCGAGGTGGCACCCGCCATGGTCGGATACCAGAGCGCGCCGGCGCTCTCGGTCGCGTACTCGCCCCACACGTCGCCGGCCGCCGCGGCGCGGCCGGAGCCGTGCGGGTCGGTCGCCATGGCGTTGCAGTAGCCGCCTCCGCCCATCGCCCCCTTGCGCCAGCCGTAGCGCGGCGCCGTGCGCCCGCCTCCGCACCCGGGCAGCACGGCCGTGCCCGCCAGCGCCGCCGCAACCAGGAAGCGCCGGCGGCTCGATCGCACGCCCTGGCTCGCGATCGCCGAACCCATCGGCACGTAGTCTCACCGAAGCGGCTTGAGACCGCCTTGGTCGCTTAATCCCGGAAGTGGTAGACGTGGACGTCCCACCGGGAGAAGGCGTCGGTGAACGCGCCGCGCCGAACCCTGACCGCCCGGTTGCTGCGGTAGTGCGTGCCCCTGGTGACCGCGACGGGGAGCCCGCGGATCGTCACGTCTTTCGTTCCAGGACCGCTGCGGGCGGCGATCACCCAGATGTCCGTCTCGCTGACCCGGCGGCTGCAGATCTCGGTGGCCGGGTCGTCGGTGCGGAGCCTCGGGCCGGTGTCCGGCGCGAGCAGTGCCGGGTGGAGCCGTCCGTGCGGGCCGATCTCGGTCACGAGTCGCTTCAGCACGTCGTTCCAGAACGTCCAGTTCCATCCCAGGGCCGCGTCGGTGGGGAGGAGGCAGTGGGGGTTGTCGCCGCCGAAGAAGATCAGCCCGCGCGCGCCGTTGATGATCGCGTCGTACGCCATGAAACGCGCTTGGCGATGGGTCGGGAGGACGAACGCCCCGCTGCCGGCGGCGTCATCGCTGCCGCTGAAGCAGATCTGCAGGGTGGTGAACACGGCCCGACCGGGCGTGATGCTGTGGATGGTCCGCGTCCATCTGCCCACCCGGCTCAGATCCGGGTCGGGGTCCCGAACCGCACCGGGTAGACGTCCACGCCATGCCCGCTGCACACCGCGCTGTACGGCGCGAGATCGGCTGCGGTGCCACGCGGAGCCTCGATGATGACGAACAGGTGGCCGGGATCGATCGCGCTGGTCGCCTCGAAGGCGTGACCGAGCATGGCCGCGGTGAAGCCCCCTGTGAACGGCTCCTCCTGCCCTTTCCACATGCCGAAGCCCGGGCTGTCCTTGAGTGTCGTCACGACCTGCTGCAGCCGGAGGTCGGCCGGGGTATCGGGCTGGGCGTGGGCCAGCTCGCCGAGCGCGATCCAGGTGTGGATGCCCCGGGCCGCGGCCGCCGCGTTCCAGCTCTCAGCGGCCGCGATCGCGTCGTCTGTCCACTCTCCTTGGTGAGGACCGACTCGCAGAAACGTGATCCCCGCGCCCACCACCTCGTCCAGGCCGTCGACGCCTGCGGGCGTGCTGGCGCCCGGCAGCGGCGGGGGCGAAAGGCCGATGGGAAACCTCGCCACCCCGTCCACCAGCACCGTTCCGTGCGAGTTGTGGGTGGTCGTAGACACGACGGACCGTCTCCCGTCCGGGATCCTCTCACAGAGCGTGCGAGAATTCCGGATCGAGAGCTACTCGCCAAATCGAAGGAGCGACCGCATGACCGTCGACCGCGCACGAGTCCGAGACGTGTCCCCCACCCCGTACCGAGGCGCCCAGCCCACCGACATGCGCGACGACCTCGTCATCGCCGATCTGCTGCCGCAGGACGAGCGGCTGTGGGTCGCGCTCGACGAGGGCGTCTGGTCGCGCCCGCTGCTCTTCGACGTGACCCACGGGGGCTGGGCCCACGTGATGAAGGTGACGCGGGCCGGCATCGTGGCCCGCCACCGGCACACCGGACCGGTGCTCGCGTTCGTCCAGCGCGGGCGCTGGCACTACCTGGAGCACGGCTGGGAGGCGACGGAGGGCGGCTTCGCATTCGAGCCTCCCGGAGAGACCCACACCCTCGTCGTCCCCGAGGGCTGCGACGAGATGATCACGACCTTCGACGTCCGCGGCGCCTTGATCTACGTCGACCCCGACGGCACGCCGATCGGCTACGACGACGTCTTCACGCGGCTCGAGAAGACGCGGCGACACTTCGCCGAGCAGGGCATCCCCGAAGCCACGCTCGAAGCGATGATCCGCTAACGGACGACGAACGCGTCGAACACGACGTTCGCCGATGCGGAGGCGCGATCCTTCGTCCCGAGCGGGATGAGCGTGACGTGGTGCGTCCCCGAGCCGAGGCCGGTGAAGGAGATGCCCACGCGCCAGTGGTGACGGAGCCGGTAGAGATCCACGGTATGCCCGACGCCGTCGATCACGACCCTGGCGCGGCCGTACGCCGGGCCGGTTGCCGTGATCCAGCCGATCCGGTTGCCGGTGAATGCGAAGGTCAGCCGCGCGCGAGGTGACGCGCTCAGGTGGTAGGTGCCGCCGCTCGCCGCCCGCGCGACCACACCCCTCCACGTCCCGTACCTCACGCCGAGCGCGGTCTCCTCACGGATGCTGCCCTGCTCGTTGAAGGCGTCGACCGCCACCCACCGCCCGCCGGATGCGGCGTCCTTGGTTCCGAGCACCTCGATCGTCACAGCGTGCTTCTTCAGCGGCAGCTTCGTGAACGAGACCTTGCGCACCCCGCCGGCGGGGGCGTAGAGGTCGAACGTCCCTTTCGGGTGCCCGTCGATCAGGAGCCGCGCGCGGCCTTCCTCGCGGCCGACATGCGTGATCCAGACGACCTTCCGCGTCCGGGGAGTCGTGAACGTCGCCGTCTCGCCCGCGATCCGGCCCGCCCGGTAGGCCCCACCCACCGCCGACCGGTCGAAGATGGTGCGCCATCCGTCGTAGGTCGGCGACGGGTCGCGATCCTGCGAGACGCCCGGTCCGGCGTGTGCGTCGTAGGCCATCATGGAGTACCCGCACGCGCTCGGCGAGCACTTGGCCCGCACCATGGGGAGGACGTGGCTGGACGTGCTCGCCGACGTGAGCGTGGTGAACGTGCCGGCGAGGTAGACGTCCGACCCGTTGGGGCTCACCGCCAGCGCCCACGAGCTGTTGTTCTGATAGTCGGCCACCCACGCCTCGGCACCGCTGTCCGCGTCGTACGCGATCAGAGGAGCGTTGACCGGGGTCGCCGTACACCATGGCGGTGGGCAGGGCATCTGCTCCTGGCCGGTGACGAAGACCAGCGAGCTGTCCGCGCTGACCGCAACGTCGATCGGATAGTCGGTTGCGTCGCTGTCGTAGCGCGACTCCCACAGCCGCGTCCCGGTGGCGGCGTCATAGGCCGCCGTGAGGAGCGGCGTGTCGCTGCAGCGGGGCACGCAGAGGGGGTTCCCCATTACGACGACCGTGGTTCCATCCGGGCTGATCGCCAGCCGGGGCATGATGTCGCCGTCGACGGTCATGCCTTGATTCGTCGTCGCCCACAGCTGGGCTCCGGTCGAGGCGTTCCAGGCGACGACGTCGAACTCGTGGTTGGAACCGACCATGTAGATCGCCGAGCCGTCCGGGCTCAGCGCGAGCGCCATGTGGCCGTCGCTGTCGCAATCCGGATATGTGGCCGTCCACAGTGGCGTTCCGTCGGAGGCGTCGTAGGCGGCGACCTGATACTGGCACTGCGAGTCGTCGTTGTCGGTCGCCACGTACAACGTGGAGCTGTCGGGACTCACGGCGAGCGCGTGCCACGGCACCCTCGTTGCGGAGTCCGGAATCACATACAGCTGGTGTCCGGTCGCGGCGTCGTACGCGATGGTGGTGGCGGGGTTCGAGAACCCGGGCGCGCCGCCGTTCACGAACACCTCCGAGCCGTCGGGGCTGACCGCGATCGAGTACCCGCCGGGCGCCAGCTGCGCGTACCTCGCAAACCACAGCCGCTTGCCCGTCGCCGCGTCGTAGGCGACGGTCGAGAAGCCGTTAAACCCGCCGCCTCCGCAGTTACACAGACTGTCTCCCGTCACGAACACCTTCGAGCCGTCGGGGCTGACAGTGAGGCGGGTGGCCGTGTCGCGCTGGTCGGGCTCGCTGCTGCTCTGGTAGGCGGCGGACCATTTCCGCTCGCCGGTGAGCGCGTCGACGGCGACCGTCGCGAAGCGCCCCGGGGTCCGTCGTGTCGTACACGCTCGTCCCGGTCGAGTAGACCGTCGAGCCGTCCGGGCTCACCGCGACGTCGTAGGAGAAGGACGGCGTCCCGGCGTCGTAGGACGCATTCCAGCGCTGCATGCCGCCGCCGACACCTGCCCACGCGCCCGCAGCGGGCGTCAGAAGACAACAGGCGAGGGCGAGGGACGCCAGAGCAAGGCGGATCCGCCAACGGTTCATGCGTTGTCTATCGGCGTCTGGAAGCCGCGGCTGTAGCCGGGATGCCGCGACCCAATTGCGCAATTTCGTGCCAGCACCCATCGGCATAGCGGCCATACTTGAGCCATGTCCGCCCACGCCACCGTGCGCACGCTGCTCGCCACCGACGACGTCACAGTCGGCGAGTTCGTGTGTCCGCCCGCTGACGGACGGTGGGCGTGCGAGAACGACATCGGCGACGGCTTCCACGTCGTCTTCCCCTGGACGCCGGTGCACATCGCCCGCCAGGCGATGCCGGAGCTGATTGCGACCCCGAACCACGCCGTCCTCTATCCGCCGCGGCTGCGCTTCCACCGCCGCCACCTGACGAGCGAGGGCGACCACTGCCTGTTCGTCGTGCTCGGCCCGGGAATGTGCGAGCGGCTGGACCTGCGACCGGGGCCGGCCGGCGACCCGGCGCTGCCGCCGACGGTCTGGCTGGCGCAGCGGCTGCTGGCCGCCTACCTGTGCCGACCCGCATACGACCAGGCGGTGGCCGGGCGATTGGCCCGCGAACTCGTCACCGCCGCGCTACGGCCGTCGCCGCCCGGCGCGAGCGGGGCGGGCGGGAGCGCGGTCGAGCACACGAAGGAGCTGATGGCCTGCTCAAGCGGGCACCTGCTGCCGCTCGAGCGGATCGCGCGCGAGGCGCACTACTCGCGCTTCCATCTCCTGCGCGCGTTCCACGCCCGCACGGGCTACACGTTGCACCAGTACCACCTGCACCTGCGACTGCGCACTTCCCTCGGGCCGCTGCTCGCGGGTGTGCCGGTGGCCGAGATCGCGCTCGAGCTGGGCTTCCAGGGCCACAGCCACTTCACCGCCCGGTTCCGGCGCGCGTTCGGCGAGACGCCGTCCGGCGTGCGGGCGATCGCCGCAGACCAGGCGGCGCTGCCCGACCTGGTCGGGCGGCTGCTCGCGGCCTGAGCACGGCCGCAAGAACGTCCTATGTCCCCGCGCGGGGCCGTTCCTAGCATCGGTCCAGTCCGACGGAGGAGGGATCGATGTCTCGAGTCTTCACACGGGCGGCCGCGATCGCGGCGGTCGTCCTGGCAACGTTCACCGCAGCGGCGGGTGCCTCCGGCACCTTCGTCCAACCGGTGCACGTTCTGCACACCTTCCACGGCCCGACGACCGGAAAGGGCGCCTACTTCGGCTGGGCCGTGAGCGAGCTGCGCGACGTGAATGGCGACGGCGTGACCGACGCCGTCATCGGCGAGGTCGACGGCGGCGCGAACATGCAAGGCCGGGTGTGGGTGTACTCGGGGCGCACCGGCCACCTGCTCTTCCGCCGCAGCGGCCGCCCGGGCGAGCAGGACGGCTACGCGATCGCGGACGCGGGCGACGTGAACGGCGACGGCGTCTCCGACGTGCTCAGCGGCGCTCCCGGCCAGGGCAGCGACATCGGTCATGCATACGTGTACTCGGGCGCGAACGGGCAGACGATCGTGCGCCTGCACGGGCATCACCACGGCGACATGTTCGGCGCTGCCGTCTCGAGCGCGGGAGACGTGAACGGCGACGGGGTGCCCGACCTGCTCGTCGGCGCGCCGGGGACGGGTGCCGGCGCGGGGCATGCGTACGTCATCTCCGGGCGCACATTCCACGTCATCCGCGTCCTCTCGGCGCACCGGCGCCAGGACGAGTTCGGCGACGGCGTCGCACACACTGCCGACCTGAACGGCGACGGCGTGCCCGACCTGCTCGTCGGCGCGAGCGGGAAGACCCCCGGGCACGGCGCAGCCTACGTCTACTCCGGGCGGACGGGCAAGCTGCTGTTCCGCATCCGCGGTGAACGCGGCAACGCCGCGTTCGGCCAGTTCTTCGTGTCCGGCGTCGGCGACGTGAACGGCGACGGCGTGCCGGACGTGTACGTCGGCGACTACGCCTCGAACAACGCCGGCCAGGCAGGCGGGTTCGCCGCCGTGTACTCCGGGGTCGACGGCAGGCGACTGCACGCGTGGCGGGGCGCCGCCGGTGCGGGCCTCGGACCGGGCCGCTCGGCAGGCGACGTCAACGGCGACGGCGTGCCCGACATCATCGTCGGCAGCTACACGAGCAGCGACGGCGCGGCGGGCGGCGGGGAAGGTGCAGATCTTCTCCGGCGCGACGGGCAAGCGCCTGCGCACGATCACGAGCACCACGCCGAACGAGAACCTCGGGTTCGACGCGGTCGGCATCGGGGACACCAACGGGAACGGCACCCCGGACTTCCTGATCTCGGCCGCGAGCCTCGACACGGTCTATGTGATCGACGGCAGCCAGCTCGGCTGAGCGCCCAGCGGGGCCGGGCCCGTGTGAACTGCGGGCCCGGCCGCACCGGGGTCGGTCACATCCACGTCCGCAGCGTGTCGCGCCGGGCGCGGCGGCGGGCCTCGATGATCACGTCGCGGGCCGGGCGGATCGGCTGGGGCTGGGCTCGCAGGTTGAGAATATGGCGCAGCATGTCGGCGCTCCTTTTCCGGTGTCGGTTCGATCGAGGGGTTGGATCACGCCGCGGCCGGAAACTCATCGCCGCCCGACCGATGAGTTCGTCGCGGTCGTGCAATCTCAAGGGGTGATGACCACCGCAACCCCATCCCCATTTCTCACCCCGGCGGAGGCCGAGCTGATCGGGCGGGCCAGCACCGGCGACGACCGCGCCTACGGCGAGCTGGTCGACCCGCACCGCCGCGGCCTGCACGCCCACTGCTACCGCATGCTCGGCTCGCTGGAGGACGCCGACGACGCGATGCAGGAGGCGCTCCTGCGCGCCTGGCGCGGCCTCGGCCGGTTCCAGGGACGGAGCTCGCTGCGCACGTGGCTGTACACGATCGCGACGAACGCGTGCCTCCAGCTGGTGCGGCGGCGGCCCGGCCGCGTCCTGCCGCGCGAGCACGGGCCGTCGGCGGGGACGAGCGCGCAGGGCGGTGTCCCGCTGGCGGAGACGGTCTGGATCGAGGCCTATCCCGAGGAGCCGGTGGCGACCGCGCCGTCGCCGGGGGCGCGCTACGAGGAGCGTGAGACGCTCGAGCTGGCGTTCGTCGCCGTCCTCCAGCACCTGCCGCCGCGACAACGCGCCGTCCTGCTCCTGCGCGATGTGCTCGACTTCTCGGCCCGCGAAGCCGCCACTCTGATCGATGCCAGCGTCCCGTCCGTGAACAGCGCGCTCCAGCGGGCGCGCGAGACGATCCGCCAGCGCGCCCCGGATCGCAGCCAGCAGGCGACGCTGCGCGAGCTCGGCGACGAGCGCAGCCGCGCGCTCGTCGAGGCCTACATCGAGGCGATCGAGCACGCTGACGTCGATGGGGTCGTCGCCCTCCTGACCGAGGACGCCGCCTGGTCGATGCCGCCTATCAGCACGTGGTACCAGGGCCTCGAGGAGATCGTCGCCTTCCTCACCCGTTCGCCGTTCCAGATGCGCTGGCGCCACCTCCCGACATGGGCGAACGGGCAAATGGCGGTCGGCTGCTACATCTGGGACGCGGAGCGGGGCGACTTCGAGGCGGGAGTGATCGACGTGCTCACGCTGCGGGGCGACCGCATCGCCGAGGTGACCGCCTTCCTCGGTGGTGAGCGTTTCCCCCGGTTCGGCCTGCCCGAGCGGCTGCCCGCCTGATCCGACAGGCGGTGGGCGAGCGTCCGGTACGGTGTGGGCCGTGCGCATCGCGACCTGGAACGTCAACTCCATCAAGCAGCGCATGCCCCGGCTCGTGCCGTGGCTCGACGAGCGCCGGCCCGACGTCGTCTGCCTCCAGGAGACCAAGCTCGGCGACGATGCGCTGGCCGAGCTGCTCGGCGACGAGCTCGCCGCTCGCGGGTACGAGTTCGCGGCCCACGGGGAGACTGCGTGGAACGGGGTTGCGATCCTGTCGCGGGTGGGCCTCGACGACGTGACGACCGGCCTGGCCGGCGGGCCCGGGTTCCCCACCCCGAGGCGCGGGCCGTGGCCGCGACGTGCGACGGCGTCCGCGTGCACTCCGTCTACGTGCCGAACGGCCGCGAGCCGGAATCCGACCACTACGAGTACAAGCTCAAATGGCTGTCGGCGCTCCGTGGCGTGGTCGCCGCCGCATCACCGGCGACGGTCGTGTGCGGCGACATGAACATCGCCCCGGCCGATGAGGACGTGTTCGACCCGGACGCCTACATCGGCCAGACCCACGTCACGCCGAGCGGAGCGGGAGGCGCTGGCGGAGCTGCATGGCGGTCGGCCTGCACGACGTCGTCCGCGACCGGTGGCCGACGGAGCGCGTGTTCAGCTACTGGGACTACCGGGCCGGGATGTTCCACCAGGACCTGGGGATGCGCATCGACCTCATCCTGGCCGGCGATCCCGTCGCCGCCCGCGTCAAGGCGGCGTGGATCGACCGTCAGGCGCGCAAGGGCAAGGGGCCGAGCGACCATGCGCCCGTCATCGTCGACCTCGACGAGGCGCCGGACGGCGACATCGGGCCGGTGGTGCCGCCACCGTCCAACCCGGTCACGAAGCGCGGCGCCAAGAAGCTCCCACAGGCGTAGCCGACCCGGACCGCGGGCCCCGCCGGCTAGTAGCTGCGCTCGACGAACCGCCCGCGGCCCGGCGCGACCTGCAGCTCGCCGTTTTCGACCAGCACCTCGCCGCGGCCGATCGTGACAACCGGGTAGCCGACGACCTCGACCCCTTCGTAGGTCGCGTGGTCGATGTTCGAGTGCAGGTTCGTGTGCGACAGCGTCACCAGTCGCTCGGGATCGAACACGACGAGGTCGGCGTCGTAGCCGGGCAGGATGCGGCCCTTGCGCGCGAGGCCGAAGACCTCCGCGGGCCCGGTGCAGCAGACCTGCACCCACCGCTGCGCCGAGAAGTGGTCGGCGCGCACGCCGAAGGTGTAGGTGAGCGGCAGGCGTACCTCCACGCCCGAGGTGCCCGGCGGGGTCATAAGCGCGCCGTCCGCGGCGCGGATCCGGCGGCGCGGCCCGTGGTCGGTCGAGACGATGTCGAGCGCGCCGGACGCGAGGCCCCGCCACAGCGACTCGCGGTGAGCCTCGTCGCGCAGCGGCGGGCCGATGTCGAGCGCGGTGCCGCTGACCGGGTCGTCCGCGGCGTCGATCGTCAGCATCAGATACGGCAGCACGGCCTCGCCGAACACGGCCTGGCCGCGCGCCTTGGCGGCGGCGAGCTCGCGGACGGCGTCGGCAGCGGTCACGTGGAAGATCAGCGTGCGCGCTCCGGCAACGCGCGCCATCGCGAGGCAGCGGTACACCGCCTCGGCCTCGAGCTCGGGCGGTCGCGCCGCCGCGTTGGCCCGCGCGCCCGTCCGGCCGGCACCCGCGTTCTGGCGCTCGAGCTCGGCGATAATGACGTCGTTCTCGGCGTGCACGATCGCGAGCCCGCCGAGCCGCGCGACCTCCTGCATGGCGGCGAACAGCACGTCGTCGGGCACCTTGTAGGTGTCGTAGGTCATGTAGAACTTGAAGCTCGGCATGCCGCGCGCCGCCAGCGCCGCGAACTCCGAGATGCGCTCGACGTTCGCCTCGCGCAGGTTGACGTGCAGGCCGTAGTCGATCACCGTCCTGCCGGCGGCCGCCGCCAGCCGTTGCTCGACGCCGTCGGTCAGCGTCAGGCCCGGCTCGACCTGTGCCTGGTCGACGATCGCGGTGACGCCGCCGAAGGCCGCGGCGATCGTGCCGGAGTCCCAGTCGTCGTCGTAGACCGAGGTCGGCCGCTCGGTGCGCATGTGGACATGGCCGTCGATCGCCCCCGGGATCACGAGCTTGCCGGAGGCGTCGATCTCCCGGGCGCCGCGCAGGCCCAAACCGATCGCCGCGATCGTGCCGCCGGTCACCGCGACGTCGGCAAGGTAGTCCTCGCGTGCCGTCACGACACGGCCGCCTCGGACGACGAGATCAAACATCGTCGTGCGGGATCTTCGCGTTGGAGTAGTGCGGCGCCCGGAACGGGAAGCCGGCGGTGACCCACAGGTCGAGCGCCCGGTAGAGCGTCTCGTACTCGCCCCGGTCGTAGGCGTCGGGGGTCACCCACCAGCTGACGTCGACGGCGTTTGCGAGCGGGGGCTCGGAAAGCGGCGTGCGCCTGCCCATCAGGTACAGGTAGCAGCCACGTCCTTCTCCTACGCCGTGTACGACCGCGACGGCGCCTATCTTGGCTGCGGAGTTCAACTTCGTCGACCTCGTCTGGCACGAGCAGGAGTTCCGCGAGGCCGCGCGGAGGCGGTTGGCCGACCGGGCCGGTGACCGCGCCGTGAACCTGGCAGGCAGCTCGAGCGGCCTCTGGAACTTCGCGGAGTCCACTACGCCTGCTCCTCTCCGAGGAACGTCTGCTGGAGCGTCCCGGACTCGTGCACCGAGACGACCAGGAGCGGGCCGTCGCCCGTGTTGTGGAATCCGTGCGGCGTCTCCGGCGGCACGACGAGCATCTGGTTCGGCCGCAGCTCGACAATGTCGTCGCCGGCCGTCCAGCGCCCCTCCCCCTCGAGTATGAGGAACGTCTCGTGGTACGGGTGCACGTGCGGGTCGACGCCACCCCCGGGCGGGGTGCGCACGATGAACATCGACACGCCGGCGCCGCCGCGCTTCGCGCCCTCGAAAAGCCACGCGGTGGGGCTGAACTGCATGTCGTCGAGATCGAAGACCGGGGTCGGGGAGCTCACGCAATGCCTCCTGGATGTGGGTCGGCCTAGAGTGTGGCATGCCCGAGAACCATTTCGGCGAGGACGTCGCCGCCCGCTACGACGATCCGTCCGACCGCATGTTCGCCGCGTCCGCGATCACGCCGGTCGTCGACCTGCTCGCCGGGCTGGCCGGAGACGGTGACGCCCTCGAGCTCGGCATCGGCACGGGCCGCATCGCCGTCCCGCTCTCGGAGCGCGGCGTCCGCGTGCACGGCATCGACCTGTCCACGGCGATGGTCGCGCGGCTCCGGGCGAAGCCGGGCGGAGAGGCGATCGGCGTCACGATCGGCGATTTCGCAGCGACGCGCGTCGACGGCACCTTCACCGTCGCCTACCTCGTCTACAACACGATCAACAATCTGACCACCCAGGACGCGCAGGTCGCCTGCTTCCAGAACGTCGCCGCGCACCTGGCGCCGGGCGGGCACTTCGTGGTCGAGGTCGGCGTTCCCGATCTGCGCCGCCTCCCGCCCGGCCAGACGGCCGTGCCGTTCACCGTCACCCCCGACCGGCTCGGGTTCGACGAGTACGAGGTGGCCGGCCAGGGCATGGTCTCGCACCACTACTGGCGCACGGAGGATGGCGGCTTCGACGAGCTCTCGGTCCCGTTCCGGTACGTGTGGCCGTCCGAGCTCGACCTGATGGCACGGCTCGGCGGGATGTCACTGCGCGAGCGCTGGAGCGACTGGGCGCGCACCCCCTTCACCGCAGAGAGCACGAACCACGTTTCGGTCTGGCAGAAGACCTCGGCCTAGGTGATCGAGAAAACCTTCGCAGGGGACTTGGCGCTCAGCCACGGCCCGGACGCCTTGCCGGTGTAGTTGAAGCGGATCGATTCCTTGACCGCCGCGCCGAACGTGAACGGCGTCGAGTAGGTGCCGTCGGCGGCCACGGTGACGGTCGTCGCTGTCGACACCCACTTGGTGCTGCCGCCGGCCTTCGTCTGCACCGTCAGGACGGCCCCTGCCATCGCCGGGGTCGAGACCCCGCTCAGCGTCGCGACCGTGGGGTGCACGGCGCTGTACTGCTTGCCGTTCCAGTGCAGGTCCGAGCTGGTCGTCAGGGTGGGCTGCACCATGAGCGCCTGGCTGCCGGTCTGGCTCGCCTTGAATGCGCTGTCGCCGGTGAAGGACGCCTGCCAGGTGAAGCGCGCCCCGATATCCGCCGTCGTCACCGCGACGTCCCAGTTGCCGCCGGCGTCGGTCGTCGCGGTCTTCGTGACCGCGTGCACCACGCCTGCGACCGTGTAGGTGCCGGTGATCGTGACCGTGCGGCCCGAGACCATGCGGGTGGGCGTGGTCGAGTCGGTCAGCGAGCCGGAGAGCGTGACCGGCGTGCCCGGGGTGATCGTCGTGGCGGCCTGCCGCGCCGAGAGCACCGTCGAGTCGGCTCCCGGCAGCGTGGTCGCCGCGATCAGCGCCGCCGCGAGGGCGGAGCCGTCGGGCGATCCCAGCCCCGTCGCCATGTCATAGCCGGCGCCCGCGGGGAACGGCAGGCCGACGCCGAGCTCGCTGTTGCTCCCGACGGTGATGTCGTGGAAGAGGCCGGGATGGGCGTACAGGAAGGGATTCGCGAACCCGAGCGGCTGACCGCCGACGGCGGCCGACGCGGAGTCGATGTCGGCCGTCATCGCCGCCATGAGCGGCGCGGCGGCGCTCGTGCCGCCGTACTGTGCCCAGGCGTTGCCGGTCGGCGTGGTCACGCGCACGACGTACCCGGAGTCGGGGTTCGCGTCGAGCGCGATGTCCGGCACCTCCCGGCACAGGGTCGTCGTCTGGCCGCACGCGGCCGAGGAGGAGTAGCCCGGCTCGTCCACGCCGGCGCCGGTCTGCCACGACGGCATGGCGAAGAGCGACGAGACGCCGCCGCCCCCACGGCCGCCCGTCGCGGTCTGCGGCTGCCCCCAGGATGTCTCGTGGTTCGCGCCGGTTGCGGAGGTGGTCAGCGTCGTGCCGCCGACCGCGGTGACCCACGGATCGGATGCGGGATAGTCGACCGACGCGTCGGTACTACCGTTGAACGGCCGGCAGCCGGACGCGCCGTCGTCGCCCGAGGCGACATAGACCGAGACCCCCGCCGCGGCGGCGAGCTGGAACTCCGTGTCGGCCGCGGCCACCTCGGCCGGGCTGACGGCCGCCTCGCAGGCGCCCCAGCTGATCGAGATCTCGCTCACGTGCGTCGTGGTGCGATCGGCGAGGATGCGGTCGATGACGATGTCCATCCCGGCGCTGCTCGCGGCCTCGTACGTGTAGATGCCATCCAGCCCGGGGGCGTTGCCCGCCGCGACCTCCTCGTCGAGCTGCACCTCGGCGGCGCCGTTCGTGTCGGTTGCGCCGCCGTTGACCGCAACGTCGGTGATGGGCACGTGCGTGCTGTAGCAGCTCTGGTAGGTCGCGACCGGGCTCGGGTCGTAGCCCGAGAACTCGACGAGCGCGAGCGTGCTCCCCTTGCCCTCGTGCTGCGCGCTCATCAGTGACTGATAGTCGTACGCCGGCGAGGCCGCGAGCGCAGACGGCTCGTAGCCGCCGGGGAAGTGGCTGGACGGCGTGCCCGAGCTGGTGGCGCTGCATTTCGAGACGACCTGGAGCGGCGGGGCCGTCGTCGCCATCGGTCGGTAGAGCGGGGACGTGTCGAGCCCGTCCACGGCCGACACGCCGGCGGCGACATCGGCCGGCAGCGTGGGCGTCGTTGACGTCGCCCGGAACGTCAGCATGCCGAGCTGATACGCGACGAGGTGGGTCGCGAACGCAGCATCGACGTCGACGGCCGACCCCGCGAACGTGCGCGAGAGCATGCCGCCGCCGGTCTGACGCAGGCCGTGGCCGCGGAGAAACGACGTCGTCCGAGCGACCTCACGGGGATCCGGACCGAACAGGGAGCGGAGTCGCGACGCCGACAGGCCGCCGGTGCCGCTGCTGTCCTTCGCGAGCGCGTCGAGCAGTTTCCGGTGCCGCGGCGCAAACGACACGGTCAGCGAGATCCGCGCAGACTGCCCCATCGGCAGGGTCGCCGATCGCCGCCGCGAGGCGGCGGCGCGCGAGCTCATGCGGATGGGCACGCGAGCGGGCGTCGCGGCCGCAGCGGTCTGCGCCGCGAGCGCGACCAGTCCAAGAAATGACAGGGCCAGTACCGCTCGCTTCATCGTCGATCCTCCGGGGGAACAGGGCTCCTTCAAGTGTCAACGGAGATTCCTGCCTGTAAAGGGTGAACCTTCCGCCGGCTTAGTACGGCCCTCACCATCACGAATGAGGCTCGACCCTCCAGTTTTCATTCAATCTGACGTCAAACGTCGATTCACACAGAACGTCAATAAAACGTCAATAACCGAGGATCAGAGTGGCGGGTTCGCGCCTCGCAGCTGCGAGGCGACAGGCAAAGAAGGAGGCGACATGGGGAGGCTCCGACGCGTTGTGGTAGGTGGACTCGTGGTCGCGCCGCTGCTCGTATCCGTCGGCACCGCCGGCGCGGCGGGCACGGCGAAGCACTTCGGCCAGGTGACGTGTCACGGCGGGACGATCAAGGCCGGGACGTACCGGTCGCTGACGATCGCGGGGAACTGCACGCTCACCGCGACGGGGACGGCCCACGTGAAAGGCAACGTCCTGGTGCGCGGACACGCGTTCCTGAACACGTTGACGACCGGCACGTTCAACGTCGACGGGAATGTGACAGTTCGCAACGACGGCATCGCCGGGCTCGGATGCAACGACGAGGTCGGCTGCCCGACGGAGTCGAACAACCACATCGGCGGCAACCTGTCCGGGCACGGCGCATGGGCGGTGGTCGTCGAGCAGGAGCACGTCGGCGGCAACATCTCGATCGTCGGCGGCGGCCGCAGCATGGACTGCTCTTCGACGGGGCTGATGGGCGGCCCGTTCTTCGGCACCGTCCACGACAGCACGGTCGGCGGCAACGTCGTGGTGCGCGGCGTGCACACATGCTGGTTCGGGCTCATCCGCACGACCGTCGGCGGGAACGTCCAGGTCATCGGAAACCGCTTCGGCGATCCCGACGCCAACGAGATCGTGACCAACACGATCGCCGGCAACCTGTCGTGCTTCAACAACGTCCCCGTCGCGCAGGCCGGCGACTCGATGGGCTTGCCCAACACGGTCGGCGGTCAGAAGCGGGGGGAGTGCAAGAACCTCTAGCGAGGAGCTAGGAGCCGCGGGGCCCGCCCGTGCCGGCGGGCCCCGCCTCGACGGGTGCCGAGACGCGTGAACGCGCGCGCCTCCGGGGTACGGTCTGGGCATGCCCGTCGGCTACCTCATCGGCGTCGTCATCGCCGCGATCCCGATGCTCCTCTCGCTGCAGCCGCTGGCGCGATCGGGCGGGCTCGGACGCCTCAGCTGGATCGTCACCTGCGTGATCAACGAGTGGCCGCTCATCGCGGTCTACTGGGTGGTCGCGGATACCGGGCTCGCCATCGCCCAGGGCGACATCGGCTCGGCCGGATCGTGGGTCGGCGTCGCGATCGCGCTCATCTCGCCGGCCGCGGCGGTCGTGCTCGTCGGGCGCAGCCTGCGCGCGAGGCCGGTCGTGGCCGCTGCCCTCGAGGCGCCGCCCGCGCGGGCACACCTGGCACGGATCCTGTGGGCGCCGCTGCCCTTCACGCATTCCGGCGTCGAGCGCATCTCGAACATCGCCTACGGCGACGCCGGCCGGCTCAACACCCTCGATGTGTACCGGCGCAGAGCCGGCGTCGCGGAGGGCGCCCCGATCCTGATCCACTTCCACGGAGGCGCATTCACGGGCGGCCGCAAGAGCAACGAGTGCCGCCCCCTGCTCCAGCGCTTCGCGCGGCGCGGATGGCTGTGCATCAGCGCGAACTACCGGCTCCGGCCCTCCGCCACCTTCCCGGATTTCCTGATCGATGCCAAACGCGTCATCGCCTGGGCGCGTGCGCATGCAGGCGAGTACGGGGCAGACCCCGATCGGATGCTCATCGCGGGCAGCTCGGCCGGAGCGCACATCGCGGCGATCGCCGCGCTTACGGCCGGCAACCGCGAGTTCCAGCCGGGGTTCGAGGACGCCGACACCTCCGTCTGCGCATGCGTCGGCCTGTACGGCTACTACGGCCCCGTGAGCACGCGGCCGACCGGGCTGCGCTCGTCACCGGCCGAGTACGCGCACGCCGAGGCGCCGCCGTTCCTGATCGCGCACGGCACACAGGACACGCTCGTCCCGCCGGCGCGGGCGTCGGCGCTGGCCGGGCGGTTACGCGAGGTGTCGCGTCAGCCCGTCGTCTGGATCGAGCTGCCGGGCGCACAGCACTCGTTCGATCTCCTCCGCTCGGTGCGGTTCGAGACGCTGATCGACGGGATCGAGGTGTTCGCGAAGCGCGTGCTCGGCTGACCCGAAGGTCAGGCCGCCCTCCGGCCGGAGCGCCGCGGCCGTCCCAGCAGGCGGTTGAACGCGGCGACCTCGACCGGCCTGCTGTACAGGAACCCCTGCCCCAGAGCACACCCGTTGTCGCGCAGGAAGCGCAGCTGGTCGTCGGTCTCGATGCCCTCCGCCAGACACGTGATCCCGAGCTTCTCCGCCATCGTGATCATCGTCTCCACGAGCACCGCAGCGTCACGATCGCCCGGGAGGTCGGAGATGAACGAGCGGTCGATCTTGATCAGGCTCGGGCGGATCCTGCGCAGCCGGCCGAGCGACGAATAGCTCGTGCCGAAATCGTCGATCGCGAGTCCGAGGCCGCTCGCGTGGACGAGCGCCAGCGTCGTCTCGTCCTCGGCCGTGTCGCCCATCGCCGCCTGCTCGGTGATCTCGACGGTGAGCCGGTTCCCCTCGAGGCCGAACTGCGCGATCGTGGCCAGCGTCCGCCGGATCGCCTGGGGCTCCCAGTGGGCCGGCGGCAGGTTCACCGAGACGTGGAGGTCGCGGCCCTCGTCGAGCCACCGGCGGGCCTGGGCGCAGGCGTGCTCGACGACCCAGGTCGTGATCGGGCGGATGAGCCCGCTGCGCTCGGCGACCGGCAGGAACTGCCCGGGTGCGCACATCCCCCGGGCCGGGTGGTTCCAGCGAATCAGCGCCTCGGCGCCGACGATGCGGCCGTGGTCGAGCTCGACGAGAGGCTGGTAGTGCAGCGCGAGCTCGTCGCGCCGAAGCGCATCGCGAAGCTCCGAGGCGATCGCGAGGTCGTACCCCGAGTCGCGCTCCGGCCGCCGGTAGTAGCGATGGCTGTCGCGGCCCGCGTTCTTGGCGGCATACAGCGCGATGTCAGCCTTCTTCAGCAGCTCCTCGGCGGTGACGCCGTCCTCCGGGAAGAGGCTCACCCCGATGCTGGGCGTGATGTAGGCGCTCACCCCCGCGACGAGGAAGTCGCGGCTCAGGGTGTCGCGAACGGACACCGCCACGGTCTCTGCTGCCCGGCGGGCGTGGTCGCCGCTCTCGGAATCGGCCACGAGGATGAGGAACTCGTCGCCGCCCTGACGGGCGACCAGGTCTCCCTTGCGGCACGCCGCCCGCAGCCTCTCGGCGCAGTGCACGAGCAGCTCGTCGCCGACGGCGTGGCCGAATCCGTCGTTGACGAGCTTGAAGTCGTCGAGGTCGATGAACAGCACCGCCAGGCTGTGGCCGGTGCGACCGGCGTCGGCGATGGCCGTCACGAGATGCTCCTGGAAGGCGGCCCGGTTGGGCAGGTTCGTGAGGCTGTCGTGGTAGGCGAGGTGCTCGAGGCGCGCGCGAGCGTCCCGCAGCTCGTCCGCCGCCCGGCGCCGTTCGGTGACGTCGGCCACGACCCCGTCCACCCAGACGACCCCGTCCTCGACGCGCGGCCGGGCCCGCTCCCACACCCACCGGGTCACGCCGTCGAAGCCGACGAGCCGGAACTCGATCTCCGACGCGTCGCCGTTCTGGCACGCGTCGTTGAACGCGCTGTAAGCCGCGCGATCCTCCGGATGCACGGCCTGCTCCCAGGCGGCCTCCTCGTCCACGCCTTCGGGTATCCCGCCGAGCAGGCTCCCGAGGCCCTCGCCGATGAACTCGGTGCACTCGTACGATCCGTCCTCGGCATAGCGCAGCTCGTACAGGTGGATCGCGGCCGTGCCGGCGATGCGGCGCAGGACGTCGCTGCTCGCAAGCGTCGCGGCCAGCGCCGGGTCGAGCGGTGGCTGGGTCTCGTCGGATTCCATCTCACCGGCTAATCGTCGTGCAAGCCCGATTTCTGAGCCGGTCCACGCACGCGCCCCGCCCCTCGTGGAGGGACGGGGCACGTGTCAGGTGCTCCGAGCGGTTACTCCTGGAACCGTGCGAAGTGGTTCACGTTCACGCCGGAGATCCGGGTGAACTCACCGCCGACGGCGACGCGACCGAGGTCGGCGCCCACCGCCTCGATGCCGAGCGCGGTGTTGACGCTGGGCGCCCATGTCTGGAGGGCACCGGTGCCTTCATCGAACGCCGACAGCTTGCTCCGGGCAGCAGAGCCCGGCCGGCCGGCGCAGAAGAAGTTGTTGCCGGGGACAGGACCACAGTAGGTGCTGTAGTGACCGCCGCCGTACACGACGCCGTCCGTGACGCCAACGCCGACGACGTTCCCGTTGAATCCGGCCTGCCAGTTGAGCGTCCCGTCCTCCATGTTGAGGCTGAGGAGGGTGCCACCGTTGCCCGTCGCGCCGACGAACAGCGTGTTGCCGTCCTGCGCGGAGGCGATGGCCTGCCACGGGCGGTACGGGAAGCCCGGGGGCGGGATGAACGTCGGCGGGCCCGTGTACGCGAACGGGACGAACGAGCCGTCCGTCGTGTTCACGGCGCCGATGCCGATGCGGCCGTCACAGCCGGATCCGACGGCGCACTGCTGGAAGCCGCCCTCGACGATCCGGGTCTGGCTGGTGTCGGTCGCAAGCATGCGCACCTCGCCGTCGACGACCGGCGCCCAGGTCGGGATGTACGCGTTGGTGGTCGCGTTGACCTCCATCATGTACGACCGTGGGCTGGTGAACGCGCCGCCGACGTAGAGGTTGCCGTTCGCGATGACCATCGCCCGGACGGCCTTGTTCGGCCGCGAGGTGTTACCGAACCCCGGCACGACGGCGCCTGTAGTGTTGTTCACCTCGACGATGTTCTTGTGCGTCGCGCCGCCGACGGCCGTGAACGAGCCGCCCAGGTACACGTTGCCCCCGCTCGGGAGAATCGAGTACACCGTGCCGGTCACGTTCGGGTTCCACGGGAGCAGCGCGCCCGTGGTCATGTTGATGGCCGCGACGTGATTCCGCGTGACCGCCGCACCGCCGCCCGCAGGCGTCAATGCGGTGAAGCTGCCACCGATGTATGCCGTGTTCCCGACGACGATCATGTCGCGAACCGTGTTGTTTGGCTGATATCCAACCAACGGGGTCTGCGTTACGACCGCCGCCTCCGCTGCCGGCGCAACCATCATCGCACCTGCCACAGCGAGCGCAGCGGCAATCGCAACGCGCTTCTTGCCTAGCCGTCTCACTTGCCCTCCTCCTGCCACCGAACGCCTCAGCCGGCGGGGATTGCCCGCCGGCCACTCATTCCGTTATCCACGCATGTTGCGCAGAACGCAACGGCAAGAGAACACGTCAAGCTGCAGATCGGGTGCCGGCGCCCCACACGGCGCCGATGCTTGCGACGACGACGGCGGCCATGCCCAGGAGCTGCGCGCCTGTCAACGTCTGCCCCAGGGCAACGAACCCGACCAGGCCCGCGATCGCGGGATCGAGGCTGTAGATGACGGCGACGACGCGCGGCTCGAGGCGACGCAACCCCTCGAGCTCGAGCGCGAACGGGAGTATCAGGCCGCCGACGGCGATGACGAGCCCGAGCCCGAGCGCATGCGCGTCGAGCTGCCCGACGCGATGGATGCCGAACGGCAGCGTGACCGCCGCGGCGATCGGCAGCGCGAGCGCGAGCCCGTCGAGCCGCGAGGTGCGTGCTCCCACGGTGCGGCCGGCGTAGGCGACGCTCGCCCATGCGAGGCCCGCGGCCACGGCAAATGCGATGCCGATACTCGAGCTCGGGCGGCCGACACCGCTCAGCATGACGACTCCCGCGCCGGCCAGAAGCGCGAACGCGACGTCGCGGTGGCGCCGCGACCCGGCCAGCGCCATGCCGAGCGGCGCCAGGAACGCGAACGTGACCGCGATTCCCAGGGGCAGCCGTTGGATCGCCTCGTAGAACGTGAGGTTGAGCGCGGCCATCGAGACGCCGTAGCGGCCGATGGCCACCCAGGTCGTCGAGTCGCGCCCGCGGATCCGAGGGCGGACGGCCGCAGCGAGGATCGCGGCACCCAGGGTGAACCGCAGCGCCGAGGTGCCGGCCGGCCCGAGCGTCCCGAACAGGTCATGCGCGATTGCCGCCGAGACCTGGATGCTGGCGCTCGTGCCGACGATCATGGCCGCCCCGGCCAGCCGATCCGATGCAACCCGCTCCGGGCGGATCGCGGATGGGGTGCTCATGCCTCGCTCGCGAGCCCGACCGCCGCCACACGGACGAGCTCCCGCCACGTGTCGGGATCCGTCGTCGGCGGTGCGACGCCCCCCAGCACCCGCTCGATGGCGCGCGGGCCTGTCACGACCCCCGTCGACGACCCCTGAACGGCCACGACCGGATGCGTGCGGACAAGCTCCAGTGCGCTCGTCAGCGGATCGAGGACGTCGGCTCGGCGGCGAATGTCGGCCTCGCGGTACACGCAGACGTTGGCGACCGGCTCGACGCCGAGCGCATGGCGGCAGATCTCCGCGACGTCCTCCTCCCAGGTCGCCTCGCGGTCGATGTCCGCCCGAAGGTCGGCGCCACGGCGGTGTCTCGGCCGCGCTCCGAACATCAGACCCAGGCGCGAAGCGCTCGAGGCACCTCTGTGACCGACGAGCGAGTTCTCGAGCGCAGCCAGAGGCCCCGTGCCGCCCGGAGGCGGCACCTCGAGCCATCCGTCGACGGCGTCGGCGAACAGGCGCCGCGCCGCGTCCGCCGGCGATCCCGGCCTTGCGCCTGTCTGGTAGAGCAGGACATGCGGCGACGGGGGCTGCGGGGCTGCCAGCTCGAGCAGCGTGGTGCGGCCGATCCCGAGCACCCGCCCGAGCGCGGCGAGGACGCGCGGTGAGGGCATTGGCGGGCGCCCGGTGGTCGGGTTGCGGCCCTGCTCGAGCGCCACGAGGTAGCTGGGCGAGATGCCCGCCTCGCGGGCGACGAACCGGAGCGAGAGCTCGAGCTCCATGCGCCGGCCCTTGAGGAGCTCGCCGATCGATTCGCCCATTCGTTCAGTATACTGAACAGAGTTCACTCCGGTAACCTCCGTTGGAAGGTGCCCGGTTGACGGCCCATCTCGCCGCATTCCTCGCCGTGTCGGCACTCGTGATCGTCGTGCCAGGACCGGACACCGCGCTCACGATCCGGAACAGCCTGTTCCGCGGCCGCCGCGCCGGCATCGTCACCGCCGCGGGCGTCGCGAGCGGCCAGAGCCTCTGGGCGATCGCCACGGCGATCGGGATCGCGTCGCTCCTGCGCGCGTCCCAGCCTGCCTTCGCCGCGCTGCGGGTCGGGGGCGCCGCCTATCTGGTCTACCTCGGCGTGCGCACGATCCTCGCCAGCCGGCGACGAAGCGAAGCGTCGATCAACGGACGGCTGGCCGGACCGCTCGCGAGCCCGTACAGTCAGGGGCTCCTGAGCAACCTGGCCAACCCGAAGATGGTCGTCTTCTTCCTCAGCCTGCTCCCCCAGTACGCCGGACGGCACGGCTCGCTCGGGACGCTGCTCGGACTCGGACTCGTGTTCTGCACGCTCACCCTCTGCTGGCTCGCGGCCTACGCGACCGTCGTCGCAAGGCTCGGCGGGGTCCTGCGGACGGGCCGCATCCGGATCGCGCTCGACCGGATCAGCGGCTTGGTGCTGGTCGCGCTGGGCGTGCGCCTCGCGACCGAGCGCGTCTAGGGCTACACGCCGACGGCGTCGCCGACGCTGACCCGGCCGGGCTCCACGACCTCGCCGTAGACCCCGAACGGCAGCGGCTCGGTCTGGCCGTCGCGCCGGTAGCGGGCGAGGGCGCCGAGCGTGTCCAGGTCGGACGTGCCCGTGTCGGGATCGCACTTCGTGACCGCGCAGCGGCCGACGTCGCCGAGCGGCCGCACCACGGCGTCGCCGATCATGACGCGGCTGTCGATCCAGCCGTCCTCCTCGTGCGGGCCGACCCCGTCGATCTCGAAGAGCATGCGAAAGCGGCGGCCGTCGACCGGCTGGTCGCCGACCTCGTCGCCGAGCCGCTCGAGCGACGCCCGCGACACGATCGAGACCCACCCGCCGCGATCCGAGCCACGGTCGACGGCGCCCCGCTCAGACCACAGCAGCGTCAGCGGGAACCCGGCGAAGCGCGCGATCGCGTCCTGCCACGGGCCGACCACCTTCCGGGACGGGTGCGGGGTGCCGTAGAGGGTCGCATCGACCGGATCGCCGAGCTCGACGGTGCCGGCCAGCTCCACCCCGTCGGGGAACCGCAGCGCGAGGTGCCCGGCCGCCTCGTCCCACGTCGACCGGATCTGCATCAGGGCGGGGCACATCTTGCCGTTCACCAGGCGGCCCCGCTCGTTGATCACCCAGAACCGGCGGTCGCCCACCACTCCGGACACGCCGAGCTCGACCGACTCGGGGTGGCTCAGCCCGAGCGACTTCACGGGAGCAATCGAGACGCGCGTCACCCGCCCACTCATCCCCGGAGTATCGCCGCTCGCCGGAGAGATTGCGTCCGATACCGCTCAGCGGTCGCGCGACGAGTCGGCCGGGCGCAGACCGATCGCCGGGCCGACCCGTGGCATCCTGCGCCGATGCGCATGCCGAACGACCATGAGCTGCGCAACGAGGCGACCGCCCTCCTGCGCGACCTGCTGCGGATCGACACCGGCAACCCGCCGGGCGGCGAGACGCCGGCGGCGGCCCTCCTCGCCCGCTACCTCGAGGCGCATGGGGTCGAGTGTGAGCTGATCGCCCGCGATCCGGCCCGCGCCAACCTGGTCGCACGGATCCACGGCCACGGCACCGGGCCGTCGCTCGCGCTCGTCGGCCACACAGACGTCGTCCCGGCGGACGATCCGGAGGCGTGGACACATCCGCCGTTCGCGGGCCACGTCGACGGCGCCGGCTACATCTGGGGCCGCGGCGCGGCGGACATGAAGAACGAGCTCGCCACCCGGGCGGTCGCGATGGCCGTGCTCGGCCGGGCCGGGTTCCGCGGCAACGGCGACCTCGTCCTGATCGCCGAGGCCGACGAGGAGGACGGCACCGAGGCGGTCGGCCTGCACTGGCTCGTCGAGGCGCGGCCCGACATCGCCACCGACTACGCCCTCAACGAGGGCTCGGCCGAGCGGCTCGAGCTCCGTGATGGCCGCACCGTCATCCCGATCACCGTCGGCGAGAAGGGCGCCTGCGCGGCCGTCGTCACCGCGCTCGGCGAGGCCGGGCCGACGTCGCTTCCTCACGCCGGCCGCAACGCGGTGCCGCCGCTCGCGCGGCTGATCGACCGGCTCGCGGCGTACGAGCCGCGCCGGCGGACGACGCCAACCACGGCGGCCGCGCTCGACATCCTCGCCGGCGCGGCGGGCTCGCTGGACGAACGGCTCGCGGCGGCGGTCGAGCTCCACCCCATGCTGCGCGACCTGCTCGTGCCGCTCTACGCCACCACGATCGCGCCGACGCGCCTCCACGGCTCCACCGCCCTCAACGTCATGCCGGCGCGCGCGAGCGTCGAGTGCGACTGCCGCCCGGTCGCCGGGACGTCGATCGACGATCTGCGCGCCGAGCTGGCCGCGGCCCTCGGTGACGACATCCCACACGAGATCACTTACCCCGAGCCGCTCACAGGTGGATCGGTTTCGGCCTTCGAGAGCCCGCTCGCCGACGCCTGCCGCGAGTGGTTCGGCCGCCGCGACCCGGATGCCACGCTGCTGCCGATGATCTGCAACGGCTTCACCGACTCGCACTACCTGCGCGAGGCATTCGGGACCGTCGCATACGGCATCTGGCCGATCCGGCACACACCGAACGAGGTGCTGGCCGAAGGCATGCACGGCCGGGACGAGCGCATTCACGTCGACGACCTCGGATACGCCACCGCGTTCCATGTCGAGGTGTGTCAGGCGATCGGCCGACTCGGCCACTGAGGATGCAGCAACGAACGGGGCGCGGTCGTCCGAGCCCCGCTCGTTGAATGGCGGAGGCTATGAGACCGCGACGCCGCGGCGGCTGCGGAAGCCCGTGGCCGCTCCACCGGCGATCAGCACGATCCCGAGCGCCGAGGCGGCGCCGACCGATGCCGCGGCCCAGTCGAACCCGCTCCCGCCACCGGAGTCCGTCACGTGGATGACGGCAGTCGGCCCGGCGGTCGGCTGGTGCACGGCGCTCCGGAGCACGAGATCGTCGCGGTGGGTCGGCACGGTCATCGGGCCGAGGACACGTGGGTTGCTCCAGGTCTGCGCGCCGGAACCGGCGTCCTGGCCCTTCCATGTGAGGTTGTCGGGCCGGGCCTGGGCGGCCACCGGCGCCGAGATCGAAACCACAACGGCAAGCCCGACGGCGTAGCGGATTGTGCGGCGAAGCGACATCATCTCCGGCTCCTTCGGTGCGGTGGACGAATCGGTAGCGTCACCGTACGCGCGACCGTGGAGCCGGTCTGCATCACCGGGCACGGGTGAGATGTAACGCCGGACGCACTCGCGTCAAGCGTCGCCCGGCAGCCCGCCCCGGTAGACCCCCGGCAGCGTCTCCGGCACGCCGGCGTAGGCCTCGCCGGGCTTCGTCGTCTGCGTCATAGCGCCGGCGCCGTGGCGCAGCGCGAGGTCCGAGACCGGGTAGACGATCTCGTCGGGGGTGGCGCGGGCGCCGACTGCAAGGAAGGCGCACGGCTGTCGCCCGTGCCGACGAAGATGTGGTTGTCCCGCCGGGCAGTGGACGAAGTCCCACGACCGCAGCCGCCGCTCCTCACGCTCGATCAGGAGCAGGCACTCGCCGGCGAGCACCAGGAAGTCCTCCTGATCCTGCTCGGCGTGGTAGTAGCCGTTGGGCTGCCCCGGCCAGAGCACCTGGATGTTGACCCCGAGCTGGGAGAAGTACGGCGTGCCCTCGAACGTGACCCCGGCACCGAACTTCTCGTTGTTGGAACCACTGGGACTCGCGCGCGTTCACGACGAACCAGCCGTCCGCGGCCGGCTTGAGGCCACCCTCGTGCGGCTCCATCGGGGCTTCGGGCACCACGCAGCCAATCGTAGACGGCTGCGTGCTCCAGCCAGAAACTGGCATCGACTTGACGAGTTATGTATCCACGAGGGATACTCCAGCCGTTTTGGCGCTCGTCCGGAGCGCAGCCACAATCGAGGGGGTAGGACTTGAGTACCGGATTCCATGGCAGACGGCGGGTGCTGCTCCCGGCGCGGCCGTCCTGGCGACGGCGGTCCTGGCCGGGCCCGCGACTGCGTCGGCGCCGTCTCGGCACCTGCTCGCCGGCAGCGCACCGCGCTGGGTCAGCCATGCCAAGACCGTGGGCGCGACGCCGAAGGCGCAGCAGGTCGAGTTCGGCGTGCTCCTGCACATGCGAAACCAGGCCGGTGCCGTCCGCGCGCTGCAGGCGGTGTCCGATCCGGCCAGCGCGAGCTACGGCGAGTGGCTGACCAACGCGCAGTTCAACGCCCGCTACGCGCCCGCGCATCGAGTGTCGTCGCCGTGCAGCGCTGGCTGCGCTCGCAGGGATTCCAGGTGACGAAGACGCTGCAGAGTGGCATGTACGTGCAGGCGAGCGGCACGGCGGCGCAGGTCGAGCAGGCGTTCGGGACCACGCTGCACAACTACAGCTACGAGGGCGCGACGCGTGCGCGCGAACACCACGCCGCTGTCGCTGCCGGCCGCACGCCTGCGGCCGTCACCGGCGCGATGGCCGGCGTCGTGGGCATGGACAAGGGCTCGACGCTGAAGCAGCCCGCCGACACGTGCCCGGGCCGCCCGCCGGCGACCGCTACGGCGTGCAGCCGTGCTCGAGCTACTTCGGCCAGAAGATCGCCACCGACAAGCCGAAGGCGTACGGGCAGCATCAGCCGTACGTCGGTGTGCGGCTACGGCCCGCAGCAGTACCAGTCCGCCTACGGCGAGAGCCGGCTTTGAACGCCGGCGTCACGGCCGCGGCGTGACGGTCGCGATCACCGACGCCTACGCGGCGCCGACGATCCTGCAGGACGCGCAGAACTACAACCGCGTCCACCACCAGCCGAAGTTCACGCGCGGCCAGTTCCGCAGATACCCGGCCGAACGGCTTCGACAACGTCGGACCTGTGCGATGCGCAGGGCTGGTACGGCGAGGAGACGCTCGACGTCGAGGCCGTGCACGCCATGGCGCCCGGCGCCAAGGTGGTCTTCATCGGCGCGTCCGACTGCCTGAGCGGCCTGGACAACGCCTGGGCCGGACCGATCGACAACCACGTCGCGGACGTCATCACGAACTCCTGGACCGACGGCACGGACGACATCAGCCTGCTCGGCCAGAGCGTACATCGACTTCTACAACCAGTTCTCCCTCGAGGCGGCGCTGACGGGCATCACCGACAACTTCTCCTCCGGGGACGACGGTGACCACACGGCCGGCGGCACCGATCTGCCGCGCAAGACGGTCGAGTTCCCGGCGGACGTGCCGTGGGTGACCGGCGTCGGCGGCACCAGCGTCGTGATCGGCGGCACGGGCCAGTGGCTGAACGAGTACGGCTGGCAGACGCGTACTCGCCGCTGACCGACGGCGCGTGGGACCCGGCGCCGCGGATACAACTCGGGCGGCGGCGGCGGCACCAGCGTGCTGTACAAGCAGCCGTTCTACCAGAAGGGCAAGGTGCCCACGAGCATCTCGCGAGTACTACGGCAGCACGCCGATGCGCGCTGTCCCCGACATCGCGATGCCGGGCGACCCGAACACGGGCTTCCGAGGTCGGCGAGACCCAGGTGTTCCCGGACGGGACGTACTGGGCCCAGTACCGGATCGGCGGCACCAGCCTGTCGTCGCCGCTGCTGGCCGGCGTGATGGCGGTCGCCGAACCAGCGGGCGCACCACACGCTCGGGTTCATCAACCCGCTGTACTACCACCTGCTGGGCACGCGTGCCCTGCACGACATCGTTGCACCCCGCAGCCGGTCGCCCAGGTGCGCACCGACTTCGTGAACTTCCTGAACACGGCGGAGGGCAAGGTGTTCCGGCTCCAGACGATCGACGTCCAGACCTCCACGCTGCACGAGCGCCGTGGATACGACGACGAGACCGGCGTCGGCAGCCTCGCGGCCCGTGGTTCTTCGCGGCCGCGGCGCACAGGCACCACTAGCCACACGACGGGCCTGGGCGGTCGCATCCCGACCGCCCAGGCCCACCCATGCGTGGACCGCGCCAACTCGCACGTTCGGGGGATGCACGGCGCCCTCATGCGGACGACTACCGGCACAAATGCCAAAGGGCCTGCACACCGTCGATTCACCGCCGGCGATCGCTGCCGTCGTCGCCATGCTCGTCGGCCTCGTCGCGGCCGTCCAGTTCTCCATCCCCACGTCGCAGACGTACGGGATCACCACCCTCTACCTGTGGCCGATCGCCATCGTCGCGCTGTGGTTCGGGGCACGCATCGCCGTCGGTGTCGTCGGCGCCATCATGGCGATGCAGGCGGTCTGGGTGCTCACGGTCGCGCCGACGTCGGCGACCGGTGGCCTGATCTCGGTCGTCGTCCGTAGCGCCACGTACCTCTTCATCGCGAGCCTGGTCGGCCACTTCGCGACCCGCCTGCGCCGCGTCGCCCTCTCCGATCCCCTGACCGGCCTCCCCAACCGCCGCGCCTTCTTCGAGGAGGTGCGCCGGCGCAGCCAGATCGCGGGCGCGATCGGCGTCGTCACCTGCGACGTCGACGGGCTGAAGGCGATCAACGACCACCTCGGGCACGACGCCGGCGACGCCGCCATCATGCGCACCGGCCAGGAGCTGCGCCGCCTCGTCGGCAGGGACGGATTCGTCGCCCGCTTCGGTGGCGACGAGTTCCTGGCACTGACGGCGGCCGAGACGGCCGAGAAGATCGCTGTGGCGCTCGATCCGATCCGCGGCGCACGGGTGGGCGTCGCCGTGCACTCGACCACCGACGGCTCGATCGACATCGCCATCGCGCAGGCCGACCAGTCGCTGTACCGGGCCAAGCGCCGCGCCGCATAGCGGCGTCCGTCCCTCACGGAGCTCGGGCCAAGCGCGGATCCGGCGACCGCACTGGCGTCATGTACGGTACGCGCGGATGGGTTACTCCACCCTGCTGTTCCTGCATGTGACGTCGGCGTTCACCATGGTGACCGCGGCAGGTCTCTTCCTCGCGATCGCGCTCGCACAGCGCAGCGAGCGACATTCGGCGACCGCGCTGCGGCTCGCGCCCATCGCCGGCATCCTCTGGCCGATCGGCGGCCTGCTGGCGATCGTCTTCGGCGTCTGGCTCGCACTGCACGATTCGCAGTACTCGCTCGGCGACGGCTGGATCATCGCCGCCATCGTGCTCTGGGTGATCGGCTCGGCGATCGGCGGACGCCTCGGAGCCAGCTACCGGAAGATGGCGTCGTCGAGCGCGAGCCCCGACCCGTCGGCGCTCCTGATGAATCTCGCCCTCATCGTCACGCTGCTCGTGATCCTCATCGACATGATCTACAAGCCGGGAGCGTCGTGACCGTCCTCATCATCCGACCCGACAGCTGGAACCTCCCGCTGCTCCTGCACGTCGGCGGGGCGATGGCGCTCGTCGCCTCGGTGACCGTCGCCGCGGTGGCGCTCATCCAGGGCTGGCGGACGAGCGATCCCTCGGCCGCCGCGTTGAGGCGGTTCGGCGCGCGCACGCTGCTCTATGCGGCGATCCCGTCGTTCTTCGTGATGCGCATCGCGGCGGAGTGGATCCTCTCGAAGGAGGGGCTCGAGAACTCGAACGCCACGTGGATCGGCGACGGCTTCCTCGCCGCCGACCTCGGCGGGCTCGTGCTGCTGATCACGACCATCGTCGCCAACGTCGCGGTGCGCCGCGGCCCCGACTCCGGGCTCGGCAAGCTGGCGAAGGTCGCCGCCAGCCTCTCGGTCGCCCTGATCGCGCTCTACGTCTTCGCCGTCTGGGCGATGACGACGAAGCCCGCCTAGGCCTCCGCCTCGTCGCCCTTCTCGTCGAGCACGGCGCTCCGGATCTGAGGATCGGCCAGCAGCGGCTCGATCGCCTCGCCAACGTCGGACTGGAGCTCGCGATCGAGCACGATCTCGATCCGCACCTCGTCCTCGGCTCCGATGCGGACGTCGGGGAACGCGCGATCGGTCACCCTGCCCACCGTCGTCCGCACGAGCTCGGCGAAGCCCGCCTGCTCCTCCGACGCGCCGACGGCGCGTCCGGTGATGTGCATCCGTACCTTCGGCATGCCGATCCGGTACCCGAGCGCGGCCCGGCCGACACCTACTCCACGATCGAGAAGCGCCCGAAGGAGCGCTCAGCCAGGAGCGGGACGACGCGGCCCTCGATGTACTGCTTGAAGTGCGACGTCTCGCGGTGGGCCTGGAACGCGGCCTCGTCGTCGTACTGCTCGTAGAGGACGAACCGGTCACCGTCGTCCTGCGACCGGTTGACGACGAACGCCCCGCAGCCGGGCTCGGCCGCAGCCTCGGGGCCGTGCAGCGCCAGGGCGGCCGCGACCTCGTCGCCCTTCCCGGGCTTCGTCCGGTACTGCGCGATCACGACCAGCATGCGCTCAGGCGACCGCACCCGCCCGGTCGTCGGCCTCGCGCAGGTACTGGTGCACGAAGGCGATCGCCATGCTGCCCTCGCCGACCGCCGCCGCCACCCGCTTCACGGGGCCGAGCCGGACGTCGCCGCAGGCGAAGATGCCCGGGCACGCTCGTCTCGAGCAGGTACGGGTCGCGGTCGAGCTCCCAGCGTCCGGCCGGCGCGAGTCGGCGCCGGTGAGCACGTAGCCGCGACGGTCGAGCGCGATCTCGGGCGGCAGCCAGCCCGTCTCGGCGTCGGCGCCGATCAGGATGAACAGGCCACCCGACTCGAGCCGGGTCTTCTCGCCGGTCCGAGTTGCTGCACGACGATCGCCTCGAGCGAGGTGTCGCCGTGCGACGCGCACGACCTCCGTGCGGCAGAGCACCTCGATGTTCGACCGGGCCGCGAGCTGGTCGAGCAGATACTGCGACATGCTCCTCTCCGAGTCCGTCGCTGCGGCACAGGATCGTCACCTCCGGGCATGGGTGGAGAAGAACAGGGCGGCCTGGCCTGCCGAGTTGCCCGCGCCGACGATCTGCACGTCGAGGCCGTGGCTCGCTCGGCGCCTCGCTGCGGGCCGCGCCGTAGGAGATGCCCTTCCCGGCGAGCCGGTCGCAGCCCTCGATCGTCGAGCCGGCGCCAGGTGACGCCGCAGGCGAGGATGATCGTCCGCGCCCGCAGGACGTCGCCGCCGTCGAGGTGCACCTGCCGGGTGGCGGCGTCGATCCGCGTGATCTCCCGGGTGACGAGGATCTCGGCGCCGAGCCGGCGGGCCTGCTGCAGCGCACGGCTGGCGAGCTCGTCGCCCGAGACGCCCGAGGGGAAGCCGAGGTAGTTCTCGATCCGCGACGAGGTGCCGGCCTGGCCGCCCGGCGCCTCGCGCTCGATCACGATCGTGCGCAGGCCCTCCGATGCGCCGTACACGGCCGCCGCCAGGCCGGCCGGGCCGGCACCGACGATCACCGTGTCGTACTCCGCGGCCTCCGGCTCGGTGGCGAGGCCGAGCAGCTCGGCGACGCGGCGCAGCTGCGGCCGCACGACCGTCTTGCCGTCGACGACGCGGAGCACCGGGCAGTCCTCCGTCGGCCGGCAACGGGCCGTCCCACTGCTCGGCCGCGTCCGGCGCGATCCGGGCTGGAGCCACTTGAACGTGATCTGGTTGCGGTCGAGGAAGTGGCGCAGCTCGGTGCAGGCGGGATCCCAGCGCTGCCCGACCACGAACGCCCGCGGCGGCGGACGGCTCGGCGCGAGATGCCCTGAAGGCCGCGCCCGCCGCCGATGCGATGGCTCGCCAGCTGGCCGATCTCGCTTGCCGACGTCCGGCGCGGCGGCGACGACGGCGTAGTAGTCGTCGGGGTCGAGGCGCATAACGCGCGACTGCCTCCGCCGCGCGGAAGCCGACCGGGAACATCGTGCCGAGCGTGATCGGCACCTCCCCGAAGATGTCGCCGGGCGCGCGCTCGCCGACGACGCGCCCGATCCCGTCGACGAGCTTGACCGCCTCGATCCTGCCCTCGAGCACCCCGAAGAGCGCCCGCTCACCGCCCTCGTACGCGGCGTACTCGCCGGCGGCCAGGGTGATGTCGGCCGCAGCGCGTGAGAGCCGCTCGCGATCCGCCTCGCTCAGCCCCGCGAAGACGGTGATTCCCGCGATCTCCTCTGTCGTCACCATGCCCTCAACGGTACCTGTTCGGGGCGGTTCCGCGCAGTCTCGACCAACACCATGCGCCGCCCGACCCGGCTCCACGGCTTGTGGTAGAAGTCACGTTGTGTCCAGAGGCACGACGGCCGACGAGTCGCTGATCCTCCCGGCGCTCGCGGGCGTCCCGCTCTTCGCCGGGCTCGGCAAGCGCGAACTGCGGAAGGTCGCCGGCACCGCGACGGTCGCCCACGTCCCCGCCGGGCAGCACATCGTCCGCGAGGGCTTCACCGCCGAGGCCTTCTACGTGATCCTCGAGGGCGCGGCGCGCGCGGCCGGAACGCCGGAGGCCACCCCCCTGGGGCCGGGCGACCACTGCGGCGAGCTCGGCCTGCTCGACGGGTCGCCCCGCTCGGCCAGCATCCTCGCCGAGAGCGACGTTGCCGCGGTCAGGCTGCCCCGCAAGGAGTTCCTCGACCTGGTCGACCGCCACGCCGAGATCGCCCGCGCCCTGCTGGCCGAGCTGGCGGCGCGGGTGCGTGAGCTCGAGGCGGCGCTGCGCGACGCTGAAGTACGGAAACCGCACTCCGAACGCGATAAGCTTGATGATTCCGGAGGCATTCTGTAGGATCGCTGCCGATATGGCGCTTGACACCGTCGATCGAAGGCTGATCTCCTGCCTCAAGCTCGACGGCCGTATGAGCTACTCCGAGCTGGCCGGCCGGCTGCAGGTGAGTGAGGGCACGGCCCGCAACCGGATGCAGAAGCTCATGGACGCGGGCACGCTCCAGGTCGTCCCCGTCGTCGAGCCGGACACGATCGGATACCGCCTGAACGTCTGGATCGGCGTCCGCTGCCTGCCCGGCGCGGCGCGCGCGATCGCCCAGGCCCTGGCCCAGTTCCACGCCGTCCGCTATGCGACCGCCTGCGCGGGCGTCTACGACGTGATCTGCGAGGCCGTGTTCCTGTCGCAGGCCGAGATGCTCGACTTCCTCGAGGCCGAGCTGCAGACCGTCGCCGGGATCACGGGCGTCGAGACCTCGATGGTGCTCGAGATCGCGAAGACGGGGTGGGAGTGGGAGCTGCGCGAGGAGGACCCCGAGCCCGTCGCGCCGCCCGACCGCGAAGGCGTGTGACCCGGTGACCGGGCCCACGTCGCTCGGCGTCGCGGCGATCACCGACCGTGAGATCGACCAGCGCGTGGAACGGCTCCAGGCCGAGGCGGCCGGCCGCGGACTGCGTGCCGTGATCTGCTTCGGCGCCCACCGCGACTTCTGGCCTGCCGACCTGCGCTACCTGGCCCGCTGGTACTGCACCGACGAGGAGCTCTCGTTCCTGTTCGTGCCGGCGACAGGGCAAACGACACTCGTGACGAATGCCGAATGGGATCTGGAACGGGCGCTCACCGAGGCCCGGGCCGGCGACATCCTGTACGACCCCGATCCCGGCTCGACGCTCGTGCGGCTCGTGCGCGGCCACGCCGGGCACGGCGACCGGGTCGGCCTGAGCGGTATGGAGGTGTTTCCCGCGCCGGTCTTCGTCGCCCTCGCCGGCGGGTGCCCGGGCGTCGCGTTCGAGGGGGTGACGGCGATGGCCGCGGCGTTGCGGCTTGTCAAGTCGGACGCCGAGATCGCCCTGCTGCGCGCGGCAGCGGAGGCGACCGACGGCGGCATGCGCGCCGGGCTCGACCAGGTGCGCGACGGCGGCAGCGAGCATGTCGTCGTCGCCGCCGCCGAGCACGCGATCCGCCGGTCGGGCGCCGAGGTCGCATTCGCGACGGTAATGGGCGCCGGGCCGCGCACGGCGCTGGCGACGTTCTTCCCCTCCGACCGGCCGATGCGCCGGGGCGATCTGGCCATACTCGACTGCGGGGCCCGGATCGAGGGCTACCACGGCGACATGTGCCGGACCGTCGTCATCGGAGGGCCCGATGCGGTACAGCGGGGGATGCTCGACGCGGTCGCAGCCAGCGTCCGCGCGGCCACTGCGGCGGCCCGCCCCGGCGCCCGCGTCGCCGACGTGAACGCCGCCGCCCACGAGGCCGTTGCGGTCCGCGGGGTTCGACGCCGCCTGGTGGGGCGCGTTCATGCCCCATGGCACCGGCACCGGCCAGCACGAGGTGCCGCACGCGCTCGCCGACGGCGACCTCGTGCTCGAGCCGGGGATGGTGATGTGCATCGAGCCGGGCATCGCCGTGCCGGACTTCGGCGCCGTGATCCTCGAGCAGATGATCCTCGTCGGCGAGGGCGGCGCCGAGACGCTGAACGCGCTCCCGCTCGAGCTGTGGGATGGGTGACGGGACAGAAAGGAGCCACACACGACGGCTGAACCGATCGACCACTCGACGAGCCTCGCCGTCTCCGAGCGGCGCAAGCTGCGCAGGAGCCTGCGCCGGATCGACATGACGTTCTTCCTGATCTGCGCGCTCGTCGGCCTCGACACGCTCGGGCAGGTCGCAAGCTACGGCGCGCAGACGTTCACGTGGGTCATCGTGGTCGGTGCGCTCTTCCTGATCCCGTACGGCCTCGTCATGGCCGAGCTCGGCACCGGCTTCCCGCAGGAGGGCGGCCAGTACGAGTGGATGAAGCTGGCCTGGGGCCGGCTCGCGGCCGGGCTCGGATCGGTGCTCTACTGGATCTCGAACCCGCTCTGGGTGGGAGGGTCGCTCGCGTTCGTCTCGACCCTCGCCTGGTCGGCGTACATCCATCCGATCGGCACCAAGACCGCCGGTGACTACGCCTTCAAGCTGCTCTTCATCTGGATCACCGTGACCGTGGCCATCGTCGCGCTGCGCCACGGCAAGTGGATCCCGAACCTGGGCGCGATCGTGCGTGTCCTCGTGCTCGGGTTCTTCTCGCTCACGGTCGTCATCTACGCGATCGAGCACGGTGTCCACGGCTACGGCGCCGGCGACTTCCGGCCGACGAGCGCGGTCTTCATCGGGCTGGTCCCGCTCCTGCTCTTCAACTACGTCGGGTTCGAGCTCCAGAGCGGCGCCGCGGAGGAGATGCAGGACCCGCGCCGCGACGTGCCCAAGGCCGTCGTCGGCGGCGGCATCGTCACCGTGCTCTGCTACGCCATCCCCATCTTCGGGATCGTGGCCGTGCTCCCGTCCTCGCAGGTGAGCGGGATCGGCGGCTTCCTCGATGCCGTGAACACGACCTTCACGGTCTACGGCTCGGCCCACCACTTCCTGCTCGAGGTGATGGCGATCGGCTTCATCTTCGCCCTCGCCACCGGCGGCGCCGCCTGGATCATCGGCTCGGACCGCGTCCTCGCCGTGGCCGGGTACGACGGCGCGTTTGCCGGCTAGTTCGGCGTGTTCAACGCCCGCCTGGGCACGCCGGTGCGGGTGAACGTGCTCTCGGGCGTCGTCTCGACGGCGTTCATGCTCTCCGCCGAGTTCCTGAACACCGGCTCGAACGCGACCACGTTCGTGGTCGTGCTCTACATGGCGACGTCGACCGGGCTGCTCTCCTACCTGCTGATCTTCCCGGCCGTGATCCGCCTTCGCTACACGCATCCCGACGTGCCACGGCCGTACCGGATCCCCTACGGGAACACCGGGGCCTGGATCGGCGGGCTCGTGACGCTCGGCTGGATCGTCCTCGGATCGTGGATCGCCGTCTTCCCGGACACGATCGAGAACGCGGTCGGCGCCGGGTACAACTTCGAGAGCGTCTGGGGCATCTCGCCGGCTGCGCTTCGAGGTGTTCACCCTGGGGACGCTCGCCGTGATCGCCGCGATCGGCCTGGTCGGCTACGCCGCCGGGGCGGCGACGCGCTCGGCGCCGGCCGACGTCCGGTCGAAGGAGCCATGGAGGGACCAGCCGCCGTCTAGGCGACGCCGCTCAACAGCGGGGCGCCGGCGCCGACTACGCGGGGGAGATGCCTCGCGTGTCACAACGCCCACCCATGGTCCGGCTGATCCGGAACGAGCTCACGTGGATCGCCGCCGCGTGTGTCGTCGCGCTGCCCGCGGCCCGCTCCGCAATGCCGGCGGGGACGCCGCTCGTCGCGCGCGCCGCCACCGTGCTCCTCGCCGTCGGGATCGTCGCCTCGCAGGCTTTGCGGGTGCGCCGGACGCGGCGGCTGCAGGCCGAGCTGCACGCCGCCGCTGCGCTCCTCGAGGCCGCGGTCGCCGACCGCGACCTGGCCGCCAGCGAACGCGACGCGGTGACCGGCGAGATCGAGGCCGCCCGCGCCGCCGCGGCCGATCACGAGGCCGAGACCGAGCGCGCCCTGGCCGAGGCCGGCGCGCGGGCCGAGCAGTCCCGGGCGCGGTACGCAGCCGAGGCACAGCATGCGAGCGCCGAGGCGGCTGCCCACGCCCGCCGCACGAGCGCCGCCGCCGCGCGCGAGGCACTCGACCGGATCAACGCGACGCTCGAGGTGCTCGCCGGCGCGAGCGACACGATCGGTGAGGGCGCCCGCGAGACGCTGGCCGCCGCCGACGCGGCCCAGGCCCGGGTCGAGGAGGCCGTCGCGGGCAGCCTCGCCCTGCGCGGCACCACCAACGCCGCCGCCGAGATCACCCGCGAGATCTCCGCCGTCGCCGACCAGACCCGCCTGCTGGCGCTGAACGCCGCCATCGAAGCGGCCCGGGCGGGCGAGCACGGACGTGGCTTCGCCGTCGTCGCCCACGAGGTCGGCCAGCTGGCGAACACCGCGGGCGCCGCCGCCGCACGCGTGCTCGAGCACATTCGGGCGGTGACCGAGCAGAGCGCCGGCGTCGCCCACTCCATCGAGGCGACCAGCAGCGCCCTGGCAGAGGTCGGCGAGGCGACCCGCCGGATCGAGGAGACAGTCGCCTCCCAGCGCACCGCCACCGTCCACAGCGAGGACACCCTGACGGCTGCGGGCGACCGGCTCGTCCAGATCGCCGAGCGGCGCGCCAACACGCGCGTGGATCTACGGGCGCCGGTGCGTGCAACCCTGCTGACCGCCGACGGGTCGACCCGCGCGATCGAGACCACGACGCTCGATCTCAGCCTCGGCGGCGCCCTGCTCGAGAACCGGCCGGGGATCGGCGACGGGCCCTGGCAGATCGAACTCTCCCTGCCCGGCGAGCCCGACCCGGTGCGCTGCCTGGCCGTGCGCGTCCGCCTGGCCGGCGGGCACGTAGGCGTCGCGTTCGGCGAGGTCGGAGACGCCGACCTGCTGCGGCTCGACGCCGTCATCGCACGTCACCGACCGCACGACGACTAGGCAAGAGGTCAGACAACTGTGATCGGAATCACGATCACGCAAACCGACCTCTCGCCCCCCCGCGTAGTCCGCACCAACATCCAGACCTCTTCAAGGAGATCGACATGTTGGACATCCTTCGCGCCGGCATCGCCGTCGCGACGCTCGGACTCGTGATCGCTCCGGTGGCCGTCGCCGAGACAGGTGCGTCACCACAGGCCAAGGCGCCGACGGCGCCACCCGGGTACAAGATCGTCCGTGGCCCGCTGACGCCGTTGCCGGCCGGACCGCTCGACTCGGGCGGGCAGACCTCCTGCCCGGCCGGCACCGTCGTCTGGGGCGGCGGGACAGCGGTCCAGGGCGTCGGCGGGCCGACCGAGAGCATCAACACCTCTGCCCCCAACGGGTCGACCGCCTGGCGGGCACGGGTCAACAACACCGGCGTCTCGACCCAGCAGTTCGGGATTGACGCGATCTGCGCCAAGCAGCCCAAGGGCTACACGACCACCTTCGCCCAGATCGGGAACCCCCATGGCACGCAGGCCAGCGCAACCGCGACATGCCCCGCCAACACCGTCCTCCTGAGCGGGGGCGTCCTCTCGACGTCCGACTCGGCGCTGGCGGCCGTCACGAGCGCCTTCCCGGCGAGCTCGACGAAGTTCACCGCCTTCGTGAACAACGCAACCGGCGTGAACGAGGTGCTGACCACGTTCGCGATCTGCGGCCAGAAGCCGGCCGGCTACAAGATCGTGCGCACGAGCGGGACGACGATGCCGAACGGAAACCCGATCGCGATCGTCGGCGGAGCGTCCTGCCCGGCCGGGACGTCGGTCATCGGGGGCGGCGTGCGCGTCGCCACCCCTCTTCCGAGCTCGGTCGTCAGGCAGTCGATCGTCGGCACCACGAAGGAGTGGGACGCCGAGATCATCAGCACGAGCACGCAGCCGGTGCAGGACACCTTCGCGGCGATCTGCGCCGCCTGAGCCTCCAGGGCCCGCCGCCACCGCCGCCACCTGGCGGCGGGCTCTGGGAGACTGCCCGTATGCAGCGCCCGTTCCGCCAGATCGACGTCTTCACGACCGAGCCGTACCGGGGCAACCCCGTCGCCGTCGTGCACGACGCCGACGGGATCACCGACGCGGAGATGCGTCGCTTCGCGCACTGGACGAACCTGTCGGAGACCACGTTCGTCCTGCCCCCCACCGATCCCAGGGCCGACTATCGAGTGCGCATCTTCACCCCGGTGGCCGAGCTGCCGTTCGCGGGCCACCCGACGCTCGGCACGTGCCATGCCTGGCTCGAGGCGGGTGGCACGCCGCGGTCGCGCGACGAGATCGTGCAGGAGTGCGCGGCCGGCCTCGTGTCGATCCGACCCACCCCGGACGGGCTCGGGTTCGCCGCGCCGCCGCTGATCCGCTCCGGGCCGGTGGATGAGGACGAGCTCGTCCACGTCGCCCGGACGCTCGACCTCGATCGCGGCGCGATCGTCGCCGCCGAGTGGGCCGACAACGGCCCCGGCTGGGTCGCGCTCCTGCTCGAGTCCGCCGAGGCGGTGCTGGCAGTGCGGCCCGGGGCCGTCGACCACGACGTCGGGCTGGTCGGCCCGCACCCGCCCGGCGCCGGCGCGGCGTTCGAGCTGCGGGCCTTTTTCCCCAAGGACGGGGCCACCACAGAGGATCCCGTGACGGGCAGCCTGAACGCCTCCGTCGCACAGTGGCTCCTGCGCACCGGCAGAGCCTCGGCGCCGTACGTGGCGTCCCAGGGCACGGCGCTGGGACGGGCCGGCCGGGTGCACCTCTCGGCGGACGACGCCGGGGCGGTCTGGGTCGCCGGCGGCACGGTCACGTGCGTCAGCGGCACCGTCCAGCTGTAGCGCGACCGGCGTCAGTAGCGCGTGTGCATCAGCTCCTTCACGGCCCGCAGGGTGCCGGCGGCGATCTCGCGGGCACGGTCGTTGCCCCGCGCGAGCACGGCGCGCAGGTGGTCGCGGTCGCCGGCGAGCCCGGCCCGCCGGGCCCGGATCGGCGCCAGACGCTCGTTGAGCGCGTCAGCCGCGACCCGCTTCAGCGCCGCGGCGCCCCCGTCGCCGACGTCAGCCGCGACCGCGTCGGGTGCCACGTCCAGGCAGATCGCCGCCAGCCTGAGCAGGTTCGCCACCTCGGGGCGCCGGTCGGGCTCGTAGGTGATCAGGCGCTCGCCGTCGGTCCTGGCGGCCCGGATCAGGCGCGTGGTCTCGTCCGCGCTCGCCGCCAGGGCGATCGCATTTCCTCTGCTCTTGCCCATCTTCCGGCCGTCCAGGCCGAGCAGGAGGGGCGCCGTTCCCATGAGCGCCTCCGGCTCCGGGAAGTAGGCCTCCTCGGGTGCGTAGCGGTCGTTGAACCGGCGGGCGATCGTCCGGGCGAGCTCGACGTGCGGGAGCTGGTCACGGCCCACCGGGACGAGGTTGGCGTGGCAGAAGAGGATGTCCGCCGCCTGGTGCACCGGGTAGGTGAACATCAGCGCCGACGTCGACCCGCCGCCGGCCGCGATCTCGTCCTTCACGGTCGGGTTGCGGCGCAGCTCCGACACGCTGACGAGGCTCAGGAACGGCAGCACGAGCTGGTTCAGCTCCGCGACCTGGCTGTGGGTGAAGATAACCGCCCGGTCGGGGTCGATCCCGGCGGCCAGATAGTCGGCGACGAGGCCCTCGACGTCCGCAGGCAGGTGTGCCGGCGAGTCGCGGTCGGTGATCGCCTGGTAGTCGGCGACCAGGACGATCAGCTCGACCCCCAGCCGCTGCAGCCGGACGCGATTCTCGAGCGTTCCGAAGTAGTGGCCGATGTGGAGCGGCCCGGTCGGCCGGTCGCCGGTCAGGATGCGGAACGACGCCGGATCGGCGCGCACGGCCTCCTCGAGCTCGGCGCTTCGACGCTTGGCCGCGATGAGTGTGGATGACATGGGAGTGATCTCCTTCGGTTCGGGTGAAGGTCGCTCCGAGCGGCACTCGTCCCAGAGACAGATCGGGCCGCTCGAAGGCGGCCCGTCGCGCATGCAGAAGCTCCGGCCGCCCTAGTGCGGCCAGGACCAGCGGGTGCGAGTTGCGCGGGTCATCCCCTTCACCTTAGCGCGAGCTAGGCTCCGCGGCCATGCCCGCCGCGCCCCCCTACGCCCACCCGATCGGCGTCTCGCTGGGCGACATGGTGCCGCCGGAGCGGATCGGCGAGCGCGCCCTCGAGCTCGAGCGGATGGGCTTCTCGCACCTGATGATCCCCGAGGACTACTTCTACGAGCCCGCGCTCGTCTGCACCACTCTCGCCCTGGGCGCCACGGAGTCGGTCCCGATCGGCACGAGCATCGTCTCGGGGATGGTGCGCCACCCGGCCGTCCTGGCGATGGAGATCGCCGGCATCAGCCGCGCCTTCCCGGGCCGGTTCCGGCCCGGCATCGGCCTGGGCCTGCCCGAGTGGCTGCGGCAGATGGGCTTCATGCCCGACAAGCCGGTGGCCGCACTGCGCGAGAGCGTCGGGGCCATCCGGCGCCTGCTGGCCGGCGAGACGGTGAGCCTCGCGGGCACGCACTTCTCGCTCGACAAGATCGCGATCACGCACCCCGCGACCGAGCACGTGCCGATCGCGATGGGCGTGAGCGGGCCGATGCTTCTGCGGCTGGCCGGTGAGCTGGCCGACACGACGCTCTTCGCCGCGTCGGCGGGCGTCGAATACTTCCGCTTCGGCCGGGAGCCGGGTCGAGCGCGGCCTGCCAAGGCGGGCCGGCCGGCCGACGCGATGGCCTACTCGACGATCGCGCTCACCTGCGTCGACCGCGACGGCGCCCGCGCCCGCGACGCGCTGCGGCCGATGCTCGGCGGGTTCCTGGCCGAGTTCGGCGTGAACACGATGACCGACGCCTACGGGATCTCGGACGAGCTCTCCGCCCTGATCGAGCGGGGCGGCGAGGAGGCCGTGGCCGAGGGCATGCCGGACGAGTGGCTGGAGGACCTCACGCTGACCGGCTCGCCGGACGAGGTGGTCGCCAAGATCCGGTGGTGGCTCGACGCCGGCCTCGACTCGATCTGCATCTTCAACCCGGACGCCGAACTCGAGGAGCGCACGATCGCGCTGGTCGCCTCGGACGTCATCCCCAACCTCTGACCGTGAATAACCGGTGCCTGGCACCGGTTATTCAGAGAGCGCGACCACCTCGCGGCGGAAGGGCGGCAGGGTGTCGTCGCCTGCGGGGGCCTCCAGCTCCTCGGCGTAGCGGCGGCCGTCCCACACCGCGGCGGCGATCGTGCCCGGGCTCATCGCATCTCCGACGAGCCGTATCGTCGCATCCGTGCCGGCGGCCTCCAGATCGGCGGCCAGCGCGTCGTTCGGGAGCCGGCCGGTGACCAGCACGACGGCGTCGCAGGGGTGCTCGCGCTCCTGATCGGTGAAGACGCAGGCGGTCACGGCGCTCCCGTTCCCGGCCCGTACCAGCGCCCGCGACACCATCACGTCGACCCCGAGCCCGAGCAGCCGGCCCTGGATGCGGCCCTGTTCCATGGTGTTCGTGGTCCACGCGGAGGCGAGCGACTCCGGCGTCACAAGCGTCACCTCGCGCCCGGCGTTGCGCAGCACCTCGCACAGCGCCCCGCCCATGAAGTAGTGGTCGTCGTCGAAGACGAGCACCCGCTCGCCGTCCGGAAGCGCCCCCCGCAGCAGGTCGTCCGGCGTCAGCACCTGCACGCCGGGGCCGAGATCGAGCGGGCGGGTGTGCCAGCGGCCGACCCCGTCGCCGCGCCAGCGGGCGCCGGTCGCGACGGCGATGTGGTCGAAGCCGTAGGAGGCCGCCTCGGCGGCATCGAGGCTGCTGCCCACGCCGACCTCGACGTTCGACAGCCGGGCGAGCTGGCTGCGGCGGTAGTCGACCACCCTGACCCACGCCGCCAGCCCGGGCAGGCGAGCCTCGACCGCCACCCGCCCGCCGACGTCGTCACCGGCCTCCGCAAGCACCACGGCGTACCCGCGCCGCCCGAGCATCATCGCCGCCTCGAGCCCGGCCGGGCCGCCGCCGACGACGAGGACGCCGGCGTCGGACTCCTTCGCCCGGATCCGCTCCGGGTGCCAGCCGCGCCGCCACTCCTCGCCCATGCTCGGGTTCTGGGTGCAACGGATCGGCGTCGCGGTGGCATCACCCGTCACGCAGATGTTGCAGCCGATGCACTCGCGGATGTCGTCCCAGCGCCCCTCCTCGATCTTGCGGGGCAGGAACGGGTCGGCGATCGACGGCCGGGCCGAGCCGATCATGTCGAGCACGCCGTCGCGCACCATCCGCACCATCGTGTCGGCCGAGGTGAACCGGCCGACGCCGACCACCGGCTTGCTGGTGAGCGCCTTGAGCCCGCGGACGTACTCCTCCTGGGCGCCCTCCTCGGAAAAGCGGGAGCTGAGCGAGTCGTTCTCCCACTCGCCGACCATGAAGTCCCACACGTCGGGCAGCTCGCCGACGAGTCCGAGCACCTCCTCGATCTCGGCCCGGCCGATGCCGCGGTCGCCCAGCTGCTCGTCGACGCAGATCCGGCAGGCGACGGCCGCCCGCGCCGCGACGGTCTCGACGGTGTCCTCGAGGATCTCGCGCAGCAGCCTGGCGCGGTTCTCGACGCTCCCGCCGTACTCGTCGGTGCGGTCGTTGTAGCGGCGGGAGAGGAAGTGCTGGAGCGTCGTCAGGCCGTGGGCGGCGTACACGTAGACGAGGTCGTAGCCCGCCCGCAGCGACCGCTCGACCGCCGCCCGGTGCCAGCGGCGCAGGTCGGCGATGTCTCGACCTGCTCATCCGCCGCGCCTGCACCGGGTCGGTCGTCTGCACCGGCAGATGGGCCGGGCCCATCGGCGGCTGGCGCACGTACAGGTTCGCCGCCGTCATCCCGCTGTGGACGAGCTCGATCCCCGCCAGCGAGCCGTGCTCATGCACCTTGTCGACGAGCAGCGCGTGCATCGGGATGTCGGCGTCGTCCCACAGGCGCCCCTCGACGTACCCGGCGACGTCGGTCGAGTGGTGCATCTCGACCTCCTCGGTGCAGACCACCGCCCAGCCGCCCTCCGCCTTCACCTTCCGCATCTCCGCGTGAGCGCTCGGGTGGGCGTGGCCCATCCCGTTGCAGTGCGGCACCTGGAAGAAGCGGTTGCGCGCGGTCACCGGGCCGAGCGGCACAGGCTCGAACAGGACGTCGTAGCGGGCGTCGCGCACGGGGTTACGCAGAGGCGGGCCGGAGCGTCGCCGCCGGCCGCTCCTTGCGCGGGTCGACGAACGGGATCGCGGCCGTGCGGCCGGTCACCCAGCCGTGCTCGGACTCGACGTCGATCGGCGTCCCCGGCCCGGCCAGGTCGATCGGCACCCAGACGTAGCCGATGTTCTTCGAGAGTCCGGGCGACCAGACCGCGTCCGTGACCCGGCCGACGGCGATCCCGAGTGGCTCGCCGGCCAGCTCGCCGTGATGCCCGGGAAGGGCTCGTCGCGATCGAACTCGATGCCGACCAGCTTGCGATCGACGCCCTCGCCGCGCACGCGCTCGAGCGCCGCCTTGCCGATGTAGTCCTGGGGCTGCTCCTCGACCAGGCGCTCGAGGCCCATCACGTGGAAGGGCGTGTCGGCCAGCGTCATGTCGGAGCCGAGGTTGAAGATGCCGGCCTCGACCCGGCGAGCCTCGTTCGGGGCGATCGGCCGGATCGCGAACTCCTCGCCCGCCGCCATGATCCGGTTCCACAGCTCCGTCCCACGGCTACCGTCGAGCAGGTTGACCTCGAACCCGGGTACCGCCGACCAGCCGGTGCGGCTGATGACGACCGGGATGTCGCCGATCGAGAACCGCTCGCACCAGTAGTAGCGGATGTCGTAGATCCCCTCGCCGACGAGCTTGGCGAGCGTGACCGCCGCGTGCGGGCCCTGCACCTGGACCGGGATGGACGTCCGGATAGGTGACCTCGGCGTCGAGGTTCGAGCCGGACAGGACGCCCATCGCGTAGAGGCCGGCGTCGCTGTCGGCAAGCTGCATCCACCACACGTTCTCGTCGACATGGAGGAGCACCGGGTCGTTGATGATCCCGCCGTCGGGCGACATCACGAGCATGTACTTGCCCTGCTTCACCGCACACCGGGTCAGGTCGCGGCAGGTGAGCATGTCGATCAGGCGGTCGGCATCGCGGCCGCTCACCTGCACCGTGCGCTCCACGCCGACGTCCCACAGCGTGACGCCGTCGTTCAGCGCCCAGTACTCGGCCTCGGGCTCGTCGTATTCGGCCGGCAGGTACATCTTGTTGTAGATGTCGTAGGCCTTGCAGCCGGCGTTGATCGTGGCCTCGAAGTACGGCGAGCGCCGGTACCAGGGGCCGAAGTAGAGCTTGGTCGTTGCGGGAACGGTGGTCACGCGACCTCCAGGTGGCGGCGAGTGGGCTGACTGACGAGTCAGTCAGGATCGCGAGCGTACCAGAGGCCGCGGGCGGCCGCGGCTCGGTCCTCAGCCCGCGGGCTGCCCCGGCAGGCCGAACGCCGTGATTGTGGAGGCGTCGATGTACGCCATGATCCCGGCGACGCGTTCGCCAGCCAGCGTGATCACGTTGATCCCGTGCGGGCGGAAGCCTGCCCCGCTCCCGATCCCAAGTGTAGTGGGCGAATGCGAGCTGGCCGTTGGCCCAGGTCGGGACGAGCCGCCAGCGCATCCCGGGCGCCAACGGCGCGCGACGCCAGGAACGCCCCGACGTCGGCCCGGCCCCGGAACCAGGCCGGGAACGGCGGCATGGCGAGGACGGCGTCCTCGGTCAGCATCGCGACGACGGCGTCGACGTCGCCCCGCTCCCAGGCGTTGACGTAGGCGTCGACGATCTCGCGCCAGCGCCGGGTCGCCTAGGGAGCGCAGCGTCGCCTGCTGGCTGCGGTCGAGACGGCGCTGGTCGAGCGTCGCGTGCGCCCGCTGGAGCGCGCTGTAGACCGACGCCGGCGTCGTCTCGAGCGCCGCGGCCACCTCGGCGCCGGAGAGGCCGAGCACGTCGCGCAGGATCAGCACGGCGCGCTGGCGCACCGGCAGCTGCTGGAGCGCCGCGATGAACGCGAGCTCGACGCTCTCGCGCTGCTCGTAGCGGGCCTCGGGCGCCGCGCAGCCCATCCTCGAGCCCGATCTCGCGATCGGGGTAGGGGTCGATCCACACCGACTCGACGAGCGGCCGGCCGGGGCCGTCGTGCGGGTCGGCCGGGGCCTCCGTAGTCGAGCGGGAGCACCCGCCGCGGCCGCCGCTCGATCGCCTTCAGGCACGCGTTCGTCGCGATCGTGTAGAGCCAGGAGCGCAGCGAGCTGCGGCCCTCGAACCGGGGCAATCCCGCGCCAGGCCCGCAGCAGCGACTCCTGCAGCGCGTCCTCGGCGTCGGGCAGCGAGCCGAGCATGCGGTAGCAGTGGGCGTGGAGCGCCGCCCGGTACGGTGCGACCAGCTCGGTGAAGGCGTCCTCCTCGCCGCGCCGGGCGGCGGCCAGCCGGTCGCGGTCGCGATCGGTCATCGGGGGCGGCAGCGTCGGCATCACGGTTGAGCCTAGTCCCGGGCTAGGCGCCGATCGCCTCGCCGAGCAGCCGGTAGCTGCCGACCTCGGTGAGCTCCGTCACGACCGGCGCCACGTCGCAGCGCTCGCCGACGGCCTCCTGGAAGCGGCCGAACGCGGCGACGTCGGCGAGCGGGTTCGTGCCGTCGTCGGTCTCGACGGACGCGACGTGTACGAACGTCACCCCGTCCGCGAGCCGGAACGTGGCGTAGCGGATGCCTTCCGGGCCGGTGCGGTGCAGCTCGTCGTACACCTCGCGCACCAGGCGCTCGTTCTCTTCGACGCGGTCGGGCTTGACCGTATAGCGAACCATGACTCGGCGCATCGTGGGCCTCCTGGGATCGGGTACGCCCAGACAGAGACCCCGGTGGCCGGTCAGATCAATCGCCCCGCCCGCCAATCGGGGCCAGGCCCCGATTGGCGGGGCCTGGCCCGGATCCGTGATGTCGCCTAGGGCGTGAACTCGGCGTAGCGCTGCTGCGAGCGGCCGCCGATCGTGGTGAAGTCGCCGCCGGCGAACAGGTTGCCGGTCGCCGCGTCGCCCGCGAGCGCGAACACGCCGAGCGAGCTGTTCGCCCCGGGGTTCCACGGCAACAGCGTCCCGGTGCCCTCATCGACCGCGAGCAGCTTCGGCCGCGAGGTCGGGTGCCCGCACGTGTGCGCGCCGGCCACCTGGCCGCAGTAGTTCCCGTAGTGGCCGCCCACGTAGACGACGCCGCCGACGACCGTGATCGCCTGAACGTTGCCGTTGGTGCCGCCGATCCACTGCCGGGCGCCGGTCGACGGGTCGAGGCCGGCGAAGTTCCCGCCCGCGCCGCCGCCGCCGACGAAGACGCCGTTTGCATCCGCGTCGAGATCGATGACCGAGTAGGAGACGTGGGTCGCCCACGGGAGCGGCGCACCCGTCGACGGATCGAGCGCCGCGATGTGGCTCTGCGACGTCCCGTTGATATGGGTGAAGTCGCCGCCGACGATCACCTTCGAGCCGTCAGCCGTGACCGACAGCGCCTTCACGAGGCCGTCGGCCGACGGCGCCCACGATGTCAGCGACCCCGACGACGTGTCGAACGCCGCCAGACGGGTGCGCGAGGAGCCGGCGACGGTGGTGAAGTCGCCGCCCACGTACAGGGTGCCGTTGATGTGACCGATGTCGAGCACCTCGTTGCCGGCACTCGGATTCCACGCCTGCACGGCCCCCGCCGAGCCGGCGTCGACCGCCGCCAGGTTGCGCCGGCCCGCGCCGCCCACGCTCGTGAAGGATCCACCCAGGTACGCCGTCGACCCGACGACGTCGATCGCCCGGACGGTCCCCGAGACGTTCGGGTTCCAGGGCAGGAGCGCGCCGGTCGCCTCGTTGAACGCCGCCACGCGGTTGCGGGTCGTCGACGACCCGCCCGAACCCGCCGGCCGCACGCTCGTGAACGAGCCGCCGATGTACACCGTCCCGTTCGCGACCGTGATGACGTACACCCGCCCGCTCGCCTGGTAGGTCGGGATCGGCGACGTGCCGACCACCGCCCCCAGGGCCGGCCCCGAGAAGGCCGCCCCCAACGTGCCCAGGACCACGCCCACGCCAAGCACCCGCCTCACGCTGCGCCGCATCTCCTGCTCCCCTGACTCGGATGACAGATCCGGCTACACGCTACAGCCGCAAAGTGTCAAGTCAAGTGCCGCGTGACAACGGACATGAATGCCGACCGCCCAACCTACGCGTGAGCCTCGGCACGTGCTCGCGCCCGGCCGCGCGACCGGTACGCAAAGTAGGCGAGACAGATCCCCACGATGACGGCCAGCGGGGAGATGACCAGGATCTCGAATCCCGCGCGGTCGCCCTCGAAGCCTGCCGGGAGCGCCGCGTCGGGGTGCGCCGTCCCGATGCCCGGCCACAGCAAGCTGACAGCCGCGAGCACTGACCACGCGGTCGAGACGAGCGAGATCAGCCAGGCGCCGGCCATGCCTCCGGTGCGCGGAACGGCCGCTCGATCCCGCGGTGCGAATAGCGCAGGCGGACGAACGCGGGGAAGATGAACAGGTAGGCCAGCACGATCAGCGCGATCGACACGGTGAGCGCGACCGAGAAGTAGCGCTGGCCGTCGCCATTCGTGAGTACGAGCGCCGCCAGCATCGTGCCGAATGCTGCGGCGCCCGAGACGACCGCCATCACGACCGGGCGCCGGAGCGCTCGCTGATGCGGCCGAGCGCCGCCGGGCCGCCGTCCTCGAGGCAGGCCGCCGCCTGCGCACGGCCCGCTCCCATGATCCAGGCCGATCCGCTGGCGAGCAACACCCAGATGAAGAGCGCAGCCATGCCCGCTCCGAGCGCGCCCGCCGCCGGGCCATAGACCGTGAACACGGCCTGCATCGCGTCGATGAGGCCGCGCAGCGACGAGATCTGCGCCCGCGGCAGCACGAACAGGATCGCCAGGATCGGAACGCCGTACATCAGCGCCTGGGCGATCCCGGCCCGTAGGATGGCGACCGGGATGTCCCGCCGTGGGTCGACCATCTCCTCGCCGGCCGTGGCGGGAAGCTCGATGCCGACGAAGCTGTAGAGCAGCACCGGAGCCACCGCAACACGGGCGCGGCTGCCGAGGCGGCCGTGGACGCCATCGACTCGATGCCGGCGCCTGCCGATGCCGAGTGGGTGCTGAAACGGCACCGGGCCCGCGCCGTGCTCGCCGCCGGCCGGAAGGCGCTCCCGGCGGCCGTGGCAGAGGCACGGGCCGCCGTGGCTGCGGCGGACTCGGCCACCATGCTGCTCTTCCGGGCCGACGCCCACCGCACTCTCGCCGACGTCCTGCACGCGGCAGCCGACGCGGCCGAGGCAGCCGCCGAGGCGGAGGTGGCTCGGCGGCTCTACGCGGCGAAAGGGGTGACCGCCGCGATCGTCGCCGTCTAATCCGCACCCCGGGCAGCCTTCGACCGCTGGCTCGACCGCTCCGACGCCGAGAGCACGGCCTTTCGCAGGCGCACCTCGTCCGGCGTCACCTCGACGCACTCGCCCTCCTGGATGTACTCGATCGCCTGGTCGAGGCTCATCCGGTGCGGAGGGTTGAGGCGCACGAGCACGTCGGCGTTCGAGCGCACGTTCGTCATCTGCTTGGCCTTCGTGATGTTGACGTCGAGGTCGCCGCTGCGGCTGTTCTCGCCGACGATCATGCCCTCGTAGACCTCCTCGCCGGAGCCGACGAAGAGCACGCCGCGGGCCTGCAGGTTCTGGATCGAGTACCCGGTCGCCTCGCCGCGTGCGGTCGGCGATCAGGGAGCCGTTCGGCCGGCTCTTGATCTCGCCCGCCCACGGCTGGTACTCCTCGAAGACGTGGTGCAGCTGGCCCGGTGCCGCGCGTCTCGGTCTGGAACTCGGAGCGGAAGCCGAGCAGCCCGCGGGCGGGGACGAGGTGCTCGAGCCGCACCCAGCCGGTGCCGTGGTTGGTCATGCTCTCCATCCGGCCCTTGCGCAGGGCGAGCGCCTGGATGACGACGCCGGAGTACTCCTCGGGCACATCGATCGACACGCGCTCGACCGGCTCCTCGAGCATGCCGGCGACGGTGCGGGTGACCACGCGCGGCTTGCCGATGGTGATCTCGTGGCCCTCGCGGCGCATCATCTCGGCCAGCACGGCGAACTGCATCTCGCCGCGGCCCTGCACCTCCCACGTGTCCGGCCGCTCGGTGTCGAGCACGCGCAGGCCGACGTTTCCGAGCAGCTCGCGGTCGAGCCGGTCCTTGATCATGCGCGCGGTCAGGCTGCGTGCCGCTGCGGCCCGCGAGCGGGCTCGTGTTGATCGCGATCGTGACCGCGAGGCTGGGCTCGTCGACGACGATCAGCGGCAGCGGCTGGGGGTCGTCGGGATCGGCGATCGTCTCGCCGATCATCACCTCGTCGAGGCCGGCGACGGCGATGATCTCGCCCGGGCCCGACCCGCTCGGCGGGGACGCGGTCGAGGCCCTCGGCGACGAGCAGCTCGGTCAGCCGGATGCGCGTGATCGTGCCGTCGCGGCGGCACCACGCGACCGTCGACGCCGCGTGTCGATCTCGCCGTGGCGGACGCGGCAGAGCGCCAGCCGGCCGAGGTACGGCGACGAGTCGAGGTTCGCGACCTGGGCCTGGAACCGGTGCGCCGGGTCGGAGGTCGGCGCGGGCATGTGGGAGACGATCAGCTCGAGCAGCGGCCGGATCGTTCTGGCCGGCGACCGTCCGGGTCGAGCGTCGCGGTGCCGAGCCCGCGCGTTCGTGTAGACGATCGGGAAGTCGATCTGCGACTCGTCGGCGTCCTCGTCGAAGAAGAGCGCGTAGACCTCGTCGACGACCTCGGCGATGCGGGCGTCGGGGCGGTCGATCTTGTTCACCACCAGGATCACGGGGAGCCGCCGCCTGCAGCGCCTTACGCAGCACGAACCGGGTCTGCGGGAGCGGCCCCTCGCTCGCGTCGACCAGCAGCAGGACGCCGTCGACCATCGAGAGGCCGCGCTCGACCTCGCCGCCGAAGTCGGCATGGCCCGGCGTGTCGATGATGTTGATCTTCGTCGTCGCCGAAGCGCACGGCGGTGTTCTTGGCGAGGATCGTGATCCCGCGCTCGCGCTCGAGCCCGGCGTCCATCACGCGGTCGACCGTCTGCTCGTGCTCGGCGAACGTGCCCGACTGGCGCAGGAGCGCGTCGACGAGCGTCGTCTTGCCGTGGTCGACGTGGGCGATGATCGCGATGTTGCGGATGTCGGCGCGGGCCTGCATGTCGCCGGGCAGGGTAGCGATGGCCCGGCGACAGGGGATTGATTCCACACCAACGTGGGGCCTGGGCGGCTGCGAACCAAGCAGCGCAAGGACGCAGGGAGCGTTCATACCTGGCTGTATGGGCGCGACCGAGGACGCCGCGATGCGACGGTTCGCAGCCGCAGCGCCACCAACTCTTCGCAGAGCCAGACCGCGCTGTGCGTCCAGGCGCGCGGGGGTGTGGAATCAATCGCCTAGAGCGCGAGGCCGTAGCGCCACTCGCGGCAGAGCTCGCCGCGGAACATCGTCTCCTGCTCGCCCTCGAGCGCCATCCCGAGCCGCTCAAGCAGGCGGGCGCTCGGGGTGTTGCGGACGTCGGTGATGCCGACGAGCCGGCGCACCGCGGTGTCCTGCTGCAGCCCCGCGATCAGCGCCCGCGACGCGTCGACGGCCAGGCCGCGGCCCTGTGCCGCGCGGGCCAGGGTGATGCCGAGCTCGGCCTCCTCGCCGGACTCCGACACGTGCAGGCCGATGTCGCCGATGAGCGCGTCGGTCTGGGCATCGGCGATCGCGATCTGGACCCAGTCGCCCAGCGTCGGGCAGGGCGCCGCGGCCATCTCGGCGATAAACGCGGCGGCCTCGGCGGCGGTCGCCGGCTCCCAGCCCTGGTAGCGGCCCACCTCCGGGTCGGCGCGGTAGGCCTGAAACGCCTCCAGGTCGTCGAGGCGCAGGCGCCGCAGCGTCACCCGCTCGCCCCGCCACGGCAGCGGGTCGCGTGGCGGCGGCCCGGTCAGGTCTTGCGCGCCCGGCTGGGCGCGACCCGGGCGGGCTCGTTGGGCATCTTCGGATAGACCGGCGGCCACGGCGCGTCCTGCAGGCCCTCCGCCATGTCGCGCTCGTGCCACTCGAGCAGCGGCTCGAGCGGCTGCGGCGCGGCCGTCATCGGCTCCCACGGATCGCCGGAATCCGCTACCCGCGCGGGGACGTTCGCGAGCGTGAGCTGCTCCGGCGCGATCGCCTCGAGCTCGTCCCACCGAAACGGCGTCGACACCTGACCGCCGACGCGAGGGCGCACGCTCCACGCACCGAGCACCGTCTTGTGGGGCGCGTTCTGGTTGAAGTCGCAGAACACGCGCGTGCCGCGCTCCTCCTTCCACCACGCCGCGGTGATCAGGTCAGGCCGCCGCCGCTCCAGCTCCCGCGCGAGGGCCACGGCCGCGGAGCGCACCGCGAACGCGTCGAAGCGCGGCTCGAGCCGCACGTAGATGTGGATGCCGTTTCGGCCCGTCGTCTTCGGCCCGCCCGTCATCCCCAGCTCGTCGAGCAGGCGCTTCGTCTCGGCGGCGGCCTCGCGCACCATGTCGAACGTGACGCCGGGCGACGGGTCGAGGTCGATACGCAGCTCGTCCGCGTGGTCGGGGTCGTCGGCGTGGTACGGCCAGACGTGGAAGCCCAGGCAGCCCAGGTTCACGGCCCAGGCGAGGTGAGCGACGTCGGCCACGACGAGCGCCCGCGACGGTGTGCCGTTCGGCGTCTGCACCGTCGTCGTCTCGAGCCAGTCGGGCGCGTTCGCGGGCACCCGCTTCTGGAAGAACGACGTGCCCCCGGCGCCGTTCGGGTACCGCTCCATCAGCACCGGTCGCCCGCCGAGCGCGCGCATCACCTCGTCCTCGACGGCGAGGTAGTAGCGGATCAGGTCGATCTTCGTCTCCCCGCGCTCGGAGAAGAAGACCTTGTCCGGATTGGACACCGCGACGGTGCGACCGGCGGCGTCGAGCTCGATCGGCGTGGACTCGGGCATCGTGCGTCGGGATCGATCATAGGCGCAAGACCCTCGATTCCGAATGCCTCGCGCGCCTGGACGCACGACGGGTGACGCCCGGTCGGGCGCTGGTGGCGCTGCGGCCACGGGCATTCGGAGTCGACGATCCCGCCCGATCTGCGAGGCTACGTGCGTGCCCGACCTCGACCGGACGATCCGCCGCAACACCCTGGTGCTCGCGACGGTCACGGCCGTGAATTCCGTCGTGCTGCAGCTTGCGTCGGCGGTCTCGTCGATCACGTTCGTGCTCGTCACGGGCGAGCGCGGCCTGCTCGGGCTGGGGCCGGCGATCTTCCTCACGTCGTCGGGGCTGACCGCCGTCGTCGCCGGCCGGACGATGGACCGGTTCGGGCGCCGGCCCGTGCTCGCCGCCGGGTTCGTCGCCGCCGCGGCCGGGTGCGCGCTGACGGCGCTCGCCACGCACACGTCGTCGGTGCCGCTGCTCCTGCTCGGCTTCGTCCTGATCGGCATGGGCCAGGCCACGTCGCTCCTGATCCGGGCGGCGGCGGGCGACATGTACGTGGCCGCACGGCGGGCGCGCGGGATCTCCTACGTGCTCTCGGGCGCGGTCGTCGGTGCGGTGCTCGGGCCGGCGGTCTTCAGCCCGATGTTCGCCGACCGCAAGCTCGACGCCGCCGAGCTGACGGTGCCGTGGCTCTCGGCCGCCGGGATCGCGCTCGTCGCGCTCGCGATCGTGCTGCTCGTCCGGCCCGACACGCGCGTGATCGGCCAGATCCTGAGCGACCGCGCCGGGCGAGCCGGCCGCCGGCGGCGGCCGCGCCGCTGGCCGAGATCGTGCGCCGGCCCGGCGTGATCCCGGCGATGGTCGCCAGCCTGGCGAGCTTCGGCGTGATGGTCTCGGTGATGAACCTGGCCGGGTACGTCGTCGTCGAGGAGCACCACCACGCGCAGGACTCGGTGTTCCCGATCATCGGCGCCCACGTGCTCGGCATGTACGCGCTCGTGCTCGTCGTCGGCGCGCTGATCGACCGCATCGGCCGCACGCCGGCCCTCGGCGCCGGCCTGGTCGTGATGGGCGCCTCGACGCTCTGCCTGCAGTGGTTCGGGAGCGTGCCCGCGACCGCGCTCCTGCTGTTCGGGCTCGGCATCGGCTGGAACATCTCCTTCGTCGCCGCGACCGCGCAGATGGCCGACTGCACCGCGCCCGGCGAGCGGGGCAAGCTGCTCGGGTTCAACGACCTGGTCGCGGCCCTGCTCGGGGCAAGCCTGGCGCTGATCGGCGGCTACGGCCTCGAGTCGGCCGGCGTCGGGGCGCTCGCCGTCGGCGCGACGATCATCGTGCTCTCGCCCGTGGCCTGGATCCTGTGGCGGGTGCCGCAGCCGGCCGCCGCCGACGCCTGAGCGCTAGTGCTGACTTCCGGCGAAGGTCTCGGCGTGCACAGCGGCGATCGTGGCCGCCATCCGCTCGACCATCGCCTCGAGCTCCGCGTCGGTCGCGTTGAACGCCGGGGCAAGCAGCGTCTGGTCGCCGGCGTAGCCGTCCGCCGTGGGCTGGGTCGAGTAGACGATGAGGCCGCGGCGCAGCGCCTCCTGGTCGACGCGGGCGGCCACGCGCAGCGCCGGATCGAGGAACGACTCGCCGTCGGCCGGGTCGGCGTACTCGATGCCGAGCAGGAACCCCTGGCCGCGCACCTCGGCCACCAGCGGGCTGTCGGCGAGCGCCTCGGCCAGCGCCGTCCGCAGCTCCGGGCCGCGCGCGGCCACCCGCTCGACCAGCCGCTCGCGCCGGAGGTGCTCGATCACCGCGAGGCCGACGGCGCACGAGAGCGGCGCCCCGTCCCAGGTGTGGCCGAGCTCGAAGCTGCGCGATCCCCCGGCGACCGCCTCGTAGACGTGGGCGCGGCAGAGCACGGCGGCGACCGGCGCGTAGCCCGCTCCGAGGCCCTTGGCGGTCGACACGATGTCGGGCTGGAGGGGCAGCTGCAGGGCGTGGAACCACGTGCCGGTGCGGCCCATGCCGGTCACGACCTCGTCCAGGCAGATCAGGAAGCCGTGCTCGCGCGGCGCTCCTCGAGGCCCTCCCAGAAGCGTCGGGCGGCCGGAACGCCGGCATCGCCGCCGCCGAGACCGGCTCGCAGAAGAACGCCGCGATCGTGCCCGCGCCGTGCTCGGCGATCGCATCCCGGATCGCCGCGAGCGTCCGCTCGCCGGTCGGGTCGAACCGCCGGGTCGGCGGCGGGACGTGGATGAAGCCCGGCAGGTAGGGCCGGTTCGGCCCGTGCAGGCCCGGCCGGCCGGTCAGGGCCAGCGTCGCCATGGTCGGCCCGTGGTAGGCCTGCGCGAACGAGATCACGTTCCAGCGCTCCGGCTCGCCGCGCTCGACGTGGTAGGCGCGGGCCAGCCGCAGCAGCGTCTCGTTCGCCTCGGCGCCGCCGCTCGTGAAGTGGACGCGGGCGAACCCGGGGGCGAGCGTGACCAGCTCGTGGGCCAGCCGCTCCTGGACCGGGCTCGTGAACTGCTGGTTGTAGATGAAGCCGAGCTGCCCGAGCTGGGCGGTCGCGGCCGCGACGACGTCGGCCGCGCCGGCGCCGAGCGACGCCACCATCGCGCCGCCGCCGACCGCGTCGAGGTAGCGGTTGCCGTCGGTGTCGACGAGCCACATCCCCTCCCCGCGCTCGATCAGCGGATACCCGCGGTCGAGCTCGCGGTGGAAGACGGCCGACGAGGCCGCGTGGACGAGGACGGGGTCGATGCGCTCGCTCATGCGGGGCGCATCGTCGCCAACGCCGCGGCCGCGGTCAAGCGGGCGGCGGCCGTGGCGGCCGCACCCGGAAGGCGGTCACGTAGACCACCACCGCGGCGACGATCAGGATCGCCCAGCCGTCGTTCAGCGCCGGGCTGAGCACGCTCGGCAGGTTGCGGGAGGTCCACCCCCGCTTCACGAGCTGCTCGTTCCAGCCGTCGTTGGCCGACACCATGACGCCGTAGCAGAGCATCAGCGCCAGGTAGCCGGCCAGGATCGGGCGCAGCCGGGTCGGCCGCATCCGGGCGAGCACCGGCCGCAGCAGCAGCGCCGTCACGGCGAGCAGCCAGCCGTCGAGGCCCTCGTGGTTGCCGAGGTGGACGGCGTGCAGGGTGGGATGGCCCGGTTCGGGCAGGATCTTCTTCGACATGAACACGGCGTGCAGCGCCGGAACGTCGCCGACGTAGACGCCCAGGTTCGCGAAGATCCACGGCAGCGCCGCGAGGGTGTAGACGGCCGCGACCCACAGCGCGATCCGGTCGCCACGCGTGCGCTCGGCCGGCGGCCCCGCGCCGGTGCGGCGGAGCGCGAACAGCGTGAGCCCGAGGGCCGTCAGGACGCCGACCCCGGCGAGCAGGTTGACGGGCTTCGCGTCGAGGTTCGACTGCTTGATCACGCCGGGCGCCGCGATCGTCGCGCACAGGACGGCCGCCGCGACCGCGGTCGCGGTCACGGCCCGGCGGGCGCCGCGATCGAGCGGTGCGGCCAGCAGCCGGTCGGCGGCGACGGCCAGGAGCGCCAGCGCCGCGAGCGAGATCGGCCAGCCGGCCAGCGACGAGCAGGCGGGCCGCGCCCGACCAGACGCCGGTGCCGGTGACGTTGTAGAAGTCCCGCGCCGGCAGGCGGGCGTACGTGACGAGGACCGTGGCGGCGACCACGGCCCAGATCGCCCACCCCCACAGGGCCTCGCGCAGCCCGGGGCCGTCCGGGCCGGCGCTCATGCCGCCCGCGCCTCCGGCCGCATCCACAGGCCGTCGCGCGGGCGCAGCGAGACGCGCGCCTGCGGCACGACGTCGTGGCCGGGGTCCGGGCGCAGCCGGAAGCGGCGCCCCAGCTCGGCCATCACCAGCACCGCCTCGAGCATCGCGAACCCAACGCCGATGCATTTGCGCGTGCCCGCGCCGAAGAGCGGGTAGGCCCAGTCCGGCCGGGTCGCGGCGGCATCGCCGAGGAATCGGTCCGGGTCGAAGCGGAGCGGGTCGGGGTAGAGCCGCGGGTCGCGGTTCGTCACGAAGGTCGGCATCAGGACGGCCGCCCCGGCGGGGATGACGTAGCCGCCGATCTCCTGGTCGCGCACGGCCCGCCGCTCGATCCCCCAGGCCGGCGGGTAGAGCCGCATCGACTCGAGCAGCACCGCCTCGGTGTACTGCAGAGCCGCGGCGTCGCCGACCTCCGGCGCGCGGCCTCCCAGCACCTGCCCGAGCTCGGCGTGGAACCGCTCCTCGACGGCGGGGTGCTGCGCCAGCAGGTGCCACGTCCAGGTGAGGCCGTTGGCGGTCGTCTCGTGGCCGGCGGTGATCAGCGTCAGCGCCTCGTCGCGCATCTGCTCGTCGCTCATCCCGGTGCCGTCGCCCTCGACGTCTCGGGCGGCGAGCAGGATCGAGAGCAGGTCGCCGTCGCCGTCTGCGTCCTCCGACCGGCGCGTCGCGATCACCCGCGCCGTCGCCTCCTCGAGGTCGCCGATCCCGCGCCGGAACCGGCGCACCCTCGGCAGCGGCGTGCGCAGCAGCACCGGCAGGAGCGCGATGGTCAGGTAGTCGAAGAACTCGCCCACCTCGGCGACGGCGCGGCCGATATCGCGCGCATCGTCGTCGAGTTCCGCGCCGAAGAGCGCCCGTGACACCACCCGCAGCGCCAGCCCGCTCATGTCGACCGCGACGTTGCGCACCTGGCCGTCCTCCCAGGAGTCGCCGACCCGCGTGGCCTCGTCAACCATGATCCCGGCGTATGCGGCCACACGGCGGCGGTGGAACGCCGGCTGCAGCATCCGTCGCTGGCGCAGGTGGAAGTCGCCCTCGCTCGTCAGGAGCCCGTCGCCGAGCACGATCCGCGCCGCCTCGAAGCCCGGCCCCTTCTTGAACGACTTCTGGTGCCTGACAAGCACCTCACGGATCAGGTCGGCGCGCAGGACGACGAAGACGCGCTGCGGGCCGATCCGGAAGTGCACCAGATCGCCGTGGCGGCGGTGCAGGCCGGACATCACGGCCAGGGGGTCGCGATGCAGGCCTGCCATGACGCGCAGCGACCCGGCGGGCCCGGGCCCGGGCGGGAGACGGTGAGCGGTCACCAGGTGCGGTATTCTCGCCAGCCGGCGGCCATGTTGCAACCATCACCAACTACGGTGCCGTGGTGGCTCCGCGCCTATCTCCTGATCGGCGCGGTGCAGGGCCTTGCGATCGGGCTCACCGGCCTGTTCCGGCCGGCCCACGTCGTCGGGTTCCCGCTGCCGACGACGCCGCTCAACACCCGGTTCGTCGCGTCGTTCTACATGGCCGGAGCGGCCGGCCTGATCGCGTCCGCGATCGTCCGCCGCGCGGTCGACGCGCGGATCTTCCTGTTCGGCTTCGTCGCGGTGACCGCGCTGCTCCTGATCGCGACCGTCTGGTACTGGTCGACCTACACGGCCGGCGGCATTCCGTACCCGTGGATGGTGTCGTACGTGCTCGAGCCGATCGCGGGCGTCGTGATCCTGCGCGCCCTGCATCTGGGCCGCCCGGCCCAGCCCGGCCGGCACCGCCTGAGCGGCATGTTCGTCGCCCAGGCGGTCGTGTTCGGGGTGCTCGGTGTGATCCTCGCCGCGACGCCGAGCCTGGCCGTGCGGATGTGGCCATGGGCGCTCACGGCGGTGCTGGCCCGCACCTACGCGGCGATCTTCCTGGCGTTCGCGCTCGGCGCGGCGCTGGCGGCCAACGAGTCGCGCCGGCAGGCCGTGCGGCCGTTCGCGCTCAGCTCGCTCGTCCTCGTGGCGACCGCGGCGGTCGCCTCGCTCGTGCACCACGCCAGGTTCGACGGCGGCCCGTCGACCTGGATCTGGGCGGCCGGGCTGGCGGCGGGCCTGGCCGGGTTCACCGTCGCCTCGCGCGGCGTCGCTGCGGCGAGACGCGGAGCCGAAATGACGCCGACGCTGCGTCCCTACCTCCTGATCGTCGGGGCGACGCTGCTCGGCCAGGGCCTCGTGTCGTGGGCGCTCGACTGGAGCCGGCCACGCGTCGAACCAGCTGCCGAACCGGTTCGCCAACTCCGACCCCCGACACGCCTTCATCCACGTCGCCTGGGGAGCGGTGATGCTCGTGCTGGCGGGCGCGGCATGAGCGATAGCGGCTACGTCCGGCTGACGCTCGCGTTCGGCGTCTTCTACACGGCGCTCGCGGTGCTCGGGCTCGTCGTCCACCACCCGTTCGGCCTGCGGCTCGACCGGGGCGAGAACGTGTTCCACCTCCTGGTCGGGCCGATCACGCTCGCGCTCGGGGTCGTCGCGATGCGCGTCGAGCGGCAGACGGCATGACGACGGTCGTCCCGGTCGTCGCCGTGCTGGCAGTGCTGGCGCTGGTGAAGACGCTCGAGCGGCGCCTCCCGCCGTTCGTCGTGCGGGCCGGCGATCGCGCGCGTTCGTGGTCGGGCCGCTGGCCGGCGTCGCCTACGCGATGTGGGCGCTGTGGCAGCGGGCGCTGGCGCCGGTCGACCTCGTCCTCCTCGTCACGTTCTCGGTCATCACCGGCCTGGGGACGTCGCTCGGCTACCACCGGCTGCTCACCCATCGCAGCTTCCGCACGACGCCGTGGATCGCCGGCGCCGCGCTCGCCGCGGGCGCGATGGCCGTCCCCAGCCGCCCGATCGACTGGGCCGCCCGGCACCTCGAGCACCACGCCCACGCCGACCGTGACGGCGACCCGCACAGCCCCGTCGACGGCCTGCTGCACGCGCACGTCGGCTGGATCTTCGCGGTCAGCCCGGCCGAAGCGCGAGCGCTACTGCCGCCGGCTGATGGACGACCCCGTCGTGATGGCGATCGAGCGCACGTCGGTGCTGTGGCTCGCGCTCGGACTGGCGGTGCCGGCCCTGATCGACGGATGGCGGGGGCTCCTATGGGGCGGGATCGTCCGCATCGCCATCCACAACCACTCGATGTTCGCCGTCAACTCGATCTGCCACACCTTCGGATCGCAGCCGTTCGCGACCGGGGACGAGAGCCGCAACAACCGCCTGATCGCCGTCCTCGCGTTCGGCGAGGGCTGGCACAACAACCACCACGCCTTCCCGGCCGCCGCCTACCACGGCATGGGCTCCGGGCCGGACGTCACCGGCCTCGTCATCCGCGGGCTCGAGCGCACCGGCCTGGCCTGGGACGTGCACCGCCCGCACCCGGCGGCGGTCGCCCGCCGGCGGCTGCCGGCGCGGCCTGCAGGCGGCGCCGACTACCCGATCCGGGTGATTGCGGCGGCCTCCGGTGCCGTGAGAACATGACACGCTCCAAAGGCGGCACGCAACGACCGACGATCCCGACACCGCGACGTCTCGGCCATCGGGCGACCCGGAACCACCCTGGGCCGCCCTGATCGAGACGCTTCCGGCCGCCTTCTACATCGACCGGCTGGACGGCACCTCGGTGTGGGTGAGCCCGCAGATCGAGGCCGTCTTCGGCTGCACGCGCGCAGAGTGGTCGAGCGGCTACGGCGTGTGGTCGGCAGCGCATCCACCCCGACGACCGCGAGCGTGTGGTGGCGAGGAGCGAGGAGTTCATGCGCACCGGCGGGCCGCCAAGCGACGAGTACCGGATCGTCCTGCCGGACGGCCGCGTGCGCTGGATCCACGAGCGCTCGCTCCTGCTGCGGACGGATCCCGACGGCGGAGCCGCTCGTCCACGGGATCCTCGTCGACGTCACCGACGAGCGCACCTCCTACGAGATCGCCGAGCGGGCCGGGCGGCTGTTCAAGGCGCTCGTCGAGCACTCCGGCGAGGCGGTCACGATCGTGAACGAGCGCGGCGTCGTCGTCTACCAGAACCCGAGCATGGGCGCCGTCGTCGGCCGCCCGCCGGAGTGGTTCGAGGGGCGCACGCCGCTCGACCTGATGGGGCCCGAGGACGCCGCCCGCGCGCGCGAGATCCTGGCCGAGCTGCACGACCGGCCGGGCGGGCAGATCCAGGCCGAGTTCCGGCTCCGCCACCGCGACGGCTCGTGGCGCACCGTCGCGGGCGTCGCCACCAACCTGCTGCACGAGCCGGCCGTGCGCGGGATCGTCCTGAACTACCGCGACGTCACCGTCGAGCGGGACATGTCGCGGCGGCTGCGCGAGGCCGAGAGCCGCCGCCAGGCGCTGCTCGAGAGCATGATCAGGGCCGAGGACGAGGAGCGCGGCCGGATCGCCGCCGAGCTGCACGACGACACGATCCAGGTGATGACGGCGTCGCTGCTCGAGCTCGACCGCTGCGACCGCCACCTGCGCCAGGGCGACGTCGCCGCCGCCCGCGAGGCGATCGCCGCGAGCCCGCAGGGTGCTCGCCGACGCGACCGAGCGCACCCGCCGGCTCACGTTCGAGCTGCGTCCGCAGCTGCTCGAGGCCGCCGGCCTCGTCGGCGGCCATCCGCGACCTGGCCGGCGGCGCTCGCCCGCGAGACGGGCGCCGAGGTGAGCGTGCGCACGCGCTCGCGCCGCTACCCGGGCGAGGTCGAGACGCTCGTCTACCGCACGGTGCGCGAGGCGCTCATCAACGTCCGCCGCCACGCCCGCGCCAAGCACGTCGTGATCCGGCTGGGCGAGCGCCGCGGCGCGCTGCACGGCCGCGTGGCCGACGACGGCCGCGGCTTCCGCACCAACCGCGCCGCTCCCGGCGGGCGATGCACATCGGCCTCGAGACCACCCGCGAGCGCCTGCGCGCGGCCGGCGGCGCGCCTCCAGGTCACCTCGTCGCCGGGCCAGGGCACGACGCTCGAGTTCCACATCCCCCTGCCTGAATAACCGGGGTCAGACACCGTGTTATTCACGTACGGCGCGAGCATGTGCAGGCGCAGCGTCCGGCCGCCCTCGCTGCCGACCAGCCGCGCCGCGGCCGCGCGCACCTGCAGCGACCACGCCATCCGCAGCCGCTCGACGGTGCCGCCGGCGTACGCGTGACGACGGTCGCGCGCACCCGGCCGGTGGAGTAGCGCCAGCGCACCGTCCCGGTGACCTTCACGCCGGGCACGAAGGCGACGTCGTCGGAGCGTGAAGGTGGTCAGATCGCCGCCCGAGTACGACCAGGTGCCGCCGCGCAGGCCGACCCCGCTGCCGCTCAGGTTCGCCCACCAGCGCTGCAGCACGTCGGCGACCGCGGCGGCGCTCGCCGCCGCGATGCGTCGGTCGCGCAGCGTCGACTGGTCGCCCGGCGACGAGTGCGCCGGCGCGACGCCCGGCGAGCGCGAGCGGGAACGCCGGCACCACCCGCACCTCGGGCGTGCGGTGGGCGCATGACGTGTCGCCCGGGCTGAGGTCGCGCACGAAGCGCTCGTAGATCGGCGCCGCGCAGTCGTTCTGATCCTCGAGCGCGGTCACGTGGCCGCTGTTCTGCATGACGACGAGCGTGCTGTCGGGGAATCGCGACGCGACGACGCGGGCGTCGGCGAGCGGCGTGATGTTGTCGAGGTCGCCGTTCAGGATCAGCGTCGGCACGTGCGGGTACGGCGCCGACGGCGAGACGGGCGGGTCGGGGAACGCGGCCGGCGGCCAGTTCAGGCAGGCGAGCGCGCCCTCGTAGTCGAGGCCGGTCCACTCCTGCGCCGTGAACGGCGCGAACGTCCCCGGCGGGTAGGCCGGCCAGCGCCCGCGCGGATGAACGGCTCACGCTGCGAGACCGGCGTCCCCATCGGCCACAGCTCGGGGTAGTCGTGGCAGATCACCGACAGGTAGAGCGACTCGGTGAACTCGCGCGGGTCGCCGTTCGGGCCCGTCGGTCGTCACGGTCTCGGCCACGAGCCGCAGCAGCGGCCGCGGTGTCGCCGGCGAACGCCGAGCGGGTCGCGGCGAAGATGTCGCGCCACACGCCCTGGTAGTAGAAGCCCGACTGGACGAGCTGGCCGAGCGTGTCCGGATCGGCGCGTGACGTGGATCATCGTCCCGTCCGCGTCGGGCGCGACGCCGACGATCGGGTGGCGCGCGCACGCGGCGCAGGAGCTTGCCGATCAGGCGCCAGCGGATGGCGGCCGGCGGGGCAGCCGGGGCGGCGCTCGCAGGCCAGCCGCAGCGAGCTCTGCGTGCCCCCGGCGATGTCGGCCAGCGCGGGGTCGGAGCCGGGCAGCTGGTAGGTGCCGTCGAGCGACGAGCGAGCGCAGCAGGTGCGGGTAGCGGATCGCGAACGCCTGGGCCGCGTACGACCCGTACGAGTCGCCGTAGAGGTCGAGGCGGTGGATCGCCGAGCGCGTCGACCACCGCCTTGCAGGTCCTGCACGGACTGCGAGGTGTCGTAGTAGTCGCGGTTCGGCCCGATCTGGGCCGCGCAGCGGCCGGCGCGGACGATGTAGGGCAGGATGTGGCGCCGGAACGCGGGGCAGTTGAGCGCGCCCGAGCGGCCCGTCCCGCGCAGGTCGACGAGCAGCAGGTCGCGGTGGGCCGAGACCGGCCGCCACAGCTGCAGCCGGGCCGCCCGGTCGGCGGTCGTCGAGAAGCCCGGGCCGCCCTCGATCGAGAGCACCGTCGAGAGCTGCGGCTGCGACCGCTGCGTGCGGAAGTAGCGCTCGAAGTAGATCCGGATCTTGCGCCCGTTCGGGTGGCGGCGGTCGAGCGGGACGCGCAGGAACCCGCACTCGGCAGCGGGCGCGTCCGTGGGACAGGCCACCCGGACGATCGCCGGCCGCGCCACGACGTGGGCGGGCGGCGGGGCCTGCACGCTCAGCATGCCTCCGAGTGTACGGGTTCTCCCGCGGCGTCGCGCATGGGCGATCGCGACACATCCCCGGTACCATCCGCGCGCCGTGACCGACGGGGACATCGACGTCTGCATCTCGGGCGCGCTCGGCGCGCGTCGGCCGCGAGCTGGTCGCGCGGAGTCGTCGCGACCGACGGCTTCAGGCTGCACTCGGCCGTCGCCCGGCGCGAGATCGGCCGCGACGTCGGCGAGCGTGGTGCTGGGCCGGCCGTCGGCGTCGCCTCGAGGACGACCTCGCCGAGTGCGCCTCGACCGCCGGCCGGACGTACTGATCGACTACACCCATCCGGCGGTCGTCCGCCGCCACGTCGACCTCGCCGCTCGCGCGCGGGGTGCCTGTGGTGATCGGGACGACCGGCCTCACCGACGCCGACTTCGATCGCATCGACGCGGCCGCCCGCGCGCGCCGGCGTCGGCGTCGCCACCGGCAACTTCTCGCTCACCGCGGCGCTGTTGCAGCACCTGGCCCGCTTCGCGGCCCGGCACGTCCCCGACTGGGAGATCATCGAGTACGGCTCCGCGACCAAGCCGGACGCGCCCAGCGGCACCGCCCGCGAGCTGGCCGAGCTGCTCGCGCACGAGCGGGCGGGTGAGCCGGCGCCGCGCCGTCGCGGAGCCGGTCGGCCCGCCCGAGGCGCGGGGCGCCGAGATCGGCGGCGCCCGGGTGCACTCGGTGCGGCTGGCCGGGGTCGAACCCCGCCGTCGAGGTCGTGTTCGGGCTGCCCGGCGAGCGGCTGATCCTCCGCCACGACGAGCAGGGCGACTCCGGGATCTTCGTCGCCGGATCGCTGCTGGCCGCCCGCCGCGTCCGCGAGCGGGCCGGGCTCGTGCGCGGCCTCGACGCGCTGCTGTTTGACGCGGCTAGATGCCGGGCGCCGGGCCGCAGCTGGCCCGCGGGGTGAAGCGGATCGCGATCGTCGAGAACTCCTGCGGCCCCCCGCCGATCCGGGCGAGGAGCAGGCGGGCCGCCTCGCGGCCGACGGCGACCGGGTCGCGGTCGAAGGCGGCGATCGGCGGCTCCACCGCCTCGAGCAGCGGCGCGTCGTCGAACGTCACGAGCGAGATGTCGGCCGGGACGCGCAAGCCCGGCCGCGCGGGCCGCATGCAGCACGCCGGGCAGGATCGCCGCGGAGCCGGACACGATCGCCGTCGGCTGGTCGGCCCGCGTCGATGCAGCCCGCGCCGTCGCCGTCTCCGCAGCGGCGGAGTCGACCACGTCGTGCTCGACGGCGGCCGCGATCGAGAGCCACCGACAGGTCGCCTCGAAGGCGCGCACCAGCTCGCGCGACGGCCGCGACGCCACCCGGCCGGCGACGAGCCCGATCCGGCGGTGGCCGAGTCCGCGCAGCTGCTCCACCACCCGCTCGATCCCGGCCGCGTGGTCGCACAGGACGGCGCTCGACCCTGTTACGCCGGCCAGCTCGCAGTCGACGAGCACCACCGGCGCCTGCAGCCGCCCCACCTCGATCGCGGTGGCCGGATCCGACTCGTCGGCCACCGAGAGCAAGAGCCCGTCGACCCGCCGGCGCCGGAACTGGGTCACCTGGGCGGCGTCGAGCTCCGGTGAGCCCTGCGAGCTCGTCACGAGCAGCGCGTAGCCGGCCTCGCGCAGCGCGCGCTCGGCGGCGAGCGCCATCGCCGCGTAGAACGGCGATGAGACGTCGCGGACGACGGCGGCGACGGTCATGGTCGAGCCCCGCCGCAGGCTGGCGGCGAGCATGTTCGGCTCGTACCCCAGCTCCTCCACCACGGCCATGACCCGCGCGCGCATCGCGGCGCTCACGTCCGGGTGCCCCGACAGGACGCGCGAGACCGACGACATCGCCACTCCGGCGCGGTCGGCCACCTCGCGCAAGCTGAGGCTCGGGGGGCCGCTCACGTCATTCCGCGGTGCTCCAGAGTGGCGCCCCCAGCGTGCCCAGATCCACCTCGACTCCCAGCCCGAGGCCCGTGGGCGCCGACCCGCGCCCACCCGACGAGCGGGGCTCGTACCCCGCGACGTGCTCGTTCGTCCAGTCGTTCATGAACGACACCGTGAACAGCGTACGTGCGCGCGTGCTGGCCGCAAGGTGCGACACGGCCGCCGTTACGAGATCGCCGCCCCAGGTGTCCTCGATCGTGACCGTGAGGCCGAGCGCGTCGGCGAGGTCGCGCATCTGGCGCGCCCTGGTCAGCCCCCCGACCTTCGAGATCTTGAGGTTGAACGCCTCCATCGCCCGGGCGTCGTGCGCACGCACGAGCGACGGGACGTCGGAGATGCACTCGTCGAGGACGAACGGCAGGGCGGAGCGCTCGCGCACGTAGCGGCAGGCCTCGAGCGTCGGGCAGGGCTGCTCGACGTAGACGCCGTCGAGACCGGCCAGCAGCCCCACGGCCGCCACGCCCTCCTGGGTGGTGTAGCGGCCGTTCGCGTCGGCGACGACGATGTCGTCCGGCCCGCACCGGGCGAGCACCGCGCGGACGCGCTCGGCATCGACCCGGGGACTGTCCCCGACCTTGAGCTGGAACCGGGTGATGCCCTCGGAGCGCAGCGCCGCCACGTGGTCGGCCATCGCCGCCGGCTCGCCGAGCGGGATGGCCACGTAGAGCGGGTACGACTCGTTGCGCAGGCCACCGAGCAGCGTCGTCACCGAGACGCCCTGGGCGCGTGCCGCCGCATCCCAGCAGGCGACGTCGATCGCGCTCTTGGCGTATGCGTGGCCGGTCAGGGCGGCGTCCATGCGGTCGCCGACGGCGAGGAACTCGGCCGGGTCGGCGCCGACGACGGCCGGCGCCAGCTCGCGCAGCGCCGCCCGGGCGCCCTCGGCGTGCGCGGGCAGGTAGGTGCTGCCGAGCGGGCAGGTCTCGCCGAAGCCCTCGACGCCGTCGCCGGTCACGACCCGCACGACGGTGGAGGCGAGCGACGCGATCGAGCGCCCACCCGACATCACGTACTCCTCGCCGACGTACGTCAGCTCGTAGCCGTAGACCTCGACGCGCGCGATCGCCGTGCCTCCCACGGGGCCGACTCTACAGGTGCCAGACCTCGAAGTGGCGGCGGTGCGTGTCGAGGACGGCGCCCGGGCGGAAGAAGCGGTCGTAGAAGTCGAGGTCGAGGTGCTGCGCCTGGAGCACGTTCATCACCCACACGCTGGGGACGGTGCCGGGGAACTTGCCCCACGTCTCGAGCGTGTAGTCGCACTGCAGCGTCACGCAGGCCTTGAACTCGTCCGAGTACGGCTCCGCCGAGGCGCGGATCGCCGACGACTCGGTCCACGCGCCGGGCGTGTCCGGGTGGTAGGGGCCGCCGGGACCGAACTTGCGCTGCGCGAACGCCTCGACGGCGGCGGCCATCGTCGGGAAGTGCGGCGGGCAGAAGGCGTGGAACGTGCCGTCGGTGCGGCCGGTCGGGTTGGGCGTACCCCAGCGCGGGTCGGTGTCGTAGCGGAAGCCGAGGCCGGGGACGTCCGGCTCGCCGGACGCGCCGAGGAGCGCCATGTGCTCGATGCCGTCGTACGACCAGCCGCCGAGGCCCATCGCCTGCAGCAGCAGCGCGCCGTTGTAGCTCGAGGTCATCAGCTCGGCGGTCGCCTCGGTCAGCGAGTACTGCTCGACGAACGAGAGCGGCACCGGCTGGGTCGTGTCCACGAGGCCCTCGAACCGCTCGATCCCCGGGATCGGGCGGCCGTTGATGTCGTCCGTCAGGCAGAACCCGTTCTGCGTGAAGAAGCAGATGTTCGCGATGTGGTGCTGGGCGATGTCGGCGACGGGGATCGCGAGCAGCGAGCCGGGCTCGTTCGCGATCCAGGTGTTGTGGCCCTCGAGATAGGGCTCCTCGCGCGGCAGGTGCAGGCGCTGGTCGGAGAGCTTCACGATCCGGTCGCGGTGGCGCTCGATCATGAGCGCCGGCGTGATCTCCTCCTCGGCCGGGTCGACCAGCGCGCCGGCGTCGCGGGTCGGGAAGTAGTAGAGGCCCGAGTCGTCGGTGTAGAAGAGCTCGCTCGTGTGGAACCCGGCGGCCGACGGGATCGTGCGCCCGGCCGCGGCGCCGTTGTAGTTGGCGAAGTGCGGCGCGTAGCGGGCGTGGCGGGTGATGCCGTAGTGCCAGCCGGTCGTGCCCGCCATGGCGGTCAGGATGAGCAGCGTCTCGAGCTCGCTCAGCGGGCACGTGCTCGTGCTGCGAGCTGTAGGCGAGCGGGCCGTCGGGGATCGCGCCGCCCATCGGGAAGCGGCGCGAGCGGCGGCCGTAGAGCGCGTCGAGGAGCGGGAACCGGGTCAGCTCGGCGAGGGCCGCGTCAACGGCGTGCGAGTCCATGGGTCCCTCCTAGAACAGGGGGCGAAGCGCGGAGTAGAGCGCCCGGTGGCGCGCGTGCAGCTCGTCGTAGAGCTCGCGCCGCTCCGGGTCGGGGAAGGCGGGCTCGACGCGCGGCCCGGCCATCGTCAGGCTGGCGGTGCGCGCATCGGGATGCAGCCCCGCACCCGACGGCGGCCAGCATCGCCGCGCCGCGGGCGGTCGTCTCGACGTCGTAGGGCCGGGTGACCGGCAGGCCGGTCACGTCGGCGCGGATCTGGCGCAGGAGGCCGCCGCGGGCGCCGCCGGCGACGCAGACGAGCTCGGTCGGCGTGAGCCCGGCGGCGCCCATCGCCTCGAGCACGTCGCGCAGCGCGTAGGCGTTGCCCTCGAGCAGCGCGCGGGCCAGGTGCGCGCGGCCGTGGGCGGCGGTCAGCCCGAACCAGCCGGCCCGGGCGTCGGCGTTCCACTCCGGCGCCATCGCGCCGGCCAGGGCCGGCACCCACAGCACGCCGTCCGCGCCCGCCGGGACGGCCTCGGCGAGATCGTTCAGGAGCTCGTAGACGTCGGTGCCGGTCGCCGCCGACGCGCGCCGCCTCGACCGAGCCGAGCTCGTCGCGGAACCAGCGGTACGCGCCGCCGGAGAGCCAGCCCGGGTTCTCGAGCAGCCAGCCGCCGGGATCGGCGTGCGGGTGCAGCTCGGTGACGCCGTCGGGGTCGAGCGCGGGCCCCGGCGCAACCGCGCAGACCGGCTCGGCCGTGCCCATGACGTCGCAGACCGCGCCCGGCTCGACGACGCCCGCGCCGAGCGTCGCCGCCATCTCGTCGCCGCAGCCGAGCACGACCAGGGTCGACGCGTCGAGGCCGGCGGCCTCGCGCAGCCACGGCGCCACCGGGCCGAGCACGGCGTCGGCCGGGCGCACGGGCGCGAGCGAGGCGGGATCGATTCCGAACGCGGCGCACGCCTCCTCCGACCAGTCGCCGGTGTCGACGTCGAGCAGCATCGACGACGAGGCGTTGGACGGGTCGACGGCGAGCTCGCCGGCGGCCCGCCAGGCGACGAACGACCCCGGCAGCAGGAACCAGCGGGCGGCCGCGTGCTGGTCGGGCCGGTTGCCCGCCAGCCAGGCGATCTTGGCCGCGACGTGCCCGGGATCGAGGTTGCAGCCGGTGAGCGCGCGCAGGCGCTCCGGGTCGATCCGCTCCGCGCGCGGCGGCGCACTCGGCCCGGCCCGCCGGTCCATCCAGATCAGCGCCGGCCCGAGCGGCTCGCCGTCGGCGTCGGCCGGCCACCATCCCGTCGAGCTGCGACCCGAACGAGATCGCCCGCAGCGGCCGCTTGCCGACCTCGCGCCGGATCTCGGCCAGCGCCTGCGCGACCGCGCCCAGCCACTCGCGCGCGTCCTGCTCGGCCCAGCCGGGGTGCGGGTAGGAGAGCGTGTGGGGGACGTAGCTCGTGGCGACGTGCGTGCCGTCGGCGGCGATCGCCTGCGCGCAGGTGCCCTGCGAGCCGACGTCGACGCCGACGACCAGCTCGGCGTCGCTCACCGTCGGTCCTCGGCGCCGTCGCCCGGGCCGCGCCGGTAGACGGAGATCTCGAACGCGTCCGCCAGGTGGTGCTCGCGCGAGACCATGGCGACCGCGCCGTCGGCGGTGCTGTCGACCTGGCACAGCGTCAGCAGCAGCGTGCCCCGGGGCACGCCCAGCCGCAGGGCGACGTCGCCCATCGCCACGTCGGGCGTGATGGTGGCGACGCCGTGGTGCACGGTCGCGCCCGCGCTCGGCCAGCGCGGCGTAGATCGAGCCCTGCGCGGCGGCCGCCATCGCCGGCGGCGAGAGCAGGTCGCTGCGGCACCAGTCCGTCTCGTCGACGACCCGCCGCCCGCCGGCGGTACGCACCCGGCGCAGCACGCTGGTCGGCGCGCCGACCTCGATCCCGAGCGCCGCCGCGACCTCGGGCGAGGCCGGCTCGGCGGCGCAGGTCTCGTCGACGGTGCCCGGCTCGAGCCCCATCGCCGCGATCATCGACGAGACGCCGAAGTTGCGGCTGAGGTCGTTCCGCAGCAGCGGCCGGTCGGTGACGTAGGTGCCCGAGCCGTGCCGCCGGCGGACGAGGCCGTCCTCCTCGAGCAGCGCGATCGCCGCCCGCAGCGAGCTGCGCGACACGCCCAGGCTGCGGGCCAGCTCCGGCTCGCCGGGGAGCCGGTCGCCCGGGGCCGAACTCGCCCGCCACCACCCGCTCGCGCAGCCCGTCGGCGATCGAGTGGCGCAGCGAGCGGCGGTTGAGCGTGGTCACGGGCCGGGATCCTGATCGGCCCTCAGGGCTCGACGACGACCTTGAGCACCTCGCCGGCGCGGATGCGGCCGAACGCCGCCGGGGCGCTGTCGAGGTCGACGACGTCCGAGACGACGGCGCGCAGGCCGCCGATGTCGTCGGCCAGCATGTCGAGCGCGTGCACCTGGTCGCGGTGGCGCGAGGCGTAGGAGCCGTGCACCTGCACCTCCTGGTAGTGCAGGATGTTCGACGGGAAGTTGATGTGCGTCGTGCCCTTGGGCAGGCCGCCGAAGAACAGCACCCGGCCGCGCGGCGCGGCCATCTCCATCGCCTGCTCCTGGGCGATGTCGCTCGAGCAGGCGACGATGACGACGTCGGCGCCGATGTCCTCGGTCGCCTCGCGCACGGCGGCGAGCCCGTCGCGTGCTCGACGTGTCGACGTAGGCCATCCGCTCGTCGCCGAGGATCTCGCGGGCCAGGTCGAGCCGGGCCGCGGCCGTCTCGAGCAGCAGCACCTGGCCGGCGCCCTCGAGCCGCGCGATCGCGGCGTGCGCCGTGCCCACCGGGCCGGCGCCGATGACGGCGACGGTGTCGTCGAGGCCGACGGCGATGTCCTTGTGGCCGCAGATCGCGTCCGACAGCGGATCGGCGAACGTGGCGTGCGCGTCGGACAGGCCGTCGGGGATGCGGAAGAGGTTCTTGAGCGCGATCTCGGGGATCGCGACCAGCTCGGCGTAGGCGCCCTGGTAGTCGAAGCCCATCAGCTCGCCGTTCACGCACAGGTGCTCGTTGCCGCTGCGGCAGAGGCGGCAGCGGCCGCACCAGAGCGTCGAGATGCAGTGCACGTGGTCGCCGGCCGCGAGCCCCATCTCGGCCGATCTCGTCGGCGGCGCCGCGGCCCGATCTCGATCAGCTCGCCGCTGATCTCGTGGCCGAGCACCCACGGCGGCGAGATCCGGCGGTCGCCGTTGTAGAAGCGTGCGCACGTCGGTGCCGCAGATGCCGCATGCGGTGACCCGCAGCAGCACGCCGTCGTCGGGGCAGCGGGCGTCCGGCACCGTGCCCACCGACATCGTGCCCGGGCCGTCCCAGATCGCTGCTCGCACTCGCACCCTCCCGTCTCGCACGCCGTGGCCATCGAGCCAGTATCATACCGAGTTGTCCTACAACTTGGAGGATCTGGTGATCGAATTCATCTTCATGCTGACGCGCGACGACCTCACGCTCGCCGACGCCCGGGCGGTGTACGCCTCGATCGCGGGGAGCGGCGTCAGCCACGTCGGCTGCAAGGACGTGGGCCTGCCGCGCGACGAGCTCGCAGGCGCTCATGGACGACATCCGCGGCAACGGCCACACGAGCTACCTCGAGGTCGTCTCGGAGACGGCCGAGGACACGCTCGAGTCGGCCCGCGCGGCCGCCGAGATCGGCCCCGACTACCTGATCGGCGGCACGCTGATCGAGCCGGTGCAGGAGATCATCGCCGGCACGGGCATCAAGTTCTTCCCCTACGTCGGCCAGATCGTCGGCCACCCCTGCCTGCTGCGCGGCTCGATCGAGGAGATCGCCGAGGACGCGCGCCGGGCCGAGAGCCTGGGCGTCGACGGCATCAACCTGCTCGCCTACCGCTACGACGGCGACGTCGACGCGCTGGTCGAGGCGGTCGTCGGCGCGACGTCGCTGCCGGTGATCGCCGCCGGCTCGGTCGACTCGCCGGCCCGGATCCAGGCGCTGGCCGAGCGCGGCGTGTGGGCCTTCACGATCGGCACCGCCGCGCTCGACGGCGTGCTGGTCGAGGGCGGCCGCTCGACGAGCAGCTGCGCTGCGCGCTCGACGCGGCCGCGGCGGTGGCGTAGGGGCCGAGGCCCCCACCACCGCCCGCCTGCGGCCCCGCCCTATGCGGCGCTGTCCAGCCCCTCGTTGACGAGACGGCCGATGGTCTCGTACTTGGCCCGGTCGTTGGACTTGATGTAGAACGCCCACGCGACGCCGCCGAGGAAGACGACGAGATCGATGCCGAGCAGAGCACTTGGCACCAGTGACGCCCGTGGCCAGGAAGTTGAGGTTCTTGATTGCCAGGTAGACGCACGTAGACCTGGGTCGACGGCCGAGATCATCGGCGCCAGGTCGTCGTCCACCAGTGGTGGTCGGCCGCGTGGTGCGTGCGGAAGTAGACGATGATCGCGACCGAGACCAGCGCCTGGATGGCAGAGGATCGACGACCACGCCCATGACGGCCATCAGGCCGTACAGGTAGATGTAGGACGTTGGTGCCGCGCGTCTGGCCGGCCGGCACTCGCCGAACGCCGACGAACGCGAGCACGATGCCAGCCGCGATCACGGTCTGCGTGAGCGACGCGATGTGCGGGCTAGTGGTACTTCGGGTGTGTGCGCCCGAGAGCCGCGCGGCAGCACGCGCTCACGTCCCAGCGAGTACATGTAGCGCGCCGTCGTCTTGTGGAAGGCCATGCCGCAGGCGAACGAGCCGGTCAGGATCAGGTAGCTCATCAGGTCTGGAGATGAACTCGTTCCCGAACTGCCTCGGCCGGGGTGAGGTAGAAGTTCGCCGTAGTCGTTCTGGGCATGCGAACGCCGCCGCGGCCTGTGCTCGGCATACGCCGGAGATCGATGCCCAGGACGTGATCGTGTAGAAGATGCCCAGGCCGATCACCGAGATGTACATGGCCCTGGGCACGATCTTCTTCGGGTTCTTCGACTCCTCGCCGTAGTTCGGGGCCATCTCGAAGCCGACCCACGACCAGAAGGCGAAGAAGACGCCGATGCCGGCGGCGCCCGGCGGCGACGGCTGTGTCGCCGTGTCCGCTGGCGGGCAGGCTCTTGAACGCGTTCAGCGGGTTGATGCGCCTCCGACCTGCACGTTGCTGCCGCCGTGGAGAAGAACACCGAGCGTCGAAGATCAGCAGGATCAGCACCTCGGCCGATCAGCGCGCAGCCGAGCACCCGGGCCGAGAGGTGGATGTCGAAGTAGGACGAGGATCGAGATCAGCGACGACCATGAACAGCGCCGGCGAGCACCCACGAGAGGTGGTACCCGTACTGGTTCAGCTTGCCGCGTCGCGAAGAACGCGAACCCGCCGCATGAGCGACGCCTCGAACACGCGAGTAGGCCAGCGTGATCGCGAGGCCCGTGCGCCATCCCAAGCTCGCGGCCGAGGCCGTGGCTGATGAAGCTGTAGAAGCCGCCCGCGGCCGTGACCTTGCGCGCCATCGCGACGTAGCCGACCGAGAAGATGGTCAGGATGATCGTGGCGAACAGGAAGCCGGCCGGCGTGTAGAGCCCGTTGCCGTAACCCGACCGAGATCGGCGTGTTGAAGAGCATGGCCGTGATCGGCGCCGACCCGGTCACGGTCAGGAACAGCACGCCGCCAGAGCCGACCGCGCCGCCGTGCAGCTTGTGGACGTCGTCGCGCGACGAGACGTCGACACTGTCGACCACGGGGAGCATGCCCTCGTGATGCTCGTGCATGCCTCCGCCTTCACTGCTCATTCGACCACCTCCCTCAGGTGCTCCGGGCAGCCAGCGCCGGAAGTTGTCAGACAGCTACGGAGCCGTTTGTACCATTTACGTCGCGCGCGAGGTCAAGCCCTGCGCGCGAGCTAGGCGGTGAGGGCGCCGAGCCGGGCTCCGGCGAGCGGTCACCGGGCGCGCCCAGCACCTCGACGAGCAGCGCGGTGACCCGCCGGCGCCAGCGCTCGCGGTCGAGCACGGGCGGGCCGAAGCGGCGGCCGCTCGACGGCGTACTCCGCCCGGGCGAGCCTGTCGAAGGCCGCGATCACGTCGATCACGCGGTCGTAGTCCTTGCCGGCGACACCGCTGACCCACGCCCGGGCGCGGCCGTCGTCGGCGAAGACGCCGTCGGCAACGCCCTGCCAGTAGGCGTGCTGGAACAGGCAGCCGGCGTCGCCCTTGCGCGTCCAGCAGCCCGAGGCGAGCTCGTGGTCGCCGCGCTCGATGCTGCGCAGGGCGAGCTGCAGGAGCCTCCTGCCGCCGTCGTGCTCCGCCAGCCGCTCCAGCGACTCTCTCATCGCCACGTCGTGCATCGCGCGACCTCCTGGTCGGTGAACACTGCGTCGGGCATGAAGCAGCCCACCATCCAGTTTGGCGCATCGACGACCTCGGTGACCTTCAAATCGCCAGCCAGCGAGCACAACATGTAAGCGTCGTCACGTGAGAGGCCGCGCTCGCGACACGAGGTGGTCGATCATCGCGCGGACGGCCGAGCGGGACGCCTCCATCAGGTCGGGCTCGACGCCGGTAGTGGCGAACCAGCCGCCGCCGTCGACCCGCGGGGTGAGCGAGCCGGGCCGCCGTCGCAGCGCCGGGGCGCGCAGGTTCATGCCATGTTCGACCGAGATCCGGAGCGTCGTCCGCATCGCGCACTCCAGCCCGGAGATCGCCACCTCGCCGTCGCCCTGCGCGGCATGCGCGTCGCCCAGCGAGACCAGCGCCGCCGGGAACGCCGACCGGCAGGTAGAGCGTCGTCCCCTTCGTCAGGTGGCGGCAGTCGATGTTGCCGCCACCCGCGTGCGGGGGCGGGATCGGCACGCGTGCATGCCGGCGCCGGGCACCCCGGTCGTGCCGCAGAACGGCTCGATCGGCAGATCGCACGCCGGGGGTGAAGCTCCATCTCGTCCCCGCCCGTGAGGTCGAAGAACTTCATGTAGGGCTCGGTGAACTCGCCCGGCGGGAGGAGCCCGAAGCCGGGGATGATGCAGGCCCACCCCCACGCGGGCAGCTCGAAGTCGAGGAACTCGATCGCGAGCGCGTCGCCGGGCTCGGCGCCCTCGACGTGGATCGGGCCGGCCAGCGGGTAGATCAGCTCGAAGTCGAGCCCGGCAGGTCGGCGGCGGTCGAGTCGCGCGTGATCTGGCCGCCGGCGAAGTCGTCGGTCTCGGCCGTGACGATGTCGCCGGGCTGGATCCGCACGACGGGCTCCGTGTCCACGTCCCAGCGGCGATGGGTGGGCGCGTCGCGGGTGATGACGTGCTCGGCCACGGGTCCGGGGGAGTATTCCACTTTGGGGTACCGTGGAGGCATGGGCACCGCCGCCCGCATGCTGCGCGCGCTCGACCGGGCCGTCTGCCGCGTCGGCCGCTCGTGCTGCGTCGCCCGCTCCCAGGCCGCCTGGCGCTCCACACCGCGTGAATAAACGGGGTCAGACCCCTTTTATTCAGTCACGTCAGCGGACGACCTCGACCGCGCTGCCCGAGCGAGGCGTGGTCGCGCGTGCGGACGCGCACCGACGATGCGCACGCGGTCGGCGCGGAAGAGGTCGTTCGAGCGCTCGAACGGGCGGCCGTCGGCGCGCCCAGGCCGTGCGCGCGATGGAGACCAGCGGCGCGCCGGCGCCGCACCTCGAGCACGCGCGCCTCGGCAGCGGTCGCCCCGACCACCTCGATCCGCTCCTCCGCCTCGCCGGCCTCAGGCCGTAGCTCGGACTCCAGCAGCTCGTAGAGCGAGCCCGACAGCGAGCGGTCGAGCAGCCCGGGGAAGCGGTCGGCGGGGAACCGGGCGCGCTCGAGCGAGATCGGCTGCTCGTCGGCCAGGCGCACGCGCACGACCTCGAGCACGAGCTCGCCCTCCGGCACGCCGAGCGCCTCGGCCGCCTCGGCGTCGGCGCCCGACCGTGGCCGTCGACAGCACCCGCGCGCCCGACTGGAAGCCCTGGCGGCGCAGGTAGGCGGGCAGGCCGGTGAGGCTGGTCAGGTCGCGCTCGACCCGCCGCTCCGAGACGAAGATCCCGCCCGAGCGGCCGCGCACGCGGTGCACGACGCCGGCCGTCTCGAGCGCGTCGAGGGCGGCGCGCAGCGTCGAGCGGCTGACCCCGTAGCCGGGCGGCCAGCTCGCGCTCGGCGCCCAGCCGCTCGCCCGGGCCGGGCGCGCCCGCCGCGATCTCGGCGGCCAGGCGGTCGCGCAGCGCCCGCCGCCGCCGGCCCGAGCGGCGCAAGCGCGGCGGGAAGTCCGGGGACGGGCTCGGTCACGCGCCGCCGAGCCTCTACTGCGCGCCTGGAGCGCCGCCAGCGACTCGGGCAGGATCTGGCCGCCGTCGACCACGATCGTCTGGCCGGTGATGTACGCCCGCCTCGTCGGTGGCCAGGAACAGCGCGGCCGCGCCGATCTCCTCGACGGGTAGCCCGAGCCGGCCGAGCGGGATCGACGCCGCCATCGACGCCCGGTACTCGTCGCCCGAGCTCGTCCAGCCCCTCCGACTCGACGTTGCCCGGCAGGACAGCGTTGACCGTGATCCGCTTCGGCGCCAGCTCGATGCAGGCGGTGCGCAGGAACCCGAGCTGCGCCGCCTTGGTGGCGCCGTAGTGCGACCAGCCCGGGAAGCCCGGTGAGCGGCCCGGTGATCGAGCTGGTCAGGATCACGCGGCCGTGGCCGGAGCGCTCGAGGTGAGGGCAGGCACGCCTTGACCGTCAGCATCGTGCCCTTGACGTTGGTCGCGAAGATCGCGTCGATGTCCTCCTCGGTCATGTCGGCCAGCTTCGACGTCGGGGAAGATGCCGGCGTTGGCGCAGACGACGTCGATGCCGCCGTAGCGCGACACGACCTCGGCCGACCACCCGCCGGCAGTCGTCGGCCCTGGCGACGTCGCCCTGCAGAACGACGACCTTGCCGCCGCGCGCGGACAGGTCACGCACGGCGGTCTCGCCGGCCTCGCTCGCCGCGGCCGATCAGCGCGACGTTGCAGCCGGCGGCCGCGAAGACGCCCGCGATGCCCTTGCCGATGCCCTTGGTGCCGCCGGTGACGAGCACGGTGCGGCCGTCAGTGGGGTGAACATGGAACCTCCTGGTGTGCGGCTTTCGGGCGGCCCATTCTACGGTCCAGCACGCCAATTGGCATTTGGCGCGGATTCAATCGCGCGATGCCGGCCCTCAGCCGTGTGTCGACAGGTACCGCTCGGCAAGCGTGCACGTGCCCGTCGGTGAAGCCGGCGCCCAGCTCGGCCGCCTCGGTGGCGAACTGGTGGTGCGAGCCGATCCAGGCCACCAGCAGCAGCCGGCGCAGCATCACGAACGTGTCGAGCTCGGCCTCGTCGTCCGGGTCGAGCGGCGCCACCGAGCGGTAGCCCTCCACCCACGCGTGCCTTCAGCTCGGGCACGTCGCGGGTGGTCCTCGATGAACGAGACGGTGGTCGCGAAGTCGTACATGAACCACGAGAAGCCGCAGTCGTCGAAGTCGATCACGCGCACGTGCTCGCCGTCGACCAGCAGGTTCGCGAGCCGGATGTCGGCGTGCACGAGGCCGAACCGCTCGCGGCCCCTGGCCGTACGCGCTCCAGCCGCGCGCGCAGCGTCGTCGTCGAGCCGGCCGAGCAGCGCCAGCTCCTCGGCGCCCATGCCCGAGGCCGTCCTGCCACCGGCCCCAGTGGCCGTTGCGCGCCGAGCGTCGTCGTCGTAGTCCCAGCGGAAGCGCGCGAAGCCGGCCGGCGGCGCCCAGCGCCGGCGCGTGGCCGTGCATCCGCGCCGAGACCGCGCCCAGCGTCCGGAACCCGGGCATCAGGTCGTCCGGCGTCGGGGTCGGGCATGTCGCCGCCCAGCCACTCGAACAGCACGACGTTGCGCTCGCCCAGGTCGTCGGTGCGCACCTGGTCACGCGGCCGCCGGTCACCGCCGGCACGGCGTGGCCGTCTCCACCACCGCCGTCCTCGCGCAGCGCGTCGATCCAGTCGAGCTCGGAGGCGATCTCGGCGGCCGTGTGGTACGCCGGGCCGGTGGACGCGCAGCGCGTACGCCCGCCCGCCGCGGGGTCGTCGATCCGGTAGGTGTAGTTCTCGGAGACGTTGATCAGGCGCGAGCTCGCAGCCGGGATCGAGGCCGTAGCGGGCAGCGCCGCTGCCGCCAGCCGGTCGATCGCCGCCTGGTCAGTGCTCACGGCCCTCCACCGACTCGAGCACCCGGGTGATCTCGTCGCGGGCGCGGACGACGCTCTCGGTCGCGCCGCTGAATGTAGATGCGGCCGGCGGCGCCGATCATCGAGACGGTGACGAGCGTGGCGTCCGGCGCCGCCTGCTCGGCGGCGTTGGCGGCGACCGCGGCGAACAGCGCCGGCACCACCTCGTAGACGAGCAGCGTCTCGCCGGGCAGCACCATCGAGGCCTCGCGGTTGCGGTTGATGATCACCGCATGCTGGTCGGTGATGTCCTCGATCACGTCGGCGTAGAGGATACGCGGCCGCAGCGCGTCCGGCGGCGGTCGCGCCGATCCCCTCCAGGATCGCCGCGCCGGCCTGGTCGACGAGCGCCTGGTCGCGGTGGTGCACCTCCAGCACCCCGAACTGGCGCTCGACGTAGAGGATGCCCGGCTCGATCTCGGGCACCGACCGCAGCGCCAGGTCGGTGATCCGCTCGATCGCCAGCGCCGGCGCCACCTCGACGATCAGCGCGTGGTCGCCCTCGATCGGCGGGTACCCGCGGGCACGCGTCGGCGTACCCAGGTAGGCCGCGAACTGGCGGCCCAGGCTCGGGATCGGCAGGTAGACCCGCAGCTGGACCTGCGGTCAGTTCTGCGATCGCGCATAGCCATCGCGTGGACGAAGTGCTTGTCGAGCTCGGCGTGCGGGCGCGGGATGACGTGCACCGAGACCAGCTCGCCGACGGTCGACGCGGTCTCGGCGCCCGCCTCGGTGGCGGCCTTGACGGCGCCGACGTCGCCCTGGATGACGACGGACACGAGGCCGTCGCCGACCTCCTCGCGGCGCCACGATGGTGACGTTGGCGGCCTTGACCATGGCGTCGGCGGCCGCCAGCGCGGCCACGTAGCCCTTGGTCTCGATCATGCCGATGGCGTGGTCTGTGCCATGACTCCTCCTCTCATGCCCCCGTCACGCGACGGGAGCGTTGGGGGCCGGCCTTGCGGTGCGTCTCTTCGTCGATGATCCGATGATCAGCGCGTCGATCGGCGGGTGCTCGCCGCCGAACCAGCCCGAGGCGACCGAGCCGGTGGCGACCAGCACGCGCTCGCCGACGCCGCTGCCCAGCACGTCGAAGGCGACGAGCTTCCCGCCGCCCTCGATCTCGACCTCGAGGAAGGCGCCGTTGGGGATCCCCTCGACCCGCTTGGTCGCCCAGACGGCGCCGGTGACGGTCGCTCTCAGCATCGCCGCTCCTTCTCGATCTCGACTCCCAGGCTCCGCGCGCGGTCGCGCGCCATCGGCGTCAGCACCGCCCGCGGGGCCAGCACCAGCCGCGCGCCCTGGGCCGCCGCCTCGCGCACGGTCCGCTCGGTGACGGCGCCGCGCTCGATCCGGATCGTCGGCGCCGCCGCCGGCGCCGCGGCGGCCGCCGCGGCTCGCGCCGAGCCGGAACCGCAGCTTGCCCGCCCGGATCGCCATGCGATCGCGCGGGTTCTCGAGCCGGTGCACGAGCGAGCGGACGAACGCGTCCAGGTCGGCGTCGCTGCGCAGGTCGACGTCCTCGACCTCGGCGCCCGACGGCGGAAGCCTCGCCCGACGCCTCGGCGCGCGGCAGGGGCGCCGACTGCGGGGGTCGTGTCCGACTCGGCCGGCGGCCGCCATCCCGACGGGCGGTGCACCCTGGCGATCGGCGGCGCCGGCACCTGCGGCACCCCGGCGGGCGGCTCGGCCGGCTGCGAGCGGGGCCAGGCCCCGGGTGGGGCCTGCCCCGTCCCCGTTGCCGTTCCCGTTGCCGGTGCCAGTGGCCGTCAGCGCCTCCGCCAGCAGCTCCGGGCAGGATCGGCGAGCACCTCGCGGGTGACCTGCGCAGCAGGTCGGCGTCCTCGGCGCTCACACCGCACCTCCCAGCGCGGCCACGGCGGCGTCGCCGGCCGTGCGCACGTCGGCCTCCATGCCGGCCAGGTAGACGCGGCCGGTGGCGCCGATCATGCGGTAGTCGACCACCTTGATCCGCGCCGCCTTCTCGGCCTCGTTGGTCGCCAGGATCGCGTAGGACGCCGGCTGCATCTCGAGCACGAACAGCGACTCGCCCGGCAGCGCCATCGAGCCGAGCTTGTTGCGGTTGATCAGGAAGGCGTGCTGGTGGTCGATCCGGGTGATCAGCTGGGACGCCAGGATCTGCGGCTTGGTCGCGTCGGCGGGCGACGCGCCGAGCGCCTGCCAGCACGGCGCCGCTCGCCGCCTGCACCGCGGCGGTCGAGCGCGAGTGGATCTCCAGGTAGCCGAACTGGCGCTCGACGACCAGGATGCCCGCCTGCACCTCGGTCGACTTCAGCGCCACGTCGGTCAGCGGCTCGATGTCGAGGCCGGGCGCGATCTCGATGATCTGCGCGGCCATGTTCGTGCGCGGCAGCCGGCCGCGGATCCAGGTGCCCAGATAGCACATGGTCTGCGGCTGCAGCTGGTCGATGAAGATGAAGGAGCGCAGCTCGGCCATCAGCGTTTCACCAGCTCCCGCAGCTCCTCGAGCACGATCCGGCGGATCTCCTCGCGGGCCTCGTCGACGCCGGCGGCCGCGCGGCGGCGCGGCGACCGGCGCGGCCTCGGGCGCGGCGCTCCACGGCTCGAGGCCGGCGAAGTCGCCGAACGGCCTCGGACGGGTCGGAGGCGTAGGCCACCCGGGTCATGTTGATCAGGTGCTGCGGCTCCAGGTTCTCGCCCAGCGACGAGCGGCCGAAGAAGCCGGTGCCGATCGTCATCGTCGGCGCGAGGTTGGTGTCGAGGCCGGCCGAGCCGGTGCTGCCGCCGGCGTTGACGGCCACCCGCAGCACCTGCACCGCCGCGCCGTAGGCCATGATCGTGCGCGGGTCGCGGGAGTGGATGACGGCCGAGTGGCCGGCGCCGCCGATCCGCAGCATCGCGCGGGCGGCGTCGATGCCGCGCCGGGCGTCGGGCACGCGCACGAGGCCGAGCAGCGGGAACAGCTTCTCGCGCGCGAGCGGCTCCTCGGGCACGACCAGCGAGAACGGCGCCACCAGCACGCGCGTCTGCGCCGGCACCCGGATCTCGGCCTCCTCGGCGAGCTGCTGGCGCGTCCTTGCCGACCAGGTCGAGCCGCATGCGGCCCTCGGGGTACAGCTTCTCGCGCAGCCGCCGCCGTCTCGTCCGGCGTCAGCACGTGGCCGCCGTGGCGCGCCCAGCTCCCGCTCGAACGCCGTCGGCGCAGCGCTCCTCGACGATCGCGCACGACTCGTTCGTGCAGAGGATCGAGTTGTCGAAGCACTTCGAGTCCATCAGCCGCTCGGCCGCCGCGCGCCAGGTCGGCGGTGTGATCGACCAGCGCCGGCACGTTGCCGGGGCCGACGCCGATCGCCGGGTTGCCGGAGCGGTAGGCCGCGCGCACGACGGCGACGCCGCCGGTGGCGAGGATGACGTCGGTCGTCGGGTCGCTCATCAGCGCCTCGATCAGCGGGATGGTCGGCTCCTCGACCACCTGCACGCAGCCGTCGGGCGCGCCCGCCGCGACGGCCGCCGCGCGCCAGCCGGTGCGCGGCGTCGGCCGACACCTCGCGGGCCAGCGGATGGGGGCTGACGACGACGGCGTTGCGGGTCATCAGCGCCAGCAGCACCTTGAAGTAGACGGTCGCGATCGGGTTGGTCGACGGCGTCAGCGCGAGCACCACGCCGGCCGGCCGGGGCAGCTCGACGATCTTGGCCTCGGCGTCGATGCGGGCGCGCGACGTAGTCGTCGCCGCCGTACCACTCGACGCAGCCCGCGGGAGCACGCCTCGTTCTTGCGCCGCTTGTGCTCGACGACGCCCATGCCGGTCTCCTCGACCGCCCACTCGGCATACCTTTCGGCGTTTTGGTATGCCGCCTCGGCGACCGCTTCGACGATCCGGCGGGTGCGCTCGCGGTCGTAGCCGGCGAAGGCGGTGGCGGCCCAGTGGGCCCGCTGGAGCATCATCCGCGCGCGCGGGACGCCGGCCGGCTCGGCGGCGACGGCGCTCATCGCGCGCACCACCGCCGAGCCCGCTCGCCGCGCAGCTCGGCGAGCGCCTGGCCGATCGACACCTCGGTGCGGTCGAGCACCTCGTCGACCAGCTCGGGGCCGAGCAGGATCCCCGGCTTGAACTGCAGCACGCGCGGGTCGAGCGTCGAGAAGATCGCCCACACGCCGTTCTCGTAGAGGTGCTTCATGACGATCTTGGCGCCCTGCGGATGGTCGAACTCGAGGCCCATGACGACGCCGTCCTGGCGGATGCCGACGAACCAGTCGGGGTAGAGCTCCTGGATCGCCCGCAGCCCCCGGCCGAAGCGGTCGGCGATGTAGTGCGACCATCGAGCGCACCTCCGGCCGGCCGCAGATCTCGAGCACCTTGAGCGCGACGATGCAGCCGAGCTCGGCGCCGCCGCCGGTGGAGATGTGGCCGAAGCCGTCCTCCTTCAGCCAGGCCGAGCACTCCTCGGACACGACGACGCACGAGATCGGGTACATGCCGCCGGTGATGCCCTTGCCGATGACCATGATGTCGGGCTCGACGCCGGCCTTGGCGATGCCCCACATCTCGCCGGTGCGCATCAGCCCGGTCTGCACCTCGTCGGCGATGTAGAGCGCGCCGATACCGCTCGCAGAGCCGCTTCACGCCCTGCAGGTAGCCGGGCTCGGGGAGCGGGAAGCCGTAGGTGGCGGGGATCGTCTCGATCAGCACGGCCGGCCACGTCGCCGCCGCGCAGCGCCGCCTCCATCGCGCCGAGGTCGTTGAACGGCACCTGCGCGAACTCGTCGGGGCGGTCGGACAGGAACAGCTTCGAGAAGCGGTCGTCGCCGGCCGCGACGGCGAGGCCGGTGTGGCCGTGGTAGCCCTTCAGGATCGAGACGATCTTGCGCCGCTGCCGGGTGTGGCGCGCGGTCTTGATCGCGATGTCGGTCGCCTCGCCGCCGCCGGCGCCGTAGATCGACGCGCTGCATGTTCGGCGGGCAGGTCTTGACCAGCGCCTCGGCCAGCGCCGTGCGCGCCAGCGCCGGGAAGTGGTGGTTGCCGATGTCGAACCGCTGCATCGCCTGCTCGAGCGTCGCGATCAGCTCGGGATTGCGGTGGCCGAGGTTGTACGTGCCGCCGTTCAGGTGCAGGTCGATCAGCCGGCGGCCGGCCATGTCCCAGAAGAAGTAGCCCTCGCGGCGATCGATGACGAGGTCGACGCCGGCGTCCTGCCAGAAGTCGGTCTTGTCGGGATTCCAGAACTCCCGCGACCGGTCGAGGAAGTCTTCCTTGGACTCGTAGGAGAAGAAGCCGTAGTCGTACATGGGCGTCGCGTCAGACCGTACCGAATACCAGACCAAAACGCAAATGTTTGGCAATTGGTCCGGCCCGAGAATCGGGGACAGCCTCCGCGCGGGGGGACTGTCCCCACGCCGGCGGTGTAGCGTTGCGCCGTGCCAGAGTCGGCCGACACCGCCATCGTCGGGGCCGGGATCATCGGGCTCGCGACGGCGCACGCGCTCTGACCCGCGACGGCCAGCGCAGCGTCGCCATCTTCGACCGTGGCGTGGCCGGCTCGCGGCGACTCCGGCCGCTCGTTCTCGATGGTGCGCCGCCACTACTCGAACGCGGTCACGGCGCGGCTGGCGATGGCCGGCACCCGCACGATCGTCGACTGGGAGAACGAGGTCGGCGTGGCCGACGCCGGCTACGTGCGCTGCGGCTACCTGCTGACGGTGCCGGAACGGCTCGAGGCCGCCTGCCGCGGCAACGTCGCCTGCTGCAGCGGCATCGGCCTCGACACGCACTTCCTCGAGCCGGACGAGATCGGCCAGGTCGAGCCCGAGCTCTCGCTCGACGGCGTCGCCGGCGCGGCCTACGAGCCGGACGGCGGCTTCGCCGACGCGCAGAAGATGTGCCTGGGCTGGTTCGCGGCCGCCTCGCTCGCGGGGCCTGCGCCACGAGCTGGGCTGTCGGCGTCCACGGCCTGCGCGTCGAGAACGGGCGCGTGACCGGCGTCGAGACCGACCCGGGCTTCATCGCGGCCGGCCGGTCGTGCTGGCCACCGGCGCGTGGGCAACGACCTGCTGCGCCCGCTCGGCGCCGAGCAGCCGATCGAGCTGCGCCGCCTGCAGGTGCTGATCGTGCCGCGGCGCGACCCGGGCGGGCCGCTGCCCTCGGCGGTGTGCTCGGACGGCGGTGACCAACGTCGTCGTGCGGCCCGACCGCGGCCGCCGGTTCTGCGCCGTCGCCTACGCCGGGCGAGGATCCGCTCGACCGCGCCGACGACTGCGACCACGGCGTCTCGGCCGGGTACGCCGACGCCGTCCGCGCGGCGGTCGGCCGAGCGCTACCCGCGCCTGGCCGAGTTCGACGGTCGTGCGCGGCGTTCGCGGGGCCGTACGACATCACGCCCGACTGGAACCCGATCATGGGCTCGTGCCCCGGCATCGACGGCCTCTACCTGGCGGTCGGCTGGAGCGGGCACGGGTTCAAGCTCTCGCCCGCCGTCGGCGACGTGGTCGCCGCCGAGGTGACCGGCCGGACGCCGCCGATCGACGTCTCCGAGCTGCGCCCCGGCCGGTTCGCCGAGGGCCGTCTGCTGCGCCTGGCCTACGGGCCCGGCGCGCGCGCCTGATCGCCGCCCCGGGCCCTACAGCGGCAGCCGTCCGTGGACGACGGGCGAGAGCGTCACCAGGCCGCCGCATGGTGCGATCGCGAGCCGCAGGGTGAAGTGCTTCGCGTCGTTGGGCGGCGTCACCTCGACCGAGGTTGACACCTTGCACGCCTGCGCCCCCACGGGCACGTCCGAGTAGCCGGCGTAGAACGAGCCGTGCTGCCCGGGCGTCATGACGACGTCGGCCTCCGGCTCGGCCGGGACGACGCCGCTCGACCCGCGCTGGACGTACGTGGGCAACGGCTGCTGGCGCGCGTTCAGCAGCTGCATCCCGGCGAAGCCGAAGAGCTTGCACGTCGCCGTGCTCACGTTCGTGAACACGAAGCGCAGCCGGACGCTGCCGGCCGCGCCGGTCGACTGCGGCTGCGCCAGCCCGAGCTGGGCCTGCCGGCAGCGCGGCACGCTCGCCGCCGATCCCGTCGCAGCTTCTGTCTCCGCGGCACCGACCGCGCCGATCAGCGCCGCCGCCACCACCGCCATTCCAAGCCTCTTCCGCATCGATCTACCTCCCCGTCGAATTGCCTGCATATGGAGGCTACGAGGGGCCGGAGAGCCGCACGGTCACGATGTCGCATCGGAGCCGTCAACGCTGGCGACACCTCGTCGCCACCAGACACGGCCGACGGATAACGTGTAAACTCGCCGGTGGATGGACGCCCGAAAGCTGCTCGCAGGTGCAGCACTCGGCCTTGGGCTCGTGATCGCGAGCGCCTCACAGGCCATCGCCGTGCTGCCGACGCACTCCCGACCCCACCTGGGGGACGAACGGGAAGGTCGACGTCGTGCTCCGGGTCGGCAGCACCATCTACCTGGGCGGGACGTTCACCGAGCTCGACGACACCGCCAGCACGGCCACCGCGCCCGCCTCCAACCTGGCCGGGATCGACGCCACCACCGGCCAGCCGACCGGCTTCGCGCCGACCGTCGACGCCGAGGTCTTCGCCCTGGCCGCATCGCCGGACGGCTCCCGCCTCTACGTCGGCGGGAACTTCAACACGGTGAACGGGAAGACCCAGAAGAAGATCGCGGTCTTCAACACGGCGACCGGTGCGCTGATCACCTGGAAACCCGCCGCCGGGTGGCCGAACAACGTCATCCGGGCGATCGCCGTCAGCCCGAGCACGCTGTACATCGGCGGCGCCTTCACCAAGATCGGCCAGAACACGGTCTCGCGGATCGCCGAGCTGAACGCGAGCGACGGCTCGCTCGTGCCCGGGTTCGCGACGACCGCCGACAACCTCGTCCGCGCGCTCGTGCTGACGCCCACCCGGCTCTACATGGGCGGCAACTTCGCCACCGTCAACGGCACATCGCAGAAGAGCCTGACCGCCGTCAACCCGACCACCGGCGCGTCCATCACCGGCGTCTACCACCCCACCTATCCGGTGCTCGCCCTCTCCCCGGGCAGCACCCGCCTCTACGGCGGAGGCGGGGGCAGCGGCGGCAAGGCGCTCGCGGTCAGCCTCACGACCGGCGCCAAGATCTGGGAGCAGACGACCGACGGCAACGTGCAGGCGACGGCGGTGCTGAACGACGTCCCCTACTTCGGCGGCCACTTCTTCAAGTACAAGAGCACCGCCGTCAGCCAGCTGGTGCGCGCGAACGCCTCGACCGGCGCGCTGGACACGACCTGGCTTCCGGCCGTGACGTCCGGGTTCCTGGGCGTCTTCGCGCTCGACGCCGAGGGCAGCAACAAGCTCTACGTCGGCGGCGACTTCACCCGCGTCCAGGACCAGAAGCGGCTGAACTTCGCCTCGTTCACCGACGGCGCGGCGGCGGCCTCGGCCGACCTGTCGATCGCGCTCTCGGGCGCGCCGGCGAGCGTCGATGTCGGCGAGGACGTGACCTTCACGGCGAACGTCGACAACGCCGGCCCTGACACGGCGCTCGGCACGACCGTCACCGACGTCCTCCCCGCCGGCCTCACGTTCGAGAGCGCGCCGGGCTGCACCTACGCCGATCCCAGCCGCACCGTCAGCTGCCCGCTCGGGGCCGTCAGCACCGCCGGCGGCTCGGTCGCGATCACGGTGACCGCGACGGCCGCGGGCACGATCGGCAACACGGCGTCGGTCTCCTCGACCACGGCCGACCCGGACACGAGCGACAACTCCTCGACGGCCACGACCACGGTCACGAGTGCCGGCGGCGCCGACCTCGGTGTTTCGACGTCCGTTCCGGCCAAGGTCGACCAGGGCACCGGCTTCACCTACACGCTCGCCGTGACGAACAACGGGCCCGGCTCGGAGCCGGACGCGACTGTGACGGACACGCTGCCGGCGAACTCCTCCCTCGCCGGCAGCGTGACCGTGACCGCCGGGTCGTGCTCGGGCGCGGCGACCGTCACGTGCGACATCGGCCCGATGACGTCCGGCGACACCGAGACGATCACCATCCCGATGACGGCGCCCGGCTCGCCACAGACGCTGATCAACTCGGCCTCGGTGGCGGGCACCCAGTTCGACGCGGTGTCGGGCAACGACAGCTCCGTCACGTACGTCGGCGTGCGCGACCCGGGAGCCGCCGGCGACACCACCCCGCCCGCCATGACCGGCATGACGATGCTGGACACGAACGAGGACGGGTTCGTCGACCAGGTCGCGGTGACGTTCAACGAGCCGCTGGCCACGTGCGCAGCCCCCTGCACGGCCGGATGGGCGCTCACCAACGTCCCCTCCGGCGGGTCGCTCCAGTCGGTCTCGACGAGCGGGAACACCGCGACGCTCGTGATCGGCGGGTGGACGGATCAGCCGGACACGAGCGTGAGCCTCTTCAAGGTCGGGCTGCAGTCGGGGAACGCGATCCAGGACATGGGCGGGAACCGCGCATCCTTCGCCGCAGCCGCCCCGGCCGACGGCGCGGGGCCGGTGCCGGTGGGCTTCCGCCACCAGCACAACACGAGCAACGGCACCTGCGTCGGGACGGTGAACACGGCGGGTCGGCCGGAGGACTGCGACGAGATCACGGCCGAGTGGAGCGAGCCGCTTCTGCCGTCGTCGATCCCGGCGACGACGACGATCACGATCACCGATCCGGCGGGGCCGGGCGACGACACGCTGACGATCGGGAGCTTCATCGCCGGCTCACTGGATCTGGGCAGCGACGGCTATGTGACCGCCGACGGCACGAGCGCGAGTTGGTCGTCGTCGGTGCTGTCCTACTCGAGCGCCCAGGTGTCGCTGACCGCCCGCATCCTCGGGGCCTGCACCGGGGCCGGCTGCTCGGCCCTGGGCACGGTGAAGAATGTCACCGTCACCTACGTGCCCTCGCCGACGATCACGGACCCGGCCGGGAACCCCGCGGGCGGCTCGTTCACCAAGCTGCAGACGATGTTCTAGGTCACCCCGCCAACAGGGGTCTGACCCCTACTGGCGGGTGAGGACGGACCGGTAGCGCTCGCGGGCGGTCGCGTCGTCAGGGGCATCCTCGGCCGCGGCCTCGGCGTCGCGCAGCTGGACATACCGGCTCACCTCCCACTCGGCGCGGGCATCTGACCAGCCCAGCGCACGGGCGACGATCGGCCCGATCGCGACCGCGGCCGCCCGGCCACGGTCGGGCACCTCGATCGACACCCGCAGCCGGCGGGTGAGAACGTCGTCCAGGTCGAGCGCGCCCTCGTGCGTGCACGCGTGGACGGCGTCGGCGGCGCGGTGGCGGGTGCCGGCGATCGCATCGCCCAGCGCCGGATCGGCGGCGGCCAGCGCGTCGACCTCGCCGGCCGCGTCGACCAGCGACACCTCGTGCGTCCGCGACGGCGGTGCGCCGCCGAGGTCGCGCGCGGCCGCATCGACCGCGTCGCGGGCCATCACGCGGTAGGTCGTGTACTTGCCGCCGGCGATGGCGGTCAGGCCCGGCAGCGGCGCGAACAGGCGGTGCTCGCGGGACAGGCGGGTCGTCGACGCCGTCCCCTCCGCCGCCACCAGCGGGCGCAGGCCGGCGTAGACGCCGCAGATCTGCGCCTTCTCGACCGGCCGCACGAGCACGCTGTTCACCTTCGCGAGCACGTACTCGACGTCGGCCCGGTTGGCGACGGGCGCGTCCGGCTCGCCGTCCCACTCGCGTGTCCGTGTCGCCGAGCAGCCAGTGACCGTCGCCCCACGGGATGGCGTGGAAGATGCTCTTCTCGGTGCGCATGAAGAGGCCCGTCCGCATCGGGATGGCGGCCGCGCGGGCACGAGCACGTGGATGCCCTTCGACGGCCGCAGGGCGTGGTGCGGACGCCCGGTCGCGAGCTCGAGCACGCGGTCGGTGGCGACGCCGGCGGCGACGATGGTATGGCGGGCGCGGACGTCGAGCTCGCCGCCTTCGAGGCCGTCGCGGACGCGCGCGCCGACGACCCGCCCGGTCTCGTCGCGGACGAACTCCGTCACGGCGACCCGCGTCACGATCGCGGCGCCGTGCGCCGCCGCGGTGCGGGCGACGTGCACGGCGAAGCGGGCGTCGTCCTCCTGGGCGTCGTGGAACCGCACCGCCCCGACGAGCGAGTCCGGGCGCAGCGCCGGCGCCGAGCGCAGGGCCGCCTGCTTCGACAGCGTGTCGCGCCCGGGGGACGTGGCGGGCGCCTCCCATCGTGTCGTAGAGCAGGAGACCGGCGCCGAGGTAGGGCCGCTCCCACACCCGGTGCCGGAGCGGGAACAGGAACGGAACCGGGCGGACGAGGTGCGGCGCGAGCCGCGTCAGCAGCAGCCGGCGCTCGTGCAGCGCCTCGCGGACGAGGCCGAAGTCGAGCATCTCCAGGTAGCGCAGGCCGCCATGGATCAGCTTGCTCGAGCGGCTCGACGTGCCCGACGGCGATGTCGCGCGCCTCGACGAGCGCGACCGACAGGCCGCGGGTGGCCGCGTCAAGGGCGATGCCGACGCCGGTGATCCCGCCGCCGACGACGAGCAGATCGAACTGCTCGGATCGCATCCGCTCGAGCGCCGCCGCGCGCGCGGCGCGGCCCGAGCGCCGTGTCGCTCACCCCGCCTCCCGGGCGCATGTGCACCTCGAGCGCGTCCCGCCAGCGGGCCCGCTCGCGCTCGCGCCCGGCCGCTGTCGAGGAGCCGGGCTCGACCCGGTGGGCCACCGAATGCCGGGTCGCGTCCGGGTCGAGCACTCCCGCTGCCGCCGCGGCCAGCGTCGCGATCCCGCGCGCCGTCGCCTCGAGATCGGCGGCGACCTCGAGCACCCGCCCGGAGAGGTCGGCCACGGCCTGCAGGAGCACGCGGTCGGCCGCGAGGCCGCCGCCCGACGCGCAGCACCTCGATGCCGCCGGACGACTCCTGCGCGGCGAGCGCGTCGGCGATCTGGTGGGCGACGCCGGCCACCCAGGCGGCGGCGAGGTCGTCGGCCGTCGTCGCGCTGCTCGCGCCGACCACGGTCATCGCGGTCGGCGCCGTGCCAGTGCGGCGTCCCCAGCCCGGCCGGCGCGGGCACGACCACGGGATGCGGCTCGGTGCCAATCGGGAGCACGCGTCCGCCAATTCGGCGTCGACCAGGCCGCTCCCGCGCAGCACGCCGAGCGCGTTGCCCGCGTTCGCGCCGAACGCCTCGAGCGCGTAGGTGCGGCCCTCGCGGGCCGGTCTGCCAGGCGACGGTCGCGAGCACGCCGTCGGGAGGGTCGGGCCGCTCGCCGCCGGCGTTCATCCACACGAAGGCGCCGGTGCCGAGCGTCAGGGCGGCCATGCGCGGAGCGGTGCAGCCCTGGCCGTAGAGCGCCGCCTGCTGGTCGCCGAGCATGGCCGCGACGGGAGCCTCGAACCCGGCGATCTCCGCCGAGGTGACGAGGCCGGAGCCGTCGGAGTCGCCCACCTCCGGCAGCAGCGCGGCAGGCACGCCGAACAGGTCGAGCAGGCCCATCGTCCCAGGCCATCGACTCAACGTCGAGGAGGAGGCTGCGACAGGCGTTCGACGGCTCGCTGACATGGCCGGCCCCGCCCGAGAGGTGCCAGGCCAGCCAGCAGGCGACGTCGCCGAACGCCAGCTCGCCCGCCTCCGCCCGCGCCAGCCAGCGCCGGGTCGCTGCCGAAGAGCCAGGCCAGCTTCGGCGCAGAGAAGGTCGGGTCGAGCGCGAGCCCCGTCACCGCGCCGATCCGCTCCGCCGCGGGCTGGGACGCGAGCGCGCGGCAGAGCTCCTCGGCCCGCTGGTCCTGCCAGCTCACGACCTGCGTGACCGCGCGGCCGGTGGCGCGCTCCCACAGGACGAACGTCTCGGTCTGGTTGGCGATGCCGATCCCGGCCACCTCGGCCCCGCAGGCCGCGCGGACCTCGGCGATCGCCGCCCGCGCCCCGGCCAGCAGCGCGTCGGGATCGTGCTCGACCATGCCGGGGCCCGGCCGCGCGGTCTCGACCCGCGACACGGCCGTCGCCACCTGCCGCAGGTGGGCGTCGTAGGCGATGCAGCGGGTGCTCGAGCTGCCCTGGTCGAGGGCGAGGATCACGGACGGTGCGGCCACGGGCGAGACCGTAACGGGTCAGCCGCGCACGCGCAGATGCTCGGGGTCATACAGCACGTCGGCGGCGACCTCGGCGGCGACCGGCGCGCCCAGCACCTCGACCTCGACCGCGACACGGTCGGCGAGGTCGGCCGGCAGGTAGGCGTAGGCGATGTTGCGGCGCACGGTGAAGCCGTAGGCGCAGCTGCGGGCGCGACCGACGGTGCGGCCGTCGACCCGGACGGCCTCGCCGCCGTAGAGCGGCAGGTAGTCCTCGCCGCCGACGACCAGCGTGCGCAGCACGCGCGTGCGGCCTCGCTCTGCGGCCTCTGCCAGCGCCTCCCGCCCGTTGAACTCGCCCTTGTCGAGCGCGACGCCGAAGCCCAGACCCGCGTCGTACGGCGTGTCGCCGGCGGAGATGTCGGTGCCCATGTAGCGGTAGCCCTTCTCCATCCGCAGCGACTCGAGCACGCGGTAGCCGCCCGGCTCGATGCCGTGCTCGCGGCCGGCGGCGGAGAGCGCGTCCCACACCTGGACAGCCCACTCGGGCGGCACGTAGAGCTCGAACCCGAGCTCGCCGACGTAGGTGATCCGCTGCGCCAGCACGGGCGCCGGCCCGACCGCGACTCACGCGCGCTGCCGGAACGGGAGCGCCGCCGCGGAGACGTCGTCGGTCGTGCACGCGGCCAGCACGTCGCGCGCCCGCGGCCCCCAGATCCCGATCACCGCCAGCTCGGCGCTCGCATCGCGCAGGCCGACGTCGCTCGCCGTCGCGGCGGTTGAGCCGCAGCCAGCCGAGGTCGGAGTCGACCACGCCGGCCCCGGTCACGACCCGGAAGCGGTCGTCTTCGAGCCGCGTGACCGTCACGTCGGCCACGATGCCGCCGCGGCGGTCGCACCACTGCGTGTAGACGACGCTTCCGGGCGGACGGTCGATCCGGTTCGCGCACACCCGGTCGAGCAGCGCCGCGGCGTCGGGGCCGGCGACGTCGATCTTGCCGAACGAGGTCATGTCGATGATCCCGACCCGCTCGCGGAAGGCCTCGTGCTCGGCCGCGAGCCGCGCCAGCTCCGGCGGCCGTGTCCACCCGTAGGTGCGCTGGTCCTCGCCCCCCGCCGCCACGGCTGCCCCGGCCGGTAGTAGTCCGGCCGCTCCCAGCCGTTCTTCGCCCCGTAGACGGCGCCGAGGTCCTGGGTGCGGCCGTGCAGCGGCGACACGCGCGCGGGCCGACCCCACTCCGCCGTGTCCAGCGGGTAGCGGAGGCGGTAGTAGTACTTGTAGGTCTCGCGCCCGGCCGCGGCAAGCGCGTCGGGGTGGCGGTGCGCCTCGCCGAAGCGCCACGCCCGGTAGCCGTGGACGTCCCACTCGGTCTCGCCGGTGGTGATCCACTCGGCGATCGTCTTGCCGATCCCGCCGGCGCCGCCGAACCCGTTCAGCGAGAGCCCCGCCGCCATCCAGTACCCGGGCACGTCCGGCATCGGGCCGAGCAGCGGATTGCCGTCCGGCGTCATCGCGTCGGGATGGCAGACGAGCGCGACCACGCCGGCGTCGTCGAGGAACGGAAACCGCCGGGCCGCGCCCTCCATCAGCTGGGCGAACCGCTCGTGATCGGCCGGCAGCGTCGTGCCGGCGTGATCCCAGGGCACGCCGTCCACCCACCGCGGCGACCGGATTCGGCTCGTAGCCGCCGAAGAGCACGCCGCCCGCCTCGGATCTGCCGTAGACCAGGTTGTCGGTGTCGCGGAAGCAGGGCATGTCGCGGTCGAGCTCGTGGCCGGCGACCGCGTGAAGGGCGATGTGCTGGTGGTCGACGGGAACGGACGGCGCGAAGGCGCCCACCATCGCCGCCACCTGCGGCGCCCACATCCCGCAGGCGTTCACGACCAGCTCCGTCTCGATCCGCCCGGCCTCCGTGGCGACGGCCCGGACACGCCGGTCGGGCCCGAGTTCGATGCCGGTGACGCGCGTGTGGGTGACGATCCCGGCGCCGAGCTCGCGGGCGGCGTTCGCGAGCGCGTACGTGGCGGTGTGGGGGTCGACGCAGCCGTCGCTCTCGATCCACACGGCGCCGTGCAGCGACTCGCGGCGTGGCGGCCGGCATCAGCGCGACGGCCTCGTCGGGGCCGATCACCTCGACGTCGAGGCCGATCCCGCGCGCCCGGCTGGCGCCGCGGCGCAGCTCGACGAGGCTCTCCGGGCTCGAGGCGATGCGCAGGCTGCCGATGCCGTCGAACACGCCCAGCCGGTTGTAGAGCTCGACGCTGTAGCGGCGAAACGCCATCATCGCCGGCGAGGGGTTGAACTGGGTGACGAGCCCGGCGGCGTGGCACGTGGAGCCGCTCGTGAGCTCGTCCTTCTCGATCAGGAGCACGTCGCGGACGCCCGCCGCGGCCAGGTGGTAGGCCACGCTGCAGCCGGTGACGCCGCCGCCGATCACAACCACGTTCGCCCGCTGCGGCTGCATCGGCGGTCGACTATAGTGGGCGGCCCGACGACGGACCGAGGAGGTTGCGGTGGCCGAAGACCCGGCGCTTCGAGAGCTGCTCGACATGGTTCCGGCGCTGCACGGCGAGCGCACCGTCGCCGAGCTCGCGGGCGGGCTCACGAACACGAACTACAAGGTCGTCACCGCCGACGGCGCGTACGTCATGCGCGTCTCGGCGAAGGACGCCGGGATGCTCGCGATCGACCGCGAGAACGAGTATCTGAACAGCGTCTCGGCGGCCGAGGCCGGGGTCGGCGCGAAGGTGGTCGACTACGTCCCGGAGCACTCGCTGCTCGTCCTCGAGTTCATCGAGGGCGACGACCCAGAGCGCCGATGATCTGCGCCGCGGCGACAAGCTCGAGATGGTCGCAGCGGCCTGCCGGCGACTGCACGCCGCCGCGCCGTTCCGCGACGAGTTCAACATGTTCCGGATCCAGCACCGGTACCTCAAGCTCGTGCAGGAGCGCGGCTTCCGGCTGCCCGACCGCTACCTCGAGTTCGAGCCGCAGGTGCGCCGCATCGAGACGGCGATGGCCGTGCGCGACGAGGGCACCGTGCCCTGCAACAACGACCTCCTGGCCGAGAACTTCATCGACACCGGCGGCGCGTTCCGGCTGATCGACTACGAGTACTCGGGCAATAACGACGCGTGCTTCGAGCTCGGCAACGTCTGGAGCGAGTCGAACCTCTCGCTCGACCAGCTCGACGAGCTCGTCACCCACTACTACGGCCGGCACGCTGCGCAACCGGATCGCCCGGGCGCGGCTGTGGGGTCTGATGTCGAAGTACGGCTGGACGCTGTGGGCGTCGATCCAGGACGGCGTCTCCGACATCGACTTCGACTTCTGGTCGTGGGGCATGGAGAAGTACGAGCGGGCCGTCGCCGAGTTCGACGGGCCCGACTTCGACCGACTGCTCGACGAGGTCGTCGCGCGAGGACTAGCGCACGAACTGCGCGTAGCGGGCCTGGTGGCTTCCGTCGACGATGGTGAAGTCGCCGCCCGCGACGATGTGGCCCGCGTCGGCCCGCAGCGCCCACACGCCGTAGAGGCTGTTCGCACCCGGGTTCCACGCCTGGATCGCACCCGAGGCGTCCGTCGCGAAGAAGCGATCGCGCTGCACCGGCACGGTGCACACCCACGGGCTGCCGCCGCCCTGGTTCGTCCCGCAGGCATTCAGGAAGTGCCCGCCCGCCAGCACCTCGTTGCCCGCGAGCGCCACGGTCTGCACGTCGCCGTCGGCGAACCGCTGCCAGCGCCGCTGGCCCGTCGCAGCGGTGTAGGAGTCGAGCTGGCCGCCCTCGTGCCCGCCGACCGCGGCGTACAGCGGTCCGCCGCGCGCGAGCGCCAGCGCCCACACCTGGCCGAGGGGCGCCGTCCCCCACCGGAACGCCACGCCGCGGAGCTGGCCGACCGCGCCCAGGAACGGCCGTGACAGCCCGTCGATGCGGGCGAAGTTCCCGCCGACGTAGAGGCGGCCGCCGGCCGTATCGGCGAGCAGCGTGTTCACCACTCCGCTCGTCCCGGCCGTGAAGGGCCCGCGCAGCGCGCCGGTCGCGAGCGACACCGCGGCCAGGTGGCGGCGGGCGGCGCCGTCGACCCGCGTGAACGCCCCGCCGAGGTAGAGCGTCGAGCTCGACGCCGCGAGCGCGTTCACGGCCGAGTTGGCCGCGGGGTGAAACCCGGCCGCCAGGCGGCCGCTGGCGCGGTCGATCGCCGCCACGTTGCGTACCGGACGGCCGCCGACCGACGTGAAGCTGCCGCCGATATAGACGCGCGTGCCGATCACACGGATCGTCTGCACGTTGCCGTTCACGTTCGGATTCCACGACGTGGGCGCACCGGTGGCCTCGTTGATGGCCGCCAGGTGATGGCGTACGACAGTGTCGCGCGTCCCGTGCGAGAACAGGGTTGTGAACGACCCGCCCAGGTAGACGACGCCGTTCGCGATCGCGAGCGTCCGCACCCGGCCCTGGGCCTGCCAGGTCGCCAGCGGCGCGTTCGAGGGCACGGGTGCCGGAGCGGCCGACGCGGGCGCGGGCGCCGCGGCCCCGACGGCGGCGAGGGCGATGACGAGCGTGCAAACGGACGACCTGGACATGAACCCTCCGGCTCGGGAGACCATCACGGGGCGCGCTGCCTCCGCGCCAGGGCCAAGGGTACGAGCCGATCCCGGGGGCGCAAGCGGGCGCCAACCCGGCTCCAACAAACCCCTAACCGACCCTGACGTCTCCCTGACGGTGGATCGGGATCGAGAACCGCACCGACGTGCCGCCGCCCGGCGCCGACTCGATCGCGAACGTGCCGCCGGCGACGCGGACGCGCTCGATGGTCGCGTCGAGGCCGAGGTGCAGGCGCATCCCCCGCCGGCCGGTCGCACGCTCGATGCCGCCGGCGTCGAAGCCGACGCCGTCGTCGCTCAGCGTGCAGACGACGGCGGAGCGTTCCTCGCGCAGATCGACCTCGACCCGGCGCGCCCGGGCGTGCTTGCGGACGTTGGCGATCAGCTCGCGCACCGTGCGGTAGGTGAGGATCTCGATCTCGGGCGAGTAGCGGCGCAGCGACACGTCGACGCGGCGCTCGAGGTCGCACTCGGCCGCCACCTCGTCCACGAGGTCGGCGACGGCCGGGCCGAGGCCCTGGGCGTCCAGGAGCGGCGGCCGCAGCTCGAAGCTCATGCGGCGCACGCGGTCGACCGCCTCCGACAGCGTGGCCCGCGCCCTGGCCATGCTCTCGAGCGCGCCGCCGGGGTCTTCGCGGTCGATCGTCGCCTGGCAGGCGTCCATGCCGACGAGCGCCGCCACCATCACCTGCACGGTGTCGTCGTGGAGCTCGACGGCGATCCGCTGCCGCTCGGCCTCCTCGGCCCGCAGCATCGAGCCGAGCAGCGAGCGGCGGCGCTTCTCGCTCGCCTCGAGCGCCCGCTGGGTGCGTAGCGCGCTCGAGCGGGCGGCCTCGGCGTCGCGGCGGCTCTCGCGCTCGGCGACGAGCAGGCGCTCGCGCTCGATCGCGTACTGCACCGCGCGGGCCACGAGGTCGCGGCTGACGCGCCCTTTCAGGAGGTAGTCGCTCGCGCCGGCGCCGAGCCCCGCGAGGGCGAGCTCCTCGTCCTCGCGTCCGGCAAGCACCAGGATCGGCAGCTCGGACGCGCCCGCCCGCAGTCGCGCGAGCGTCTCGAGGCCGCTCGAGTCCGGCAGCGAGAGGTCGGCGAGGACGGCGTCGGTCGGGGCGGTCGCCAGGTGGGCGAGCGCGGTGCTCAGCCGGCCCGCGACTGCGACCTCGAACCCGGCCCCGAACTCGTGCAGCTGCCGCTGCAGCTGGCGGCCGGCCACCTCGTCGGCGTCGACCAGGAGCAGCCGCACACGGCCGGTGGCGGCGGCGTCGTCCGGCGCCTCGCCGATCCGGCGGGCGGACACGACCGGATCGCGCGCCGGCAGCGGAAACCTGGCATCTTCGGTCGTGGTCCCGCTCATGGTCCAAGATGCTAGATCGCCCCGCGGACGCCGACCCTCCCCGATTCGGCGTAAACGGCCTCCGCCGCCTGGGGGGTTTTTCCAGGGATTGCCGGTCGAGACACATGCGGCTCGCGGCGATGCCCGGATCGGCGAGCATGCGTCCGATGTTCCGGCACAGACCTCGCATCGTCCCGGTCATGGTGGCCGTGGAGATCCTCACCAGCCTCGCGCTGGGAGCGACGGCGACCGCCCTCGGCTGGCAGGCGTACGAGCGCGCAGCACGACCCGCTCGTCCTGGGGCTGCTCGGGCTAGCCGAGTTCGTCCCGGCCGTCCTGCTGGCGCTGCCGGCCGGGCACGTGATCGACCATCACGACCGTCGCCTCGTCGCGGGGCTCGGGCTCGTCTGGGGAACGGCGATCGCCATCGTCCTCGCGATCGACGCGGCCGCCGGGGACACGGCGGTGTGGCCGCTCTACGTGCTCGCGTTCGGGTGGGGGATCGGGAACGCCTTCGTCGGACCGACGCTCGGGCCGCTGCTGGCCGCCGGCGTGGCCGCGGAGAACCTGTCGCAGACGTTCGCGATGGTCACGTCGGCAGGGCAGGCGGCGATGATCGCCGGCCCGGCGATCGGCGGCATCACCCAGACCATCGGCGCGCCCGCGCCCGTACCTGTTCGCGGCGGCGTTCTCCGGCGGCGGCGGCGATCCTGCTGCCGCTGGTGCCGCGGGCGATCGGCGTCGCCCACGTCGGCGACCACGAGCCGCGGCTCGCCGAGTGCTCGACGGCGTGCGCCTGATCTTCCGCAGCCGGCCGCTGCTCGGCGCGATCTCGCTCGACCTGATGGCGGTGCTGTTCGGCGGCGCGACGGCGCTCCTGCCGGTCTTCGCCCGCGACATCCTGCACGTCGGGCGCGCCGGAAACGGCATCCTGCGGCCGCGCCCGGCGGTGGGCGCGGTCGTCGTCGGCGCGCTGATCTCGGCCCGCCCGATCCAGCGCCGCGTCGGCGAGACGCTGTTCGCCGTCGTGGCGCTGTTCGGCGCTGTTCACGATCGTGTTCGGCGCTCTCGCGCAGCTTCGTGCTCTCGCTGCTCGCGCTCGCCGGCGCTGGCCGGCGCGGACATGGTCAGCATGGTGGTGCGCAGCACGCTCTCGCCGCTGCTCACGCCGCCGGCGCTCCGGGGCCGGGTGAGCGCGGTCGAGCGGGTCTTCATCGGCGCGTCGAACGAGCTCGGCGCGTTCGAGTCGGGCGTGGCCGCCGCGCTGATCGGGGCCGTGCCCGCGGTCGTCCTGGGCGGCGTCGCGTCGATCGCCGTCGCGGCCGTTTGGGCATGGCGGTTCCCCGAGCTGCGCCGGATCGACCGCTTCGACGACCTCAGCCCCGAGCCGGTCCCGGTCGACGCGTGACGTTGAGGACGGCCCCCGACCCCCGGGAGCCGTCCCCTGAGCTACGGCTGCACCAGCGCGACGCTGTAGTCGCGGCCACCCGAGACCTCCTCGCCGCCGGTGACCCGGGGACGCGGACCGGCTTCAGCCGCTCTGCCGTCGTGCCGTCGCCGAGCTGGCCGAAGTCGTTGTCGCCCCACGCCCACACCGACCGGTCCTTCTCGATCGCGAGCGAGTGCAGGCGACCGGCGCCGACGTTGATCGCGTTCGCGATCCCGGGCACCTTCACCGGCACGAGCCGGCCGACGCCGTGCCGTCGCCGAGCTGACCGAAGCTGTTCTGGCCCCACGCCCACACGGTCCCGTTCGAGAGCCGCGCGAGGCTGTGGTTCGGCGCCGGCGGCCACCTGCACGCGCGCCGGTGAGCCGCCTGCACGCGGACGGGCGCGAGCGCGGTTCGTCTTCGTCCCGTCGCCGACCTGGCCGTACTCGTTCCAGCCCCACGCCCACACCGTGCCGTTCGTCTCGATGGCGAGGCTGTGGTCGCGGCCGCCGGCGATGAACTTCACGTTCGCGAGGCCCTCCACCTGCACGGGAACGCTGCTGTTCGTCGTGGTGCCGTTGCCGAGGTTCCCGAACGCGTTGTCGCCCCACGCCCAGACCGTGCCGTCGGACTTCACGGCGAGGCTGTGGTCGCGGGCACCCGCGATCGCGGATCACGTTCGTGAGGCCCTTGACCTGCACGGGACGGCGCTGGTCTTCGTCGTGCCGTCGCCGAGCTGGCCGAAGTTGTTCAGCCCCCACGCCCAGACGGTGCCGTCGCTCTTCAGGGCGAAGCTCGAGTAGTGCCCCGTCCTGACGTCGAGATGACGTTGGCGAGACCCTTCGACCTGCACCGGCGCCTGGCGGTTGATCTTCGTCCCGTCGCCGACCTGGCCGTCGTTGTTCAGACCCCAGGCCCAGACGGTGCCGTTCTGCTTCAGCGCGACGACGTGCTCCCGGCCGCCGTGCACGTCGATCACGCCCGTCATCCCCGGAACCGCGCCCGGCCTTGAGATGGCCGCCGGCCGAGCCGTTGCCGAGCTGGCCGTCGGCGTCGCTGCCCCAGGTCACGACCACGCCAGGTTTTGCCGCGCGCCACGGCACTGCCGCCGCCGAGTGCGCCGACCGCCGCCGCGGACATCAAAATCGCCGCCGCCGTGCATGCGCGCACGCGTCGCCATGTCTGCACCCATACGAGCCCCACCTCCCGCTTGACACGTTCTCGCTCTAGCCTACCAGCGTGTTTCGCGCCTGACGACCCGGCGCACCGCATCTGAGACCACGAACCAGGGAGGGTGAATGGGAACGCAGGCGCGCTCGCTCGATGGGGCGATCGGGGAGGGCTGGTCGGGGACCGATCCGGACGGCTGCCACGTCAACGTGATCCTCGCGCGGCGTGGCAGCACGACCGCCGCCGCGCTGATGACAGCGTTCACGACGCCGCGTCAGGGCCACAGCCCGATCCTCGTCTGCGTCGGTCCGGACAAGGATCACTACGAGCCGATCTGGCCGCCCACGGTGATGATGAACAAGTCGACGCTCGCCGGGGACCGCCACGCCAAGATCACCTACGGAGCGACGCAGCTCGGCGTCGGACAGGGGGTGCTCGACGCCGTGGCCGACGACCTGCTCCCGCCGACCGACGAGACCATCGTCTTCGTGGCCGTGTGGATCGACACCGCCGCGAGCGACGAGACCGCCGTGCGCGAGGCCGCCCGGCGCGCGACGCGCAAGGCCGTCGGCATGGCCGTGTCGGGCCGCGAACCGACCGCGGCGCTCGACCTCGCCGCGCGCCGCGACAGCTTGCGGAGCCCGTACTACTCCGGCAGCTGACGCCCACCGATCCGTGCCGCCCGCGGCCGGACGCGGCCGGCGACGGCGCCGCCCACAATCCCGGCGGCAACCGCGGCCCACGCGACCACGGCAATCCAGGTCGCGTCGAGGCCGATGCGATGGATCAGCGGATATCCGGTCGCCGTCCCGAGCGCCTGCGACGCGGCCGCGAACATCCCGAACGGGAAGACCATGCCCCAGCGCTCCGCTCCCGGCCACCCCGGGCGGCCGGCGAGCGCGCGGGCGACGTCGATCCGGGCCAGGAACGGGATCCACAGGCAGGCCCCTGCCCAGGCGGCGATGCCGAGGATGCGCACGCCCTCACGGGCCGGGACGGCAGGCATCCGAGCAGGGCGGATGCCGCCAATGCGGAGATGGCGAGGACGCCCATGAGAACCCAGTCGTCCGCCCGGAACCGGCCCCGCTGCCCGCGGAGCAGCAGGCCGCGCGCGACCGGTCGCGCGATCGGGACATGGAGGGCGAGCGCGGCGGCCCACGCAGCGACGGCCGCGCCGGCGAGCAGCGACGACCCCGCCCAGCGGTCGAGCGCCGCGGCGGCGATCACGGCCGACTGCGTGGCAACGACGACGAGCAGGCGCCGCCCGGACGCCTCGTCGCCGCGCCGGCGGCCGCCGGCCGCCGTCCACGGCGCCGGGCGAGCGATCGCGACGAGCCACACGGAGATGCCGGCGACGTCGAGCGCATGGGCGGCGCCGGCGTGGCTGCGGGCGGCGAGCCCTGCCGCGACCGCGCCGGCAGCGGCGGCGAACGTGACCGCGTCCCACCACCCGGCCCGGCTACCCGGGGGGCGCGGGCGGACCGCTGTCAGCACCGACAGGGCGATCAGCGCGGCGGCGGCGATCCACAGGAGCACGTCCGAGATCGCCGGCGGCCTCGGCGTGGCGTCGCGCGGGAGACGATGGCGGTCGCCATCACGACCGCGAACGCGCCCTGCGGGAGCGCGCGCGCGGCCCGGGCCGGCCACCTCATCCGTCAGTGCCGCAGGGCGGAACGGCGTCGTGCAGGGCGATCCAGCGGTAGGCCACCGGATTGCGGTGGTCGGGCCGCCCGATCGAGAGGACGGCGCCGATCAGTACCGCCGCACTCGTCAGGACGGCCACGCCGCTGACGGCCACGATTGCAGCTACGACATCGAACATCGCAACGACATCGTATCGCACTACGATGAAATGCGCTTGTGGCGACGAACACGGGTGCCTGGCACCTGCGCGATGCCTGGCACCGGGCGGCCTACTCGGAAGCGGCGTAGCCCTCGCTGCCCATGATGTGGAGCGACACGTACGGCTCGTCGCCCACGACCCAGCTGTCGTGGCCCGGCGGGACGTAGAAGAACTCGCCCTCCCGCATGACCCGCTCGGTGCCGTCGTCCATCGCCGCCATCGCCTGACCGCTCAGCACGAGGCCGACGTGCTCGACCTGGCACGACGCCTCGCCCGTCTTCGCGCCGACGTGCGTCGACCAGCGCCAGCCCGGCTCGTACGTCGCCCGGCCGAGCGTCATCGGCCCGACGCGGTAGACCTCGAACTTGCCCTTCTCGAACGTCCGCACCTCGGTCGGCGCGTCCAGGCTCACGAGCGCGAGCGGGTTCACGACGCAGTCTCCAGCGGCCAGGACGAGCCGCCGTCCCAGCCGAACCAGCGGTCGACCCGCACCCACGCGCTCCAGCGGCGCTGGTCGCGGCGGGCGAACGGCTCGCCGGTGTAGTGGACGGCGAGGCGGTCGATGTCGCGCATGCCGGCGTCGGCCTCGATCGAGACGACCTGGCCCATCAGCGTCACCTGGCGGTACCAGGCATCCTCGGCCATCGCGGTCAGCGATACGCGCGGGTCGCGGCGCATGTGGTCAAGCCGACGGCGGGTCTCGTCCATGTTCACGAGCACGCGGCCTCCCTCCCAAAGGTACCAGGTGGCCGCCGTGTGCGGGAAGCCGTCCGGCCGCAGCGTCGCGACCACTGCGGGGTTCGCCTGGGTGAGGAACTCGCTGACCTGTTCGGGCACGGGCGCCGCGGGCACCCGGGCAGGCTATCGCGCGCGTCTCCTACCCGGCGATGGTGAGCGTCCGCGGCCGCGACGACAACGGCTCGATGCCCGCGTCGGTCATGAGCAGCGTCTCCATGTAGCTCGCGGTGAACCCGGCGTCGCGGTCGAACAGGACGTTCTCGTAGTTCGTGACGTAGCCCGGCTCCCACGTGAACTGCTCGAACGCGTCGTTCGAGAGGTAGGTGTGCCCGACCCAGTTCGGCGCCATCGCGATCCCGAGCGCGTAGCCGCCCACCCACCACACCTGCTCGCGCGGGAAGCGGGAGAAGACGAAGTCCTCGGCGGCGCGCTGGGCGACGTCGAGCGGATCACCGGGCTTCACCGCGCGGCGCAGCTCGTCCACGCTCTGCGCCGTCACGTCGAGGATGGCGCGGGCCTCGGGGTGGTCGCGGCCGATCGCAAACGTCCGGCAGACGTCTGCGTGGTAGCGGTTGACGACGCCGCAGGCGTCGACGTACATGACGTCGCCGGCCTCGACGGGCCGCCGCGTCGGCGGCGCGTGCGTGCGGCACCAGACCCCCGGCCCGGCCGACACCATGGTCTGGATCGCGGCCTTCTCGCCGCCGCGCTGCGGCCATGACCGAGTCGATGCGGGCGGCAATCTCGAGCTCGGTCTGCCCCGGCCGAAGGTGCTCGACGAGGTCGTCGAAAGCGGCGTCGACGATGGCGCCCGCCCGGCGCACGCACTCCACCTCGGCGGGCGACTTCACGAGCCGCACCCGGTCGACCACCCAGTCGCCGGAGACGATGCGGCCGCCCAGCTCTCCCAGCCGCGAGGCCAGGGCGTCGAGGAGCGGCGCGCCGGGCGCCGGCGACCACCGCTCGACGCCGATCGCACCGTCGAGCCAGCCCCGCCCGCGGAACGTGCCGGCGATCGTGTCGAGCACGTCCTCGTAGCGGTAGAAGACGGCGTCGTCGTAGTGGGCGGTCTCGCGCGCCAGCGTCTCGTGACGCTCGTAGTCGCAGAACACCAGCCGCTTGTCGTCGGCGACCACGACGACGCCTACGGGCGCCCGGGGCGGGTACCAGATCGACTCGAAGCCGGTCAGGTAGCACAGGTTTGCGGGGCTGGTGACGAAGAGGACGTCGACCTCGCGCTCCCGCATCCGCACCCGCACGCGCTCGGCGCGATCGCGGTATTCCTGGATCGAGAACGGCAGGCCCTCGCGCACCCCGAGATGGTACGCGAGCCGCGCGCACGCCGTACGCTGCAACCGAAGACGATGGTGAAGACCAGGGTGCTGATCGTGGACGACGACGGGCCGGTACGGCGGACGCTCGCGCGGACGCTCGGCGCCGAGGGCTACGAGACGGCCCTCGCGCCCGACGGCGGCGCCGCGCTCGTCGAGGTCGAGCGCGATCCGCCCGACGCCATCGTCCTCGACGCGATCATGCCCGGCCTGGACGGCCTGGCGGTCGCGCGGCGCCTGCGTGAGAAGGGCGTGCCGGTGCCGATCCTCATGCTGACCGCCCGCGACACCGTTGCCGACCGAGTGGCCGGGCTCGACGCGGGGGCCGACGACTACCTGGTGAAGCCGTTCGCGACCGAGGAGCTGCTCGCCCGCCTGCGCGCCCTGCTGCGGCGGGGGACGGACTCGCCGCTGCTGCAGTTCGCCGACCTCTCGCTCGACACGGGATCGCGGACCGCCGTCCGGGGCGGGCGGGCGTTCGAGCTGACCGCCCGCGAGGCGGGGCTGCTCGAGCTGCTGCTGCACCACCCCGGCAGGGTCGTCTCGCGGCGGGTCGCGCTCGCCTCCGTGTGGAGCGACGGCTCCGCGGCGACCGAGAACGTGGTCGACCGCTACGTCGCCTACCTGCGCCGGAAGCTCGGCGACCCGCCGCTGATCCATACGGTCAGAGGCACCGGATTCGTCCTGCGGCGATGACCGGGCGGCTGGGCACGCGGGGGCCGCGTCTGCGCACCCGCGTCGTCGCGGCCGCGACGGTGTCGATCGTGGCCGCCGTCGTCGTCCTCGGCGCGGCCGTGCAGGTGCTGCTGTCACGCCACCTGCATCAGGCGCTCGACAGCACGCTCCGCGACCGGGCGGCGCAGGTGGCCCAGCTCGCGGCGACCGCTCCGGCGCTGCTGACGTCGCCCCCGGTGCTCGAGGCGTCGGTCGAGGCCCGCCGGCTCGAGGTCGAGGTGGTCGACCGGCACGGGAGCAGGCTGGCCGGAACGACGCTCCCCGGCGGTGAGCTGGCGCAGCGCGTGATCCGCTCGGACCGGGGCGCCTTCGGTAGCGGCAACCTGGCGGGCGAGCACGTGCGCCTCTACGCGGCGCCGCTCGCCTCCCTGGGCGGGCCGGCCTCGGGAGGTGCAGTGGTGGTCGCGTCGACGACCGACGAGGTGGACGCCACGCTGCACGAGTCGCGCACGCTGATCGTCGCCTGCGCGTTCGCGGCGGCGCTGCTGGTCGCGCCGATCGCCTTCGTCCTCACCGGCCGCGCCCTGCGGCCGCTGCAGGCGCTCGCCGAGGGCGCCGAGGTGATCGAGCGGCGCGGCGATCCGTCGCTGCGGCTGCCGGCGGCGGACGGCGGCCGCACCCCCGACGAGGTGGCCCGGCTGGCCGATACGCTGAACCGGATGCTGGCGGCGCTCGAGCGCTCACGGGAGGGCGAGCGGCGCTTCGTCGCCGACGCGTCGCACGAGCTGCGCAACCCGCTCGCCGCGCTACGCGGGAACGCCGAATACCTGGCCCGCCACGGCGCCGACGCCGAGGCGCTGGCCGACCTCCGAGCCGACGCCGACCGGCTCAGCCGGCTCGTCGACGAGCTGCTCGTGCTCGCCCGCGAGGACGCCGCGGCGATGCCCGACACGGAGGTGCGGCTGGACGCCCTCGCGCTGGCCTCGGCGAACGGGCGGGTGCGGGCGAGCGCGCCCGACCCGGTCGTCGTGCGCGGCGACGCCCAGGCGCTCGACCGCGCCCTCGGCAACCTGATCGAGAATGCCCTCGCCTACGGCCCCGACGATGCGCCCGTCGACGTCTCCGCCGGCCGCAAAGGCAGCGAGGCGCGGCTGACCGTGACCGACGCCGGGCCGGGCATCCCCCCCGACCGGGCCGAGGCCGCGACGACGCGGTTCTGGCGCGGCGACGACGCTCGGGCGCAGCCGGGGTCGGGCCTCGGCCTGGCGCTCGTGCGGGCGACGGCGGAGCGCCACGGCGGCCGGCTCGAGATCGACGGCCCTCGCATCTCGATCGTCCTCCCGGCTCTCAGACGCCTTTCAGGGGATACGGGTACAACCCAGGTGGACGCACCTGGAGGGAGCGAAGCATGAACATTCTGCGGCGGGCATCGACCACAAAGCTCATCATCGCGATCGTCGTCATCGCGGCGGTCGCGGCCGGCAGCGCCGTCGCGCTTGCACGGGGCGACGGCCCGACACCGCCGCATCGCTCGCTCGCGGCCGCGATCCACGACGCCGCGGTGGCCAAGCCCGTGGCGGGCGTGACGGCCCGCGTGCAGTTCACGAACCACCTGGTCGCCAACGACTCGCTCGGCTCCGGCTCGCCTCTCATCACCGGCGCCACCGGCCGCGTGTGGGCGGGCGGCGGGAAGGTGCGCCTCGAGCTGCAGTCGTCGGCCGGCGACACCGAGATCGGCATCGACGGCACGACGGCCACGCTCTACGACGTCTCCTCCGGCACGGCCTACGTCATGCCGATCCGTCATCACGACCACGGCGGCGCGTCCGCGATGCACTCCCACGCGGTACCGAGCATCGCCCACATCCAGCGCGCGCTCGCCAGGATCGCCCAGCACGCCGACCTGAGCGGCGCCATCCCCGGCGACATCGCCGGACGGCCCGCCTACACGGTGCGAGTGTCGCCGCGCCACAGCGGCGGCCTGCTCGGCTCCGTCCAGCTCGCCTGGGACGCCGCCCACGGCGTCCCGCTGCGCATCGCGGTCTACAGCCGCACCGACTCCTCGCCGGTGCTGTCGCTGACCGTGACCGACATCAGCTACGGCGCCGTGTCGAGCTCCGACCTGGCGGTGCACCTGGCCCCCGGCACGAAGATCGTGCGCGTGCACCCGCCGCAGCACGCGGCCCGGCCCTCCGGCATGCGGCCGAGCCACCACCCCGCCGTCACCGGCGCTGCCGCTGTTGCCCGGGCGCTGCCGTTCCGGCTGAGCGCCCCGAGCTCGCTCGTCGGCCTGCCGCGCAAGTCCGTGCGGCTGATCGACTGGTCGGGCACGCCCGCCGCGGTCGCCGTCTACGGCCAGGGCCTGGGCGCGCTCGTCGTGCTCGAGCAGCGGACGCCGGCCGTCGCCGGCGACTCGCCGCTGGCCCCGCTGTCGCGCGTCTCGATCGACGGGGCGTCGGGCCACGAGCTCGACACCGCACTCGGCACGCTGATCCAGTTCGACAGGGGCGGCGTCCGCTACACGGTCGTCGGCTCCCTGCCCTCCGCCGCGGCGGTGATCGCTGCGCGGGGGATCGGCTGAGGTGACGGCGCAGAACGCCGAGCCCGCGGGCTCCGGCCGCCCGGTCGAGGCCCGCGGGCTCGTCAAGCGCTACGGGAGCCTGGTCGCCGTCGACCACGTCGACCTCACGGTCGAGCCGGGCGACGTGTACGGGTATCTGGGGCCGAACGGCGCCGGCAAGACGACCTCGTTGCGGATGCTGCTCGGATTGATCCGGCCCACCGAGGGCAGCGCGCACCTGTTCGGGCGCGACCCGGTGCTGCTCGGACGGCGCGCGCTCCAGGGCGTCGCCGGCTTCGTCGAGGCGCCGCAGTTCTACCCCTACCTGACGGGGCGCAAGAACCTCGAGCTGTGCGCCGCCTACGACGGCGGCGACGCCCGGACGCTCGTGGACGAGATGCTCGCCACCGTCGACCTGGCCGACCGCGGTGGTGACCGGGTCGGCACCTACTCGCACGGGATGAAGCAGCGGCTCGGGATCGCCGCAGCGCTCGTGCGGCAGCCACGGCTGCTGCTGCTGGACGAGCCGACCACCGGCCTCGATCCGGCCGGGATGCGCGACATGAAGACGCTCGTGCGCCGGCTCTCGTCGGAGGGCATCACCGTGATGCTCTCGAGCCACCAGATGGCCGACGTCGAGGAGCTCTGCAACCGTGTCGCCATCATCAACAAGGGCCGGATCCTGTACGAAGGGCCGGTCGTCGACCTGAAGCGCTCACTGGGCAGCTGGTACCGGCTGCGGGTGGCGGACGTCGCGGGCGCGCAGCGTGTGGCAGAAGGCTTCGCGCTCGGCGACGTCGGGACGGCCGACGGCGAGCTGCGCTTCAGCGCAGAGGAGGCCGTCGTCGAGCAGTTCATGATCGCGCTCGGTCGCGAGGGGATCGGCGTGCGGGCGCTGGTGCCCCAGCAGGCGACGCTCGAGCAGGTGTTCTTCGACCTCACCGAGGCGGACGGTGCCGCGCCGCCTGCGCCCGCGCCGCGGCTGGAGCCTGTGGCCTGATGCCGACGTTCCTGACGGCGTACCGGTGGGAGATGCGCAAGCTGTGGGCGCAGAAGCGCACGTACCTCGGCCTCGGCGCGGCCGTCGCCGTGCCGATCATCTTCGTGACGGCGCTCGCGCTCCAGAGCGGCTCTCCCAACGACGTCGCGTTCGGCAAGTACGTGCGCGAGTCCGGCCTCGCGATCCCGCTCGTGCTGCTGTTGTTCGCGTCGGTGTGGCTGTTCCCGCTCGTGACCGCGCTCGTCGCCGGCGACATCATCGCCTCCGAGCATCACAACGGCACGCTGAAGACGATCTTCACCCGCTCGCTCGACCGCGGCCAGATCTTCACGGGCAAGCTGCTCGCCGCCGTGACCTACGCGCTCGTCGCGCTCGTGTTGATGGGCGGCGTGGCGCTGATCGCAGGAACGGCCAAGTCGGGCTTCAACGGCCTCATCAGCCTCTCCGGCACGCACGTCTCCGCGACCCACGGGCTCCTGCTCGTCCTGGCCAGCTTCGCCGTCTACCTGATGCCGACGATCGCGGTCGTGTGCATCGGGCTCTTCCTCTCCGCCGTCACCCGCAACAGCGCGGCGGCGGTCGTGGGGACGCTGATGGCGGCGCTGCTCATGCAGCTGATCGGGATCCTGCCCGGGCTGGGCGGCCTCGAGCCGTACCTGCTGACGACGCAGTTCCAGGCGTGGCAGGGCTTCTTCCAGGATCCGACCGACTGGCTGCCGATCGGGCGGGCCGCATGGGTGTGTGCGATCTACGCCGTGCCGCTCGGCCTCGGCGCGTACCTCGTGTTCCTGCGCCGCGACGTCGCGGGCGGCTAGCGGCCTAGCGGTTCACGCCGGACATGTCGGCGTAGCGGTCGCCGTCGGGCGCCGCCGAGCTCCTCGAGCGAGGCGAGGTCGTCGTTCGTGAGCGCGATGTCGAGGGCGGCGACGTTGTCCTCGAGGTAGCGGCGCCGCTTCGTGCCGGGGATCGGGACGACGTCCTCGCCCTGCGCGTGCACCCAGGCGAGCGCGAGCCTGGGCCGGCGTCGCGCCGTGCGGCCTCGGCGATCGCGCGGACGCGCTCGACGATCGCGAGGTTGTGGTCGAGGTTCGCGCCCTGGAACCGCGGCTGGCCGTGACGGAAGTCGTTCGCATCGAGGTCGTCGAGCGTCGTGATCGAGCCGGTCAGGAAGCCACGGCCGAGCGGGCTGTACGGCGACGAAGCCGATCCCGAGCTCGCGGACCGTCGGCAGGAGCTCGGCCTCCGGGTCGCGCGCTCAACAGCGAGTACTCCGTCTGCAGCGCCGAGATCGGGTGCACCGCGTGCGCGCGCCGGATCGTCTCCGGCGCGGCCTCCGAGAGGCCGAGGTAGCGCACCTTGCCCGGCCGCGACGAGCTCGGCCATCGCGCCGACCGTCTCCTCGATCGGCACGTTCGGGTCGACGCGGTGCTGGTAGTAGAGGTCGATGTGGTCGATCGCCGAGCCGGTCGAGCGAGTCCTCGCAGCGCGCCTGCACGTACTCGGGCCGGCCGTCCATGCCGCGCACCGCCGGGTCGTCGGGGTCGCGCACGATCCCGAACTTCGTCGCCAGCACGACGCGCGTCGCGGCGGTCGGCGATCGCCTTGCCGACCAGGCGCTCGTTCGCGAACGGGCCGTAGATGTCCGCGGTGTCGAGCAGCGTCGACGCCCAGCTCGAGCGCACGGTGGATCGTCGCGATCGACTCCGCATCGTCCGCTCGCCGTAGAACTCGGACATCCCCATGCACCCGAGCCCCTGACGGGACACCGTCAACCCCTGACTGCCGAGCGCCACCTTCTGCATCGCCATCCCCCTCTTCGCGGATGCGGCGAACGGTAGTCACGGTCGTCGAGGTTCGTCGCAGGGATCATGCCGCGCGCGGAGGCGTGAGCCGGTCGCGGCTCGCCGAGGTTGGCGCGGCGGGCCGGCGCCGGCCGGCGCTCCTTCGGAGAGCTGGCCGGACGGCGGCGTCGGCGGGCAGACGGTCGGGTGGTGGTGGTGGTGGGTTCTGCGGGGAGCGGGCACTTGTCGTGTGCGACATGTGTCATTTGCAGTTCCCCGACACCCTCGCAACACGCCGCCACCCACACGGCACACCTCGACCTTCACACTCTCCTGCATGCCCTGGATCTCGCCGCCCACGCTCTACAAGGCGCGGCAGGTGCCGACCAAGCAGCCGGTGTGCGCCATCTGCGTCGATCGCACCCGCGGAAAGACGCAACGCGTCCAGCTCACCCACCGCGTGTCGGTGTGGCTGTGCGCAGACCACGCGAGCACGCAGTTCCAGACGCGCAGAGGCGGCAGAGACTTCGTCTCGCCCCTCGCCGGCGTGTGGAAGGCGAACGACTGCCTCACCACCGCCCGCAACAAAGCCCTCACCGCCCACCTCCAAAGCCTCCGCCACCCCAACCCCACCCGGCCCCGCCCCGGCAGCTACGCCTGGCCTGACCTGTGCCGCAGCGTCGAGGCCGGGTACGCGGCGGGCGCGACCCCCGGGGAGGTCGCGCCCGCTGTGCGAGCGCGATATGCGGACTGCCCGGCCCGCCCACCCAGCCGGCGGACGATCCAGCGCTGGCACGCCCAGCGCCGCTGGCTGAGAGGACCGCCCTAGCCGACCGCCTCTCACGCCGCCGGCTTGATGTTCTGGTTGACGCGGAAGAGGTTGTCCGGGTCGTACTGCGCCTTGATCGCGCCAGCCGCTCGTAGTTGCCGCGGTAGGTGGCCGCGACGCGCTCCTGGCCCTCGTCCATCATGAAGTTGACGTACGCGCCGCCGGCCGAGTACGGGTGCGTCGCGTCCCAGTAGTCGACGCGTCCAGTGCGCGGATCGGCGGCGCGTTCGCCGGATCCGGGTCGACGCCGACGATCACCTCGGCCCACGTCGCGTCGCGGTAGCTGAACGCGGTGTCGCGTCGTCGCCGACGTCGTGCACCGCGCCGTCGATCGGGTAGAGGTGCATCGTCGAGTGCATCGTCGGCAGCTGCTCGGCCGCACTCGACGTGCGCTGCGATCGCCTCGTCGGTGAGCTCGCTCACGAAGTCGGCCCGCCAGTACCACTGCAGGCCCGGGCGGGTAGAGCCCGTCGAACAGGCCCTGCAGCGCCGGGAACGGGCATCGGCCCGACGCCGTGCAGGAGCGGCGTCCCGACGTCGCGCATCGGCGCGATCGCGCCTGCGGCCGTCCTCCTCGGAGCCGATGTAGCACCAGACGACGCCGCACACCTTGCTGCATGTGCAGCTCCTCCGGGAACGGCGGCACCGGCGGCACCGTCATGAACGCGAAGAAGCCGTTGAGGTCGCGCGGCGCCGCCGGCATGAACTCGCGGTAGCCGCGCATGACCTCGCGGCGTCTGCTCGATCGGCCAGAACGTCGGGCCGGCCGACGACCGTCGCCGACCGGGTGCAGCCGGAACTGGAACGAGGTGACGACGCCGAAGTTGCCGCCGCCGCCGCGGAGCGCCCAGAACAGGTCCGGGTTCTCGTCGGCGCTCGCGTGCACGAGCGTGCCGTCGGCGAGCACGACGTCGGCGTCGAGCAGGTTGTCGATCGTCAGGCCGTACTTGCGCGTGAGGTGGCCGATGCCGCCGCCGAGCGTCAGCCCGCCGACGCCGGTCGTCGAGATGATCCCGCACGGGGTCGCCAGGCCGGCTCGTGGGTCGCCGCGGTCGACGTCGCCCCAGGTGCGCCGCCGCCGACGCGCACGGTGCGCGCGGCCGGCGTCGACCTCGATGCCGCGCAGCGCGACGAGGTCGATGACGACGCCGTCGTCGCAGATGCCCAGGCCGCCGCCGTTGTGCCCGCCGCCGCGGACGGCGAGCAGCAGGTCGTGCCGCCGGGCGAAGCTCGATCGTCGCGCGCGACGTCGTCCGGCGTCGCGCAGCGGGCGATCAGCGCCGGGCGCCGGTCGATCATCGCGTTGTAGACGGCGCGCGCCTCGTCGTAGCCCGGCGTCGTCCGGGCCGATCAGCTCGCCGGCGAAGCCGGCCAGCTCGCGCCGGGCCGCGATCTGCGCAGTCGATGCGTGGTGCTCACGTTGCTCCTCCTCGGTGGGTTGCCGCTTCTGGAGCGAGACGCTACGACGCGGCGCGCGCGGCCTGTCATGACCGGGACTGACCCACTTCGACGCTGGCACACCGGCGCGAGTGGGATGATCAGAACTGACTATGCCGGCGCTCGACCCTGCAGCCGCAGCTCCCCGGCCCGCTCCGGCTCACGCCGTCCTTCCCGTTCGTCGGCACGGCCGCGCGAGCTCGCGATGCTGCGCGCGCTCATGCCCGCGCGCCGGCGGCGAGGGCCGCCGCGTCGCGCTCGTCGGCGGCGAGGCCGGATCGGGCAAGAGCCGGCTGGTGCGCGAGTTCGCGCACGAGGCGGCGCGCGACGGCGCGCTCGTCCTCTACGGCGCGTGCGACGCGGTCGTGCGCACCCCCTACCGGCCGTTCGTCGAGGCGCTCGACCAGCTGGTCCGGATCGACCGATCCCGGGCAGCTGCGCGCGGACCTCGGCGCCGGCGGCGGCGAGCTGACCCGCCTGCTGCCCGACCTGCCGCCGCGCGTCGGCCCGCTGCCGGAGCCGGTCGCCGCCGACCCGGACACCGAGCGCCACCGGCTGCACAGCGCGGTCGCCGACCTGCTCGTGCACGCCGTCGGCGGCGGCGGCCGCTGCTCTCGTGCTCGAGGACGGCCACTGGGCCGACACGCCGACGCTGCTGCCTGCTGCGCCACCTCTCCCGCGCCGCGGCCGACGCGCGCATGCTGCTGGTCGCGACGTTCCGCGACACCGAGGCAGACATGCCGGCCGAGCTCTCCGCCGCGCTCGTCGACCTGCGCCGCTCCGAGGGCGTCGTCCCGATCCGGCTCGCCGGGCTCACGAGCGCGGAGATCGCCGAGTTCGTCGGCCAGGCGGCCGGGCGGCGACCTGGGCGAGGAGCTGCCGCGACTGGCGGCGTCGATCCACGACCTGACCGAGGGCAACGCGTTCCTCGTGATCGAGCTGTGGCGGGCGCTGATCGAGACCGGAGCGCTCGTCGTGGCCGACGGGCACGCCTACCTGACCCGCGCGCCGCGAGGAGCTCGGCAGCCCCGACAGCGTCCGCGAGGTCGTGAGCCAGCGGGTCGCGCGGCTCGGCCGAGCGACGACCGCCGTGCTCGAGCTGGCGGCGGTCGTGGGCCCCGAGTTCGATCTCGCCGTCCTCGCCCGCGGCCGCGGCGCGAGCCGGCGAGCCTGCTCGGATGCGCTCGACCTGGCCGTGCGCAGCGGGATGATCGGGCGAGGTACCCGGCGCAGCCGCTCGTGTACCGCTTCGCCCACGAGCTCGTGCGCAGGGCGCTGTACGACCGCCTGCTCAGCGCCGCGCCGGGCCGAGCTGCACCTGCGGGTCGGCGAGGCGCTGGAGGCGGTCGCGCCGCAGCCGGCCGCGCGCGCCCTGGCCGACCTCGCCCACCACTTCGCCGTCGCGGCGCCGCTCGGTGGCCCCGACCGCGCCGTCGCCTACAACCTCCGGGCCGCCGAGGCCGCCACCGCCGCGCTCGCCTTCGACGAGGCGCGTCGGCGCGCTGCGCACGGCGCTCGGGCTCGGGATCCCCGACCGGCACAGGCGGGCCGAGGCCGAGCTCGCGCTCGGCACGGCCTGCTACCGGGCCGGGCGCGGCTCGAGGCCATCGAGGCGTACCGCGGCCGCGGCGGAGATCGCCCGCGGCTAGGGCGACGGCGAACTACTCGCCCGCGCGGCGGTCGGGTTCGAGAACGCCTGCTGGCGGCCGGCCGCGGTCGACGCCGGGCGCGCTCGAGCTGCTGAGCGAGGCGTCGGCGAGATGCTGGGCGCGGCAGGACTCCGGCCTGCGCGTGATGGTGCTCTCCGGCCTCGCCCGCGCGCTGTGCGTTCCTCGGTGACCACGACCGCAGCGCGCGGCTGCGGCACGAGTCGATCGACGATGGCCCGCCGGATCGGAGACAAGCCCTGCGCTCGCCACCGTTCTGATGCGCGCCTACTGGGCGCGCGGCACCGACCGGCCTCGACGAGATCCTGGAGATGCTGACCGAGTCGCGCGACCTGGCCGCCGAGCTCGGCGACACCGAGCTCCAGGCCGAGGCGATGGAATGGCGTATCTCGGCGCTGATCGCGCTCGGCGACCTCGACGCGGCCCGGCGCGAGCTCGCCATCGTCTACGAGATGGCGAGCCGCGTCGGCCAGCCGTTCATCATCCACGTCGCCCAGCACTATCGCTCGACGATCGCGCTGTCCGACGGGCGGCTGGACGAGGCAGAGGCAACGGCGGAGCGCTCCTTCGAGTGGGGCCGCCTGCTGACCGGCCGCGACCCGACCGCCACCTACGGCGTGCAGATGTTCGGCATCCGCCGCGAGCAGGGCCGGCTGGCCGAGCTCGCGCCGGTCGTGCGGATCCTGGCGGCGAGCAAGGACAGGGGCGGAGCCTGGGGACCGGGCCTCGCGGTCGTCCTGGCGGAGCTCGGCATGCACGACGAGGCCCGCCGCGAGCTCGACCGCGTCCGCGCCCGGGGGCTGGTCGAGCTGCGCACCGGCCTGTGGCTGGCGTCGCTCGTCTACCTCGCCGACGCGGTCGCGCTGGTCGGCCACGAGCGTCTGGCGGCCGACGTCTACGCCGAGCTCCTGCCGAGCGCGGGCAGCATCGTGACGGTGGGCCACGGCGTGGCCTGCTACGGCTCGGCCGATCGCTACCTGGGCATCGTCGCCGCAACCGCCGGCGAACGCGATATCGCGACGCCGTCACCTCGAGGTCGCGCTCGGGGTCGAACGGGCGATGGGCGCGTGGACGTGGCTCGCCCACAGCCGAGTACGCACTGGGGAAGCTGCTCGTCGAGGCGGGCGGTGACGACCGCGCCCGCGGCCGCGAGCTGCTCCAGGAGTCCGGGACGCTGGCCGAGCGGATCGGGATGCCGACCCTGCTCGGACGGGTGCGGGCCGAAGGCGGCCTGACGGCCCGCCGAGCGGCGCCCGACGGGCTCTCCCCGCGCGAGCTGCAGATCCTGCGCCTGGTCGCGAAGCGGGCTCAGCAACCGCGAGATCGGCGAGCGCCTGGTCGTCAGCGAGCACACCGCGGCGAACCACGTGCGCAGCATCCTGCGGAAGACCGGCTGCGCGAACCGCACCGAGGCGGCCGCGTACGCCTACGGCCGCGGCCTCACGGCGGAGCCCGCCGGGCAGGAGTAGCATCCCCGTATGCCTCTCTTCCTGATCGAGCGGAGCTTCGCCGAGCAGCTCGAGCTGACGGACGACGACGTGCGGCTGATCGTCGACGTGAACGCCGACGAGGGCGTGCGCTGGCTGTTCTCGTTCCTGTCGGCCGACCGGCACCGCTCGTACTGCCTGTACGAGGCGCCCTCGGCCGAGGAGATCATGGTCGCCGCGCGGCGCGCGAACGTGCCGGTCGACCAGATCGTCCCGGTCGACCGCTTCGTCCCGGAAGTCGCCGGGGCCTAGCGCGTTCGACCGTCGCCGCGGCCGGCACGGAGCGGCGATGATGCGGCCGTGACCGACGCCTGGAGCGCCCGCGCCGACGCCTACCGCACCAGCCCGACCCACCGCGAGGGGGCCGACCTCGACGCGCTCGTCGCCTGGTGCGACCCGGGCGCGGGCGTCGAGGCGCTGGACGTCGCCACCGGCGGCGGGCACGTCGCCCGGCGGCTGGCAGAGGCCGGGTGCACCGTCACCACCTGCGACGCCGCCGAGGGCATGGCACCGGACGTCGTGTGCGCCGCCGAGAGCCTCGCGTTCGCGGACGGGAGCTTCGACGTCGTCGCCTGCCGGATCGCCGCGCACCACTTCGCCGACGTCGCCGCGGCAGTGCGGGAGATGGCACGGGTGACGCGGCGGCTGGTCGTGATCGAGGACACCCTCTACGCCGACGATCGGGTCGAGGAGGCCGAGCGGCTGCGCGATCCGACCCACGTGCGCTCCTACACCGAGCCCGAGTGGCGCGGGTTTGCCGAGGCGGCGGGCCTCGCCGTCGAGCGCGTCGAGCGCTTCGGGAAGCGCCATCCCATCGGCCCGTGGCTCGACCGGGTGGGCTGCACCGGCGAGACGGCCGCTCGAGTCCGCGAGCTCCTGGCCGACCGGATGGCGGCGGACGAGCCGGCCTGGCTCGACACGAAGCTGCTGCTCCGCGCCCGCCGCGGGGACTGAGCGCCATGGCCGGGCGGGTGCTGAGCGAGCGTGCACTCAACCGCGCCCTGCTGGCCCGGCAGATGCTGCTCGAGCGCCGCCGGCTGCGCCCCGTCGAGGCGGTCGAGCGGCTCGGCGGGCTGCAGACGCAGTACGCGCCGTCGGGCTACATCGGCCTGTGGGCGCGGCTCGAAGGGTTCGCCCGCGCCGACCTCACCCGCGCCCTCGAGCGGCGGTCGATCGTCCAGGGCACGATCATGCGGGCGACCATCCACATGGTCTCGGCCGCCGACTACCCGCTGTTCGTCGCCGGGCGTGCGCGACGCCCGCCGCGAGTGGTGGCTGCGCGGCGCACCGGCGCCGGATCGAGCCTACGACCGCGGCCGAGACGGCAGCGCGGGCACGGTCGCTGCTCGTCGACGGGCCGCTGCGCCGGGCCGAGCTCGTCCGCCGCCTCGACGTGAGCTCCGACCTCTGGAACGGGGTCGGCCTCTGGGTCGACCTGCTGCGGGCGCCGCCGTCCGGCACCTGGGAGCAGCGCCGCGCCGACCTCTACGTCGCCGCCGCCGACTGGCTCGATCATGCCGAGGCGGACCGGCGTGCCGGCATCGAGCACCTCGTGCGCCGCTATCTGGCCGGGTTCGGGCCCGCATCCGTGCGTGACATCGCCGGCTGGGCCGGCCTGGCACCCGCGGTCGTCGGGCCGGTCGCGGAGCGGATCGCGCCGCGCCGGTTCCAGGACGAGGCGGGAACGGTGCTCCTCGACCTGGCCCGGGCGCCGATCCCCGATCCGGACACGCCCGCACCGGTGCGGTTCCTGCCCACGTGGGATGCGATGCTGCTCGTCCACGCCCGCCGCACAGGCGTCCTTCCCGAGCGGTTCCGGCCGATCCTCTTCAACACCAAGACGCCGCAGTCCCTGCCGACGTTCCTCGTCGACGGCCGGGTCGCCGGCAGCTGGAGCTACGAGAAGGGCCGGGTGGTGGCGTCGCCGTTCGAGCGGCTGCCCGCCGGCGCGCCGTCGGAGGTGGCCGCCGAGGCGGAGCGACTGGCCGCCTTCATGGCCTGAGCGGGCGGTTCAGGCGGTGCGCTCGAGAAGCGCCCGGATCGCCGCCTTGGGATCGTCGGTCAGCGGCGGGCCGTGGTCGAGGCAGAGCACCGCGAACGGCAGATCGAGCAGGCCCTCGACGCTGCACCGCGTCGCCGCCGGGTCGTCGTGGTACTCGAGCGGGACGAACTCGAGCTCGCCGCCGTCCCGCCGGCTGAGCAGGTCGGAGCACAGGAGCACGCCCGGGTCCGTCTCCAGCAGGAAGCAGAAGTGGACGTCCTCCGGCCCGGGCGTGTGCACGGCATGGAGGCCGCCCGGGAGGACGTCGCCGGCGGCGTAGCGGTGGTCGGCCTCGGCGTCCATCGCCGCCGTCCCCCGCGGCGCCCACACCGGCGCGTCCAGCTCGTCGCGATAGTGCCAGGCCGAACGCTGGTGACACTTGGCGGTCAGGCACGTCGCCGTTGGCCGCGGCAGCGCCGCCATCGCCTCCGGCGCCAGCCGAACCGGGTCGACGAGCACCACGTCGGCCCCGGCGGCGACCAGCTGCGAGCTCGAGAGCGACCCGCCGATCGCGCGGTTCGACACCCGCCAGTGCCAGACGCCGGGTGTGACCTGCTCGCATCCGGGGGCGATCTCGGCGGGCTCGGTCATCGCATCCTTTCGGGAGGCGTCATGTGACGCAGGCCACAATCCGCGTCGGGTCGGTGATCGTACTCCCCCTCGTCCTCCCGTGCCCGCAGAGGCACCGGGAGAAACCGAGGAGGGGGTACATCGATGAACCGCTCGAGATGGGGCTGGCGGTCGGGCTGGCCGCTTCCGTTGCGATGGCCGTTGCTGGCCGTTCCGGCGGCGGCGCTGGCGCACGGATACCGGCAGACGAACCTGGTGTCCGATCAGCCGGGCGCCGCCCGGATCATGGACCCGAACCTGGTCAACGCATGGGGGCTCGCCGCCGGGCCCACCACGCCGCTATGGGTGGCCGACAACGGCACCGGCGTGGCCACGATCTACCCGGGCGCGGTCGGCGGGATGCCGATCTCGATCGCGCCGCTGGTGGTGTCGATCCCGGCGATGGACCCGACCGGTCAGGTGTTCAATCCGACCATGGGGTTCAAGCAGGACGTGGGGGGCACGGCCACGCCGTCGCTCTTCATCTTCGACACCGAGACAGGCTCGGTCGCGGCCTGGGCGCCGGGCACGACGACGGCGACCACCCAGTGGACGACGCCGGGCGCGATCTTCAAGGGCCTCGCGATGGCCCGCGTGCGCGGTCGCGGCGCGATGCTGTTCGCGGCCGACTTCGGCAACAACGCGGTGGACGTGTTCAACAACCGCTTCCACCCGGTGAACACGCACGGCCGGTTCCGTGACCCAGGGCTGCCGCACAGCTTCGCGCCGTTCGGCATCCAGGCGATCCGCAACCGGATCTACGTCAGCTACGCCAAGCAGGGCACGCCGCCCGACGAGGTCGACGCGCCCCACCTGGGCTACGTCGACGTCTACACGGCGCGCGGCGTCCTGATCCGGCGGCTGGTCAGTCGCGGCGCCCTGAACGCGCCGTGGGGCATCGCCCAGGCGCCGCGTCACTTCGGCCGCTTCAGCGGCGCGCTGCTCGTCGGCAACTTCGGCGACGGGCGCATCCACGCGTACGACATCCATACCGGGCGGATGCTGGGGACGCTCCGGCGCCCGCACGGCGCCCCGGTCGTCATCGACGGCCTGTGGGGGCTGCGCTTCGGCAACGGCGTCACCGGTGCCCGTAACGCGCTGCTCTTCAGCGCGGGCCCGGACGGCGAGGCCCACGGCCTGCTCGGCGAGCTGCGAGCGGCCCACTAGGTAGGCGGATGGGGCGGGTCGCCGCGCGGTCGGCGCGCGGCGATCCGCCCCTCGGTGCGGCGCTAGCGCCGCGTCGGCTCGAGGAGCGGGCCCGCGGCGCGGCGGAACCCGTTCAGCGCCGCCGGGACATCCGTCACGGCGCCGGTGAGGTTGTAGACGGCGACGTCGATCACGAGGGCGGCCGAGCCGCAGTGCGCCCCGATCTCGGTCGCGGCGTCGTAGCCGAACACGCGGGCGCCGACGTCGAGGGCGTCGACCGCCTCGGCGTAGGCCTCGAGCACCACGTCGCCGGCCGGATCGGCCAGGTCGAGCGCCGCGCACAGCGACCCCTCGCAGGGGACGTGCCGGCGCGCCTGGCGCAGCAGCCGCACGGCCGTTGCGGTGTGCGGGGTCGGAGCCACGGAGAGCTGGAGGTGGGGGGTCACGTCTCCAGCGTACGGGCGGCTGCGACGCCGCTCAAGCGTGGATCCCCGCCGCGACAGCGCCCACCAGAAACCGGTAGCTGTCGTCCGGGTCGAGGTCGATCCCGAAGCCGCCGACCCGCTCGAGCTCGACGAACCCGTGCATGGCGCTGCGCAGCGCCCGCGCGGCGTGGATAGCCGCATCGCCCTCGAGCCCGAAGCCGCGGAGAACGGCGAACACGGGCTCGAGCAGCCGGGCCCCCGCAGCGGCGAGCTCGTCGTCGCCGGGGTCGGGCGCCCGCTGCAGCGCCGGGTAGACGCCGGGGTGCTCGCGCGCGTAGGCCCGGTAGGCGACCGCGAGCGCCAACAAGGCGTCGTCGCCGGCCCGGCCGACGGCGGCGTCGCGGATGCGCTCGCCGAGCTCGGTCAGGCCGGCCAGCGCCAGCTCGCGCCGCAGCCCGGCGAGGCCGTCGACATGGTTGTAGAGCGAGGGCGGCCGCACGCCCACCTCGGCCGCCACCGCGCCGAGCGTGAGCGTGTCGTAGCCGTCCCGGTCGGCAGCCGAGCGGCCGTCTCCACGACCGCCGCCCGGCTGAGGCCGCGGCGGGGCATCTAGACGGCCTCGGCCCGGGCGACGCCGACCGCGTGCAGCGCCCGCTCGATGGCGGCCGCCGGGTCTGCCACCACCGGGCCGTGCCCCGCGGCGAGCGCGGCCGGCGCGAGGCCCGCCAGGCGGCCTGCCGTCGCGTTGGCGGTCGGGCGATCCCAGGTCGCCATCCCGACGAGCGGGAAGCGCGGGTTCGCGCGGCCGCCGCTCGAGACGCCGCCGAGGGTCGGAGAAGGCGTCGCCCGCGACGAGCGTCCGGTCGCGCTCGTCGAGCAGGGCGATGTGGCCCGGCGTGTGCCCCGGCGCGGCGACGACGCGCAGCGAGCCGACCCGATCGCCATCCTCCAGGAGGAGCGACGGCCGCGTCTCGACGTCCTTCCAGCTACCGCGCAGCTTCGATGCCGGCTCGTCGGGGTCGAGCGCGCGGTCGCCGGCCAGCAGCCGGCTCTCGCGGACCGACGAGGCGACCACGGCGTCGGGCAGCAGGCGGGCAACCTCGTCGAGCGAGCCGACGTGGTCGCCGTGGCCGTGGGTGAGGACGATACGGACGATCGGGCGGCCGAGGCCTTCGGCGGCGGCGACGATCGCGCTCCCGCTGCCGGAGACCATCGTGTCGACGAGCGTCAGCCCGTCGTCCTCGGGCACGAGGTAGGCGTTCACGAAGCGCAGCCGGGTCAGCTGGGTCAGGTTGGGCCGAACGGTGGTGACTCGCATGGGATGCTCCCTGGATCGACTTTCTGAGATTAGTCCGAAAACTAACACTATTAGTCTATCCATGCAAGCGCTCCCCGGATCGGGGGATGCCGGTTACGTCAAAGCGTGGGCGGACCGGAGCCCCTTCATGTCGATAGTGGCTCGGCATGGCGGCCCCCCTCGAAGTTGCTCTCGTCCTGGTCCTGATCGGCGCGATGTACTCCCTGCTGCTCTGGGCGCGACGGATGCACGCGCACCGCAGCGAGGACATGCAGGCCGAGGCCCGCGGCCGGGTCGAGCCGGTCGCCCACGCGCTGCTCGACGGCGAGCCGGCCGGCCGCACCGCCCGCCGCGACGAGCACGCGCTGACCCAGATCCTGGCCGAGCTCGCGCCGTCGCTCACCGGCGAATCGCGCGAGGCCATCGCCGACCACTTCGAGACCAGCGGCGCCATCGCCCGGATCAGCCGCCGCCTGGCCGATCCCCGCGCCCACCGCCGCGCCGAGCACGCCGCCCTGCTCGGCGACATGTGCAGCCCGCTCGCCGAGGTGCCCCTGCTCCAGGCCCTGAACGACCGCGACCCCGACGTCCGGCTCGCGGCCGCCCGCAGCCTCGGCCGCCTCCGTCCCCGCAGCTCGGCCGGCCCGCTCCTCTACGCGCTCGTGCAGGGGCTCGTCCCCCGCGCCGTCGCCGCCAACGCCCTCATCTCGATCGGTGCCGCCGCCCTCCCCGGCATCCGCAACCTGCTCTCCGACGCCGAGCCCGCCGCCCGCGCAAATGCGGTCGAGCTGCTCGGCCGGCTCGGCAACCCGCGCGACAGCGTCTCCCTGCGCGAACGGCTCGGCGACGACGCCCCGGTCGTCCGCCGGCGCGCCTGCGAGGCCCTGGCCCGGCTCGGCGCCGACGACGCCGGCGACGCGCTCGAGGAACTGCTGATGGACGAGGCCGCCGACGTGCGCATGTCCGCAGCCGAGGCGCTGGCCGCCGTCGGCGACGAGCGCAGCGCGCCGACGCTGCTGCGGCTCGTCCATCACGACTGCGTCGAGGTTGCCGAGGTGGCCGCCCGCGCCCTCACCGCCGTCGCGCCGGGCCTCGTCGTCGAGCTCGGGGGCGACATCGACGCCCACCCCCAGCTGCGTCACGCCGCGAGCCTGATCCAGGCCGGCGTCGCGTGAAGACGGCCGTCGAGGTCGTCGGGCTCGCGTCGACCGTCTACGCCCTCGCCCTCAACCTCTCCTACCTGCTCCTCTGGCCGCTGGCCCGGCGGGGCATGACCCGCACGATCCGCCGCCGCAGCTGGGCATGGCACGAGGAGGCGTTCGCGTCGCCGCTCACCCCCGGGATCTCGATCGTCGTCCCGGCCTACAACGAGGAGACCGTCATCCTCGAGTCGGTGCGCTCGCTGCTGGCCCAGCGCTACGCGCTCTTCGAGGTCGTGATCGTCGACGACGGCTCGACCGACGAGACCGCCCGCACGCTGATCGACGCGTACGACCTGCGCCAGGTGACGCCCGCCCCGCGCAACAAGCTGAAGTACGAGCCGGTGACCGAGATGTTCCGCGGCGCCGCCCAGCACGACATCACGCTCATCCGCAAAGCGAACGGCGGCCGCGCCGACGCCCTGAACGCCGGCCTCGACGTCGCCCGCCACCCCTACGTGATCGTCACGGACGCCGACTCGATCATCGACCCGGACGGCCTCTCGGTGATGGTGCGGCCGGTGCTCGAGGATCCCGAGCGGGTGATCGCCGTCGGCGGCACGATCCGCGTCGGCAACTCCTGCCGGATCGAGTCGGGCCGGGTGATGGAGGCGCGACTCCCGAACGGCCGCCTCGCCGCCTACCAGGTGATCGAGTACCTGCGCGCCTTCCTGTTCGGCCGCGTCGCCTGGGACTCGATCGGCGCGCTCGTGATCGTCTCCGGCGCGTTCGGGCTCTTCCGCCGCGACGTCGTCGACGAGGTGGGCGGCTACTGGACCGACACGGTCGGCGAGGACCTCGAGCTGACGGTGCGCCTGCACCGGCACATGCGCGAGCAGAAGCGCCCCTACCGCGTCACCTACGCCCCGGATCCGGTGTGCTGGACGGAGGTGCCCTCAGACATCGGCTCGCTGGGACGGCAGCGGCGGCGCTGGCACCGCGGGCTGTGGGAGTGCCTGTGGCGGCACCGCTCGATGATGCTGCGGCCCCGCTACGGCGCGCCCGGCATGATCGCCCTGCCGTACTTCCTGACCTTCGAGTTCGCCGGGCCGCTGATGGAGCTCGCCGCCTGGATCGCCTTCCCGATCGGGCTCGTGCTCGGCATCGTCAGCTGGCACCTGGTGGCCGCGTTCATCCTCTGCTCGTGGGTGCTGGGATCGCTGGTCACGCTCGTCGCCTGCGGCCTCGAGGAGCAGGGCTACCGCAACTACCGCCGGGCCGGCGACCTGGGCCGGATGATGTGCCTGGCCGTGTTCGAGAACATGTGGTTCCGGCAGCTGATCGACTTCTACCGCCTGGCCGGGGTGTACGACATCGTCCGCCGCAAGCAGGGCTGGGGCGCGATGCGCCGCGCCGGCTTCAACGAGTCGTAGGGACCCGGCGGGCGGCAACCGGTCCGCTCCGAACAGATCGCTAACGGCTTGCCCACACCCCCTTCACGGGCGGATCGGTAGCGTCCGCACCGTGAGTCACGCCGGGGGACGATGACGACCGCTCCACCTTCACGCGACCTCGCCTCCGAGGACCTGTGGCGCTATTCGCACGACCGCGCGCAGCGACGGCGGGAAGCGGCCCGGCATCGGCGCACCGTCAAGCGCATCAGCGTCCCCCTGGCCGTGGCCGCCACCGCGGTCGGCGCCAACGCGACCGGCCTCGCGGCGCCGGCGCAGGCGGCCGGGAAGACGCGCACCCGCGTCCACCCGCGCCGGATCCTCCGGGCGGGCGCGTCCGGGCCCGAGGTCGTCCACCTGCAACGCCTGCTGGGCGTACACGCGGACGGCAGCTTCGGCCCGTCGACGCTGCAGGCCGTGCGCCGGTTCCAGGCCGCGCACGGCCTGCTTGTCGACGGCCAGGTCGGGCCACATACGTGGGCGGCGCTCGAGGCGGAATGGCGCGGCTTCGCCGGCGAGGCGGTCCTGCGCGAGGGCTCCACCGGTCCGGCCGTGGCGGCGGTCCAGCGGCTGCTCGGCGTAACGCCCGACGGCGATTTCGGCCCGATCACGCTCGCGGCGGTGCGCGGATTCCAGGCGCGCCACGGATTGGTCGTGGACGGCCAGGTCGGCACCGACACCCTGGGGGCACTGCGGCGTGCCGGCGTCGCACGCGTCCGCCACCACCATGCCCCGCCACCACGCCGGGCCGAGCACGTCGGCGCCCGCGCGGTGTCGATCGCCGAGCGCTATCTGGGCGTCCCCTACGTGTGGGGCGGCGCATCCCCGAGCGGCTTTGACTGCTCCGGGCTCGTCATGTACGTCTACGCGCAGCTCGGCGTCGACCTGCCCCACTTCGCCGCCGCCCAGTACCGCGACGGCCGCCACGTCCGCATGGATCAGCTGCGCCGCGGCGACCTCGTGTTCTTCGACGACCTGAACCACGTCGGCATCTACATCGGCGGCGGCCGCTTCATCCAGGCGCCGCACACCGGTGACCACGTCCGCATCTCGAGCCTGTCGAGCGGCTGGTACGCCGAGAACTACGACGGGGCGACGCGGGTCGCATAACCGCCGGCGGGCGGTGCCGGGCGTACCCTTCCCCCGTGCACCTGCGCGAGATCAGGCTGGCGGCACGACGGCTCGACGACCAGCGCGCGCTCTACACCAGGGCGTTCGAGCTCCCGGCGGGGGACGAGGACGGCGCCCTCGCCGTGGTCATTGGGGACGCGCGGCTCGTGCTCGAGCCGGGCGACCCGTCGCCACAGCACTTCGCGATCCGCATCCCGTCGAGCGCCTACGGCGACGCGCTGGACTGGCTGGACGAGCGGGTCGAGCTCCTGCGGGCCGAGGATGGGGGCAGGGCGTTCGCCTTCCCGGACTGGAACGCCGATTCCGCCTACTTCGCCGATCCGGACGGGAACATCGTCGAGCTGATCGCCCACCACGACCTGCACGAGCCCTACACGCCGCCGTTCGGCCCGTCCACGCTGCTCGGGATCTGCGAGACGGGGATGCCGGTCGACGACGTCGGCGGGTTCCTCGACCAGCTGGAGCAGCGCACCGGCGCGCGCCGGTGGAGCGGCGACGGCGAGGCGTTCGCGGCCGCGGGGACGAAGGCGGGCTCGCTGATCGTCGTCCGCCGCGGCCGGGTCTGGTACCCGACCGACGCGGCAGCGGCCACGCGAGCGCCGCTCGCGGTCGAGACCGACGCCGGGACGCTGCCGTGGTGACCGTCGCCGACGTGCGCGCGGTCGCGCTCACGCTCCCGCGCACGACCGAGGCCGTCGTCCGCGGCCGCACCAAGTTCCGGGTCGGGCGGATCGTCTACATCGCGTTCTCCCGCGACGAGACGCTGATGGGGTTCGGCTTCCCCAAGGAGGAGCGGGAGTGGCTCGTCGGCACCGAGCCCGAGAAGTTCCTCATGCCGCGCGAGTCCGACCTCCGCTACAGCTGGGTCGTGGCGCGGCTGGCGGCGCTCGACACCGAGGAGATGCGCGGCCTCGTGATCGATGCCTGGAGCCTGTGCGTGCCGAAGCGGCTCTCGGCCGCCTACCGCGAGCGGGCGTAGCAGGCACCCACATCGATCCGAGGCGGCTAGGCTGGGCCGCGATGACCGGCTTCGTGCCCGACGACTTCGACCCGCCGGGCGGCCTGAGCGCCGCGCAGTTCCGGCTGGAGCCGCTCGGCCCGCAGCACAACGAGGCCGACTATGCGGCCTGGACGTCGTCCATGGAGCACATCCGCACCACCCCCGGTTTCACCACCGGCAGGTGGCCGCGGGAGATGACGATCGACGAGAACCGCGACGACCTGCTCCGCCACGCGCGGGACTTCGATGCCCGCACCGGCTTCACCTACACGGTGCTGGCCGGCGAGGGGGACGTCATCGGCTGCGTCTACATCTACCCGCTCCGACCCGAGCCCGAGCCCGGCGCCGTCGTTGTCGAGTCATGGGTGCGCGGCGACCACGCGGAGCTGGACGTGCCGCTCTACCGCGCGGTCAGCGACTGGCTGGCCCGCGACTGGCCGTTCCAGCGGATCGTCTATTCGGCGCGCGAAACCACGTAGCGCGCAGGCGCACGCCCATGCCCGCGCAGACGAGCACGACGACACCGACCGCGATCAGGACGTCGCCGGCCGAGTACACGTTGCCCATCGGGATCCAGGCCGGCACCGGCCAGCGGTCGATCAGCCAGGGCAGGTTCGGGTGCGACGCGATCGCGCTGTTGTTGTGCACGCCCTTGTAGAGCACGCCGGCCTCGCGCAGCGCCGAGGCCCGCGCCGGCATGTGGCCGCCGTTCGTGACGACCGCCGCGAGGTTCGACAGCATCCCCAGGCCGACGATCGGGGCGCCGGACAGGCGCACGTTCACGGCGACGGCGGCGATCAGGAGCGCGTAGGAGACCATCCAAAGGGCGGTCGCGAGCGAGTCGCCGATGCTCCACGGGAGCACGCCGGACGGATACCCCGCGATCTGCAGGGCGACGGCGGCGTAGAAGAGCCATGACGCGCGGATGGGGATCGCCCCCAGCGCCGAGACGCGACCTCCCAGCAGCCGGCCGAGCGCGAGCCCGGCCAGGACCGCGAGGGCGAGCACCATCAGCCGGCCGCCCGCACGTCGGCGATGTTCGGCTCCTCGGCCTGAAGCCGCTCGAGTGCGGCCACGACGCGCGCGTCGAACTGCGTCCAGCAGCGCTTGCGCAGCTCGGCGATCGCGGCCGGCGCCGTGCCGGCGGCCCGGTAGCAGCGGTCGGACGTCATCGCGTCGAACGCGTCGGCGACCAGGATGATCCGCGAGCCGAGCGGGATCTCCTCGCCGGCCAGGCCGAGCGGGTAGCCGGAGCCGTCCCACCACTCGTGGTGGTGCAGGATCCAGCGATCCACGGGCGAGACGCCAAGGCCCTCGAGCAGTCGGGCGCCGAGCACGGGATGTTCGCGCATCACCCGCAGCTCGTCCGGGTCGAGCTTGCCCGGCTTCTGCAGGATGCGGTCGGGGATGGCGATCTTGCCCAGGTCGTGCAGCAGGCCGGCCAGGCGCACCTGCTCGACCACCTCGACGTCGAGGCCCATCGTCCGCGCGATCGCCTCGGCCAGGCGCGACACGGTCTGGGAGTGGGCGCCGGCGTAGGTGTCCTTGGCGTCGACGACCCGGATCAGGCCTTCGGCGGCGCGCAGCCGGGCGTGGCGCTCGGCCGCCTCGGCCAGCTCGGCGGGGGTGTACGAGCGCACGACCGACGGGCTGTAGATACAGGAGCGGTTCTTGCCGTGGTTCTTGGCCCAGTAGAGCGCGGCGTCGGCGACGTCGTACAGCGTCTCGCGGTCGCGCCCGTGCTCGGGGAACACCGCCAGGCCGACGCTGACCGTGACCTGCTCGCCGTGCGGGAACGCGGTGGCGGCCAGCTGCTCGTGGACGCGGTCGAACAGCGTGTCGGCCGCCCAGGACGTGTGCCCGGGCAGGAGCGCCGCGAACTCCTCGCCGCCGATGCGGTAGGCGCGGCCGTCGCCGCACTGGTCGCGGAGCACCTCGGCGACGAGCCGGAGGACGGCGTCGCCGACGGGGTGGCCGAAGCGGTCGTTGATGTCCTTGAACGCGTCGAGGTCGATCAGCGCGAGCGACATGAGGCCGTCCTCGGCCGCGGCGGTCTCGAGCTCGCGACGCAGGTCGATCTGGAACGAGCGATGGTTGCCGAGCGTCGTCAGGCCGTCGGTCTCGGCGTCGCGGACCGCGAGCACGGTGCGATATGACGAGCGCAGGTAGAGCGCGAGCGCGAACACCGGGCCGGCCAGCAGCAACTCGAGCGGCGGGTCGACCTTCCAAAGCGAGACGGCCAGCGCGGAGATGAAGGCCATGATCAGGAAGGCGGGGCCGGGGTGGCGGAGGTAGCCGCGGGGCGCCTCGCGCAGGGGCACTCCATGGGCGAGCGCGACGGCAACCGCGACGAGCGCGACGTTCGTGAGGACGTAGGTGAGGCCGCCGGCGAAGACGAGGATCGTCAGCTTGGCGGCGTCGCCGGGGCCGATCGTGCCACCGTTCCAGCCGAGCAGGAACGCGGGCAGCGCGGAGGCGAACGCCGAGAGCGCGTAGGCGGACGTATTGAACGCGCCCCGCAGTGACAGCCCGCGTTCGGAGTACTCGACGATCGCGGTGGCGAGCAGGGCGGCAATGACGGCGTACTGCCACCCGAACAGGATCTGAGCGGCGAGCAGGAAGACGAACGCGAGCGAGACCTTGCGCGCACCCTGCTCGTCGAGCGGCACCGGTTTGAACTCGGCGGCGAGCGTGGCGACCGCAAACACCAAAACGCCCGCCAGGGCATCCCTGGCGGGCGGTGCTGCGGCTGCAGTGAGGGCCGCCCCGACCGCCACCGGCACCGTCACGGCGATGACCGTGACCACGTACCGGAGCAGTCGGGGCGGCAGGGAGTCGTTCGGGGGAGCGGCGGAGGACGTCACAAGGCTTCGATCCCGTTATCGACCGGGAGGCGTAGCCTCGTGAGGGTCGACTCCGGCGCTGCGCCGGCTACGACCAGCGCATACCGGCGCCGGAAGCAATCGCGAGCGAGGCGATCGCACCCAGGGCCAGGACGACGCGCAGGGCGGGGTAGTTCCACTTGATCATTAGCGCACCTCCCTCGGGGCGGGGTGGGGGTTCGGGGCATGCGACATCCGCAGCCGTCGGGATGGGGTGCCGGCGGCCGCAGGTCCGGGCTTGGGGGGCCACGGAGGCGTCTGTCTCGTTATGGCGGAAGGGCCCCGCAGCGGGGAATCCCCCGCCGGGGGGATCGCACCCAGTTCCTTACAGGGGTACGCCTTCCAGGGCGCTCAGGGCAGCGCGATCCGCCCCGCCGGCGTCACCCGGATCGCTCGCGATCCGAGGTCGTCGCGGGAGAGCTCGGCGATCAGCTGCGCACCGGTCCCATCGGGGTCGGGCTCGGGCATGCCGGCGTCGACGAGGCGCACAGGGGTGATCCGGCCGGAGCGGAACGCGCCCCTGGCGGAGAGCCGCACGTGTAGCACCGCCGAGTCCGCGAGGACGCCGTCGAGGCCGAAGTTGTGGTATCCGGCGAAGTTGCCCAGGCTGTAGGCGATCAGGCGCCTGTGGTAGAGCTCCATCCCCCGCAGCACGTGCGGGCCCGAGCCGAGGACGAGATCGGCGCCGGCATCGACCGCCATGTGGGCGAACGCCTCGGCATTGCCGCGGTCCTCGCCGACGTAGGACTCCTCGGCGCCGGTGACGTGCTGGGCATCGGTGCCCTCGGCGCCGGCGTGGATCGCGACGACCACGAGGTCGGCCATCGCGTCGGCCCGCTCGATCAGCGCCCGGGCCGAGGCCAGGTCGAGCAGCGACGCGGTGTCGGAGTACGGCGCGAAGCCCAGCATCGCGACCCGCAGGCCGCCGGCCCGGACGACGGTGATTTCGCCTGGGAGCCCGGTCTGGGCGATCCCGGCCATATGCAGCGCCCGCACCGTGTCCGCCTGGCCGGTCGCGCCGAAGTCGTAAGAGTGGTTGTTGGCGTTGTTCATCACCGTGAACCCGGCGGCGCGCAGGTCGGACGCGACGTCCGGCGGCACCCGGAACGCGAAGCAGTCCTTCGCCTTTGGCTTGCACTTGCTCGACGTTGCGTCGGTGAGCGTGCCCTCGAGGTTGCCGAACACGATGTCGGCGCGCAGGTCGGCGCGCATCGCGGCCAGATACCTGCCGGGCGACGGCGGCAGGTCCGGGGTCGAGCCGAGCATCGTGTCGCCCACTGCCGCGATCGAGAGGGTGCGCCGGTCGGTCGGCCGCGGGGCCGGCGCGGTCGTCGCCGGAGTCGTGGTCGTGACGGTCACCGTCGCATGCGAGGCCGGAGGCGCGGCGGCGTCCCCGCCGCCCGAGACCAGCGCGTGGGCGCCGTAACCGGCTGCCAGCGAGACGGCGCACAGGCACAGGACGGCCGCCATCCGGGGCCACCGCCGCGGCCGGCGACGGCGACGGGCGTATGCGTCGGTCCGTTCCACCCTTCACTATCATCGCCCACCGTGACGTTGGAGGCACGCATCCTTGATGCGGTCACCGCCGGCAGGGAGGAGCTGGTGGAGCTCACGGCGCAGCTTGGTCGGGTTCGACACGACGGCCCGCACGCCGACGGACCCTCCCCGCCAGGAGGCTGACCTGCAGAATTATCTCGGCGACCGGCTCCGGTCGGCCGGCGCGTCCGTGGACGTCTGGGAGCCCGCGCCGGCGGACATCGCCGGCTCGCGGCAGATGCCGCCCGGCCTTGGCTTCGACGGCCGCCCGCAGATGGCGGCGCGCTTCGCGGGCGCCGGCGGCGGCCAGAGCCTGCTCTTCAACGGGCATATCGACGTCGTCCCGTCCGAGCCGCGCGACCGCTGGACGAGCGACCCCAACGAGGCCGAGGTGCGCGACGGCAACCTGTACGGCCGCGGCGCGTGCGACATGAAGGGCGGCGTGGCCTGCATGGTCTACGCCGCGGAGATCCTGCAGCGGCTGGGCATACGGCTGCGCGGCGATCTGATCGTGAACACCGTCACCGACGAGGAGTCGTCCGGCGCCGGCGGCCTGGCCGCCGTCCGCCACGGCGTCAAGGCAGACGCCGGGATCGTTACCGAGCCGACGGCGTTCGAGGTCTGGGTGGCTTGCCGCGGGTCGCTGACGCCGACGTTCCGCGTCACCGGCCGGCCGGGGCACGCCGAGATGGCGCAGGCTCACTGGCGCGACGGCGGCGCCGTGAACGCGATCGAGAAGATGGGCGTCGTGTTGGACGCCGTCGCCCGGCTGCGCGACGAGTGGCGCGGCAGCCCGGCCCAGCGCCACGACCACCTTCCGCCCGGCGACATCGTCCCGGTCAAGATCGGCGGCGGCGAGTGGACCGTGACATACCCGGCGGCCTGCTGGATGACCTGCGAGGTGACCTACCTGCCGGGACGCGCGGACAGCGAGGGCTGGGGCCGCGACGTCGAGGCCGAGATCGCCGACTGGGTCGCGCGGGCGGCGGCGGCCGACGCGTGGCTGGCCGAGAACCCGCCCGTGGTCGAGTGGGATCTCGACATTCCGCCATCCGAGGTCGATCCGGCGCTCCCCATCGTCCAGACGATGATGCGGGCGACCGTCGCCGCCGGGCAGCCGGGCGTGCTGGGCGGGCTCGACTCCTGGTATGACGCCGCCACGTTCACCCGCTTCGGCGGGACGCCGTCGATCGGATACGGGCCGCGGAGCATCGAATGGGCCCACACCGTCGACGAGTACGTGCCGGTCGACGACCTGGTGGCCTGCGCCGGCGCGCTCGCGATCGCGGCGGTCGAGCACTGCGGGGTGGCGGAGTGACGACCGCGACGCCCCGGATCGCGAACCCCGACGACGCGGCCGCCGTCACCCGGCTGCTGAAGGCGTTCTTCAGCCACGAGGGCCGCGAGGTGCGCCATCTGCAGCAGAACGTCGAGGCGATCCTGTGCGATCCCGGCCGCGGCTTCTTCACCCTCGCCGGTGACGCCGCCGTGGCCACGACAACGATCCGGATCTCCGCCAGCGGCGGCGCGAGCGCCGAGATCGAGGAGATCTGGGTGCAGCCGTCGGCGCGCGGTCGCGGGCTCGGCGCGAGCCTCCTGCGCAACGCCATCGAGGAGTGCCAGCGGCGCGGCATCGAGTCGATCGAGCTGCGCGTGACCCCGGACGACCGCGAGCTCGGGATCCCCGACTTCTACACGAAGCAGGGGTTCCGCCACCGCGGCCTCCAGATCATGGACTACTGCGGGGAGTAGGATCGCCTCCCCGAGCCTGGGAGGAACGATGACCGTAGGAGCGCAGGGCGCCGGCTGGCGGGTGGCCGACGTGAACGACGTCCCGCCGGTGAAGCCGGACTGGCCGCAGACGTGGAAGTCGATCCGCCACCACTTCGGCATCACGGCGTTCGGCATCAACGCCGTCACCAAGGACGCCGACCAGGTGCTGATCCCCGAGCACGAGGAGCGCGAGTCCGGCCAGCAGGAGATCTACTTCGTCCACGCCGGCTCGGCGGTGGCGACGCTCGGCGGCGAGCGCGTGACCGTGCCCGCCGGCGGGCTGATCGCCGTCGAGCCCGACGTGACCCGCAAGATCGAGTCGGCCGCCTCGCCGACCACGCTGCTCTGCGTCGGCGGCACTCCGGGCTCCGCGTACGAGGTCGGCGCCTGGGAGCAGTGACGGTCAGGGCGGCCGGCTGAGCCAGCGGCGTTCGGCGTGCCAACGCTGGAGGGTGCGGCGGCTGGGGGTGTGGGCGGTGCAGGTGTCGCAGGGGTGGCGGTGGTCGTGTGGGTCGGCGGGCGGCGCACCTTGGGCGTATCGGGCCTCCAGGCGGCGACGAAGGTCGGGCCAGGCATAGCTGCCCGGACGCTGGCGCGGCGGGTGGGCCCTGAGCTGTGCGAGATGGGAGTCGAGGGCGCGGTGGCGCGCGGCGGTCAAGCACCCATTCGCCTGCCACACCCCCATCAACGTCCGCACAAAGTCACGGCCGCCCCGCTTCGTCTGAAACGCCTGCGCCGCATGGCCCGGACACAACCAGACGATGACGCGATAGCCGAGCCGGATCTCCTCGGTGCGTCCCCGCGTCCGATCCACGCAGATCGCGCACACCGGTCGTTTCAGCGGCAGGTTGCGCGCTTTGTAGAGAGTGGGGAGGGCATACATCGCACAAACCAGTGTGACGAGAGCGGATGTCACACGTGGGTGACGAGAGGTGGCAAGAGTGTCGGGGAACCGCAAATGACACATGCAACCACCGCCAACCGCCCCTTACCCGCGGGGTTGACCACCCACCCAACCCACCACCCCCCGGAGACCCGAACGCGGCCCTGCGGGCCGCCGGCGCCGCAGCTCCGCCAGCTCTCAAGAAGGAGCGCTGCGCTGCGGCGGCAGTCCGGCGTCGCCGTGTGGCGGGTAAGCCACTTACGAAAACGGCAGGGCGACGACCGTGAGCGGCGTGCCGGCAGCGGCGCCGTGGGCGCCTTCGCCGACCTCGCGGCGGAGGATGGCGAGGCCGATCGGGCCGAAGCGGGGGGACTCGGCGACCGAGGTGATCCGCCCGACCGCCGCGCCGTCGACCGTCACCTCTGACCCCGGCTCCACACCGGCGCCGTCAAAACGGACCCCGCGCACGCCGCGGTTGGCATGCCCGCGGTAGTGCAGCCGCGCAACCGGCTCCTGGCCCGGGTAGCAGCCCTTGGTGAAGCTGATCGCGCGCGTCTCGAGGCCCGCCTCGGCCGGCATCGAGGAGCCGTCGAACTCGTGCCCGAACCGTGGCATCCCCGCCTCGATCCGGGCCACCTCCCAGTCGACCTCCGCCGCCGCGCCGCTCGACGGCGCCGCAGCCAGCAGCCGCTCGACGCCGGCGGGCGTGTCGAGCTCGGCGAGGGCGCCGTCGGCCTCGCCCCAGACGAGCGCGTAGTCGGCCGCGTCGAACGCCACCTTCTTGCGGAACCGGGCCCGCACGAGCGTCTCGACCACGTCGTCGAGCGCCTGCGGCGGGCAGGCCAGAACGAGGTCGGCGTCGACCCGGAACACCTCGAGGTCGGCGATCACGCGGGCCTTCGGTGTCAGCAGGAGCGCGTACGTGCCGCCACCCGGCTCCACCGCCTCGACGTCGTTCGAGACCATGCTTTGCAAATACGTCACCGCGTCGGGCCCGCTGGCCCGTACGAATGCCCGATCGAGCACCGCCGTCATACCCGCAGCGTAGCTGTAGAGTCACCGGCGCCTTGGCCGCCTCGCCCACCGATGTCTTCTGCGACCGGCTGCAGGCCCTGGTCGACATCGACTCCCCCTCCGAAGGCACCGAGCAGGAGGCCGTGGCCGAGCGGATCCGCGCCTGGCTCGCCCCCATCGGCTGCACGCAGGAATGGGTGGAAGAGCCCGACAACCCCGCCCGCAGCCTCGTCATCACGCTGCCCGGCGACGGCGGGCCGGCCGTCGCGCTGCTCGGGCACCCCGACACGGTGTTCGCGCTCGGCACGACGGCGCGGTGGTCGTTCCGCCGCGACGGCGACCTGTGCACCGGGCCGGGCGTCGCCGACATGAAAGGCGGGCTCGTGCTCGCCGCGATGGCCGTGGAGCGACTGGCCGCGATGCCCGAACGACCGTTCTCGGAGCTGCGCCTGCTGATCTGCGCCGACGAGGAGGTGCGCCTGCGCGCGCCCGCGGTCGCCGAGCACGCCCGCGGCGCCGCGGCGGCGCTCGTCTTCGAGTGCGGCCGCCGCAACGGCGACATGGTGTCGGCCCGCAAGGGCGCCCTGTGGCGGACGCTCTACCTGCACGGCCGCCCCGCCCACGCCGGCGCCGACACGGCCCTCGGCCGCAGCGCCGTCTCGGCCCTCGCCCACGAGATCCTCCGCATCGAGGGCCTCGTCGACGGCCGGCCCGACATGACCTCCGTGGTCACCACCGTGACCGCCGGCGACTCGGCCAACACCGTCCCGGGAGAGGCCCGCGCGACGATCGACATCCGCTCGGGCGTCGCCGCCGACCTCGACCACGCCCATGCCCAGCTCGAGCGGCCGAGCCCCTACGACGGCGTGCGCTCCGAGCTCTCCGACCGCGGCACCTGGCCGCCGATGCCGGTCGCCGAGGAGCTCGTCCGAATTGCGCTCGGCCACACCCGCGACCTCGGCCTCGACATCGGCACGGAGCTCTCGGGCGGCGTCTCGGACGGCTGCTGGACAGGCGCCTGGGGCATCCCCACGCTTGACGGCCTCGGGCCGGTCGGCGGCGACGACCACACCGACGCAGAGTGGATCGAGATCGCGACGTACGAGCTCCGGCTGGAGCTCGTCGTGCGCCTGATCCAGTCGATCTGCGCGGCTGGCTAGCCCGCGGCGGCGAGCAGCTCTCCCACCCGCACCTGCTCGGAGAGCAGCGTCCGGAAGCGCGCCGGGTCGCCGCCCACGTAGGCGGCGCACAGCCGGCGGCCGGCCGGGTAGCAGACGACGTAGGCACGCGACCTCGCGCCGCTCAGGAACCTGATCGCGTGCGCCGAGAGGTCGGCGTCGAGAAGGCCCCAGCGCTCGAGGTACGCGCGCACCTCGGCCGCGGACTTGCCGTCGGTGTACAGCATGTGCGCGGCGTTCAGCTCGACCCACCCGGCCTCCTCGAGCGCCGACTCGACGGCGACGGCGCGGGGGAAATCCATCTCGATCCCCGCCGCGTCCGCCACGCCCGCGAACACCTCCGGCGCGCGGTCGAGCAGGACGGAGGGCGCGATCGACGCGATCCCCTCGGCGATCACCGACTGGGGCGTCGGCAGGAGCACGATCGCCTCCTCGAGCAGGCCGCGCTCGCGCACCAGGCCCTGATCCTTCAGGCAGCGCTCGACATGGTGGCCCGGATAGGTCTCGTGGATGGCGAGCCGGACGAGGTCGATGAACGAGAGCGGGAGGTCGCCGTTGATCGAGATGCTGCTCCGCAGGTCGCCGACGTACGCGCAGTAGCCCATCCACGGGACGTCGTGGACGATCTCGAGGTCGACGCCCTCGCCGTCGGGGAGGTCGACCAGCTCGCGGGTGCACGCCCGGGCCGCCTCGATCGCGTCGGCCGCGACCTGCCCGACCCGCTCCGGGGCCACGAACGCCGACCGGCGGTGGGCGTCGTAGCGGTCGGCGAGCGTGCCCCCACCCGGGAGAAGATCCTCCAGCCGCTCGTGCACCTCGGCGAACACCGCCTCGTCGGTGCGCGGCGGCCGCAGCAGGTAGCAGGCCTCGACCTCGTCCGCATACGGCCGCGACTCGCCCACGAGCACCTCGGCGAAGCCCTGCAATCCCGTGACCTGGTCCCGCAGCCAGCCGTCGCCGAGCTCGCCCTGGAGCGCCTGCGCCGACGCGGCCAGCCGGGCCGGGTCGACAGGGTCGGCGGCGTTCACGGCGGCCGCCAGCTCGGGCGGGCCGAAGTAGGAGTCGACGATGTCGTCGGCGTGCCGGCCGAGCTCGAGCCCCAGCCGCAGGTACCGCTCCGCATGTGAGTCCGCGGGCATCGCCGCCACCTACCGGGGCGCGTAGATCGGGACGCCCTCGACCGTCGCCACCTTCCGGTAACGCTCGTCCAGGATCTTCTGCGTCCGGCCCGACGGATCCATCGACCCGGGCGAGTTGATCCCGACGACGAGCGCCGGCGGGTGCTTCCCGGAGAGCATCCGCCGCGCCTGCCCGAGAGCGCCCGGGATGGCCTGGATGTTGCGGAACCACATGTAGCGGAACGACGGGTCGCGGTTCGCCAGGTAGTAGAGGTCGGCGGCGGCCCACATGACGAAGATGCGCTGGCCCGGCCTGGTGTGCGAGCGGACGTAGCGCACGACGGCCGCATCGGTCTGCAGGTGGGGGTCGCCCGGGAAGACGGCGCGGGCCTGAGCGTCCGGCGAGTCGAACCAGAGCGGCACGGTGACGAAGACCGTGGCGGCGAGCGCGACGCCGACGACGGCCACATAGGCGACGTTGCGCCGGCGCAGCAGCTCGGCGCCGCCAATCCCGGCCAGCAGGGCGAGCGGCGGCACCATCTGCTGGTAGTAATGGTTGTGGAAGTTGCCGCCACCGATCACGGCGGCGCAGGCGAAGGCCAGCCAGAGCACGCCGAGCAGGGGCCACCGCCGCCAGCCGGCGACGGCGAGCAGCGCCAGCACGCCCAACCCACGCGCTGCCGGGCCCGCAGAGCTCCAGGCCTGGTCGATCCGGGCGTGGAACGAGCCGGTCAGGATCGAGTCGGCCTGGTCGCGGTAGGTGACCATCGCGTACCACCAGCCGTGGAAGCTCTGGGCGGTGACGGCAGCGACGACGACCGGCAGGAAGGCCGCCGCGACGAGCGCGGCCGCCGGGACGATCCCACCCCGCCGCCGCGTCCAGACCAGGTAGACCGCCGCGGCCGCTCCGGCGTCGAAGGCGGACTGCTTCACGAGCACGGCGCAGCCGGTCAGGAGCCCCGCCGCGACGAGCCAGCCCGGCGCCGCCCGCTCGAGATAGCGGACGAACGCGAGCAGCGAGGCGACCGCGAACAGCGAGGCGAGCAGCTCGCCGGACAATGTGAACGATTCAATGAACGGCGCCGCGCCGACGGTTGCCATCGCCAGACCGGCGATGGTTGCGGGTATCCTCCCCGCCAGCCTGGCGGTGACGACCATGGTCACAGCTACCACCAGCGCCCCCGCGACCGCCGCCAGCGCTCGTAACGCCTCCGCGGAGCCGCCATCCACATGGAGCATCGCCCGAAAGATGATCAGCAGTCCCTGCGGGCGGTCGACCCAGGCACCCTGGTACAGAACGGCGCCGTGACTCCAGAGGCGGGCGACCTCGGCGTACCCGCCCTCGTCCGCGGTCAGGGGGGTATGCAGGAAGGGCAGACGGGCGAGGACGGCGAGCAGCATGGCGGCGGCGACGGCGAGCGCTGGGGGCCACCCCGGCGCAACATCGACCGGCCCACCGCCGTGCTTGCGGCGGTCGCGTTCACCGTCGCCCTGCTCGCGCAGGTGCTCACCTTCGGCGTCTCGCTGACGCCGGACCGCTACGTCCTCGTGCTGCTGGCTCCCGCGCTCGTGCTCGGGAGGGGCCGCCGGTTCCTGCTCGATTTCGTTCCCTTCGTGGCGCTGATCGTGCTCTACGAGGAGTCTCGCGGAATCGCACACAGCCTGCACCCCAGTCCCTACTACCGGCCGCAGCTCGACGTCGAGAAGTTCCTGTTCTTCGGCCACGTGCCGACGGTCGTCCTGCAGGACTGGCTGTGGACGGGGAGCCTGCACTGGTACGACCAGTTCCTCTCGTTCATGACGCGAGTGCACTTCATCGTGCCGCCGACGCTGGCGTTCTGCCTGTGGCTGAAGCGGCGGGCGCTGTACTACCGCTTCGCCGCCACGCTGCTCGTCCTCTCGTTCGCCGGCGCGTTCACGTTCTGGCTCTACCCGGCGGCGCCGCCATGGGCGGCCTCGTTCAAGGGACTGATCCCGCCGCTGGCGAACCCCGCAGGAGCGCAGGCGGCGACATCGCCCCTGCCGACCGACTCCGGCCCGCTGTACCACCTCGTGTCCGACAACCCCTACGCCGCCATCCCCTCGCTGCACGAGGGCTATGCGATGCTCGTGTTCCTGACGGTCGTGATGCTGGCCTGGAACACCCGCTGGCGCTGGCCGGTCTTCGGCGTCGCCCTGCTCTACCCGATCATCCAGTCGATCGCGGTCGTCTATACCGCGAACCACTACGTGGTCGACCTGCTGATCGGCGGCCTCTACGCAGCCGCCGCAGTGTTCGGCGTGCGCCGGCTGTGGCGGCGGCTGGGGTGGCCGGAGTGAGCGACACGCTCGTCGCGGCCCCGGCCGTGCCCGACCCGGCGCCCGAGCGTGGCCTGCGCGGGCTGCTGGCCGCGATGCGCTACCCGCTGACGGTCTTCGCCGTCAGCCGCATCGGCGTGTACGGGCTCCTGGCGGCCGCCGGGTGGACGTCGCGGGTGCCGCACGAGTCCGGCCTCTCCTACCACGGCCTCTTCGCCCCGCTCGGGCAGTGGGACGCGGTCTGGTATCGCTGGATCGCCCAGCACGGCTACGACCCCGCCATCGGCCACGGCAACTCGGCCGCGTTCTTCCCGCTCTACCCGCTGTCATGGCGGGTCGTCGGCGTGCTGCCCGGGCCGATGACGCTCTGGGGCAGCCTGCTCTCGTCGGCCCTGTTCGCGGCCGCGCTGTGCCTGCTCTACGCCATCACCCAGCGCCGCTACGACGAGGACATGGCCCGGCGCACCGTGCTCTACCTGGCGATCTTCCCGCTCACGTTCGTGTTCGCGCTGCCCTACGCCGAGAGCCTCTTCCTGCTGCTCGCGCTCGGCGCCTTCATGCTCACATGGCACGGCCGCTGGTGGTCGGGCTCGGCCGTCGGCGCGCTGGCGGTGCTGGCCCGCCCGGTCGGGATCGCGCTCCTGCCGGCGCTGGCCTGGCGCCGCTACCGCAGCGAGGGGCTGCGCTTCAGGGCCTACCTGCCGCTGCTGCTCATGCCCGCGGCCGAGCTCGCGTTCTTCCTCTACCTGGGCTGGCGCACCGGCAACTTCATGGCCAACCCGGACGCCCAGGAGCGCGGCTGGGGCCGTGGCGTCTCGATCCTGCCGTGGGTGGTCGTGCACACGCTCTGGCACGACGTGATCGAGGGCGGCCACCTGCGCTTCCTGATCCACATCGGCTTCACGCTGCTCTGGTGCGGCCTCTTCTACAAGGCCTGGCGGATGCGGATGCCCGGCGAGTACCTGATCTTCGCCGCGCTCGCGGTGCTGCTGCCGACGAGCGGCGGCCTGCTCGTCTCGATGGGCCGATTCGGGATGGTGGCGTTCCCGCTCTTCTGGGCGCTCGCGGCGCTGGGCGAGGACGCCCGCGTCGACACATTCGTGAAAACGAGCTTCCCCCTGCTCCTGGGGGCGCTCGTCATGATCACCTACACGGCGCGCACCTTCACGCCCTGACAGCGGCGGCGGCCGGCGCCAGCAGGTAGTGCACCGCCAGGTTGGCGTGCTCGGCGAACGGGGCGACCGCCTCGCGGACGCGGGCCTCGGGCCAGATGTCGTCCTCCGAGAACCAGCGCGCGACCGCCTTGCGCACGCCCAGGTCGCCGGGAGCGAAGGCGTCGGGACGGCCGAGGCAGCGGGCCAGGAACCAGTCGACCGTCCAATCGCCGATCCCCGGCAGGGCCGTCAGGTGCTCGCGCACCCCGACGTCGTCGAGGCCGGTCAGATCGAGGTCGGCCGCGGCCAGCGCGGCGATCGAGCGCATCTTCGCCCGCGACAGGCCGAGGCCCGCGAGGTCTGCGCCGGCCACATCCGCCTGGCCGGGGAAGCGCCACACCTCGACGCCGTCGAACTCGTGGCGCTGCCCGTGCCGCTGGACGAACCGGCTGCGCATCGCGCACGCCGACTGGAGCGACACCTGCTGGGCGGTCACCGACGTCACGAGCGACTCGAACGGGTCGAACACGAGCGGCGGCCGGAAACCGGGCGCGCGAGCCGCGATCTCCGGCTGGGCGCGGGCGAAGGCGTCGAGGTCGAAGCCGGCGCCGAGGATGTGCAGTACCTCCGCCTCGTCGCGCGGGTTGGCCTTCCTGTCGGTCGAGACCCCGTCGGCGGAGACGCGGACGACGACGCCGGAGCGCAGCACCCGGTAGAGCGCGTCGTCGTGCCACACGCTCGCGGCGTCGCGGCCGAACGTCCGGAACCGGAAGGTCGAGCGGTGGAAGTCGTACGGCTCTGGGAGGGCGATCGGCACTCCCGGCACCCTAGTGCCCGCCACCGGTAGGGTTGGCTCCATGCCTGACAGATTGCTCTCCCTGCTCGGCCGCCTCGACGCGGCCACCGGTGTCTCCGGCGACGAGTCGGCGGTCGCCGACGTCATCGCCGACGAGCTCGCCGGCCATCACGACACCCACGACTCCGACCCGCTCGGGAACCAGTTCTTCACCCGCACCGGCACCGAAGGCGCGCCCACGGTGATGCTCTGCGCGCACATGGACGAGCTCGGCTTCATCGTCCAGCACGTCGAGGACGAGGGCTTCATCCGCATCGGCCCCGTCGGCTACCACGACGACCGCATGGTCATCGACCAGGACCTGCGCATCCACGGGCGCAAGGGCCCCGTCGACGGCGTCACCGGCGCGAAGCCGGCGCACGTCCTGCCGCCCGAGGAGGCGAAGAAGGCGATCCCGATGGAGGAGATGTTCGTCGACGTCGGCACCACCAGCCGGGCCGAGACCGAGGAGCTGGGCGTGCGCGTCGGCGACCTCGTCACCTTCGCCCGCCCGGCCGGATTGCTGAACGGGACGAAGGTGTTCACCGGCAAGGCGGTCGACGACCGCTCCGGCTGCGCCGTCATGATCGAGGCCATGCGCCGGCTCCCCGCCGACGCGGCCGCGACCGTGTGCGCCACCGCAGCCGTGCAGGAGGAGCTCGGCATCCGCGGGGCCGGCCCGGCCGCCCTACGCGTGAAGCCCGACGTGGCCCTCGCCATCGACGTGACGCTGTGCGGCGACACGCCCGGGGTCGAGTTCTCACGCCTCCCGATCAAGCTCGGCGCCGGGCCGGCGATCAAGTACTTCGACTGGGCGCCGGCGGCGGGCTACGGCACCGCCGTGCCGCGACGGCTGACCGACCGGCTGGAGCGGGTCGCCGAGACCGCCGGGATCGCCTACCAGCGCGAGGTGTTGCTGGGCGGCGCGACCGACGCGTACGGCATCCAGCTGTCCGGGACGGGTGTGCTCACGGGCTGCATCTCGGTGCCGTCGCGCTACATCCACTCGGCGGTCGGCTGCGTGCACCTGGACGACGTCGACATGGCGGCCGACCTGATCGTCGCCTTCATCGCCGACATCGGGGCGAACGGCCTGCCTGAGTAACGACGCTACCGGTGCCGGGCACCGTGCCGGTGCCGGGCGCCCGTTCGCCCTTGAACGGCTGAGGCCCGGGGCTTGGCCCCGGGCCTCTCACCGACGTTGCGAGCGCCCCCTGTGGGGGGCGCGTGGGGGGAGCCTGCTCCCCCACGTTCCTACATCATGTCGGGCATCCCGCCGCCGCCCATCGGAGCCTTGTCCTTCTCCGGGGCCTCGGCAACGACAGCCTCGGTGGTGAGGATGTTCTTGCCGATGGAAGCAGCGTTCTGCAGCGCAGAGCGCGTGACCATTGCGGGATCGATGATGCCCGCCTTGACCATGTCCACGACCTCGCCCGAGTCGACGTTGAGGCCGAAGCCGGCTCTTGGCCGACCGCGACCTCGTTGACGACGACCGAGCCCTCCAGGCCGGCGTTCTCGGCCAGCTGGCGGAGCGGCTCCTCGAGCGCGCGCACGACGATCGACGCACCGGTCTTCTCGTCGCCCTCGAGCTTCGAGGCGCCGACGGCCTTGATGGCGTGCAGCAGCGCCACGCCACCGCCCGGGACGATGCCCTCCTCGAGGGCGGCCCGGGTGGCCTGCAGCGCGTCCTCGACGCGGTGCTTCTTCTCCTTCATCTCGGTCTCGGTGGCAGCGCCGACCTTGACCACCGCGACGCCGCCGGCCAGCTTGGCCAGCCGCTCCTGCAGCTTCTCGCGGTCGAAGTCGGAGTCGGTGGACTCGATCTCGGCCTTGATCTGCTTGATCCGGCCCTTGATCGCGTCGCTGTCGCCGGCACCGTCGATGATGGTGGTCGCGTCCTTGTCGACGACGACCTTGCGGGCCTTGCCGAGCTGGGCGAGCGTGGTGTTCTCGAGCTTGAGGCCCATGTCCTCGGTGATGACCTCGCCGCCGGTCAGGATGCCGATGTCCTCGAGCATCCGCTTGCGGCGGTCACCGAAGCCCGGCGCCTTGACGGCGACGGCGGTGAAGGTGCCGCGGAGCTTGTTGACGACGACCGTCGCGAGCGACTCGCCCTCGACGTCCTCGGCCACGATCAGCAGCGGCCGGCCGTTCTGGATGACCTGCTCGAGGACGGGCAGGAGGTCCTTCACGGCGCCGATCTTCGAGTTGGCGATGAGGATGTACGGATCGTCCAGCACCGCCTCCATGCGCTCGGAGTCGGTGATCATGTACGGGGACAGGTAGCCCTTGTCGAACTGCATGCCCTCCGTGAACTCGAGCTCGAGGCCGAACGTCTGGCCCTCCTCGACGTTCACGACGCCGTCCTTGCCGACCTTCTCGATCGCGTCGGCGATGACGTCGCCGATCTCGCGGTCGCGGGCCGAGATCGTGGCGACCCGGGCGATGTCCTCCTTGCCCGAGATCTCCTTCGACTGGCTCTTGATGTCCTTGACGACGGCCTCGACCGCGGCCTCGATGCCGCGCTTGAGCGCCATCGGGTTGGCGCCGGCCGAGACGTTCTTCAGGCCCTCACGGACGATCGCCTGGGCAAGCACGGTCGCCGTGGTGGTGCCGTCGCCGGCGACGTCGTTGGTCGCCGTGGCGACCTCGCGCACGAGCTGTGCGCCCTGGTTCTCGAAGACGTCCTCGACCTCGATCTCACGTGCGATCGTGACGCCGTCGTTCGTGATGGTGGGCGCGCCGAACTTCTTGTCCAGCACGACGTAGCGGCCCTTGGGGCCGAGCGTCACCTTGACCGCGTCAGCGAGGGTGTCGACACCCCGCTGAAGCGAGCGGCGCGCTTCCTCGTTGAACTTGAGCTCCTTATGTGCCATTCGAGTCCTTTCCTCCTACGCCTTTGCGGCGACCTTGCTGCTGACGACCTTGGCCAGGATGTCGGACTCGCGCAGGATGAGGTACTCGTCCCCCGACAGCTTGATCTCGGTACCGCCATACTTCGAAAAGATGATCTCGTCGTTCTTCTTCACGTCGAGCGCGACGAGCTTGCCGTCCTCGTAACGGCCGGGACCGACGGCGAGAACCTTGCCGCGCTGCGGCTTCTCCTTCGCCGTGTCAGGGAGGACGATCCCGCTGTAGGTGATCTCCTCCTCGTCCAGGACCTCGACGATCACACGATCGCCCAGAGGCTTCAGATCCATGCATCCCTCCTCGGAAATGTCTTGCCTACAAACCCTGGCACTCTCATGTTGTGAGTGCCAGGAGGCAGACTAGCAGCCGGAGCTCAGGCGTTCAACCGAGAAGGTTGGCACTCTCTCACCGAGAGTGCCAACGGACGCAGCGCCACGGCCACTGCGAGGGACAGCACGACGAGGACGACATAGGTGAGCCGGTCGGACGTCGCCTGGGCCAGCGCAGCGCCCGCCGCGGGCCCGATCAGGAAGCCGGCGCCCCAGGTCAGGTTGAGCAGTCCGAAGACGTTCGCGTGCGCCAGCCCGGCCCCGTCGGCGCCCTCCGCGCACAGCGGGAACCCGACCGCATACTGGCCGCTGATCGGCAGCGTCGCGGCCACGAAGAGCACCGCCAGAGCCAGGGCCGTGGGCGCCGCGGCGAGGCCGCCCACCACCGCCGCCATGAGCACCATCGACGCGACAGCGATCGGGACCCCGCCGAAGCGGTCGAAGATCCGGCCGACGCCGTAGTTGGTCGCGCTCGCCAGGACACCCGCCGTGGTCAGCACGACGGTGATCGCCACGGCCGAGTAGCCGTCCACGCCGAGGCGCAAAGGCACCAGCGTGTCGATCGTCCCGGAGACGACGGCGACGAGCAGCATCACCGAGAGCGCGGCCACCATCGTCCGGCTCCCGCCCACGGCCCGCACGAGATCGCGGACGCCGACCGGCGCCGGGGCGGCCGGGCCGGCGGGCGCGCGGGCGACGACGAGCGTCAGGACGACCGTGGCAGAGCCGAGCAGCAGGAACGGTGTGCGCAGGCCGTAGGCGCCGCCGAGCACACCGCCGATCACCGGCCCGACGAGCGTGCCCACGGTCGCGAAGGACATCGCCGTCCCCAGCACCCGGCCCCGCACGTTGGGCTCGCTCGCCTCCGAGAGCCAGGCCATCCCCGCCGTCCATGAGACCGCGGACGAGAGCCCCTGACCGGCGCGCGCCGCCAGGAGCGCCCAGAACCCGCCGGCGAACGCACAGCCAAAGGTCGCCACGGCGAGCAGGGCGACGCCGAAGATCGTGAGGCCGCGGGATCCGACCCGCGCGGCGAGGTAGCCGACCGGGACGGATCCCACGAGGACGGCGCCGCTGTAGATGCCGACGACGAGGCCGACCTCGGTCTTCGACAGGTGCATGTCGCGCACGTACCCCGGGAGCAGGGGGACGATCGCGAACATGAGCAGGGCGTCGAGAAACACCACCCAGTAGAGCGCGCGCGGCTGCCGTCGCATCGGCCGACAGTAGCGCAGCGGCCCCGCGTGGACCGTCCCGGTTCGACCCCGTCCGGGCCTGGTTATGATGCACCGGCCGTGAACGCCCTCAACTTCTACTCCCCGGTCGTCGCCGACCAGCTGCGCCACCGCCGCAAGACGGCGACGATCAGGCTTGGCGACAAGAGCGGGAAGTACAAGAAGGGGCAGGTCGTGTCGGTGCTCGTCGGGCAGCGCTTCGGCGTGCGCGAGAAGGTGTTCGACGCCGTGATCGACAAGGTCGAGGTGAAGCAGCTGCAGGAGGTCTCGCCGCGCGAGATCCAGCACGACAACCCGGAGATCCGGCACATCGACGAGTTCACCCACTTCCTCGGCCAGCTCTACAACCGCGAGGTGACCGAGGAGGCCACGGTCACCGTCATCCACTTCTCCGAGATCCGCGTCTAGCCCCGCCCGGCGTCAGCCGCGGTGATACCAGGGCGGCGCCTCGATGGCTGCGCGCAGCGCGTCGCGTCCCCCGCCCGTGACGGACGGCCCGTGGGCCACAAGGACGTGTTGGAACGGCTCGGCCAGGAGCGGCGCCACGGTCGGCGCGAACCGCTCGGCGTAGAAGGGCGAGGCGGCGCTCGTTCAGCGGCTCGTTGCACCACTTGTGCAGCCCGTCGCCGGTGCCGACGATGGCGTCGCCGAAGGCGAGGGCGGCGTGCGACTCCACCAGCACCGGCAGCTCGGCCCGGCGAGGACGGCCGATGTGGTACGCCCGGACGCCGGGCGGCGTCGCGCCCGGCGCGAGCTCGTGGAACGCCGAGCGGCCGGCCAGCCGGCGGCCGGCGCAACGTGGTCCCGATGGTGATGAGCACCGTCACCGGCCCCGAGACGACGCCGTCGAGCCGCTCCCAGAACCCCTCCTCGTCGTCGGGGGCGAGCGGGTCGATCAGGACGGTGCGCCCATCGCCCGGCAGGGCGAACGAGGCCACCCGGGCGCCGAAGACGCCGGGGTGCCACTCCGGATGCCGGGCGGTCCAGCTCCAGATCCCGTCGGCAATCTGCTCCACGCGTGGAGGATAGGTGCCTCGCAGCCGAGACCGGTGCCGGGCACCGGTCCGGAGCCCGCTCCTACTCCTCGTCGTCCCAGACGGCCATCGCGACGGGCACCGTGCCCGGCTTGATCGGCTCGTCGCGGACGGCGCGGCGGGCGCTGCGAAGCGCGGACCCAGCCCGCTCGACCAGCTCCTCGAACGACTCGGCGTGGGCCGGGCAGCTGGCGATACCGACGGCGGCCTGGGGCGTCGAGCCGCCCTCGGTGCGGGCCCGGGCGATGGCGCGCAGGACGCGCTCCGACGCGACGGACGCCGACCGGGAGTCCGTCTCCGGCATGATCACGCCGAACTCGGTCGTGCCCACACGGCAGGCGACGTCGAGCGCGCGCACGCTGCCGCCGATCGCGGCGCCCAGCGTCCGCATCGAGGCCTCGACCTCGTCGGCGGAGATGTCGTCGACGCTCGCGAGCGCGAGCGCCACCGGCCGGTCGTAGGTGCGCGACCGCTCGATCTCACGCGTGAGCGCCTCCACGAAGAAGCGGCTGTTCCAGAGGCCGGTGTCGTCGTCGCGGCGCTCGAGCAGCGTCGCCTCGGTGCGGGCAGTCTGCAGCTCGTCGGCAAGGGCGCGGACACGGCGGTGCTCACGGACGGCGAACACGACGGCAGCGGCCAACGCCGCCACCGCGACGGCCAGGATGGGGAGGAGAATCGCGAGGCTCACGAGGGTGTCCTCTCGTTATCGCGTGCGCCGCGGGCGGCGTCAAGACGGCGATGCCGCTCCGGCTTTCGCCGGATCTCGGTTCCGAACAGCTGTGCGGGCCGCAGCTCCTCGCCGCAGTCGGCGCAGGTGAGCGCCATCATCGAGGCGATCCCGGCTCCGCACCGGGGGCAGGCGGTGAGCACCTCGCCGCCGCAGTCGGGGCACGCCGAGGGCAGCGCGTCGGCGTCCGGCCCCATGAACCTGCGCCCCCAGCCGCACCGCAGGCAGAACCCGCACCGGTCTCCCAGCTCTCGGCTGCGGTCATATCCCACGCGTCGATTCTTGCACACCGCTCCGGCCGCGCCCGGATCCACTGAACGGCCGGCGGGGGGAGTGCCGCGTTCGGGTGATGTGGCGCGTCGCGCGCACCCGATAGACTGCGCAGAAGCATGGCGGTAGCCCGTGAAGCCACGCCGGTCTCCTCTGCGGCGGACATCAAACAGGCGGATCTCGACCGCGAGGACCTTCTCGGCATCTACCGCAACATGCTGATCACGCGCGGTATCGAGGAGCGCGGCCACATCCTGTATCGCCAGGGCAAGATCCCCGGCAGCTTCTACACCGGCCGCGGCAACGAGGGCGCAGCGGTCGGCGTCGCGACGGCGATGCGGGCCGACGACGTCGGCGCCCCGATCCAGCGCGACATGGGCGTGCACGTGACCCGCGGAACCGAGGTGTGGCGCATCTTCGCCCAGTACATGGGCCGTTCGGACGGGCTCGCCGCCGGCAAGGACGGCAACGTCCACATGGCCGATTTCCGCCTCGGCCTGATCGCGATGGTCAGCCACCTGCCGGCGCTCATGCCGGTCGCCGTCGGCTGCGCGCTCGCCTTCAAGATCCGGCGCGAGCCGCGGGTTGCGGTGACCTGGAGCGGCGACGGCGCCATGGCCCGCGGCGACGCCCACGAGGCCATGAACCTGGCCGGCGTCCACCGCCTGCCGGTGGTCTTCATCTGCGACAACAACCAGTACGCCTACTCGACCCCGAACCGGTCCGAGTTCGGCGTCGACCACCTCGCCGACCGCGCCGCCGCCTACGGGTTCGAGGGTGTCGTGGTCGACGGCACCGACGTGCTCACGGTGTACCGCGAGGCCCATGCCGCCATCGAGCGGGCGCGGGCGGGCGGCGGCCCGACGCTGCTCGAGCTCGTCACCCTGCGCATGGAGGGCCACGCCGTGCACGACGACGCCTTCTACGTCCCCCGCGAGCTGCTCGAGGCCTACGCCAAGAAGGACCCGATCGAGCGCTACCGGCGCTGGCTGAAGGAGCAGAGCGTCCTCGACGAGGTGCGCGACGACGAGATCAACGTCGAGGTGAAGAAGCTCCTGAACGACGCCATGAAGCGGGCCGAGGAGAGCCCGCTGCCCGAGCCGGGCGACCTGCTCACGGGCGTCTACGCGGAGCCCGAAGAGCTCGACACCCCCCATCACCGATAGCGAGGTCACGTGGCCACGAAGACGTACCTGCAGGCGATCTCAGACGGGCTCCGTGAGGAGATGCGGCGCGACTCGCGCGTGTTCCTGATCGGCGAGGACATCGGCGTCTACGGCGGCGCGTTCAAGGTCACCCAGGGCTTCCTGCAGGAGTTCGGCGAGGACCGCGTGATCGACTCGCCGCTGTCCGAGACGGCCATCGTCGGCTCGTGCACCGGCGCCGCGCTGATGGGCATGCGGCCGGTGTGCGAGATGCAGTTCTCCGACTTCGTCTCCTGCGCGTTCGACCAGCTCGTCACCGTCGCCGCCAAGCAGCACTACCGGGTCGGCACGCCTGTGCCGATGGTCGTGCGGCTGCCGTCCGGCGGCGGGTTCTCGGGCGGGCCGTTCCACTCCCAGAACCCGGAGGGCTTCTTCGCGCACTGCCCCGGCCTCAAGATCGTCTGCCCGGCCACGCCGGCAGACGCCAAGGGGCTCCTGATCCAGGCGATCCGCGATCCCAACCCGGTGCTCTACTTCGAGCACAAGCACCTGTACCGCCGCATCAAGGGCGAGGTGCCCGACGGCGAGCACGTCGTCGAGTTCGGCAAGGCGCGCGTGCACCGCGAGGGCACCGACCTGACGATGGTCACGTACGGGGCGATGGTCTACACCGCCGAGGAGGCCGCCGACGCCGTGGCGAAGGACGGCACGTCGGTCGAGATCCTCGACCTGCGCACGGTGACGCCGTGGGATCGGCAGGCGGTGCTGGACTCCGTGGCGAAGACCAGCAAGGTGATCGTCCTGCACGAGGACACGCACACGTCCGGCTTCGGCGCCGAGATCGCCGCCACCATCGCCGAGGAGGCGTTCGAGCTCCTCGACGGCCCGGTCGTCCGCGTCACCGCGCCGGACACGCCGATACCGTTCTCGCCGCCGCTCGAGAAGGCGTTCCTGCCCCAGGTGGCCGACGTGGTCGCCGCGATCGAGAAGCTGTCTGCCTACTAGATGACCCGGAGGAGCTGACCTCACATGGCCACTGGAACACTCGTCGACGTCGTCATGCCCCAGATGGGCGTGAGCGTGTCCGAGGGAACGATCACCCGCTGGGCGAAGGCCGTGGGTGAGACGATCGAGGCCGACGAGACCATCGTCGAGATCTCCACGGACAAGGTCGACACCGAGGTTCCCTCCCCCGCGACGGGCGTGGTGCGCGAGCTGTTCGCCGGCGAGGGCGACACCGTCCCCGTGAACACCCGCATCGCCGTGATCGACACGGGCGGTGGCGAGGGCGGCGACGAGGCTCCCGCCGAGACGCCGCCGGCTCCGGCGGAGCCCGAGGCGGTGGCGCCGGCTCCGGCAGAGCCGGCCGCCGAGGCAGCGCCCACGCCCGCTCCGGCCCCGAACGCCCAGGAGGCCCCCCCGGCCGAGGGCAACGGGCATAACGGCGACGGGCGCACCTTCGTGAGCCCTGTCGTCGCCCGCATGGTCTCGGAGCACGGCCTCGACATCAGCGCGATCCCCGGAACCGGCCGCGGCGGCCGCGTCACGAAGAAGGACGTGCAGCAGTTCATCGACTCCGGCGGCAGCGCCGCGCCCGCCCAGGCACCCGACGTACACGACGTGCCGCACTTCGCCCCGCCGCCCGAGGCGCCTGAGACCGTCACGCCGGCCGCACCGGCTCCGGCCCCGCCGGCCGCAACGCCGGCCGTCGAGGTCGTGGCCTCCGGCGAGGCCGGCCCCGGCGAGGAGCTCTATCGCTTCAACACGATCCGCAAGGTGATCGCGCGGCACATGCGCCACTCGCTCGAGACGGCCGCCCAGGTGACGACCGTGATCGAGGTCGACATGACCGGCGTCGTCAACCTGCGCAAGAAGTGGAAGCCGGAGTACCAGAGCCGCTACGGCGTCAACCTGACCTACGTCCCGTTCGTCGCCCGCGCGACGATCGACGCGATCGGCCGCTGGCCGTGGGTGAACTCCGAGGTGCAGGGCGAGAGCGCGATCGTCAAGAAGTACGTGAACCTGGGCATGGCCGTCGCCGTCGACGACGCTAAGGGCCTGATGGTGCCGGTGATCCACCACGCCGAGGAGAAGAACCTCGTCGGCCTGTCCCGCTCGGTGATCGAGCTGGCGGACAAGGCCCGGACGAAGACGCTCTCCCCCGACGAGATGAGCGGCGGCACCTTCACGATCACGAACCCCGGCGTGTTCGGGGCGCTGATCGGCACGCCGATCATCCCCGAGGGCCAGGTCGCGATCCTGGACGTCGAGGCGATCGTGAAGCGGCCCGTCGTCGTGACCGACGAGCACGGCAACGACGCCATCGCCATCCGCCACATGATGTTCCTGTGTCTCAGCTACGACCACCGGCTGGTGGACGGCGCATATGCGGCCCAGTTCATGGCCCAGGTGAAGCAGAACCTGGAGCGCTGGGACGAGCAGGCGTTCGGGCTGTAGCGGCCGATGGCCGGCGCGTACCTCTATGACCTGCACGGGCTGACGCCGTATGCCGACGCGCTGCGGCTCCAGCAGGAGCTGGCCGCGGCCCGCTCGCAGCAGGCGATCCCCGACACCGTCGTCCTGCTCGAGCACGAGCCGGTCATCACGCTGGGGTCGCGGGCGGTGCGGGGCGAGGAGCTGCAGCTGGCCGACGCCGACTATGCGGCCCGCGGCATCGACGTCGTCGAGGTGCCGCGCGGCGGCCGCTCGACCTACCACGGGCCGGGCCAGCTGGTCTGCTACCCGATCCTCGACCTGAACGCGCGCGGCCGCGACCTGCGCCGGCACGTGCGCGGCCTCGAGCAGACCATCGTGCGGACGCTGGCCGGGTTCGGCGTGGACGGCCGCGGCCTCGCGGAGCCGCACCAGAGCGGCGTCTGGGTGGACGATCGCAAGATCGCCTCGATCGGCGTGCGCTGCGCCCGCTGGGTGACGAGCCACGGCCTGGCCGTCAACGTCGACGTCGACCTCGGCGTGTACGAGCTCTTCGACGCGTGCGGGCTCGGCGGCGCCCGCTTCACGTCGATCGCGATCGAGACCGGGCGGCCTGTCACGACCGACGAGGTGCGCGGGCCGCTGCTCGCCGCCCTCTGTGAGGCCTTCGATCTCGAGCTCGAGCCGGTGCCGGCGGAGGACCATGCCCTGGTCTGAGCTGCAGAAGGCGCGGCCGGAGTGGATGACCGTGCGGGCGCCGTCGCCGAACGGCCGCTTCACGGAGCTGCGCGGGCTGATGCGCGAGGGCGGCCTGCACACCGTGTGCGAGGAGGCCCGCTGCCCGAACATCGGCGAGTGCTGGGGCCGCGGCACGGCCACATTCCAGATCCTCGGCGACGTCTGCACCCGTGCCTGCCGCTACTGCGCGGTCACGTCCGGGCGGCCGGAGTCGGCGCCCGAGCCGCTCGAGCCGCTGCGGGTCGCGCGGGCGGTCGGGCGGATGGGCCTCCGCCACGTCGTCATCACGTCGGTCGACCGCGACGACCTGCCCGATCGCGGCGCCGGCCACTTCGCCGCCACGATCCGGGCGATCCGGCGAGCGAGCCCCGAGTGCGGCGTCGAGGTGCTCGTCCCCGACTTCCTCGGCTTCCGCGAGGAGGCGCTGCGGACGGTGCTCGAGGCGGCGCCCGACGTCTTCAACCACAACATCGAGACGGCCGAGCATCTGTACCGGCGGGTGCGGCCGAAGGGCGACTACCGCAAGGCGCTCGACCTGCTCGACCGGGCCAAGGACGTGTGGGCCGACGTCCACCCGGCGCGGCCGCCGCTGATGACGAAGTCCGGGATCATCGTCGGCATGGGCGAGTCCGACGACGACATCCTCGGCGTGATGCGCGACCTGCGCGCCCACCGCGTCGACGTGGTCACGATCGGCCAGTACCTGCAGCCCACCGAGCGCCACCTTCCGCTCGACCGGTGGGTGACGCCGGAGCAGTTCCGCCGCTACCGCGAGGCGGGCGAGGCGATGGGCTTCGGCTCGGTCTTCGCCGGCCCGCTCGTGCGCTCGAGCTACCGGGCCGAGGAGCAGCGGCTCGCGGCCGAGGGCGGCTCGCGCGCCGTGGCGCACTAGCCCACAAGCACCGTTTCCAAACCTGCGCCGCGGATGCAGCCGGCGATCTCCGGCAGCGCCGCGACGGTGCGCTCCCACGACCCCCGCGCGGAGTAGGCGTCGGAGTCGTGCAGCAGCAGGATGTCGCCGGCCTCGACGTCGCCGGCGACCCGGCGGGCGATCGCCGCGGGCGCCGCCCGCGGCTCCCAGTCGCGCCCCCAGCGCGACCAGCTGACGAGCGGCAGCCCGGTCCATGCGGCGTAGCGCAGCGTGGCCAGGCTGGCCGCGCCAAATGGCGCGCGCACGCTTCGCACATCGGCGCCTGCGAGCTCCTCGATCTCCGACCGGGCCCGACCCAGCACCCGCTCGAGCACGAGCGGTGGCAGGCAGGCGTGCGGCAGGTGCGGCCCGCCATGCAGGCCGAGCTGGTGCCCGGCGGCGACGACGTCGCGGAGCGCCGCCGGGTGGCGGCGAGCCCGCGCGGCGACGACGTAGAACGTCGCCACGAGGCCGTGCCGCTCGAGCTCTGCGAGCACCGCCGGCGTGCCCTCGGGGTGGGGCCCGTCGTCGAAGGTGAGCGCGACGGCGCCGGTGGCTCCGTCGAGCCGGCGCACGACGCCGGGATAGCGCAGGCGGCCGACGGCCCCGAGCCCCGGCGACGCGTACACCGCGGCCGCCGCGCAGGCGACCGCCGCTAGCGCCCTTCCCACTGCTGCACCACGGCGCCCTGATGGGCGTGGACGGGCGTCGTGGCGACGGCGTCGGCCACTTTGTCGGCCATCCCGAGCGCCATCACGGTGGCCGTGAGGGCGGCAACGCGGCGGGCGCGCATGAGCGCGCGGCTCGGCCCGGTGGCCGGGCGCAGGCCCGTCAGGCGGTCGGCGGTGCAGGGACGCTCGAACAGGGCGAGCGCCTTGGCGGTGGTCTGCGGTGCGCGCATCGTCCAGAAGTGCTGGTCTGTGAGCATCGCCCGCAGGTCGGCCTCGCTCGCCGCGTTGGCGACCATGCCGGCCCGCTCCATGTGCCGGCCGTTGTCCTCGCCATGGCCGGGCAGCGGGTCGAACATCACGACGGGCAGGCCGGCGGCGAACGCCTCGAGGCAGGTGAGGCCGCCGGCGTTCGCGACGAGGACGTCGCATGCCGCCATCAGGCCGGCCATCAGCCCCGTGAACCCGAAGACGACGCCGTGTTCGAGCTCCGGGTCGGCTTCCAGCCGCCGCTGCAGTCCGGCATTGTGCCCCGAGACCACGACCGGGCGCATCCCCGGCACCGCCGCCACGGCCCTGGCCGCGCCGTGCAGGTTCCCGACGCCCCATGCGCCGCCGACGATCAGGACAGCGCGCTCGGTGGTCTCGAGCCCGAGCCGCTTGCGCATGCGCGGGCGCAGCGTCGGATCGTCCGGCGGCGGCGGCACGGGCGGGCGTACCGGCTGCATCGCACCGGTGCAGACGCCGCCGACGCCGAGATTCGCGTCGAGCTCGGGGTGCACCCAGGCCGGGTGCGGGTCGAAGTCGGTTACGAGCGCGGAGCAGGGGACGCGCAGCCGTCCCGTCCGCCGCAGCCGGGCGAGCACCATCGAGACAACGGGGTACGCGGACACCACGTGGTCGTAGCCGCCGGACTCGATCCGCTCGCGTAGCCGCCGCCCGCCCTGCAGGGCCAGAATCGCCCCCCCGAGCCGGATCAGGCGGCGCGAGCGGGTGGCGCGATACAGCACACGCCACGACCACGGTGCATACTCGATCTGGCAGTGGTACCCGTCGACCACCAGCCGATGCACGCAGCGGCCGATCAGCGCGAGCCCGTCGTCGATCTCGACCTCGGCGCCGCGCGCGCGCAACTCAGCGGCCACGCCGCGCGCAGCCGCATCGTGCCCGGCACCGACCGGGGCGGAGAGGATCAGAACCCTCACGGCTGGTACAGGGCGCCGCTGACCGCTGGAGGGAACACCGGCATGAGGCGAGAGCTTAGACGGTGGGTGCGGACTGCGCGGGGTCGACCGCGTCGATCTCAATACAGCCTTAAACTGGCCGGGTGAGCAGGTTCCACATCCTGGTGTGGGGGGCCGGGGACCTGCCGCCGGTCGTCTGCCTCCACCGCGCGCGCGGCCACGGCCGCCGGTTCGAGCGCGTGGCCCGCATGATGGCGGGCCACCGGCGGGTGATCGCCTACGACCTCCGCGGGCACGGCCGCTCGCCGTGGTCGGGGCCGCACACGCTCGCCCAGCACGCCGCCGACCTCGACGAGGTGCTCGAGGAGGTCGGCGCCGGCCAGGTGGTGCTGCTCGGCGACGGGTTCGGCTGCCGTGTGGCCCTCGAGTACACCGCCGCCCATGGCGGCCGTATCACCGCGCTCGCCCTGCTCGAGCCGCCGCTTCGCCCCAGGAGCGAGCGGATGCTCGATCTGGCCGCCGCCGAGCGCCGCAGCAAGGTGTACGCGAACGCCGATACCGCCATCGCCGAATGGCCCGGCTACGCCGGCCTGTACCACACGCCCCGCGCGCTGATCGAGGAGGACGTCGCCGAGCACCTCGTCGTCGACCAGGACGGTCGCCTGCGCTTCCGCTACAGCCACGACGCCGCCGCGGCGGCGCTGGAGGCGATGCCGGAGCCGGCCGACGGGCTGAAGGAGATCGTCTGCCCGGTGCTGATCGTGCGCGGAGAGCGGTCGGACACGCTGACGGCAGCCGACGCCGAATGGGCCGCCGCCGGCCTGCGCCGGTGCCGGCTCGAGGTCGTGCCCGGCGGGCACGTGCCGCTGTGGGACGCGCTCGCCGAGAGCGGCGCGCTCGTGCGCAGCTTCGCCGCCGCTCAGCGGGCGAGGGCGTAGACGATCACGCCGAGCAGCACGAGCACGAGCACGCCAATTGGCACCCACGACGAGCCCGACCGCACGTCGGAGACGCGGTCCGTGGGCTCCGGGAGCGGGTACATCGGCTCCTCGCCGGCGGCGATCCGCCCGGCCAGCTCCTGGGCGGCGTCGGCGCGTACGAGCGCGGAGGCCACCTCGAGCGGGACGTCGAGCTGCTCGGCGATCTCCATCGCGCTCGCCCCGCCGTCGTGCAGGGCGATGTAGCGGCGCACCTCGTCGTCGCTCATCCCGAAGTCAGTCGCGTCCTGGGCCGCGAACCGGAGCGCCAGGAAGCGGCTATCCGGCGACGGGGACGGCAAGCTCGGCCCAGCGCTCGAACATCGCCCGGCCGGTCGCGCGCATGTCCGCCTCGGCGCCGTCGAACTCGGCCAGCAGCCGCCCCATCCCGCCCTCGCCGAGCACGCGGTCGGCGTAGCCGGCGTATTCGGGCACGAGCGCCCACTCGCGGGCCATCTCCGGCAGCACCTCCATGTGGAACTGGATGCCGTAGGCGGCCCGCCCGTAGCGGAACGCCTGGTTGGGGAAGGCCGGGGACGACGCGAGCAGCGTCGCGCCCTCGGGCAGGTCGAATGTGTCGCCGTGCCACTGAAGCGTCGGGAAGGACGGCGGCAGGCCCGCGAAGATCGGGTCGGCGGCGCCCTCGGGGGTCAGCGTCACGGGGAGCACCCCCACCTCGGGCTGCGGCCCCGCGTAGACCCGGCCGCCGAGGCTCGCCGCCAGGAGCTGCACGCCGAGACAGGCGCCGAAGTAGGGCACGCCGGCGCGGACGGCTGCGCCAATCGCGGCCTTCTCGGCGGTCAGCCACGGCAGCTCGACGTCGTCGTTCACGCTCATCGGCCCGCCCATCGCGACGATCGCGTCGAACCCGCTCAGATCGGGCAGCGGCTCGCCCTCGTCGAGCTCGACGCGGTGCAGCTCGGCGCCCCGCTTGCGGAGGACGGTCTCGTACTCGCCCGGCGGCTCGCAGGCGATGTGCTGGAGGACGACGACGTCCATGCTCATCCCTCCCGGTTGCCACGCGCGATGGCGCGCAGGTCGAGCGCCGTGTCGAGGATCTCCTCGTCGACGCCGTGGTCGCGGGCAACCTCGCGCAGCGAGCGGCCGGACGCGGCGGCGTCCTTCACGATCGCGGTGGCGCGGTCGTAGCCGATGTACGGGTTGAGCGCGGTGGCGACGGCGAGGGAGCTCTCGGCGTGCCGCTCGCAGTTGGCCACGTTCGCCTCGATACCCTCGACGCAGCGCTCGGCGAGTAGCCGGCACGCGGCGGAGAGGAGCCCGATCGAGCCGAGCAGGTTGCGGGCCATGAGCGGGATCTGGACGTTCAGCTCGAAGTTGCCCTGGAGGCCGCCGACGGCGATGGCGGTGTCGTTCCCGATCACCTGGGCGGCGACCTGGCAGACCACCTCGGGGATGACGGGGTTGACCTTGCCGGGCATGATCGAGCTGCCCTTCTGGAGCTCGGGCAGGATGATCTCGGCCAGGCCGGCGCGCGGCCCGGAGCTCATCCAGCGCAGATCGTTCGCGATCTTCGTCAGCGAGACGGCGACCGTGCGCAGCGCGCCGGAGGCCTCGACGAGGCCGTCGCGGTTGGCCTGAGCCTCGAACGCGTCGGCGGGCGGGTGGATCTCGAGGCCGGTGTCGGCCGCGAGCCGCTTGCGCACCTCGGCGGCGAAGTCCGGGTGGGTGTTCAGGCCGGTGCCGGTAGCGGTGCCGCCGAGCGGGATCTTCGCCAGCCGCTCGAGGGTCGCGTCGACGCGGGCACCGCCCTCGCGGATCTGGGCCGCGTAGCCGCCGAACTCCTGGCCGAGCGTGACCGGAACGGCGTCCATCAGATGGGTGCGGCCCGACTTGACGACGTCGGCGAACTCGTCCGCCTTCGCGGCCAGCGCGGTTGCGAGCTTGTCGAGCGCCGGCCGCAGCTCGTTGACGATGCGGTCGAGCGCGGCCAGGTGGACGGCCGACGGGAAGACGTCGTTGGACGACTGGCCCATGTTGACGTGGTCGTTCGGGTGGATGCCCTCGCCGGCGAGGGTCGCGATCACCTCGTTCGCGTTCATGTTCGACGAGGTGCCGGAGCCGGTCTGGAAGACATCGATCGGGAACTGGTCGTCGTGGTCGCCGTTCGCGACCTGGTCGGCGGCGGAGGCGATGCGCGCGGCGACGTCGGCGTCGAGGAGTCCCAGGTCGGCGTTCACACGCGCGGCGGCCGCCTTGATCCGGCCGAGCCAGTGCACCACCGGCGCCGGAATCGGCTCGCCCGACACCGGGAAGTTCTCGACCGCCTTGCGCGTCTCGGCGCCCCAAAGCTCGGGCGATGCGGTGGTCTCGGTCATGTATTGGAGACTACTCCCGCCCGGCTCTGGCGGGTTGCACGACCTACGGCGGGCGCGTGACCCAGCGGCGTTCGGCGTGCCAGCGCTGGAGGGTGCGGCGGCTGGGGGTGTGGGCGGTGCAGGTGTCGCAAGGGTGGTGGGTGTGCGGGTGGATGGGCGGCGCGCCGGTGGCGTAGTGGGCTTCGAGGCGGCGGCGCAGATCGGGCCAGGCGTAGCTGCCCGGCCGGTGGCGCTGTGGGTGGGCCCTGAGCTGGGCAAGGTGGGAGTCGAGGGCGCGATGCCGCGCGGCGGTCATGCACCCATTCGCCTGCCACACCCCCATCAACGTGCGCACAAAGTCACGGCCGCCACGCTTGGTCTGAAACGCCTGAGCGGCATGGCCCCGACACAGCCAGACGGTGACGCGATAGCCGAGCCGGATCTCCTCGGTGCGTCCCCGGGTGCGATCCACGCAGATCGCGCACACCGGTCGTTTGAGCGGCAGGTTGCGCGCTTTGTAGAGGGTGGGGAGGGCGTACATCACGCCAACCAGTGTGACGAGGGAGATGTCACGTGTGGGTGTCGAGGGGTGGCAAGAGTGTCGGGGAACTGCAAATGACACATGCCGACACCGCCAACCGCCGTAGCCACCACCCGACGGCCTGGCCACCGACGCAAGAGCCCTGCGGGCTCTCCGACGACGACCAGCCAGCGCTACGAAGGGCGCGCTGCTCGTCATCGGGTCTCGGGGACGCTCGGCCGTTATTAGGCTGCGTGGCATGACCGCGATGGTGACTCTCGAGCCGTGGGACCGGGGCGACCTGCCCTTGCTGGAGCGGCTGATGAGCGACCCGCGGATGACCGAGCACCTCGGCGGGCCCGAGAGCGCAGAGAAGCTCCGGGAGCGTCAGAAGAAGTACGAGCGCCTCGAAGGCGGGGATCGCATGTTCAGGATTGTCGACCTGGCGAACGGCGCCGGCGTGGGGTCGGTCGGCTACTGGACGAAGGACTGGCGCGGCGGGCAGGTCTACGAGGTGGGCTGGATGGTCGTGCCCGAGTCCCAGGGCCGCGGCATCGCGGTGGCGGCGACCGCCCAAGCGATCGCCCTCGCCAGGCGCAACGACAAGCACCGCTTCGTGCATGCCTTTCCGAACGTCGACAACGCGGCGTCGAACGCGATCTGCCGCAAGCTCGGCTTCGAGCTGCTCGGAGCATCCGACTTCGAGTTCCCGAAGGGCCACTGGATGACCTGCAACGACTGGCGTCTCGACCTGCGCGCCTAGCTTCACCGCGGCGCGATCGGTGCCGCGACTGTGACGGAGATGCCAATGACACATGTCGATGGCGCCAACTGCCGCCCCCGGCCAGGCCATCCCCCGCCACCGCCCAGACGCCTTACTCCGTCGAGTACTTCGGCTGGGCCTTTTCGCCGCGGATGCGGGCGACGGCGTGGTTCGCGGCCAGAGCCGCTTCGGAGAAGCCGACGGTGATGAGGGTGATCTTGCCGTCGAAGCCGGCGACGTCGCCGGCCGCGTAGACGCCCTGGAGGTTCGTCTCGCAGGTCTGGTTCACCTTGATCTGGCGCTTGTTGGCGAACTCGAGGCCCCAGTTGGCGATCGGGCCGAGGTGGGAGACGAACCCGAGCAGCGTGACGAGCTCGTCGCACGCCACCTCGTGCATCTCGCCCGTCTCGGTGTTCTCCACCGTGATCGCCTCGAGCCGGCCGTTGCCCGACGCGGCCCGCACCTCGCACGGCACCATGATGTCGACACGGCCCTCGCCCGCCAGCCGGCGCACCTCGTTGACGGAGGACTCCAACCCCCGGAACCGATCCCGGCGGTGGATAAGGGTGATGGGTGCCACGGCGGTGTCCTGCAGCCCGAGCGCCCAGTCGAGCGCGGAGTCGCCGCCGCCGACGAGCACGACCCGCTTGCCCGAGAACGCGTCCTTCTGCTTGACGAAGTAGTGCAGGCCGTTGCCCTCCCACCGCTCCAGGTCTGGCAGGTCGAGCTTGCGCGGGTTGAACGCGCCGTGCCCCGCGGTGATGATCATCGTCCGCGTCAAGAGCGTTTCGCCCCCTGCCGTGTGCAGCTCGATCACCTCGTCGTCGCGGTGGGAGATCGTCTCGACCACCTCGCCGAGCCGCACGTCGGGCTCGTACTGCATGGCCTGGTCGGTGAGCCGGTCGATCAGCTCCTGGCCGTTGATCTTGGGGTATCCGGCCACGTCGAAGATGTGTTTCTCGGGGTAGACCGCCGACACCTGGCCGCCCAGCTGCTCGAGGCTCTCGACGATCCGGACGCTCGCGTCGCGGTGACCGCCGTAGTAGGCGGCCGCGAGGCCGGTCGGCCCCCCGCCGATGATCGTGATGTCAACGATCTGGTCGGAAGTCACGATCGGCAGTCTAGTCGTGCCCCTTCCAGCCACGCTTGTGACACCCGCCACCCCACGTGAATCCGCAAGAACATGCGGATCGCGACGCGCCGGAAGCGGAGCTTGTGAGCGGTGCTATAGTCGCCCTCGGTGCTCGGCGACTGGGCAGCTCTGCTCGTGTTCGCGGCGATCGCATTCGTGATCCCGTTCAGCTTGTTGTTCGCGACGTTCGCCCTCTCCACGCGCACCTCCCGGCACGCCGGCGACAAGAGCATCCCGTTCGAGTCCGGCGTCTCGTCGCAGACGTTCATGCCGGGCCGCTTCACGATCAGCTACTACATGACCGCGATGTTGTTCATCGTGTTCGACATCGAGATCGTGTTCCTCTACCCGCTCGCGCTCGAGCTGCACGCGCTCAAGTGGTTCGGCCTTGCGGAGATGGTCACGTTCGTGGTGCTGCTCGTGGTGGCATATGTCTACATCTGGCGCAGGGGGGCACTGGAATGGCGGTAACGCCCGTCCACATCGACCGCGCGGTCCGCTCCGAGGATCTGGAGCAGTACGTCATGCTGACCACCGTGGAGAAGGCGCTCGCATGGGCGCAGTCGAACTCGATCTGGCCGGCGGGCTTCGGGCTCGCCTGCTGCGCGATCGAGATGATGTCGCTGCCGTCGCCGCGCTACGACATCGCCCGCTTCGGCGCCGAGGTGTTCCGCAGCTCGCCCCGCCAGGCCGACCTCCTGATCGTGTCCGGCCGGGTTTCGCACAAGATGTCGGCGCCGCTGCGCCAGGTCTACGACCAGATGCTCGTGCCAAAGTGGGTCATGGCGATGGGCGCCTGCTCGAGCTCGGGCGGCATGTTCGCGAACTACGCCATTCTCCAGGGCGTCGACAAGATCGTCCCGGTGGACGTGCACGTGCCCGGCTGCCCGCCCCGCCCCGAGGCGGTGCTCGACGGCTTCCGGCTGATCCAGCGCAAGATCCGCGCGGGCATCCCGCCGGCCTACGAGCAAGAGAAGTCGAAGGCGTGACGGCGGCGCAGCTTGCGGCGGCGGTGCGAAAGGCCGTGCCCGGCTCCGTGGTCGGGCATGAGAAGGGCATCGACATGCCGACGCTCACCGTCAAGCCGGAGAAGCTGGTCGCCGTCTGCACCTACCTGCGCGACGAGGAGGGCAAGAACTTCCTCTCCGCCGTCTCGGCCGTCGACTACCTCGGCTACGGCGACGCCGTCGCCGGCTACTTCGGTAGCGAGCGCGGCCGCGACCTGAACGCGCCGGGGAGCTGGGGCGCGTCCGAGACGCCGGAGCCGCAACCGAAGCGGTTCGCCGTGCGCTACCACCTCGCCCACGTCGGCGACGGCCCCACCGACCGCGTCCGCGTGCAGGTGTGGCTGGACGACGGCCAGGAGGTGCCGACCGTCGTGCCGGTGTGGCCGACCGCCGACTGGCACGAGCGCGAGCAGTACGACCTGATGGGCGTCGTGTTCACCGGGCACCCCAACATGCGCCGCCTGCTGTTGCCGAACGACTGGGACGGGCACCCGCTGCGCAAGGACTATCCCATCGGCGGCGAGCCGGTCCAGTTCACGGACGCGGTATGAGCACCGTCGAGCGCCCACCCGCCCCGGTCGAGCCCCTCTTCGCCCCCGCGCAGATCCCGCCGGGCGCGCCGTCGAAGGTCGACCCGCCGCCGGGCGAAGACCTGATCACCGTGAACTTCGGGCCGAACCACCCGTCGACGCACGGGGTGCTGCGCCTGATCGTGACGCTCGACGGCGAGGTCGTCGTCGGCCTCGACGCCGACATCGGCTACGTCCACACCGGCTTCGAGAAGAACTTCGAGCAGAAGACCTACTGGAAAGCAATCCCCTACGCGCCGCGGATGGACTACGTGGCCTTCTTCGCGAACGAGCTGGCCTACGTCGGCGCGGTCGAGAAGCTGATCGGGATCGAGGTGCCCGAGCGAGCGCAGTGGATCCGCACCCTGTTCGCCGAGCTGAACCGGATCCACAGCCACCTCATCTACCTGGGCACGTCGGGTGTCGAGATGGGCGCGATGTCGGTCTTCTTCTACTGCCTGCGCGAGCGCGACGCCGTCCTCGACCTGTTCGAGATGGCGACCGGCGTACGCATGCACGACCGCTATCCACAGGTCGGCGGGGTGGCCGAGGACCTGCCCAAGGGCTTCTATGCGGAATGCCGCAAGTTCTGCGAGATGATGCCGCGCCGGATCGACGAGTATCTCGACCTGCTGGCCGGGAACCCGGTCTGGAAGTCGCGTTACCGCGGCATCGGCACGATCTCGCGCGAGAACGCGATCGCGATGGGCCTGTCCGGCCCCAACCTGCGCGCGAGCGGCGTCCCGTACGACCTGCGCCGGACCGACCCCTACCTGGCCTACCCGGAGCTCGACTTCGACGTCGTCATCGGCGAGCGCGGCGACGCGTACGACCGCTTCCTGTGCCGCACGAAGGAGATGTACGAGTCGGTGCGGATCGTCGAGCAGTGCCTCGACAGGATGCCCTCCGGCCCGGTGATGGCGACCGACCGCAAGTACGTGCTGCCGCCGCGAGCCGAGCTGCAGACGTCGATGGAGTCGCTGATCCACCACTTCAAGCTCGTGACCGAGGGCTTCCGGCCGCCGCCGGGGCAGCTCTACTACCCGGTGGAGTCGCCCCGCGGCGAGTTCGGCTGCTACCTCGTCTCCGACGGCGGGCCGAAGCCCTGGCGGGTGCATTTCCGGGCGCCGAGCTTCGTCAGCCTCCAGGTGACGGCGATGATGTCGGTGAACCGCTACATCGGCGACATGATCGTCGTGGTCGGGTCGCTCGACGGCGTGATGGGCGAGGCGGACAGGTAGTGGACCCGGCCACTGCCGAGACGCTCGCGGGCGCCATGGAGACCCGCCCGGAGATGCCGCCGCCGCCGCGTCCGGACGACACCAGCGCGCCGCTGCGCGACCGCATCCTGGCCGTCGTCGCGCTCTACCCGGAGCCGCGCTCGGCCCTGATCCCGGCCCTGCGCCTCGCCCAGGAGGAGTACGGCTGGCTCTCGACGGAGGCGTACGAGCAGGTGGCCGACGCGACCGGGTTCACGCCCGCGCTGTGCAAGTCGGTGGCCTCGTTCTACGACATGTTCCGGCTGCACCCGGCCGGCACGCACGAGATCTGCGTCTGCACGAACATCTCCTGCGCGCTGGTCGGCGCGGGTGAGACGCTGCGCGAGTTCTCCCGTGAGCTCGGGATCGAGCCCGGATCGACGACGTCCGACGGCCGGTTCACGCTGCGCACGGTCGAGTGCTACGGCGGCTGTGGCTGGGGCCCAGTGGTGTCGGTGGACGAGCGCTACCACGAGCCGTTCGGGCCCGAACGGGTGAAGCCGCTCCTGGACGAGCTGCGCGGGGAGACACGATGAGCGATACCACGAAGATCCTGCTCGACTTCGACGGCGACCGCCGCGACGTCCACTCCTACGAGCAGGCCGGCGGCTACCAGTCGCTGCGCGCCGCGCTCGGCATGGACGTGGCCGACGTGATCGGGATGGTCGACGGATCGGGTCTGCGGGGCCGCGGCGGCGCCGGCTTCCCCACCGGCCGCAAGGCGTCGTTCCTGCCCAAGGGGCGCAAGCCGGCCTACCTGTGCGTGAACGCGGACGAGTCGGAGCCTGGAACGTTCAAGGACCGCGAGATCATGCTGCGCAACCCGCACGCCCTGATCGAGGGCATCCTGATCATGAGCTACGGCATCGCGGCCACCTCGGCGTTCATCTACATCCGGGGCGAGTACCGCACCGAGTTCGAGGTGCTGAAGCGGGCCCTCGAGGAGGCCCACTCCCGCGGGTACGTCGGCCGCAACGTGCTCGGCTCGGGCTACGACGCCACCGTCGTCCTGCACCGCGGCGCCGGCGCCTACATCTGCGGCGAGGAGACGGCGCTCCTGAGCTCGCTCGAGGGCGAGCGCGGCCAGCCCCGCTCGAAGCCGCCGTTCCCGGCCGTCGCCGGCCTCTACGCCGCGCCGACGCTCGTGAACAACGTCGAGACGCTGGCGTCGGTGCCCTACATCCTGAAGATGGGCGGCGAGGCCTACGCCGCGATCGGCACCGAGCGGTCGAAGGGCACGCGCGTCTTCTCGCTCTCCGGCAACGTGAAGCGGCCCGGCAACTACGAGCTGCCGCTGACCTCGACGCTGCGCGACCTGATCGAGGGCAGGGGCGGCGGCGCGCCGGACGGGCGCACCATCAAGGCGATCATCCCCGGCGGCTCCTCGACGCCGCTGCTCATGCCCGACCAGCTCGACACCGGCATCGACTACGAGTCGATCGCCGCGGCCGGCTCGATGGCCGGCTCCGGCGCCGTCGTCGTGATCGACGACCGCACCTGCATGGTGCAGCTGGCCCTGCGGGTGGCGGAGTTCTACCGGCACGAGAGCTGCGGCAAGTGCACGCCGTGCCGCGAGGGCACCAAGTGGGGCGTCGACATCATCCGCCGCATCGAGGACGGCACCGCCGGCCAGCACGACCTCGACCTGCTGCTGAACGTGTGCGACCGCATCCTGGGCAAGTGCCTGTGCCCGCTGGGCGACGCGATGGCGATGCCGGTCGCGAGCTACGTCACCCACTTCCGCGAGGAGTTCCAGCGCCACATCGACGAGGGCGGCTGCCCGTTCGTCGAGCAGAGCCCGATTGCGAGCCTCTACCACGAAACCGGCGGCGTGCCGGCGTGAACACCTTCCACGACGCGTTCCTGGACGTGCGCCGCCGCATCGTCGAGGGCGAGGACCCCGAGCTGATCGTGCCCGATCTGCTGCGGCTGGCCGCCGCCCAGGACGAGATCGACATGGCCGAGGCCCTCTACGAGGACGACGTCGACCTGGACGAGGAGCCCGCGTAGTGGCGACCGTCGAGACCACCACCGTCACGCTGACCATCAACGGCCGCGAGGTCACCGTCGCCAAGGGCCTGTCGGTCGTCGAGGCGGCGGCCGACGCCGGCGTCGAGATCCCCGTCTTCTGCTACGAGCCGCGGCTCGGCGCGGGGATCGGCGCATGCCGCATGTGCCTGTGCGAGATCGAGGGCATCCCCAAGCTGCAGACGGCCTGCACGACGCCCGTCGCCGACGGCATGATCGTGAACTCGCACTCGCCCCGGGCCAAGGAGGGCCAGGACGCGGTGCTCGAGTTCCTGCTCCTGAACCACCCGCTCGACTGCCCGGTGTGCGACAAGGGCGGCGAGTGCCCGCTGCAGGACCTGACGTTCCGCTACGGCCCAGGCGTCACCCGCATGGTGCTGCCGAAGCGCACCCAGGAGAAGCCGGTGCCGATCTCGCCGCTGATCAAGCTCGACCGCGAGCGCTGCATCCTCTGCTACCGCTGCACGCGCTTCTCCGAGGAGGTCTCGGGCGACACGCAGCTCGTCCCCGAGAACCGCGGCGCCAACTCGATCATCACGACGTTCGAGGGCCGCCCGTACACGAACGAGTTCTCCGGCAACGTGACCGAGCTCTGCCCGGTCGGCGCCCTCACCTCGACGACGTACCGCTTCCTGGCCCGGCCGTGGGAGATCCAGAACGTGCCCACCACCTGTGGCGGCTGCGCGGTCGGCTGCAACACCTACGCCACGATCCGCGAGGGCCGAGTGGCGCGCATCCTGTCGCGCAACCATCCCGAGGTCGACGAGGGCTGGCTGTGCGACAAGGGTCGCTACGGGCTCGGCCACCTGCGCAGCCCGGAGCGGGTGACGCAGAACCTGATCCGGGGCGGGCGCGGCCTGGAGGCGGTCTCGACGACCGACGTCCTCGACCACGTCGCCGACCGGCTGCGAGCCACCGTCGAGCGGTTCGGCCCGGGCTCGGTCGCCGTGCTGGCGTCCGGCGAGCAGACGAACGAGGAGGCGCACGCCTGGGCGCGGCTGCTGGGCGAGGCGCTCGGCGGCGGCGTCGGCGTGTGCGGGCCCGAGGGCGGCTCCTGGTGGAGCGACCTCGAGCCGTACGCGGCGTCGATCCCCGACCTGGCCGGCGCGAGCGCGATCGTGGTCGCGGGCGATGCCGACCTCGGCCACCGCGCCCCCATCCTCGAGCTGTGGATCCGCAAGGCGGTCGGCAAGGGCGCCGGCGTCTTCACCGTCGGCCCCGGCGCGACCCGCCTGGACACGCTGCGCGGCGCGACCCACGTGTCGGCCGCCCCCGGCACCTCGCACACCGCCCTGCTCGAGGCGGCGGCGGGCGACGGCCCGCTGTCCGACGCGCTGCGGGGCGGGCACGCCGTGCTGATCTGGGCCGGCCCGATGCGGGCCGAGGTGGCCTCCGTGCTCGCGCACGTCGGCCACACCTCCGGCTGCCGCGTCCTTCGGACGCCCCGGGCGGCCAACGAGATCGGGATCGCGGCCGCCGGCCTCGGCACCGCCTCGCCCGAGCAGGCGCTCGAGCTGGCCGAGTCGGGCACGATCAAGGCGCTCGTGCTGCTCGGCGCCGACCCGGTCGGCGACTGGCACTCCGGCGAGCGGTGGCGAAACGCGCTCGCCCGCTGCTTCTTCGCGCTGCAGGTGGCCGGGTTCCAGAACGACTCGTCCGGCTGGGTTACGACCATGGTGCCCGAGTCGCAGGCGCTCGAGAAGGACGGCACGCTGGTGAACCTGGAGGGGCGCGTCCAGCGCCTGCGCGCAGCGGCCAGAGCGCCCGAGGGCGTCACCGACGGCTACGCCTGGGCGGCCGAGCTCGGCGCCCGGCTCGGCGTCGAGCTGCCGCACGACCCGCCGGCCGCCTTCGCGGACATGGCCGAACGCCGGTCCGCGTTCGCCGGCCTGTCATGGTCGGGCATCGGCGAGCGCGCGCCGCTCGGCGAGCGCACCGCCGCCGGCGACGTTCCGGCGACGGCGCAGGTGGCCGCCGCGGCCGTGCCGCAGACCGTCGTGGTCGGCTACCGGGAGCTGATGTCCGGCGCCACCGTCGACCACACCGAGGCGCTGCACTTCCAGCGCCGCCACGGGATCGAGATCGCGCACGCCGACGCCGAGTCGCTCGGAGTCGCCACCGGCGACCGCATCCAGGTGACGCACGACGGCCGCACCGTCACCGGCCCCGCCCTCGTGCAGCGCGGCCTGCGCCCCGGCGTCGTGCGCCTGGCCGCGCGCGTGCCGCACGTCGGCCCCGGCTCGGTCGCCGCTGCACCGGCAGAGGCGCCGGATGCCTGACGGCTTCATCGTCACGCTGATCAAGTCGCTGATCCTGGCCAACCTGGTGATGGGCGTCTTCGCCATCCTCACCTGGGGCGAGCGGCGCCTGCTCGGCCGCTTCCAGGTCCGGCTCGGCCCCAACCGGGTCGGCCCGTTCGGACTGCTGCAGCCCATCGCCGACCTGGTCAAGCTGATCCGCAAGGAGAGCCTGCTGCCCATCGGAGTGAACCCGGTGCTCTACCTGGCGGCGCCGCTCGTGTCGCTGTTCGCGTCGCTGGCAGTGTTCGCCGTCATCCCGTTCGGCGGCCAGGCCACGATCCCGGGCACCGACTTCCAGATCTTCCTGTGGATCTCGGATCCCAGCGTCGCCCTGCTCGTCGTGTTCGCCCTCGGCTCGCTCAGCTTCTACGGCTTCCTCGTCGGCGGCTGGTCGTCGGCCTCCAAATACAGCCTGCTCGGATCGATGCGGGCGGTCAGCCAGCTGATCTCCTACGAGGTCAGCCTCGCGCTGGCCGTGATCGGCGTCGTCATGATGAGCCACACGCTCTCGCTCACGGGGATCGTCGAGGCCCAGCACCGCGACGGCATCCCGTACATCATCCCGCAGTTCCTCGGCTTCATCGTCTACGTCGTCGCGTCGACCGCCGAGACGAGCCGGATCCCCTTCGACCTGCCGGAGGCCGAGGGCGAGCTCGTCGCCGGCTACCACACCGAGTACGGCGGCATGCGCTTCGCCATGTTCCAGAACGCCGAGTACGTCGCCCTGATCGCCTTCTCGGCGATCGCGTCGGTGCTCTTCCTGGGCGGCTACGGCTGGCCGTGGCTGCCCGGCCCGATCTGGATGGTGCTCGAGATGGCGCTCTTCATCTTCGTCGCCATGTGGCTGCGGGCGACGCTGCCGCGCGTGCGCTACGACAAGCTGATGTCGATCGGCTGGAAGGTGCTCCTCCCGGCCGCCACCCTCAACCTGCTGGTCACGTCGGTCATCGTGGCCTGGCGGGCGTAAGGACTCGAGAAGAACCATGCCAGTCACCGACTCCGTCAAAGGCTTTGCGGTCACGTTCCGGCACCTGTTCCGGAAGCCCGTCACGCAGCAGTACCCCGAGTACAAGCGGCCCGTCTACCCGCGCTTCCGCGGCCGCCACCGCCTGCACCGCCACGAGAACGGCCTCGAGAAGTGCGTCGGCTGCTCGCTCTGCGCCGCCGCCTGCCCGGCCGACTGCATCCGCGTCGTCGCGGCGGAGAACACCGAGGAGGAGCGCTACTCGGCCGGCGAGCGCTACGCCCGCATCTACGAGATCAACATGAGCCGCTGCATCTTCTGCGGCTACTGCGAGCTGGCCTGCCCGTTCGACGCGATCACGCTCGGCCACGACTACGAGCTCGCGGAGATGTCGCGCGAGGCGATGGTCTACACGAAGGACATGCTGCTCGAGCCGATGCACCCCAGCCGCACCACGCCGGTCGCTCCGGTCGACCCGTTCGACGTCGTCGAGCCGGGCGGCGAGGGAGGGCAGGCGTGACCTACGACATCGTGTTCGTCGTGGCGTCGGTCGTGGCGATCGTCGCCGCGCTGATGGTCGTGCTCTCCGGCAACCCGTTCATCTCGTCGCTCTCGCTGATCGCGAACCTGCTCGCGCTCGCCACGTTCTACATCCTGCTGCAGTCCGACTTCCTGGCGGCGGCCCAGGTGATCGTCTACGCGGGGGCGGTGATGATCATGTTCCTGTTCGTCACCGCATACCTGGGAGGGCGCGCCGACGAGCCGACCCGGCAGCGGCCGTGGTGGCAGACGCTCGCCGCGCTCGTCGCGGCGGCCGGGATCGCCGCCGAGATCGTGTTCGGCGTTGCCCGCGAGAGCTTCCTGCACGGGCCGGTCGTGAGCGACGCCTTCGGCGCCCCGCAGGCGATCGCCGCCCGCTTCCTGGGCCGGTACCTGCTCGCCTTCGAGGGCACCTCGGTGCTGCTCCTGATCGCCGCCGTCGGCGGCGTCGTCCTCGCCACCCGCCGGCCGGCGCCGCGCGGCGCCGACGAGCCGGGGGCGTTCGAGACGGAGCAGCCGGTGCGGGTGCGCTCGCTGCAGTCGTCGGTCATGCAGGCCGAGACGGAGTTCGAGGTCGTCCGCTCCGGCGCCGGGCCGGACGCGAAGGACGCCGGCTGATGCACATCGGCGTCGAGTGGTTCGTGTCGGTCTCGGCCATCCTGTTCGGGATCGGCCTCTACGGCGTCTTCACCCGGCGCAGCCCGCTGATCCTGCTGCTCTCGGTCGAGATCATGCTGAACGCCTGCAACCTGTCGCTGATCTCCTTCTCGCGCTACCTGGGCCAGCAGTCCGGCCAGGTGTTCGCGCTCGTCGTGATGGCCGTGGCCGCCTCCGAGGTCGTGGTCGGGCTCGGCCTGGTCGTGGCCGTCGCCCGGCACAAGGCCGACCTCGACGTCGACCGGCTGACGGGGCTGCGGCATTGATGGAGACGCTCGCCTGGATCTGCCTGTTCACGCCGCTCGCCGGCGTGGCGGCGCTCACCCTGGCCGGGTCGCGGATCTCGCGCCAGACGGCGGCCTGGGCCGGCACGCTGTTCGCGTTCGTGGCCTTCGCGGCCGCGGTCGGCGAGCTGATCGGGATGCTGGGCGAGAACGCCTCCCAGCGGGCGCACACCTACACGCTCTACACGTGGGCGGGCTCGGGCACGTTCCGGGTGCCGTTCTCCATCCTGGTCGACCCGCTGTCGGTGACCGAGATGCTGATCGTCGCCGGCGTCGGCGCCGTGATCGTCATGTACTCGATCGGCTACATGCTGGGCGACGTCAAGGAACGGCGCTTCTTCGTCTACCTCGACCTGTTCCTGTTCTCGATGCTGCTCCTGGTCATGGCCGGCAACTTCGTGCTGCTGCTCGCGGGCTGGGGTCTGGTCGGCCTCTCGTCCTACCTGCTGATCGGGTTCTGGCACGAGCGGCCCGAGCCGGTCGCGGCCGCGAAGAAGGCCTTCGTGATGAACGCCGTCGGCGACGTCGGGATCGCGATCGCCGTCTTCTTCATGGTCCGCGACCTGGGCACAACCGACTACAGCACCGTCTTTGCGACCGCATCCCACCATTGGGCCAGGGGCTCGCAGGACGCCAACTGGGTCGCGTTCGGGCTGCTGCTCGGCGCCGTCGCCAAGTCTGCCCAGATCCCGCTCCACACCTGGCTCCCCGATGCCATGGAGGGCCCGACACCCGTCTCGGCCCTGATCCACGCCGCCACGATGGTGACCGCGGGCGTTTACCTGGTCGCGCGGACGCACGTGCTGTTCGAGAACGCGCCGGACGTCCAGACCGTCGTGGCGCTGCTCGGACTCGCGACGCTGCTCATGGCCGGCGTCATCGCCCTCGTCCAGACCGACATCAAGCGGATCATCGCGTACTCGACGATGAGCCAGATCGGATACATGTTCACCGCGGTCGGCGTGGGCGCCTACTCGGCCGGCATGTTCCTGCTGCTCGCCCACGCGTTCTTCAAGGCGCTCCTCTTCCTGGGCGCCGGCATCGTGATCCACGCGCTCGACGGCGAGCAGGACGTGCGCCGTATGGGAGGCCTCGGCTCGGCGCTTCCGAAGACGAAGTGGATGATGTGGATCGGCACGGTCGCCCTGATCGGGTTCTGGCCGTTCAGCAAGGATGACGTGCTGGCGGCGGCCCTGCAGAAGGGCGGCGCGACCGCCGACATCGTGTGGATCGGCGGCCTCGTCGGCGCGTTCTTCACGGGCATCTACGCCACCCGGCTCATGCGGCTGACCTTCTACGGTGAGCGATCGCAGTTCGCCTCCGAGCACCTCCACTCCGGCCACGGCGAAGCCCCCTGGGTCATGTTCTGGACGGTCGGACTGCTCGCCGCGGGGACGCTGCTCGCCGGGTTCCTCGAGATCGGGTACGGCATCTCGAACACCTTCTTCGACTGGCTCGCGAGCACCGCCCCCACGATCGAGCCGACGGATGCGCGCGACCTCGCCACGACCGGCCTCGCGTGGCTGGCGGGCGGCGGTGCCGGCCTGCTGACGTGGCGCGCCTACAGCGACCCCGCGCTGCTCGCGCGGCTCAAGCGCCCGTTCGGCAGCGCCGCCGTCCTGGCCGAGCGCAAGTTCTACTGGGACGAGCTGTACGACCGGATCGCCTACTTCCCGGCGGCGGCCGTCGCGACGGCCGTCTACCGCTTCTTCGAGCGCTGGGTGATCTGGGGCACGATTGACCTGATCGCCTACCTGGTGCGGATGGTCGCGCGGGGAACGGCCGACGCGCAGACCGGCATCGTCCGCCAGTACGCCACGGTGCTCGTGGCCGGGGCGGCCGTGCTCGGCGTCTACTTCCTCTCGAGGGCAACGCTGTGACGACCGCGCTGATCTTCCTGCCGCTCGCCGGAGCCGTCATCGTCGGACTGCTGCCGCTGCAGCGGCGGGCGACCGAGTGGCTCGCGCTCGTCTTCGCCCTGGCGGAGGCGGTGCTCGGCGCGATCGTGCTGATCGGGTTCAACACGAACGACGGCGTCCAGTATGCGCAGAACACGCGCTGGATCTCGGACTTCGGCGCCGGCGTGCCCATCCGCTACCACGTCGGCCTGAGCGGCCTGTCGCTGTTCATGGTGCTGCTCTCGGCCGTCGGCATCGCCGCGGCGATCGGCACGGCGATGGTGGCCGGCCGCGAGCGCTCCGCGCGTCTACCTGGCGCTGCTGCTGCTGCTCGAGTCTGCGCTGGTGCTGCTCTTCACCGCCCAGGAGCTCGTCCTCTTCTACGTCGGGTGGGAGGTCATGATGATCCCGCTCTACGTGCTCATGGGCGTGTGGGGCGGCGAGAACCGGCGCCGGGCCACGATGCAGTTCGTCGTCTACACGCTGGTCGGCTCCCTGCTCATGCTGGTGGCGATCGCCGTGCTCGGCGTCACCGCGCACACGTTCGAGCTGTCCGCGCTCACCGCCCACCCGCACGAGTCGACCTGGCTCTTCCTGGCCTTCGCGGCCGCGTTCTGCATCAAGGCGCCGCTCTTCCCGCTCCACGGCTGGCTGCCGAGCGCCTACCGCGAGTCGACGCCCGAGGTGACGGCGCTGCTCTCGGGCGTGATCTCGAAAGCCGGCGCGTACGGCCTGATCGTGTTCGCCGTGCCGCTCTTCCCGTCGGTCGCCCACGACTGGCGCTGGGTCTTCCTGGGCCTCGGCCTCGCCGGCCTCCTGTACGGCGCGATCGTCGCGTTCCGCCAGCAGGACGCCCGCGGCGTCGTCGCCTATTCGAGCCTCAGCCAGATGAACCTGATCGTGATCGGGATCTTCGCGTTCAACACGAACGGCGTCACCGGGGCGATCCTGCAGATGGTGAACCACGGTGTCGTCTCGCTGGCCGCGTTCCTGCTGATCGGCCTGGTCGAGCTGCGGGCCGGCTCCGACCGCTTCCGCGTCCTCGGCGGCCTGGCCAACGGCCGGCCGGTGATGTCGACGGTGCTCCTGATCGCGGCGCTGTGGGCGCTGGCGGTGCCGGGCTCGGGCATCTTCGTGTCCGAGCTCTACATCCTGATCGGCGCCTTCCAGCAGCAGGCCGTGCTCGGCGGCGTGGCCGCGTGCGGGATCGTGCTCGCGGCGATGTACATGCTGCGCTGGTACTCGGCCCTCGCCCACGAGCAGGACGGCGAGCAGGTCTCCGCCGAAACCCCCGATCTGCGCCTGGGCGAGCTCGCGATCGCGGTGCCGCTGATCCTGATCCTGTTCGCGATGACCGCCTATCCGTGGGGCGTGATGCAGCGCGTCACGACGTCGCAGGTCGCGTTCGACGCCCCCGCCAAGGTGCAGCAGCTGTGATCACGACCATCCCCGTCTCGTTCACGGCGATCGGCCCCGAGATCATCCTGCTCGGCACCGCCGCCTTCCTGCTCGTGTTCGCGATCTTCCTGCCCGACGAGCTCGCCCGCAGGCTCTCGGCCTGCGCGACGGTGATCGCGCTCGCGGCAGCCACGATCTTTGCGGCCAGCGAGTTCCACGACCACGCCCGCGCCCCGTTCGATCACACGCTGCGGATCGACGCGTTCGGCCAGAGCGGGCGGATGCTGATCTTCGTGGCGGCGATCGTGGCTGTCGCCCTCTCCTGGGGCATGGGCCACCTGCGCGAGCGCGGGGTCGAGTACCACGCGCTGCTGCTGGCCGCGACGGCCGGCATGTCGCTCCTGTGCGTCTCGAACAGCTTCGTGACGGCGTTCGTGGCGCTCGAGCTGTTCTCGCTCGCGCTCTACGTCCTCGTCGCCATCGAGACCGACGATCTGCTGTCGCTCGAGGGCGGCCTGAAGTACCTGATCATCGGGTCCGTGGGAGCGGCGTTCCTGCTCTACGGCGCGGCGCTCACCTACGGGGCCAGCGGCCAGCTCGAGTTCGACCGCATCCAGGCCGGGCTGGCAGCCGGCGACCACCACGACGTGCTCGTCCTGATGGGTCTGGCCATGGTGATCGTCGGGCTCGGCTTCAAGGCCAACGCGGCGCCGTTCCACATGTGGACGCCGGACGCCTACGAGGGCGCGCCGACGCCGGTGACCGCGTTCATGTCCGCGGCCACGAAGGTGGTCGCGCTCGTGTTCGCCCTGCGGGTGCTGGTGACGGCCTTCCCGCGCCAGTCGGACGTGTGGCAGATCGGCCTCGCCGCGATCATCATCGCCTCGTTCGCCGTCGGGAACCTGGGCGCGCTGCGCCAATCGAACGTGAAGCGGATGCTGGCCTACTCGACGGTCGGCCACTCCGGCTTCCTGCTGACGGCGGTCGCCGCCCACAGCGCCCTCGGCACGCGCGCGCTGCTCTACTACCTGACCGTCTACGGCGCGATGAACCTCGGCGCCTTCGGGATCGTGGCCGTGCGCGAGCGCGAGCTGGGCCGGCCGGTGCTGATCAGCGACTTCGCCGGCTGGGGCTACCGCCGGCCGCTGCTCGGGATCGGCATGCTGATCTGCATGCTCTCGCTGGCCGGCTTCCCACCGACCGGCGGCTTCCTGGGCAAGCTCTACGTCTTCTCCGCGGCCGTCGACAACGGCCAGACGTACCTGGCGATCGCCGGCGTGATCGCGACGATGGTCGGCCTCGTCTACTACCTGCGGGTGCCGTTCGCGCTCTACGACCGCGACGCCGAAGTGCCGGCGGTCAGCGCCGGCTCCGGCTTCGGCCTGACGGCGGGCGCGGCCGGCGTCGCCGCCCTGGCCGCGCTCGTTCTCGGCATCATCCCGACGCCGATCATCGACCTCGCCCGCACCGCGTCGAGCTCGCTCTTCTAGCGCCGGCGCGGCGGTCGGCGACTACAGGGCGAGGCGAACGTATGTTCGCTATGCTTCGTCCCGTGGACGACCAGATGCGTCTCTTCCCCGAGCCCGACGGCATGGGCGACGGCCGCACCTTGCGCGACGTCGAGTACCTGCACGTGCGCGCGAAGAAGATCGTGAACCGCGTCCCCGAGGCGTCGCAGATGCCCTTCCGGTTCACGATCAACGCGTACCGCGGCTGCTCCCACGCCTGCACGTACTGTTTCGCCCGCCCGACGCACACCTATCTGGGCATGGACGCGGGGAGCGACTTCGAGCGGCGCATCGTGGTGAAGGTGAACGCCGTCGAGCGCCTGGCCGCCGAGCTGCGCGACCCGCGCTGGGGCGGCGACCACATCGCGATGGGCACGAACACCGACCCCTACCAGCCGGCCGAGGGCCGCTACCGGCTCACCCGCGGCCTGATCGCCGAGCTGACGAAGGCCGGCAACCCGTTCTCGATCCTGACGAAGTCGCCGATGATCATGCGCGACCTCGACCTGCTGGCCGACGCCGCCCGGGCCGGGCTTGTCCGCTGCAACCTCTCGATCGGCACGCTCGACGACGAGGCCTGGCACGCCAGCGAGCCCGGCACGCCGCCGCCCCGCCGCCGGGTCGAGGCGGTCGCCCGCCTGAACGCCGCCGGCGTCCCCACCGGCGTCCTGATCGCCCCGGTGCTGCCGGGCATCTCGGACGCGCCCGAGCAGCTGGCCGCGGTCGCCGAGGCGTGCATCGAGGCCGGCGCCGTCTCGGTCAGCCCGATCCTGCTGCACCTGCGCCCGGGCGTGCGCGAGATCTTCATGCCCTGGCTCGAGGGCTACCGCCCCGACCTGGTCGAGCGCTACGGCGAGCTCTACTCCTCGTCGTACGCGACGCCGGGTGCACGGGCGCGGCTGGCGCACCAGATCGACGACATCGTCGACCGGATCGGCGGGACGGCGGTGCCGCCGTCACGCACCCGCGAAGCCGCCTAGGTGCGGCGCATGAGCCGGGCGAGGCCGGCATCGCGCAGGTGCCACAGCTCGTGCAGGTGCTCCCGCGCGAGCGAGGCGAGAGCGGCCGTGCCCGAGACGGCCAGGGCCAGCCAGGCCAGCTTGACCGAGGCCGACGGCGTGACGCCGGAGACCACGTCGGGGAAGCGCAGGCTTGTGCCGGCCAGCGTGAGCAGGGCGGCGACGGCACACGCACCCAGCTCGAAGACGTTCCACTCGGCAGGCTCGTCGACGACGGCGAGGTACGCCGCGAATGCCGACCCGAGCAGCGCGGCGGTGGCAACCATCGCGATGTAGAAGCCGGTGAGGGCCGGCCCCAGAACGGCGATCACGACCGCCAGAGCGGCGAGCGAGGCGACGCGGGCGGGAGTCACGTGGCGGGGCAGGCGAGGCATCGTGCCACCGGAGTTCTGGCCCGGGCGGGTGACTCCTCCCCGCTTCGTCCGGTCCGGGTGATGCCCCGCGTGCGGCGGCCGGGGACGCTTCGGCCGCGATGCGCCTCGAGCTCGGAAAGTCCATCGTCTGCACCGACGGCGCGGCCGGCGAGCTGGCCGATGTCGTGATCGACCCGGTCAAGCGGCGCGTCACCCACCTCGTCGTCCAGCCGCACGACAAGCTCGGCCCGGCCCGGCTTGTGCCGGCGGAGCTGGCCGACGGCGGCGGGCACGAGATCTCGCTGCGCTGCACACGCGCGGAGGTGGACGGGTTCGCCACCGTCCGCGAGTCGGCGTACCTACGCACCGGCGAGCTGCCTCACGACGACCCCGACTGGGACATCGGGGTCGAGGACGTGCTGGCGATGCCGTACTACACGACGCCGGACGTCGGGGTGTACCCGGCGTTCGACGAGCCGTACATGATGACGTACGACCGCGTCCCCAAGGGGGAGGCCGAGATCCGGCGCTCGAGCGCCGTCGTCTCGGCAAACGACGAGCACCTGGGAACGGTGGAGGCGCTCGTCGTCGACGGCGAGGAGATCACCCATTTCGTCCTCGAGCGGGGCCATCTGTGGGGACGTCGCGACGTGACGATCCCGATCGGCGCGGTGGAGAAGGTAGAGTCGGACACCGTGACGCTGCGCATCACGAAGGACGACGTCGGCGACCTCCCCACCGTGCGAGTGCACCGCTGGGCTCGCTGAGCGGCGCCTTCCGCCACTCGCGCATCTTCGTCCTGGCGGTCGCGGCCGCGGCCTGCCTGCCGGCGGCGATCGCCCACCCGGCCTCCGCGTCCGCAGCGACCTCGGCCGCGACTCAATTGGCGCAGCGCTACGCGCCGATCGTCGTCCTGAAGAAGCAGTCGCGGGCATGTGACACCCACGGCGAGGCGTACGAGCCCGTCGCCGTCAACCTGGTGCTCGGCCGCAAGGACGTGACCCTGCGCGGCCCGGACGGCTACACGCTCCAGGCGCCGACCATGGCCGACCTCTACGGCAAGGACTCCGAGTACTTCCTCGACTTTCCCGGCAACCCGCTCCGGCCGGGCTGCTCGTACGAGCGCTGGTTCCGCAAGATCTCGGCAGGGAAGCCGTCCACGGTCTACGCCCACATCGCCACCCAGCCCGACCAGCCGGGGCGGCTCGCGCTCCAGTACTGGCTCTACTACGTCTACAACGACTGGAACAACAAGCACGAGGGCGACTGGGAGATGATCCAGCTCGTCTTCGGGGCCCGCTCGGCGCAGGAGGCGCTCGACCGGCAGCCGCTCGAGATCGGCTACTCGCAGCACTCGGGTGCACAGCGGGCGGCCTGGGACGACTCGACCCTCGAGCGCCGCGGCACGCACCCGCTCGTCTACTCGGCCTCCGGCTCGCACGCGAACTTCTTCCGCTCGTCGCTGTGGTTCGGATACAGCGCGGCGGCCGGCGTCGGCTGTGACGACACCCGCGGCCCGTCGCGCGACATCAACCCCGACGTGGTCGTCGTGCCGACAACGCCGCCGGGGGCGGACAGCCGCTTCGCCTGGCTGGCCTTCGACGGCCTCTGGGGCCAGCGCCTACGCAGCCCGAACGGCGGCCCCACCGGTCCGAACGCGAAGACCCAGTGGCGCACACCCATGACGTGGACCGAGACGACCTGGCATGGCACGGCGCTCTCGGTCCCGGGCGGGGCGTCGCTCGGGCCGAGCGCGACCGGATTCTTCTGCGGCTTCGTCGCGTCCGGGTCGAAGCTCTACCTGCGCACGCTCGCCTCCCCCTGGCTCGTCATCCCGATCGTGCTCGCGATCGTCGCCGTCACGGTCCTGCTGATCAGGCGCACGCGCTGGTCACCCGGCAATGCGATGCCCGTCGACCGCACCCGGGCCGGCGGCGAGATGTTCGTCTCGGCGTGGCGCATCCACGCCGCCCACCGAGGCTGGTTCCTCGGCGTCGGGGCGGTGTTCGTCCCGCTCGGGGTGCTCGCCGCCGCCGTGCAGGCGATCGTGTTCGCGCACACGCCGTTCACCGATCCGCGCGGGATCGAGGGCGGCGACCGCTTCATCTCCGGGGTCGCCGCGCTACTCGTCGGCAGCGGCATGACCGCCCTGATCCCGGGCGTCCTGGTGGCGGCCGCGGTGGCGATGTCGGTCGACCGGCTGGGCCGCGGCGGCTCGGGCAGGGTCGACATCCGCACGCTGGCAGAACGGCTGCTGCCGGTGGCCGGGGCGACGCTCATCATCCTGGTCGTGGTGGCGCTGCTGGCGACGACGCTGATCGGCCTCGCGGTCGCCGTCGTGTTCCTCGTGTGGCACGCGATCACCACGCAGGCCTGCGTGATCGAGCGGCAATCGGCGTGGGGCGCCCTCCGCCGCAGCCGCCGGCTCGTCCGTCACCACGGCTGGCGCGTCTTCGCGATCTCCGCCACGGCGACGGTCGTCGGGCTTGCCACCGGACCGATCGTCGGGCTCGTGGTGCTCTTCGCCTCGTCCGCGTCGCTGGGCGCGATCGACATCGTCAGCTCGTTCGTCTACGCGGTCGTGATGCCCTATGTCTCGATCGTGCTCGCCCTGCTCTTCTTCGACCTCCGGAATCAGTCCGGATCGCGGGCGTAGAGCCCGCGCACGGTCCGGCGGATGCGGACGCGCAGGCGCTCGCCACCGCCCGGATCGGGCGGGCGCGACCACGCCGCGGCCACCTGGGCGCCGAACAGGAGCGCCGACGCGTACAGGTACACGGAGTAGAGGAACACGAGCGCTGACGTCAACGATCCGTACACCACGCTCAGACGGGTGACGTTGTCGTAGATCCGGCTCGACGCGTACGAGATGGCGAGGAGCAGGATCGCCGTCGTCACCGCCCCGGCCAGCGCGTCCGTACGCCGTAGCCGCCGCGACGGCACGAAACGGTAGAGCAGCATGACGATGACGACCGAGCCGAGCACGGCGGCGACCCGCGGCGCGCTGCCGCCGAGCGCGGAGCCGCGCATGCCTGCCAGCGCGTCGATCCGGCGCAGCTCGTGCTGGGCGAGCCGGTCGAGCACGGTGGCGGCGACGGTGAGGAGCACGAGCAGCGCGCAGCCGACGACCAGCACCAGGTCGACGAGCTTGCCGCGCGCCGCCGGCCGGCCCCGCCCCCCGCCGAGCACCACCTCGAGGCCGGTACGGATCGCCGCCATCATCCCGGTCGCCGCCCACGCGAACAGGGCCAGCGTCACGAGCCCCACCAGGCCGGACGGCGAGGCGATGTCGGAGATCGCATTCGCGACGTCCTCGCGGCTGGCGACGCTCGACGGCAGCGCGCGAACGATCGTCGAGACGACCGCGTCGTGGAAGTCCTGGTTGCCCAGCAGCAGCCCGAACACGGCGACCATGACGATGGCAAGCGGGACGATCGAGAACAGCACCCGGTAGGCGATGCCGGCCGCGTGCTGCGGGCAGCCGTCGGCGAAGTAGCGGTCGATGGCCGTCGCCAGCGCGTTTCCGAGCCGGCGCAGCGCCCGCCCGCAGGCCGCACGGACGCCGCGCCGCGGGCGCGGACTCCGGGCCCGGTCGCGCCGGTGCGGACATGGGCACAGGCTACGCGGTCGCGAGCCGCCCCGACCGGATCGCGGCGGCGAACGCGTCGTAGTCGCGCTCGTTCTGGTCGGCGTAGACGGCCGAGAAGTCGGCGATCGCACGGTCGAAGGTGTCGCTCTTGCCGAGGTACGCCGCGATCGCGATCCGGTCGCCCCAGCGGGCGTGCGCCCGGGCCAGCGTCGCGCCGCACAGGCGGGCGTACAGCCACGCGCCCCGCACCTGCAGCCGGTCGACGTTCGCGCCGCCCTTCCAGTCGTGCAGCTGGCGCACGTAGTAGTCCCGGTTGACGCCGTCGAGCCCGCGGATCCGCTGCCAGCCCAGGAACACGTCGGTCGCGGCCTGCATCAGCCGCTGGCCGGTGACGACCCGCTCTCCGTGGTTGCGGTACGCGCGGCCCTGCAGGTGCGGCTCGAGCACCGACGGCACCGCCTCCTTCACCTGCAGGAACAGCGGGTCGCGGTGGTCGCGGCCGGTGAGCAGGAGGATGTAGCAGCGGGTGCCGACGCTGCCGACGCCGACCACCTTGCGGGCGGCGTGCGACGAAGCGAAACTCCTCGAGCGGGTGGTGCTCGCGGCTGAGCGTCCGCCGGTACGACTGCAGAAGCCCCTTGATCGAGCGCTCGGCGTCCTCCCATTCCGTGCCCGGAGCGACCAGCTCCTCGAGCGGGCACGATCAGCGGCCGATCGCGGCCGGATCCGCAGGTCGCCGTCGACGCGGCCACGCGCCGCGCGAACACGCGCACGCTGTCGCGCGTCCGCGCCTTGGCGATGTCCCCCTCCGCCCGCCGCGCCTCCTTCTTCGTCAGCCGGCCGCGCTGCCACCTCGAGCCTGATCTGGGCCATCAGCCGCTCGACGTCGACGTGGTCGTACCACGCGTCGAGCGTTCCCATCGTCGGCGGTGCGGCGCATCCGGTCGCGGTATGCCCGCGCGCACTCCAGCACGATCGCGCGCCGGTCACGGTCCTGGAAGCCGCGGTCGCGCCCGCCGACCTCGAAGCTCGCCGCCAGCCGTTTCACGTCCCATTCCCACGGGCCGGGGAGGTCTCGTCGAAGTCGTTGACGTCGAACAGCATCCGCCGCTCGGGCGACGCGAACATGCCGAAGTTCGACATGTGGGCGTCGCCGCAGAGCTGGACGGTGACGCCGGACCACCGGGGTGCCGGCCAGGTCGCCGGCCATGATCGCGGCGGCGCCGCGGTAGAAGGTGAACGGCGAGACGGCCATGCGGGCGTGGCGCACGGGCACGAGCTCGGGCACGCGGTCGCGGTCCTGCTGCTCGAGCAGCGCGACCGGATCGGCCCGGCCGCGAGGCGGCTGCCACTCGCCGTGGGCGGAGCGCGGCGCGTCGGCCCGGGCAGCCCTCCCCCGCGCGATCCGCTGCTCAGGCGTCAGCCGCCGCCTCCGCCATTCGGACGCGAAGCGCTTTTCGAGAGCCTCCGTCACGGCCGGATCGTACGCCGCCGCTGCCGGCGAGGGGATCACCCGGGCGGCATGATCCTCGTGACCAGGTCGCCCACCCGGCTCTCGGCTATGTTCTGCCCGTCCCACAGGCACCAGAGGGAGGGCCTCTATGTCACTCGGAAACGGCGTCAAGCTCACCTGGATCGGGCATGCGTCCTTCATCCTCGAGACGCCCGGCGGCAAGCGGGCCCTCATCGATCCGTGGATGACCGGCAACCCGGTGTGCCAGAGTCGCTGCACGATCCCGGCGACGTCGACCTGATCCTCCTGAGCCACGGCCACTCCGACCACACCGCCGACGTCTTCCGGCTCGCCAAGGAGAAGAGCCCGCCGCGGTGATGTGCATGATCGAGCTGGGCGACTACCTCGAGTCCAAGGGCGTCGAGAACGTCGTCGGCGGCAACAAGGGCGGCACGCTCTCGGCCGAGGGCGTGAGCGTGACCCTGACCCACGCGTTCCACTCCTCGAGCTACGGCGAGGAGGACGGCACCATCGTCTACACCGGCGAGCCGGCAGGCCTGATCATCACGCTCGAGAACGGCTACCGGATCTACTTCGCCGGCGACACGACGGTGTTCGGCGACATGGCGCTGATCGGCGAGCTGTACAAGCCCGACCTGGCGATGCTCCCGATCGGCGACTTCTTCACGATGGGCCCGATGGAGGCCGCGAAGGCCGTGGAGCTGCTGGGCGTGAAGCACGTCCTGCCGATGCACTACGGCACGTTCCCGCTGCTCGTCGGCACGCCCCAGGCGCTGCGCGACGAGCTCGCCAAGCGCGGCCTCTCCGACGTGGTCGTCGAGGAGCTCAAGCCCGGGGAAACGCTCTCGTGACCTTCTCCCTGGTGGCGTGCGACGTCGAGGCGCGCCAGTGGGGCGTGGTCGTCGCATCCAAGTTCCTCGCGGTCGGTGCGGTCGTGCCGTGGGCACGGGCCGAGGTCGGCGCCGTCGCCACCCAGGCGTCGGCCAACGTGTCGTACGGGCCGCGCGGCCTGGAGCTGCTGGCGGCGGGCGCGAGCGCGCAGGAGACGCTCGACCGGCTCACCGGGGACGACCCCGGCCGGCGAGCGAGCGCCAGATCGGCGTCGTCGACGCCGCCGGGCGGCAGCGCGACGTTCACGGGCCCCGAGTGCTTCGACTGGGCCGGCGGCAGGGCCGGGCCCGGCTACGCCGGCCAGGGCAACCTGCTCGCGGGCGCCGCGGTGGTCGAGGCGCTGGCCGACACGTTCGAGAGCACGGAGGGGCCGCTGGTCGAGCGCCTGCTCGCGTCGCTGGCCGCGGGCGACGAGGCCGGCGGCGACCGCCGCGGGCGCCAGTCGGCAGCCGTGATCGTCCGCGAGGCCGACGGCGGCTACGGCGGCGGGACGGACATCCTGGTCGACCTGCGTGTCGACGACCACCCCGACCCGGTCACCGAGCTGCAGCGCCTGCTACGCCATCCAGGACCTGCTCTTCGGCCGCACGCCCGAGGACCAGCTGATCCCGCTCGAGCAGGTGCAGGCCGAGCTCTCCGAGCTGCTGGGCCGGGTCGGGCACACCGGGCCGATCGAGCCGGGACTGCGCGAGTGGGCGGGGATGGAGAACCTGGAGGAGCGGCTCTACGACGGCCGGGTCGACCCGGTCGTGCTGCGCGCGTTGCGCGAGCGGGCCGAGGCCGCCGTCTCCCCCTAGCTGCTGAAGACGGCCTTCGCGCCGGCGTGCGAGGAGCCGCGCCCGTTCGAGACCGACGCCGAGATGACGTAGGTGCCCTTGGGCGTCTGCGAGGTCACCTTCTGGCGCAACGTCTCGCCGGCGATCCGGCCCGGCCGCAGCGTCCCGGCCAGTCCGGCGCCGATCCCGCTCGGCGGCGTCGACCAGGTGAACGACCACTGGCCGCGCAGGGTGCGCTTGGTCAGATTCGTGACCCGGAACGTGGCGACGACCGTCTGGCCGACCCGCGGGTGAGCCGGGGTGATCGTCACCCGCACACGGAACTGCGGGTTCTGGGTGCCCGTGACCGTGGTCGCGTACGCCGCGACGGCAGACGCCGCCAGCAACACGGCTGCGCAGATGATGACGCGAAGTGCTCGCCCAGGCACGGCCGGACTGATAGCCGGGTCAGCGGACGCTCAGGCGGCGGCCGATCCGCTCTGCGCCGCTGCGCGGCCGCAGCACGCCGGGGAGGGCGGCGGCGACGTCGGCCACGGCCCGCGCCGAGGCGGCGTCAGGATCCTCGAGCACGAGCGGCCGGCCCGCATCCGCAGCCTGCCGGAGCGGCTCGTCCAGCGGGATCTCCCCCAGCAGCGGCACGCCCAGGCGGTCGGCCAGCGCGCGCCCGCCGCCCTCGCCGAACACGTGCGAGCGCTCGCCGCAGCAAGGGCAGACCAGATAGCTCATGTTCTCGACCACCCCGGCGACGTGCATGCCCGTCTTGCCCGCCACCTCGGCCGAGCGCTGCGCGACCTGCTGGGCGGCCGCCTGCGGCGTCGTCACGATCACGACGTCGGGCGACGGCAGCAGCTGGCCGAGCGAGATCGAGACGTCGCCGGTGCCCGGGGGCATGTCGACGATCAGGTAGTCGAGCTCGCCCCAGTGGACGTCGGTCAGGAACTGCTCGAGCGCCTTGTGCAGCATCGGGCCGCGCCAGACGACCGCCTGGTCGCCGTCGAGGAAGAATCCGATCGACATGATCCGCAGGCCGTGGTTCACCGGGGGCACGATCATGCCCTCGACGACGACGGGCCGCCGGGTGATGCCGAGCATGCGCGGGATCGAGTAGCCGTAGATGTCGGCATCGACGACGCCCACCTCGGCGCCGCCGGCGGCGAGTGCGGCCGCCAGGTTCGCGGTCACCGTCGACTTGCCGACGCCGCCCTTGCCGGACGCAACGGCGACGACGCGCGTGCGCTGGGCGATCGCGATCGGCTTGCTCCCCGTTCCCGCCGGGATGCAGCCGCTCGCGCAGGGCGGTGCGCTGCTCTTGCGTCATCACGCCGAAGGTCACCCCGACCGACTCGACCCCCTCGACTGCGCCGACGCGGCCGCGCACCTGCGACTCGAGGTCGGCCTTCATCGGACAGCCGGCGACGGTCAGCGCGATCGTGACGTCGACGTGGCGGTCGCGCACGTCGACCGCTCGCACCATGTCGAGCTCGACGACGCTTCGGCGCAGCTCCGGGTCGATGACGCCCACGAGCGCCTCGCGGATGGCGGACTCGGCGACCATGCAAACAGTGTAGAGGGTGCCCTCAGGCGGGCTCGCCGGCGTACACGAGCTCGGCCAGCCGGGTGGACCACTCGCGGTCGCGTGCGGCAGTCGCGCGCGTGCGCGAGCGCAGGTCGAGCGGGAGCGCCGGGTCGTCGACCAGATAGACGTCCGCGCCCGCCTCGCGCACGATGAGCCACGCCGCCGCCAGGTCGACGGAGCGGGACGGCTTGAGCGTCGCCACGGCATCCACCCGTCCGTCGGCGAGCTGGCACAGCGCGAGCGCGAGCGCGCCCATCACCCGGATCCGGCCGACGTTCCCGTCCATGCGCGTTGCCGCCGCCGCCACCAGCGACGCGTTCGTCGCCTCGAAGTCGACGATGCCGAAGCCGCGCCTTGGGGCGGACGCCGCCGAGCGGGCGGCCGTCGACGCTCGCGCCGCCACCGGCCTCGGCCACCCACTCCTCGCCGCTGCCGAAGTCGCGCACGTAGCCGAACTGCACGTCCGCGATCGTGGGCCCGTCGGCGAAGGCTATCGAGAGGCAGTAGAACGGCAGCCGGCGCTTCGCGTTCAGCGAACCGTCGATCGGATCGACGATCACCACCCAGGGGCTCTCGACCGACCCGAAGGTGCGCTCGCCCAGCTCCTCGGAAACGAGCCGGAAGTCGATCCCGCGGGCATGCAGCGCCTCGAGCTGGGCGACGGCAGCCTGCTCGGCGCGGTCGTCCATCACCGTGGTGTCGTCGCCGCCGCTGCCACGCCCGACCACCGGTTCGCGGTCATCCCGGGTGGGCAGGTCGGCGAGCGCGACCTCCACGTCCGCGGCCACGCGGCGGCAGAAGTCGAGCCATTCCTGCCGCATCAGGCGTCCAGCGGGTTGAACAGGAAGCCGCAGTAGAGCTTGGGGAAGAAGTAGGTCGACTTCTGCGGCATGACCGCACCGGCCGCAGCGACGGCGCGCACCTGTTCGACCGTCGGCGCGCGCAGCAGGAACGCGGCCGACGCCTCGCCCTGGTCGACGAGCGCCGTGGCGGCACCGAGCTCGCGGACGTACTGGATCGAATCGGTGGTCGCGAACTGGGCGGGGTCGAGCAGACCCAGGAGCGGCGCGAGCACGACCGCCTCGAGCACGGCAGCGTCGATCGAGCGCAGCGCCGCCGGGGTGCCCATCATCGCCATGCCGACGGCGGCGCGATCGCGCAGCGTGCACAGCAGCGCCGGGCGGCCGGCGCCGCGCCAGACGGCGAACGCGATCGTGTCGGCGGGCACCTGCCCCAGCGCCTCCTCGACCTTGGCCGGCGGCGCTTCGATCTCGGTCACCTCGAACGCGTGCAGCACTTCACCCGTGACCTCGCGCCGGCCCATGACGACGCGGTGGGTGGGGTAGATCTCGAGCCCCTCGCCCTCGAGGTTCACGAGGTGCATGAGCGATGAAGTCGTATGGCTGGTCGCCTGGCGGGTCGCCGTCGCGGACGCGGCGCTCGTCGCGGTAAGCGAGCGGCGGTCTCGTAGCGGTGGTGGCCGTCGGCGATCACGATGCTCGCGGTCGGCCATCGCCTCCTGGACGGCGGCGATCGCATCCGCGTCGGTGACCGCCAGAAGCTGTGGGTGGTGCCGTCGGCGTCGCGTGCCTGCATCTCCGGCTCGCCGGACGACGTGCGGACAGGAGCGCCTCGCGCGGGCCGGACGACGGGTCGTCGTAGAGGCCGAACAGCGGCGAGAGGTTCGCGCGACGTCGCGCGCATGAGCTCGAGCTGGCCGGCCTTGGCAGCTGCGTGGGTCTGCTCGTGCGGGCGCACGCGGCCCTCGGAGTAGTCCGAGAGGCGGACGGCCGAGAGGAAGCCCGACCGGCTTCCCTCCGCGCCATCGGGGCCGACGTAGTCCTGGACATGCCACCAGACGGCCGGCTCGTCGTCCTGGACGAGGGTGCCGTCCTGGCACCACTCATACAGCAGCCGGCCCGCGCGGCTGGGCGAGTCCGGCAGCACCAGGTGCACCGCGGAGTGCTCGCTGGTGGCGGCGTAGCGCGGCGCGATCGGCCGGCGGGATCACGTCGTAGGGCGGCACGACGACGTCGGCGAGGGCGACGCGGTCGGGGTCGTAGCGGAGCGCCCGCAGGGGGCGCAGGGCCACGCTCGTCACACGGGCTCCGATGCCATCCGCGGCAGTCTAGTGGTGGACACCTCCGGCAACGCCCGTCCGCCTTGACGAACCAGCCACCACCAGGTACCTTGCGTTGCATGGTAGATGTCAGGGAGGGATCCGCCTCCCAGCTGCGGCGCGGCACCCTCGAGTACTGCGTGCTCGCGCTTCTGCGGGATCGCGAGCGCTACGGCGTCGAGCTCGTGCAGACGCTCTCGGCCGTCGACGGCATGGTCACGACCGAGGGCACGCTCTACCCGCTCCTCGGCCGGCTGCGGCGCGAGGGCGTGGTCGAGACCACCTGGCGCGAGTCGCCCTCGGGCCCTCCACGGCGCTACTACCGCCTGACGCCCGCCGGGAAAGGCGTGCTGCAGGCGTTCATCCACGAGTGGCGACGGTTCCGCGACGGCGTCGACACCCTGCTCGGCGAAGGAGGCCGCGCGTGACCACCGAGACGACACTCCACCCGCTGGCCGAGCGGTACCTGAAGGACCTCCGTCGGCGCGCGCGCGTCCTGCCGCGCGGCCGCCGGGACGAGTTGCTCGCCGACATCCAGGCCCACCTGTCGGAGACGGCGCCGGGCGGCGCCGGTGAGGCCGACGTGCGGACGGCGCTCGACCGCCTCGGCAACCCGGATGAGATCGTCGCGGCCGAGGCGGGCGCCGGCCCTGCGCCGGGTCGTCGCGGCGTGCTCGAGTGGTGCGCGATCGTCCTGCTACTGGTCGGCGGCGTCGTTCTCCCCGTGATCGGCTGGATCGTCGGCGCACTGCTCCTGTGGATCTCCCGCTCGTGGACGCTCCGCGACAAGGTCTGGGGCACGCTGATCCTGCCCGGCGGCCTGCTTCCCGCGGCCTGGCTCGTGGTCGCGGACGTCAGCATCGAGTCGTGCCACTCGGGCCCTCACGGACAGGTCTGCACCGGCGCGCCGACGATCACTCGAGCAGACGATCAACATCGCATTCTTCGTCGGCGCCGTCATCCTTCCGTTCGTCACGGCCGTCTACCTCGCCCGGCGCGCGCAGCGGCCGGCCGGCGCCCGATAAAGTGTCCGCAGATGGCAGGCGACACCTACGTGGCCGATCTGAGCGAGGGGACGCTCGTCGACGCCACGTTCGCCGTTCAGCGCAAGCAGCGCCGCCATACCCGCAACGGCGACCCGTTCCTCTCGATGGAGCTGGCCGACCGCACCGGCCGTGTGCCCGGCGTCGTCTGGAATGACGTGAACCTGCTCGGCGCCCGCTTCGACCAGGGCGACACCGTGCGCGTGCTCGGGCGGGTCGAGAGCTACGGCGGCCGGCTCCAGATCGCTGTACGCGACGTGGAGAAGATCGAGGCCGGCGACCCGCTCGACCTCGTGCCGGGGGCCCGCCGCGACGCCGAGACGCTGGACGGGTTCGTCGAGTTCCTGGCCGGCGAGATCGCCCACCCCGGACTGCGCGGGCTGCTCGACCGGTTCCTGACGACGCCCGCTTCCGCGAACGGCTTCGCTCGGCGCCGGCCGCCGAGACCCACCACGACTATGCCGGCGGGCTCCTGGAGCACACGGTCGCCGTCGCCACCCTGTGCCGTGAGGCGGCCCAGCTGCACCCGCGGCTCAACTCCGACATCCTGCTCACCGCGGCGCTGCTGCACGACGCCGGCCGTACCGAGACGTTCCGGCCCGGGGTCACCATCGCGGTGTCCGAGCAGGGCCGGATGCTCGGGCACGTGCTCGCCGGCGTGCGCATGATCGACGCCGCGGCGCGCGGAGGCTCGGCCTCGCCGACGACGTGCTGCTTGCCGCTCCTGAACGCCGTCGCCAGCCACCACGGCCCGATCGAGGGCCGCCGCCTGGAGACGGCGGAGGCGGTCGCGCTGTACCACGCGAACTCGCTCGACGCGCGCCTCGGCGAGGCGCTCTCCGGGCCGCCGCCCAGCGGGCCTACATACCGCGCCCGATGCCTGATCGCGTCGTCCTCATCACCGGCGCCTCGACCGGGATCGGCGCGGCCACCGCCCGTCGCGCGGTCGCGGGCGGCGACCGGGTCGTGCTCGCGGCGCGCCGCAAGCCGGCGCTCGACGCGCTGCGCGGGCGAGCTCGGCGCCGACAACGCGCTCGCCGTCGCCTGCGACGTGACCGAGTGGGACCAGGTCGAGGCCCTGGCGGCCGCGGCGCTCGACCGGTTCGGCCGGATCGACGTCGTCTTCGCGAACGCCGGCTTCGGCGCCACCCGCGGATTCCTCAACGAGACGCCCGAGCATGGCGCGCGATGGTGCTGACGAACGTGCTCGGCGGTCGCGCACACCATCCGGGCGACGCTCGCGCACATGCTCGAGCGCGGCACGGGCCACTACGTCCTGACGAGCTCGATCGCCGGCCGGCGGTCGCTGCCCGGATCGCTCTACTCCGCCACGAAGTGGGCGGTAACGGGGATCGGCCAGAGCCTCCGCGGTGAGCTGCGCGAGATGCACGGGAACGCCCGCATCCGGGTCACGCTGATCGAGCCGGGCGCCGTCGAGACGCCCTTCTTCGACAACCGCGGCCGAGGGCCGGCTCGAGGCCGGCGACGTGGCCGGCGCGGTCATGTGGGCGCTCGACCAGCCGGAGCACGTCGACGTCGGCGAGGTGCTGATCCTGCCGACGGCGCAGGGCGTGATCCCGCCGAAGTCCGAGGCGAACAGCGGGGTCAGTCCCGTCCGGGGACTGTCCCACCTCAGACGTTGAAGCGGACGTTCAGCGTGTCGCCGTCGGCGACGACGTAGTCGCGCCCCTCGACGCGCACCCAGCCGCGCCGCTTGGCCTCGGCCTCCGACCCGGCCTCGACCAGCTTGTCCCACTCGATCACCTCGGCCCGGATGAACCCGCGCTCGAGGTCGGAGTGGATGCGGCCGGCGGCCTGCTGCGCGTTGTCCCACGGTGGATCGTCCACGCCCGGGTCTCCTTCGGCCCGGTCGTGAAGAAGGGGATCAGGTCGAGCAGGCGGTAGGCCGCCAGGCTGACCACGGTCGAGCGCGGGCCGGTCGATCCCCAGCTCGGCCAGGAACGCGTCGGGTCGTCGGCGTCGCAGCTCGGCGACCTCCGCCTCCATCTTGCCGTTGACCGCGATGCACGTGGCGCCCCGCTCCCGCGCGAACCGCTCGAGGGCCGCGACTCGTCGGCGTCGCCGGCCTCGTCCACGTTGGCGACGTAGAGCTCGGCTTGGACGTCAGCAGGTCGACGTCGGCCGGCACCTCGGCGGCGAACGAGCGCGCCGGGCGCCCCTCCTCGAGCCACTCACGCAGCGCCTGGAGCGTGTCCCGCTCGGCGACCGTCGTCGCCCCGCCGCCCTTGGCCGCCTTGGCCACCCGCTCCAGCCCGCCGCTCGACCACCGCCTGGTCGGCGAACACCAGCTCGAGCTCGACGGTCTCGGCGTCGTCCAGCGGGTCGATCCGGCCGGCCGGGTGGGCGACCGTGTCGTCCTGGAAGCAGCGGACACGTGGAGCACCGCCTCGGTGTTGCGGAGCTGGCCGAGGAACGGTTGCCCAGTCCCTCGCCACGGGAGGCGCCGCTCACCAGACCGGCGACGTCGACCACCTGCAGCGTCGCCGGCACGAGCTTCGCCGATCGGAGCTCACCGCGCCAGCGCGTCGAGCCGGGGGTCGCGCACGTCGGCGATGCCCGTCATGCGACTCGGTGGTCGAGAACATGTGCGGCGGCAACGACCGCGCCGCCGCCGCAGAGCGCGTTCCAGAGCGTCGACTTCCGCTAGTTGGGCAGGCCGACGATCCCGACCTCGAGGCTCGACATCAGACCGCCGCGGCCACCGTCCCGGTGACCGCCCCGACGGCGCGACTCCGGCGACCACGTCCGATGGGTGGTGGACGCCGACATAGACGCGGCTCGCCGCCATCGCCGCCGCCATCGCGACCCACAGCGGCGCCAGCCGCGGCACCTGTGGCAGAGCATGATCGCCGCCGCCGTCGACATCGCGGCGTGGCTGGACGGGAACGAGGACGACGAGCTGGGCAGCGGGACCAGCGGGTCGGCGTCCGGATCGGCCGGCCGCTCGCGGTCGACGGCCAGCTTCACGGCGTAGTTCACGCCGAGCGTGCCCCACACGGTGGCCGCGACCCGCACCGGCCGGCGGGCAGCCAGCCCGACGCGACCCAGAGCACGCCGTAGTCACCGGCCGGGTGTACGGCACGGACGACGCGGTCGAGGCCGGGATGCCGCCACCGGCGGGCGCGTCAGAAGCCGACCTGGCCGACGTGCGCTCGTACTTGACGTAGCTGACCTTGGCCACGTCGACGTAGTAGGTGGCCTCGTCGTCGCCCGCACGGTGACCGACGCCCTTCCCGGCCCGAAGCGCCTCCTCGAGGCTCGCCCACTCCTTGGCCGCGATCGCGTGCTCACGATCAGCCCGCCGTCGAACCCAAGCTCGACCCGCGACACGTCATCTGCCATCGCCGTCTCCTCCATTGGATTCGGCACGCTAGCTCGACCAGCACCCCGGCCACGCTCTCGGGGTGGATGAACGCCACCTGCAGCCCGAACAGCCCGGTACGCGGCTCGGCGTCGATCAGCTCCGCTCCGGCCGCCGCCGCTTCGCGCAACGAGGCGCGGATGTCCGCGACGCGGTAGGCGACGTGGTGCATCCCCGGGCCGCGGCTTGGCGAGGAACTGGCCGACCGGCGTGTCCTCTCCCAGCGGCCGCAGAAGCTCGATCCGGCGCCGAGCCGACCAGCATCGACGCCGCCTCGACCCCCTGTGCGGGAACGGTCTCGCGGTGCTCGAGCATGCCGCCGAAGACCCGCTCGTAAATATCCATCGCGGCGGGGAGATCGTCACGGCATGGCCGATATGATGGATGGCTCGGGGCGTGCACGGCGCAGAGATCGTAGTGGACGCCACGAGCGCACCGAAGCAAGCGAGGGAGATGCAATGGGGCTTCTGGACAAGGTCAAGCAGCAGGCAACGGGCATCGCGAGCACGGTCGTCGAGAAGACGCAGGAGACCGCCAAGACGGGCCAGCTGCAGATGCAGCTGCGCAACCTGAAGGGCGAGGAGCGCGACGCGCTCAGGCCGAGCTCGGGCGCAAGGCCTTCAACCTCCACCAGGCGAACGCGCTGGCCGAGCGGTCGGGCGAGCTGCGCCGGGGCGGCGGCGAGGATCGCCGACATCCGCGCAGCAGGTCTCGGACAAGGAGCCGGAGATCGCCGCGGTCAAGAGTGAGGACCGGACGGATGACGCCCCGGCGCGGAGACGGTCGACGGCTCGGCGGAGGAAGTGCCGGACACCCCGGCGGCGGACGCGGCCGCCCAACGGCGGGCCCGCCGCCTAGCGGTCCGGTCGGGCGCGGCGGCGGCGCGGTCGCCAGGGCGGCTGCTCGACGCCGATGTCGCGCGAGGCGTTCGATACGGGCTCGAGCCCGTCGAGCAGTACGTCGATCTCCGTGCGGTCCAGCGTCTCTGTCTCCAGCAGCGCCTGTGCGACGCGGTCGAGGTGCTCGCGGTGGAGCTCACCAGCCGTAGCGCCTCGCGGTAGGCGGCGTCGGTGATGCCGCGCTGCTCGCGCGTCGCGCAGCGCTTCGTCTTCTCGGACAGGCCGTAGTTGTCGGCCCGCAGCTGCTGGTGCGGCATCGACTCGCCCATGCCCCACTCGAACACCATCGAGCGCGCGATCGCGGTCGCCCGCTCGAGGTCGTTCTCGGCGCCGTTCGTGATCCGGCCGAACACGACCTGCTCGGCCGCCCGGCCGGCCAGGATGACCTTCAGCCAGTCGCGCAGCTCCTCGGTCGACTGCAGGTAGCGGTCCTCCTCGGGCAGGTTCAGCATGTAGCCGAGCGCCTGGCCGCGGGGGACGATCGTGACCTTGTGGAGCTGCATCGCGTCGCCCATCAGCCGGGCGACGAGCGCATGTCCGGCCTCGTGATAGGCGATGACGCGCTTCTCCTTGCCGGTGATGAGCTTGCGGTGCTGGAGGCCGGCGACGACCCGCTCGACGGCGTAGTCGAAGTCGGCCTGGACGATCTCGTCGCGCTCGCTGCGGCCGGCGCTGATCGCGGCCTCGTTGCAGATGTTGGCAAGGTCGGCGCCGGTGAGGCCGGAGGTCTGCCGGGCGACGTCGGCCAGGCGGACGCCCTCCGCGAGCGGCTTGCCACGCGTGTGCACCTCGAGGATCTGCTCGCGGCCTTGGAGGTCGGGCGCCGACGACCCCGATGTGGCGGTCGAACCGTCCCGGCCGCAGCAGCGCGGTGTCGAGGGCGCCGAGCTGGTTCGAGGCGCCGATGACGACCAGGCGGTCGCTCTGGTCGAACCCGTCCATCTCGACCAGCAGCTGGTTCAGCGTCTGGTCGTGCTCCTGGCTGCCGCCGCCGGGCCCGCCGCTGCCGCGGTGGCGGCCGACGGCGTCGAGCTCGTCGATGAAGATGATCGCCGGCTGGTTCTTGCGCGCCGTCTGGAACAGGCGACGGATGCGGGCGGCGCCGAGGCCGCTCCACATCTCGACGAACGACGATGCGCTCTGGAAGTAGAAGCTCGCGTCCGACTCGTTGGCGACCGCCTTCGCGAGCAGCGTCTTGCCGGTGCCGGGCGGCCCGTACAGGAGGACGCCCTTGGGGACGCGCGCCCCGAGCTTCGCGAACCGGGCCGGGTCCTGCAGGAACTCGACCACCTCCTCGAGCTCGGCCCGCACCTCCTCGACGCCCGCCACCTCGTCCCAGCGCACGTCCGAGTCGGCCCGCGCGTCGAGCTGCTTCGGGCGCACGTTCGGCATCATCGAGATGAACTTCCAGGTCAGCCAGCACAGCAGCCCGAGGAAGATGAAGATGCCCCAGCTGACCAGGAAGCCGTGCAGCCATCCGACGGCGAGGTGCAGCACATGCACCGCGTCGTGCAGCCAGTCGTGCACGTTCCGCTCGTTGATCCAGTCCACCGCTTCCAGCGTACGGGCGAACCGCAGCGAGGAACACCCTTGCGCCCGGTTGCCTCCGGGCATAGGGTCAGCCGCGGCAGGGACTTGAGGGGAAAGGTGGTCCGGTGGCACGTCCGCACACACTTCGAGCTCGGTTGCGTCTCGCCGCCCGGATGGGGGTGATCGTCGCGGCGGTGACGGTCGCCGCCTCGGCGGGGACGGCCGGCGCGGCGGGCGACGGCGCCCACGTGATGCCGCAGGCCTCCGGCGAGCTCGACTGCAACGGGTTCAGCCCCATCCAGCGGGCGGTGAAGCCGACCCTCGTGTGCGCCGATCCGCGCACGTCGAAGACCGAGCGCTTCGAGGACCACGGCCACTACATCGGCCACGACGAGCCGTCGCTGCGGTTCATCTCGTCGAAGCCCGGCTCGGCCAGCGACGTCACCTGGATCGAGCGGCTGCCGCGCGAACCACGCCGGCTGCCGACCGTGAGCCGGCCCGGCCACGACGTCGTCCACACCTTCGAGCTCAGCCTGGCGCCGTGGTTCTCCATGAACCTATGCGACCCGAAGTCCGATCCGCAGCTGCCGTGCAAGCCGCGGTCTGACTCCAACGCCGCCCACGGCTCGTTCCCGGGCGGCGGCTCGGCGTTCATGGAGCTCCAGTTCTACCCGCCGGGGTTCGCGCCGTTCTCGGACTCCATCAGCTGCGATAACAGCCACTGGTGCTCGGCGCTCAACATCGACAGCGTCGAGTGCAACGCCGCCGGCACCTGCAACAACAACTGCATCGAGCCGGTGAACTTCGCGTTCATCCAGAGGGACGGCGTACCGCCCGGGCCGCCCAGCCCGCAGGACTCGGATCTGTCGACGTTCACGCCGAACGGGAAGACCTTCCTCATGCACCCGGGCGACCGGATCGCGATCCACATGTTCGACACCCAGGTGGCGGGGGGACACGCCCTCGAGATCAAGGAAACCGATCTGACCACAGGGCAGAGCGGGTTCATGATCGCCTCGGCCGCGAACGGGTTCATGAACACGAGCCCGGCCGACTGCAGCGGGACGCCGTTCAACTTCCAGCCCGAGTACTCGAGCGCGAAGCCCCAGAACGTCGTGCCGTGGGGCCCGGGCCCGTACAACATCAACACCGAGTTCGAGATCGGCCACTTCGAGCCGTGCACGCGCGTCACGGGCAAGGCCGGGCCGGCCTCCGACCCGTACTTCAACGTGTGCCACGGCCCGTACGAGGCCGACGCCCCGCCGGACAAGGGGTCGAGCCTCGAGCCGAACGACGCGCCCTGCTACCGCAAGGGCGACACGCACGGCGGGATCGCGCCGCCAAACCAGGTCACCGGGTGTGACGTGTTCTTCAACGCCGTGGGCGACCTCGACTACGACGGCACGCCGTACCGGGCCGACTGGCCGACGTCGGTCAACCCGAACCGGTTCCCGAGCCCGTTCGAGCAGCGCTCGCCGACGACGGCCGGGCGCGGGTACTCGGACATCCAGTTCGTGACCGACACGAGCTCGACCGAGGCCGGCTGCAACGTGGTGACCGGCGCCGGCTGCGTGCTGCCGCCGCCCGGCCCCGGGCACTTCTTCCCGTACTGGACGCGTGCGCGCGTCGGCGGGCAGTGCGTCTGGGAGTTCGGCAACATGCGCAACGGCAACACCTTCGGGCGTGACCGCCAGTGGGGTCACGTCGGCCCGAACACCCGTCAGGCGTTCGTGAGCCGCATCAAGCCCGTGCCGGGCTGCAAGTAGCACCCTCGGGGACTGTCCCCGGTTCTTCGGGAACCGGGGACAGTCCCCGCTTCCCGTGCCCGCGTTAGGGTTGCGCGCCCTCCAGCCGCAGCACCTCGTGCAGCGCCGCCTCGGCCACCTCGAGCTCGGCGGGGCTGGGCTCGCGAGTGGCGGCGACGCGCTGGAGCTCGTACCCGGGCAGCTGCATCGCCTTCGCGAGGGGATTGTCGCGGTGGCGGGTCATCCAGGCAAAGGCTTCGGTCGCCACGCCCATCGCGGCCACGCTCGCCACCAGCCTGGCCGGGCCACGGCGCGACGCCGGCAGCCGCGAGACGAGCAGGTTTCCGGCCGTGCTCGCGATCAGCAGCGGGCCGACCATGTGCGAGCCGCAGCGCTCGTGCTCCTTGGCGATGTCGACCGGCGCGCCGTCCTTCTCGTAGCCGCCGATCGCCTTGTGCTCGGCGCCGTGGTAGCCGGCGATGCGCGACCCGCGCAGGGCCATCATCGCCGGGACGATGGCCGCGCCGGCGGTGACGACCTCGATCGTCGCGGGATGCAGCCGGGTGCGCCGGATCACCTGGGCGAGCACCGCCGACCCGGCCAGGGCCGCGCCCATGCCGGGCGACTCCATCGGCAGGCGGGCTTCCGGTAGGCGGCGCTTGATCGTCGGCAGCAGGTAGGCGACCTCGAACATGCGGGCGACGCCGCGCAGGAGCGGGGTCGCGGTCACGAAGCCGGGCAGGTCGGGCTTGCGGCCGGAGGCCAGCTTCACCTCGCCGTCGCCGCCACGGACGGCCACGGCCCAGTGGTCGAAGCTGTGGACGAGGATCCCGTTCTGGAGCGCCATCCCGCCCAGCCGCACCTTGTCGTCCGTCGCGCTCATGCCGCCTCCCCCATCGCCCGGGCGAGGTGCAGGAAGCAGCGCACGGCCAGGTCGAGGTCGTCGAGCAGGATCCGCTCGTCGGCCGAGTGCACGAGCGAGCCCGCCACCATCGGGTCCATCCGCGTCGGCATGAAGCCATAGGCGACCGATCCAAACGCGCCCCGCATCCAGTGGCTGTCGGTGAACCCGGAGCAGATGACGGGCGCCGCCAGGGCGCCGGGCTCGATCTCGGGCAGGAACTCCTCGATCGCGGAGAAGAGCGGCGTGTCCGGCGGCGACATCGTCCCGCCGTCGCGCTCGATGAACTCGAACTCGTACTCGAGCCCCGCCAGCGCCTCGCGGACCGCGGCCTCGACGTCCGCCTGGGTCATGCCCGGCAGGATGCGGCAGTCGCAGCGCAGCTGGGCGCGGCCGGGGATGACGTTGATCTTCGTGCTCGCGGTCATCCCGGTGGGGGCGATCGTCGCGCCCAGCATCGGCTCGATCATCTCGGCCAGGAGGGGGTTCCGCGTCCGCACCCGCTCCATCAGGCGACGGGGATCGTCGTCCTCGGCGCCGATCGAGCGCAGGAAGGTGTGCAGCTCGGGCAGGTCGCGGCTCGGCCGGGTCATGCGGTCGATCCGCTCGAGCACGGGGATCAGTTTCAGGAGCGCGTTGTCGGACGCGCCCGGCACGGAGGCATGGCCGCTCTTGCCGTGCGTGGTGACGGCGAAGGCGGAGCACTGCTTCTCGCCAACCCCGACGGTGTAGGCGACGCAGTCGCCGTTCGTGATCCGCTCGCCGCCGCCCTCGTTCACGACATAGTCGGCCCGGACGAGGTCGGGGTGGTGCTCGGTCATCCACGGCAGGCCCCAGCCGTCGCCGACCTCCTCGTCGGCGACCGCGCAGTAGATCAGGTCGCCGGCGCCGGTCCAGCCCTCGCGCCCGAGCGTCGCGAACGCCACCGCCTCGGCCGCGACCTGGCCCTTCATGTCGAGCGCGCCGCGGCCCCAGATGTGGTCGTCGCGCTCGAGCCCGGAGAACGGCTCCACAGACCACTCCGAGCGGTCTGCCAGGACGACGTCGGTGTGGCCCAGCAGCATCAGCGACGGGCCGTCGCCGGTGCCGTGCAGGCGGGCGACCAGGTTGGCCCGCTCGGGGACGCGGCCCTGCAGCGTCGCCTCGACGCCGGACTCGGCCAGGTACGCGGCCAGATGCTCGGCGGCCGGCGTCTCGTTGCCGGGCGGGTTGGTCGTGTCGATGCGGATCAGGTCGGCGAGGAGCTTCGCCGTCTCGGCGCGGAGATCGTGTTCAAGCATGACACGCACGCTACACGACCTCGGTGTGAACGGCCGTGGCGCGGGGGAGTAGATTTGGCGGTATGTCCCGCGACCTCTTCTCCGACTCCGCGGACTCCCAGCTCCAGTCGGTGGCGCCGCTGGCACAGCGGCTGCGGCCGCACACGCTGGACGAGTTCGTCGGCCAGTCCGACATCGTCGGGAAGGACAGCGCGCTGCGGCGGGCGATCGCGGCCGACCGGGTGCCGTCGATGATCTTCTTCGGGCCGCCGGGGAGCGGCAAGACGACGCTCGCCCGCATCGTCGCGACGACGACGCAGGCCCACTTCGAGGAGCTCTCGGCCGTCCAGGTCGGCGTCGGCGACGTGCGCCGGGTACTCGGGGAGGCCCGCGACCGGCTGGGCGGGAACGGCCGCCGCACCATCCTCTTCCTGGACGAGATCCACCGCTTCAACAAGGGCCAGCAGGACGCCCTGCTGCCCGCGGTCGAGTCGGGCCTGCTGACGCTGGTCGGAGCGACGACCGAGAACCCCTACTTCGAGGTCAACTCGGCCCTGCTCAGCCGCTGCCAGCTGTTCGAGCTCATGCCGCTGGCCGCGCCCGACCTGGAGGCGATCGTCCGCCGGGGCGAGGCAACGCTGCGCGTCGAGCTCGAGCCCGATCTGCGCGAGGAGGTCGTGCGCGCCGCCGGCGGCGATGCCCGCAGCGCCCTGAACATCCTCGACGCGGCGGTTGCGAGCGCGGGTGGCGGGCCGGTGACCGCCGACAACGTCCGCGACGCCGCCCGCAAACAGCCGCTGCTCTATGACAAGGGCGGCGACCGCCACTACGACACGACCTCCGCGTTCATCAAGAGCATGCGCGGCTCCGACCCGGACGCCGCCCTGTACTACATGGCCACGATGATCACGGCGGGCGAGGATCCCAAGTTCATCGCCCGGCGGCTGATCGTGTTCGCGTCCGAGGACGTCGGCAACGCCGATCCGCAGGCGCTCCAGGTGGCCGTCGCCGCCGCCCGGGCGGTCGAGTTCGTCGGCCTGCCGGAGTGCCGCATCAACCTCGCCCAGGCGGCCGTCTACCTGGCTCGCGCGCCGAAGTCGAACGCCGCGTACGTCGGCATCGACGCGGCGATGGCCGAGGTGCGCGACCACGGCGCCCAGCCGCCTCCGGCGCACCTGCGCGACGCCAGCTACCGCGGCGCCCAGAAGCTCGGTCGGGGCGTCGGCTACAAGTACCCGCACGACTTCCCGGGCGGCGTGGTCGACCAACAGCACCTGCCTGACACGCTCGCCGGCCGCCGCTTCGTCCCCGACGAGTAGCCGCGTGTTGAGGGGACAGTCCCGGCCCTACAGGAACTCTGGCGCCCAGGGCCGAGCAGACCAGCTCGACCGCCAGGCTGGCGGTGGCGTTGTGCTCGTCGAGCACGGGGTTCACCTCGACCACCTCGAGCGAGCTCACAACGCCGTGCTTGGCCAGGATCTCCATCCCCAGGTGCGCCTCGCGGTAGGTGATCCCGCCGCGCACCGGCGTGCCGACGCCGGGAGCCTGCTCGGGGTCGACGACGTCCATGTCGAGCGAGACGTGCATGAACGCGCCGCCGGAGGCGAGCTCGATCGCCTCCTCGACGATGGTGCCGATGCCGCGCCGGTCGACGTCGTACATCGTGTAGACGTGCACGCCCAGGTCGCGCAGCCGCTGCTTCTCGCCCTCGTCCACGCTGCGCACGCCGATCAGGGCGGTGCGGGTGTCCGTCAGCATCGGCAGCGGCCACGCGTCGCTCGCGAAGCGGGGGTCGTCGCTCATGCCGAGCGCGATCGCGAGCGGCATCCCGTGGACGTTGCCCGCGGCGACGTCTCGGGCGTGTTCAGGTCGGTGTGGGCGTCGAACCAGATCAGGCCGCCCGGCCCGCCGTGCGCGGCCGCGAGCCCGCCGAGCGAGCCGACGGCGATCGAATGGTCGCCGCCCAGCACGAGCGGGAGCTCGCCGGCGCGGACGGCGCGTACGACACCGCGCGCGAGCTGCTCGCAGGTGGCCTTGATCGCGTCCCAGTAGCGGGCGGTGGGGTCGCCCTCGGAGAGCGCCTCGGCCAGCTCGGAGTCGACGTTGCCGAGGTCGTCGATCTCGTAGCCGAGCGCGCTCACCTGCTCGCTCAGCTGCGCGTAGCGGATCGCCGACGGCCCCATGTCCACGCCGCGGCGGCCGGAACCGAGGTCGAGCGCGGCGCCGATTACGGCGATGCGGCGGGCGGGATCTGCGGGGTCGGTCACGGCGCGCAAGCCTATCCGAGCCGCGGCCGCTGTGGGACCGAGGCTAAAGCCGGACGGGGGAAGCCCCGATAACCCTGAAGGACGACCCCCTCGTCCCCACAGCCCTACCGCGCCCGAGGAGTCCCACCCACCATGATCGATCTCGCGAGCATCCGCAACGCATCGTTCACGCTCACGCCCACCGGCTACAACCCGGAGGAGGTCGACCGTTTTCTCGCCGACCTCGCCGACCAGCTCGCCGAGGGCCTGACCGCCGTCCCCGAGCCCGAGCCGCAGTACGAGTCGGCCCAGACCATCGAGGCCGTGCCGGCGCCCGTCATCGAGCTGCCCGTCTCCACCCGTGAGCCCGCCGACGTCGACGGCCTGCGCGAGGTGATCGAGCGCACCATCGGCGCGATGGATTCCTTCGTCGCCAACGAGCTCGCAACGCTCAAGTCCGCCACCGAGGTCGAGACCGAGGAGCTCCTGCATGAGCGCGAGCGCATGCTGGACGAGGCCGGCGAGGCCGCCCGTGCCCACCTCGAGGAGACGCGCACGCGCGCCGAGGCGATCCTGGCCGAGGCTCGCCGCGACGGCGAGTCCATGCGCACCCGCTTCGACAGCGAGCTGCAGACCGACCGCGAGCGCTTCGAGCAGTCGCTGGCCGACCGCGACGCCCAGGCCCATGCCCGGGTCGCCGAGATCCTGGCCGAGGCCGAGCAGCGCCGTTCGGAGGCCGACGACCTCGTCGCGAGCGCGAACCGGGTGCAGACGCAGGTGCTCGCCTCCCTCGAGCACGCGCGTGCCAGCCTGGCGCCGGCGGCTCCCGCCCCGGCCGCGGTCGAGCCGGCCTTCGCGACCGAGGCGCCGTCGGCCTACGCCGACGATGTGAGCGACGTCTTCGCCGCCGAGACGGGCGACGACGCCGACCCGTTCGATACCACGAGCGATGCCGCAGCTTGATGAGCAGCTGCCCGCATTTCAGCTGACATCGCCTCAGGGCGAGCGAGTCGCAGTCGACGACCTCGTCCAGGGCGGACCGGTCGTGCTGGCGGCGATCGAGGCTGACGGTGCGGGCGACCCGCGGGCGGAGATGCTCGAGGACCTGGCGGTGCGGCTCGGCGCGGGCCGCACGCTGATCGTCGTGTCCCCGGGCGCCTCCAGCCTCGGGAGCAGCCTGGCCGCATCGGGCGGCGCGACCTGGATGCAGGACGCGGACGGCGAGGCGTTCGCCGCGCTCGGGCTGACCTACAAGCGCATCGGGCGCACCAGGCGGCTGGGCGGCCTCTTCGTGATCGACCCCGAACGTCGCCTGCGATTCGCGTTCATGAGCGCCGACCGCGAGGCCTGGATCCCCGGCTCGTTCGTGCTCTCCCGGCTCGACCGCCTGGGCGCAGCGGCGCCGGCGCCCGCCGCCGGCGCAGCGGTCGACGTCACCGAGGACGCCGCCGAGCCCGAGCTGGAGCGTCTCGTCAGCGCGGTCGCCCGGCGCATGGGCCTGAGCGCGACGGAGCTCTCCGAGCTCGCGACGGCGACCCGGGTGCGCGACATCGGCATGGCCACGGTGCCGGACGAGATCATCACCAAGGACGGGCCGCTGGACGACCACGAGTGGGCCGTCATCCGCATGCACCCGGAGCGCTCGGCCGACATGCTCGACCCCGCCCCCGCCTTCGCCCGCGTGCGCGAGATCGTGCGGGCGAGCCACGAGCACCTCGACGGGTCCGGCTACCCGCACGGCCTGCGCGGCGACCGCATCCCGGTCGGCGCCCGCATCCTGCTCGCCGTCGAGTCGTACATGGCGATGGCCGGGGAGCACGGGTTCGGCGGCATGCTCAGCGAGCAGGACAGCTTCGACCGCATCCAGCTCGGCGCCGGCCGCATCTACGACCCGGCCGTCGTCGCCGCTCTGGCGGCCGAGATCGGCCCGCAGGCACCCGCGGCCTAGCGCCGCCTCCGGCGGCCTCGAAGCCGCCCGCATGCGAGCATCTCGCCGTGCTCGCGGTCGTGCTCGCCCTCTCCTCAAGCGTCGTCTGGGGAACCTCCGACTTCCTCGGCGGGATCTACACCCGCCGCCTGGGGCTCGCGCCGGTGCTGGTGGTGTCGCAGCTGGCCGGCCTCCTGCTGCTGGGGGCCGCGACGGGGCTGACCGGCGAGCTCGACGTGCACGCCTTCACCGTCGGCCTCGCAGCCGGAGTGTTCGGCGCCGTCGGGATCGCAGCCTTCTACCGCGCGCTCGCGACGGGGACGATCAGCATCGTCTCGCCGGTGAGCGCGTGCGGCGCGCTCGTGCCCGTCGGGCTCGCCCTCATCCAGGGCGAGCGGCCGGGCGTGCTGGCGCTGGCCGGCTGCGCGATCGCACTCGCCGGCGCGGTGCTGGCATCGGTGCACGAGTACGCCGGGGCGCCGGCCGCGCGCAGCTCGGTGCTGCTCGCCGCCACCGCCGCGCTCGGGATCGGCGGCTTCCTCTACTGCATCGCTCACGCGGTGCGCGGCGGCCACACGCTGCCCGCCCTGTTCGGCAGCCGCAGCGCCTCGCTCGCACTGCTCACGGTCGGCGTGCTGGCAACCCGCAGCTCGGTGCACATGCCGCCGCGCCGGATCCCCGCCGTCGCCGGCATCGGGTTGCTCGACGTGGGCGCGAACGCCCTCTTCGCCGCCGCCGCCACCCGGGGCTACCTCTCGATCGTCTCGGTGCTCGGCTCCGAGTACCCGGTCGTGACCGTGATCCTGGCCCAGAAGCTGCTCGGCGAGCGCGTCTCCCGGCCCCAGGCGGCGGGCATCACGCTGGCCCTGATCGGGGTTGGCATCGTCAGTCTGAATTGAGCCCGATGCAGGCAAAAAGTTCCCCCAGACGGGGGACGCATGGATGGCCGGGATCGGCGACCCTCCGTCTGTTGGGCTGACCGGTGGGCCGCCGGGCGGCGTGTCACTTGCAGACACGCCGCGCCGAGGCAGAGAGGCCACACCTGGGCGATGGCGAGGGCCAGGATCGAACTGGCGACACCACGATTTTCAGTCGTGTGCTCTACCAACTGAGCTACCTCGCCGGGCGGCGGACAGTGTATCGCCCGGGGCCCCGCACCCGCGAAAGTGCAACGGCCTCCGGGACGGTGCTACCGCTCCACGAAGGCCGTTGCGATCCTCTGCATCAGAGCACGTTTTCGGCGCCGGGTCAAGTCAATTCCGCCGAGAGTCTCGGCGCCAGGTCGATCGCGATCTCGGTGCCGACCTCGATGGCGGTCAGCTCGGCCGCGTTCCCGCGGTTCAGGGCGAACGACAGCAGGCCGGACGAGTCCTCGTAGAGCACGAACTCGCCGGGGCCGACGTCGGTGAACGTGTCCGAGCAGCGTGCGTAGTAGCGGTCGTCGCCGGTGTCGATCTCGGCCATCCGGCCGAGCTGGAAGAGGCCGTCGAGCTCGCCCCCGGAGACGGCGAGCTGGATGTTCCCGTAGCGGTCGATGTACTGCACCGGCGCGTGCACGACCGCCCCGTCGATGCGGTGATCGGGCGTCTCACGCCGGACGAGCTCGCTCGGGTCGATCGGCGGCCCCAGCTCGGCCATGGGCATTCCGCCGGCGAGCCGGGCCGCGGCCGGCGCGAAGACGTCGCGGCCGTGGAACGTGCGCGAGACCGGCTGCAGCATGATCTGCGGGTTTGTGATCGAGACCGCCTCGACCACGCCGCCGGAGGCGTCCGCCGCGGGGATCAGAAGGCCGTTGTCGGGGCCGACGAAGCGGCGCCCGTCGGCCGTTCGCAGTGCCACCGCGCGCCGCTGGGAGCCGACGCCCGGGTCGACCACGGCCAGATGCACACCGACCGGCAGGTAGGGGATCGCCCCCGCCAGCACCCGCGCCCCCTGGCCGATCGCCTGCGGCTGGATGCCATGGGTCACGTGGATCACCTGCGCACCGGGGCAGATCAGGTTGATGACGCCGTGGCAGGTGCCGGCGAAGTCGTCCGCCGTGCCGAAATCGGAGAGGAACGTGACGAAGGGCGGTGCGTCCGGGGCCGGCATGCCCGCACTCTACCGGCCGCCGTTCACCCCTCCGGCACGTGCACGGGCCAGCGCAGGACGACCGACGCGCACCACGCGGCGGCGGCCAGCAGCACCGCGGCGAGCACGAAGAGCACCTGCGGGCTGCCGGCGGCGGCCAGGATCCAGCCGGAGCTGACGGTGGCGGCCGCGATGACGCCGTACTCGCACACGTTCCAGGCGATCGTCGCGCTGGGGCGGCGGGACGGCTCGGTGCGCGCCAGCGCCGAGTCGACGATCAGCGGCCACGCCCCGGTCGCGACGAAGGCCGTGCCGACGAGGACCGTGACGAAGATCCCGGCCCGGCCGACGAGCACTGCGGCGGCCAGCAGGACGCTGAGGACGGCGGCGGCGATCAGGAGCAGCAGGATCGCGCGCCGGTGGCCGCCCGACTCGGTCAGGAGGCGGCCGGCGAACGCGCCGCCGATCTTGGCCGCCTGGACGCCGCCGACGGTGATGCCGACGAGGATCGGCGTGAGGTGGAACCGGCCCGCAAGCACGATCGGCGCGAGCGGCAGGAGCAGGGCCAGGGCCGCCACCAGCAGCAGGTCGGGCAGCTGGATCGCGACGCCGCGGGGCGACAGCCCCGATGCCAGGCGCGCCCGCGGCCCCTCGGCGACGAGCTCGCGCCGGGCCGGGCGCCAGATCGCGACGGCGAGCGCCCCGGCGGCGATGCCGAGCACGTAGCTGTACCGCGATGCCGTCGCCGCGCCGACCCCCGCGTCGCGCAGGAATGCGATGACGAGACCGGCGGCGGTCGAGCCGCCTGCCACGCCGAAGGTGTATGCCGCGTAGTGGGTGGCGAACGCGCGCTCGCTGCCCGGTTCGCCGGACGCCTCGCCGAGCAGCGTCTGGCTGGCGACCCAGAAGAGTCCGATGCCGGCGCCGACGAGCCCCGACCCGAGCGCCATCGCCGGCGCGGCCGAGGCCAGGAAGAGGAGGATCTCGCCCAGGCCCGATACCGCCAGCGCCGCCGCGAGCAGGTTGCGGCCGCCGCCGGCGACGCGGCCGACCCTCCCGGCGACCAGCGCCCCTCCCGCCACCGTCACGGTGCCGGTCGCGAGCACCTCGCCGGCCAGCGACGCCGGCCGGTGCAGCGCCTCGATGTGCATCGGCACGCTGAGCGCGAGGACGCCGAACATCATGCCGTCCAGCGCCGCGACCGCGTAGAACGCCCGACCCAGCCCGAACCGCTTCACGCCGCGACGTGCCCCAGCGCCTCGGAGACGCGCGCCGCCGCCCGCAGGGCCATCGGCACGAGCTCGGCTTCCAGCCGCTCGGGGCTGACGCGGTAGCGCGGGCCGCCGAGCGCGATGGCGGCGACGACCGCGCCGCGATGGTCGCGGATGGGCACGGCGACACCGGTGTACGCGTCGTCGGCGTCGCCCACGCACACGGCGTGGCCGCGGCGGCGCACGGAGGCCAGCTCGACGTCGGAGAGGCCGATCGCGCCCGGTGCTGCCTCGTCGACCAGCCGCTCGATCACGTCGGCGGGCTGGAATGCGAGCAGCAGCCGGCCCGTGACGCCGTCGGTCAGCGCCTGGCGGCGGCCCACCCAGTCGACGTTCACGGTGACGTGCCGGCTCGACGCCTGGTCGAGGTAGATCACGCTGTGCCCGTCGAGCATCCCCAGCCAGGCGGTCTCGTTGGTCTGGTCGCGCAGCTCGCGCAGCCGCGGCCGCGCCAGGGCCCGCACCGGGAAGCGGTTGAGAACGAGCCCCGCGAGCGTGACCAGCCCCAGGCCCAGCCGGTAGCGGCCGGGGACGTCGGTCTGCTCGAGCAGGCCGTGCCGCTCGAGCGTCGACATCATCCGTGACGCCGTGCTGCGGTGGACGTCGAGCGCCGAGACGACGTCGGCGATCGAGAGGTCGGGCCTGCGCTCGTCGAAGAGTTCGAGGATCGCGACGGCGCGCTCGACCGCCTGGGTGCCCGCGGGGATTTCCATGAGCGTAGAATACACATGACGCCCATATTGTGCACGAATGGTGCACATCCGTGGAATGCGGACGCTGGTCAGGACGTCATGCGCCGATAATCCGCTCGTGCGTCTGGCGCCCCAGATCGTGTCCGCGATGCAACAGCTCGCCCTCGAGCAGCGTCGGCTGCTGGGCGTGCGCGCGGGCTGGCATGTCGGCGACATCGCCTGGGGCGCGCGCCAGCACGAGGGACTCGAGGACGAGTGGCGGATCCGCCTCTGGGTGGAGGGCGGGGCGCCCGTAGCATGGTCGCTGCTGCGGGAGGACGACGGCGAGCACCACCTCGACCACGACATCCACCCGGACCATCTCCACCTGCTCGACGACGTCCTGCGCGAGCCGCAGGCGCGGGTGGCGTTCGCGTTCGAGGACGACGACGACCGGCGGGCAGCGCTCGCCGCCCACGGGTTCACGGAGCCGCATGGAAAGCCGCTCTCCTTCAACGCACGCGAGCTGCGCGAGCCGCCGGAGCCCCCTCCGCTGCCCGCCGGCTTCGCCTACCGCGCCATCGGCCCCGCGGACGTGCCGGAGCGGGTTGCGATCCATCGCGACGTGTGGGCGCCGTCGCGGGTCACCGAGTCGAGCTACGCGCACGTTCGGGCGGAGTGGCCCTACCGGGAGTCGCTGGACTGCGTCGTCACGGCCCCGGACGGGCGGTTCGCCGCCTACTGCCTGGTGTGGCCCGACGACGCGAACGGCGTCGGCGAGCTCGAGCCGGTCGGCGTCCGCGCCGAATACCGCCGCCGCGGCCTGGGGGCCGCCGTCTGCACGTTCGCCCTCCGGCAATGGTACGACGAGGGCGGCCGGCAGGCGATCGTCTACTGCCAGTCCGAGCCGGCGTGCGCGCTCTACGACTCGCTCGGCTTTCGCCGGCACGCCACGCTCATCGGGTACGCCCGCCCCTAGGCGACGACGTCCTGGGCCTGCTCGGGAGCCGTCTTCTGCAGCTCACCCAGCTCGGCCGGGGCGATGTGGCAGCGATAGCGGTGGCGCTCGCCGTCCTCTTGCCACGGAGGCATCTCGGTGCGGCAGATCTCGCCCAGCACCCGCGGGCAGCGGGTGTGGAACGGGCAGCCGCTGGGCACGTCCGTCGCACTCGGAAGGACACCCGTGAGCTTGATCCGGGGCCGGCTCTCGTCGAGGCCAAACGTCGGGATGGCCGACAGCAGGGCCTCGGTGTAGGGGTGGTGCGGCGAGGCGAAGACCTGATCCGCAGAGCCCATGTCGACCAGCTTGCCGAGGTACATGACGCCGATCGAGTCGGACACGTAGCGCACGACGGCGAGATCGTGGGAGATGAAGACGTAGGAGACTCCCTGGCGCCGCTGCAGGTCGACCAGCAGGTTCAGGATGGCGGCCTGCACGGACACGTCGAGGGCCGAGGTCGGCTCGTCGCAGAGCACCATCGCCGGGCTGCCGGCGAACGAGCGGGCGATCGCGACCCGCTGCTTGAGGCCGCCGGAGAGCGCCGTCGGGCGCACGTCGAGGTGGCGCGGCTCGAGCCGCACCGACCGTGCCAGCTCGGCCATCTCGTGGTCCTGCGTGTCGCGCCCGCGCACGCCCGCGAGCAGCTGCAGCGAGCGGCGCAGGATGGCGCGGACGCTGTGCGTCGGGTTGAGGGCGTTGTCGGGGTTCTGGAACACCATCTGCAGCCGCCGGCGGGCCTCGCTGGGCCGCTTGCCCGCGGGCTTCGACACGTCCATGCCGTTGAAGCTGAGCTCGCCCGATGTGATGTCGATCAGGCCGACGATGCACTTCGCGAACGACGTCTTGCCGCTGCCGGACTCGCCGACGAGGCCGAACACCTCGCCCCGCTTGACCTCGACGTCGACGCCGCCCACGGCCACCACCTCGGTGCCGGAGAACCGGTACGTCTTGACGAGATCGGTCACCTGCAGCAGCACCTCGTCGGGCACCGGCGCGGCGTCGTCCTGCGTGACCGAGGCCACGATCGGGATGTCGGGCACCTCGTCGGGGAAGAAGCACCGGGCGGTGTGCCCTTCGCTCACCGGCACGAGCTCGGGCGGCGACTGGACGCAGCGGTCGCGGGCGATCGGGCAGCGATCTGCGTAGACGCAGCCGGGCACCTCGGCCCCGAGCGGCGGCAGCGATCCCGGGATCGGGTCGAGCCGGTCGGTGTCCTTGCGCATGCCCAGCCGCGGCACGCAGCGCAGCAGCGCGAGCGTGTAGGGATGGCGCGAGTCGCGGAACACCTCGCGCGCGTTGCCCTGCTCGATCAGGCGGCCGGCGTAGAGAACCCCGACGCGCTCGCACATGCGGGCCACGATCCCGAGGTTGTGGCTGACGAAGAGGATCGAGGTGTTGAACTCGCGGCGCAGGTCTTCGACGAGGTCGAGCACCTCGGCCTCGACCGTCGCGTCCAGGCCGGTGGTCGGCTCGTCGAGCACCAGCAGGTCGGGGTCGGTGGCGAGCGCCATCGCGAACATGATGCGCTGCTGCTGGCCGCCCGACAGCTCGTGCGGGTAGCGGCGCAGCACCCGGGCCGCGTCGGAGATCTGGACGGTCGAGACCATGTGCGCCGCGGCATCCCGCGCCGCCTGCTTGTCCATTCCGCGGTGGAAGCGGTACACCTCGGCGATCTGGTCGCCGACCCGCATCGTCGGGTTGAGCGCCGTGCCGGGATCCTGGTACACCATCGCCATCCGGTTGCCGCGCCAGCGCCGCAGCGTGCGCTCGTCGGCCGCCAGCAGGTCGTCGCCGCCGAACGTGATACTGCCCGACTCGACCACGGCGTTCGGCGGCAGGTAGCGCATGAGCGACATGGCGACGGTTGTCTTGCCGCAGCCCGACTCGCCCACGAGGCCGTACGCCTCGCCCGGCTTGATGGTGAACGAGACGTCCGAGAGCACCCGCAGGAGGCGGTTGCGGCGGCGGTAGCTGACCGTGAGACCGTCGATCTCGACGGCGCCCGTCTGCACCGGCGGCGCGGCGCTCACTCGTCCACCACCCGCTTCAGCCCGTCGGCCACGAGGTTCACGCCGACGACGAGCGTCGCCAGGGCGGCGGCCGGGAAGATCACCATCCACCACGCCACCTGGAGGTAGGCGCGGCCGTTCGCGATCTGGAGCCCCCAGTCGGGCGACGGATCCTGGAGGCCGAGCCCGAGGAACGAGATCGTCGTGGCCGTGAAGATGGCGTAGGCGAGGCGGACGGTGGCCTCGACCATGATCGGCCCGGTGATGTTCGGCAGGATCTCCCACGCCATGATGCGGATGCCGCGCTCGCCGCGCAGGCGGGCCGCGGCGACGTACTCGCGCTCGCGCTCGACGAGCACGGTGGAGCGCACCGTGCGGGCGATCAGCGGCGTGAAGATGATCCCGATGACGAGGATGATGTTGAGCGTGTCGCGCCCGAGCGACGCCAGCACCAGCACGGCCATGACGATCAGCGGCATGGCCAGGAAGGCGTCGACGATGCGGCTGACGACGTCGTCGACCCAGCCCCGGTAGAAGCCGGTGACGAGGCCGAGGGTCGTGCCGCCGACGAGGCCGAGCAGCGTCGCGGCCGGCGCGATCACGAGCACCGTCGCCGCCCCTGCGAGCACGCGCGAGAAGACGTCGCGGCCGAGGTTGTCCGTGCCGAACCAGTGGGCGCTGCTGGGCGCCTTCAGCGTGCCGATCGGGTCGACGGCCAGGGGGTCGTGCGGCACGATGGCGCGCCAGAAGATCGCGTCGAGGACCCAGAAGATCAGCAGGGCGGCACCGACGATGAACGTCTTCGACCGGACGAGCGCGCGGAAGAGCTCACGCCGCCGGCGGCGGCGCTCGGCGCGCACGTCGAGGACGGGCGCCGGGGCGGGCCCCAGGTCGAGGTCGCTGCCCTCGACGCTCGCCATCTATGCGAGCCGCACGCGCGGGTTGAGGAAGCCGTACGTGAGGTCGGCCAGGAGGTTCGCGACGCAGTAGATGATCGCGATCATGAGCACGCACGCCTCGAGCGTCGGCAGGTCGTGCCCGGTCGCGGACTCGAGGGTCAGCTGGCCGATGCCCGGATAGGAGAAGAGCGTCTCGACGACGACGAGGCCGCCGACCAGGTAGCCGACCTGGACGCTCACGACCGTGATGGTCGGGAGCAGCGAGTTGCGCACGACGTGGCGCCAGACGACGTAGCGGCGGGGCAGCCCTTTCAGGATCGCCGTCCGTGTGTAGTTCGCCTGGAGCGCGTCGACGGTGCCCGAGCGGGCCATGCGCGAGATGTAGCCGAAGAGGACGAACCCGAGCGGGAGCGCGGGCAGCAGCAGCTGCCGGAACCAGTCGACGGGGTTCGAGCCCGGAACCTGCGACGAGGTCGGGAACCAGCCCAGCTGGACGGCGAAGACGACGATCAGGATCACCCCCACCACGAACTCCGGCAGGGCGATGAACGAGAGCCCGATGATGGAGATCGCGCGGTCGAACGTCTTCCCGTAGTTCAATGCTGCGACCACCCCCATGAAGATTGAGAACGGGACGATCAGCAGCATCGCGAACGCGCCGAGGATGAGCGAGTTCTTGAGGCGGCCCAGGACGAGCGGACGCACCTCGACGTTCTGCACCGGCGACACGCCCCAGTCGCCCTTCACGAAGTCGGAGGCCCAGTTCCAGTAGCGCACGGGCAGCGGCTTGTCGTTGCCGAGCGACTTGTCGAGCGCGTTCACCTGCTGCTGGGAGGCGTACGGCCCGAGGATCGTGCGCCCGACGTCTCCGGGGAGCAGCTGCGACGCCGCGAAGACGACGAACGAGACGATCACGAGCGTGATCACGGTCAACCCGAGGCGCTTCAGGATGTACCGGGTCATCGTCTGATTCGAAAGCCTACCGCCTCGGGGGCCGCCCGAACAGGCGCGGCCCCCATGGTCAGCGGCTTACGAGAGCCACATCGCGCTCGCGTCGAGGTGGAAGGTGGGGCCGGCGGCGAGGCCGTGAACGTTCGTCCGCGTCGCCCGCAGCTCCTTGATCCAGTAGGCGATCACGTCCGGCACCTCGGCCTGCTGGATCCTGGCGGCCGAGACGGCCAGCGACTGGCGCTTCTGCGCGTCGACCTCGCCCTCGAACTGCTGGACGAGCTTGTCGAAGGCCGGGTCGCACCAGTGGGCCGAGTTCCACGCCCCCGAGTTCGACAGCTTCGCGTTCGGCACCGAGCGGCACAGGTACGCCGGATCGATCGTCTGGCCGGCGGTCCCGCGCGCGCCCCAGTCCGTGATGCCGAACGGCACCTGCAGCCACGGCTGGGTCGCGCCCGTGCCGTAGAACGTGCCCTGCGGCTGAATGTCCAGCTTCACGTTGATCCCGGCCGGCGCGACCATCTGCTTCACGAACTGCGCGTACTCCGGGATCTCCAGGAACTGCTCCGTCGTGAGCGTGACGTTGACCGGGGAGGAGCCGACGAGCGCCTTCGCCTTGTTGATGTCCTTGACCCGCTGCGGTACCTGGCTGGTGGTCGGCGAGCCGGGGTAGATCGGCGCGAAGGCGTGGTCGTTCCCGAGCTCCGCCTTGCCGTTGAAGAGGCCCGACACGAGCCCGGGCCGGTCGAGCGCGTAGGCGACGGCGAGGCGCACGTTCTTGTTGTTGAACGGGGCCTCGTCGACCCGCATCTGCAGTGTGCGGTACTCGCTCGACGGTGTCTCCGAGACCACGATGTTCGAGTCGGAGAAGAGCGCCTGCGAGCCCTGGTACGGCACCTGCGGGAAGACGTTGATCGTGTTGCCCTGGAGCGCCAGCACGATCGGCGGCGTGTCGGTGTAGTACTTGACGTTCACCGCGTCGAGGTAGGGCATCCCCTTGCCCCAGTAGTGCGGGTTCTTCACATAGTTCGCACCCTGGTCCTTCGAGAACGTCTTCAGGATGAAGGGCCCGGTCCCGATCCCGCCCTTGGTGAAGTCGCCGACCTGGTAGTTCTTCGGCAGGATCACCGAGTTGTAGTTGAACGCCGAGACCAGGTACGGAAAGTCCGCATACGGCCGGTCGAGGTGGAACACGATCGTGTCCGCCGCGGTGCTCTCGACGTTGCCGCGGGAGAGCACGCCCGAGAAGGCGGACAGGGCCGCCGACCCGATCTTCGGGTCGAGCATGCGGTCGAACGAGGCGACGATGTCGTCGTTCGTGAGCGCGCTGCCGTCCTGCCACTTGACGCCCTGGCGGATCGTGAACGACCACGTGTCGGGCGTCGATCCGGAGGCCCACTTCGTGGCCAGCTTCGGCTGCAGGACGTACTGGGCATTCGGGAAGACGAGATAGTCGCAGGCGAGCTGCGTGGTCATGATGGCGCCGGTGTTGAACATCGTCACCGGGTCGACGTCGGAGGCCGGCGAGGTGATGCCGAAGATGCCGGTGCCGCCCTTCTTGATCGCGCCGCCGGACGAGGCGCCGCCGGAGGATGACCCGGAGGAGGCCGACGAGCCGCAGGCGGCGAGGATCGTGCCGAGCGCCGATGCCGAGACTCCGAGGACGCTGGCGCGGACGAGCACCTGCTGGCGGGTCATCCGGCCCGAGCGCGCTTCCTCATAGAGGTGGTATTCGAGATCCTTCACAGCTGTACCTCACATTCGTTTAGGTAACCCGGCACGGCGCTCCGTCCAGAAGCCGCCGAAACGGGTGGCATACGACGTCACCTCGGCTTCTCAGATAGCTCCCTCCCACGCGCCGCGCCCTCGAGTACCGCTGGAAGGCGGCAACGTATCACGGTGTCCGGCCATAACTCAATGAGACGAAATACGGTCGAGAAGAGTCAGAACGACTTCGTCATCCCCTTGCCGGGCGGCCACCTGGACGGCCACGGGGAGCCCCGCCGACCCGGCCTCCGCCCGCCGCGCCGCCTCCGTCACGGCGTCCCCTCCGACGCGGTCGCTCTCCTCGCCGGGCTCCACGCGGGCGACGGGCGCGACCCCCGCCGGCATTCCGAGGAGGTTGAAGATCGACGTGTAGCTCTGGCCCGTCGACACGTCGAGCGCCGCGCCGTGAGGCACGGCGGCAAGCGCGTGCGCGGGGCCGATCAGGGCGTCCACGCCCTCCCGGTCGAGCATCGCCGCGAAGCGCTGGCGCAGGGCGCCGATGCGGGCCTCCAGCCGGGCCAGCTGCTCCGGGTCGAGGGCGGCGTCCGCGGCGGCTGCGAGCGCACGGCGCACCTCGGACGTCGCGGGATCGCCGCGCAGGAGCCGGCGCAGGTTGCGGCCGCCGTCGGCCGCGAAGACGGCGTCGAACAGCGCGAGTGCCTCCGCGGCGTCCACGAGCTCGACGTCGACGACCTCGACGCCGTCCGCGGCCAGCCTGGCGGCGGTCTCGGCGACGGCGCGGCGGATCGCGGGGGCGGGCGCGAGCACGCCGTTGTTGCGTACGACCCCGACCCGGCGGAGCGGTCGCTCCGGCGGGCGCGAGGCGCGCACGACGTCGAGCACGGACACGACCAGCCGGAGGTCGGCGGCGGATCGCGCGAGCACGCCGGGCCGGTTCTGGATCAGAGTCTGGCCGGCGAAGAGCTGGTCGTCACGGCTGCCGGCAACGCTCAGCCGGCCCGGGGTGGGCGCCATCCCGTAGACGCCGCACCAGGCGGCCGGAATGCGGACGCTGCCGCCGATGTCGGTCCCGACCGCGACGGGGACGACGCCCGCGGCCACCAGCGCAGCCTCGCCGCCGCTCGAGCCGCCGGGCGAGCGGCCGGCCGCATCCGGGTGGTCGGTGCGCCCGTAGACCGGATTGTCCGCCTCGGCATACCAGTTGAGCTGGGCGACGTTGCCCTTGCACAGGATCACCGCGCCCGCCCGCCGCAGCGCCCGGGCGACGGCACCGTCCGAGCGGCTGCGAGATCCGGCGAGGCGCGCGATGCCCGCGCAGCACGGTGTGCCGCGCACCCACAGCGTCTCCTTCACGCTGACGGGTACGCCCTCGAGCAGCCGCCCGCCCGGCCGGGCGTCGATGCGGGAGGCGGCCGCGGCCGCTTCGGCGTAGAGCGGCACGGCAACGGCGTTCAGCTCGGCGCCGCGCGTCCGGGCGCGTTCGGTCGCCGCGCCGGTCAGGTCGGCCGCGGAGATCTCCCGCCGGTCGACGGCGGCGGCGAGCCTGCCTGCCGAGGCGGTGTCCATCTCCTCGTCGGCGGCGGACGCCGGGCTCGAGGCGTGCCCGATCACGGCGGCGATCCTACGCCCCGCTGGTAGTATCTGCAACACCTGTTGGCGATTCGGCACGTTGGAGGCAACACGTGTTCCGCAACGAGATGCCGCGGTTCGAGATCCTCTCCGAGGGGGCGCTCGAGACGGTCGAACGGGGCTGGCGGCGGCTGGTCTCCGAGATCGGCATCCGGTTCGACCATCCCCGGGCACTCGACCTCTTCCGCGCCGCCGGCTGCGAGATCGAGGACGACCTGGTGCGGTTCGACCCGGACTTCCTGCTCGAGCAGGTGGCCAAGGCCCCGCGCGAGTTCGACATGCGCGCGCGCAACCCCGACTACGACCTGCACATCGGCGGCGACTCGATGATCTTCGCTCCCACCCAGGGGCCGCCGTTCGTGCGGATGGGCGGCGTCCGCCGCGACGCGACGCTCGCCGACCTGCAGCGCTTCATCATGCTCACGCAGACGTTCCCCGAGCTCGACACGCCCGGCGGCGGCATCTGCGAGCCGAACGACACGGCGCTCGACTCCCGCCACCTGGCGATGAACATGTCGCTGATCCTGCTCTGCGACAAGGTGTTCGAGGGCGTCCCCATGTCGGACGTGGCCGCGGCCGACTCGGTGCGGATGGGCGAGATCCTGTTCGGCGGCCGCGAGGCGATCGAGGAGCGGCCGGTGATGTTCGCGAACGTCAACGTGAACTCGCCGCTTCGCTACGACGTGCGCATGCTCGAGGCGATGCTCGAGTTCTCGGCCGCGAACCAGGCGGTGATGGTGACGCCGTTCCTGCTCATGGGGGCGATGGCGCCCGTCTCGATCGGCGCAGCGCTCGCCCAGCAGACGGCCGAGGTGCTGTCCGGGGTCGCCCTGCTGCAGCTGGTGCGGCCCGGCGCCCCGGTCGTGATGGGGTCGTTCCTCTCGTCGACCGACATGAAGTCGGGCGCGCCCGCCTTCGGCACGCCGGAGTCGGCCATCGGCCTGTACGCCTCCGGCCAGATCGCGCGCCGGATCGGGCTGCCGTGGCGGGCCGGCGGCGGCACGCTCACCGCCAGCCCGGCGGTCGACGCCCAGGCCGGCTACGAGGCGCTGAACACGCTGATGTCGGCCTTCCTGGCCGGCGCGAACGTCGTCTGGCAGTCGGCCGGGTGGCTCGAGGGCGGCCTGGTCGCCTGCTTCGAGAAGTTCATGATGGACGTCGAGCTCCTCAAGCTCCTGCGCGTCCAGATGGCTCCGACGGTGCTCGACGAGGACAGCCTGGCCTTCGGCGCTCACCTGGAGGTCGGCCCGGGCGGCCACTTCTTCGGCTGCGAGCACACGCTCGCCCACTTTCGCGACTGCTTCTACCGGCCCTTCCTGGCCACGACCGACAACTTCGACCGCTGGAGCGGCAAGGGCAGCCCGACGGCGGCGGTGCGGGCGGAGGGGCTGTGGCGCGAGGCGCTCGAGCGCTACGAGCCGCCGCCGCTCGACGACGCGGTGCGCGACGAGTTGCTCGAGTTCGTCGAGCGCCGCACGCGGGAGCTGGGCGACGACCCGCTCGAGCTGGGCATCCCGCCCGAGGCGCCGCCGGCCGCCGCCTGACCGAGCTGCCGGCGGAGAGGTCGGCCGCCGCCGCCGTGACGGCCGCCCCTATCTCGTCCAGCTGGGGCCGCATCCGAAACGACGGGCCCGAGACGTTGATCGCCGCCACGATCCGGCCCTGGCCGTCGCGCACGGGCGCGGCCGCCGCCGTGAGGCCGGCGTCCATCTCCTCGTCGGCGACGGCGTAGCCGCGGTCGCGGGCCGCATCGATGCCTCTCGCGACCTCGGCCACCGAGCCCGGCGTCGCAGGCGCGGCGGCCGTGAAGGGGCGGCCGTCGAAGAGGGCCTCGAGCTCCTCCGGCGCGTGATCGAGCAGGAGCGCCTTGCCCGCCGACGTGCAGTAGGCCGGGGTGTTGCGCCCGATCCAGTTGACCGCGCGAACGGCATGGGACGACTGCTCGGAGAGCACCGTCACCACCTCGCCGCTCTGGAGCACCGACAGGTGCGCGCCCTCGCCGAAGCGGGCGACCAGGTCGAGGAGGAGCGGCCGGGCGGAGTCGAGCAGGCGCCGGCTGCCCGCAACCTGGGCCATGGCATAGATGCGCCAGCCCAGACGGTAGGCGCGGGTGTCCGGGTCGCGGTCGACGAGGCCGTACTCCGCCAGCGTCGCAAGCGTGCGCGAGACCTGGGTCTTCTCGCGGCCCATCATGCGCGCCACGCGGGTCACGCCCAGCCCGCCCTCGGCCGCGGCCTCGTCGCTCGCGAGCGTGAGAAGCGCCTCGACGCCCCGACGGATGCTGGTCTCGCGCTCGGCCACCGTCGGCCAAAGCTACCAGGCGGTGTCCCGCGGGATCAGGCGAGGGCGCGCAGGACAGCGTCGACGAGGCCGCCGACATCGTGCGGATCGGCCTCGACGGCCGGCTCGACGCCACACTCGCGCAGGGTCGCGCTCGTGACCGGGCCGATCGACGCGGCGGTGAGCCCGTCCAGGCCGCGCGGCGCCGAGGGCGGCGGCGAGGTTCGTGACGGTCGACGACGACGTGAACGTCACCAGGTCGGCTGCCGCGCACGTCGTCCGCCGCCACCGGCTCGGGCACCGTGCGGTAGAGGTGGACGACGTCGACCGTGGCGCCCCGCTCGCGCAGGCCGTCGGGCAGCACGTCGCGGGCGCCCTCGCGCCGTCGCCACCAGCACCCGCCGGCCGGCGACGTCGCCGAGCGCCCCGAGCAGCGACTCCGAGACGGCCTCGTCCGGCACGACGTCGGCGACGATCCCACGGGCGCGCAGCGCCGCCACGGTGGCGCGGGCCGATCGCGGCCACGCGCACGCCGTGCAGCGCGCGCACGTCGCCGGGCAGGAGCAGCTCGACGCCGTTTGCGCTCGTCACGCAGACCACGTCGTAGGCGGCCAGGTCGGGCGGGTCGAACGGCAGCGGCTCGATCCGGATCGCCGGGCGCCTGGACGACATCCGCGCCGAGCGCCTCGAGCCGGGCCGCGAGCCCGCTCGCCTGCGCCCGCGCGCGGGTGACGACGACGCGCTTGCCGTGCAGCGGCCGCCGCTCGTACCAGGCCAACTGCTCGTGCAGGCCGCGACCGCGCCCACCAGCGTGATCGCCGGCGGCCGCATCGCCCTCGGCGGCGGCGGCGATGCCGGACAGCGGGGCGACCACCGTGCGCTGCGCCGGGCGGGTGCCGTTCGAGATCACCGCCGCGGGCGTGGCCGGGCTCATCCCGTGCTCGATCAGGCGCTGCGCATTGGCGGCCAGCGCGCCGACGCCCATCAGGAACACGAGCGTCCCCGGCGTGGCCGCGAGCGACGCCCAGTCGAGGTCACTGCCCGGCTTGGCCGGATCCTCGTGGCCGGTGACGAAGGTGACCTGAGCGGCGCTGCCCCGCTGCGTCACCGGGATGCCGGCGTAGGCGGGCACGGCGTAGGCGGACGAGATGCCGGGGACGACCTCGAACGCGATGCCGGCCTCGACGAGCGCGAGCGCCTCCTCGCCGCCGCGGCCGAAGATGAACGGGTCGCCGCCCTTCAGCCGCACCACCGTCTCGGTGGCGGCCGCCGAGCTCGACGAGGCGGCGCGTTGATGACGTCCTGGGTCATGGCGTGGTCGCCCGGCTGCTTGCCGGCGTATATGCGCTCGGCCGGCTCCGGCGCCAGGGCGACGATGCGCGGGTCGGCCAGGCGGTCGTAGACGAGCACGTCGGCCGCCTCGACCAGCTCGCGCCCGCGCACCGTGAGGAGGCCGGGGTCGCCGGGCCCGGCGCCGACGAGATAGACGGTCACGTCGCCACCCAGGTACGCAGCTCGAGCCCGTCGGCGCCGTCCCACGCGTACGCCGCCACCGGCACGCTGCAGCCACCGCCGACGCTCACGGCGAATTCGCGCTCGGCCTCGACGGCGCGGCGGGTCGGGGCATGGTCGAGCGCGGCGACGAGCGCCTCCTCGCCCCGCCGCACCTGCACCGCGATGCGCGCCCTGGCCGGCCTCGGGCACGAACACCTCCGGGTCGAGCAGGAAGCCGATCCGCTCGGCCAGGCCGAGCCGGCGCAGGCCGGCGGCGGCGAGCACGATGGCGTCGGCCTCGCCGGCGTCGAGCTTGCGCAGGCGGGTGTCGACGTTGCCGCGCAGCGGCACGACCCGAAGGCCGGGCCGCAGCTCACCCAGCAGCGCGGCGCGGCGGGCGGACGACGTCCCGATGCGGGTGCCGTCGGGGATCTCGTGCAGGGCTCGCGAAACGGGCCGCACACGGCGTCGCGGGGGTCGTCGCGTTCGAGCAGCGCGGCGACGCACGAGGCCCGGCGGCATCTCGCCGGTCAGATCCTTGGCGCTGTGCACGGCGGCGTCCACCTCGCCGTCGAGCAGGGCGCGCTCGATCTCGCGCGTGAACACGCCGCGGCCGTCGCCGATCTCGTCGAAGCGGCGGATCGCGGTCGCGGTCGCCCGCCGTGGCGATGGGGACGATCTCGGCAGCGGCGAGCGCCGTCCGCCACCAGCTGGGCCTGTGCCATCGCGAGCTTGCTGCCCCGCGTCCCCAGCCGGATCATTCCGGCGCAGTCGGCACAGTCGGCGCAGCCAGGCCGAACAGCTCGGTCACGGCCTCCGCGTAGGAGTCCGACCGATCGGCTGCGGCGAGCTGCTTGAGGCGCACGGTCGGCTCGTGCAGCAGCTTGTTCAGCATCGTCCGCGTGACGGCGTCGAGCCGCTGGCGGTCGGCCGGCGAGAGCGCGTCCCAGCGCGGCTCCATCCGCCGCAGCTCCTCGGCCCGGATGCGCTCGGCGTGGTCGCGCAGCGACGTGATCGCGGGCACGACCCGAAGGGCCGCCATCCAGTCGCGGAACTCGGCCGCCTGCTCGGCCACGATCGCGCGGGCGCGGCCGCTCTCGCCGCGGCGCAGCTCGAGCGTGCGCCGGACGGCCGCCTCGAGCCCGTCCAGGTCGACGATCGTCGTCGCCCTCGACCTCGGCCGCGGCCGGATCGATGTCGCGCGGAACGGCCAGGTCGACCAGCAGGCGCGTGCGCCCCGGGGTCAGGTCGGCGGCGGTGATGACGTGGCCGGGCGCGGCCGTCGAGCTGACGACGACGTCGGCTTCGTCGGCGGCCCGGGCGAGCTCGTCCCACGCGATCGCCTGGCCGCCGAAGCGCGCGGCGAGCGCCGCGGCCCGACCGGAATCGCGGTTGGCCACCGTCAACCGGGCGACTCCCCGGGTGGTCAGGTTCGCGGCCACCAGCTCGGCCACTCGGCCGGCCCCGACGATCAGCACGGAGGCGCCCTCGATCCCGCCCAGCCGCTCGCTCGCGACCTCGGCTGCGACCGACGCGACCGAGGCGCCGCCGGCGCCGATCGCGGTCTCGTGGCGAACGCGCTTGCCCGCCTCGAGGGCGACGTGGAACAGCCGGTTCGAGACGGGGCCGGTCGAGCCCCACTCGAACGCGCTCGCGTATGCATCGCGGATCTGGGCCAGGATCTGCGCCTCGCCGGGGACGAGCGAGTCGAGCCCCGCGGCCACGGAGAACAGGTGATCGGCGGCCTCGGCGCCGGTGCGGACATAGAGCATCGGCAGCAGCCGCTCACGATCGTGGCCGGAGAGCTCCGCCAGCCGCTCGACGGCCGCCTCGCGCAGGGCGTCGGGATCGGCGCCGACCAGGTAGAGCTCGCACCGGTTGCACGTCGCCAGGCCGACCGCCTCGGCCACCGGCTCGGCGGACAGCACGTGGTCGACCAGGTCGCGGCCGTGGTCGTGTGCGGCCAGCCGCTCGCGCACGCGCAGCGGGGCACTCCTGTGGTTCGTCCCCACCAGCACCAGGTTCAGCGCGAGAGCGTCGTCAGGCATCGGCCTTCGCCTCCAGCAGGCCGGCGATCTCGTCCAGCTCCCGTTCCAGCCGTCCCAGCTTCGAGTTCAGGATCACGACGTAGGCGAGCGTGACGATCCACGCCAGCGCGTAGACGGCGGCGACGTAGTGGACGTATGTCTCGCGGATCATCGCGTCCCCTCGGCCAGCCGCCGCAGCCGCGTGACCTGCTCGTCGAGGCGCTTGCCGCGCAGCTCGACCAGGTACATCGCGACGGCCAGGCTGAGCATCGCCGCGAGCGCCATCAGGAACGTGAAGAGCATCGTCCCGTCCATATTGGCGCCGTGGTCGGTGAACGTGATCGGGTGGATCACGTCCTGGCCCAGGTGCACCGCCAGCACCGAGATCGGGATCAGTCCCGACCCCGAGCAGCGCGTAGACGGCGGAGTAGCGCGCCCGCCTCTCACCCGGCTCGACCGAGAACCGGAGCATGAAGTAGGCGCAGTAGAACAGGAAGATGATCAGGAAGGTGTTCAGCTCGGTGCTGCCCCAGTACCACCAGGTGCCCCACGACACCTTGGCCCAGATCGATCCGGTGACGAGCGTGAGCGTGCCGAAGATCACGCCGAGGTGCATGGGCACGTAGCTGCGCAGGTCGAGGCTCATGTCGCCCGTCCACAGATACCGGGCCGCGTTCAGCGCGCCCCATGCGAACAGGGCGTACGTCGTCATCGCGATCGGGACGTGGAAATAGAAGATGCGCTGCGAGAAGCCCTGGTCGGCGTCGTTCGGCACGTAGAAGAAGATCAGGCCGAGTGCCACGGGCATCAGAACTGCCGCCACCAGGGCCGCACACGTCGCGCGGTCGAGGCGGGCGGCGGCGGTCGTTTTTCCCACTAATCCTCCACCACGAACTCGAAGAGCCCCCACCCGAAGAGCACGAAAACCGTATCATAGAGAGCCAGATATCCGAGCCGTTCCAGGGTGTGCAAATCGCTTGTTTGCGGGGGAATCGTGCCGGTCGTGGCGCTCACCGCGCCCAGCACGAGCGGGATCGCAAATGGCAGGAAGAGGACGGGCAGGAGCACCTCGCGCGCACGCGCGGCGGAGGCCAGGCCGGCCACCAGCGTCCCCAGCGCCGCGATGCCGATGTCGGCGAGCAGTGCGGCCGCGACCAGCACGCCGTAGTCCGGGGGCGGGGCCGTCCTGCAGGAAGAACAGCCAGAACGCGGGCAGGGCCACCACCTGCACCGCGACCAGGAACAGGCACGTCGAGCACGACCGGGCGAGCCACAGGAGCGACGCGGTCGATCGGCGCCGCCAGCAGCCCGTCCCAGATGGCGTGCTCGCGCTCCCGGGCGAAGGTGCGGGCGAGCGCGAGCATCGCCGTGAAGATGATCGCCACCCACAGCATCCCGGTCGCCGCGCGGGTGCCGCCGGCAGGGCGGCCGCCGCCGAGCCCGAAGCGGAAGAGCACGAACGACGCGACGACGAACGTCACCATCGCGAGCACGACCTCGCTCCCGCGCAGCTCGAGCACGAGGTCCTTGCGCACGAGCGCGACGAAGGCGCGCCGGTTCATGCCGCCACCCGCCCTGCGTGGATCGGCACCTCGCTCGTGGCCAGGCCCTCGAACCAGGCCGGCTCGTGGGTCGAGACGATCACCGTCCGGCCCGGCTCGGCCAGCACCTCGCGCAGCAGCTCGCGGCCGTCGGCGTCCAGGCCCGCGGTGGGCTCGTCGAGCAGGAGCAGCGCCGGCCCGTGCAGGCAGGCGCGGGCGAGGGCGAGCCGCTGCAGCATCCCGCGCGAGAACTCCGAGACCGGGTCGCGGCCGCGGCCGTCCAGGCCGACCCGCTCGAGCGCCGGCCCGGCCAGGTCGCCGGGCACGCCGTAGAGGGCCGCGTAGAGCTCGAGGTTCTCGCGGGCGGTGAGCCCCGGGTACGTCAGGGGCCCGTGAGCGACGTAGCCGACCAGCGGCCGCGCCTTTCCTGCCGCCCGCGGCAGCTCGTGACCGGCGACGCTGACGGCCCCCTCGCTCGGCCGCAGGACGGTCGCGAGCACCCGCAGGAGCGTCGTCTTGCCCGCGCCGTTCGGCCCGGTGACGAGGACGAACTCGCCCTCGGCCACGCGCACGTCGAGCCCGTCGAGGGCGGCCCGCTCGCCGAAGCGGCGCACCAGCCGCTCGCAGGAGATGACGTCAGGCAAGGGCGTCGGCGAGCACGCCGGCCAGGAACACGAGCGCGATCACGCCGTTCATGGTCAGGAACGCCATGTCGACCCGGGACAGGTCGTCCGCGCTCACGATCGAGTTCTCGTAGGCAAGCAGGGCGGCCACCACCGCCACTCCGAGGTAGTAGAGCGGCCCAAGGCCGAGGACGATCCCGAGCCACACCAAAAGGAGCACGGACACGAGGTGGAAGACGCGCGTGATCCGAAGCGCGGTGGCGATGCCGAAGTCGCGCGGGATCGAGTGGAGGCCCTGGCTGCGGTCGATCTCGATGTCCATGGTCGCGTAGATGATGTCGAAGCCGCCGATCCAGAGCGCGACCGCTCCGCCGAGCAGGAACGCCGCGGGGTCGACATGGTTCGTCACGGCCACCCAGCCGCCCACCGGGGCGAGGCCGTCGACGGCGCCGAGGAACGGGTGGCAGAGCCAGGTGAACCGCTTCAGGTACGGGTAGATGACGAACCCGGCGACCGGGATCGGCCACAGCCAGCGGGTGATCGGCGCAAGCTGCCACACGGCGACCAGGAAGACGATCAGCGAGGCGCCGGCGAAGGCGATCACATTCGTCCGCGACAGCAGGCCGGCCGGGATCTCGCGCCGGGCGGTGCGGGGGTTGCGGGCGTCGATGGCGGCGTCGATCAGGCGGTTCAGCGCCATCGCCAGGCTGCGGGCGCCCACCATCGCGACCGTGATCCACAGCACCTGGCTGGCGGAGGGCACCTGGCCCAGCGCCAGGATCGCCCCGGTGTACGCGTACGGCAGCGCGAACACCGTGTGCTCGAGCTTCACGAGGCTCACGAACCGGCGGGCGTAGACGGCGGTCGCGCTCAATGCGAGGTGGGCTGCTCGAGCAGAAGCCGCAGACCGTGGTCGAGGGCGGGCGCGATCGCGTCGAAGAGCTCGCCGCAGGCCCTCGGGCTGCCGGGCAGGTTCACGATCAGCGCCGCGCCGCGGATGCCGCTCCTGCCGCGCGAGAGCATGCCGTGCGGCGAGATCGCCGTCGAGACGGCGCGCATATGCTCGTCGAGGCCGGGCGTCGGTCGCTCGATCACGCCGTCCGTGGCCTCCGGGGTGACGTCCCGCGGGGCGAAGCCGGTGCCGCCGGTCGTGAGGACGAGGTCGGCCATCCCGGCCAGGCGGCGCAGCGCGTCGGCGATCTCGGCCCGGTCGTCGGGGACGACGTCGTGCCCGGCGATCTCGAAGCCCGCGTCGCGCAGGCGCGCCTCGAGCACCTCGCCGCTCCTGTCCGCCCGCGTGCCGGCCATCACACCGTCGGAGACGGTCAGCACCGCCGCTCTCACGCCTCGTCCCGCCGCCAGTGCCCGCTCTTGCCGCCCGACTTCTCCACCAGCTCGGCTGTCCGGATCGAGATGGCCGGGTCGAGCCCCTTGGTCATGTCGTAGATGGTCAGAGCGGCGGCGACCGCGGCCGTGAGCGCCTCCATCTCGACCCCGGTCTGGGCGGTCGTCTCGGCCGCCGCGACGATGCTGACGCCACCGTCGGAGAGCTCCGGCGTCACCTCGACCATGCTCAGCGGCAGGGGGTGGCACAGCGGCACGATGTCCGGGGTGTGCTTGGCGGCCATGATCCCGGCGATCCGCGCAGCGGCGAGGACGTCGCCCTTGGGCAGCGTGCCGGCGGCGATCCGCTCGCGCACGTGCTCGGGCATGGTCACCTGGGCGTGGGCCACGGCCCGGCGCCGCGTCGCCGGCTTGTCGCCGACGTCGATCATGCGGATCTCGCCCATGCCGGCGGAAGTCTACGGGCGGAACGGCTGCAGGGCGCGAGCGTAGGCGCGGGCGCCGCGGCCGTCCGGGTCGCGGCGGGGGTTGCCGCAGCAGAGGCTCACGCCGACCACACGGCCGGTGGCGGCGAGCGCCGCCATCTCGGCGTCGAGCTGCGCCCCGCTCCAGCCGTCCGGTGCCGGGAAGTCGACACCCGGCGCATCCGCCGGGTCGAGCACGTCGCCGTCCAGGTGCAGGTGGATCGGGACGCCGGCGGGCAGCCCGGCCAGGGCGGCCGCGACATCGTCGGCGACGACGAGGTGCGAGCGCTCGATGGCCGCCTGCTCGCCCAGGTCGAGGTCGCGAGCGCCGACCAGGGCGGCGCGGGCCTCGGGCAGGGCGGGGTCGAGCCCGGCGGCCCGGCGCAGGCGATCGTGGCACCAGCCCAGCAGCACGGCGAACGGCATCCCGCCCAGGAATCCGCTCGGCGAGGTCTCGGGCGTGTTCAGGTCGCCGTGCGCGTCGACCCAGACGAGCACGAGGTCGGGATGGGCGGCGCGCAGCCCGGCGGTGACCGCCGGCGTGAGCGTGCACTCGCCGAGCAGGACGAGCGGGTTCGGCCCGGCTTCGGCAACGGCCGCCTCGATCGCAGGCAGCCCGCCGGCGAGCGCGTCCTCGGGCGGCTCCCCCATGTCCAGCTCGACGGTCGAGGCCCCCACGGCGCCCAGGGCCGCGGCGACGGCCGCCGGCCCCTCCTCCATGCCCGCGCCGTGGAACTGGCTGCACCATGGCACCTGCACGACAGCGCTCACCGCTCCACCGCCTCCGGCCGGGCGTGGGCCAGGTCGTCCATCAGTGCCTCCACCCAGTGGGTGATGTCGTGCTCGCGCACCTGCGCGCGCAGGCCCTCGATGCGGCGGCGGCGCTCATCGGCAGGCATGACGAGGGCGGTGTGGATCGCGTCGGCCTGCTCCTGCAGGTCGAACGGGTTCACGGTCAGCGCGTGCTCGCCCAGCTCCGGATCGGCGCCGGCGTTCTCGGACAGGATCAGGACCCCGTCGCGGTCGTTCACGAGCGGCGCCTCCTTGGCGATCAGGTTCATGCCGTCGAAGATCGCGTTCACGAGCAGCACGTCGTACTCCGCATAGGCGGCGACGGCCTCGGGGAAGTTGTCGGAGATGCGGAGGTCGACCGCCTGCCAGTCGCCCGTCGAGTAGAAGCGGTCGTTCACCGTCCGGGCGGCGCGCTGGATCGCGCCCAGGTACTCGGCGTACTCGGGGATGTCCTGCCGCGACGGATCGAGCTTGGCCAGCAGCGTCGCCCGGCCCTCCCACTCGGGGTGGTCGGACAGGAAGAGCTCGAACGCCTGGATCCCGCGGACGACGTTCTTGGACGGGTCGGTGCGGTCGACCCGCAGCACCACCTTCTCCGGCCGCCACTCCTTGAGCGCCTCGCGCTCGGCCAGCACCGCGGGGCTCGCCGCCAGGCGGTCGAACTCGTCCGGGTCGACCGAGATCGGGCGGGCGGTCACGCGGATCGTCCGGCCCGCGTAGTGCACCGTGGCCGTCTCGACGTCGACCCGGGCGTCGGTGAACTGGGCCACCGAGGCCAGGAAGTTGCCGACGTAGCGGGCGGTGTGCAGGCCGATCACGTCGCAGGCGAGCATCGACTCGTGGATGGTGCGGCGGATCTCCGGCGGCAGGATCCGCCAGTAGTCCGGCATCGGCCAGGGGATGTGGGTGAAGTGCTGGATTACGGCGTCGGGCACACGCTCGCGGATGGCCGCCGGCGCCACGAACAGGTGGTAGTCCTGCAGCATCACCGGCGGCGGGTCGCCCTCGGCCGCCTCGAGCTCGGCGACGACGGCGTCGGCGAAGCGCAGATTCACCGGCACGTAGCCCGCGTCCCACGCCAGGCGCACGTTGCGGTCGACCGACGGCTCGGTGGCGAGGCCCCACAGGTAGTGGTGGATGAACCACAGCGTGGGGTTCGCGAACACGTTGTAGTAGCGGTCGTACTCCTCGCGGTCGTGCACGACCAGGCGGACGGTCAGGTCGCCATCGCGGTAGGGGCCGAGCTCGGCCACCTCGGCGTCCTCATCGGAGAGCGCGCTCGCGATCCACGTCACCGGCCGCATCGACGCCAGCCCGCTCAGGGCGGTGACGAGCCCGCCCCCGCCGCGTACCGCCGAGATCTGCCCGTCAGGCCCGCGCGAGAACCGGCACGGCCCACGGTTGGAGACGATCAGCAGCGGCTGGTCGGCCATGCCCGCACCCTAGCCGGTAACCGGCGTCGGACCCCGAACGTCGGGTGTGACACTTCCGTTGCGCTTCCGTTCGGGGTCAGACCCCGGTTAGCCGGAGACGATCTCGAGCTCGGCCTGCTCGCCGTCGCCGGCCATGCGGTGCATGAGCGCGAGCCAGTCGCGCAGCAGCCGGGGGGTGAGGAAGCGGCGGCGCACATGCTCCTTGGCCCGGCGGGTCATGTCGCGCGTCGAAGCGGGGTCGGCCAGGATCTGCAGAACCCGCTGGGCGCACTCCTCGGCCGAGGAGACGAGGTAGCCGGTCTCGCCGTCGTCGATCTGGGCGACGATCCCGCCGACGTTCCCGCCGATCGTCGGCCGCGCCTTCCACAGAGCCTCCGCGACGGTCAGGCCGAATCCCTCGCGGATCGACTTCTGAATGCACACCTCGGAGTACACCTGGAACGCGTTCACCTCGACGGCGCCGACGTTGTTCAGGTTGGAGAACATGTAGATGTCGGGATCCTCCTCGCAGTAGTCGCGAGTGGTGTTCCAGAACTCCCAGCCCTCGGGATCGTCGTGGGCCATTGACCCGACCAGCGCAAGCTGGACGTCGCGATGGGTCTCCTTGACGATCCGGTAGGCGTCGATCACGCCCATCGGATCCTTCCACGGGTCGAACCGCGACACCTGCAGCAGCAGCGGCCGGCTGACGTCGACGCCGAACTGGTCCACGATGTAGGCGGCGTCGTCGCCCGAGAGGGCCATGTTCTTCGGCGCCAGCGGGTCGATCGCGGGCGGCCAGATGACCGCCTCGGCAAGGCCCGCGCCGCGGGGCACGTAGGCCGGCATGTGGAAGATGCAGGCGTCGTACGCGCTCAGGCGTGGCGAGACGAACTCCAGCACCTCGGGGTTGGGCGTCGAAAGGTCGATGTGACAGCGCCACACCCACTTCGGCCGGGTGGTGTTGAGGTACTCGCGCATCGCCAGCGGCTGCGGGTCGTGGACGACGATGACGTCCCACTCGTCGGCGTCGCTGAGCGCATCCGCGTTCATCTTGTTGTAGCCCTCGAAGATCGCCTTCTGGTGGTCGGTGATCCCCTTCGGGTCGCCCTGGAGGGCGTTGTGCATCGTCTTGGTGACGTCATAGAACTCCTCGCGGCCGTCGATCACGCGCCATTCGGCGTCGAGCCCGGCGTCGATCATGAGCGGGATCAGCGTGTAGTTGATCTCGGCGACGCCGCCGCCGAACGCGGTCGCCGACAGGTGCAGGATGCGCTTGCCCTGCAACGCCTCCGCCAGCCGCCGGATCTCCTCGGCGAGCGTCCGCCCGATAAGGGAGTTGTAGTCAGCCAGCGACTTGTGCCCAACGTTGACCTTCTGCATGCCGCGCGAAAACTTAGCAACATCACCGGTCGCGGCCCAAACCGTCGGCCGGGAGACGCAGCGCGAAGGCCGAGCCGTCGTCCCCCGACGAGACGGCGATCTCGCCTCCCATGCGCTGTGCCAGCTCGCCCGCGATGGCCAGCCCGAGGCCGCTCCCCGAGGCGTTCCCCTGCGGCCCGCGCCAGAACCGCTCGAACAGGTGCCGCTGCGAGTCGGTGTCGATCCCGGGCCCGTCGTCCGACACGGTGAGGGTGACGTGGCCGTCGTCGGCGGCAACGGCGACCCGCACCTGCGTGCCCTTGGGGTTGTGACGCACGGCGTTGTCGACGAGCACGCGGCCGATCTGCTGCACACGCTGCTCGTCGCCGATCCCGTGCGGCAGGCCCCGCGGCGGCCGCGCCAGCACGACCCGGCTGCCGTGGCGGGCGGCCAGCCCCGGAACTCGCGGACGAGGCCGCGGGCGGCGGCGGCCAGGTCGACCGGCTCACTGTCTACCTCGACCGCGCCGGAATCGAGCCGGGACAGGTCGAGCAGGTCGGTCGCGAGCTTCGTCAGCCGCGACACCTGCTCGCGCATCGTCAGGACGAACTCCTCACGCGTGGCCGGGTCGAGATCCTCCTCGGCCAGGAGCTCGAGGAACCCGCCGAGCGAGAACAGCGGCGTGCGCAGCTCGTGTGAGGCGTTCGCGATGAAGTCCTTGCGGGCCCGGTCGACCTGGGCCAGCCGCTCCTGCATGATGTCGAAGGACCGGGCCAGGCGGCCGAGCTCGTCCGGGCTGTCGTCGCCGATCGGCTGGTCGAAGCGGCCGGCGGCGATGCGGCTCGATGCCGACTCGAGCTTGCCGAGCCGGCGTGACACCGCGAGCGCAAGCCCCCAGCCCACGACCGTCGCGACGACCAGCGCCAGTGCCGTCGCGATCAGAATTCGCCGCTCGACCAGCGTCGCCGCGGTGTTCACATCGCCGACCCCCTGCGAGAGCAGCACGATCCCGTCGTCGCCGTTCACCGGGAACGCGACCACGACGCCGCCGCCCGCCGTGCGTCCGTGGCCGATGCCGCCGTGGATGGCCGTCCGGACGATTCGGCTGCCGAGTGGGAGCACGGGCCGCGGGCCGCCGCCCACCGCCTCCCAGCTGCCGTCCGCCTTGTGGAGGTAGCCGCTGCCGGTGCCGTTCGCGATATGCGCGGCGTGCTGGATCGCGCGTCGCACGTGGTTGTGGTTGCCGAACGCGCTCTGCAGGCCCGGCGCGTTCTCCTGGCCGCGCGCGATCACCACGAGGTGCCCCTGCCGGTCGGCGATCAGGTTCTGGCGCAGGCTCGGGACGACGTAGAGGAAGACGACGCCCATCGCGCACGCGACGACCCCCGTGAGCACCACCACCAGCCGGAACCGCAGCGAGCGGAACACGTTCATGGGCTGTTAGACGGTGTCGCGGAAGCGGTAGCCGACGCCGCGCACGGTGAAGATGTAGACGGGCTCGCGCGGGTCGGGCTCGACCTTCTCCCGCAGATGGCGGATGTGCACATCGATCGTGCGCGGCTCGCGGTAGGCCGAGTCGCCCCACACCGCCTCGAGCAGCGCCTGGCGGGTGTAGACGCGGCCCGGATGCAGCGCGAGCGTGTGGAGCACCTCGAACTCGACGTAGGTGAGCTGCACCGGCGCACCGTGCACGGTCACCGTGCGCTTGGCCGGGTCGATCACCAGGCCGTCGGCGACGATCGCGCCTTCGGATTCCTCGCGCCGTTCGGCCACGAGCGTCGCCCGTCGCAGCACCGCCCGGATGCGGCTGCGGAACTCGCGGATCGAGAACGGCTTCGTGATGTAGTCGTCGGCGCCGAGCTCGAGGCCGAGCACCTTGTCCACCTCGTCGTCGCGGGCCGTGAGCATGATGATCGGCACCGCCGAGCCCGTCCGCAGCCGCCGGCACACCTCGAGCCCGTCAAGGCGCGGGAGCATCACGTCGAGCACGACCAGGTCGACCGGCTGCTCCGCGAAGCGCTTCAGGGCCTCCTCGCCGTCGCGCGCCTGCACCACCCGATATCCCTCTCGCTGGAGCGGATATGTGAGCAGCTTCTGGATCGACTCCTCGTCGTCCACGAGCATGATGGTGGCCTCGGTCTGCATGCGTCAGGGAATCGTACGCGACCCCGTCCCGGGCAGCCGGATGGGCGATCCACCGGAAGCTACTGCGGCCTGTCGCGTGTGCTATAACCGCCGCTTCGGTGGCTGCTCCCGCACGCAGAAGGCCCGTACGGCGCGGGCCACACCGAGCGCTCGTGTCGTGGCCGCTCCACGCCCTCCTGCTCGGCGTCTCCCTGCTCGTGCCGGTGATCGCGCTGCTGACGCTCTACCAGCCCGCAGCCCCCCTGCCACCACCCTCGCCGCTCCAGTTCAGCGGCAACGCCGCCGGCGGCCTGACCGGCCGCCTGGCTGCCGCCGAGCGCGACAGCAACGGCCCCTGCTGCGAGCCCGGGAGCCCCGGCGAGCTGGCCGCCGCCGACTGGGTCGAGTCGAGCCTGAAGGCCTTCGACCCGACCCCGCACCGGATCGTCTTCGCCACCGACCTGCCGTGGCAGTCCCAGCCCGTGCCGATGACCGACGTGATCGCCTACCGGCCCGGGCACTCGCGGGAGATCGTGGCCGTGATCGTGCACAGGCGACGGGTCGGACGCCACCGACCTGGCCGGCACAGGCATCCTCGTCGAGCTGGGGCACGTGCTCCAGAGCGTCCCCCACGACCGCGGCATCGCCCTCGTGTCCACCGACGGCGGGACGACGGGCGGCCAGGGCGCGACGGCGCTCGCGACACACTGGGCACCCGCCTCGCGGATCGTGGCGGCGATCGTGATCAACGACGCGGCCGGAGGGGCCGACACCCCGTTGCGGATCGTCACCCGGCCGGGCACGCCGCGCGGGGTGTCGCCGACGCTCTACGCGGCGACCCGGCAGTCGATCGCAACCTGGTACGGGAGCCCGGCCGCCATCCCCGGCCCGTACGACCAGCTGTCGGGGTACGGCGTCCCCTACGCCCCGGGCGAGCAGGGCACGCTCCTCGCCCACGGCATCTCGGCCCTCGCGATCAGCGCCGAGCGCGGACACGCCGCCACCGGCCCGCTCGCGAACCTCGACACCGGCCAGCTGGGCCGGGTGGGGACGGCCGTGGCGAACCTCGTCGCCGAGCTCGACAGCGCCCCGACGATCGAGCGCGACGGCTCACCGGTGCTGCTGCTGTCGGGCAAGGTGATGCGGGGCTGGCTGGCCGAGGCGTCGATGGCGATCCTCGTGGCGCCATTCGTCGCCTGCGTGCTCGACCTGGTCGCCCGGCTACGGCGGCGGCGGGTGCCGCTCGCGCCCGGCCTGGTCGCGTTCGCCTGGCGGGCGGCCGCCTGGCTCGTGACCCTGGCGGCGATGTGGTTGCTGGCAGCCGCCCCCGGCCGGCTCCTGCCCGGCACCGCGGTGCCACCGCTGCCCGGCCGCACCGGCGCGACGACGACGGGCATCCTGATCGCGGCCGGCGCGGGCCTGCTGTTCTGGCGCTTCGTCACCCGCCCGCGGCTCCTGCGCGTGGCGACGACGACCGGCGAGGAGCGCGTCGGCGGCCTGGCCGGAGGCCTCGTGGGCCTGATGGTGGCAACGCTCCTGCTCACCGCCGCCAGCCCGTTCGCGCTGATCGTCGTGCTGCCGGCCGCTCATCTCTGGCTCTACCTGCCTGCCGCCGCCCGGTCTGGCCGGCGCGTCCTTCTGATGCTCTACGTGCTCGGGTTCGTCGGCCCGCTCGCGCTCGTCGTCGAGATGTGGACGGCGCAGGGCCTCGGCTCGGAGACGTTCCGGGCGCTGATCGCGATGACTGCGAGCGGCTATCTGGCTCCCGTGGTCTCGGTGTGCTTCGCGCTGGCGGCGGCCGCGGCCGCCCAGCTCGGCTCACTCGTGGCCGGCCGGTACGCCGCGCCGCACGCGCCCGTTCGCGGCGGCGGCCCGCGCGTGACGCTATAACAGAGAAGGATGGCCACCACCGGCAGCGACAAGGACGTGGCCCAGGGCACGGAGGCAGGCCCGCCCGAGCCGAGCGGCGGACCGCCGCGGCGGCGGCGCATGCACCGGTTCGGCACCGTCCTCATGATCGTGGGCGCGCTCGTGATCGTGTATGCGGGCGTGATCCTGTTCTGGGGCGACCCGATCACCGCCCTCTACGCGGACTGGCGCCAGCACGAGCTGTCGCACACGCTGAACGCCGAGATCAGCCACTGGGCGCCGGACCCGGCCGTCGCGGCGGCGATCCGGGCTCACGGCCAGGCGGACGCCCGCACCCGCGCGACGGAGCTGCGGGCGCTGCGGGCAGACGCGAACAAGTTCTCCCACGAGGTCAACGGCGGCCAGCCGTTCGGCCGGCTCACGATCGGCCGGATCGGCCTGAGCGTGGTGGTGGTGCAGGGCACGGACTGGCTGCACGACCTCAGCCAGGGGCCGGGGCACTACGCGAACACGCACTTCCCCGGCCAGGGCACGACGGTGGCGATCGCCGGCCACCGCACCACGTTCGGGGCCTGGTTCCGGCACATCAACGACATCCGCGACGGCGACTGGATCACGCTCCAGATGCCCTACGCGACCTTCCACTACCGCGTCCAATACCACCAGGTGGTACCGAACACCGACTGGAAGATCATCCGCCCGCAGGGCTACGAGCGGCTCGTGCTGTCGGCCTGCCACCCGCTCTACTCCTCGTCGCACCGCTGGGTCGTCTACGCCCGCGGCATGTCGGCGACGCTTCGGGGCGGCGCCACCGTCTCGCTCGCGAGCTGAACGGCGCTTCCGACCGGTGCCAGGCACGCCCGATCGCGACGAGCGCTACCGGATCGGCACGTACTCGACGAGCTCGCCTGCGGCGGCCTCGCCGTCGCCGGCAGCGATGAGCGCGATCGCGTCCGCGCCGGCGGCGTGGACGATCAGGTGCGAGTCCTGCGGCCCGAGCGGATGCAGCTGCATGCCCTCCGGCGAGGCCTCGAGGCGGCAGCGGACGGCGTGGTCGCGCACGCGCAGCCGCGGGATCGCCTCCGCCAGGCGGGCGACCGGGCGCGCGGGCGCGCGGCCGTGCTGCATCGCCGCCAGAGCTGGCCGTAGGAAGAGCTCGAAGCAGACCAGGCTCGACACCGGGTTTCCGGGCAACCCGAAGACGAGCGCCCCGGTTCCGGCCACGCCGAACCAGAGCGGCTTCCCGGGCTTGTGGGCCAGCCGCCAGAACACCTCGCGCACGCCGAGCTCCGCCATCACCGGCTTGACATGGTCGTGCGGGCCGACCGAGACGCCGCCCGACGAGACGACGACGTCGGCCGCGGCGATCGCATTCGCGAACGCGGCTCGAGTCGCCTCGCGGTCATCCGCGACGGTGCCGGCCGCCACCACCTCGGCGCCCGCGGTGCGGGCCTGGGCGACGATCGAGGTCAGGTTCGACTCGTAGATCTGGCCCGGTTCGAGCGGCTGCCCGGCCGCGACGAGCTCGCTGCCGGTGGCCAGAGCCGCCAGGCGCGGCCGCCGAGACACCGTGACCGTGGCGACGCCGGTCGCCGCGATCGCTGCCAGGAGGGCCGGCCCGAGCTGGGTCCCTGCAGCGCCCACGAGGTCGCCCGCGCGCACGTCGCCGCCGCGCTCGCGGATGTGCGCGCCGATCCTGGGTGGGTCGGCAACGAGCCGGCCGTCGACCTCGCGGGCGTCCTCGACCGGCACGACGGTGTCGGCCCCCTCGGGCATCGGGGCGCCGGTTGCGATCCCCGCGGCGGCCCCGGGCGGCAGCGGCCGCGGCCGGTCGCCGGCGCCGAGCCGGAACGCGATCGGCACGCTGCCGGCGCGCAGGTCGCCCGCACGGACGGTGTAGCCGTCCATGGCCGAGGTGTCAAAGGGCGGGAGGCTCACGGCCGCACGGACGTCGGCGGCGAGCACCCGGCCGCCCAGGTCGGCCGACACGGCCACCTCCTCGACGGGGAGCGCCGGCGTGTGTTCCAGGATCAGCCGCAGCCCGTCGGCCGGGCGGAGGAGCGGCGGGCTGCTCGGCGGCGAGCTCACGCGGTCAGGATCAGCGGCCGGCCGCGGCGGACGATGATCGTGTGCTCCACATGGGCCGACCGGCCGCCGTCCGCCGTCGTCACCGTCCAGCCGTCGCCGCCGGGCCGGGTGGAGCGGGTGGCGGACGAGATGATCGGCTCGATCGTGATGACGAGCCCGTCGGTGAGCGGCGCCCCGTGCCCGGCGACCCCGAAGTTGGGCACGCTCGGCGGCTCGTGGATCGTCCGGCCGATGCCGTGCCCGGCCAGCTCGCGCAGCACGCGGAACCCGCGCCGCTCGACCTCGGCCTCGACTGCTGCGCCCACCGCGCCGGTGGTCGACCCGGCCCGGGCGACGGCGAGCCCGGCCAACAGGCCGGCCTCGGCGGCGGCGCACAGCTCGGCATCCTCGGCGGCCACGGGCGGCACGGGCACCGTGACGGCGGCGTCGGCCATGTAGCCGCGCAGCTCGGCAGTCACGTCGAGCTTGACCAGGTCGCCGGCCGCGATCCGGCGGGCGCCGGGGATGCCGTGGACGGCCTCGTCGTTCACGCTTATGCAGGTGACGCCGGGAAAGTCATAGGCCAGCTGCGGCGCCGAGCGGGCGCCGTGGCGGGCGAAGACCTCGGCCGCGGCCCGGTCGAGCTCTGCGGTGGTCGCCCCCGGCCGCACCAGCGCGCGCATGCGGGCCAGCGCCTCGGTCACGACCCGCCCGGCGGCGAGCAGCGCCTGCACGTCCCTGCGCGAGCCGACCGACATCAGGTGGTCGGCGGCGGAGTGCTCGTCGGCGGCGGGGTCGTGCTCGTCGGCGGCGGGTTCGTTCCCGACGTGCCGCCGCCGCTGCTGCCACCGCCACCCGAGAAGCCGCCGCCGTTGCCGGACGAGCCGCCACCTTGGTGCTTCTTCTTGGTGGTGGTGGTGGTCGGCAGGCTGAACTGCGACGTGAACGGCCGGTACTGCACCGGGTTCAGCGGCTGCGTCTCCCACGGCGTCGGCGGGAACTTGCTCGGCTCGTTCGTGAACGCGGCCGCGGCGAACAGGCGCCAGATGGTGGCCGGGTAGCCGCCGCCGAACGCCGGGCCGGGGATCGTGCCGCCGAGGTTCTCCATCGAGATCTCGCCCTGCGGATAGCCGACCCACACGCAGGCGGCCAGGTTGGGCGTGTAGCCGCAGAACCAGGCGTCGGTGTGGTTGTCGGTCGTCCCGGTCTTGCCGGCCTGGGCGCGGTAGGGCAGACCGGAGAGCTCGACGTTCGCGCTCGTGCCCGTGCAGCACGAGTGCACGTTCGTGTCCAGATACTGGGTCAGCTGCCACGGGGCGCCGTCCTGCAGCACCCGGTGACCCTTGTTCTGCGCGGGCTTGGTGACGACCGGCTTGCCGTTGAACGGCACCACCTTGGTGAACGCGAGCATCGGCCGGCGCACGCCCATGGCCGCGATGGTGGAGTAGGCATGGGTCATGTCGAGCGGCGAGACGCCCCCTGCACCGAGGATCACCGACGGCGTCTCGGGCAGGTGGTCGGAGCGGGGGATCCCCAGCTGGTAGGCCATGTCGGCGACCTTGCTCGCGCCGATGTCGATCGCGAGCCTGGCGTAGACGGCGTTCACCGACTGCTCGAGCGCCTCGGACAGCGGCAGCACCGCCGAGCTCGCGGGCTCGGCGTTCTGCACCGTCCAGTAGTCGTTCGGCGTCGACGGGAACGGCACGATCGGCTGGTTCACCAGCGGCTGCGTCGAGTACATGGTCGTGTTCGGGTCGATGCCGTCGTCGACCATCGCCGCCAGCAGCCCGTACGACTTGAACGTCGAGCCGGCCTGCCGGCGCGACTGCACGGCCAGGTTGTACTTGCTCTTCTCGTAGTCCGTCGACGACTGCATCGCCAGGATCTCCCCGGTACGCGGGTCGATGGCCACGAGCGCCGCCGCCGGGGCGCCCGAGAAGTTGAGCTCCTCGGCCATCGCCTGGTGGGCGGCCGCCTGCAGGCCGGGGTCGATCGTCGTCGTCACCTTGAGGCCGCCGCTCTGGAGGGCCGCCGTGCCGTAGCGCTGGGCGACGAGCTCGCGCACGTACTGGACGAAGTACGGCTGGCGCACGCGGGTGAACTGCTTCGGCGGTCGCAGCCCCAGGCCGAGGCTGACGGCGTGCTCGTACTGCGCCTGGCTGATGTGGCCCTGGTCGTACATCGCCGCGAGCACCTGGTCGCGCCGCTCCCGGGCGGCAGCGGGGTGCACGCGGGGGTTGTACTCGGTGGGCGACTGGGGCAGGCCGGCGATCATGGCCGCCTGGCGGATGTTCAGCTGGGAGCAGTGCTCGTTGAAGTAGGTCTCGGCCGCCGCGTCGCACCCGTAGGTGACGCCGCCGTAGGAGATGACGTTCAGATAGGTGCCGAGGATCTTGTCCTTCGACCAGTGCTCGGCCATCTGGATGGCGAGCCACGCCTCCTTGATCTTGCGGTCGAGCGTCTGCGTGTCCGTCAGATAGAGGTTGCGGACGAGCTGCTGCTCGATGGTCGACGCGCCCTGGACGACGTGGCCGGCCTCGACATCGTCGAGGAAGGCGCGGGCGATGCCCTGGTAGTCGACGCCGCCGTGCTGGTAGAAGCGCTTGTCCTCGACGTCCACCGTGCCGATCTTGAGCCACTTCGAGATCTGGTTGAACGGCACCGGGGTGCGGTTCTGGAGCGACGGAATCTGGGCCAGAAGGTGGCCGTTGCGGTCGTAGATCTTCGTCGTCACGCCCGGGTAGTTGGGCTTCATCGTCTTCAGGTCGACGCCCTTGAGGACGTTCGAGACGGCGACGGTCGCCCCCACGCCGCCGGCGACGACGACCGCGGCGATCGCGATGGCGGCAGCGACGAGCAGGGTGGCGGCCAGCGAGCGGCGGCCGCGGCGGCGCTCCAGCGCGCGGCGCTTGCGGCGGCGGGCGGCGATGTGCCCGAGCACGTCGTCGTACTGGCTGCGCGGCGGCTGGACGGGGGGCCCGCTCACGACGCCGACACCTCATCGACGGACTCCGCCACGATGCCTTCCTCGTGCAGGCGGGTGACGCACTGGACGCGCAGCACCGCCGCGGCGGCGGCGGCCTGGGTCGCGTCGGGCATCCACACGCCGACGGTGTAGGTCGTGCCATCGGCGGTCACCTCTGCAATCGCGGCACCCGGCTCGGGCCGATCGGTGACGCGGCCGGGGACGGCCTCGGCCTGCTCGTCCAGGATCGCCCGCACCCGAGCCGGGTCGGCGGCGGGCGGCAGCGTCAGCCGGGCCTGGGCGAGCGAGACGGGATCGATGATGGTCATGTTCGTGACGCGAGAGTTCGCGAGCTCCTCGTTGGGGATGAGCACGCGCCGGTTGTCGGACGTGCGCAGGCGCGTGTAGGCGAGGCCGATGTCCTCGACCGTCCCTTCGGCGTCGCCCACGCTGATCCGGTCGCCGAGCCGTACCGGTTGGTTGATCGCAATCATCACCCCGGCCACGAAGTTTGCCAGGGTCGAGCGCGCCGCGAAGCCGACGACCAATCCGAGCACCGCCGACGAGGCCAGAACGGTCTGCGCCGCGGAGCGGGTCGAGTCGAACGACCACAGCACGATGATGGCGGCGATCAGGACGATCACGGCCTCCGAGATCCGCCGCAGCAGCCGGTAGCGGGTGGTGAACACCGCCTGGTCGGCGACCGGCAGGCGCGCGACCACCCGCGAGCCCACGCGCTGCATCACCTGGTCGACGACGACGATCACGACGAGCGCGACGGCCAGGACGATGAGGGCCACCGTCTGGTGATGGCTCATGCGGCGGCCCCGACCCGGTACGTCAGCCGGCCGGTGACGAAGTCCAGCAGGCCGACGGTGTGCACGCGGCCGCCGGGACGCGTCTGCCCCGAGACTCTCCACACGAGCTTCGCCTTCGCCATGAGCGGCGGCCTCCCTGCCCCGACGGGCACGCGCAGGTTCGGCACGTAGAGGAGGTCGACGCGCACGGGGAGCACCGTCGTGCCCGCGAAGGCCCGCACCGCAAGCGCCTTCGCCCGCCCCGG
>CAVPSM010000010.1:0-16569 GCA_963708365.1 uncultured Actinomycetes bacterium
AACCTCGTAGAGGACTGAGACGACGATCTCGGACTGGTCTACGGGAACCAGGCCAGATAGCGCGGGTTGGCGTTCACGTCGTCAACCATCTCGGTGACGCCGCTGGCGGCAGCGGCCCCGGATACGCCGGCCGATGGGGATGCGGACGTGGTCGGCCGCGTTCGGGCCCTTCCACGGACCGAGGATGAGCTCCTCGCCCTCCACGAAGTAGACGCCGACCCAGGAGTAGGCGTCGAGCCGGTCGTGGATGGCCTCGACGGCGCCGCGCACGATGGCGTCGGAGTCCTCCTCGGTCGCGGCCAGCCGCTCGATGTCCGCTGCGACCGCGTCGTAGTCGGCGGCGGCCGGGCTCAGCCTCGACCCCCTGCTCCTCGTACCGGGCCACCGAGTCGCGGAACACCGCGGGGATCTCGACCGGCGGCGCTCGACCGGGTCGATCGAGACGACGGTCTGGGTCGCGCTGACCAGATGCTCGCCGGTGTCGACCCGGTAGGCGTCGAACGCCCAGGTGACGCTGGTTCGGCCGAGCCGATCGACGCGCACGAACACCTCGACCTCGTCGTCGAAGCGGGCGGGCGCGGGGTACTCGACGTGCTGGGCGCGCATGACGAACTCCGGCTCGCCGGGCACGTGCGTCAGCCGGCCCAGGCGGCGCAGGTACTCGACCCGGGCGCGGTCGAAGTAGGGCATGTAGCGGCCGAGTAGACGACGCTCTGGGCGTCGGTCTCGTCGAACCCTACCCGGATCCGGTGGGCGAAGCGGTACGGCGGATGGTCGGCGGCCGGCATCCTCGAAGCCCCACTACCCCTGGATCAGCTCGAGCACCTCGTCGCGGCGCTCCTCCATCGTGGCGGCGTCGAGCGCCTCCAGGTTCAGCCGCAGGAGCGGCTCCGTGTTCGAGGGGCGCACGTTGAAGTGCCAGTCGGGAATCGAACCAGATCCCGTCCATGTGCGACACCCGCTCCGCCTTGGGTCCGTAGCGCTCCTTCAACTGCTGCAGCTTCACGGGAACGTCGGAGACGGTCGAGTTGATCTCGCCGGAGATGAAGTAGCGCTCGCGGAACGGGCGCAGGAGCTCGGACAGCGACGTGCCCGACCGCGACACGATCTCGAGCATGACGAGAGCGGGGACGACGCCCGTGTCGCAGTAGTAGAAGTCGCGAAAGTAGTAGTGGCCCGAAACCTCGCCGGCGAAGACGGCGTCCTCCTTGCGGATGCGCGCCTTGATGAACGCGTGGCCGACCCGGTTCTCGAGCGCGGTGCCGCCGCCCGCGCGGACGACGTCGCGCACGGCCCACGAGGCGCGCAGGTCGTAGACGATTGTCGCGCCCGGGTGGCGCTCGAGCATCGTCTGCGCGATCAGCGCGGTTATCAGGTCGCCGGGCACGAACTCGCCGGTGTCGTCGATGAAGAAGCAGCGGTCGGCGTCGCCGTCCCAGGCGATACCCAGGTCGGCGCCCTCGGCCCGGACGCGCTCGATGATGAACCGGCGGTTCTCCTCGATCAGCGGATTGGGCTCGTGCGTCGGGAAGTGCCCGTCCGGCTCGAAGTTGTGCGCCGAGACGTGCACCGGCAGGCGCTCGAGCACCGGCGCGATCATCGGCCCGGCCATCCCGTTGCAGCCGTCGAGCACGATCCGCAGCGGCCGCACCGCCGAGGCGTCGACGAAGCCCATCACCCGATCGTGGAAGCCGTCGTACACATCGCGCCGGGTCACCTCGCCCGGGCTGCCGGACGGCTGCTCGAGGTCCCCGAGCGCCGCCTGCTTGATCTTGTCGAGACCCGTGTCCGACCCGACCGGCAGGGCGCCGCGGCGGACGATCTTCATCCCGTTGTAGGCGGCCGGGTTGTGCGACGCGGTCACCTGCAAGCCGCCCTCGTAGCCGTACTCGCCGACGGCGAAGTAGAGCATCTCGGTGCCGATCTGGCCCAGGTCGACGACGTCGGCGCCCGCATCGGTGGCACCGCGCACGGCCGCCGCCGCCAGGTCGGGCGAGGACAGGCGCATGTCGTGGCCGATCGCCATGACGCGCGGCTCGAAGGCGCTCACGTAGCCGCGCGCGAGGGCATAGGCGCCGTCCGCGTCGAGCTCGTCCGGCACGATGCCGCGCACGTCGTAGGCTTTGAACGCGGCGGGCGAGAGCATCGGGCGGGCAGTCTACCGGCCCCCATCCACGATACTGGGCAGGTGGACGTCAGGTTGCGACCGCTCGAGACCGGCGACGCGCCGCTCCTGGCACGGCTGTACGCGGCTCAGAAGGCGTTCCTGGCGCCGTTCGACCCGCCCCGGCCGGACTCGTTCTACACGCTCGAGGGGCAGCGGCTCGAGCTGGACCTGCTCGAGCGCGAGCGCGCGAACGACCGCCTCTACCGCTTCCTGATCGAGGCCGACGGCACGCCCGCGGGCGCGATCTCGGTGTCGCGGATCACGCGCGGCCCGTTCCAGAACGGCGGCCTCGGCTACTGGGTGGTGCATGAGCTGAACGGCCGCGGCGTGGCGACCGGCGCGATCGGCCGGGTGTGCGAGTGGGGCTTCGGGACGGCCGCGCTGCACCGGCTGGAGGCGGCGACGCTGGTGGACAACATCGGCTCCCAGGTCGCCCTGCGCCGCAACGGCTTCCTCGAGATCGGCCGCTCGCCGAGCTACCTCTACATCAACGGCGGGTGGCGCGACCACCTGCTGTTCGCCCGCACCGTGGAGGAGTAGGGGACATCAGGCGGGGCCTGGCCCCGGTTCCTTGTTGCCGTGGAGCGGGTGCTCGATCGGGCCGCCGGCGCGGAAGAGCTCGATCGAGCCGCAGTAGGTGCACTGGTACACGTGCACGTCCAGGTTGGACGTGCCCCAGACGTCGCCCAGGAACGCCACGCTCAGGCGCGACCCCTCGAGCAGCCGCTCGAGGCCCGCGTAGGCGCGCACGACGTCGCAGTGAGGACAGCGCGAGGTGAGCGACGCGATGCGCGTCTGCCTGCGCCGCGCCTGCTCGATCCCGATGACGGCCTGCTGGGCCTGGAAGAGCTCGAGCTCATGCACGAGCCGATCGGCGTCTGCCACGCTCATCACCTGCTCGCCCGGCCCGCGGCCGCCCCAGCGGCGGACACGGGCGTTCGTCGCCTCGGCCCGAGGCACGCGTTTGTCCCGGCCGCGCCTCCCGGTGCCCCGGAGAATCCAGGTGATCTCGACCGAGCTCGCGCCGTCGGGCGCGCCCCAGAAGATCAGCTGTGAGCCGTCGTCCGCCACCCGGTCACGCCGGCCACGCGGCGCGCAGCTTCTCGGCGGTGCGGGTGATGTGCTCGGGCATCACCTTCACGTCGGCGAGCACGGGCATGAAGTTCGTGTCGCCGTTCCAGCGCGGGACGACGTGCAGGTGCAGGTGGCCCTCGACGCCGGCGCCGGCCACGCGGCCGAGGTTGATGCCGGCGTTGAACCCGTGCGGGGACATGGCCGCGGTCAGCGCCCGCACGCCCTCGTCGAGCAGGCGCCACATCTCGGCCCGCTCGGCGTCGTCGAGCTCGCCCGGCCCGGCCACGTGACGGTAGGGAGCCACCATCAGGTGCCCGTTCGAGTACGGGTAGAGGTTCATGACCACGTAAGCGTGCTCGTCCCGCCGCACCACCAGGTCGTGATCGTCGTCTGCCGCCGCAGCGCAGAAGATGCAGCCTTCCACCTCTGCGCCGCCCTGGACGTACTCGAGCCGCCAGGGCGCCCAGAGCGGGTCGGTCATATCCAGCGCTTCCAGTGGAAGTAGCCGAGCAGACCGCTCGCCACGGTGAGCATGATCGCGACCGTGATCGCGAAGCCGTGGTACTCCCGGCTGAACGGGATGTGGCCGAAGTTCATCCCGAAGATGCCGGTGATGAGCGTCAGCGGCAGCAGGATCACCGAGAAGATGGTCAGGATCCGCAGGATGTCGTTCTGCTTGTGCGCGATGACCGACTCGTTGGTCGTCTCGAGCGCCTCGACGACCTCCTTGTAGTTGTCGAGCTGGTCCCAGATGCGCTCCGCCTTGTCGACGATGTCGTCGAAGTACACCTCGAGGTCTTCCGGCAGGTAGCGCGTCCGCGCCCGCTCGAGCAGGCGCAGGGTGGAGCGCTCGGGCTTGATGACCTTGCGGTAGGCGACGATCTCCTGCTTCACGTCCGAGATATCTCGGACGACCTCCTCCGAGCGGCGCTCGGTGAAGATCGCCTCGGTGAGCCGGTCGAGCTTGAACCCGATCTTGTCGAGGATCGGGAAGCAGTAGTCGAAGAGCTCGGACAGGATCTCGTAGAGCACGTAGCCGGAGCCCTTCGAGAAGTACTGCTCGCGCCGCTCGGTGTTGGCCTCGAGCTGGGAGAAGAGCCGCCCGACCGGCTTCAGCGCGACGTTCGGGAGCGTGACGACGTAGCCGCTGCCGACGAACACGTTCAGCTCGGCCGCGTCGAGCCGCCCGCGCACCTTGTTGAAGTGGGGGACGTGCAGCACGATGAAGAGGTACTCCTCGTACTCGTCGATCTTCGGCCGCTGCCGGGTCGACAGGACGTCCTCGAGGTCGAGCTCGTGGAAGTCGAAATGCTGGGCGAGCCACGCCGTCTCGACGGCGGTCGGCGCCTCGATGTTCAGCCAGCGCAGGCCGGCGGCGGAGATCTCAGCGACCTGCGGCTCGGAACGCTCCGCCGGGTGCTGAGGCGTGCGGTCTCGCCGCCGTACTGTCCTCGGGATCCGGGGCAGGTTCGGCATCGCAGCTCACAATCGCGGGCAGGGCATCCACGCCGGCCATTCTACTTGCCGAATCGGCTATCCGCAGCCCCCGGGCGGCCCCGGAGCAGGTAGGCGGCGAGCAGCAGGCCCGAGATCGGGGCGACGGCGAGCTTGACCGGGATCGAAGCAGAGGACGGCGTCACGAACCCCTCGATGGTGCCGGCGACGACGAGCAGCGGGATCGTCCCCAGCACGACGGCCACCGACCGGCGGCCGTGCTCGCGCAGCACCTCGGAGCGGGGCCGCGGCCGGGCGCGCAGGAGCGCGTCGGCCAGCGACAGCCCGGCGGCGGCCGCGATCGTGAACGCGGTCAGCTCGATCACGCCGTGCGGCACGATCAGCGACCAGTAGAGGCCGTTCGCGCCATGCTGGTTCTCGACCCCCGAGAGCACGCCGAGCAGCATCGAGTTCACGTACAGGCTGTAGACCGTGCCCAGCCCGAAGAGGATGCCGCCCGCGTAGTCGAAGAAGCTGACGACGATGTTGTGCGACCAGATCGCCACCGACGTCGGCACCATCACGCCCGCCGGGATGGCGTGGTGGGCGCGGTGGCCCGCGTCGCGCAGGTCGGGCGGCAGGAAGCTCCCCGCCGTGGCCGGGTCGGCCACCGCCCACACGAAACCGCCGACGGCGATCACGATCTGGAAGACGGCGGCGGCGAGGATCAGCCGGCGCAGATCCCAGACCGCCCGCGGGTAGCCGATCCACAGGAACCGGCCGATGGCCCGCAGCGGCGCGCGCGCCGGCCGGTAGAGCACGGCGTGGGCCTGCGCGACGAGGTCGTTCAGCCGCGGCAGCACCGGCGATCCCGGCTGCTCGGAGCGCAGCCGGGCCAGGTCGGCCGCCGCCTGCTGGTAGCGGCGCGCGAGCAGCCCCACCTCATCGACCGAGAGGGCGCGCTGGTTGCGGCCGGCCCGCGCGACCAGGGCCGCCAGCTCGTCCCACAGGGGAGCGCGACCCGCGCTCCAGGTCTGCTCGGGATCCGCCGATATCATCGGGCGAGAGTTCGAGACCATCGTCACTCGAGGGTATCGGACGCCAAGGGCAATGCTGGACCACCGGATCGAGATCTCCACTCCCGAGCGCGTGACCGTCGCGTACGAGCTGGCGGGCGTCGGCAGTCGCATGCTTGCGCAGGCGATCGACGCGCTCATCGTGACCGGCATCCTGTTCGGGCTCTTCACCGCTGCCGGCGCGATCTCGGGCCCGATCGTCCTCGCGGTCGCAATCGGCGGCGCGACGCTGACGCCGGTCTGCTACTTCCTGCTCATCGAGTGGCTGTGGCACGGTTCGACGCCGGGCAAGGCGGCGCTGCGGCTGCGCGTCGTCTGCTCCACCGGCGAGCCGATCGGCCTGCAGGAGTCCGCCGTCCGCAACTTCGTCCGGATCATCGACTTCCTGCCCGTCGCCTACGTGCTCGGAGGGACCGTCGCGATGATCTCCCGCGACGGCCGCCGGCTGGGCGACATGGCCGCAGGCACGGTCGTCGTCCGTCTCGCCGACGGCGACCCGGCACACGGGTTCGCGGGCACGTTCGCGGACGCCGTCGCCGAGGTCGAGCGCGATCCGATCCCGGCCGAGCTGATGGCCGTCGCCGTCGCCTACCGCCGCCGCGTCGGCCAGATCGACCCCGAGCCGCGCGCGTTGCTCGCCGCGCGCATCTGCGCGCGGATCGAGCCGTTCTGGCCGCGGCCCATGGGCATGGGCGAGGAGGAGTACGTGATCCGCGCCGCCACACGGACCTTGCCCGGTCAGGCCAAGGGATGACCGCCGCACCGCGCCCGCTGGACGTCGGACGGGGTCTCGATCTCGCCCTGCTGATCTACCGCCGCCACTTCGTCTCCCTGGTGGTGGCGATGGCGGTCGCGGTCGTGCCGCTCGGCCTGCTCACGCTGGCGCCGCGCCCATGGGGCCTGATCGGCGTGCTCCTGCAGACGATCGTGCTTGCCGGGATCACCCCGGGGGTGGCGACGCTGATCGTCTCCGACGTCCGCGGGGGCGTCGAGCCGACCGTCACGACGGTCTGGCGGCGGCTGGCGCCGATGCTCGGCGGGCTGCTGCTGACTGTGGGGATCGCGTACGTCGTCGCGGCGCTCTCGATCCTCCTGTTCGTCGTGCCGTTCCTGCTGCTGGTCGTGTGGTGGCAGCTCGTGGGCGAGGTGGTCGTGGCCGAACGGCGGACGTTCGGCGCCGCCCTGAGCCGCAGCCGTGGCCTCGTCCAGGGCTCGTACTGGCGCGTGCTGGGCTACCTGATCCTGAGCACGCTCATCACGGGCGTCGCCACGGGCATCCTGGCTGCAGCTCCGACCGCGGCCGCCTCCCAGTTCGGGGTCCACGTCGCGACGACCACCGCGATCGGCGATGCGCTCACGATCGCGGCCCGCGTGCTGGTCGCTCCCGTCGGGGCCCTGCTGATGGCCCTGCTCTACTTCGACCTGCGCATGCGCAAGGACGGGTCCGACATCGCCGCGATGCTCGACGCACTGCCTGCCGCCCCCGTCGCCGGGGCGCCTCGCTGACGGCGCCGGCCGAGCTCGCGCGGGTCGGGGCCGCCGCCGACCGCGTCGGGCCGCGCCTCGACCACGCCCGGGCCGCCGCCCGGTCGACGTTCTTCCATCCGTCGCAGGGCGGGCCGAGCCTGCTGGGCCGCCTCCTGAGCTGGATCGCCGACCACCTCGGCGCGGGCCTCAACCTGCACGCTTCCTCGGTCGCGGGGCTGATACGGCTCGGCGCGCTGGCCCTGCTGGTGGCCGGGGCGGTCGCGCTGGTCGTGCGCCTGTTCCCGCGGAGGCGGAGGGGGGTGGCGGTCGAGTCGATACGCGAGCCGGCGCTCGCCGGCTATGCCGCGCGCCGCGCGGAGGCGCTCCGCCTGGCCGACGAGGATCCGCGCGCGGCGCTGCGGCTCCTGTACGCGGCGGCGCTCGGCGAGCTCGGCCGCCGGCGCGGCTGGCGCTACCGGCCCGGCCGTACCAACTGGGGCTTCGTCCGCGCCCTCGGCCCGACCTCGCCGCAGGCCGGAGCCCTGGCCGACTGCACCCGGCTCTTCGAGGGCGCCGTCTACGGCGACGCGGCGGTCGAGGCCGACGACGTGCGCCGCGCCGACGCCCTGGCCGAGGAGATGCTCGCGTGAGGCGGTCGCGAGACGTCTGGATCGGCGCGGCGCTGCTCGCGATCGCCGCCGCCGGCATCGGTCTGCTCGTGCAGTCGCCGAACACCCCCGGGCCGCCGTACCGCCTGGACGGCCGCGGGCCGCTCGGGCTCTCCGGCCTCGGCGCCGGCCTCCGTGACGCCGGGTTCGGCGTCGACGAGCGCCTGTCGCCGACGATCCCCGATCGCGGCCTGATCGTGTCCGTCGAGCCGCGGTCGTTCAGCCACGACGAAGCGGCGGCATGGGTGAGGTCGATCCGCGCCGGCGCCGTCCTGCTGCTCGCGACCGATCACCGCGATCCGCTCACCGAGGCGCTCGGCCTGTCCTTCGGGGGCCCCACCGACGCCCTCCCGACCGCCGCCGGCCGCCACGCATTCCCCGGCCTCTCCGCCGACGGTGTCGACGCAGCGACGACGTTCGCCCGCCTCCCGCGCGGCGCCGTCCCGCTCGTCGGCGGTCGCACCGCCGCTGCCGTGGCGCTCGTCCCGCTGGGAAGGGGGAGCGTGTTCGCCGTGTCCCAGCCGCGGCTGCTCACCAACGCCGGCATCGCCGGTGACGGCCTCGCGATCGCACTGCCGCTGGCGGAAACGGCCCGGAGCGGCCCGGTCGGCGTCGACGCGTTTCACCAGGGCGGTTCGCCGACTCTGGGGTCGCTCGCCTTCCTGCCGCGATGGGTGCAGCTCGAGATCGTGGAGATCGCGGCGATCGCGATCCTCGCCGCGATCGCGGCCGCCCGCCGCCTCGGGCCGATCGCGCCCGCTCAGGGCGGGACGACGCGCACGACGGTCGAGCTCGTCCGGTCGCTGGCGGCCATGCACCGCACGGCCGGGCGCCTCGCCGCCGCGACCGGGCCGCTCGCGCACGCCTACCGCGCCCGCCTCGGCGGGCTGGCCGGGCCGGCCGAGAACGACCTCGTCCAGCTCGAGTCCGCTGCGTCACCGGGAGCCGCCGTGCGAGCATGCGTCCGGATCGAGGAGACCACGAGGAGGGTGACCGGTGGCGATCGCTGAGTTCTTCAGACGCGGCAGGGAGGCGCTGCACCGCGTGGTCGTGGGAAACGACGAGACGATGGACGGGCTGCTGGTGGCGCTGGTGCTCGAGGGCCACGTCCTGCTCGAGGGGCCGCCGGGAACGGCGAAGACGCTGCTCGCGCGCACGCTTGCCCGCATCGCCGACCTCGACTTCGCCCGCATCCAGTTCACGCCCGATCTGATGCCGGCCGACCTCACCGGCACGCTCGTCTACCGACCCTCCGACGGCACGTTCGAGCTGCGCCGCGGGCCCGTGTTCGCGTCGCTGATCCTGGCCGACGAGATCAACCGCACGCCGCCCAAGACGCAGGCCGCGCTGCTCGAGGCGATGGAGGAGGGGCGGGTGACGATCGAGGGAGAGACGCTCGACCTGCCGCGTCCGTTCGTCGTGTGCGCGACCCAGAACCCGATCGAGTTCGAGGGCACCTACCAGCTGCCCGAGGCACAGCTCGACCGCTTCCTGCTGAAGCTCCTGCTCGACTACCCCGATCCGGCCGCCGAGACCGAGATCCTGCGCCGCTACCAGGCCGGGTTCCGGCCACGCGAGCTCGACCGCGCCCTGGGCGCCGTCGAGCCGATCGTGTCGGCCGCCGACGCGCTGGCGATGCAGGAGGAGGCCGCCGCGGTCGTCGTCCACGACGACGTGCTCGGCTACGTCGCGGAGGTGTCGGCATGGCTGCGGGCGTCGCCGGACGTGATCGTCGGCCCCAGCCCGCGCGGCGCGATCGCGCTCGTGCTCGCCGCCAAGGTGATGGCCGCCGCCCGCGAGGCCGACTTCGTCACGCCGGACGACCTGCAGTCGCTGGCGCCCGCGGTGCTCCGCCACCGGATCGTGCTCTCGGCCGACGCCGAGCTCGCCGGCCGCTCGCCCGACGCCGTGATCGCCTCGGCGCTCGGCGCCGTCCCCGTCCCGCGGTGATCACACACCGCGGCCTGGGGTTGTTCGCGGCCGCCGGGGTGGTGACGCTGCTGGCGGCGCTCGCCGGCCAGGTGGCGCTCGGGTTCGTCGTCGCCAACGCGCTGGCAGCCGGGGTCGTGATCGCCGACTGGCTGGCCGCCGACCCGGGCCAGGTCGACCTCGAGAGGGAGCCGCCGCCGCCGCTCTCGATCGGCCGCGAGAACCCTGTGCCGCTCGTGATCCGAAACGGCGGCCCGCCACGCCGGGTGACGGTGGCCGACGCCGCCCCGGACGGCGTCGCCCTCGAACCGGTGCGGATCGATCTCGATCTGGGCGCGGGTGAGGAGCGCGAGCTCGCCGTCACCGCCGTCCCTCGCCGGCGCGGGCCGGTCCGCTTCGCCGCGGCCGACGTGCGCGTCTTCGGACCGCTCGGCGTAGCCTTCCGCGAGCGCAGCCACCCGGAGACGGCCGTCAAGGCGGTCGCATGGCCCGACGTGCTCCAGTTGCGCGACGCGATGCTGCTCCCGCCGGGGAAGCGGCCGCACGGCGAGCGGCTGATCCGCGGAGAGGCGGCCGCGCGCGAGTTCGAGAGCCTGCGCGAGTACGTCCGCGGCGACGAGTACCGCCGCATCGCCTGGAAGGCGACCGCCCGCCGCGGCCGTCCGGTCGTGGCGCTGCACCAGCCGGAGCGGGGTCAGACGCTGATCCTCGCGCTCGAGGCGGGGAGGCTCATGCACGGCGCCGGCGGAGCCGGGCTGGGGAAGATCGACCGCGCCGTGAACGCGTCGGTGATGCTCGCCGCCGTCGCCCGTGAGTTCGGCGACGCGGTCGGGTTGGTCGCGTTCTCGCACCGGCCGCTGGCGACGCTGGCGCCGTCGTCGCGTCCGGGACAGCTGCGCCGCGTCGTGGATGTGGTCGCGCCGCTCGAGCCCGACCTGGTCGAGCCGGACTGGCGCACGTGCCTCGCAACCCTGGTGCGCATGTCCCGCCGCCGCGCCGTGGTGGTCGTCTTCTCCGACGCGCTGTACGCGCAGTCCGACGACCGCCTGGCCGCCCTGCTGGGCACGCTCGCACGCCGCCACACCGTCGTCTTCGCGTCGATCCGCGACGCCGAGCTGACCGAGCTCGCCGCCCAGCGGGTGGTCGACGCCGGGACGCTCTACGAGCGCGGCGTCGCGACCCAGGTGATCGCGGACCGCGGCGCGGCCCTGGCCGGGATCCGCCGCCGCGGGGTGCACACGGTCGATTCGAGCCCCGAGCGGCTCACCGAGGCGGTCACCGAGCGGTTCCGGGCGCTGCGGGACGCCGGCGCGCCGTGACAGACCTTTTACACGACGGACGCAGATCCGCCGCGACCGGGTAGTCACCATGCAGGAATGGCACGGACCGGTCGGATCGGGTCGCGCGTCGCGCTGGTGTGCGTCGTGCTGGTGGCGGCGGGTTGGCGGGCCGCCGAGGTCGCCGACCAGCCGCCGCCGCTCGAGCTGCGCGTCGACGGCACCACGCGGCAGGGGGTGGCCGGCTCGACGCTCGCGGACGCGATCCGCGACCTCGGTCTGAAGCCGCGGGCGGGCGACCTGGTCGACGTCGGTGGCGTCACGATCGCCGCGGCCCGCTATCCGGGCCAGGTGCTCGTGAACGGCGCGCAGCTTCACGAAGGGCAGCGGCTGCGAACGGGCGACAGCCTCCGGCTCGTGCCCGGGCCCGACCATACCGAGCCCGTGACGGTGCGCCGCGTACCCGTCCCCGACGGCGAGCCGGCCGATCCCGAGTACACGCTCGGCCGCGTGCCCGGCGTCGAGGTGACGGTGCGCGGGAACATCTCGGGCAAGGTCGCCTCGAGCGCGTTCCGTCCGACCGGCCCGCCGCAGGTGCCGCAGGCGGTCGCGCTGACCTTCGACGACGGGCCGTGGCCGCGGCAGACGATGCAGGTGCTTGCGGTCCTGCGCCGGTTCCACGCGCGGGCGACGTTCTTCACGGTCGGCGACCTGGCCGAGCACTTCCCCGGGATCATCAAGGCGGAGGCGAGCCAGCACGGCGTGCTGGTCGAGGATCACTCCTGGAGCCACCCGCTGACGCCGCCGTTCGGCGAGCAGCGCCCAGGCGTCGTGCGCGCGCAGATCGAGAAGGCGCGGCAGACGCTGATCTCCGAGGGCGTCGACCCGACGCTGTTTCGCCCACCCGGCGGCGGCTGGTCGGATCAGGTCGTCGCGATCGCGTCGAGCCTCGACTGCCGCGTGGTGCTGTGGTCGGTCGACCCGCGCGACTGGGCTCCTGGGCGCACCGCCAAGGGCATCGCGCACTCGGTGCTCTCGCACGTCGAGGCGGGCTCGATCGTGATCATGCACGACGGCGGCGGCGACCGGACGGCCACGATCGAGGCCCTCCCGCGGATCATCCGCGGCATCCGCCGGATGGGGCTGCATTTGGTGACCGTGGAGCAGTAGGAATCGCCTCCGCGGGGGTACGATTCCGCGTGCACCCCACCGGGCGACTGGGAGGCACATGGCCGAGGATCGCGACTACTGGCTCGGGCACTGCGAGGGATTCGACATCCGCGCGGGCGATCGGCATGTCGGGGTGGTCGAGTACGTCCGCTACGGCTCGGCCCACGACCACCCGGACGCGCTGTGCGCGCTCGCCGGGAGGTTCCGCACGCGCGTGCTCGAGGTCCCGGTCGGAGACGTCGAGGCACTCGACCCCGACGACGAGACGCTCTGGATCAGCGAGACGCTGGCATCGAGCGACGCGTTCGCCCCCGCCGGCCTCGAAGCGCATCTGGCCGGCGTGGGGCGCTGGTGGTCTGGGCTGCGGAGCGGCAGCCGCCGCACCCACGACGCCTGAGGCGCACCAGGCGGGGTCAGACCCCTTCTGGTACGCCACCCGACGATCGGGTTCAGGCCTTGCTGTCGACGGCCTCGACGATCTTCGCGCCGCCCTCGTTCAGCGCATCCACAACGGCGTCGTAGTCGCGCTTGTCGATCGCCTTGTTGACCTTCTTCGTGGCGTCCACCACCGCGGCGTCCACCCGGTCCAGGTATTCGTCGTCGATCACGGCCACGATCACCGAAGAGCCCGGCGGCAGCCAGTCGTTGTCATCCACAGCCGAGGCGATCTTCTTCTCGTCGTGATGCTTATTGATCTTCCCAGCTGCCGCACCGACGCCGGCGCCGACGACCGTCGCGGCGAGCAGCGGCGGGGCGAAGAGCCCGACGACAAGGCCGGCGACGCCGCCCAGCGTGGCGCCCCGCCCGACCTGCATGCCGCCGTGCTCGTCCACGTCCACGTCGCCGTTCGCCTCGCGCGTGAGGACGACCGACGCGATCACCGCAACGTCGTCAAGCTTCTTCAGCGCCTCGTAGTCCTTCTTGGCAGCCGCAGCGTTGTCGCCGTACGACGCCACGTACAGCACCAGGTTCAGATTCCTGTAGGCCATGTTCCCTCCTGTCGAATGACGCCCGCAGATCGAGAAGGTTATTACGGCGAACGTCCCGGCCGTGCCATCGTCCGGACCGGGTGACGGTGCATGCGAGCACCGGGCGGCGCCGACGTGGCTGTCGGCGCCGCCCGGTGCTCGTGGACGGTCAGGCGTCGATGCTGCGTGCCAGGCGGGCGGCCTGCGGCTTGCCCTTGTGCCCGGCCTCTTTCAGGATCGGCGGGACGTCGGGGTCGGACACGAAGCTCTGCCAGCCCTGCTCGTCCCAGTCGAACGCGACCCAGACCCGATCGGTCTCGGACGGATCGCGGAACACGACCGCGCCCTTCGATCCGTGCTGTCGGCGCTTGTCGGCGCCCTTGGTCGAGAACACTTCCAGGAAGCGGTCGAAGTCCTCGACCTGTGTGGTTGCGAGCAACATGGTTGGTTCCTTTCGTCGGTCGGTGTCGAGGGTGGTGCGCTCAGGAAGCCAGCGCGGGGGCGCCGATCTGGCGCTCCTGAGGATCGATCGCGCCCAGTTCCTCGGCCACCTCGAAGGAGCCGTCCCTGACCTGAGCGATGTACATGTTCATGCGCACGTGGTGCTGGCCCGGCACGACTGTCGCCGGCCCTCCGGGACCCTCGGAGATGTGCGCGTGGTCGAGCGCGGCGATGACGCCGGCCTGCTCGAGCGTGCCTGCCTCCTCGACGGCCGAGGCCCACAGGCGCAGCCCGCGGTAGAGCCCCGAGCAGCCGAACCCGCTGGTGAACCTGGGCGCTCCCGGGTAGAGCGCGTCGTACTGCGCCGTCAGCCGGCGGCTGAACGGGTCCGCGACGGCCTGGTAGTAGTCGAGGCAGCTGTAGAGCCCCTCGACGTGGGCGGGCGGGACGATATGCAGCATGTTCTCGTCGAAGTAGGTGCACACCAGCTGCCCACCGCGGGCGGTGAAGCCTGACCCATGGAGCTGCTCGAAAAAGGGCACGAACCCCGGGGGCACGGTCATGTTGAACACCACGTCGGCACCGCTCGAGACGATCCGCTCGACGGTGGTCCGATAGTCGGCGTGGTCGAGCGGGAAGTACTCCTCGCCGAGGATGCTGCCGCCGTTGGCCGTCACCACATCGCGTACCCGCGCGTTCATCACGTGCGGCCACACGTAGTCGGCCGAAGGCAGGTAGAACGTCCGCGCGCCCGTCCGCTCCATCAGCCACGGCACGAGCGTGTCGACCTGCTGCGCCGGGACCGGCCCGGTGCAGAAGATCAGCGGGTCGGACTCCTGCCCCTCGTACTGCTCCGGGTAGATGTAGAGCGTCTTGCCCTCGGTCACCGCGGGCCGCTTGATGGCCTGCCTGGTTGAGCTGAGGATTCCGCCCAGGATGACGTCGACCCGGTGGTCGTTCACGAGCTTCTCGGCCGCAGCCGAGGCGACCGCATCGTCGGTGGCGCCGTCCTCGATGTGAAGGTCGAGCTTGCGGCCCAGCAGGCCGCCCTTGGCGTTGATGTCGCCGACCACCATCCGGACGACGTTCGCGTCCGCCACCCCGGCCGGCCCGAGCGGCCCGGTCTGGTCGGCGACAAGTCCCACCCGGATCGGTGAGGCAGTGGAATTCGGATGTGCAGCCATGAGATCCTCCCTTGGCATCAGTGGTCGTCGCCCGGGGGCGACGTGGAGCGACGCGTCGTGGGAGCATGGTGGCCGACGCTCTTGGCCGAATCATCGGGAGGACTCCCTATCTCTGACCAACCACTCCGCATGGGCGAGCTCGTGGCCACGCTGGCCCTCGCGCAGGACAACGCGTTCGGCCAGCCGCTCGAGTCGCAGCTGAGGTCGTGCCTGCTCGCGACCTGGATGGCCGACGAGGCCGCCTACGGGAACGACGTCCGCGACACCGCCTACTGGGTGGCGTTGCTGCGCTACCTCGGCTGCACCGGGCACGCTCACGAGGTGGCCACCGTGTTCGGCGACGAGATCGCCATCCGCGCGCAGACCCTGGTGCACGACGCCGCCAATCCGGCCGAGGTGATGCGCGACGTGATGGCCTACGCCACGGCCGGGCACGCTCCGGAGGAGCGCGACCGGATCGTCAAGATGATCCAGGAGACCGCACGCGAGTGGGCGGTCTACAACTTCTCATCGGGGTGTGAGGTGGCCGACATGCTCGCGCAGCGGCTCGATTTCGGCCCGGACGTGCGCGAGGCACTGCGGTTCACGTTCGAGCGCTGGAACGGCAACGGCTACCCCAACCATGCCCAGGGCGAGGCGATCCCGCTCCCGATGCGGATCGTGCACCTCAGCCATGACATGGAGGCGATCGGCCGCCTGTTCTCGCCTGACCGCGCGCTGGAGGCTGCACGTGACCGCCGCGACACGACCTACGACCCCGCGCTGACCGACCTGTTCGTCGCACACGGGCGCGGCTGGTTCGATCGGCTCCGGGAGACCGAGCCATGGGACGCCGTGCTCGCGCTCGAGCCCGAGCCGCACCGCGTGCTCGTCGGCGCCGAGCTCGACGGCGCGCTCACGGTGGTCGCCGACTTCATCGATCTGAAGTCGCCGTACATGGGCGGGCACAGCCGGCGCTGCGCCCAGGTCGCGGCCGATGCTGCCCAGTTGCTGGGGCTGAACGACGAGACCGCCGCCGCGCTTCGCCGAGCAGCGTTCGTGCATGACTTCGGCACAACCGTGGTGCCGAATTCGATCTGGGACAAGCCCGGCCCGCTCACGCGCGCCGAGTTCGACCGGGTCGAGCTTCACCCGATGGTGACCGAACAGATGCTGCGCCGCTCGCCCGCGTTGGATGTGGTCAACTCCGTCGCATCAGCCCACCACGAGAAGTGCGACGGATCCGGGTACCACAAGCGTCTCCGAGCCGACGACGAGGATCTCAGCACGTGCGTCCTGGCGGCGACCGAGATCTACGTCGGTCTGACCACCGAGCGAGCCGACCGGCCGGGGTTCAAGCCGGCGGACGCGGCCGCCGAGCTCCGACGTCTCGAGTCAGACGGCATGCTCGAGCCGCGCGCATGCAGGGCCGTGCTCGTGGCCGCCGGCCACGGCGAGCCACAGACAACACTCGGCAAGCGCCAGCAGAATCCGGGCGGGCTGACCCGGCGCGAGGTCGAAGTGCTGCGGCTCGCAGCCAAGGGCCTCACCACCGGCCAGATCGCCGACCGGCTGTACATCTCACCGAAGACGGCGGATCACCACATCCAGCACATCTACGGCAAGATCCGAGTCTCCTCTCGGGCGGCAGCCGCGCTCTGGGCGATGGAGCACGCAGTCGTCGGATAGGGGACCGCCTATCACCACTCGTGGATCACCGTGGGAGGCGGAAAAT
>CAVPSM010000011.1:0-390858 GCA_963708365.1 uncultured Actinomycetes bacterium
GCGCGACCACCGGCTTCACCCGGCCGCGCGGCGCCCACCACGAGTCCTCCTGAGGGCGCCCACGCCGCGCCGCAAGGTGGGGTTAGCCGTACGCCGATGCGCGGGCTCCCACGGTGGCCGCGCGCACCCCCGTTCGGCGAAGCTCGCCGCATGAGCGTCCCACTCCGCCACCATCTGGCTGGATCCGGCCCGGGCCGACTGTCCTCGCTGCTGCCACACGGCCCCCTCGACCTCGTGCGCCAGATCGCGATCGTGTCGCTCTTCGACATCGCCTACGAGCTCTCGCGCGTCGTCGCGACCGGTGGCCGCAGCGCCGCGCTGGCACATGCTCACAGCATCGTCGGCGCCGAGCGGACGCTCGGCATGTTCCACGAGCTCTCCGTCCAGCGGTTCGCCCTCCATGCGCCCGGGATCGTCCTGGACATCGCGAACTGGACCTATTTCAACGCCCAGTTCACGGTCACGTTCGGCTTCCTCCTGTGGGCGTACCTGCGTCACACCGAGCGGTACACGACAATCCGAAACACGGTCATCGCGGCCGACGCGATCGGCCTGATCGGGTATCTCGCCTACCCCACGGCTCCGCCGCGGATGCTGACAGGCCTCGGCTTCACCGACACGCTCAACCAGGCCGCCGTCAACCACCACTCCGGCGCGATCGCGTCGCTCGCAAACCCGTACGCGGCGATGCCAAGCCTGCACACCGCCTACGCGCTGATCTTCGGCGTCTCGGGTGTCGCCCTCGCGCGACGTTGGTGGATCCGCGGCATGTGGGGGCTGTACCCGGCCCTCGTCGTCTTCTCGATCATCGCCACGGGGAACCATTTCGTGCTCGACGCCGTGGCCGGCGCGACCGTCGCGGTCATCGCCGGAACCGTCACGATGGTCGTGCTCCCGCGCTGCAAGCGACCCGGCCGGGCACAGCCAGCGGCGGCGTTGACACCCGAACGCGCGTGCGCGTGACCCCGCCGCCGCTGACCCCGATGTGCCTGGGCGGCTACGCCCCTTCTGCGTACTGCGGCGCGTTCCCGCCGATCTCCATCCAGTCCGCCTTGTAGGCGACCTGGAGGTGGAACGACGGCTCCATGTCGAGATCGCGCATCAGACCGGCCGCGACGAAGTACTTGCCGCCGAGGTCGTCGTAGAGGCTCGACCCGCAGTTGCTACAGAAGTGGCGGGGAGCGAATTCGCTCTCATACCGGCTGACCAGCTCCTGGCCCTTCGTAAAGCGGAAGTTCTCCTCCGCGACGACCACGCCCGCGAGGCTCGAGCCAGTCCAGCGCTGGCACCGGGTGCAGTGGCAGTACCCGAGACCTTCAGGATCCGTGACCTCGTACTCGATCTTGCCGCAGAGGCAGGCTCCCTTGAACGTCTCACTCATCTCTGACCCCCTTGTCGAGTGGTGCTTGACGATCCGCAGCAACGCTAGCACCGGCGCGGCGGCCAGGCGTGTTCGGCGCCGTCCGGCTCAGGTCGCCCGGCGACACGGCCGATGCCAGTGGGATCGGAGACGCACCCCCCATCTGTGATGTGACGGACTGCCCGCAGCCGGCCGAGCCGCATGCCACGTACTGGATCCCCGGGCTGCCCTGGATCCATCTGTGCCGCGAGCACTGGGGGATGAGCGGCGAGCACCGCGCCGAGCTACGGCTTCTGCTCGCGATCGAGCCCGACCCGCCTGAAACGCCGTAGTCCGCCGCGGTACCATTCCGCCCTCCGGCAGTCGCTCTGGGGGGAGATACAGGTGGTCGCGCGCTTCCATGGCGGGTTCCTCGACGGACAGCTCGTCCCCGACTGGGCGGCGCCGCCCGGCACGTCCGTCTGGATCGAGCGGGTCGACGGCGGCGTGGTCGCGACCGAGCGGCCGCCCGACGACCCACCCGAGTCGGGCGACGCGGGGCCGGGCTACGACCACTACGTGCTCTTCGAGGTCGTGGCCGACCTGGCGGTGTACCACGCGACCGACTAGCCGCCCTGGGTGTGGGCCCGCAGGCTGGCGTGCTCCGACCTGAGGGCGACCGAGGGGCGGCTGCTGCGAAATCAGCACGACATCGGCGCGGCCATCGTCCCGTTCTACGGTCGTGCCGCCGGCCGTCAGCTGACCGGGCCGCTGCGCCCGCACATCCTGATCGCCGTGCGCATCCTCGGCGACGTGAAGTCGGGCGACACGGGCGTCGCTCAAGATGGACAACGCCGCCTGGTACGCGAACGCCACCGGATCTCGGCCTTCCTGCACGCCGCCAACCCGCACCACTGGCCGCTCCGGGCGCTGCGCACGATGATCCACCGCCACCTCAAGCTGACCACCAACGAGGCGGTCGCGAAGCTGACCGGCAAGTTCGGGGCCAGCGTGGAGGCGTACGACCAGGTCGAGCACGAGATCCTGGGCATGGCCGACACGCTCAGCACGGGGATCATCGCCCAGTTCCCGGGGAGGTTCTCCTAGGCCACGCGGCTCTCACGCGGGTCTCACGGCCGCCGGGGAGACTAGGCGCCGACGGCCGGGCCCTCCGCCGCGACACTGCCCGCTCGCATCGGAAGGCCCGGCCGTCCGGATGGAACCCTACGCTCCGTCCATGTTCCTGAACATCCTGGTCGCAATCGATGGATCGGCCCACGCCGAGCGGGCGCTCGACGAGGCCCTCGACCTGGCCCGGACGCAGCGCTCGCGGATCACCCTGATCAGCGTAGCCTCACGGACGGCGTGGCGGTTCATGGCCGGCCCCTACACCGGCCTCCTCCCCACCCAGGAAGACGCCGACCGGGAGGCCGAGGCGACGCTGCGCGACGCGGCCGCGCGGCTCGACGATGACATGCCTGTGACGACGATCGTCGGCCAGGGCGCGGCGGCGGCCGCCGTCATCAAGCGGGCGGCCGACGGCCGGCACGACCTGATCGTGATGGGCTCGCGCGGACGCGGCGGCGCCGCGGCCGCGCTGCTCGGCAGCGTCAGCCACAGCGTGCTGAACCACAGTCATGTACCCGTCCTGATCGTGCACGCCGAGGACGCGGCGAATAGCCGCCGCGGCCCGATCGACTTCGCTCCCGGGCCCGACCCCGGCTAGAACACCGCCATGCGCATCGGGTTGCTCACCGGTGGCGGCGACTGTCCAGGGCTGAACGCGGTCATCCGTGCGGTCGCTCGGACAGCCCTCGACCGCGGAGACGACGTCGTCGGCGTGCTGCACGGCTGGCGGGGGATGGTCGAGGGCCAGATGCGGCCGCTCGCCGCCCAGGACATCACCGGGCTCCTGCCCCGCGGCGGCACCATCCTGCGCACCTCGCGGACGAACCCGTTCGAGAGCGACGGCGGCGTCGAGCGCGTGCTCGAGCATCTGGCCGGCCTCGACGCGCTCGTCGCCATCGGCGGCGAGGACACGCTCGGCGTGGCCGCGCGCCTGCACGCCGAGCACGGCGCGCCGATCGTCGGCGTTCCCAAGACGATCGACAACGACCTGCGCGGCACCGACTACACGTTCGGGTTCGATACGGCGGTCACGATCGCCACCGAGGCGATCGACCGCCTCCACTCCACGGCCGAGTCTCACGACCGCGTCATGGTGTGCGAGGTGATGGGCCGGCACACCGGTTGGATCGCCGTGATGGCGGGGATGGCGGGCGGGGCCGACGTGATCCTGATCCCCGAGCTGCCGATGACGGTCGAGCACTGCTGCGGGCTCATCCGCACCCGCCACGCCAAGGGCAAGGACTTCTCCATCGTCGTCGTCAGCGAAGGGTACGAGCTGCTGTACGAGAGCGGCGCGTCGCGGACGGTGGCGTCGGCCGACGTGGACGCGTTCGGGCACGCCCGGCTGGGCGGCGTCGGCGCGGCGCTGGCGTCCGAGATCGAGGGCCGCACCGGCTTCGAGACCCGCGTGACGACGCTCGGCCACATCCAGCGAGGCGGATCGCCGACGGCCCGCGACCGGGTGCTCGCGACCCGCTTCGGCCTGCACGCCGCCGAGCTCGTGCGCACCGGCGACTGGGGCATGATGGCGGCGCTGCACGGCGACGACATCGTCGCGGTGCCGATGGCCGAGGCTGTCGCCGATCTGAAGGTCGTCCCCCGCGAGCTCTACGACCGCGCCGCCGCGTTCTTCGGCTAACGGCCGGCGCTAGCCGCGCGAGTCGCCGCGGAGGATGTCGAACGTCGGGCTGATCCCGAGCTCGCGCACCCAGTCGCCCAGCACGGCGGCGTCGACACCGGCGCTCTCGAGCGCGAGCACCTGGTCGCGATGGCGGATGCCGCCCTCGGACAGCACGACCTTCCCGGCCGGCACCTCCTCGAGCAGCGAGAAGGTGTGCTCGAAGTCGGGCTCGTCGCGGCCGCCGCGCAGGTTCTGGATCAGGAACGAGTCCGGGTCGAGCAGGTCGAGGGCGAGCTCGAGCTCCTCCTCGTCGGCGACCTCGACCACGACGTCCAGGCCGAGCTGCATCGCGACCGCCTGCATCTCGACGAGAAGCTCGTCCTCCCCGTCGAACGCGCCGGCGATGAGGACGACGCCGTCGGCGCCGCCCAGCCGGCTCTCGTATAGCTGGTAGGGGTCGATCAGGACGCCCTTGTGGAGCACCGGCAGCCAGGTCGTGTCGAGGCCGTCGGGCACCGCGTCGCCGGGCACCGAGAGGCCGGCCACCCCCGCCGCCTCCGCCGCCTCGATCAGCGCCGCGTCGGCCGCGCTGACCCGCAGGACGAAGGAGATCTCCTCACCGACGACGCCCTCGGTGAACGGGCGAATGGGCTCGAGGTCGATCACGGCCTCCTCGAGCTGCGCGAGCGGCCGGGCACCCCGGCGTCGCTCCAGCGCCCGCCGGCTGGAGGAGATCATGCGGTCAAGCGAGGCCATCGACCGCCCGTCCGGGGAACTTCTCAGCCGATAACGGAGGCATTCGGCGTCAGTCTAGATGAAGGATCGACTCGGCTCACACCCCGAGCCGGTCGAGTTCGGCTGTGTCGCGGCGCCAGCGCGGGCGCACCTTGACGGACAGCTCGAGGAAGACGGGGGCGCCCACCGCCGCCTCGACCTCGGGACGGGCCTCGCTGCCGATCCGCTTCACCATGGCGCCGCCGCGCCCGATCAGGATCGCCTTCTGCGACTCGGTCTCGCAGATCAGCTTCGCCTCGACGACGGTGCGGTCGCGACGCCGCACGACCGACTCCACGAGCACGGCGACGGCGTGCGGCACCTCGTCGCGGGTCAGCTCGAGCGCGCGCTCGCGGATGAGCTCCGCGATCCGCTGCTCGAGCGGCTGGTCGGTGGTCATGCCCTCCGGGAACCAGGCCGGCCCCTCGGGCAGCAGCGCCAGCAGGTCGGCGAGCAGCTCGTCCGTCCCCTCCCCCGTGCGCGCGCTGATCGGGTGCACGGCGTGCGGCTCGCCGAGCGCGGCGGCCGCGGCCAGCGCGGGCACGACCTGCTGGGCCGCGAGGCCGTCCGTCTTGTTCACGGCGACGATGCAGGGCGGGGCGGCGTCCGTCAGCACGCGGGCGGCGATGTACCGGTCGCCGGGGCCGATCGGCGTGCGGGCATCGAGCAGGAGCAGCGTCGCGTCCGCGTCGGCGAGCGTCTCGTTCACCGAGCGCTGCATCCGCTCCGTCAGGCGGTCGAACGGCTTCTGGAAGCCGGGCAGGTCGACCATGACGAGCTGACTGCCGGGGCGGTGGACGACGCCGATCGCCCGCCGCCTGGTCGTCTGCGGCTTGGCCGAGACTGCCACGACATGCTCCCCGACGAGGCGGTTCACGAGCGTCGACTTGCCGACGTTCGGCCGCCCGGCCAGCGCCACCAGGCCGGAACGGCGCACCTCCTCGGTCACAGCTCGAACCGCTCGGGGAGGAGCTCGCCGAACGCGGCCGCGACGACCTCGCCACCGCGGCGGTAGACGACGGTGATGTCCGGGGCGAACTCGGCCAGCGCCTGCCGGCAGGCGCCGCACGGCGGGCACGACGTCGCCTCCGCGTGCACCGCGACGGTCTCGAACCGGCGGTGGCCCACCGCGACGGCGGCGAAGAGGGCGGTCCGCTCGGCACACATCGTCACGCCGTAGGAGGCATTCTCGACGTTGACGCCGATGATCGGCTCGGCGCCGCCCGCGGGCTGCAGCGCGGCGCTGACGGGGAAGCGCGAGTACGGGGCGTATGCGTTGTCGATCGCCCCCTCTGCAAGGGCGTACAGCTCGAGCTCGGCAGCGGTCGGGGCGCGCATGGGATCATCGTAGACGTCCTACCTACGGGTTCGGCAGCGTGGTGCCGCCGGGGGCCGGGAGCTCGACCGCGCCGGTCGACTGCGCCGGCGCTGGGGCCGGGGTCGGCGGCGCGGTCGACGTGGTCGTCGCGGCCGGCTGCGTGGCCGTCGTGTGCGCCGGGGAGGCGGGCGGCGCGGACCTGCGGTGGCGCTTCGGCCGCTTCGCGTGGCGCGTTGCGTGGACGTCCGGCGTGCGCTTCGCGGGCTTCGGCGCGGCCGCGAGCGGGACGACCGGGGTCACACGCTGGCCGGCGGGGTGCGGCGGTCGCTCCGCGGCGGAGCTCCGGTGGGCGCCGTGGCCGAGGAGCAGGAGCGCGCCGGCGATCGCGACGAGGGCGATCGGGACGGCTGCGAGCAGCGGGCGGCGGCTGCGGTCGGGCGGCGGGGCGATCACCCCGTCGAGGTCGAAGTCGTCGTCGAACAGATGCTCGAGGCCGGGCGGGCGGGCATCGGGATCGCCGTCCTCGTCGGCGCCGCCGCAGCGCTCGAGCTCGTCGAGGCATCCGGGGAGGCCGGTGAAGCCGCCGGTCCCTGCCCGTTCCAGCCACGCGGCGAGCTCGGGCGACGGCGTCAGCGATCCGAGGGCAGCCGCGCATACCGCCGCGAGCACCCGCTGGCCGTCGCCGGTCACGGGTGTCCCGCCGCTTGGGGGCTGGAGCAGCGGCCGTTCGAGGAAGGGTGTCGGGCCGGGACCGACGGCGACGTCGGCGCGCACCGCCAGGTCGGGTGAGAAGCCGGCGGCTGCCACACGCTCGACCAGCCGGCCGAAGGCCAGCGCCAGCCGGGCGGCATCGGCGGCGGCGGGGCGGCGCAGCATCCGCCAGCGCTCGACCGGCAGGCCGAGGCTCGGCGGCAGGACCAGGAACCAGCTGTCGCCGTGACGGCCGAAGTCGAGGACGCCGCACACCTCGCTGCAGCCGATCCCGCACCAGCGCGCGACGGCGTCGGCGAGCGCAGCCTCCTCCCAGCCGCCGTCGACGAGGACGATCCGCACCTGGGCGCCGCGGCCGGAGCGGGTATCGAGGGCGTCGACCGGGCCGAACGGATTGGCGGCAAGCGCGGACGGGCTCGTCAGGTAGCGGTCGGCGATGACGTGGTCGCTGGAGGCGGGATCGGCCATGCCTCCCACGCTACGCGCCGCCGTGTCACCGGTCAGCACGCGAGCCGTCACAACATCGCAACGATCCACGCACACCCACCGTTCGGGGTCAGACCCCGCTTGTCGGGCTCAGGTGAAGGCCTGGAAGATGGCCGTCGTCACAAGGGCGCCCAGCACCCCGCCGTAGACCACCTCCAGGGTCGAGTGGACGCCTGCCTCCACCCGGGTCTGGGCGACCAGCGTCGCCATCACGAACGCGAGCGTCGAGACCAGCACCTGGTTCTCGTAGCTGTGCGTGACGAGCGTGATCGCCGCCCAGCCGCCGAAGGCGACGGCGGCGTGGCCGGACGGCAGGCCGCCGCGCAGGGGCGATCCCGTGCCGAAGTAGGCCTTGATCGCGATCACGAGCATGATCACGACTGCGATCGCGATCACGGTCAGGTGCACCGGTGACCGGCGCACCGTGTTGATCGCGCGCTGGCTCGGATTCTGGAGCCTCGGCGCGAACACCAGGTACCCGACGAAGAGCGCCGTCACCGCCGAGACGAGCACCATCCCCGCGGCGATGTCCTTGGCCGCTCGGGCGCGCGGGTCGAACGCCGGCGTGGCGACGTCGATCGTCATCTCCAACGCCGTGTTCGCCATCTCCATCAGCAGCACGAAGGCCACCGCAAGGATCAGCGCCAGCATCTCGATGCGGCTCACGCCGAGCAGCACCGCCAGCGGCAGCACCGCCAGGGCGACGATGAAGTGGATGCGCATGTTCCGCTGCGTGCGGACGACGTAGATGATGCCCTCGAAGGCGTAGTTGAAGCTGTTGACGAGCCCGCTCGCCTCGCGCCGCGCAGCGCTGAACGGCGCGGCCCGGCGGGCGGCGCGCTTCGTGTCGTCGGGGCTACGCAGGACGGGCGGCACGGGCCATCTCCTGGACGATCTGCTCCTGGCGGGCGAGCATCTCTCCTTCATCGGTCTCGTGGTCGTATCCCAGGAGATGCAATGCGCCGTGGACGAGGAGATGCTCGATGGGCGTGCCCTCGGCGGCGGCCACCGCGGGGCAGATGACGACGTCTCCCAGCTGGCGGGGGACGCCGTCAGGGAGCGGCTCGCGCATATCGAGCGGGAACGACAGGACGTCGGTCGGGTCGGCTTTGCCGCGGTGGGCGGCGTTCAGCCGCCCCATCTCCGCCCGCCCCACCACCGTCAGGCCAACTTCCCCCTCGGTCACGCCCTCCGCCTCGAACGCCGCCGCCAGCACGGCCGCCGCCGCGTCCCCTTCGAGCGGGATCCGGGCCCGGTTCCGCACCTCGACGGCGACGGTCACTCCCGCGCCCTCTCGCTGTGCTCGCGGTACGCGCTGACGATCCGCTGCACCAGCTTGTGGCGGACGACGTCGGCGTCGGAGAAGCGCACGAACGAGATGTCGGGGACGCCCTCGAGGACGCCCATCACGTTCACGAGGCCGGAGCGCTGGTCGCGGGGCAGGTCGATCTGGGTGATGTCGCCCGTGACCACGACCTTCGAGCCGAAGCCGAGCCGGGTCAGGAACATCTGCATCTGCTCGGGGCTCGTGTTCTGGGCCTCGTCGAGGATGATGAACGAGTCGTTCAGGGTGCGGCCGCGCATGAAGGCGAGCGGGGCCACCTCGACCATGCCCTTGTCCATGTAGGCCGCCAGCCGCTCGGCGTCGAGCATGTCGTGGAGCGCGTCGAAGAGCGGTCGCAGGTAGGGGTCGACCTTGGCCAGCAGGTCGCCGGGCAGGAAGCCGAGCCGCTCGCCGGCCTCGACCGCCGGCCGGGTCAGGATGATGCGGGCCACCTCGCGCTCCTGCAGCGCGGCCACGGCGAGGGCGATCGCGAGGTAGGTCTTGCCGGTGCCGGCCGGGCCGATCCCGAACGTGACCGTGTTCGTACGGATGGCGTCGACATAGCGCTTCTGGCCGACCGTCTTGGGCGTGACCTTGTTTCCGCGGTGCATCCAGACCACGTCGTGGAGGACGTCCACCGCCCGGCCGTTGTCGGTCAGCACGCCGGCCACGGCGTCGACCGTCTGCGGGCCGACGCTGACGCCTTCGGCCACCAGCTGGGCCAGCTCCTCGATGACCGACCGGGCCCGGTCGACGGCGTCGCCGTCCTCGCCGTCGAGGGTGAGCTCGTTGCCGCGCAGATAGGCGTTCACCCCGGCGCGCTCGATCAGGGCCTTCAGCATCGCGTCTCGGTCGTTCCCGAGCTCGGTGGCGAGCTCGTTGCCGACCGACATCTGCACACGGGCCATCCGCGAAAGTGTAGAGGCGGGTGGCCCGGATTCCGTAAAAGGGCTAGCCGGCGGTCGCCTCGCCCACGATCCGTGCGAGTCCGGCCGACACGGCGGCGACCGCCGCCGCGCTGGCCTCGCCGAGGCTGTGCCGGCTCGCGATCCAGGCGGTGTCGTTCGTCGTCACCCATACCCGGCCGTCGGCGTCCTCCCATGCCAGCGCTCGCAGCGGCAGGTCGATCCCGGCCGTCTGGTTGTCCTGCATGAGCGGGGTGCCGCCGCGCGGATTGCCGACCAGGATGAGCTCGGTCGGCCGCAGCGGGAGGCTGACCTCCGCCGCTCCGGCGGCGTGGTCGACGCGCGCGAACACGCGCATCCCCGCTGCCTCGGCCGCCGCCGCCAGCCGGTCGACCGTCTCGGAGACCGGAAAGGCGCTCTCGACGGTGACGAGGCCGCCGTCTGACACCGGCTACGCCCCCAGACGGGCGCGGACGAGAGCGGAGGCGGCCTTGCCGTCGACGCGGCCGCCGCCGCGCTGGGTGACGAGGCCCATGACCCGGCCCATCTCCTTCATCGAGGTGGCGCCGGTCTCGGCGAGGGCCGCGTCCACCAGCGCCTCGAGCTCCGCCTGGGTCATCGCCTGGGGCAGGAACTCGTCGATTACGGGCACGTCGGCCTCCTCGCGGGCGGCCCGGTCGGCGTGGCCGGCGTCGCGGTAGACCTCGGCCGCCTCCAGCCGCTGCTTGCGCTCGCGCCGGAGCACCGCCTCGGCATCGGCATCGGTGAACTCACCAGCGGTCTTGTCCTTCTCCGCCTTCTGCAGGGCCGAGAGCATCAGCCGTAGCGCATCGACGCGGGTGCGGTCGCCGCCGCGCATCGCGGTCTGCAGCTCGGACTGGACGCGGCCGATCACGCCGGCACCCCCACCACCGCGTCGCCGTCGATCCCCGCCGCGACGACGTCGACCATCGCGCCCGGCGTCGCGCCGGAGACGACGAACGCCGTCATGTCGTCGGCGTGGCCGCGGCCCTCGCCGGTCTCGACCAGGATGCGCTCACGGCTCCCCCGCTTCGCGGCGCGATGGGCGGCGCCGCGGGCATCGGAGAGCTCCCGCAGCCGGGCACCGCGGCGGCGCTTGGCCGCCGGAGCCACGCCGGCGCGGTCGGCGTCGGTCGTGCCGGGACGGGGCGAGTACGGGAAGACGTGCACCTTCGTGAATCCTGCCTCCTCGACCGTCCGCAGCGTCGCAGCGAACGCGCGCTCGGTCTCGGCGGGATGGCCCACGATCGCGTCGCTGGTCAGGTTGAGGCCGGCGACCCGCCGGCGCGCGCGCTGCATCCGGGCCAGGAAGCCGGCGGCGGTGTAGTGGCGACGCATCGATCGCAGGACGCCATCGTCACCCGACTGCATCGGCACGTGCAGGTGGGCGGCCACCCGCGGGTGCGAGAGCGCATCCAGCAGCGGATCGGTGAGGTGGTTCACCTCGATCGACGAGAGCCGCACCCGCTCGATCCCGGGCACCTCGGCGACGGCGACCAGCAGGTCGGCCAGCCGCATACCGGCGGCGCGGTCGCGGAAGCAGCCCAGGTTGATTCCCGTCAGGACGACCTCGCGGTGGCCCTGGACGGCCCGGCGGGCCACCTCCGCCAGCACGGCGTCCGCAGCCCGGCTGCGGCTGGCACCGCGCACCTGCGGGATGACGCAGTACGTGCAGGCGAACGAGCATCCGTCCTGCACCTTCACGTAGGCGCGGGTGCGCGCGAACGGCGGCGCGGCGCCGCCCGTGCACCCCAGGTCGCCCACCAGGCCGGAGGCGGCGTCGGGCAATCCCTCCGCCCGCAGCGCGAGCACCGTCACGTTCCCGGCGACGTCGAGCCCGGCGCCGCGCAGATTGGCAGCGCAGCCCGTCACGAGCACGCGGTCGGCGGTGCGGGCGGCCCTGCGAACGGCCTTGCGCGACTTCGCCACTGCCTCGGCCGTCACGCAGCACGTGTTCACGACCCGCACGCGGGCGTCGCCCGCGGCGACCTCGTCGTGGCCGTCCTGCGCCAGCCGCTCGCGCACCGCCTGGGCGTCGGCGAGCGAGACCTTGCAGCCGAGGAACTCGACCGCGAACGACGTCATCCGAGGAAGCCCATCTCGCGCAGCGCGAGCGCGGCCGCCACGATGGCAGCCGTCTCGGTGCGCAGCACGACCGGCCCGAACGTCGCCACCGCGACGCCCCGGGAGCGGGCCAGGTCGAGCTCGTCCTCGGAGAAGCCCGGCTCCGGCCCGATCAGGAGGGTCGCGCCGCGGCGGCCGACGATGCGGTCGGCCAGGCCGCCGGAGGCACCCGTATGGCTGAGCACGACCGCCTCCGGCGAGAGCACGTCGGCGTACTCGGCGACTGGCAGGATCTCGGGCACCCGCGACTGCTTGGACTGCTTCGCCGCGGCGGCGGCCACCCGCCTCCAACGCTCCAGGCGAGCCTCGGTGAACTCGCCCTTCAGCATCCGGCAGCGCATCGGGCCGATCCGAGAGACGCCGAGCTCGGTGAGGCGCTCGACGGCCTCGTCGGAGCGGCCGCCGGGCTGGGCCAGCCACACGGTCACGGGGGGTGCGGTCACTGTCTCGATCTCGTCCATCAGCTCGAGGCCGCCGGGGACGACGCGGGCGTTGTATGCGCACCCGCCGGCGGCGACCTCGCAAGTATCGCCGACCTGCATGCGGAGCACGTGCTCGAGGTGGCGCCGGTCGCGCGGGCCGAGGAGGGCGACGCCCCCGGAGACCGACGCGGCGAAGAAGCGGTAGGTGTGCCGCGTCACGGCGTGACGAGCTCCGCCGCCCACCCGTCGGCCATGACGCGCTCGCCGCCGCCGACCGTCTCCTCGCCGAGGAGGCCCGAGACCAGGAGCCGCGGCGGCAGGTCGGGCCGGCACAGCAGGCTGCGCAGGAGCCCGAGCTCGAGATTCGCGATCCAGAGCAGCGCGGACGGCAGTGGGTCGACCAGAACGTCGGCCTGGGCCACCTCGAGCGCGACGCCGTTTCGCTCGGCGTTCTCGGCGGTCGCGCCGACCGCCAGCGGGTCGCGGTCGAAGCATCGGAGCGGACCGAACCCGAGCTTGGCAGCCGCGATGGCGAGCACGCCCGAGCCGCAGCCGAGGTCGAGCGCCGGGCAGGGGTCGAGCCGCTGCAGGAGCTCGAGCGCCGCCCGGGTCGAGCCGTGCCCACCGGTCCCGAACGCCCGCCCGGGGTCGATCACAATGTTAAGGGGACTGTCCCCTTTACATTCGAGCCATGGCGGGCCGACCCAGATGCGGCCAACCGTGACCGGGCGGTGGTACTCGCGCCACCGGTCCTCCCAGCCGGGCTCGACCTCGTCGGACTCGAAGCCGCCCGCCGGCGGCTCGTCGGCGTAGCCGGCCAGGACGACGTCGTCGCCGTCGCGCTCCTCCTCGACCCCGGCCGGGAAGAGATCGAGCATCCGCGCGAGGGCGGGCTCGGCCTCGGCGGCCGGCACCCGCAGCCGGTACCGCCTCACCGAAATGCGGTCCGCAGCCTGTGGAAGAAGCCGTCGTCCGCGGCGTAGGTGGCATCGTCGACAGTCCCCTCGAACCGGTCGAGGAGCGCCCGCTGCTCGTCCGAGAGCTTGCGCGGCACGAGCACGTTCACGACGACGCGGTGGTCGCCGCGGCCGCGGCCGCCGAGGACGGGGATGCCCTTCCCGCGCAGCACCAGAACCTCGCCGGGCTGCGTCCCCGGCCGGATCTCCAGCTCGTGGCGGCCGTCGAGGGTCTCGACCGTCGTCGACGTCCCGATCGCGGCGCGGGTAAACGGCAGGTCGAGCACGGAGACGACATCGTTGCCCTCACGCTCGAACCGCGCGTCCTGGGCCACGGTGACGTTGACATACAGGTCGCCGCGGGCGGCGGCGGACTCGCCGGCGTGGCCGCACCCGGCCAGGCGCAGCCGCTGGCCGGACATGATGCCTGCCGGGATCTGTACCTCGACCGCCTCGTGCGTCCGGCGCCGGCCGCGTCCGCGACAGGCCGTGCAGGGCGTGTCGATCTTCACGCCACGGCCGCGGCAGGCGGCGCAGGCAGCGGTCTGCACGAACTGGCCGAACGCGGTGTTCGACACGTGCTGCACGTGGCCGCTGCCACCGCAGCTGGGGCAGGTCTGGGGCGTGGTGCCCGGCTCCGCCCCGCTCCCGTCGCAACGGTCGCAGGGGGCGACGATCTCGACGTCGACCTCGCGGGTCACCCCGAACGCCGCCTCGACCAGGGTCAGGTCGACGGCCGTGGCCGCATCGGCGCCCCGGGCCGGCCGGCGCGACGTCCCGAACAGGTCGTCGCCGAAGAACGCCCCGAGCAGATCGGACAGGTTAGAGAAGTCCATGAACTGCTCGGGGTGGAACTGAGTCCCGGCGACGCCCGCATGGCCGAACCGGTCATAGCGGGCGCGCGTCTCGGGATTGCTCAGAGCCTCGTACGCCTCGGACGCCTCGCGGAACCCCTCGGCGGCGTCCGGATCGCCCGGATTCACGTCGGGGTGGAGCTCCCGCGCGAGCCGGCGAAACGCCTTCTTGACATCGGCCTCGGACGCATTGCGGTCCACTCCGAGCACGTCGTAGTAGTCCCGCTTCGTGGCCACCGCCGTAGTCTACGGGCAGCGGATCACCACTCGTGGAAGCCGCGGCCGCCACCGTGATGCGACGCGTGTGCGAGAAACAGCGCCACCGCCGTCGCCCACAGGAACAGCGTGGGTCGCTTCGTGAGAAGCCTCATATCACCCTCCTTGTGATCGCGATCTGCCCAGGATCACCAGCGGACGTCTTGCAGCGCTTCCGCCGCCCGCCGGTAGAGGTCAGCGGCCCGTGCCGAGTCGCCTCGCTCTGCGGCCACATCCCCGATCGCAACCCACGCGCCGGCCATGTGGCTGATCGATTCCACCGCGGTGAAACAGTCCGCCGCGGCCTTGAAGGAGCGCTCCGCCTCGTCGACGCGCCCGCACGAGAGGTGCGCGCGCCCCATGACCAGCCGAGCGTTCCCTATCTCTTGTCGGTATTCCTCGCGAGACCCCAATAGCTCGATCGCGCGATTTGCGCTCTCGACGGCGCCCTCGGGGTCGCCGCTGTGGAGCCGCGCCGAGGCCAGCGAGGACGCCGCGAAGGCCGCGTCGACGCGGTTGTCCTGGTCGACCGCGATCCGGAACGCCTCGCGCAGGAGCGGCACCGCCTCGTCGGGCCGGCCGGTGATCGCGCGCAGCTGGCCGAGGTTGTTCAGGAGCTTGCCGACGTACTCGTGGTCGGCGACTCGCTCGTAGAGGGCCTTCGACCGCTCGGCGTACTCGCGGGCGCGGCCGTACTCGTGCCGGCGTTCGGCCACGAGGGAGGCGTCGAGGTAGGTCTCGGCGAGCACGCGATCGTCGCCCAGCCCGTGCGCGAGCTCGAGGGCGGCGGTGACGTCCTCGGCGGCGGCTGTGAAGTCCTTCTGCCGGCGGCGGATCTTCGCGCGCGTGTTCAGGATGCGGGCGCGCAGCGCGTCGGACGGCCGCTCGGCGACGGCGGCGCAGCGCAGCGCCTCGTCGAGCGCGGCCACCGCCGTCGCGTGGCTGCCCATCTTGAACCGGACGACGCCGAGACGGAAGAGCGCGACCGCCCGGTCGAGGTCGTCGCCGGCCTCGGCCAGGCCGCGGGCGCGATCGAGCAGCGCGGCGGCGCGCTCGAGATCGCCGAGGTGGTGCACCGCCCAGCCCTGGGCCAGCCAGAACCGCAGCCCGAGCATCGGGTCGTCCGCGCGCGACACCGCCCCCCCGACGGCGTCGAGCGCGGCGACCGCCTCTGAGTGTCTGTGGGCCTCGATCGCCGCCTCGGCCCGGACGATCGCCGCCTCGGCCGCGGCCACCGCCGCAGGCCCGCCGTCGCCCTCGAGCTCCGAGCGGTCGACACCGAGCCGCCGGCTGAACCACTCGAGCGCGGCCTCCGACGGCGGCGACTTGCCGAGCTCGACCTGGCTGACGTACTCCTTGCTGAAGCGCTCGCCGCCGAGGCCGGCCTGGGTCAGACCCGCCGCCACCCGCAGCTCGCGCACGCGGCTGCCGATCCCGGATGCCGGGGCGGCGCCCCTCGAGCGCGAGCGATGCGTGGTGGCGGCTGTGGTCCCCCTCCCCATACCACTCAGCCTAGCGCACTCCGCGTCACTTGACCAGACCTCGTTCGAGGATCCAATTGACATCCGTGTGAATGTCAGTTGGGCGCTTTGGTACCTAGCTTGGAGCCGGTGAAGTGCTTGGTGGATCACGAACTTGATTTCACCCTTTCGGAGTACTTGACCATAGATTCAGGTGCGCTATGTTGAGAACACAACGCAAGACGGCGAGGCCGGGGACGCGATGAGCGGAGAGACGGGGTCTACATCGCGACCCGGCCCAGGGGTCAGAGTCATAAGCGCGGCGGTGGGGACTGGAGCCCCTCACCGTCGCGCGACTCATGGTCCGGGGCGATACTGCCGCCGATGGCGGAACCCCTCTTCGGCATGCACGGGCGGATCGTGGCGCAGCCCGGCCACGGCGACGAGCTCGCGGCGATCCTGCTCGACGCGGCCGCCGGGCTCGAGGCGAATCCCGCCTGCCTGCTCTACGTCGTCAGCCGCGCGGCGGACGATCCCGAGAGCATCTGGGTGACCGAGGCCTGGGCCGACCGCAGCGCACACGCCGCGTCGCTCGAGGACCCGGCCGCGCGGGAGCTGATCGCGCGGGCACGGCCGATCATCGCCTCGTTCGCCGATCGGGCCGAATTCCGGCCCGAGGGCGGGAAGGGCCTGCCCGCTCAGTCCGCGTAGATGTCGGCGACCCACTCCGACAGCGTGTGCGCCGCCGCGCGCACCGAGCGGATCGCCACCGCGTAGTCCATCCGCATCGGGCCGATCAGCGAGACGGTGCCCAGGTTCCGGGTCGCCAGGCCGTAGTTCGCCGCCACCATCGCCAGGCCGCGCATGTACGGCACCGTGTGGTCGGAGCCGATCCGCAGGTACGGCCGCGGGGACTCGAGCGCCTCCCGCAGCATCTCGAGCATGCCGACCCGGCTCTCGAGCACGCGCACGAGGTCGTTGATCTCGGCCAGGTCGGCCACGCGCATCTCGTCGAGCAGGCGAGCCGCGCCACCGACATAGAGGCTCTGCTCCCCGGCCCCGACGAGCTCGCTGAACGCCGGCCGGAGCATCGCCAGGAAGTCCGCCTCGCGCGACGAGAGTCCCGGCTCGTCGAGCCGCCGCTGGAGCGTCCGGCCGCCCAGCCGCACACCGGTCAGCTGCTCGTTCAGGAACGCGCGCGCCCACTCCGCCAGCTGCGGGTCGACGGCTCGCTCGAACGGGAAGATCTTCTTCGTCACGCCGCCCGTCGAGGTGATGACGACCACCATGACCACCTGCGGCTGGAGCAGCAGCACCTCGATGTGGCGGATCTCGGTCGTCTCGAGCGGCGGCGCCGTCACGAGCGCGACCAGCGACGTCACCTGGGAGAGCATCTCGGTCGTCGTGCGCAGGGCGGTGTCGACCTCGCTGCGCACCGTCGAGAGGTCGACCGGGAGCGGCTCGACGACGCCAGACGGCTGGTCGAGCAACCCTTCGGCGTAGAGCCGGTAGCCCGCATCGGTGGGGACGCGGCCGGCCGACGTGTGCGGGTGGCCGAGCAGCCCGAGCGCCTCGAGCTCGGCAAGCTCGTAGCGCACCGTCGAGGGCGACGCCTCGATCGCGCCCGCCTCGACCAGCGCCTTCGAGCCGACCGGGTGCCCGGAGGCGATGTAGGAGTCGACGACCCGGGTCAGGATCAGCAGCTGGCGCGGGCTGAGCGGCGGCCGGCCCGTCATCGCAGCACGCTCGCGACGACGTCGTTCGCGAGGAAGCGGCCGCGGTCGGTGAGCGTCATCGTCTCGCCGTCACGGCGGACGAGGCCGGCTGCGGCCAGGCGGTCGCAGGCCGCATCGTCGACGAGCGCGGCGAGGCCGTTCAGGTGCAGCGGCTGATCGAGCCGCAGGCCCAGCATCAGCCGCTCGAGCCCGCGCTCGGACAGGGTCAGCTCCTCGACCTCCGCCGGCGCCGGCCGCCCCGCGGCACAGGCATCGAGGTAGGGACGCAGGCGGGGCCGGTTGCGCCGCCGCACGAGTCCATGCGTGGACACCGCCCCCACGCCGACGCCGAGGTAGTCGTGGCCGAGCCAGTAGCCCAGGTTGTGGCGGCTCTCGCGTCCGGGCCGGCAGAAGTTCGCCGTCTCGTACCAGCGGTAGCCGGCGCCACGGAGCGCGTCGACGACGATCTCGTAGTGATCCTCGAGCGCCTCGGCCTGGCGGGCCAGCTCCGCGCCGTGATGCACCGCGAACCGGGTTCCGGGCTTGGCCTCGAGCTCGTACCAGCTGACGTGTTCCGGTGCGTGGCCGAGCACAGCCTCGACGTCGGCTTGAAGGTCGTCCCGGGACTGTCCCGGGACCCCGAACATCAGGTCGAGGTTGACGTTTTCGTGGCCCTCCGTGCGGAGGATCTCGACCGCCGATGCGACGGTCTCCGGGCGCGCCCGCCGCTCGAGTGTCTCGAGCAGCCGGGGCTGGAAGCTCTGGGCCCCGAGCGAGATGCGTGTCACGCCGCAACGGAGCAAGAGACGGGCGAGCTCCTGTGTGATCGTCTCGGGGTTGCACTCGATCGTCACGTCAGCGCAAGCCGGGAGTCCGGTCAGGAGGCGCGCCAGCGGCTCCTCCCGCAGCAGCGACGGCGTGCCGCCGCCGACGTAGACGGTCTCGGGCGCGAGCGGTCCGTGCAGATCGAGCTCGGCGAGCAGCGCGTCGACGTAGGCCGCGTGGAGGTCGTCGTGGCCGGTCACGGTGACGAAGTCGCAGTAGCCGCAGCGGTGCGCGCAGAACGGCACGTGCACGTAGAGGTGGCGGACGCTCACGCGGCCCCCTCACGGTTGATCTCGAGCACGGCCAGGAACGCCTCCTGGGGCACCTCGATGTTGCCGACCTGCTTCATCCGCCGCTTGCCCTTCTTCTGCTTCTCGAGCAGCTTGCGCTTGCGGCTGATGTCGCCCCCGTAACACTTCGCAAGGACGTCCTTGCGCTTGGCCTTGACGGTCTCGCGGGCGATCACGCGCGAGCCGATCGCGGCCTGGATCGCGACCTCGAACATCTGCCGCGGGATCCGCTCGCGCAGCGCCTCGACGAGCGCCTTGCCCTGCCGGTAGGCGTTGTCGCGGTGGGTGATCAGCGACAGCGAGTCGACCCGCTCGCCGGCCAGCAGCACGTCGACCTTCACCACATGCCCCGGCCGGAAGCCGAGCAGCTCGTAGTCGAACGAGGCGTAGCCGCGCGTGCGCGACTTGAGCTGGTCGTGGTAGTCGAGCACGATCTCGGCCAGCGGCAGGTCGTAGACCAGCTGCACCCGCTCGGGGCTCAGGTACTCCATGTGACCGAAGGTGGCGCGGCGCTCCTGGTTCAGCTCCATCACCGGCCCGACATACTCGGTCGGGCAGATGATCGACGCGCGCACGTACGGCTCCTCGGTCTCCTCGATCGAGCCGGCGTCGGGCATCTGGGCCGGGTTGTGCACCTCGACCCATTCCCCGTCGACCGTGCGGACGCGGTAGGCGACGTTCGGGGCCGTTACGAGCAGGTCGAGGTCGTGCTCGCGCTCGAGCCGCTCGCGGACGATGTCCATGTGCAGGAGGCCCAGGAAGCCGCAGCGGAAGCCGAAGCCGAGCGCCCGCGACGTCTCTGGCTCGTAGCTCAGGGCGGCGTCGTTCAGCTTCAGCTTCTCGAGGGCGTCGCGCAGCTCGGGGTACTCGTCGGAGTCGGTCGGGAACAGCCCGGCGAAGACCATCGGCATCACGTCCTGATAGCCCGGCAGCGGCGCCTCCGCCCCGGCCCGGGCCTGCGTGAGCGTGTCGCCGACGCGCAGCTGGGACACGTCCTTGAGGCCGGTGATGACGTAGCCGACCTCGCCGGCCGCGAGCCGCGGCGTCGCCCGCATGCCCGGCGAGAAGAACCCGAGCTCCTCCGCCTCGAACGTCGTCCCCTGCGCCATCGCCCGCAGCCGCTGGCGCGGCTCGAAGGCCCCGTCGACGACGCGCACGAACGCGACCACGCCGCGGTACTGGTCGTAGGAGGAGTCGAAGATGAGCGCGCGGCCGGGGGCGTCCGGCTCGCCGGTCGGCGGGGGCACCCGGTCGACGATCGCCTGCAGCACGGCTTCCACCCCGACGCCGGTCTTGGCCGAGATGCGTTTGACGTCCTCGGCCGCCCCGCCGACCAGATCGGCCACCTCGAGCGCGACGCCGTCGGCATCCGCAGACGGCAGGTCGATCTTGTTCACGACGGGGACGATCTCGAGCTCGTTCTCGATGGCGAGGTAGGCGTTCGCGAGCGTCTGCGCCTCGATCCCCTGGGCGGCGTCGACGACGAGCAGCGCCCCCTCGCACGCCGCCAGGCTGCGGCTGACCTCGTAGGTGAAATCGACGTGCCCCGGCGTGTCGATCAGGTTCAGCTCGTAGGTGCGGCCATCGGCCGCCGGGAACAGCACGCGCACGGCCTGCGCCTTGATCGTGATCCCGCGCTCGCGCTCGAGCTCCATCGAGTCGAGCACCTGCTCGCGCATGTCGCGGTCGGCGACCGTGCGCGTGAGCTGCAGGATGCGATCGGCCAGCGTCGACTTGCCATGGTCGATGTGGGCGATGATCGAGAAGTTGCGGATCGTCTCGAGTGACACTCTTGTAGCGTACTTTGGCGCTTACACGGTGCGGCCGCGCATGCGGTTGGCGAGCGACAGCAGCACTTCCATCTCGGACAGCTGGAGGATGCGGCCCGCGGCCAGGTAGGCGGCGCCGCCGGCGGTGAGGCCCAGCCCGACAGACACGACCTGCGCGGGGAGCGACCGGCCGAGGATCTGGTCGAGCGGCCACCACACGCCAAACGACGCGGCGGTGCAGTAGATCGTCGCGACCACGATGCGCGCCCCCTCTCCGGCGACCTCGGTCAGGTGCAGGAAGCCGATGCGGCGGCGCAGCAGCACCAGCAATACGGCCGCGTTCACGGTCGTGACGACCGCCGTCGAGAGGGCGATGCCGGCCGCACCGAGCGGCTTGTAGAGCGCGAGATCGAGGATCGCGTTCAGGAACAGATTGCCGAACGCGACCTGGGTCGGCACTCTCGGCAGCTGGAGCGCGAAGAACGCCCGGGTCAGGAGCAGCGCGAGGCCGTTCCCGATCAGGCCCAGCGAGAACGCGACCAGGGTCTGGGCGACATGGTGGGTGTCGGTCGCCGTGAAGCTCGAGTGCTGGAAGAGCAGACGCGTGATGGGCTCGGCCAGCACGATCGACACGGCGGCCGCCGGCAGGAGCAGGAACAGGATCGTGCGAGCGCCGGCGGCGAAGGTCCGCGCGAACCCGTCGATGTCACCCCGCGCAGCGAGCCCGGAGATGCGCGGGAAGAGCACCGCCGAGACGGCGACCGAGAACAGCCCCTGCGGCAGCATGAACAGTCGGAACGCGTAGTTCAGGTACGCGGGGGCGTGGCCGCCGGGGACGAGCGTCGCGATCGACAGGTCGAGGGTGAGGTTGAAGTTGATCAGGCCGAGCCCGATCGTGACCGGCACCATCAGCTTCAGCACCCGTATGACGTGGGGGTTCCGCCACGCCAGGCTGAAGACGAGGCTCTGGCCGTGCCCGCGCAGGAGCGGCAACGGGATCACGAACTGGACGACGGTCGCCACCAGCACGCCGATCGCATAGGCATGCGCGTTGTGCGGCGAGACGACGAGGGCCAGGATGATGACCGCGTTCCAGGCGATCGGCGCCATGGCCGGCACGCCGAAGATCTCGTACGAGTTCAGGATCCCGGTGACGACGCCGGTCATCCCCAGGATCGCGACGATCGGGAACATCCACCGCGAGAGAGACACGACCAGGTTCGGATCGATGTTCTGGTTGCCGGGGACGAAGATCGGCATGATCCACGGCGCGAGCAGGATGAAGAGCGAGGAGATCGCGCCCAGGATCACGGCCGCCAGCCACAGGACGATGCTCGCGACCCGCCAGGCTTCCGGCTCGCGACCTTCCTCCCGCAACTGCATGAACACCGGAACGAACGCGGCGGAGATGGCGCTGTCGGCGACCAGGCTGCGGACCAGGTTCGGAACGTTGAACGCGATCAGGAAGGCGCCCAGCGCGGGGCTCGCTCCGAAGAAGCTCGCGGCCACGATCTCCCGGATGACGCCTGCGACGCGCGACACCGCCGTCGCCGCCCCGAACACCGCCGTCGAAGCGGCCAGACGCCTCTGTTCCCTCATCGGCGCGGGAGTTTATCGACCCGCTGCTATGCTCCCCCAGCCCGCCGGAAGGCGGGCGTTCGCGTGTCAATCAGAAGGGAACCGGTGGCCAACTCGAAGCAGCAGGCCAAGCGAGTGCGAACGGCGGCGCGGCAGCGCCTCGAGAACCTGCGCTACCGCACGCAGATCAAGACGCTTTTCCGGCGGCTCGACGAGGCCGTCGAGGCGGGCGATTCTGAGCAGGTCGACGTGGCGCAGCGGCGCCTTGTCGCCCTCGTCGACCGGGCGGCCGCCCGGCACGCGATCCATCGCAACGCCGCCGCCCGGCGCAAGGCCCGCGCCGCCCGGATCGTCAGCCGGCAGAACGTCTCCGCGTAACCAGGCCCAGCAGAATCAGGGTCACCCCGGCCGCCTGGGCCAGCGCGAAGAGCGTGTAGCTGCCGAGCCGCGTCGCGGTCGACGCGAGCGCGATCACGGCGACGCCTGCCGCGACCAGCAGCGGCCGCGGATCGCGCCGCCTCCGCGCCGAGAGCAGCGAGCCGGCCAGCAGCACGACGGTGCCCGCCGAGTTCAGGCCGATCGCCATCACCGCCGGCCACGGCCCCTTGATCGCCCCGTTCGGGGGCGTCGCCCCGGCGCGCTGCAGCTCGCCGGCGTCGACCCGGGCCGCCAGCACCGCAGCCGTCGCCGCGAAGGTGAGGAAGAGCATCGTCGCAGCCGTCATGCGCGTGACCGTGCGGCCCGGCAGCACGAGCAGCATCTCCCCCACCGCCAGGTAGGCGACGACCAGCACGCCGCCGGTCAGGTAGTAGATCCGGAACGGGACGTCGGACCAGCCGCGGGCGGCGCCGTCGAGCAGCGCCAGCGTGGCGGCGGTGAACAGGGCAAAGCCGATCGTCCATGCGATCAGCGGCGCCCGCCGCGGGCCGGCCGCCCGCAGCCGCGTCGCCACCACCAGGGTGCAGGCGGCAGCGACGGTGGCCGCCATCGCGGCCGCGAGCGTCTGGCCGCTCATCCGGCGGTGATGTCGGCCAGCGCGAGCTCGAGCTCGAACCGCGAGTCGACCCTGCTGCCGCCCTTCACCGCCAGATCGAGCTCGGCCAGGCGGACGATGGCCCGGCCCAGCTCGGCGGGCTCGAAGCGGCGCGCCTGCCCGACCAGCTTCTGCGCGGGGAACGGCTTCAGACCCAGCTCCCGGGCGACGTCGGCCTGGGTCGCGCCGGCCTCGACCATCACGGATGCCCGGTGCACGCGGCGCACGTGCGCCGACAGCTGGGCGATCACCCGGCCGACGTCCTCGCGCCGCTCGACGTCGGCCGTGGCGAGGCCGATGACGGCGGCGGCGTCGCGCCGGCCCCAGGCGTCGGTGATGTCCCACGGTTTGATGTCGATGCTCGGGATCACGAGCCGCTCGACGTCCTCGACCTTGGGCGCCTCGCCGCCGGAGTAGGCGATCAGCTTGTCGGTCTCGAGCGCGAGGTCGCCGACGTCCTCGCCGACGAGCTCGACCAGCCGGCGGGCGACGGCGGGCGGGCACTGCGTCCGCGACTCGGCGAAGCGGCGGACGACCCAGTCGGCCGCCTGCTTGCGCTCCGGGGCGTCGAAGACGCGCACCTCGCCGACCGGCTCGACCGCCTGCACCAGCGGATGCTTCGGGCCGAACCCGCTGCCTCCGAAGAGGCCGAGCGTCGTCTCGGGCGCCGGCGACTGGAGGTACTCGACGATGGCCCCCACGGCATCCTTGTCGAGCTCCTCGGCGTTCCGCACCAACACGAGCCGGCGGCCGGGGAAGAGCCCGAGCGCATTGCACGCCGCGACGATGTCGACCGGCTCGTCGCCGCCCGGCGAGAGCTGCTCGATCGACTCCGGATCGAACCGCGCCCGCAGGCGCGCGATCGCCGCGTCGACCTTGGGCCAGTCGGTGCCGGCGATCAGGTAGACCGGCTTCATCTCGGCCGGAGCGTTCGCGCTCACCTTCCCCGCTCCCTCAGCGGTGCGACGACCGCGTCCGCGCCGGAGCGGGCGTGCGCGGCGCCCGGCGGTCGCCCTGTCCGGCCAGCACCTGCGAGCGCTCGACGAGATCGGCGAACGTCGTCGTCTCGAGCACCGAGCGCAGCATCCCCCGCGCCTCGAGCCACACGCCGGGGAGCGCCTCGGCTCCGGGCGGGTAGCTGACCTCGTCGGGGCGCACGCCGGCGACGGCGGCGATCGGCCCGTCGACGATCCGGATCACCTCGGCGAGCGAGATCTGGCTTGCGGGGACGGCGAGGCGGTAGCCGCCCTCTGGTCCCCGCTGCGACGCGACGACGCCCGCGTGCTTGAGCTCGCCGAGGATGTTCTCGACGAACTTCAGCGGCAGATCCTGGGCCTTGGCGACGAGCTCGCCCTTCAGCGACCCCTCGCCCTCGTGAGAGGCCAGCACCAGGACGGCACGGACGGCGTAGTCGGCCTTCGCGGAGAGCTTCATCGTTCTGCATTGTCGCACGAACTCCGTCGGGCACAGCCGTGCGACCGGGCCGGCCGGGCCCGGAAATCGCGGGGTGCGGGGATATCATCGCGGGATGGAGGAGCCAGGGCAGCGCGCCGGCCGCCGCGGCATCCCCAGCGAGGCCGGGTTGCGGCGGCTGATCGCGGCCTGGGCGAGTGACGCGCAGACCGGCGTGCCGACCGAGGAGGACGACGAGGCGCCCGACTCGACGGGCGCCCGCTCCGGTGCGTGATCGGTGGCGGAGCCTTCGCGTTCCCGCTGATTGCGGTGACCGAGGTGGTGCCCTACGCGCCGCCGCGACGGCTGCCGGGACAGCGCTCCGAGGCGGGCGTCACGATGCTCCGCGGCGACAACACTCGACGCCGCGGCTCGCATGGACATGGAGCGGGTCGACAGGGGCAGGCGGATGGTGGTGTCGCGACCCGGGCGGGGCCGTGCGCGGTGGTCGTGGGCGACACCGGTCCTGGCGCTCGTCGAGATCGCGGGCGAGCTCGTGGCCGTGATCGATCCCGAGCGTTTGTGCGAGGGTTGATGCCGGATTGGCGCGCACAGCCGGAAAGCTTGCCGGGACGCGCCGCCGATCGCCATACTGGGCCGTCGAGTTCCCGACCTGGGAGGTGGGTGTCCATGCGCCGTGCGATCCTCGCGTTGACCTTCGCGGCTTTCCTGTGGTTCCCCGCCTCCGCGGCGGCAGCGCAGACGCCGACCGTCGTCCACGTCTGGCGGGCGAACCTCGACGGCGACGCGCACATCGAGCACGTGCGGCTCATGCTCCGGATCGAGCCGAACCCGTTCGGCGGCACCGGTTCGAGTCAGGCGCCGATCGGTGGGTGCTCTACCACACCCTATGGCGGCACGCCTAGCCGCTAGGAGCACATCGCCGCGATCGTGAGCACGTAGCCGGCGAGCAGATCGGCGAGGTCGAGCAGCGGTGTGGCCAGCGGCGCCCACACAGCGTGGGCGACGAGGGCGGCCAGGGAGAGCCACAGGATCGGCGCGACAGCCGGAAGCGCGAGCAGGTTGGCGGGGACGGCGAGGGGGCTCGTGCGACCGAAGTGCCACCACACGATCGGCGCCGTGACGACCGTGCAGGCCACCGAGACGGCGGCGGCGCTTCCGAGCGCGCCGCGCAGGCGCGGGGCGACGAGGAAGATCGCCAGCACTGCCGAGAACGAGAGCTGGAAGCCCGGGTCGAACAGCTCGAGCGGATCGAGCGCCAGCACGAGCGCGGCGCCGCATGCGAGCAGATGCCAGCGCGAGACGGCGCGCGACCCCAGCCAGCCGACCGCCACCAGCACCCCGGCGACGCCGGCGCGGACGATGGACGGGCCGGCGCCGGTGACGAGCACGTACGTCACGGTCACTCCCAGCGCGGCCACGCGGGCGGGCACGCCGATCACGCCGGCGGCGCCGAGGCACACGATCGTGAACGCGATCACGAGGGCGACGTTCTGGCCGCTCACAGCCACCAGGTGGTAGAGCCCGCTCGACCGCAGCTGGTCGCGCGTCGCGGTCGGGATCGCCCCGGTGTCGCCGAGCGCGATGCCGGCCACCAGGCCGCGCGCCGGCGTCGCGTCGGACGCGACCTCCAGGTGGGCGAGCGCCGCCCGCCGCAGCGCGTCGGTGACGCCCCAGATGCCGCCGCGGCGGCCGATCATCACCGCCTCGGTCGCGTGCAGCTCCAGGTGGACACCCTGCGTCGCGTAGTAGTCGCGCACCACGGCGTCGAGCGGCTGGTAGCGGCCGTCGACCCGGTAGCGACCGCCCAGCTCGAGCGGCGTGCCCGGTGCCGAGAGCACGACGGTCTCCCCCATCCCGGTCACCGCCGCCAGGCCGCGGCTGCCGGTCGGTGCGCCGGTGACCACGACGATCGCCCCGTGCGCGTGGCCGGGAGCGAGGGTGCGCCGGTCGAGTGTCGCGACCCGGGCCGAGCCCAGAAGCAGGGCGAGGGCCGCGACGGCGATCGCGGCGGCCCGCACCCTGCCGGAGTCGCCGACGAGCACCGCGGCCGCTGCCAGCAGCGGCCGGCCGAGCGCTGCTGCGGCCAGCCCGACGGTCGCGGCGAGCACGAGCCGCGTGTGGGCGGTCATAGGGTGACGTGGCCGTGCAGGGCCGCCAGCCGGGCGGGGCCGATCCCGCTCACCTGGTCGAGCTCCTCCAGCGACCGGAACCCGCCGTGGGCCGTCCGGTAGTCGATGATCCGCTGGGCCAGCGCGGGGCCGATCCCGTCGAGCGTCTCGAGCTGCTCGAGCGACGCCGAGTTGAGCGAGACGGGCGCCGCCGGTGTCGCAGCGTCACTCGGGTCCGTCGTGCCGGCGGCGGCCGGGGCGCCACGCACGGGAATGCTCACCTGCTCGCCATCCGTCAGGCGGGCCGCCAGGTTCACGGCGCCGAGGTTGGCGCGGCGGCGCGGGCCCGCCTTGCGCACCGCGTCGAGCACGCGCGCGCCCGCGCTCAGACGGTAGACACCGGGCCGGCGGACAGCGCCGGACACGTCGACGACGACCACGGCCGGCCCCGGATCGGCGGCGGGGAGCGCCGACGTCGCCGGCGCGGGGTCGGACGTGTACGCAGACGGCGAGGACGACCCGGCCTGGTACTTCCACCCGACGAGGAGCACGATCGCCGCGGCCGCGACGTAGAGGGCGATCTGGCGATGGGAGATTGCGGGCACGTCGGGCAGGATCCCGCGCTCGCCAGTCACGGGTCCAGACGTGGGCGGTCGCGAAAGGGTCACGAATCCGTTCCGACCTGCGGGGTGTCGCGCGCCGGTTTGGCAAGGTACGAGGCGTGAGCGCGACGGCGACCGACACGATGATCCGTCTCGAGGGGCTCGCGAAGTCGTTCGCGTCACCCACCGGTCCCGTGCACGCCGTCCGCGGCATCGACGTCGAGATCCGCGCCGGCGAGACCGTCGCGCTGCTCGGCCCGAACGGCGCCGGCAAGTCGACCACGATCGACATGCTGCTCGGCCTGCTGTCGCCCGACAGCGGCACGGTCAGTGTCTTCGGCCGCAGCCCGAGCGGCGCGATCGCCAACGGCGCGATCGGGGCGATGCTCCAGACCGGCTCGCTGATCCGCGACCTGTCCGTGCGCGAGCTGCTCGACATGATGGCGTCGCTCTACCCCACCCCGCTCGGCGTCGACGAGGTGATCGACCTGGCCGGGATCGGCGAGATCGCGGATCGCCGCACCCAGCGGCTCTCCGGCGGCGAGACGCAGCGGGCCCGGTTCGCGGTCGCGCTCGTGTCGAACCCGGCGCTGCTCGTCCTCGACGAGCCGACGGTGGCGATGGACGTCGAGAGCCGGCACGCGTTCTGGGACTCCATGCGCGGGTTCGCGGCGCGCGGCAAGACGATCATCTTCGCGACCCACTACCTGGAGGAGGCGGACGCGAACGCCGACCGGGCCGTGCTCATGGCCCACGGCACCATCGTGGCGGACGGCCCGACCACCGAGATCAAGGCGATGGTCGGACTACGCACCATCCGGGCCACGCTTCCCGACGTGGAGCTGTCCGCGCTCGGGGCGCTCGCCGGGGTCAATTCGGCCGAGCGCCGAGGACAGGCCATCGTCCTGCACTGCGCCGACTCCGACGCGGCGATCCGGGCGCTCCTGGCCGCGTACCCCGACGCCCGGGACATCGAGATCACCGGCGCGGGGCTCGAGCAGGCGTTCCTGCAGCTCACGGGGGTGGAGACGTGATCACGTTTGCCAAGTACGAGATCGTCCGCACGTTCCGCAACCGCCGCTTCTTCATCTTCTCGATCGGGTTCCCGGTCGTGCTCTACTTCACGATCGCCGGCCCGAACCGGGACCAGCACAACTTCGCCAACAGCGGGCTCCCGGCGGCCCTCTACTACATGGTCGGCCTGACCGCGTTCGGCACGATGAACACGGTGCTCTCGACCGGAACGCGCATCGCCGGCGAACGGGCGGCCGGGTGGAACCGGCAGCTGCGGCTCACGCCGCTCTCGACGCGCAACTACTTCCGCACCAAGGTCGTCGTCGCCTACCTGATGGCCGCGATCACGATCGCCGTGCTGTACGCGTCGGGCATCTCGCTCGGCGTCTCGCTCCCCGCCGGCGAGTGGGCGCGGATGACCGGGCTGATCCTGGTCGGGCTCGTGCCGTTCATCGCGCTCGGGGTGCTCATGGGGCACCTGCTCACGACCGATTCGATCGGCCCGGCGATGGGCGGCACGACCGCCCTGCTCTCGTTGCTCGGCGGCGTCTGGTTCCCCGTGAACAACGGCGCGCTGCACGACATCGCCGAGGCGTTGCCGTCGTACTGGCTCGTCCAGGCGAGCCACGTCTCCCTCGGCGGCCCCGGCTGGTCGGTCCGCGGCTGGCTGATCATGGCGGCCTGGGCGGTCGTCCTCGCGTTCGCCGCGAGCTGGGCGTACCGGCGCGACACGCAGCGGGTGTAGCCGGCGTGAATAAAAGGGGTCTGACCCCGTTTATTCAGCGCGTGACGAGGCTGACCAGCTTGCCCGGGACGACGATCTCCTTCACGACCGTCGTGCCGTCCAGATGGCGGACGACGTTCGGGAGCGCCCGCGCCTCGGCCAGGACGCCGTCGCGGTCGAGGTCGACCGGCGCGCTGAACTGGCCGCGCAGCTTGCCGTTCACCTGCACGGCGTAGGTGACGTGATCGGAGACGAGCATCGCCGGGTCGGCCACCGGCCACGGCGCGTCCCACAGCCGCTCGCCGCCCAGCCGCTCCCACAGCTCGGAGGCGATGTGCGGCGCGTACGGCTGCACGAGCGACACCGCGATCGCCGCGGCGAAGCGGCGCTGCTCCGGGGTCGCGTCGCCGGCCCCCTGGAGGTCGCGCACGAGCTCGTGCACGGCCGATTCGGCGGTGTTGAACGCGAACCGGTCGCCGACGTCGCTGGTCACCCGGTCGATCGCCCAGTGGGCCTTGCGCACCAGATCGGCGCCCTGCCCGTCCGCGGGGGCCGACGCCGGGATGCCGGGCGGCAGCTCCGCGGCCGATTCCACCGCCAGCCGCCACAGCCGGGCCAGGAAGCGGTGGCTGCCCTCGACGCCGCCGTCGAACCACTCGGCGTCCTGGTCGGGCGGCCCGAGGAACAGCGAGTACATGCGCACGGTGTCCGCGCCGTAGCGCTCGACCATGTGGTCGGGCGAGATCACGTTGCCCTTCGACTTGGCCATCTTGGCGCCGAGGTAGTAGATCATCCCCTGGGTGAAGAGGTTCGCGAACGGCTCCGTGAAGCCGAGGTAGCCCAGGTCGTACAGCGCCTTCGTGAAGAAGCGCGCGTACATCAGGTGCAGGATCGCGTGCTCGACGCCGCCGATGTACTGGTCGACCGGCAGCCACGCGTCGACCGCCTCGCGGCTGAACGGCGCCGTGTCGTTGTGCGGGTCGGCGTACCGCATGAAGTACCACGATGAATCGACGAACGTGTCCATCGTGTCGGTCTCGCGCGACGCGGGGCCGCCGCACGAAGGGCACTCGGTGCGCACCCAGTCCTCGGCCGCGGCAAGCGGCGAGCGGCCGCGCGGCGCGTAGTCCCGGACGTCGGGCAGCACGACCGGGAGCTGGTCGTCCGGTACCGGCACGATCCCGCATTTCTCGCAGTGCACGACGGGGATCGGGCAGCCCCAGTAGCGCTGGCGCGAGAGCAGCCAATCGCGCAGGCGATAGGCGACCGTGCCCTTGCCCCGGCCGTCCGCCTCGAGGCGGGCCACGATCGCCTTCTTACCGTCGGGCGACGCCATGCCGCTGAACTCGGCGGAGTTCACGAGCACCTCGTCCTGCGTATGCGCCGAATAGGCGGCGTCCGTCGAGGGAGGCTCGCCGGCGGGGGCCACCACCGGCCGGATCTCGAGCCCGTGCGCTCGGGCGAAATCGAAGTCGCGCTCGTCGTGGGCGGGCACCGCCATGATCGCGCCGGTGCCGTACTCGGCCAGGACATAGTCGGCCACCCAGACCGGGAGCTGCTCGCCGTTCACGGGGTTCGTGACGTAGCTGCCGGTGAAGACGCCGGTCTTCTCCTTCGCCTCCGCTCGCTCGACCGCCGAGCGGGCGCCGGCGTGGCGGATGTAGTCGGCCACGGCCTGTTCGTGCTCGGTGCCCGCCGCCAGCTCGACGGCGCGCGGATGCTCCGGCGCGAGCACGAAGAACGTCGCGCCGTAGAGCGTGTCCGGGCGGGTCGTGAACACCTCGAGCGCCGTGCCGTCGGCGAGCGCGAACGACACCTCCGCGCCTTCGGAGCGGCCGATCCAGTTGCGCTGCATCGTGACGACACGCTCCGGCCAGTGCACGTGCGCCAGGTCGTCCAGCAGGCGGTCGGCATACGCCGTGATCTTGAAGAACCACTGCTCCAGCGTGCGCGCCTCGACCTCGGCCCCGCACCGCTCGCAGTGGCCGTCGATCACCTGCTCGTTCGCGAGCACGGTCTGGTCGTTCGGGCACCAGTTCACGTTGGCGCTCTTGCGGAACGCGAGGCCGGCCTCGAACAGGCGCAGGAAGATCCACTGCGTCCAGCGGTAGTACTCCGGGTCGGCCGTCGAGAGCTCCCGGTTCCAGTCGATCGACCAGCCCATGCGCCGCATCTGGCGGCGGATCGCGGCGATGTTCTCGCGCGTCGACTCGGCCGGGTGCCGGCCCGAGCGGATCGCCGCGTTCTCGGCCGGGAGGCCGAACGCGTCGTAGCCCATCGGGTGCATGACCCGGTGGCCGTGCCGGCGCCGGTACAGGGTGACGACGTCGCCCATCGTGTAGTTCTTGACGTGGCCCATGTGCAGCTCGCCGGACGGGTACGGGAGCATCTCGAGCACGTAGGTCAGGTCGTCGGTCGGCTCGCCGGGGGCAGGGTTGGGCACGTCGAAGACGCCCTCGCGCTCCCAGATCTGCTGCCACTTGGCCTCGACGGCGGCCGGGTCGTACCTGTCCATGTGGGGCATTCTATGGCCCGGCCGGGAGCGGGCCCGCCCGCTCACATGCCGGGCTTGACCACCATGTCGAAGACCACGGCGAGCAGGAGCACGAGCTCGATCCGCGACACGAGGAAGATGCGCCGGATGCGCTGCTGCACCTCGGCGGACTCGACCCCGCTGCGCATCGGTGGCCTTGGCGATGCGGCCGGACTCCGGCCCCAGGTACCCCGCCCCGACGATGATCGAGAGCACGATCACGGCGAGCCCGAACTGCACCCACCCCTGGCTGTAGCTCCACGCGCCGCTCGAATCGTGCAGCGTGAACATCCCCGAGACGAGCAGGATCAGCGACGACGGCAGGAAGACGCGCATGCCGACGAACTCCGTGTCGGCCGCGAACGACGCCACCCTGCCGGGGTCTTCGGTGCGCAGGGCGAGAAACGCGTAGACCTGCACGGTGCACGCGCCGCCGACCCAGACGACGGCCGCGAGGACGTGGACGAACTTGAGCGCGTTGTAGTGGTTGAGGGCGAGCTCGATCACGGCGGCGAGTTGTACCGGGTTCGGCGGGCCGGGTCAAGCGGGTCGCCCTGCCCTGGTCTACGATCATCGGCCATGATCCTGCGCCCGTTCCTGTACGACCCGACGGCCTGCGCGAGCTACCTGTTCGGCTGTCTGACGTACAACCAGCTGGCCGTCGTCGACCCCCACATCGAGCTCGTCGACCGGTACGTCGAGGCCGCCGAGGCGACCGGCGCGCCGATCGTCGGCGTGTTCGAGACGCATGTGCAGGCCGACCACGTCTCCGGGCTCTCCGGCCTGGTCGCGGCGACCGGCGCGACCGCGTACCTGCCCGCCGGCGCGGCGGTCGACTTCGACCACCACGCGCTCGAGGACGGCGAGCGGATCGAGCTCGGCAACACGATCGTGACGGCGATGGCGACGCCGGGGCACGCCCCCGCCCATCACGCCTACCTCGTGGCCGACCTGCGCCGCGAGACCGAGGATCCGTGGCTCGCCTTCACCGGCGACTCGCTGCTCGTGAACGACGCCGGCCGCCCCGACCTGCACGCCGCCGGAGGCGATCCCCGCGCGCTCGCCCTGCTGCAGCACGGGTCGATGCAGCGGCTGCTCGCGCTGCCCGACCACGTCGTCGTCTACCCAAGCCACTACGGCGGCTCGGTGTGCGGACGCGGCCTCTCCGGCAACCCGTTCTCGAGCATCGGTTTCGAGCGGCTGCACAACCGCGCGCTGGCGTACGCGGAGGCCGAGGCCTTCGCCGACCACCTGCTCGAAGATCTGCCGCCGGCGCCGCCCGAGCAGGCACGCATCGTGGCGGCGAACAGGCGGGGCGAGCCGGCGCCGGCCTAGCTCCTCGGGCGAGCCGCATGGCGAAAGGCGCGCGTGCGCCGATGACTATTGGGCGACCGGTGAGTCACATTCAGGATGCCCGCGCCAACCACGGGACTTACCCGCTTCAGCCACCCGGACGCGAGGGCGACCGGATGGGATGAGACGCGCCGCGTGCTCGAACAGGCCGAGCTGTTCTGGATCTCCACCGTGCGCACGGACGGCCGGCCGCACGTCACCCCGGTCGTGGACGTCGTCGTCGAAGGCGAGGCCGTGCAGGTCACCGACGACACCGTGCTCCGTCGCGTCGCCGTGGCGTTCGCCGCGAAGTGGGACGGGCGGTGGCAGTACGTCGCTCGCGACGGCGCCTTCCGCGACCCGAAGGGCGGCGGCAGCGCGATGGTGTTCTCCGTCGCGCCGGTCAAGGTCTTCGCCCATGCCAAGGGCGACCCGTTCGGCGAGACCAGGCACCGATTCTGACCGGCTGCACTCCGGCGCCGAGCGCAGGTCTAGCGCAGTGTAGCGGCGCACGGCGAGCCGCGACTTGAGCGCGTGCTGCTCGGCGCGGCCCTGGACCCGGGCGGCCGTGGCCTCGGGGTCGCGCGCGGAGGCGTCGCCTTCGTCGTAGGCGTCGGCGATCTGGCCGACGGCCTCGCGGTCGTGGTCGGCGATCGCGTCGACCTCGCACCCGATCCGGGAGCGCCCGAACGACATCGGCTCGATCCGCATCACCAGCGCCTCCATCGTGATCGGGCGAGCGCCCATCCAGACGGAGAGCATGATCCGGTCGCCGATCGCCAGGCGCAGCTCGGTCACGAACGCGACGCCGCCCTCCGAGATGTCCGCCGTGCGGACGCGGAAGCGCTCGCCGTCGGGCAGGATCTTCGAGCGCAGCACCACGGCGTCCGCATCGTCGGTGCGGTGGGCGCGCTTGCTGCGGCGGTGCCCCGGCTGGTGGACGATCTCGACGACGCGCAGGTGCAGCAGCGTTTGGTTCGACGACTGGAAGTAGGCCTTCTCGATCCGCAGCGAGACGTCGAAGCCGCCGCCGGACTGGTCACGCAGCGGACAGACGATGACGAGCCCCGGCTGCATAAGCATCTGGGGCGCGTACCCGATCACGAGGCCGCGGTCGAGGTCGGCGAGGACGACCTCGGCAACGCCGCCTGCGGAGAACACGCCGATCGACGTCGGCAGCGCGGGCAGCAGCCCGAGGAACTCGTCGAGCATGACGCCGTCGGGATCGGGATCGGGGAGGGGCTCGGAGGCGAACTGTGACATTTCCCTCTGAGTCATCGGCGTGGCGAGGGGCCGCCTTGAACGGCGCCCCGACCGTTAGCATCGGTGCATGCCTGCCGACCTGATCCTGCGGGGCGCGCGCGTCCACACCTTCGACGCCGCCCGGCGCACCGCCGCCGCCGTCGCCATCGAGGCCGGAACGATCGCCGCCGTCGGCGGCGCGGACGAGCTGGACGGGCTGCGCGGCCCGGCGACGCGGGTGGTCGACCTGGCGGGGGCGATGGTTCTGCCGGGATTCCAGGATGCGCATTGCCACCTCGGCGAGAGCGGCCACGCGACGACGCTGTGCAGCCTCGAGGGCAGCCGCGACGCCGACGAGCACCTGCGCCGCATCGCCGCCTACTGCGACACGCACCCCGACCGGGACTGGATCGTCGGCAGCGGCTGGTCGATGAGCGACTTCCCCGGCGGGACGCCGACGGCGGCGGCGCTCGACGCCGTCGTGCCCGACCGGCCCGCCGTCCTCACGAACCGTGACATCCACGGCGCATGGGCGAACTCGCGCGCGCTCGCGGCCGCCGGGATCACGGCGGCGACGCCGGATCCGCCCGGGGGCCGGATCGAGCGCGACGAGCACGGCGCGCCTATGGGCACGCTCCAGGAGCAGGCGATGAGCCTCGTCCTCGACCGCGCTCCAGGCCCCACGCACGCCGACCGGGTGGCCGGCATCCGCGCGGGCACGGCGTTCTACCACCGGCTCGGGATCACGGCCTGCCAGGACGCCCGGGTCGATCCCGGCTGGCAGGCGGCGTACGAGGAGCTCGCCCGTACCGGTGAGCTCGGGCTGCGCGTGCGCGGCGCGCTCGAATGGGAGATGGGCCGCGGCGAGGAGCAGGTCGCCGAGCTCGTGGAGCGGCGCCGCAGCGGCACCGTCGGCCGCCTGGCCTGCGGCAACGTGAAGTTCTTCCACGACGGCGTCGTCGAGAACCGCACCGCAGCGATGCTCGACCCGTATCTGGACACCGCCGGCCGCCCCTCCGGCGGGCACGGCCTGCACATGTACGAGCAGGCCGATCTGGAGCGGTTCGTGCGCCTGTGCGACGCCGAGGGGTTCGGCGTCCACATCCACGCGATCGGCGACCGGGCGGTGCACGACTCGCTCGACGCGCTGGAATCGGCGGCGCGGGCGAACGGCCGCCGCGACGCCCGCCACCAGCTCGCCCATGTCCAGTTCGCGCACCCCGCCGACCTGCCTCGTTTCGGGGCGCTCGGCGTGATCGCCAACGTGACGCCGCTGTGGGCGCGGCTCGAGGCGTCCGTCGCCGAGCTGACACTGCCGTTCGTCTCCGCCCGCGCCGGGGCGGGCATGTACCCGTTCGCGAGCATCGTCCGGGCCGGCGGAGCGCTCGCGTTCGGGAGCGACTGGGCGGTATCGACGCCCGACCCGCGTCGCCAGCTGGCCGTCGCCGTCTCGCGCCGCGACCCGCTCGGTGCCGCGCAGGAGCCGTTCCTGCCCGAAGAGCGCCTCGACCTCGGCACGGCCATCGCCGCGCAGACGATCGGCGCCGCCTACGCGTGCGGGATCGACACCGTCACGGGATCGATCGAGCCGGGCAAGCTGGCCGACCTGGTGGTGCTCGACCGCGACCTGTTCGCCGTCGCCTCGGACGAGTATCCGGACGTGCGCGTGCTGGCAACATTGATCGAGGGCGAGATCGTCCACGCCGAGCCGGGATCGGCCCTGGCCGGATGACCGAGATGCGCAGTCAGGCGTCCTCGTGGTCGCGCAGCGGCGCGGCAGCAGCCGTCATCGTCGCCGCGGCGGCGGTCGCGTGGCTGGCGGTGATCCACGAGACCGACGGGATGGTGTCGACACCGGGCACAATGGGCTACGGGCTGGCCGGGTTCCTCGTGTTCTGGACGGTCATGATGGCCGCGATGATGCTGCCCGGCGTCGCGCCGGTCGGCGGCCTCTACGCACGGGCGATCCGGATGCAGGCGGCGCAGCCGGGGACGCGCGCCGCCCGGGTGGCGGGGCTCGTCGCCGGATACCTGATCGCCTGGGCGGCGTTCGGCCTGGCTGCGTTCGCGGTCGCCGATGTTGCAGGCAGGCTGGCCGCACACGATCCGGACGCGGCCCGCTGGGTCGGTGCCGCGGCACTCGTCGCCGCCGGCGTCTACCAGTTCACCCGGGCGAAGAGCCGCTGCCTGTCGCACTGCCGCTCCCCGCTCGGCGTCCTGCTCCACGTGGGGAGCTACCGCGGCCCGCTGCGCGACGTCCGCGCCGGCCTCTACCACGGCGCCTACTGCATCGGCTGCTGCTGGGGGCTGATGGTGGCGCTGATCGCGCTCGGCGTGATGGACCTGCGCTGGATGGCCGCCCTCGCGGTCGTGGTGGTGCTCGAGCGAACGTGGCGCCACGGCTGGGCGACCGTCTACGTCGTGGGCATCGGCCTGATCGTGCTCGGGCTGCTCGCCCCGTGGCACCCCGGCCTCATTCCCGGCCTACACGGGCCTGAGATGCCGATGCCGATGGGCATGTGACCACCGAGATGGTTGATTCCACGCCCCCGCGCGCCTGGACGTCAGGCTGTTGGCGGGGGTTCGGGTCGTCGGTGGGCTGTGGCTGCGAACCGTCGCATCGCGGCGTCCTCGGTCGCGCCCATATTTCGGCCCAATATGAACGCTCCCTGCGTCCTTGCGCTGCTTGGTTCGCAGCCACCCAGGACGTCACGAGGGCGTGGAATCAACCATCTAGTGCTGGACGATCACGTACGTGCCCAGCGGCGCGATCCGGCGCAGAACGCGGATCGCGGCGGGCCCGACGTGGATGCAGCCGTTGCTGACATGGCCCATCGGGCCCGGGTGGATGGCGATCTGGTCGCCGCCGATCCACGTCGGCGAGAGATGCGTCTGGTGGACCGAGAGCCCGAGCGCGAACGGGAAGTACGGACTGCCGAACCCGAACCGGAGCCGATCGGTGACGAAGAACCGGCCGGTCGGCGTCGGCGTGAGCGCCGTCCCCTGACCGACCGGGAACGCGCCGACCGCCCGCCGGCCGCGGAAGATCGTCAGCCGGGACGTCGCCAGGTCGACCACGACGCGGATGCGCGACCAGCGCAACGCCAGCGCGCGCACGTCGGCGTGGATGACCCGGCCGAAGGGCCTGACCGGCACGAGCAGCGATGCCTGCGGGCCGCGATGGCTGACGACCGGCACCCACACGGGGCCGTCGAACTGCGTCTTCGCGCGCACGAGCCCGAACCGCGTATGGAGCGGGTGGCGGAGGCGCGCCATCAGGTACGCCCCCGACCCGGCTGGACGGACAGGCGCATGCCACGCCTGCGCGACGACGGGCTGCAGCGGCGCGGGGCCGTCGGCGGCAACGACAGCCGCCGGCCCTGTCGCCGAGGGCGGGCTCGCGGAACCCCCTCCCGCACAGCCGCTGCACACACCCACGACCAGGACGGCCGCGACCCAGACCCGAAGTACCATCGCCCAAAGGATACGTGCGGGCGCAACCCCCCGGGGTGGCTGGGGTATCTTGACAGCGTCCGGCGACGCGTCTCGAGCAGGCCCGCACAGGCGGGTCTCTCCGGGGCACCCCCGGGGGAACCGGTGTCACCACACATCGCATCGCGTGCGCCTCCCTGCGCCTCCGTCGCAGTCGCGCGCACGCACGCGCGACAGAAGCAGTCGGGGCGCGCCGCCGGACGCCCGCCGATGAGATGGCCGCGCCAGACCCGTACCGGCGTCGCACGGGCGCTGGCTGCGGCGTTCCTGGGGGGTGAGTGGGCGCCCGGGGCGATGGCGCAACGGGCGACCGAGGTGTTCGGCCGCCGGCCGCGCTGTCTCGGAGTCGTCGTCGACGAGGCGCGCGCGACTCACCCCGTGCGCCCGGCCGATGAGCCCCGGGCGCTCGCGGCCACGGTCGACCGCTCGCTCCAGCGACTGGACGCCGCCGGCCGCCTCCCGAGGCCGCCTCGGCACGTGCCCCTCACGGCGTTCGTCGCCGAGATGGGGCCGGCGCGCTGGCCCGTGCCGGCCGCAGCGACGCCCACCGACCTCGCGGCGCTCTTCGACCTCCATCCCGGCGAGCTGGCCTGGCTGGCCGACCGCCGCGGCCTCGAGCGCGGCGCCGGCCCCCGGCTGCGCAACTACCGGTACCGCTGGCTGGCGCGCCCCGGCGGGCCGCCGCACCTGATCGAGCAACCCAAGGCGCTCCTCAAGGAGACGCAGCGACGGATCCTGCACGGCATCCTCGATGCGATCCCGCCGCACGAGGCAACGCACAGGTTTCGCCGCGGCCACTCGGCGGTCACCCACGCCCGCCGGCATCCGGGTCGAGATGTCCTTCTGCGCTTCGACCTCGAGGACTTCTTCGCGTCGGTCGCCGCCGGCCGCGTGTACGGGATCTTCCGGATGGCCGGCTACCCGGAGTCCGTCGCCCACCACCTGACCGGCCTCGTCACGAACGTCGTCCCGCCGGACGAGTGGTCGGCGGCGCCGCGGCCCGTCGACCCGGCTGCGCTCCCGGCGCACGCCCGCATGGGACGGCTGCTGGCGGGCCCGCACCTGCCCCAGGGCGCACCCACCTCCCCCGCCCTCGCCAACCTGTGCGCCTACCGGCTCGATTGCCGCCTGGCCGGGCTGGCCGACGCGTTCGCCGCCGTCTACTCGCGCTACGCCGACGACCTCGCCTTCTCGGGCGGGCGTGAGCTGCTCTCGCGGGCGCCGACGCTCCGAACGGCGGTCGCGGACATCGTCGCGCAGGAGGGCTTCCGGCTCAACGTGCGCAAGTCGGCCCTGGCAACGCGGGCGGGCCGCCAGCGCGTGCGCGGCATAGTCGTGAACGCGCGGACGAACGTGCCGCGGGAGGACTACGACCGGCTGCGGGCCACCTTGCACGAGGCGGCCACGCGCGGACCGATTGCCGCGAACCGTGCCGGCGTCCCCGACCTGCGCGCGCACCTGCTGGGCCGCATCGGCTGGGTGGAGGCGCTCAACCCCGGTCGGGGAGCGGCGCTGCGAGCCAGGTTTGCCGCCGTCGACTGGTCGCGTGAATAACCGGTGCCTGGCACCGGTTATTCAGCCAGGATCACGCCCCTATCGGGTGCCAGACCGTCTTCGCCTCGACGAGGGGCTCGATCTCCCACACGCTCTGCCCCGTCGCGGTTCCGCGCACGACCCGCTTCACGCTGTCCGCGGCCAGCCGCTCGAGCTCGACGGAGGAGTCGTCGCCCGCGCCCGTCAGGTCGAGCGCGTTCACGTCCATGTGGCCGGCGAGTATCGGCGCGATCTCGGCGGGATCGCCCGTGAGGATGTTGACGACGCCGGCGGGCATGTCGCTCGTCGCCACGGCCTCGGCCAGCTCGACGGCGGCCAGCGGGTGGTCGTGGGATGCCGCAACGACGGCGGTGTTCCCGCCGGCCAGCGCCGGCAGGAGCCGCGTCACCAGGCCCTCGAGCGCCGGCTCGGGCGGGGCGATTATGGCGACGACGCCGGTCGGCTCCGGGATCGTGAAGTTGAAGTACGGCCCCGCCACCGGGTTCGCGCCGCCGAGCACCTGGGCCAGCTTGTCCGCCCAGCCCGCATACCAGACGACCCGGTCGATCGAACGCTCCACCTCGTCCGCGCCCGAGCACACCGCGGCGAGGTCGGCGGCACGCGTCTCCATCATCTCGGCCATCCGGTAGAGCACCTGGCCGCGGTTGTACGCCGTCGCCCCCGACCACTTCGCGACAGCCGCACGGGCCGCCCGCACCGCGTCGCGCGCGTCCTTGCGCGATGCGCGGGCGACGTTCTGGCCCTCGGCCTCGTAGGTGCGGCCCGACTCGGAGCGCGGGAACGCGCCGCCGATGTAGAGCTTGTAGGTCTTGCGCACCGGGAGCCGGCTCATTCGTCGAACCTCAGGTACGACTCGAGGCCGTGGCGGCCGCCCTCGCGGCCGAAGCCGGACTCCTTGTAGCCGCCGAACGGCGACGCGGGGTCGAAGCGGTTGAACGTGTTCGCCCAGACGACGCCCGCGCGCAGGCGCGAGGCCATCCACAGGATGCGCGAGCCCTTCTCAGTCCACACGCCCGCCGACAGGCCGTACGGCGTGTTGTTCGCCTTCTCGACCGCCTCGTCAGGCGTGCGGAACGTGAGCACGGACAGCACCGGGCCGAAGATCTCCTCGGTCGCGATCCGGCTCGACTGGGCGACGTTCGTGAAGACGGTCGGCGCGAACCAGTAGCCCCGCTCGGGGAGGACGCAGGGAGGCTGGTAGATCTCGGCTCCGTCGGCCTCCCCGCTTGCCACAAGCTCGCGGATCTTGTCGAGCTGGGCGCGCGAGTTGATGGCGCCGACGTCGGTGTTCTTGTCGAGCGGGTCGCCGACCCGAAGCGTCTGCAGGCGCCGCTTCAGCTTCCCGATCAGCGGCTCGGCGATCGACTCCTGGACGAGCAGGCGCGAGCCGGCGCAGCAGACGTGGCCCTGGTTGAAGTAGATGCCGTTCACGATCCCCTCGACGGCCTGGTCGAGGGCACAGTCGTCGAAGACGATGTTCGCCGCCTTCCCGCCAAGCTCGAGCGTGATCGGGATGCCGCGCCCGGCCAGCTCGCGCTGGATCGCCTTGCCGACGTCAGTCGAGCCGGTGAACGCGAGCTTGTCGATGCCGTCGTGGCGGACGAGCTCGGCGCCGGTCGAGCCGTCGCCGGTGACGATGTTGACGACGCCCGCGGGCAGCTCGGCCTGGCGGCAGACATCGGCGAACATGAGCGCGGTCAGCGGCGTCGTCTCGGCCGGCTTCAGCACGACCGTGTTGCCGCATGCGAGCGCCGGCGCCACCTTCCACGCGAGCATCAGCAGCGGGAAGTTCCAGGGGATGATCTGGGCGGCGACGCCCAGCGGCCGCGGTGTCCGGTTGGGGAAGGCGTACTCGAGCTTGTCGGCCCAGCCGGCGTGGTAGAAGAAATGCGCCGCAGCCAGCGGAAGATCGACGTCGCGCGACTCCTTGATCGGCTTGCCGCCGTCGAGCGACTCGGCGACGGCCAGCTCGCGCGACCGCTCCTGGAGGATGCGGGCGATGCGGAACAGGTACTTGGCCCGCTCGGCCGGGCGCAGGCTCGACCAGCCGTCCTCGTACGCGGCCCGGGCAGCCCCGACGGCGAGGTCGACGTCCTCCCCGCCCGCCTGGGCGACCTCGGCCAGCGGCGACTCGTCGGCGGGAGAGCTGGTGACGAACCACGCGCCCGAGCGCGGCTCCACCACCTCGCCGCCGATGTAGAGCCCGTACCGCTCGTGCAACGAGACGATGTCGCGCGCCTCGGGGGCGGGCGCGTACTCCCACTCGAGAGGCGCGGGCGAGGCCGGCGGGCGGTGCTCGATGTCGGACATCAGTCGACCGTGAAGTAGTCGGGGGACTGGTAGACGCCGGTCTTCTGCTTGCGGATCTGCATGAGCACGTCGTTCACGAGCGACGACGCGCCGAACCGAAACCGCTCCGGCGTCAGCCACTCGCGGCCGAGCGTCTCGTGCAGCACGCACAGGTACTGGATGGCGAGCTTGGCGTGGCGGATACCGCCGGCGGGCTTCATCCCCACCGCCCGGCCCGTCTCGGCCTCGACGTCGCGGATCGCCTCGAGCATGCACAGCGTCACGGGCAGCGTCGCCGCCGGGCTGATCTTGCCGGTGGACGTCTTGATGAAGTCCGCGCCGGCCGCCATGGCCAGCAGCGACGCGCGGCGAACGTTGTCGTAGGTGCCGAGCTCGCCGGTCTCGAGGATCACCTTGAGATGGGCGGGGCCGGCGGCCTCCTTCACCCGCACGATCTCGTCGTACACCTTGGCGTAGCGCCCTGACAGGAAGGCGCCGCGGTCGATCACCATGTCGACCTCGTCGGCGCCCAGCTCGACCGCGGCGCGCACGTCGGCCAGCTTCACCTCGATCGGGGACTGGCCCGAGGGGAAGGCGGTCGCCACCGACGCGATCCGCACCGACCGGTCGGGGCCGAGCCGTTCGCGGGCGACGGACACCAGGTTCGGGTAGACGCAGACGGCGGCGACGGAGGGCACCGTCGAGTCGAGCGGGTCGGGCCGCACCGCCTTCTGGCACAGCGCCGCGACCTTGCCGGGCGTGTCGGCGCCCTCGAGCGTGGTCAGGTCGGTCATGCGCACGATCAGGTCGAGCGCGGCCAGCTTGGACTCGCGCTTGATCGAGCGCTTGGCCAGGTCGGCCGCCCGCGCCTCGAGCGCAACGGCGTCGACTGCGCCGATCCGCGGCAGGCGCGGCTCGAGGGGCAATTCGAAGCCGCGGGTGAGCGTCGCCGGCGCGTCCATCGCCCCTCAGTCTAGTGAGGCGACGCGAGGCCGAAGCTCTCGGCCGGTGGTTTCCGGGCTACTGTGCGTGCGGAGGTGATCGGATGAACGACAAGCCGAACTGGCGGGTCGCCCGCCTCGACGACATCGAGCGGCGCGGCAGAGATATTCCGGTGCGCGAGCACCTCGGGATGCACGCATTTGGCATCAACGCCTTCACGCCGAGCGCGGATGGCACGCTGGTCAACGAGCACGACGAGGCCGGCACGGGACAGGAAGAGCTCTACATCGTGCTCGACGGAAAGGTGACCTTCGAGGTCGACGGCGAGGCCGTCGAAACCCCGCCGGGATCGCTCGTGTTCATCGGGCCGGAGGCGCGGCGGAAAGCGAGCGGTGACGGCACCGTCCTCGTCATCGGCGCCACACCCGGCGAGGCGTACCAGGGGATCGACTGGGGTGAGGCGTGGCCGTTCCACAGCGAGTCGATGGCGGCGTACGGCGAACAGCGGTACGCCGACGCGCTGGAAGCCGTCCGCGGCGCCCTCGAGCACATGCCGGACCACGCGGGCTTGAACTACAACTACGCGTGCTTCGCAACGCTCGCGGGCGACACGAGCGACGAGACGTTCGCCCATCTGCGGCGATCCGTCGAGTTGCGCCCGCAGTTCCGCGAGGACGCACGCAGAGACGACGACTTCGCCGCAGTGCGCGATGACCCGCGGTTCGAGCAGGCGCTTCGCTGAGCGAACAGGTCGCTGTTCGCCCGCTGACTGCCCCGACGCAGGGCGAGATCGAAGCGCTCGCCGAAGTCTTCCCACGCACCGACGGATCGGCGTCGGTCGTGCTCTCCTGGCTTCTACGTCGTAATCGAGGGCTATCGCTCACTGATGCTGCCGCTCGGCTCCGAACCCCCGTCGGGCTGAGCAGATACCCCATGCGGCGCGGCCGGGATGGGCGCGAACTCGTGCACCTCTTGTGGACAGCGGCAGGCGGCGGCGAGCTTGGCCGCCCAATGCAGCGCCTCCTCGCGCGAGGGCACATCGATGATCGTGACGCCGGCGATGGCGTTCTCCGCGCCGTCGGTGACCGTCCCATCGGGGGCGACCACGCTCGCGCTCACCTGATCGTCGGGATACACACCCGCGGCGAACACCCATACTCCGGCGTCCTTGAAGTCCTGGATCACCGCGCGCGACGCATCCCTGACGGCAGGCCCGTCCTCGTCGGGGATGGAGTCCATCGCGCCGTGATCGAACGAGATCAGATACCGCGTCATCTCACCCTCCACTTCCCACCCGTCTGGTCCGGCCGCGTACGTGCTGCGGACGCGCCTCGTAGAGACTCTTGCGCCACCGAGAACTCATCGGCCGCGGCATCGTCGTCGGTACCGGGCCCGTCCCCGCCCGCCCACTGGTGCGCATCGCCCTCGTGAACCGCCGCGTACACGCGGTTCCGTACCGCGTTGCCCTCCTCCGCCGTCAGGGTTCGCGTTGGATGGCGCAGCACCAGTCTCAGGAGCACGTTCTTCTGCCCCGGCCGCAGACCGATCCGCGCGACCGCCTGCGGCGGGAGGTCGGCGCCGGGTGTCTCTCCGACGACGCGCACCTCCTCGACCGCATCGAGCGCGGCCGGATCGAGCGCCCGGCGCACGCGGTCGCCCAGCTCCTCGCCGTCGACAGCGGCCGCGACCGCGATCGAGAGGTCGCGGGCCGTCGCCGGCATCGGGCTGACCTCCCGGTAGGGCTCGAGCGTGCGCATCTGCCCCTCCACGCGGGGATCGTCGGAGCGAAGCAGGCGGATGTCGCCGATGCCCTTGCGCAGCATCAGCGCGCGGTCGAGGCCGAGCCCGAGCGCGAGGCCACTCCAGCGGTCGGCGTCGAGGCCGCCGGCGGCGAGGACGTGGCTCGCGGCCAGGCCGCACTCGAGCAGCTCGACCCACTCGTCCCCGACCAGCACCTCGACCTCGCGGCTGGCCGTCGTGTACGGGTGCGTCTTTCGCAGCGTGCGCGAGCGGGCGCCGGGCAGGACGGCCGCAACCACGAGCTCGATCATCTCGTCGAGATCGGCCTCGATCAGCGGAGCGTCCGCGCGGGCCCGCCACAGGTCGAGCTGGTGGGGCTCGCCGACGTGGAGGCGGTCGACGACGTCGCGGCGGTACACGAGCCCGGGGCAGGCGACGACCACGTCGGGCCCGTCCGCGAGCGCGCGCAGGGCGGCCGGCACCATTGCGGTCGTGTGGGCCCGCAGCATGTGCCCGGCGTCGACGTAGCGGGAGTAGCGCGCCTCCCGGGCAGCGGCGTCGGCCGGGTAGCCGAGGACGCCGTAGTTGGCCTCGACGGTGACGATGGGGTCGGCCCGGTAGGTGCGCACGGGGCAGCCCCAGGCGCGCTCAAGGGCGGCGGTGATCGCCTCGACGAGCAGCTGCATCGCGTGCGGGCCGCGGCCGGGGTCGGACAGGTCGCGCAGCGCCAGCGCGCGGTCGAGCTCAGTGGGTGTGATGGTGGTCGGCATCGCCGGTTCCTCTCGTTCCAGGGCGGGACATGACGCCCCGGCCGCGGGGCGGCTGGGAGGAGAAGGCGATCGAGCTCGGCTACGAGCGCGCGCGCACCGCCACCCCAGCCTGCGGCCGGGGCGCGGTAAAGCAGCGACTGCTCATGACGACCATGTTCTCATCCTAGCGGCGACGTACGCGGCGAACGAGATCGTGCTGATGAAGAAACTCGTCGGCCACGGCTGCTGCAGGCTCAACAGGATCCCACCCTCGGTGGCCACGAGGGCGATCACGATCGAGAGCAGGATCGCCGTCGCCGGGTTGGCCGTCAGCCGCTGCGCCGCCGCCGCGGGCGTGATCACGAGCGTGAGGACGAGCAGCACGCCGACGACCTGGATCGCCTCGGCGGTCGTGAGCGCGAGCAGCAGGAAGGTGAGCACCGAGAGCGCCCGCAGCGGCACGCCGCGAGCCTCGGCCACCTCGGGGTCGATGCTCGAGAAGAGCAGCGGCCGGTAGGCGGCCGCGATCCCCGCGAGCACGATGGCCGCGACGATGGTCAGCTCCAGGAGCTGGCGGTCGCTGACACCCACGATGCTGCCGAAGAGCAGATTCGTGGCCTCGGTCGCGTAGCCCTGGTAGAGGCTCAGGAAGAGCACACCGATCCCCAGGCCGAACGCGAGCACCGCGCCGATCGCACTGTCGCGCTCGCGCCCGCGCAGCGAGAGCAGCCCGAGCACGCCGCCGACGAGCAGCGACCCGGCCACCATGCCGGCGACGGGATCGATGCCGATGACGAGCGCGCCGGCGGCGCCCGTGAACCCGAGCTCGGAGACGGCGTGCACCGCGAAGCTGGCGCCGCGGGTGACCACGAACGTGCCGATCGCGCCGCTCACGACGGCGACCACAGCGCCGGCCAAAAGCGCGGTGTGGACGAAGTGCTGGCCGAGCAGCTCCGTGAACATCAGTGCGCGCCCGCGGACGTGTGATCGTGATGGTGGACGCCGTCGTCGTCGGGCGTGCCGACGACGACGATGCGGCCGCGCACCTGGAGGACGTCGACCGGGGTGTCGTAGAGCCGCGAGAGCGTCTCGGTGGTCAGCACCTCGGCCGGCGTCCCGATCGCCCACCGGCCGGGCGCGAGGTAGAGGACGCGGTCGGTGACGCCCAGGATCGGGTTCACGTCATGGGTGACGAACACCACCGGGGTGCCGGCATCGCGGCGGCGGCGGTCGAGCAGATCGACCACGATTCGCTGCGAGGCCAGGTCGAGCGAGAGCAGCGGCTCGTCGGTGAGCAGCAGGGCGGGATCGGAGACGAGCGCCTGCGCGATCCGCAGGCGCTGCTGCTCACCGCCCGAGAGCCGGCCGATCGGCAGGTCGCAGTAGCCGGTCGCGCCGACGTCTGCGAGCGCCTGGCGCACGCGCTCGTCGGCATCGCGCGAGCGCAGGCCGAGGCCCCAGCGATGGCCGTCGAAGCCGAGCCGGACGAGGTCGCAGCCGCGGAGCGGCGCGTCGGGGTCGAAGGCCCGCTGCTGGGGCACGTAGCCCACCAGGGCGCGGGCCAGCTCGGGCGCCCGCCCCGCGACGCGCACCGACCCGGCCGTGGGCGCGAGCAGCCCGAGCAGGATCCGCACGAGCGACGTCTTGCCGGTGCCGTTGGGGCCGAGAACCGCCAGGAACTCGCCCTCGTTCAGGTCGAAGCCGAGGTCGTCCCAGAGCAGGCGCGAGCCGAACTGCAGCCGCAACTCACGGACCTCGACCACCGCCGAGAGAGGGCCGCTCACCGCTGCAGCGCCCGTGCCAGCGCCCGGGCCTGGCGGAGCTGCCAGGTCTGGAAGCTCTCCCACGCCGGCAGCGTCTCGGTGACGCCGACCACGGGGATGCCCGCCCCGCGGGCGATCGAGCGGACGCGCGCGGTGATGGGCGAGACGGCCTGCGTGTTCAGGAGCAGTGCGCGGACGCGGTGGCCGGTGAGCAACCCGGTCATGCCCGCCACCGCCGCGGCCGTCGGTTCGCTGCCGTCCTCGATCGCGCGGGAGAAGGCCGGCGGCGTCAGGTTGCGCAGGCCGGCGGCGGCGAGCAGGTAGCCGGGCACCGGCTCGGTGTAGGCGACCGCCGCCCCGCCGTCGCGGCCACGGATCGCCGCCACCTCGCGCCGCAGCGGCCCGAGCCGGCGCTCGAAGCGGCGCAGACCGGCCCGGTAGGCGTCGCGGTGCCGGGGGTCGGCCCCCTCGAGCCCGGCGGCGATTGCACCGGCGATGCGGCCGAGCCGGGGCACGTCGTACCACAGGTGCGGGTTGGCCCCCGCGCCGTGGACGCCCAGCACGTCGGCGACAGTCACGACGACCCGGCCGCTGCTCGGCGCGGCGTCCTCGAGCTTGCCCATGAAGCTGTCGTAGCCGGCCCCGTTCTGGATCACGAGCGCCGCCCGGGCGACGTCCAGGCCGGTCTGGGTACCGGCGGTGAACAGGTGCGGGTCGGCGGCCGGGTCGCGCAAAATCGAGGTCACGGCCACGTGCCGCCCACCGATCTGAGCAGCAATGCTGCCGTAGGCGTTCTCGGCGGCGACGACGGCCACCGGGCCGCCGCGGACCGGTTGCCCGGACGTCCCCGTCGCCGCCAGGGCCACTCCGCCGGCGGCCAGCACGGCGACGAGCGCGACGTATCCGAGCAGCGTCTTCGACATCCGGGCAGACTAACGGAAATGAAAACGGATATCAATCCTATTTCTTGAGATCCGCCGCGTCGGCGACTACGCTGGAGGAGATGGAGCCCCAGGGACGCAACCGCCGCAACCGCGAGGCGCTGCTCGAGGCCGGGAGGTCGATCGGCCACGCCTTCAGCGCCCGCGAGCTGCACACCGCCGCCCGCAGCGACCAGCCCCGCATCGGCCTCACCACCGCCTACCGCGCGATCGAGCGCTGGCGCGACGAGGGGCTCGTCGAGGATGCGGGCACGCGCGGCGGCGAGGCCGTTTTCGTGATGTGCGGGGCCGACGGCCACCACCACCACCTCGTGTGTGTCGACTGCGGTGCGGTCTCGACGCTCGAGGGCTGCGCGCTGGTGTCGCTGCGCCACGCGGCCGAGTCGGTCGGCTTCGAGCTCTCCGACCGCGCGCTCCAGTCGCTCCCCGGCCGCTGCGCCCGCTGCGCCGCCGCGTGAGCGCGCTCCACGACGCCGCAGCGGCCGCGGCCAGCCCCGTCTTCGGCATTCCGCTCTCAGTGCTCGACGTCGCGCCGGTCACCACCGACTCGAACGCGCCGGCGGCAGTGGCCGCGGCGACCGAGCTGGCGACGCTGGTCGACAGTCTCGGCTACCTGCGGCTCTGGTACGCCGAGCACCACAACATGCCCGGGATCGCCAGCTCGGCGCCGGAGGTGCTGATCGCGAACGCGGCCGCCCGTACCGGCCGGATCCGGGTCGGATCGGGCGGCGTGATGCTGCCGAACCACTCCCCGCTCGTCGTCGCCGAGCGCTTCGGCACGCTCGAGGCTCTCCACCCGGGCCGGATCGACCTCGGCATCGGCCGCGCGCCGGGGACCGACCAGCGGACGATGCTCGCCCTGCGCCGCACGGCAGGCAACGACGACCTGCTCGTGCTCCTGCACGAGCTGCACGGCTTCTTCAACGGCTTCGCTCCGGGCGAGGCCTACGAGGGCATCCACGCCTTCCCCGGATACGGCGGCAGCATGCCCGCTCTATGGCTGCTCGGATCGAGCGGCTACAGCGCCCAGGCGGCCGGTCTGATGGGCCTCCCGTTCGCGTTCGCGCACCACTTCAGCGCCCGCAACACCCTGCCCGCACTCGAGCTCTACCGGTCGTCGTTCGAGCCGTCGCCCGACCTCGACCGGCCCTACGGGCAGGTGACCGTGTTCTGCGTCTGCGCGGACACCGACGAGGAGGCGAACCTGCTGGCGTCCGCGATGGCGCTCAGCTTCGCGCAGCGCAACACGGGCCGGCCGCCCGGGCCGCTGCCGTCGCTGCGGCAGGTGGAGCACCACGTCTGGACGAAAGCGGAGCGCGCGTTCGCCGACGGCTACCTGAGGCCGCAGGTGATCGGCAGCCCGGCGACCGTGAAGGCGCGGCTCGAGGCGTTGCTGGCGGAGACGCGCGCCGACGAGGTGATGGCGATCGCAAGCGTGCCCGACGCCGCCGCCCGGGCGCGCTCGTTCACCCTCCTCGCCGAACTGGCCCAGCTGCCGGTCTGACCTCGACCGGTGCCAGGCACCATCAGTGCCAGGGCGCCGTGGCCCGGTCGCTCGCGTCGACGTCCGCGGTCATCGAGCGGCCGCGCCGCCAGACGATCAGGATCGTGAACGGCGCCGCGATCAGCGGCAGGCCGATCACGAGCAGCGGCACGAGCACCCAGCCGGAGCTCAGGTTCTTGTGTCCGGACAGGCCCTGTTGATGCGGGGCGAAGTCCGGCTGCGCCGTGATGGTGGCGGGGCCGCCTGACCCCGCGAACTGGGCCTCCGCCGCCATCGACGCCACCTTCCACCTGCCGTCGATCCGCTGCACCTCGGTCGTGAACACCTCGACGCCGGCCGTGCTTCCCGCCTTCGGGTGCACCATCAGGTCGAACGTCACGTCGCCCGGCGCCACCGTGATCGGGCGCATGCCGAACCCGGTCGTCGCGACGGGGTAGGGGAACACGGGCAGGTTGCCCTGGCGCCACTCGGCCCGGGTGGAGCCGATGCGCATCTTCGGTGCGGCCAGCGCCCATGCCCGGCCGGGATGGTCGCGACCCATCGCCGCCGGGATGAACGTCCGCAGGAGCGTGCGGATCTGGCCCAGCTCGGGCTGCGGGATCGTGGGCGTCGCGGCGCTCGCGGGCACCGCCGACGCCAGCACGGCCGCCGCCGTTCCGACAACCATCGCGAGACGCCTCACAGTCGTAGGGTGCCACGACTCGGGCCGCGGCGCACATCTGCTGGCGTCAGCCGACGGGCTCTGCCGGCGCCTGCTCGGTGACGGCATCGGCCCGCGCGAGCCACGGCGACGCTTGCAGATCCGCGAACGTCGCCCGTGCCGCGGCCAGGAGCGGCGCGGCGTCGGATGCCTGGCCGGCGGCGGCGAGCCGCTCGGCCTGCTCGAGCTGGGTGACGGCCCGCCAGAAGATCATCCCCAGGCCGTCGAAGCTCGCCTCGGCGACCGCGGCGTGCATGCCGGCCAGATCGAGCGAGTCGGCCAGCCGCGCCCGGGCCCGGTTGGCATGCGCACTCATCGAGGGCGGCCGCAGGCCGGGCGGGATGGCGTCGATGCGGCCGATCAACTCCTCTGCCTTGGCCCGGTCGCCCAATGCCAGCGCGGCCTCGATGGCCCACATGAAGCCCATCTTCGCGTCCTGGCCGTCGATCCCGAGCGTCACACCGAGCTCGACCGCCTGGCCGCCGAGCTCGACGGCCTCCGCGTGCCGGCCCTCGGCATGCAGGATGCACGCGCTCGCCGCCGCCCAGGCCGCCCGCTCCTGGACGTCGGCCGAGTCCTCCAGCCGCGCGTAGATCGCGAGCAGGCGCCGCGCCGCGGGCACATCGCCCCGGTGGACGTGGATCTCGAGGATCGAGCTCAGCGGGCTCAGCAGCGTGCCGCCTGTCGGCAGGTGCTCCTCGGGCAGCTCGAGGAACACCTCCATCGCCTCGTCCCAGCGTCCGAGCATGTAGAGCGGATACGTCGACTCACTCTGGGCGAACCACTCGTGCGGGCGGCTGCCGACCATCCGTCCCAGGGCGAGCGCCTGCTCGAGGTGCGCGAGCGCATCCGAGTAGCGATCGCGCCGGAACGCGAGGTCGGACAGGTTCGAGCTCGCCCGGCTCGCCTCTTCACGGAGCTCGTGCTTCTGAGCCAGCTCCAGCGAGAGCTGGAACATGCCCCGCGCCTCCTCGGGGTGCCGCCCGGACGCGCCGACCATCGCCTTGATCATCACGGCGTTCGCGAGCACCCGTGGCAGGCCCTGCGCCTCGGCGATGTCGAGCGCCTGCTCGACGAGCTCGACGCAGCGCGCGATGTCGCCGGCGAAGTACGACGCGCCGGCCAGGCGGGCGGTGAGCGCCGCGAAGGGCTCGTCCGGCGGCTCGTCGCGCAGCACGTCGTGCGCGCGCTGCATGCGTGTCAGCGCCTCGTCGAGGCGCCCCTGCGCCTGATCGATGCGCGATCGGATCACGAGCACCCGGGCCGCCTGGCCGTGATCGCCAGCCTCTTCAAAGCGCGCGTGCGCGCGGTCGGCGAGCTCGGCTGCCGCGTCCTGCGACGCCGCCCGCATCGCCATCTCGGCCGCCCGTGTCAGCAGGCCCGCCTCATCGACCGCTGTGTCGCTGAGCTCGGCCGCGCGGGTGTAGTAGCGCTGGGCCTCGGTGGGCGCGCCGAGAGACTCGGCCCGTTCCCCCGCCCGCACCAGCAGCTCACGCGCCCGCCGCCTGACCGCGTCGGCGCCGTCGGCGTCGGGGGCGACGGTATAGGCGTCGATGTAGTGCGAGGCGAGCACCTCGACGATCTCGTCGTCGTCGGCCAGGGTGCGCTCGAGGTAGTCGGCAGCCGCCAGGTGGCGCTCGCGGCGGTCGCGCATCGACAGCATCTCGTACGCGACGCGGCGCATCAGATCCTGCAGGAACCCGTACTGGCCGTGCTCTGGCGAGCGCGGGTCGGCCTGGATCGAGAGCACCTCTTTGCGCACGAGCGCCGCCAGCACCGCCTCGCAGGTGGCCGCCTCGATGCCGGAGAGCGGCCCGCGACGGCGTTGCGAGTGAAGGTCTTGCCGAGCACCGCGCCGTCCTGCACGACCCGGCGCTCGTCGTCGGAGAGGCCGTCCAGCCGGGCCGCGATCAGCGCGTGCAGCGTCTCGGGCACCTCGAGCGCGTCGACCGGGCCGGTCGGGCGGTACACGCTGCCCTCGCGGACGAGGTGGCCGCGGTCGAGCAGCATCCGGACGGTCTCCATGGCGTACAGAGGCACGCCCTCGGCCCGGCCCAGGATCTGGTCGCGAAGCGCGTCGGGCAGGCCGGGCACGAGCCCCTCGAGCAGGTCCCGCATGGCCGACTCCGACAGCGGCTCCAGGTAGATCGAGGTGAAGTTGCGCTTGCCGGCGCCCCAGGTCTCCCGGCGGTCGAGCAGCTCGGGCCGTGCCGCGGTGACGACGAACAGCGGGCTCTGCCGCGACCAGTCGAGCAGGTACTCGATGAAGTCGAGCAGCGAGGCGTCGGCCCACTGCATGTCCTCGAAGACGAGCAGGGTCGGGTAGGCATCGGCCAGCCGCTCGAAGAACGTCCGCCAGGCCGCGAACAGGTCCTCGCGGTTGAAGGCGGTGCCTTCCTCGAGGCCGATCAGGTGGGCGACGCGGGGCTCGACGAAGCGGCGCTCGTCCTGGTCGGGGATGTGCTCCTCGATGCACGCCCGCGAGCTTCGCGAGCGCGACGTCGGCGGGCTCGTCCTCGCTGATACGGCAGCGCATCCGCACCATGTCGGCCAGCGCCCAGTAGGTGACGCCCTCGCCGTAGGACAGGCAGCGGCCGCGGTGCCAGTAGATGATCTGGGCGAGGCCGTCGAAGTACTTGTAGAACTCCCACACGAGCCGCGACTTGCCGATACCGGCGATGCCGGTCACCGAGACGAGGTGGGCGCGGCGCTCGTCGGCCGACGCGTGGAAGAGGTCCTTGATCTGGCGCAGCTCGCGGTCGCGGCCGACGAACGGGGCCTCGAGACCCTCCGACTTGAGCGCGCCGCGGGCGCCCGAGACGACCCGCACCGCCCGCGAGAGCCGGTAGAGGCCGGACTTGCCCTTCAGCTCGTGCGTGCCGGCATCCTCGTACACGATGGTCGGCTCGGTCGCTCGCCGGGTGGGATCGCCGGCGAGCACCTGCCCCGGCTCGGCGACCGACTGGATCCGCGCTGCGGTGTTCACGATGTCGCCGGCGACCATGCCCTGGCCGTCGGCGCCGACCGTTCACCGTGGCCTCGCCGGTGAGCACGCCGGCCCGGGCGCGCAGGTCGGGGACGCCGATCTCGTCGCCCAGCGCGCGTGACGGCCGCGACCAGGTCGAGCGCGGCCCGCACGGCCCGCTCGGCGTCGTCCTCCGTGGCGATCGGGCGTGCCCCAGACCGCCATGACGGCGTCGCCGATGAACTTCTCGACGGTGCCGCCGTAGAGCTCGATCAGCCGCCGCGAGGCCTCGAAGTAGCGGCGACAGGAGCTCGCGCACCTCTTCCGAGTCGCGGCCCTCCGAGAGCGTCGTGAAGCCGACCAGGTCGGCGAAGAGCACCGAGACCAGCCGGCGCTCGGCCGCCGGCGTGGCCGCGGCCGGCGGGGTGGCGCCCGGATCGGGCGCCGCCGGCCCGGTGAGCGCCGCCCCGCACTCACCGCAGAACTTCGTGCCCGGCTCGATCGCCGACCCGCAGGCCGGGCAGGCCTGCGCGAGGCCGGCGCCGCACTCGCCGCAGAACTTGCGGCCGTCGCTGTTCTCCGATCCGCAGCGCGGACAGTTCACACAGCAAGCTCTACGGGACTGCGAGGCCGAAGCCGAGCCCGGTCGTTGGACGGAGATCGGCCTGGTTCAGCCCTTCCCGCGCTGGGCGGCGTCGGCCTCTCGGGCGAGCTCGCGCGCAGCCTTGAAGAACTTCTTCGACTGCCCGGCGAACAGCCCGGTCGAGGTGAGGAACGCCACCGACCGCCATCGCGCCCGCGTTCATGTCGAGCGACGGCCGGATGACGGAGCACTTCGGCAGCCCCTTGCGGATGAAGTCCGTCGGCTCCGGCATGATCAGATTGGTCTGGAACAGCGCGCCGCCGAAGGGCGGCGAGTTGAGATCGGGGAACGTCACCCCGGTCTCCGGGTCCGTGCACACCCGCGAGCGGCTGCGCCACCGCGTTCCCGGCCTTGTCGTGCCAGACGGCGAAGTGGTTGACCTCGATGCCGCCGATCGAGACGACGATCCGCAGCACCTCGAGGTCGGTCGCCTTGAGGCTCATGGTCGTGTAGAGGCTCGATCCGCCCTGCTCGATCATGGCGAAGTGGAAGCCGGCGGTGTTCGCGATCGCCTGCATCCGCCGCTGCTGGGCGCGTCGTCGGCGGCACCGGCTGGGACATGCCGGGCGGCGTGTCCGCGTCGCTCAGCGGGATGGCCGGCTCGCCCTGGATGTGGACCGCCTGCGGGAACGTCGCGCCGAAGTCCGGGTTCTGGCGGCTGCGGTAGCGGGTGTACCAGCTCGTGTCGACGTTCAGCTTCATCAGGTTGGTCAGCCGGCCGATCTGCTTCGCGCCGGTCGCCTTGCTGCTCGGCAGCGTGCGGAACTCGTCGAGGTTCACCGCGTCCTCGCCCTTCGACCGCAGATAGGCGTTCAGGAACGCGGCGTGGCTGTGCTCGTCGTCGGTGTTGTCGGAGATGTACTGCGGCATGTCGCCGTCGAGGTTCTCGAGCGCGGCCGATGTAGGCGGGGTTGCCGCCGTTCACGCCGCCGAGCTCGGTGTACTGCTGCCAGAGGTCGGTCTCGAGGATCTCCGCGGCGGCCAGGAACCGCAGGATCGCGGCGTCGCCGCTCGACAGCCGCCCGCCGGAGGCGAACGCCGCCCCGGCCGTGGCGAGCCCGCCGCTCGTGAGCGCGGCCGCGCCGGCCGCCCCCACGCCCACCAGGAACCCGCGCCGGCCGACGACGCGGCCCCAGCGCTCGTCGAGCTCGGCTGCCGTTGGCACGCCGTCGGTGCTCGTGGTCGAATCCATCTGCCCCTCCCTCTCGTTTGATCTGCCCGTGCCCGCGACTACGGGGGTGACGAGTGGGTGGTTTCGGCCCGTGTGACAAGCGTCACCTGGACGGGCCGGATGTGCTCCCGGTCACGGCGGCGGGCGCCGGACCGGGGGTTCAGCGGGGGCCGTGGTGGTCGGCGATGTACTTCTCGCCCTCATCGCAGAACAGCGTGACGACGGTCTGGAGCTCCGGCCGGCCGCGACGCAGGGTCTTCGCGGCCAGCATGTGGGCGCCCGAGCTGGGGCCGACGAAGATGCCGTGATCGTGGGCGAGCCGGCGCATCTCGGCGACGGCGTCGTCGCTCGAGACGCTCACGAACTCGCAGATCTCCGACCGGTGCCGGTCGACGATCCCGGGCACGAACCCGTCGGAGATGCCCTCGATTGCGTGCATGGCGATCTCGCCGCAGCAGATCGTGCGCGACTCGCCGGGCTCGAGGCCGACGACGAGCACGTCGGGGTTCACGGCCCGGAAGGCCTGTCCCACGCCGATCAGGGTGCCGCCGGTGCCGACGCCGACGACCAGCGCGTCGGGCGGCTCGGGCAGCTGGGCCAGGATCTCGGCACCGAGCCACTCCCGGTTCTCGGTCACGTTCCACTCCGAGTCGAACTGGCCGGGATGGAAGTAGCCGGGCCGCTCGCCCAGGATGCGGGCGTGCTCGAGCGCCGCCGTGACGTGGAAGTCGCCGATCAGGAGCACGTCGGCGCCGTGCGCGCGCGAGATGGCGACGCGCTCGGGGCTCATCCCCTCCGGCATGACGACGAGCATGCGGTAGCCCTTGGCAGCCGCCACCATGCTCATCGCGTTGCCGGTGTTGCCGCTGGACGCCTCGACGATGGTGTCGCCGGGCCGCACCATGCCCTCGCGCTCCGCCCGCTCGATCATGTACCGGGCCAGACGCGCCTTCACCGAGCCCGACGGGTTCAGGTACTCGAGCTTCGCGTAGATGCCCTCGATCGCGAGCAGCGGCGTCCCGCCGATCGCCTCGACGACGGACGTCGAGAGCGGCGGCGCGGCGCGATGAACGCTCGTGTCGATACTCACATCATCACCTCTACCCTTCCGGCGTCCAGGGTGTGGGCAGGGACAGGTGCACCGGCCGGCCGCCCAGCATCCCCACGGCCGTCGCGCGGGCGCCGCTGCGGCCGGTCGGGATCTCGAGCACGATCCGGCCCGAGGCGGCTGCGGGGCCGGCGAGCACAAGCGTCGCCCGCATGCGATGCGCGGTCCGCGTCCAGGTGGACGTCCCCGACACCGCCGAGGCCGGCCACGAACCGGTCGCCCGTGAAGCGGATGTGCACCGGGCGCATCGAGTAGTACGGACCGGCCGTCGTGTAGCGGCCGCCGCGGAGCCCATGCCCGACCGAGCCGTACATGAGGTTGTACCAGCGCGTGTAGGCGTCGCCGATCGTGGCGGCCGCCACCCAGACGGCCCGCCTCGCGGCGGCGCTCGACCGGTCGCCGGGCATCCGGCCGGCGGCGGGCGCGGCGCCGAGCGTGGCCGGGAAGTCGGCCACCTCGACGGCCGGAGCGTGACGGGCGCAGCTCCTGGCGCCGGCCGAGAGGGTGCGCAGGAACCGCCGCACGATCCCGCTGGCGCAGCCCTGGAAGTCGGCCAGGGCGCTGATGTGGGCGGTGTTGCGCACCTCGACGTAGGTCGAGTCCGGCCAGTGGGCGGCGGTGCGGCGCGCGTCGGCGACGGGCGTCGCCTGGTCGTACTCGCCGTCGAGTACGAGCACGGGAATGTGGGGGCGCGGCCCGGCCGGGAACGCCGGGTCGGGAACGCTCGGCGCCGGCCACTGCAGGCACCCGTACACGAGCTGGTTCTGGTAGAGCGACGCGAGCCAGACCCGCTTCGAGAACGGCGCGTAGACGGCCCGCGGGAGGCGGGCGATGGCCCGGGCGAGCTGGACGCGGCGCTGCGCCGGCGACGCCGAGGCGCCCCACACCGACGGGAAGTCGTGACAGGAGACGGCGGCCTGATCGCCCACCGAGTAATCGGCGGGGCTGCCGCCGGACGCGTCGAACGAGGCGTCCTCGGCCGCGAGCCGCCGCAGGGGCACCTGGTCGCCCTGCCGGTACGCGTGCAGCGCGCCGGGCAGATCGCGGAAGAACGAGTAGCTGTACGTCGCGTCCCCGACGAGCTGGGCGAACACCGCGGGCGTCACCCGGAACGCCACCGGGTAGCCGTCCTGGTCGCGGCCGTGCCCGACCAGTGGATGTGCCGCCAGCCGGCGGTCGAACGCCGCGATCGAGCGCAGGATCCCCGAGCACGCGCCCGACCTCCGGCACACTGCCCGCCACGCGTGCCGAAGCGAGGTCGACTGCTCCGGCTCGAGCGGGTTGAAGGACTGGTCGAACGTGCCGTCGAGCACGGCCGCCCGCACCATGGCCGGGTGGTGCAGGGCGAAGGCCTGGGCGGCGTATGTGCCGTAGGAGTCGCCGTAAAGGTCGACGCGAGGCACGCCCAGCCCGTGCAGGATCGCGGCCATGTCGTCGGCGACCGCCGCGCTGCCGTACGCGCCCGCCCGGGCCCCAAGCTGCCGCGCGCACGCCCCGGCGGCGTCCTCGTAGCTGCCGACGCCGTTCTGGAGCGCCGGGCAGTCGATGACGCTGGAGGTGCCCGTCCCCCGCTGGTCCATCACGATCAGGTCGTGGGAGCGGTGCAGCCGCCCGATCATGAAGAGGTAGCTGCCGGCCGAGCCGATCGACGGGTACCCGGGCCCGCCCTCGAAGGCGACGAGCGGCTCGGCGGGGCGCGCGGCGGAGTCGGTGTGGCGGTAGACCCGGAAGCGCACGGTCAGCGGCCGTCCCATCGCCGGGCGCGACCAGTAGAGCGGCACCTGGATCGATCCGCACTCGACGAGCGGGTTCGCGCCGCATGGCGCGATCTGGAGGTGCGAAGCGGTCGCAGCGGCGCCGCCCGAGGCAGGCAGCAGCACGAGTCCCACCGTTGCGGCGATGAGCAACCGAACGCGCATCCGGATGAGTGTCTCACCCACGCCCGGGGGCTGTCCACCTGCAAGACTCTCCCGTCGTGGCGGCGGAGCAGCCGGGATCAGGAGCGTTGGCGGGCCGCCGGGCGATCGTCACCGGCGGGCTGTCGGGCATCGGCGCGGCGACTGCGACCCTGCTCGCCTCGCGGGGCGCGGCGGTGGCCGTGCTCGACCGCGGCCCGGAGGCCGACGTGGTGGTGGATGTTCGCGACGCGGAGTCGGTCGATGCGGCGGTCGCGGCGTCGGCCGAGCGGCTGGGCGGGCCGGCCGACGTGCTGGTGGCAAGCGCCGGCATCTACCGGATCGCGCCCTTCCTCGACCTGGAGCCGGGCGAATGGGACGACGTCATGGCGACGAACCTGCGCGGCACCTATCTCACCGGCCGTGCCTTCGCCCGGGCTCTGGCCGGCGCCCGTCGGCCGGGAGCGATCGTCAACCTGGCCTCGACCGCGGCGCTCGTCGGCGACGCCGACGAGCCGGGGGCGCACTACAACGCTCCAAGGCCGGCGTCGTGTCGCTCACGCGGCAGATGGCGATCGAGCTGGCGCCGCACGGGATCCGCGTGAACTGTGTCTGCCCGGGCGTGATCGACACGCCGATGCTGCGGGTGATGGACGACCCGGCCGCCGGTGACCGCTACCTGCGCGAGTCCGTACCGTTGCGACGGCTCGGGACGGCGGACGAGGTGGCGGCCGCCATCGCGTTCGTGGCGTCGGACGAGGCGGCGTACATCACCGGCGCGACACCGCCGATCGACGGCGGCTCGACGGCCCTATGATCGGCGGCGTGGACGTCGGCTTCGGTCTCATCACCTGCCAGCGGTATCCGGGCGACTCGCGAACGGACGCCGACCTCTACCGCGACGCCGTCGAGGTCGCCGTGCGGGCCGAGGAGCTCGGCTTCGACTCGGTGTGGGTGTCCGAGCACCACTTCCTGGACGACGGCTACATGCCGTCGCTGCTCCCGGTGTGCGCGGCGATCGCCGCCCGCACGAGCCGCGTGCGGATCGGCACCGCCGTCCTGCTGGCGCCGCTGCACGACCCCGTGCGGCTGGCCGAGGACGCCGCGACGGTCGACCTGCTGAGCGGCGGCCGGCTCACGCTCGGGCTCGGCCTCGGCTGGCGTGAGGAGGAGTTCGACGGCCTGCGCATCCCGCTGCGGTCGCGACGCTCGCGGCTGGTCGACGCGATTGCGATCCTGCGCCAGGCGTGGTCGGACGGGCTCGTCACGGGAACGGAGCGGACCCCGTATCCGGGCGTCTCCGTCACGCCGAAGCCGGCGCGGCCGGGCGGTCCGCCGATCTGGATCGGCGGCTTCGCCGAGCCGGCGGTGCGGCGCGCCGGAGAGCTGGCCGACGGGTTCATGGCCAGTGACGTCACCCCGGAGTCGCTGGCCGAGGCGGTCGGCTGGGCACGGGAGGGGGTCGAGCGCCGCGGCGGCGATCCCGAGGAGTTCGAGTGGAGCGTGCACCTGCCCACCTTTCCGTGGCACGGCGACGACGCCTGGGAGCGGGTGCGCGACCACCACTGGTACGTGAGCTGGAAGTACGACGACATGGAGCCGGCCCGCGGCCGCACCGGGCCGCCCGCCGCGGCGCCGTCGATACCGGCCGGACGCGAGGCTGAGCTCCGCGATTCGATTCTGCTCGGCGAGCCCGCCGCCGTGGCGGAGCGGATCCTGGCGCTGCGCGACGCCGCCGGCGGCAGGTTGCACTACATCGCCCGGCTGTACTGGCCGGGCATGGACCCCGCCGTCCGCGACGAGTCGATGCGGACCTTCGCCGACGAGGTCGTGCCGCTCCTGCGGTGAGCGCCGCCTAGAAGCCGAAGGCCGCCCGCATCCCCTTCGTCGCCGGGTCGGCCGCGTGGGCGAGGAACCGACTCACTCCCAGCAGGCGTTCCGTCGTTTGCAGGACCGAGTAGTGGCTGAAGAGCAGGCTGCTCCGCGTGCCGGGCGCGACGAACTCGGAGAGGACGAATGTCGGCACGTGGCAGCTCTGATCCTCCAGGTGCACGAGCGCGAGGCAGTTCTCTCCCCGCTGCTCGGCGCTCTGGCCGTTCGACCCCTCGTCCCAGGTGATGAAGATGACCGTGCGGCCGCGCTGGTATCCGGGGGTCTGGACGATCTGGGGGATGACACGGCGGAGCCAGTCGTCGCCGGCCCGGATCGCGTTCTTCCCGCGGGTGCAGCTGGCGTGCATGTTGTGGCACTGATCGGGCGTGATGAACGCGTACGTCGGCAGCCGATGCGCCGCCACATCGCGCTTGAACGCCGGCCAGCCGACGTCCCAGAGCCGGCAGCCCGACCGGATCGAGGAGTACGAGATCCCGGGGTTGTGACCCGCCTTGTACGGGGGCGCCGAGTGGCGGTCGCAGTTCTGCGGCATCGCCTCCTGATAGACGCGCCACGAGCCGCCGGAGCGGCGCACCTGGCGGAAGATGTTGGGCGCGGCGATGTAGCCGGCCGGCGTGCGGATGCCGCCGGTGATCGCCATGTAGTTCGGGTGGCTGGGGTGCGTCACGCCGCGGTAGTTCGTCGCGAGCCCGCACGCGGCTGCGAGTCGATTGAGATACGGCGCCGACGAGCGGCCGACGATGTCGCCGTAGCTCTGGTTCTCGTCCATGATCACCACGACGTGGCGGTAGGTCGCCGGAGCCGGTCCCGTGCGGGCCCCGCAAAGCTGCCCGGATGCGGACGCCACCGGCGTCCCGGCGCTCGCCGTCACACCGGCGACGATGGCCGTTGCCATCCCGGCTGCCAGTCCCATCCGTCCTAACCGCACACGTCGCATGCAACCACCTCCCGGCTGGATTTGCCCACGCGTAGCCCACGCGTGCGGTACAACCTAGCGGCCGGCGCTCTCCGGCCGGGGAGACCTTTCCGTCTCGTAACAATTGCCCGCAAAGGCCTTCACATCCAGACGGCCGAGCTCGCGACCGGACGCCCCGGCAGCAGGCTCGCCGGGAACCGTTCGTCTTCCCGGGCCGTCCGATTCAACATGCCCCGGTTCTGGGTGATCCCGCCCGTTGCCTTCGCCCTCATCGCCAGTGGCTGTTTCGGCGGCTCCACGGCGACCCCACCGTCAAGTTCTTCGACCAGGCGGGCGGAGGCCCCGGCGTTGAGCCGCCTGTCGTTTGCCCAGTTTCAGATCCACGAGATCTACATGACAGGCAGCAGCACGAACCACTTCGGCGGCGACTTGCGCCGTGCGCGTTTCATACTCACCTGCAACCCCGAGGGCACGCATTTCAAGCTTGCGGGAGGGTTAAACGTGGCAGGATCGATTCTGCCTCGCGATCCTCGACTACCGCAAACGGATACCGCTTCAGGTCGCCTGTAAGTGCCCCCACTCGTCTGTCGTCGTCGACGTGCGCGGCACGGCTCACGGTCGGCCGGTGCATGAGCGCGTCACACCTTGCCTCTGCGAAGACAGCCCAGACGCTGCCCGCGACGCTCGCGTCATGCTGACGACCCACCCGCCTGTCTAGAGGGGAGTCGAACATCCTGCGGTGGCACATCGGACGAACGCCAACTGGCGCGTGCAAACGGGCGTAGAGTCGGGCCGTACTCGACCAGGACACGAGGAGACGACCAATGTGGCCCGACGGTAACCGCGCGGCGGCGGCCTTCACGTTCGACTTCGACGCCGAGGAGGTCTGGATCGGCGAGGACCCGGCGAACGCCGACCGGCCGGGGACGCTGTCGCAGGGCACCTACGGGGCCAAGGTGGCGGTGCCGCAGATCCTGGCGCTCCTCCGGCGGCACGACCTCAAGGCGACGTTCTTCATCCCGGGGCGCGTCGCCGAGGCGCACCCCGACCGGGTGCGCGAGATCATCGCCGACGGGCACGAGGTCGGCCATCACGGCTACACGCACACCTCGCCGGCGAACCTCGATGCGGCCGCCGAGGAGGATGAGCTCGTCCGCGCCCTCGGCATCCTGCGCGGCTTCGGCGCCGACGTGGTCGGCTACCGCTCGCCGTCGTGGGACTTCAGCAAGGTCACGCTGGGACTGCTCGAGCAGCATGGGTTCGCCTACTCGTCCAACCTGATGGACGACCTGCGGCCGTATCGCCACGACGGGAAGCAGCTCGTGGAGCTGCCGATCCAGTGGATCCTCGACGACGCCGCCCATTTCTGGTTCGACGGCCGCGAGAGCTGGACGCGGCGCATCTCGACGCCCAGCGAGGTGCGCGAGATCTGGGACGCGGAGTTCGCCGGGATCCGCGATCTCGGCGGCGCCTTCGTGCTGACCATGCACCCGCAGGTCATCGGCCGGCCGAGCCGCCTGGCGCTCCTGGACGGCTTCATCGCCCACGTCCGCCGTCACACCGACGTGTGGGTCACCACGTGCCGGGAGATGGCGGCGCGGGTCGCCTGAGCCCGCGGTTGACAGCCCAAACGCGGGCGTGAGACGGTCTCAGGATGCGGTTCTGGGCCAGACCGAGCTGGGAGTGGTCGTACATCTGGGCGGTCGTCGTCCTCGCCCTGCCGTCCGTCGGGCTCTGGCTCCTGAACTGGCGTGACGACGGCGGCGCCAAACGGCGCTGGCTGCTCGGCCTTGTGCAGGGAGCCGACAACCGCTGGTCGACGTCGAAGACGGCGATCGTGCTGTGGACCTACGCGCTGTGGTGGGCCCTGCTGGCCGTGCTCGTCCACACGCACGGGAGCGGCTTCGCCGACCAGACGCTCAAGGCGCAGTACCTGCTCCTGCTGGGGATCCCGACGACGACTGCCGTCGCGGCGAAGTCGACGCACAGAACCCACAAGCTGACGACGGCGAAGCCGCATCACAAGATCAACCCGCTGACGGAGAAGAGCGCCCTACCCGAGCCGACGTACGACTTCGTCACCGGCGTCGGCCAACTGTTCTCGGACGACAGCGGTCAGCCCGACCTGCTCGACAGCCAGTACTTCGGCTTCACGCTCGTCCTGCTGCTGTGGTTCGTCTCGGCGTTCGTGTCACACCCGGATGCGGGCCTGCCGGTTCTGCCGCAGACGCTGGTGGCGCTGAGCGGCGTGAGCGCCGCCGGTTATGCCGCCAAAAAGGCGCTCCCGGGGACAGCGCCCATCACGCCTTCGCCGTAGCGCCGCGACCGGCCAGCGTCTGCAACCGGGGCACGAGGGCGTCGTCGGCGACCTCTGCGAAGAACTCCGCGTCGGCGCCCTCGACGTCGGCCAGCGCCGCCTGCAGCCGCTCGCGGCCGGCCGCCGTGACCGTGACGCGGACGCTGCGGGCGTCTCCCGGGTCGCGCAGGCGGTCGACGAGGCCCTGGCGCTCGAGCGCCCGCACCACCTGGCTCGTCATCATCGCGTCGGTACCGGCGTGCTCGGCCAGCCGCCGCTGGACCGGCTGCTCGCCCTGCTCGCCCAGCCACCAGGCCGAGGCGAGCAGGACGAACTGGACGTGGGTGAGGCCGTGCGGCGCGAGCGCCGCCCGCATCGCCCGCTGCCAGCGCAGGGTCGCGTGCCAGAGCAGGAACCCCGGGCTGTCCCAGGCCGACGCGTGCCGCGACCTCACGCCGGCTGCCCCGCCTGCATGGCGGCGGCGGCCAGCGCGGCAACGCTCTCCGGCAGATCCTCGGCGACCGCGGGGCCGACCTGCTCGGCATCAGGCCCGTCGGCCTCGATCGACACGACGATCCGCGACCCGCCCGGGCGGACTTCGACGCGATGGCTGAAGCGCAGGACGAGCGGCCCGAGCCGGGTCTCGTCGCAGAACCCGGCGCCGGCCTTGACGGCCGTGATGGCGAACGCGATCGGCTCGGGCATGCCCAGCGGGTGCAGCGTCCCGGCGGTCCCCGCTGCGAACGGCCCGTCCAGGGTCGTCGCGATCAGGCTCGCGTCCCAGGACGGCCATCCCTCGACGTCGGCCCACAGGGCGAACACGGCTTCGGGGGCGGCGGCGCTCTCGTGCGTGTGCTCGGTCTTCCACATGACTCGCTCCTTTCGTATGTGCGCATATCATAAGCGCGCATATCTGCTGCGTCAAGAAACGCCCGCCCGGCCTGGTCGCCGGGCGGGCGTGTCAGAGGCTCAGCTGGGGTCGGGGACGATGCGGATGTACGGCTTCGGCTCGTCCAGCTGCCGAAGATCTCCTTCGCCTGGTCATTGTTCACCGACCCGGCGATGACGACGTCCTCGCCCTTGTTCCAGTTCACCGGGGTCGCCACCTTGTGCTTGGCGGTGAGCTGCAGCGAGTCGAGCACGCGCAGGACCTCGTCGAAGTTACGGCCGGTCGTCATCGGGTAGACGAGGATCAGCTTGATCTTCTTGTCCGGGCCGATGATGAACACGTTGCGGACGGTCTGGTTGTCCGCCGGCGTGCGGTCGGCGGCGTCGCCCGCGACGTCCGCCGGCAGCATCCCGTAGGCCTTGGAGATCGCGAAGTCGTTGTCGCCGATCAGCGGGTAGTTGGGCGCCGTGCCCTGGGTCTCCTCGATGTCCTTGAACCACTCGTCGTGCTTCTCGACGGGGTCGACGGAGAGGCCGATGATCTTGATGCCGCGCTTGTCGAACTCCGGCTTGATCTTGGCCATGTAGCCCAGCTCGGTGGTGCAGATCGGCGTGAAGTCCTTGGGGTGCGAGAAGAGCACCGCCCACGAGTCGCCGATCCAGTCATGGAAGTTGATCTGGCCCTCGGTCGTGTTGGCTTGAAGTCCGGGGCGGTGTCGTTCAGCTGCAACGCCATGTGTTCAATCCTCCCTCAAAGCTCTTGAAAACGTTTGGATCCAAAATCATACAGTGCCGCAGCGTGCGGGCATTCCGGCAGGCTCAGGCGTGCCGCAGCACGCGCTCGCGGGCGTCCCGCAGGAAGGCGATTCCCGCCGCCTCGGGGTCGGGCGAGCCCGCAAGCTGTGCGTAGGCGCGGGCGGCGCCGCGGAAGCCCGGATCGTCGAAGAACGGGTCGATCCGGCCCGCCCAGGGCGACGCATAGAGGTACGGCGCAGCGTGGTGGACATCGCCCGGCGAGGCGCCGTAGGTTCCTCGCCTCCCGGCCGCCTGATCGCCGGCGTCGATCGCCGCGTCGAAGTGCTCCGGCCAGATGCGCACGATCGTCGCGTCCTCCCCCGTCCCGGCCTCCGCGCGGATGGCGTCGAGCACCTCGGTCGCGAACGCGAACCACTGACCGAGCGCTCGCGCCGCCGGCTCGTCGACAGGAAGCGGCGCGTCGAGATCGCCGTGGGGCGGCACGTCGAACTGCTCCTCCTGGCCGACGTCGGGCTCGATCCCGACGATGCGCGCGGCCGCGTTCAGCGAGCCGATCGGGTGGCGGGCGCCATCGACGACCAGCTCTGCCCCGTCGACGCCGATCACACGGCCGTCGAACGGGAACGTCGAGAACCCGCCCGGCGTCGCCTGCAGGATGATCTCGCCGTTGACGAGCCGCTGGGCGGGCGAGATCACGTACACGGCAAGGCGGTGCAGGGCGTCGCGCGTGGTCGCGAACGCCGCAGGCAGCGGCGCGAGCATCATCGCTCCTCCGCCCAGCCCCGGAACGCCTCCATCAGGCGTTCGCGGAAGACGGGGTCGATCGCTTCGGGCTCGAGCCGGCCGGCCAGGCTCAGCGTGAGCCGCATCTGGTCGAGGTATGCGGCGCAGCCGTCGCAGCCGCCGAGGTGGCGCTCGAACCGCTCCCGGTCGCGCTCGCCGAGCGCGCCCTCGAGGTAGTCGGTCACGAGCTCGACGACCTCGCGACAGACCAGGTCATGCCTGCGGCGCAGGAGCCTCACGCCGCCGCCTCGCCGAGGTAGTCCTCGAGCCGCGCCCGCACCTTCGACCGCGCCCGATGCAGCAGCACGCGCTGGTTGGATTCCGACAGGTCGAGCGCGTCGCGCACCTCCGCCGACGACCAGCCCTCGACGTCGCGCAGCGTGATCACCTGCCGCTGCTGGGGCGGCAGCGCGGCGATCGCCTCGAGCACCCGCGCCCGCGCCTCGGCGGAGAGCAGCACGTCCTCGGGGATGCCGTCGAGCGGGCGCGGCGGCGACGCCCAGGCACCGCTGGGCAGGAACCGCTCCGGGTCGACCGCGGCCTCGTCGTCGCCCAGCGACGAAAACGGCACCGATCGGCTCTCGCGCACGCCGCGGGTGATCGCCTGGTTCACAAGGATGCGGAAGATCCAGGTGCGAAGCGACGAACGGCCCTCGAAGGCCGGCAGCCCGCGGACCACCCCGAGCCATGTGTCCTGCACGACCTCCTCGGCGGCGCTGCGCGGGCGCACATACCCCTGCGCGACCCGCAGGAGCGACGCGTTGTACATGTCCACGAGTTCCTCGAACGCCCGCTCGTCGCCGGCCAAGATCGCCGCGACCGTGCGCAGGTCGTCGGGCGATGCGGCACCGGGGGTGTCGGTATCCGGGGGCTTCACGAGCGTAAGCATCGCGGAATGTTGCGTCTCGGGGGCGGCCGAAGCGTTACGGGCCCGGCGTAAGGTGCGCCGGTGCGGACCGAGCCGACGGATCTCGACCGCGCCGATCTTGCCGGCGCGCTGGCCGACGGATGGGGCCTGGACGACGCCGAGCTCGAGTACGTCCCCGAGGGCGGCGGCAGCCACCACTGGCGCTGCCGGGCCGGGAGTGAGGAGCGGTTCGTGAGCGCCGACGACCTGACGGCGACGTTTCACGCGGCGACAGTACGGCGTGGCGGGTGCGCTGCGCCGACGGGCCGGGCTCGAGTTCGTCGTCGCCCAGATCCCCGATTGCGACGGCCGGCCACTGCGCCGGCTGGGACACCACGATGATCGCCCCGCGCGAGCGCGACCTGCAGATGGTGCTCGACGACGACCTGACCGGCTGGGACGAGTACCGCGAGATCGCCGGCCCGGTCGAGCTCGACCTCGAGGCGCTCGGCCTCTACCGGCGGCTGTGGGCGCCCGCCGACATGCCAGCTACGTCACCACGCTGCGCCGGCCGCATGCCGACACCACGGATATGCGCGGCGCATACGAGGCGCTCGTGCACTACCTCGGCGATCGCGAGCGTCCTGCCGGCTGACCGCTGAATCCGGGCGCCTCCGGCAGTCGTATTGGTGGTAACGCGACGACATTCCGGAGGAGCGGAGATGGCAGAAGCGCAGAACATGGAGATGGGCCGGCGGGAGCTCGCCCACCGCAGCGCCGACGGCGTCGAGGTGACGCTGCTCTGGAACCCCGTCAGCGACGCCGTCTCGGTGCAGGTCATCGAGCACGACACCGAGGCCTGCTTCGAGCTCCCGGTCGCTCGCGACCAGGCGCTGAACGCGTTCAACCACCCCTACGCCTACGCGGCCCTCGCCGCGGCTGCCTGAGCAGCGATTCTCGCAACATCAGCCGGTTGACATCGGCAGGTATTGCAGGATGCTAGGGTTGCGGACCCGTCGGACGACCCGGGACCGCAACGGCGTACGCCCAGCTCGGCCCCCATCCGGGCGCGCCTCGAGTCGAACGAGGAGAGTGGTTTCCGTGGCGAACAACATGCACGACACGCCCGAGGAGGCGGCGTACCGGTCGCAGATGGCGGCGTACTTCGACGCCGTGATCCAGCACGGCGAGGCCGGCGAGATCCTCCGCAACGTCGAGCGCGCCGTCGAGCGGCTCGCGTTCGTGCGCGCCTGCATCATCCCGTTCACGGTGAACTCCGACGGCGACCTGCACCAGGACGCCTACCACCCCATCGAGGTCATCTCGAACGAGCTGAACTACATCGGCTTCCCCCCGCCGGTGGACGCGGCGGACGAAGCAGCCGCGTAGCCGCCTACACCTGGCCCGGGTAGAAGCCGAGCCGGGCGAGCGGCTCGACGATCTCCTGCTCCTCGTAGGAGAGGTGCGAGCGCAGGGCGTCTGTGAGGAAGTCGATGGCCGCCTGGATGCCGTCGTAGCTCTCGGGGCGGTTGATGTGGTCGACGAGCGCGCGGTCGACCGCCTGCACGGCGTCGTGGATCGCAAGGTGCTCCTCGCGCAGCCGGTCGACGACGGGCTCGAGCGAGGCGTCGCTCCGCACCAGGTGGGGGAAGATCGCGTCGTCCTCCAGGCTGTGATGCTGGGTCACGATCCCGCAATAGCGGGCGCAGAACGCGCCGACCGCCCAGTCGTTCTGGCGCAGCGCCATGTCGTTCAGCGCCAGGCGGGCCTCCCCCGCGCTGCGGGCGCCGTCGCGCACCTCGGCGAGCACCCCGCGCAGCTCGTCGAGCTCGCGCCGCAGCATGTCGTGCACGTCCACCAGGTGCTGGCCGACCAGGCGGCCGCGGCGGGTGTAGTCGTGCCCGGGATCCGACTCCGCGCGGCGCGGCCGGGTGGACTCGTCCCAGGCGGCGTCCGCGCTCAGCCGGGTTCCGTCGTCCGGCGTCGGCGTCACCCCGAGCCGTTCGTACTCCGAAGAGCGGTCCTGCACGTCTAGCGCACGCCCACCGGCTGCTCGACCGCGTGAGGGCGAGACTCCATGTGCTCGTGAGTCTACGACCACGCCGGTCGCCCGCTTGAGGACGCCGAGTCGTGGGCATGGGGTGACCCGTGGAGATCCACTCCCTGAACGTCGGGGCCGTCATCCCGGTTTCGGACATGAACGCGTCGCGGGCGTTCTACGAGGGCACGCTCGGACTCGACGGCGAGCCCGCTCCCGGCGGCTACGTGCTGCGGGCCGGCGGCACCACACGGCTGTTCCTCCTCGATGTCGCCGCATATGCCGGGCAGGCTGACTGGCCGCTGGCGTCGTTCCAGACGCAGAACATCGCCGCGACCGTCACCGACCTCGCCGGGCGAGGCGTCCACCTCGAGATCATGGGCAAAGGCGACCCCTACCAGACCGACCAGCGCGGGATCGCCCACCTCGGCGACATGCTGATCGCGTGGTTCCGCGACCCGGACGGGCAGGTCATCTCGGTGTTTCAGCTCGCGTCCGGCTGACGTCGGCGCTACCGGGTCAGCGCGACCGCCGCCTCGGGCGTGGCGACGTGGAAGCTGAAGCTCTCCTCGAGGTACAGCCGCACGACGCTCGGCGTCGTGCGAGTCGTAGCCGATCGACAGGTCCTGGCCGGACTCGAAGATGAAGTCGCCGCCGCGCAGGCTGAGGACGACCGCGCCGTTCACGCCCGGCGCCCAGACGATCGGGCCGTCGAGGATCTTGCGCAGGTGCTCGAGCAGCGGGTAGCCGCCGTGCTCGGCCGTCTCGATCACCCGCCGGTACTGCTCGCGCCCGAGCGCCAGCCCGTAGGGGCCGGCGATCCCGCTCGCGAGCAGCCGCTCGACCGCGCGCCGCGACGCGCGCGCGGGTACTTGTCCGGGCCTCGCCGAGCGCGGCTGCTCGTGCGGCGAGGCCTCGGCGATGCCGGTGATCGCGCCGCCCCAGCCGTGGAACACGGCGACGTTCTCGGCCACGGCGATCTGGTGCGCGGCGCGGTCGAGCGGCCCGAGATCGGCATCGTCGGCGCCGCGGTCGGCGTCGCGCAGCTCGGCGCGGGAGAGCTCGAAGTCGGCGCGGACCTCGACCAGCGGCAGCACGCGGCGCTGGAGGCCCGACGACGCCCGTCGCCCGGGGCCGCCGCGCAGCGCGCGTCGTGCGGCCGAGGTTGGTCGCCGAGTGCTCCCAGCCGTGCGGGCCGGAGAAGTCGACCAGCTTGCGGGCCGCGAGCGCCGGCGCGAGGCGCTCCCGCGCCTCGTCGTCGAGCAGCTCCAGCCCGCGTCGCTGATCGGCGCGCGCGCGAAGCAGGTGGTTCATCGCGAGGCTCCTTTCAGGCTGCCGATTCCGAGCGACCCGTCCGCCTCGGCGTCGCCGTCCGGCGTCGGTCGCCGCCGTGGCGCCGACGCGCGTCGCGCGGGCGGCGGGTCGTCGAGGAAGTCGGCGGTGGGCACGAAGAACAGGTTGCCGGTGACCGCGGTCGAGAAGTCGAGGATCCGGTCGTAGTTGCCGGGCGGGTTGCCGATGAACATGTTCGTCAGCATCTGCTCGATCACGTCCGGGCTGCGCGGCGTAGCCGATGAAGTAGGTGCCGAACTCGCCCGCGCCGACCCGGCCGAACGGCATGTTGAAGCGCATGATCTGGCGCTCCTCGCCGTCGTCGTCGACGATCGTGTTCAGCGCGACGTGCGAGTTGGCGGGCTTGACGTCGTCGGCCAACTCGATGTCGCTCGAGCTTCGTGCGGCCGATCGCCAGCTCCTGCTCCTCGACCGGCAGCGCGTCCCAGGCGTCGAGGTCGTGGAGGTACTTCTGCACGATCGACATAGCTGCCGCCGGCGAACGTCGGGATCCTCGTCGCCGATCGTGACCGCCGCCGCGGCCGCGTCGCCCTCGGGGTTCTCGGTCCCGTCGACGAACCCGAGCAGGTCGCGCTCGTCGAAGGACCGGAACCCGTGCACCTCGTCGACCACCTGCGCGGACCCGGCGAGCCGGCTCGCACAGGCGCTGCGCCAGCTCGAAGCAGAGGTCGAGGCGGTGGGCGCGGATGTGGAACAGCAGGTCGCCCGGCGTGGTCGCGGGCGCGGTGTGCCGCGCGCCGGCGAAGCCCGGCGAACGGGTGCAGCCCGGCCGGGCGGCGGCGCGCCGAACAGCCGATCCCAGAGCGCCGAGCCCGATGCCGACGACGCAGCGTCAGCTCGCCCTCGGGGATGCGGAAGCCGACCGAGCGCTTGAGGCCGCTGACGTCGGCGAGCAGCTCGCGGACGCCGTCCTCGCCGCCCGCGTCGACGGTCAGCACGAGGAAGATCGCCGCCTCGGTCAGCTGGCTGAGCATCGGTTGCGGTTCTGGAGCCATCCCCCCAAGCCTACGCATCACCGGCCCGGCGCGTGCGAGTGGGCGTCGCCCGAGATGGGCTCGTCTTCCGGTGGGCGGAGCAGTCCGGGTTCATCACCCCGATCCCGCTGAGCTTGAATTGGGCGACCAAGCCCCGTGTGGGTTTCGTCGGCGAGCTGAGCACCACTCGGCTTAGGGTCGCCGCTCGTGAGCCGGGTAGCGGGCGATGATTCTGCAATGCACGCTCCTCATACGCCCATTAAGCACGGGGCTGTAGTTGAAGATCCGGGCCGCTAAGCTCGCCCCTCGGGCGTCCAGTGCACCGGAGGCTCGCCGTTGCTGCAGTCAGGGCCGCCGCTGCAATCACCGGTGGGGGTGCCGCAAGCCGGGCCGCCGTGCAGGCGACCACGGCCAGGAGGACGACTGACAGCCGACTGGCGACAGCTTGTCGGATGGGTGCGATTCGGCGCGGCTTCGTGCTACTAGACACTTTCCAGACTCCGACGACGCCGGCATTGAGAAAGGTCTCAGCCCGAACGCCCTCGGCAAGACAACTCGGTGGATCTCTATGCGCGCCCACGAGCATCGTGGCAGCGAGGCTCATGCATTCCAGGTCGAGCTTCTCGGGTCGCTGCCGGGATATGTCGATGCTGACCCGAGCTGGGCGGCGAGGGCGTCGACCCGCTCGCCGATCTGGTCGCGGATGCGGCGCACGTCGGCGAGCGGCCGGCCGGCGGGGTCGTCGAGCTCCCAGTCGATGTAGTGCTTGGCGGGGACGTACGGGCACTCATCGCCACAGCCCATGGTGATGACGATGTCCGCCCACCCCATGTCGTCGGCGTCGAGCTTGTGCGGGCGCTTCCCAGCCAGGTCGACGCCGAGCTCGCCCATCACCTCGACGACCTCGGGGTGGACGTGCTCGGCGGGGCGGCTCCCCGCCGAACGAGCTTCATTGCCGCCCGTGGCGGCGCGGTCGAACAGGGCCTGGGCGATCTGAGAGCGACCGGCGTTCTGGATGCAGACAAACAGGACGTGGCTCATGCCGCCTCCCGCGCCGGTTCAACATCGGGCAGCTCCGCGGACACGTCAGCCACTTCGCCGCGGAGGAACTGGTAGGTGAGCGCCCCGACGGCGGCTCCGACGAGTGGCGCGGCCAGGTACACCCAGATTGCGGTGTAGGTGCTGGATGCGATCGCGGGGCCGAGGCTGCGGGCCGGGTTCATGCTGGCGCCGGTGATCGGCCCGCCGAACATCGCGTCCAGGCCGACGGTGGCGCCGATCACAGCCGCCCCCAACGCAACGCCTTGTCGCGCGCATCGGCCAGCACCGCCTCACGGCGACACACAGCGTCGCACACACTCCCACAGCCATCGCAGAAGTCGACCACCGACTCCCTATCCCTTCGCAACCTCAACACAATCTCGCCTCCTACGTCATATCGACTCCCGTCAATGTATCGAAGGAAGTCGATTCATGCAACCAGAGCGGGAGCCATGGGCGGATCCCAGGCGGTTGGATAGTGTCCAAGGCTTCAGCCGCCTTTCAGGGTGGCCGCGGGCGGGAAGGCGGCGTGATGCAGGCGTTCGGGATCGTGGTTGCGATCGTGGGAGGCGGCGTGCTCTGCGCGCTGGCGTTTCGGCGCGCAGCGGATCGCGTTCGCGTGCCGTCGCCGGTCGTATTCCTGGTCGTTGCGGCGGTGGCGTCGGATCTCATCGACCCGCTGCGCTCGGCGCTTTCGCCGCATGAAGTTGGGTGGATCGGCTCGGCGGCGCTGCTCGTGATCCTCTTCGACGGCGGCGTGTCGCTGGGCTGGCATCGTGTCCGCCCGGTTGTGGGGGTGGTGGCGGCGTTGGGAGTGCTCGCGACCGGCGTGGCGGCGGGGGTGATGGCACTTGCGGCGCACTGGATCGTCGGCCTGAGCTGGACGGCGTCGGCGGTGTTGGGGGTGGCGCTGGCCCCGACCGACCCCGCGGTGGTGTTCTCGGTCGTGGGGGAGGGAGCCGTGGCCGAGCGGCCGAAGACGATCCTGGAGGCCGAGTCGGGCGCGAACGATCCGATCGCGATCGCGCTGATGGTCGGGGTGATCGCCGTCGGCACGGGCAGCGGTGCCTGGCTGCCGACGGTGAGTGAGACGCTCCTTCGCCAGCTCGCGATCGGCCTGGTCGTCGGCGTCGTCGGAGCGTGGCTCACCCGCTCGCCGCTGCGGCATCTGACGGAGCCACGCGAGACGCTCCAGCCGATCGTCGCACTCGCTGCCGCCGGCCTGATCTTCGGCGTGGCCGCGGCCGCACACGGATCCGGGTTCCTGGCTGTCTTCGTCGCCGGGCTGCTCTTGGGCGACGCGGATGCGCCGATCGGCGAGGATGTCCGCGCCTTCCACTCGGAGCTGGCGGGGCTCGCGGAGGTGGTCGTGTTCGTCGCCCTTGGGCTCACCGTGCACCTGTCTGCGCTGGGCGTCCGCGCCGTTGTCGACGGGCTGGCGCTGACGCTCGTCCTGCTCACCGTCGCTCGCCTGCCCGCGGTTGTCGCGCTCTTGGCGACGTTTCGGCTTCCTGCTCGCGAGCGCGTTTTCGTCGCCTGGGCAGGAATGCGTGGCGCTGTTCCGATCCTGCTCGCCTCGTTGGCGCTCACCGCCGGGATCGCCGACGCACGTCGCGTCTACGGGCTCGTCTTCATCGTCGTTGCCGTCTCCGTCCTCATCCAGGGGGGCTCGCTCACCTGGGCCGCCGCGCGATTGCGCGTTCGGTAGGGCGGCGGTCTCCGAGGGCTCCGCCCGCAGCTGCGGCCGACGCCGAGCGCGGGTGGGTGCGGACGTGGGTGCGGCGCTGAAAGACGACGAGCGCGATGGCGAGAAACGCCGCTGCCCAGATCAGGCCGAGCGCGAGTTCGGCCCATTGGGTGCCGCCGCCGAAGGCGACGCCGGACGAGAACTGCGTCGGGCCGAAGGAAGGGAAGTATTCGAGCACCGGCCGGTTCGCGACCGGGTTGCCGACGGGATTCTGAAGGAACGTGTCGATCAGGCCGCCCATGACGATCAGGAAGAACCCCTCCAGATCGCCCTTGACGAGCACTCCGAGCAGCATGCCGAGCGCGCCGTACTCGGCGGCCATCACCGCGAAGCTCACCAGCACGGCGATCCAGCCCGCGGGCGTCGGGCGCCAGAAGGCCAAGAGCACAATCGCCGCGTAGAGCGCAACGCCGGCGGCGACCATAGCCATCCCGCCGGCTTTCGCGGCGACGAGGATCGTCTGCCGGTAGCCGGCGAAGACGAGTCGGCGGTCGAGCGGTAGCGCGCGGCGCACCGCGACGAAGACGGCGAAACCGACGATCAGCGTCAGCGAGTTCATCCCCGCCGTGATCAGGGAGAGCTCGCGACCGTCGGCGCGCAGGACGGTGCTACTTGAGAAGAGTTTGAGGTGCAACGGTTTGTGGCTGACGAGCAGCGCCATGAACAGGTACCAGGCCGGGATAAACAGCCCAAGCAGCATCCACGCCAGGCGATTTCGGGCCTGGTTCCGCAGCTCGAACGTAAGCGCGGTCGGGAACTGACGCGCGACCGGCTCAGGTCGAGCGGTCATCGTCGCCCAGCCTCCGCGGAGTTGAGGCCCACCCGCGGGCGCGATTGGCCGCCTTTGAGCTCGACCAGCTGGTCGAAACGCTCCTCCTCGAAGACGAGATGGGTGATCACCACGACCGCCCTTCCCGTGTGCCGCAGATCGTCGACGAGCTCCCAGAAGCGCTGGTAGGTCTCCCAGTCGAAGCCCTGGTAGGGCTCATCCAGGAGCAGCACGTCGGGATCGTGCATCAACGCCAGTGTCAGGTTCAGCTTCTGCCGCGTCCCGCCCGAGAGCTCGTCGACCACCGAATCCCGATAGGCTGGAAAACCGAGCGTCTGGAGCAGCTCGTCGGCTCTGCGGAAGCTCGTCAAGGCGTGCGCGGCGGCGAAGTACCGCAGGTGCTGGGCGACCGTCAGGGCGCCGTTCAGAACCGGCTGCTGAGGGCAGTATCCGATCGTGCCTCGCAGCGAGACCGTGCCGGTGTCGGGGGCGAGAGTTCCCGCCAGGATCTGGAGGAGGGTCGACTTGCCGGCCCCGTTCTCGCCGACGACGGCGACGAGCGACCCGGCCTCGACGGTCAGGTCGACACCACGCAGGACGACGTGTTTGCCGTATGCCTTATGCACGCCATGCGCGGTCAGCACCGCGTTCGCACCGGGGCATTCGTCGTCGTGATCCACCGGGACGGACCGACGCGGGTGTTTCAAGGAAAGTCGCATCCGGTCGCGCGCCTCCTCGCTGTCTGACCCTAGCATACCGACCAGTCGGTTTTGATGCTAGCATTCATCGACGCGAGCACGCAACCACTACGAGATTCAGCAGCACGAGCGGGCTCAGCACACCATGACGAGGCATGCGAAGAAGTCACAACGGCGATGGGCAGTCGAGTTCGACCACGACAGCGACCTTGACTGGCTGTCTCGCTACGCAGTGATCCAGTCCCATCGAGGCCGCTCGCTGCACGAGATCCTCACCGACCCGGCCGTGGTCGAACGCTGTACGGCGAGCACGCGCCGCCGCCTGCTCGATCAACCCGAGGTCATTCAAGCCATCTCAAGCGACACGCTGGCACGGCTGCACCGGATCGTCGACCAGTCCCCGCGCGAGCGATCCCACGAGCCGATCGCCATGATCCACGTGCGACGCCCGGCCGGCCGCTAGATGCACGAGCACTCCGTCGCCCTTTCCTCGTTCGCGTCGCAATGGTCGGCCGACCCCGGCCCGCTGATCGCCGCTGCGATCGCGGTCGCGCTGTTCACCCAAGGCTTCATCCGCCTGCGCCGGCGCGGCCGGCGCGACCACGCCTCGTGGGATCGACCTCTCCTGTTCGGGCTCGGCGTGGCCGTCTCCGTGGTTCCGCTCGTGTCCCCGATCGATCCGCTCAGCGACGACTACCTGCTCTCTGTGCATATGCTGGAGCATGTGCTGCTGGGCGACGCCGGGCCGGCACTCATGGTCTGCGCCGTCCGCGGCCCGTTGCTCGTGTTCCTGCTGCCAGGCTTCCTGCTTCGCCCGCTCGCCCACTCAGCGAGTGTCCGAGACGTCCTTGGCTTCCTCGTGCGTCCGCGCGTCAGCCTGATGGCATGGGTGCTGGTGATGGCGAGCTGGCACGTACCGGCCGTCTACGACTATGCGGCATCGCATCAGCTCGTCCACGACCTGGAGCACCTGTCCTTCGCCGTCGTCGGCGTGCTGGTGTGGACGCAGCTGATCGACCCTGCCCGCCACGGCCGTCTGAGGGTTCCGCAGCGGCTCCTCTACGCGCTCGCCCTGTTCGTCTTCGGACAGGTGCTCGCCGATGTCCTGATCCTGACGTTCACGCCGCTTTACGCGCACTACGCCGACCAGTCCGCCCGCGTCGGCGGCATCTCACCGCTCACCGACCAGCGCCTGGCCGGCTTCGTGATGATGACCGAACAGGCGATCACGCTGGGCGCGTTCGCGTTCCTGATCTACAACCGAGGTCGTACTTCGGCTGGTCTTCCTCAGGGACGCAGCGAAACTCTCAGTGAAAACCGACCGGTCGGGTTATAATGGGAAGATGCCACGGATCAGCGAACAAGACCGCGCCGTTCGCCGCCAGCGGATCGTCGATGCCGCGTGGAGACGACTCGCGACGAACGGCTACCACGATACGACCGTCGACAACGTGTGCGAAGAGGCGGGTGTCAGCAAGGGCGCCTTCTACGGCTATTTCGACACCAAGCAGGATCTCTTCCTTGCCCTGCTCGATGAGGAGACCGAGGCGCTCAACGGTGTCGCCGGCGAGCTGGCCGAACAGGAGCTCTCCGGGGCGGAGCGCGTGCGCCGGTTCGTCCAGGCGATGCTGGAGGTCGGAGACGATCCCGGCCGCGTGCAGCTGCGTGCCGACCTGTGGTCGGAGCTGGCCGCCGACCCGATCGTCCGCACCCGCTTCGCCGAGACGGTCGAACGGAGGCGGGAGGTCTTGCGGGAATGGATCATCCGCAGCATCGACGCCGGTGATCTCGGCATCGAGCAGCGCCGCGCGAACGCGCTCGCGTCGATCCTGATCGCGATGGCAGACGGGCTGATGCTCCACCGCGCCCTTGACCCACGCGGCTTTCGCTGGTCGAACATCCGAGCCGTGCTCGACGCACTGATCGCCGGGATCGACCGCTCACCCTCGGCATGACGCCCCAGCCCCGCGTACGCGGCTCCCGCCGGCTTCCGACCGTGCGGGGCGTCCGGCGCCGAGCATGGCTGTGGCTGCACGGATCGTCGCCGGGCCTGATGACCCTCGGCGTGGCGGTAGGCGTCGGCGCAGGCGTCGGCGCCGTCGCCTTCCGCGAACTGATCAACGCCGCGACGCGGCTCTTCACCGGCTACACCGACTACAGCGCCGTCGGACACGCGCCGAATCCGAATCTCCCATCGCTTGGGATCTGGTTCGTGGCGGCCGCGCCCGTGATCGGCGGCCTCATCTACGGGCCGCTGATCGCCCGCTTCGCCGGCGAGGCGCGAGGCCACGGCGTGCCCGAGGTGATGCTCGCAGTCTCCGAGCAGGGCGGCCGCATCCGCCCACGCGTCGCCGCGGTGAAGTCGCTCGCCTCGGCGGTCTGTATCGGCTCGGGCGGATCAGTCGGCCGGGAAGGGCCGATCGTGCAGATCGGATCGGCGCTCGGGTCGAGCCTCGGACAGGTGCTGCGGATCCCCGAGTCCCGCCTCCGGCTGCTCGTCGCCTGCGGCGCCGCCGGCGGCATCTCGGCCACGTTCAACGCCCCTATCGCCGGCGTCTTCTTCGCCCTCGAGCTGATCCTGCGCGACTTCGAATCGGAGTCCTTCGGCGTCGTCGTGCTCGCGTCCGTGATCGCCGACGTGATCGGCCGGGCCGCCTTCGGCTCGCAACCGTTCCTCACCCTCCCGGCCTTCCACCATCAATCGCTCTGGGAGTACGGCCTGTATGCCGGCCTCGGACTCATGGCGGCGGTCGTCGGCATCGTCTTCATCCGGGTCCTCTACGGGATGGAGGACGTCGCCGATCGGATCTGGCGCGGCCCGGCGTGGCTGCGTCCAGCTGCCGGCGGCGTCCTGCTCGGGCGCGCTGCTGCTCGCGTTGCCCGCAGCTCTACGGCGTCGGCTACCCGGTCCTCGACCACGCCATCGGCGGCGGACTACACCACCCGGTTCCTGCTCCTGCTGCTCGTCGGGAAGCTCATCGCCACGAGCCTGACGATCGCCATCGGCGGATCCGGCGGCGTGTTCGCACCATCACTGTTCATGGGCGCGATGCTCGGGCGCCGCCTATGGCAACGTGCGCCGGGCACGCTCGGTCCCCGGCTCGTCGGCGCCGCCGGGCGCATACGGCCTGGTCGGCGATGGGGGCGGTCTTCGCGGGCGCCGGCCGAGCGCCGATCACGGCGGTGACTGATCATCTTCGAGCTGACCGGCGACTACCGCATCATCCTGCCCCTGATGGTCGCCGTCGTCATCTCAACTGGCGTCGCCTCCCTCTCGGCCACGACTCCATCTACACCCTCAAACTCCGCCGCCGCGGCATCCAGCTGCGCCGAAGCCCGACACCCCTGATGCAGCGCCTCACAGTCGCCGACGCGATGCGCCGCACCCCAGAGCCCATACCCGCGCAGGCCCGCCTCGCGGCGCTCGTCGACCGGTTCGCGAGCGGACGCGACCAGGCTCTACCCGTAATGTCAGGCGACGGCACCTACGCCGGGGTGATCACGCTCCACACCCTTGACGACGCCGCCGCTGACCGACCAGACGCCACCGCGGGCGAGCTGGCCGTGCACGGGAGCACCCTCGATCCCCAGCAACGTCTCGACACCGCACTCGACCTGTTGCTCCGCTCAGACGCCGACGGCCTGCCGGTACTCTCAGCCGACGGCGATATCACGGGATGGGTCTCAGACCGCGATGTCCTCGCCGCCTACCAGCGGCTACTCAACCGTGAGCACACCGCAGGCCGTCCCGACGGTGCTCTGAGACGAGCGTCATCACCGACTGCGGTCGCGACGCCCTCGACCTGAACGCCGAAGCAGCACCCGCCCCAATGGCCGCGCACATGCTGCTCTGGTTTCGCATCTGCCTGCGCCACGCTGGCTCGGAAACCACAAGAAGATCAACCGCGACCCGATCGCGTACCGCTTCGGCCGCGAGCGCTACCTCGAGTGCCTCCCCAAGCGAAGGAAGTTCGGCCTCGACCTCTCTACGGCGAGGCCGCGCGAGCACTCGGCCTCGCACCGCTTACGCCGGCTACCCGAGCCACGGCCGCCGCAGCATAAACGACGACGACAACGCCGCCACCGCCGTGGGCGGCGCCTGCCTCCGTTCTTCGGCCGCGAGCTACGAAAGACTCCGAGCGGCCGACGCCCCTCTCATCTCTGCCCTCCCGCAGCCCGATGGCCTGTGGAGCCCCTACTTCCGTATCACGGGCCGAGTTATGAGAGCAGAAATGAGAGGAGCGGAGATGGAGCTAGTCGGGCTCGAACCGACGACCTCCACGCTGCCAGCGTGGCGCTCTCCCAGCTGAGCTATAGCCCCAGATCGGGGCGCAGTATAGCCCCGCTCACCGCCGGCACCAGCGGCCCGGCCGGGTGCACGGCCATCCCGCGCGGCTCGGCGAGCCGCTCCAGGACGAGCGCGGTGTCGGCGATCGGCACGCCGGAGAGGTGCTGGTCGCGCGCCTCGAAGTCGGCCACGATCTCGGCCAGCGCAGCCGCGTAGGCCGGCCGGTCGCCGGCGCCGAGCGCCGCCAGGGCACGGCCGGCGCGCGCGAACGAGTCGCCGGCGGCGAGCATCGCATCGACATCCGGCGTCTGACCGAGCGTCACCTGTGCCAGAGCCCGCACGTAGGCCGACGCCGGCAGACTCCGCATCGCGGGTCTCGGCGAGCGACTGGTGGGCGATCGCCTCCGCCTCATCGCCCGCCAGAATCGCCATCTTGAGCGCGCCCAGCAGCCGGCCCCAGCTGCGCGGCCCGGTCTCGGCGTGCGACGCCAGGTAGGCGTCGCGGGCGCGCACGAGCGCCGGCCCGGCATCCCCGCCGGCGAGCAGGCCGCGGTAGGCGTCGGCCTCGGCGGCGAGCGCCGCGTTCAGGAGCTGCCCGGCGCTCACCCGAGCGGCTTCCGGCCGGCGAACCCCTCGTCGGGCGAGTGCCAGAACGCGATCCGCTCCTCGCCGACGTGCCAGCACAGCAGCGCGTCCTGGCCGTCGACCTCTGCCGGAAAGTCGATCAGGCCGCGGTCCATGTCCTTCACCTGCACGCCCTCGGCGGTGAACCTCCCGACGATCTCCTGCAGCTCGGCGTGCGATGCCTCCACGGCGGCGCGCAGGTCGCGTACCTCTGGCCGCTCCATGTTGCCGCCGTTCGAGCCGATCGCGATCACGAGCTTGCGCCAGCGGGCCTCGAGATCACGGCTCTTCGCGCGCTCCTCGACCATCCGCTCCGCCAGCGCGCGGAGCTCCGCGTCGAGGAGCTGTTGCGCCTCGAGAAGTGTGAACCGCCGCTCCTGCTCCACCGGGGCTACCCGGCCGCGTACGTCTCGCTGGGCACCTGGCCCCACAGCGCCTCGAGCCGGTAGAACGACCGCGCCTCGGGCGTGAAGACGTGCACGACCACGTCCAGGTAGTCGAGCAGGATCCAGTCGCCCTGGCGGTGCCCCTCCACCCGCCGGGGCATCAGCCGGTCGCGCTTCAGGCGTCTCCGCGATCTGGTCGGCGATCGCCTGCGTCTGCCGGGGGTTTCGCCCGGAGCAGATCACGAAATGGTCCGTGTAGCTGACGACGTCGCGCATGTCCAGGATCACGATGTCGATGGCGAGCTTCTCCGCCGCCAGGGACGCGATGCGATGCGCGAGCTGGGTGGTGTCTGTCAGGCGCTGATCCCCATCGAACGCGATCAGCCTAGCACGGGGTCTGGAGCGTACAGCCCTTCCCGGTGATCGCCTCCAGCGACGGTCGCAGGAACCTTCGCGCGGACGTCGGCGCCCGCGGCGATCAGGTGCCGCAGCGCGGAGGACGAGACATCGACCGGCTCCATCACGAGCCGCGCAGCCGCGTCCGCCGGCGGCGCCCCCGGCCGCGCCGCGACGGCGATCGGGGCCAGCTCGCGCACCCGTTCCGGCCGATGCCACGACGCCGATCGCCGCCAGCTGGTCGGCGCCGAGAACCAGGAAGAGCTCGCGTGTCGGGGCCCGCCAGCGCCTCCAGCGGTCCACGGTGTAGCTCGGACCGTCGCGATCGAGCTCGATCCGGCTGACCTCGACGCCGGGCTCGCCGGCGAACGCTGCCTGCGGCCAACCGGTAACGGGTCTCGGCAGGCGTCGCCGGGTCGGGCCGGTGCGGCGGGCGGGCGCTCGGCACGACCAGCATGTGGTCGAGGCCGAGCTGGTAGCGAGCCGCCCGCGCGACCGCCAGGTGGCCGATGTGGGGCGGGTCGAACTGCCCGCCGAACACGCCGATCCGGGTCATTCCTCGCTCTTCGGCCGGAACGTGAGCCGGTGCGCGCCGACCAGGATATCGTCGCCCGGGCGGGCGCCGGCCGCGCGCAGGGCCTGCTCGACGCCGAGCCGCTCGAGCTCGTCGGCGAGCGCGCGCAACGTCGTCTCGGATCCGCGGGGTCGAGGTCGTCGGCGCGCCCTCGAGGTCCCGCCCGGCGACCCGCAGCGTGCCCTCGTCGCGCAGGAGCCGGAAGCGGCGGCGGGCCGGCGGCCGCGGCCGGTAGACCAGGTAGTCGGCGAGCTCCGGCTCGGCGACCGGGCCGTCCGGAAGCGTCGGCCGGCAGCGCGGCCGAAGAGCGCGTCGCGCAGCTCGTCGATGCCCTCGCCGGTCGCGCTGGACGAGCAGGCGAGCTCGGCGCCGGCCGCCGCGACCAGCGTCCGCCCGCTCCCCGGGCTCGAGCAGGTCGAGCTTGGAGAGCACGACCAGCTGCGGGCCGCTCCGCGAGGCCGCCGCCGTGGAGCGCGCAGCTCGCGGTCGATCGCCGCCCGGCGGCGCGCGAGCTCCTCGCGCGTCGCGTCCCGCCTCGACCAGGTGGATCAGCAGGCGCGCACGCTCGAGGTGGGCCAGGAACTCGTGGCCCAGACCGACGCCGGTGCTCGCGCCCTCGAGCAGCCCGGGGACGTCGGCGACGGTCAGCTGGCGGCCGTCGTCGAACTCGACCGTTCCCAGCACCGGCTCGACGGTCGTGAACGGGTAGTCGGCGACCTGCGGACGGGCGTTCGAGATCCGCCGCAGCAGCGACGACTTGCCCGCGTTCGGGAAGCCCAGCAGGGCCGCGTCGGCGACCAGCTTCAGTCGCAGCTCGAGCCACAGCTCATCGCCCGGCTCCCCCACCTGGGCCGTCTCGGGCGCGCGGCGGCGGGCGGTCGCGTAGTGGCGGTTGCCCGCGCCCCCGGCGCCGCCATGGGCGACGGTCACCGACGCGCCGGGGTGCGCGAGGTCGGCGAGGAGCTCCTCGGTCTCGCGCACGCGCACCTGCGTGCCGACCGGGACGCCCAGCTCGAGCGAGTCGCCGCTGCGGCCGTGCTTGCCCGCGCCGCGGCCATGCGTGCCGCGCTCCGCGCGGAAGTGCGCCGCCTGCTTGAACCGGGACAGATCGCGCAGATCGGGATCGGCGACCAGCACGACGTCGCCGCCGTCGCCGCCGTCGCCGCCGTCGGGACCGCCCTTGGGCACGAACTTCTCGCGGCGGAAGCTGATGCAGCCGTCGCCGCCGCGGCCGCCCTGGATGAACACGTTGGCGCGGTCGGCGAACACCGGCCGCGCCGCCTCAGGCGGCCGGGTCGGCGGCCTGCACGCTGATGTAGCGGCGGCCGTTCCGCTGCGCGAACTCGACGGTGCCGTCGACCTTGGCGAACAGCGTGTCGTCGCCGCCGAGGCCTGCTCCGGCGCCGGGATAGAAGCGCGTGCCGCGCTGGCGAACGATGATCGCCCCGGCCGTCACCGTCTGCGCCTGCGAACACCTTCACGCCGAGCCGCTGCGCGTGCGAGTCGCGGCCGTTCTTCGAGGAACCAAGACCCTTCTTATGCGCCATCGCCCGCGTCCTCCTTCTTCGCCCTCGGGCGCCGCGGCTTCGGCGCGGGCTTCTCGGCGGCCTCGGCCTTCGGCTTCGCCGCCGCCCGCGGCTTGGCGGCCGCCTTGGGCTTGGGCTTCGGCTTCTCCGCGGCCGGCTTGGCCTCGGCCTTCTCGGGCTCCGCCTTGCGGGCCGGGCCGCTTCTTGGCCGGCCGCCGATCGACTCGACCGAGATGCGGGACAGCTCCGAGCGATGGCCGCGCGTCTTGCTGGTAGCCGCGCTTCGGCTTGAACTTGAACACCTTGATCTTCTCGCCGCGCAGGTGCTCGACGACCTGCACCGAGACGGCGCCCTCGAGCTTCGAACGGTCGGTGACGACCTCGTCGCCGCCGGTCATCAGGACCTCAGGCGAGAACGCGCTCGCCCGGCGTCCACGGCTGCCGGTCGACCAGGAGCTTCTGGCCCTGCTCGACCCGGTACTGCTTGCCGCCGATCTTGATCACCGCATACATGAGCGCGCGGAACGGTTCCAGAGCGCCGCGCGCGCTCGCGGGCGCCAGGATGCTTCCCCAGCAGGCCGCGCTTGCGCTCGCCCGCCGCACCGCCGTCGCCGTCCGCAGCGGCTCGCTGCCGGCGGCCGGCTCGGGCGTCGGCGCCGAGGCCGGCGCCGGGCGTCGGCTGCGCGGCGCGGCGGCCCGCGTCGGAAGCAGCCGCGGCCTCGGCGGTCTTCTTGGCCGGTGCGCGCGCGGCGTGTCCGCGGCTTCGGCGCGCCGGCGGCGTCGTCCGCCGGCGGCATCCGCCGCGGCCGGGCGCGTGCGGCTCGTCCGCAGCCGCGGCGGACGGCGCCACTCCCCGGTCGGCCGGCGCCACTCCCCGTCGGCGGGCGCCGCGCCGTCGCGCTGCAGCGGCGGCCGACTTCGACCGTCCGCGCCCACCGCGCTTACCGCGTCGGCGCTGCTTCGTCGGCCGTCTCCTCGCCGCCTCGACCGCGGTCGCATCGACCACGTCGGCATCGGCGGCCGGCCCTGCCTCGACCGCCGCCTCGTCCGCTTCTCGTCGGCTGCCTTGGCCTCGGCTGCCTCGGCCGTCGCCGACTTCGCGCGCGACCGCCGCCGCGGCTTCGGCCTCTCGGGCGCGGCCTCGTCGGTCGGCCTCGGCGTCCGCCGCCTCGTCGCTGGCGGTCGACGCCGCCGCTGCGGCTCGTCTTCGCCGGCGTCTTGCGGCGCGCGCGCGGCCGCGGCCGCGCTGCTCCAGCTCCAGCCGCTCGCCGACCTCGCGGTCGAACTCGGGGAGCTCGAAGTCGCCGGGCTCCGGCGGCAGGTCGATCGCCGTCGGCTTGGCGTCGAGCAGCGACGCATAGGCCGTCGTGCGCGTGGCCCGGTCGATGCGCACCTTGTGCTGCTGGCCGACGTAGCCGATCGCGCCCCCGACGACGACCGGGTATCCGCCGTCGAGGCGGGCAACGCCGTCGGTGAGGTTGTACATGTGCGGCTCGGAGATCTGCACCGACTTCTCGTCGCCGTCCTTGACCGCCAGGCCGTCGCCGTCGACCTCGGCGCGCGTGCCCTCGCGGATCAGCTCGACCTCCTCGAGCGGCATGCCGCTCGACCGGCTCGAGCGTGAACAGCTTGCCGGTCTCGCGCTCGAGCTCGAGCAGCTTCATCTCCGCCCGGCGCCGACGAGGCCGGACGCGACCTTCGCGTTCATCTTGACGAGGAACGCCTCGGAGCCGGACGAGCGGGCGAGCCGGCGCAGCCGGCGCTCCGCCTCGACCGCCATCGTCTGCTCGGAGAGCACGAGGCCCTCGCCGCCGCAGGTCGGGCAGGTGCGGGTGAGGATCTCGCGCACGCCCGTCGGTCACGTTCTGGCGCGTCATCTCGACGAGGCCGAGCGGCGAGATCTCGACCAGGTAGGTCTTCGTGCGGTCGTGCTCGAGCTCGGACTGCAGCACCTTCAGCACCTCGGCGCGGTTCTTCGCCGACGCCATGTCGATGAAGTCGATGACGATGATCCCGCCGATGTCGCGCAGCCGCAGCTGGCGCATGACCTCGCGCGCGGCCTCGATGTTGTTGCGCGTGATCGTGTCCTCGAGCCGGCCCGACTAGCCGACGAACCGGCCGGTGTTGACGTCGATGACGGTGAACGCCTCGGCGTAGTCGAAGATCAGGTAGCCGCCGGAGGGCAGGTCGACCCGCCGGTTCAGCGTCGAGAGGATCGCCTGGTCGACGCCGTGGCGCTCGAACAGCGGGACGCTGTCGGTGTGGAGCTTGATCCGGTCGGCGAACTCCGGCTGCGTCGTGCGCACCCAGCCCAGGATGCGGCGGTACTGGCGCTCGGAGTCGACGATCACCTCGTCGACGTTGCGTGCCAGCAGGTCGCGGATCACCTGAGCGAGAGGTCGGCCTCGCGTAGACGAGGCTCGGCAGCTTGGCCGGCTTGGCCCGCGCCTCGACCTGCGCCCACATCTTGTGCAGGAAGCGCAGGTCGCGCTCGAGGTCCTCGGCGGTGGCGCCGGCTGCGGCGGTGCGAACGATGATGCCGCCGTCGTCCTGCTCGAGCGCCTTCGCCAGCTTGCGCAGCCGCTCGCGCTCGCCGTCGGGCAGGCGCCGGGACACGCCGGAGCCCTCGCCGTGCGGCGAGAGCACGAGGAACCGGCCTGCGATGGAGAGCTCCATCGTGACGCGCGGCCCCTTCGTGCCCATCGAGTCCTTGACGACCTGGACGAGCACCTCCTGGCCGGGCTTCAGCAGCTCGTCGATCTTGCGCCGACGGCGCGACTTGGGGTCCTGGCCGGGCACGACGACGTCGTCGACGTACAGGAAGCCGTTGCTGGGCAGCCCGAGGTCGACGAACGCCGCCTCCATGCCGCGCAGGACGTTGTCGATCTTGCCCTTGTAGATGTTGCCGGCCAGAGAGCCCTCGCCGCGGCGCTCGATCAGCGCCTCGACGGTGCGGCCCTCCTCGATCACGGCCACCCGCAGCTCGGACAGGTCGACCGAGATCAGGATTGTCTTGGAAACGTTGGATGTGAGTGTCAAGTGCGTGCTCCTACCGGCTGGGGACGCAGATCGATCCGCGTCCGCACCAGCCGCTTGATGGTCGCGGTGCGACCGGCGAAGCCGGCGACCGCCTGTGTGATCTCGTCCGGGCGGGCGGTGCCGGCGTCGGTCATCCGAAGCAGCATCCGCAGCAGGCCCGGCTCGTGCTCGATGCTCGAGCAGTAACGGGTGACGTCCACCGTGCGGTCGGGCTTGCCGGGGGCGGTTCGCACCACCTCGCAGCTCTCCGCGGCCGCAAACGCGCGCAGCGCACGCTCCCAGTCGACGTCCTCTTCAACTTCCACCTCGTACTCGGCCGCATCGACGCGCGCGGCCGCCTTCGGGCCCTCTGCGGGCTCGACGGCGACGACGGCGATGCCGTGCGGCAGCTGGGCGTCCAGTCGCTCGGCCACCTCGGCCGGGTCGTGGTCGCCGTGCAGGGCGACGTCGGCCAGGTCGGCCTGCGCCTGCACACCCACGGCCCGCGGCAACGCCAGCGAGATCACGGGGCGGGGCTTCATGCCCTTTGACAGGGCGATGTCGTACCCGGCGCGCCGCAGCGCGCCGAGCATGGTGTCAACGGTCTCGAGGTGCGACAGGAAGCGCGCGCGCCCGGAGACCGCAAAGGTAATTCGATATGTCAAATCTTCTGCTCAGCTTTCACCCGCCGGCCGTTCGGGGTCAGACCCCGGCCGGTCAGTTCACCAATCTATTGCGGACGGGACCAAAACACGCACCACAGTCGGTGCATCCGTCCCAGCGGCAGTCGCCCGTCGCCACCTCGGCGCGGCTCTGCCCCCACTCGTCCAGCAGGAACTCCTTGGAGATGCCCGAGCGCACGTGATCCCACGGCAGCTCGTCCCACTCTCCGAACGCCCGGGTGGCCTGCTCGTCGATGCTCGTCCCGGCGGCCGCAAACGCCGCCTCCCAGGCATCCTCCCGGTACATCTCGCTCCAGGCGTCGAAACGGGCTCCGCCGCGCCACGCCGCCTCGATCACGTCTGCAATCTCCTCGCCGCCGCGCGCGAGCGCCCCCTCGAGCATCGAGGTGCGCAGGTCGTGCAGCGACAGCCGTATCTGCCGGGTCGGCATCGCCCGGCGCATGTACGCCTGCTTGGCCGCCAGCTGCATCCGGCTCGACATGCCCTCCCACTGGAAGGGCGTGTGCGGCTTCGGCACGAAGTTCGAGGCGCTCACGTGCACCGAGAAGCGTCCGCCGCCCGGCCGCACCCGGCGCCCGATCTCACGCGCCCTGATCCCGAGGTCGACGATGCCCTGCACCTCGTCGTGCGTCTCGTGAGGCAGGCCGATCATGAAGTACATCTTCAGGCTCGTGTACCCAGCCTTGAAGGCCGCCTCGATCGCCTGCTCGATCATCTCGTCGGTGATCGTCTTGCAGATGATGTCGCGCATCCGCTGCGTCGCCGCCTCCGGCGCCAGCGTGATCGAGCTCTGGCGCGCGTTGGCAGCCGCCGTGAGGGCGACCGGGCCGGTGTCGACGCGGTTCGACGGCAGCGACAGATGGAGCGTCGGCAGGCGCGTCTTGATCTTCTCGATCGCGGGGACGATCCCGGTGTAGTCGCTGCTCGCGAGCGACGTCAGCGACAGCTCGTCGTAGCCGGTGCAGGAGAGCTGCGCGAGCCCGGCCTCGACGACCTCGTCGGGCGGGCGCTCGCGCACCGGCCGGTACCAGGTGCCTGCGTGGCAGAAGCGGCAGCCGCGTGTGCAGCCGCGCATGACCTCGACGGAGGCACGCGCGAAGATGGCCGACGAATATGGCACGACGACCCGGATCGGGTGCGTGTCGATGCCAAATTCGGCGTACACCGCCCGCTCGACCGGGTGGCGGCCGCGGGACGGCACGTACAGGTAGGGGTTCTCGGCCAGCCGCGCCAGCCGTTCGGCCCGGCCGGGCACGGCGGCGATCACGTCGAGCACGGCGTCGAACGCCCGCTCGGACTCGCCCATGAAGACGGCGTCGAAGAACGGCGCCAGCGGCGCGGGGTTGGACGCGCTCGGGCCGCCGGCGACGACGATCGGGTCGCCCTCGCCGCGTTCGGCCGCCCGCAGCGGGATCCCGGCCAGGTCGAGCACTTCGAGGACGTTCGAGTAGGTCAGCTCGGCCTGGAGCGTGATGCCGAGCAGGTCGGCCTCGCGCACCGGCCGCCACGACTCGAGCGTGAACAGCGGCAGGCCCTGGCGGCGCATCGCGTCGGCCATGTCGGGCCACGGGCAGTAGACGCGCTCGGCCGCCATCCCGTCGCGCCCGTTCACCTGCTGGTAGAGGATCTGGAGCGCCTGGTTGGAGATCCCGATCTCGTACGCGTCGGGGTAGCAGAGGGCGACGAGCGAGGTCGCCTGCGGCTTGCGAACCTGATTCGCCTCGCCGCCGATATACCGGGACGGCTTCTGCACCGTCTCCAGCACGGCCTCGATTCTGTCCTCGAGCAGCGCGTTGCCCATCGTCTCGGATGGTAGTCGACAGCGTTAGGGACAGTCCCCTAGCAATTTGTCAGCCGCGGAGCTCTTCAGCCTTCTCGCGCAGGTGGGCGACGCTCGCGGGGGCGCCGCGCTCGAAGTATTCGACGGCGGCGCGGCCCAGACCCAGCGTGCCGGAATAGGCGACACCGCCCTTCACCACCCAGCCGGCGATCGGCACCATGTCGAGCAGCTCACGCGCCGCGGCGCGCAGCCCGAAGCCGGCGCCGAGCAGCGTCAGGAGCTCGACGGCGCGGTCGGGGCCGATCTCGACGCCGTAGCAGACCCCGATCTGGAGCACCATCCGCATCTCGACGGCGGTCAGCAGCGGCAGGTCGGCCCCGGGGATCCAGATGGCGGCGGCGATCAGCGCGTTGCGGCGCGACGACGTCTCGATGATCGACTCGACGACCGCCTTGCGCAGCGCCGGCAGCCGGGTGGCGAGCGCCGGGCCGGAATGCCCCGCCTTCTTCGCGATCTCGTGCAGCACGCGCTTCTCGGGGAAGTGGCCGCGCTTCACCGCCAGGACGTTCTCGGGCTCGACGCCGCGCACGCGGGCGGCCTCGACCGAGGCGTCCATCGGCAGCTCGACGCCCTCGAGCACGACGAGCAGCGGCCGTCCCAGCCGGCCGACCACCTCGAGGTCGGCGCGGGTCTCGTCGTCGAGGCGGTGGGTCGCCTCGCCCCCGTAGACGACCACGGACGCGCGCCGCAGCTGGTCGCGGTCTTCGGGCCGCAACCGCCGGATCGCGTACGCCTCGACGGCCGAGCTGTTGCTGAGCTTCGCCTCGAGCAGCGCCGCCCGCACCTGCTCGACCGGGTTCGACCGACCGCACAGGATGATCGGGCCGACCCCGGCCGACGCCTCGCCCACGTCGTGCAGCACCTTCTGCGCCATCGTCACCGAGCCCACCGCCCCGAACTTCTGGTCGTTCTTCTTGCTCACAACGCGTACACCGGCTCATCGGCCGCCTGGGCGTGGACGTGGATCGCCTGCAGCACCCCGATCGCGAGCAGGTTCGTGATCGTGTGCGAGCCGCCGAAGCTCATGAAGGGCAGCGGGATACCGGTCACCGGCGCGAGGCCGATCGTCATGCCGATGTTGATGAAGATCTGGAAGAGCAGCATCGAGACCACGCCGGCGGCGACCAGACTGCCGAACGTCGAGCGCGACTTGGTGATCACCTTGAGGCCACGCCAGATGAGGAGGGCATACAGGCAGATCAGCCAAGCCGCCCCGACGAATCCGCGCTCCTCCCCGACCACCGCGAAGACGAAGTCGGTCGGCGCCTCGGGCAGGAAGCCCAGCGAGGTCTGGGTGGCGCCGAGCTGCTGGCCGGGCACGGACGCGTCGTTGTTGGTGCCGCCGAGGCCGCCGTGCGACACAGCGATCACCGACTGGCGCAGCTGGAACCCGCCCGACTGCACATCGTTCGGGTTGGGGTGCAGGAACGACGTCAGGCGCGAGATCTGGTACTCCTGGACGACCTGGACGCCCATGCCGGGCAGGATCGAGAAGATGAGCGCGCCGATCACGCACACGGCCAGGATCATCCAGACGAAGTGCTGCCACGGGATGCCGTAGACGAACAGCATCCCGAGCATGATCGCGAGGAACACGAGCATCGTCCCGAAGTCGGGCTCCTTGAACACGAGCAGCGCCGGCAGCCCGACGTAGCCGATCGCGAGCAGCGTCAGGCGGGCGGGGCCGGTGACGCCGCGGCGGGCGGCCAGCACCGCCGCAAGGCCGACGATCAGCAGCAGCTTCGCGAACTCGGAGGGCTGGAACTGGAACGCGCCCAGGTTGATCCAGCGGCGGCCGCCTCCGACCGACGTCCCGGCGACGAGCACGGCGGCCGTGCTGAGCAGCACGAACGCGTACAGCGGCCAGCGCACCCGGCGCATCAGCGCGGGCGGGACAGCGGCGATCGCCAGCATGCCGACGGTGCCGGCGGCGACGTAGAGCAGCTGGTGGCCGTACAGGTTGCCGGCGTAGTTCTTGGTCGCCGACTGCATGATCCACAGGCCGAACGCGGAGATCGACAGCGCCGTCGCGAGCATCAGGTAGTCGAGGTGGCGCACGTAGTGGGTCATCGCGACTTGTCCGACCCGGCGGTGAACGTGAACTGCTGGTGCGGAGCGAAGAACGCATGGAACATGCTCGCGGCGACCGGGGCCGCCGAGACGCCGCCGTGGCCGCCGTTGTGGATGAACGCCACGACGACGAGCGACTTGCCGCCCTGCGACGCCCAGCCGGCCCACCAGGCATCGGCGCAGTTCGGGCAGGTGGTGGTCGGCACCTCGGCGGTGCCCGTCTTGCCGTAGACGGCGGGCTGGAAGCTCCCGAAGGTGGCAGTCGAGGTGCCGTCACCGGAGTGGGTCGCGCCGTAGAGGCCCTGCTTGATCTCGGTCACAAGCTCGGTGGGCAGATGCAGGTTGCGCACCGGCTTGGGCGCGATGCGGCCGCCCGGGACGGTCTGGGTCGTCGAGCCGGGGGCGAGAAGCGCCTCACCGACGTGCGGCGTCACCACCTTGCCGCCGTTCTCGATCGCGCTGTAGGCGACCGCCTGCTGCAGCGGCGAGACGAGCAGGTTGCCCTGGCCGATCGACATGTTGATGTCGTCACCGGGGAGCCATGTCCGCTCGATCGCCTGCTGGCCGGGCGTGCCCGGCCAGGTCTGCGTCGCCTTCCACGTCGGATCGGGGACCACGCCGGCCTGCGCGCCACCGGCGTCGAGCGGCGGCGAAGCACCGTAGCCGAGCTTGCGGATCCAGCCCTGGAACTCATTGCCGGACGTGCCGTAGAAGCGGTCGCCGAGCTGGTAGAAGAACGTGTCGCAGGAGACGGTGAGCGCCTGGGGCAGGCCCATCGGCCCCATCGACAGTGGCGTCCAGTCGTGGAAGATCGTCTTCTGCTTCGCGATGTCGTGCGTGGAGGTGTACTGCCCGGGGCAGTCGAGGATCTCGCCCGGCTTCAGAATGCCGGACTCGTAGGCAGCGGTGGCCGTGATCGGCTTGAACGTCGAGCCGGCCGGATAGGTGCCCTGGAACGCCTTGTCGTAGGCCGGGGTCAGCTTGCTCTTGAACACGGCCCTGGAGCCCTTGTACGGCGGCACGTGCACCATCGGGCTGTAGGTCGGGTCGGAGGCCATCGCGTAGATGGCGCCGTTGTCGGGGTTCATCGCGACGACGGCGCCGAAGTCGGCAGGCTCGCCGTTCGCGTTCGCGATCGCGATGCCCTGGCCGACGGCGCTCTGAGCCTCCTTCTGCAGGTGGGCGTCGATGGTCAGCCGCAGGTTGTCGCCGGCCACGGGCGCCTGGGTCAGGAACGCCTGCCCCACGGGCGCGCCGGCGGGGTCGACCGTCTCCTGGATCTGGCCGTCCTGGCCGCGCAGATAGCGGTCGTACGTCTTTTCGATGCCCGCCTGGCCGGCCGTACCGAGCATCGGCAGCTTCTCGTGGTAGGTGTGGTCCTTGAGGTTCTCGGCCGTGATCTGGCCGACGAACCCGAGCAGGTTGGGATTGGTTGAGCCGAACTCCCGCAGCGACGGGTAGGTGCGCTGGTACACGTGCTCGAACTGGACTCCACGGAAGAGCCAGCGCCGCTCGAGCACGTAGGCGGTCTGGCGGCGGTCGACGTGGAACACCAGCGTCACCGGGTAGCCCGGGTTGGCCTTCGCGAGGCGCGAGAACTGGTGCCACATGCGCGAGTAGGGCACGCCGAGCACCCAGGCCAGCCGCTTCAGCACCCCGCAGCCCGCCTGGTTTCCGATCTTGTGGGTTGCGATCGTCGGGCCGCAGTTCGTGCCGCCCGGAAGCCGGGCGGCGTCGACCTGGACTGCGATGCTGGCCGCGTTCGCGACCAGCACGTTGCCGTTGCGGTCGAGGATCTCGCCCCGCGGCGCCGGCATCTGGAACGTGCGGATGCTGTTCTGGGCCGCCGCCGCCACGTACTGATCGGAGTGCAGCACCTGAAGCGCCCACAGCCGGAAGAGCAGGATGCCGAGCAACGCCGCGGCGATGACGCCGAGCGTCGCCGCCCTGATCGCGAGGGGCACCGGGTCGGGTGCCCGCTCGGGCCTAGACGGCGGCCGCTGCAGATACATCCGGTCGCATCCGGCTCGGTCGGAAGAGCCGCCGCAGGAGCGGCAGCAGGATCAGGGCGAGCAGGGTCGTCTGCAGCAGCGACGGCACGATCTGGTGCCAGACGAGGTAGCCCAGGTCGTAGCTGGCCCCGAGCAGCACCTGCACGGCGACGAGGCAGGCCTGCACGAGCAGCGCGCCGGCGATCACCCACGGCAGTGGCCGCGGCGGCGCCGGCTCGAGCATCCCGGCGCCCGCCTCACCGCGGCCGGAGAACGTCGCCACCATCCAGGCGCACGCGAGATAGGCCAGCGAGGTCATGCCCAGATGCCGGTAGAGAACCGCGTCGAGCAGGAGCCCGCCGGCGAACCCGGCCACCGCTGCCACCTCGAGCCCGCGCCACAGGGCGAGCGCCACCACGAGGATCGCGATCAGGTCAGGCCCGCCGCCGAAGGGATAGAGCTGCGGCGTCACGGACACCTGCAGCACCATCAGGAAAAACACGCAGACGAGCGCCTTCGGGTAGTCGAGCACCCTACTGATGCTCCAGCACGACGACCCCGGAGAGGTTGTCGAAGTTCACGAACGGCGTCACCTGGATCTGCTTGCTCTGCTGGCCGAGATCGTCGTTCTGGACGTATGTCACAAGCCCGATCGGGATGCCGTCCGGGTAGAGCGACTTCAGCCGCCCGGTGTAGCCCGTCGTGACGACCGTGTCGCCGTTCTTCACCAGCGCCGACTGCGGCACCTCTGCCATCGTCAGCTCGCCCGGAGTCCCCGTGCTGGGAACGATGGTGCCGTTCGCCCCGTGCCGGCCCTGCACCGCGGCGGTCACGCCGATGGCCGGGTCGAGCAGCACCTGGACGGTCGCTGTATTTCCGGTGACATCGGCCACCCGGCCGACCAGCGCGCCGCCGCTCGAGACCGGCGCGATGACCGGGTCGTTCACCTGGACGCCGCTGCTGCTGCCGATCCCCAGCGTGACGGATGACGTGTCGGAGTCCGGCGATTGCCAGATCACCGACCCCGAGACGGTCTTGAAGTGCGGGTTCTGCTGCACCCAGTGGGCCAGCCCCCTGTACGTGGCGTTGTCGGACTGCAGCTGCCTGATCATCGAGGCGTCCCGCCCCACCTGAGCCTCGAGCAGCTTGAGCTTCGCCGTCTGGTCGCGGGCGTGGATCAGGCTGGTCGTCCAGTGCCAGGCGTCCACGAACGGGCTCGTCACCCGGTGGGCGATGCTGGCGAACGGCGCCGTCACCTCGACAGCCCCGTTCTGCACGGAGCCAACGACGCCGGTCGACCCCTCCCGGTAGGACATCGTCAGGAGCATGAGCGAAGCGGCGACCAGCAGGCCGACGACGGCCCGCCTGCGTATGACACGGTTCTTGCTGAGCAGCATCCTTCAGGGCGGGTCGGTCGGGCGATTCTACCTGACGGGTTCGGAACGGCCCGCATACGCCCACAATGAACCGGTGCCTGGCACGGTACGGCCCCTGCCAGGCACCGGTCTTCGCCACCGACGTCCCAACGTGGGACCAATCTCGGATCGGATACTCGGGCCATGAACCGCCAACGCGCACTCGTCATCCTCGGCGTCGTCGCCGGGATCGCCTTCATCGCGATCGCCATCATGTACTGGACCGTCCCGCCCAAGTCGCTGCCGCTGCCGAACTTCCTCGGGCACGAGAGCGGCGTCTCGGCCGTGCACGTGAAGCACGGCGTCGCTGCGTTCCTGGTCGGGCTCGCCTGCTTCGCCTTCGCCTGGTTCCAGAGCGGCCCAAGGCACAAGACCGCCAGCACCAGCTGATCAGCTGACGGCGAACCAGATCGAGAGGACGATCCCCTCCACGAAGCAGAAGACGGCGAACGGCGTCAGCCGGTTCGTCTCGAAGTAGCGCATCAGGAAGCGGATCGAGACGTAGGCCGTCGCGGCCGAGCACAGCGACGCCACGACCGCCGGCCCGCGCACGCCGTTGCCGTCCGAGCCGAGCAGCACCGGGATCTTCAGGATTGCGGCCGCGCCGATGATCGGCGTCGCCAGCAGGAAGGCGAAGCGAGCCGCGTCCTCGTTCGAGAAGCCGACCAGGAGCCCGCCGCCCATCGACGCGCCCGAGCGCGAGAAGCCCGGGATGAGCGCGATCGCCTGCGACGCACCGACGCCGACCGCGTGCCGCCAGCCGGCCCGGTGGGCGATGCGGTGGTCACCGTCGTCCTCGCCCTCCGGCACACCAGGCGCCCGCCGCCGCAGCGCCTCGGCGCCGAACAGCATGAGCCCGTTCAGGATCAGGAAGAACGCCGCGGAGCGGGCCGACGCGAACACGGACTGGAGCTTGTCCTGCAGCAGCAGGCCGAGGATGCCCGCCGGGATCGTGCCGACCACGATCAGCCAGCCGAGCTTGCCGTCGGGGTTGGCGGTTGAGATCTCCCGCTCCTGCAGCGAGCGCCACATCCCGGTGAGGATGCGCGTCCAGTCCTTCCAGAAGAACCCGAGCAGGACGATCGCCGTCGCCAGGTGGGTCGCCACCAGGAACGCGATGAAGTAGTTGTCGTTCTGGTGGATGTCCCAGCCGAACACGCGCGGCGCGACGACGCTCTGGCCGAGGCTCGAGATCGGGAACAGCTCGGCGACGCCCTGGAGCAGGCCGAGAATGATCGCCTGCCCATAGGTGATCGGCGCGGTGAGGATCACCACGGCGACGCAGCCCTGCCCTGCGACAAAGAATTCAAGCTAGTGGGCCGCCAGGCAACGTTTGGAGGGTCCCGGGGGCTGCAACCCGTCGCATCGCGGTGTCCTCGGTCGCGGCGATACGACAAGGTATCGCCCCTCCCTGCGTCCTTGCGCTGCTCGGGTTTCGCTCGCCGTCGACAGCACCAACGTCACCTGGCGGTCCACTAGTAGTGGTACTGGCGGCGCCCGTTGCGGCGGCTGGCCGCGTAGGTCTGGTTCGCCCGGTAGATGACCTCGAACTCCTCGAGCGACCGGCCCGAGCCGACCGCGACGCACGTCAGCGGCGATTCCGCCAGGTGCACGGGCATCTGCGTCTCGGCCCGCAGCCTGTCGGTCATCCGCTGCAGGAGCGCACCGCCGCCGGCGAGCACGATCCCGCGGTCCATGATGTCGGACGCCAGCTCCGGCGGCGTCTTGTCCAGCGTCTGCTTGACCGCATCGATGATCTGCGTGAGGGGCACGTCGAGGGCGTGGCGCACCTCCTTGGAGGAGAGCACGATCGTCTTCGGCAGGCCGGTGACCAGGTCGCGGCCGCGGATCTCGGCCTCGACCTCCTCGGGAAGCTCGGCGGCAGAGCCGATCTCGAGCTTCACCTCCTCGGCCGTCGACGGCCCGATCATCAGCTTGTACTCGCGCTTGACGTGCTCGATGATCGCCTCGTCGAGCTCGTCGCCGCCGACGCGGATCGACTGGCTGACGACGATCCCGCCCAGCGAGATCACGGCCACCTCGGTCGTGCCGCCGCCGATGTCGACGATCATGTTGCCGGTCGCCTCCGAGACCGGCAGACCGGCGCCGATCGCGGCGGCCATCGGCTCCTCGATCAGGAGCGCCTGGCGCGCGCCGGCCGATTCGGTCGCCTCGATCACCGCGCGCTTCTCGACCCCGGTGACCCCGGACGGCACACACACGACGACGCGCGGGTGGGCGAACCGGTTCTGGTGCACCTTCTGGATGAAGTGACGCAGCATCTGCTCCGTCACGTCGAAGTCGGCGATGACGCCGTCCTTCAGCGGGCGGATCGCCGAGATGTTGCCCGGCGTGCGCCCCAGCATCCGCTTTGCCTCGATGCCCACGGCGTGCACCTCGCCGGAGTGCTGGTCGATCGCCACGACGGACGGCTCGGACAGCACGATGCCGCGCCCACGCACGTAGACGAGCGTGTTCGCAGTACCGAGGTCGACGGCCATGTCGCGGCCGCCGAGGCCTGTGAGAGAGTTGAGGAAGCTGATGGTGTCGGCGCGGGGATTGGCTGCAATTCGCCCGAAAAACGGCTAAACGAGTTTAGCGTATCCCCACCGCGTGCATCGCATCGATCAGCGCCGGGACGGGCAGGCCGACCACGTTCTGGTAGTCGCCGTCGATCGAGCGCACCAGCGCGGCGCCCAGACCCTGCACCGCATAGCCGCCGGCTCGCTCGCGCCACTCGCCGGATGCCAGGTACCAGTCGACGTCCGCGTCGTCGAGCGGTGCGAAGGTCACCTCGGTGACCGCGTGGCGGACGTGCTCCGTGCCGCCGGCGCGCAGACACAGGCCAGAGTGGACGGCATGGGTGCGCCCGGCGAGCAGGCGGAGGTACTCGCGCGCCTCGCGCTCACCGGGCGGCTTGCCGAGGACACGGCCGTCGATGACGACGATCGTGTCGACCCCCAGCACCCGGTCGCCCTCGACCGACGCGGCCTTCCCCCGGGCGTGGGTCACGGCGATCTCGTCGGGTGTGCCGGGGAGCTCGGGCTCGTCGTATCCCGGCGTGACGACGTCGAACTCGATGCCGAGCATCTGCAGGATCGCGCGCCGCTGGGGCGAGCGCGACGCCAGCCGCAGCGGCTGGAAGCGCGCTAGGTGGCTGATCTCACCCACTGTGGCGTCATCCGACGAGCTCGGCGTCCGCGAAGAAGATCGCGAGCTCGCGTGCCGCGGAGCCCGGCGCGTCGGAGCCGTGGACGACGTTGCGGCCGAGGTCGAGCGCGAAGTCGCCCCGGATCGTGCCCGGCGCCGAGTCGAGCGGGTTGGTTGCACCCATCATCGAACGCACGGTCGCCACCGCTCCGAGCCCCTCGATCGCCATCGCGACGACCGGGCCGGAGGTGATGAACTCGACCAGCTCGGCGTAGAACGGCTTGCCGACGTGCTCGACGTAGTGCTCGGCGGCCTGGTGCTCGGTGACGCGCACGAGCTTCATCCCGCAGATGCGGAACCCGCGCTGCTCGAAGCGGGCGATGATCTGGCCGACCAGCCCCCGCTCGACGGCATCCGGCTTGATCAGGAACAGGGTGCGCTCGACGTCTGCCACGGTGTGCTCCCGGGGAGTGGGGTCAGGCCTCGGTGGTGGTCCGCTGGCTCGTCCCGCGCCGCGGCGGCCGCTCGGGCTGCGGCAGCGTCGTCGCCACTGTCTCGCAGTACGGGCAGAGGCGCCATGTCGGGTCGAGAGGGGCCTTGCAGCGGCGGCAGGCCTGCTTAAGCTTCGTGCCGCAGTGCGGGCACGACAGGAAGCTGGACTCGGCCGGGTTACGGCAGTACGGGCAGGCGGAGTCGGCGCCGAGGCGGCGCTCCATCGCCCTGATCTCCAGCTCGCGCTCGTGCACATCCGCCAGGTACTCCGGCGGTCGCAGGATCAGGTAGATCAGCACGCCGACGAACGGGAAGCAGACGGCGGTCGCGACGCAGACGCCGACGATCACCGGGTCGTCGATCCGCCGCCGCGCGTCCTTCCACGTCCAGAACACGAGCGCCGCGTACAGGGCGACCGCGAACAGGATCATCAGCTTCTCGAACGCCGAGAAGTAGCTCGAGTCGAAGAAGTTGGTGACACCCGAGAACGCGCCCGAGCTGTCGGTGGTGGAGGGGGATGTGACGGCGAAAAGCACGGAAAGGTGGCTCAGTGTACGGTCGCCGCGGGACTCGCAACGCCGGAAAGCCGTGTCGTCAGGTCATGTAGAAGATACAGGGAACCGCAAATGACGACCGCTCCCGACCGCCCGGCGAGGGCGATGGCGCGCTCTCGGGCCGCGACCGGATCAGGCTCGGCGGGGCCACCTGTGAGGGATCCCAGTGTATCCGCTGCAAGAGCGCGTGAATTGGTCGATTGTGTAGCGACGATCGTGGGGCACACCTGGCGCAGCAGGTCGACCATCGACCCGACGTCCTTCTCCCCCAGGGTCGAGAACACCGCGACGCAGGGGCGGTCGCCGACGAGGCCGGGGAGTTCGGTCACGAGCCTGCGCATCCCCGCCGGGTTGTGGGCGCCGTCCCAGATCTCCAGGGGATCGTGGCCGCGCACCTCCATCCGCCCGGGCACGCGCACCGCCCGCATCGGCACCGGGTCGACGTCGCGCCGAAGCGCGAGCTCAACCGCGGCGTGCGCCACCGCCCGGTTCTGATCCTGGTATGTGCCGGCGACCGTCACCTCCCTGACAGTACGCGCCTGGGGCACGAACCCCTCCCAACCGGGTTCCCCGATGACAACGTCGCCGCCGGCGGGAACGACCGCGGTCTTCTCCACCGCGATCGCCTCGCGGGTGTCGCCGAGCAGCTCCGTGTGCTCGAGCGAGACGTTCGTCAGCACCTGCACGCGCGAGCGCGCGAGCACGTTCGTGGCGTCCAGACGGCCGCCCAGGCCGGCCTCGACGACGGCCCACTCCACCCCGGCCGCGGCGAAGGCGGCAAAGGCGGCAGCGGTGAGCGCCTCGAACTGGGTCACGACGGTCCCGACCGCCTCGCGCACGCGCAGCACCGCCGTCTCGTAGGCGGCGGCGTCGATCTCGCGCCCGCCGATCCGGATGCGCTCCTTGAACGAGGTCAGGTGCGGTGAGAGATACGCCCCGGTGCGCACGCCCTCGGCGAGCAGGAGCGCCTCGGCGAAGAGCGTCGTCGAGCCCTTGCCGTTCGTGCCGACGACGTGGATCGCGTCGAACTCCCGCTCCGGATGGCCGAGCCGTTCGAGCAGGTCGTGCATCCGCTCGAGCCCGAACTGCATGCCGAACAGCTGCAGCGAGTCGATGTAGGCATCGGCCGGCGTCAAACCGATTCCCGCAGCCTCGCCTCCAGCTCCTCGAGCTCGGCCGCGTAGCGGGCCTCCTTGGCGCGCTCCTCCTCGACCTTCTGAGGCGGGGCCTTGGATGTGAAACGCTCGTTCGCGAGCATCGCGCGGGAGCGGTCGAGCTCGGCGCGGACGCGGGCGATGTCCTGCTCCAGGCGCGCGCGCACGACCGCCGGATCCTCTGCCTTCGCCTCGACGACGACCGAGGTCACCGAGTCCTCCACCACGTCGGTCGCCCGCGGCGCCAGCGCCCGCACGAGCGCGGCGGCGGCGAAGCCTCTCGGCAGGACCAGGCGCACGTCCGGCGCCGAGCGGGCCTGCGACACCGCCTCGATCGCCGCCTGGACGTCGGCCTCGGCGCGCGGGTCGCGGTGCTCGGCGACCGGCGCCGGGTACGGCTGCAGCATCAGCAGGCCGCGCTCGCCGGGCAGGTGCGACCAGACCGCCTCGGTCACGAACGGGCAGATCGGGTGGGTCAGGGCCAGGATCCGCTCGAGCATCCACAGAAGGTTTGCCGACACGGCCTGGCGAGCCGCCGCATCCTCGCCCGCAAGGCGCGGCTTGGCGGCCTCGATGTACCAGTCGCAGAAGTCGAACACGAACGCGTAGAGCGTCTTCACCGCGGCCGAGAACTCGTAGTCCTCGAGCAGCCGCAGCACGTCCTCGTTGGCGCGGGCCAGGCGCGAGCGCACCCAGCGGTCGGCCGGCTCGTCACCCGCCGGCGCCGGCGGGGCGCCGAGGTCGGCCTGGGTGATCACGAACCGGGCCGCGTTCCAGAGCTTGTTCGCGAACTTCGCCCCTTCGGCGATCGCCCCGCGCGAGAAGCGCACGTCCTGGGTCGAGCTCATCTTCATGAGCCCGTAGCGGGTCGCGTCGGCGCCGTAGGTGTCAACCAGCTCGAGCGGGTCGACGCCGGTGCCGAGCGACTTCGACATGCGCCGCCCGTCCGGCGCCTGGATGGTCGAGTTGATGACGACGTCCGAGAACGGGATGTCGCCCATGAACTCGAGCCCCATCATCAGCATCCGCGCCACCCACAGGTTGATGATGTCGCGGGCGGTCGTGAGCACGTGGCCGGGGTAGTAGCGGCCCAGCCGCGGGTCGTCCCCGGGCCAGCCGATGGTCGCGAACGGCCACAGCGCCGACGAGAACCAGGTGTCGAGGATGTCCGGATCGCGGCCGAGCTCCGCCGAGCCGCACGTCGCACACGCCGCCGGCTCTTCCACGGCGGCCGTGTGGTGGCCGTCCGGGCAGTACCAGACCGGGATCTGGTGGCCCCACCAGAGCTGGCGCGAGATGCACCACGGGCGGATGTTGTCCATCCAGTTGAAGTAGGTGTTCTCCTGCGTCTTCGGGTGGAAGCGCACGTTCCCCGAACGCACCCGCGCGTTCGCGGCGGCGGCCAGCTCGTCCATCCGCATGAACCACTGCAGCGAGATCAGCGGCTCGATGCGGTCGCCGGTGCGGTCGCAGTGGCCGACCTCGTGCTCGTACGGCTCCTCACGGCGGAGCAGGCCCTGGGCGAAGAGGGCGTCGCGCACACGGCCGCGGGCCTCGCCGACGGGCAGGCCGGCGAACTCGCCGGCGAGCTCGGTCATGCGGCCGTCGTAGCCGATCGCCGAGAGCTCCGGGAGGCCGTGGCGACGGCCGATCTCGAAGTCGTTCGGGTCGTGCCCGGGGGTGACCTTGAGCGCGCCGGTGCCGAAGTCCATCTTCACGTACTCGTCGGCGATGATCGGCACCTCGCGGTCGACGAGCGGCACGATCGCGGTCTTCCCCACCAGGTGCGTGTAGCGCTCATCGGCCGGATGCACGGCCACGGCCGTGTCGGCCAGGATCGTTTCCGGCCGCACTGTCGCCACGGTCAGGAAGTCGTCGGTGTCTTTGATCCGGTAGCGCACGTCGAAGAGCGTGTCGACCGCGTGCTCGTAGCGCACCTCGAGGTCGGAGATGGTCGAGGCGCACGTCGGGCACCAGTTGATCAGCCGGTTGTCGCGGTAGATCCAGCCCTTGGCGTGCAGCCGCACGAACATCTCCAGCACCGCGCGCACGTAACCCTCGTCCATCGTAAAGCGCTCGTGGCCGTAGTCGAGCGTGCAGCCGAGCCGGCGGAACTGCTGGATGATGGTTGCACCGGTCGTCTCGCGCCACTGCCATACCCGCTCGAGGAACGCCTCGCGGCCGAGGTCGAACCGGGTCGTGCCCTCGGCTCGCAGCTGCTTCTCGATCACCGCGTGGACGGCGATCGACGCATGGTCGGTGCCGCAGATCCAGAGGGCGTCGCGGCCCTGCATGCGGCGCAGCCGGATGAGCGCGTCCTGGAACGAGCCGTTCAGGGCGTGGCCCATGTGCAGCTCGCCGGTCACGTTCGGCGGCGGGAGCGCGATCGCATAGGGCTCGCCGCCCGCCGGCCCTCCGGCGAACACGCCGGTCGCCTCCCAGAGGGCGAAGATCGGCCCCTCTGCGGCGGCGGGGTCATAGCGGGCGTCCATGCGGCCAATCGTAGTAGGCCGTCAAGTTCGCGCCCAGCCGGTCGATAGTCCCCGCATGACCCGCGAGACCGCCTTCTGGCACGAGTACGTGCTCCAGCACCCGGGCCACGCGGTGTTCACGGTCGACCCGAGCCACGCGTTCGGGGCGGCGGTGTGCCTGTTCCTGCTCGCCTGCTGGACGGCCATGCAGGTGCAGTCGCGCTGCGGCGAGTGCGCGGCGATGCCGGTGCGCTGCCGCTGCGCACGAGAGCGCATGCGCCGGGGCTGACCGGCCTCTCGTAGTCTGCGGTCCGTGGACGGGCCGATCGTCGAGGTGCGCGACCATCGTGTCGAGACGCGGCTCTGGCTGCCGCACGGCCGTGCCGAGCTGTTCCCGTTCTTCGCCGACGCGCACAACCTCGAGGCGATCACGCCTCCGTGGCTGCGATTCGCGGTGCTGACGCCGGCGCCGATCGAGATGCGGGCCGGCGCGCTGATCGACTATCGGCTGCGCCTGCACGGCGTGCCGCTGCGCTGGCGCACGGAGATCGCCGTCTGGGAGCCGCCGACTCGCTTCGTCGACCGCCAGGTCGCCGGGCCGTACGAGACCTGGGAGCACGAGCACCGGTTCCGCGACGTGGCCGGCGGCGTCGTCATGTCCGACCACGTCTGCTACCGCATCCGCGGCGGCCGACTGGCCGACCTGGTCGGCGATCGGGCCGTCGCCCGCCGCGACTTGCGCCGGATCTTCGAGCACCGCCGCAACGCGCTGGAGGCCCGCTTCGGCGTCGGGTAACGTGGCGGCGTGCACGCCGTCCTCGTGGGATTCGGGCTGGGCTTCTTCGTGGCGCTCCAGCTCGGGCCGATGTCGCTCTTCCTGATCCGCTCGACCCTGCGCCGCGGGTGGGCGGTCGGGCTCGCGATCGGCGCCGGCGTGGCAGTGATCGACGCCGCCTACGCCACCCTGGGCGCCGCCGGCGCCGTGCCGCTGCTCACGATCGGCCCGCTGCGCGTCGTGCTCGGCGTGGCCGGCGGCGCCGTGCTCGTCGCGCTCGGAGCGCGCACCCTGTGGAGCGCATTCCGCGTCCGTACCGGCGGCGAGCTCGACTACGAGGTGTCAGGCCCGCGCCGGGCGTTCGTGACGTCGCTCGTCGGGACGGCGTCGAACCCGCTCACGATCGCGTCCTGGGCCGCTATCTTCGCCGCCGCCAGCGCGCGCACCGGGACGTCGGCGAGCTCCGCAGCGATGCTCGTGGTCGGCGTCGCGCTCGGGAGCGCCGCCTGGATGACGGCCCTGGCGAGCGGGATCGCCGTCGTCCGCCGTGCGGCCGGCCCGCGCGCGATCCGCATCGCCGATGCGATCGCCGGCCTCGGCCTGCTCGGCTTCGGCGGCGCGCTCATGTACAGCGCCGTCCACGACAGGTAGCGGCCGGGCGTTCAGGTGCCTGGCACCGTGCCGGTGCCAGGCACCGGTCCGGGCAGGTGATTCAGGCGGACTCTTCGCGCAGCTCGTCGGTGACGTCGAGCTCCTGGCCGCCCTCCGTGACGAGGGTCGGATCGAGGTGCTTCTCGATCGTCTCCTTGGTCACGACGCACTTGTTCACGTCCTTGCGCGACGGCAGGTCGAACATCACGTTCAGGAGCGCCGACTCGATGATCGAGCGCAGGCCGCGCGCGCCGGTGGCGCGCTCGAGCGCGCTCGCCGCGATCGCCACCAGCGCGTCGTCGGTGAACACGAGGTCGATCGAGTCGTAGTTGAAGAAGCGCTGGTACTGCTTGACGAGCGCGTTCTTCGGCTCGAGCAGGATCTGGATCAGATCCTCCTTGTCGAGCGCGTGCACCGCCGAGACGACCGGCAGGCGGCCGATGAACTCGGGGATCAGCCCGTAGGAGATCAGGTCTTCCGGCATGACCTGCGGGAACAGGTCCTTGGACGGGCCGTTCTTGCGCGACCGCAGCTCCGCGCCGAACCCGACCGAGTTGCGGCCGATGCGGCGCTCGATGATCTTGTCGAGGTCGGCGAACGCGCCGCCGCAGATGAACAGGATGTTCGTCGTGTCGATCGACAGGAACTCCTGGTGGGGATGCTTGCGGCCGCCCTGGGGCGGGACGCTGGCGACGGTGCCCTCGAGGATCTTCAGCAGCGCCTGCTGGACGCCCTCGCCGCTCACGTCGCGCGTGATCGAGGGGTTGTCCGCCTTCCGGGCGATCTTGTCGACCTCGTCGATGTAGATGATCCCGGTCTCGGCCTTCTTCACGTCGAAGTCGGCGGCCTGGATCAGCTTGAGCAGGATGTTCTCGACGTCCTCGCCGACGTACCCGGCCTCGGTCAGCGCCGTCGCGTCGGCGATCGCGAACGGGACGTTCAGGATCCGCGCGAGGGTCTGGGCGAGCAGCGTCTTGCCGCAGCCGGTGGGCCCGAGCAGCAGGATGTTCGACTTCTGCAGCTCGACCTCGGAGTCGGTCTGCCCCGCCATCTGGACGCGCTTGTAGTGGTTGTAGACCGCCACCGCCAGCGTCCGCTTGGCCTCCTCCTGCCCGACGACGTAGTCGTTCAGGACGGAGTAGATCTCCTTGGGCTTCGGCAGATTGTCGAGGTCGAGCTGGGCCGGAGTCGTCAGCTCCTCGTCGATGATCTCGTTGCAGAGGTCGATGCACTCGTCGCAGATGTAGACGCCGGGGCCGGCGATGAGCTTCTTGACCTGCCGCTGCGACTTGCCGCAGAAGCTGCACAGGAGCTGTTCGTTGGTGTCGGTCGGTCGTGCCATCTAGTGCTTGGCGATCACGCGGTCGATGATCCCGTACTCCTGTGCCTCGTCGGCGCTCATGAAGAAGTCGCGCTCGGTGTCTCGGGCGACCTTCTCGATCGGCTGTCCCGACTTGTCCGCGATGATCTGATCGAGCCGCTTGCGCAGGTCGATGATCTCGCGGGCATGTATCTCAATATCGGTCGCCTGGCCCTGAAATCCAGAGCTGACCTGATGAATCAGGATCTTGGCGTTCGGCAGGGCCATCCGCTTGCCCTTGGTGCCGCCAGCGAGCAGCAGCGCACCCATGCTCATCGCGATGCCGACGCAGATCGTCTGCACGTCCGGCTTCACGAAGTTCATGGTGTCGTAGATGGCGAGACCGGCGTAGACGCTGCCGCCCGGAGAGTTGACGTAGAGCGAGATGTCCTTGTCCGGGTCCTCGCTCTCGAGGTGCAGCAGCTGGGCCACGATCAGGTTGGCGATCTGGTCGTCGACGGGCGTCCCCAGGAAGATGATGCGCTCGTTCAGCAGCCGCGAGTAGATATCGAAGGACCGCTCGCCCCGCGACGTCTGCTCGATCACCATCGGAATCAGTGGACTCACGTGTGTGCTCCTCGGGTAGGCCGGCTAGCTCGCGCCGGGGGTCCAGATCGCAGGAGACTTAGCGCTCTCCTGCGCACTTTCCTTCTCGGGCGTCCACAACTTCTCTTTCGCGTCCGCCTGCTCGGCCGTGATCTCTTTGGCGTTCTCGGTCACGATGTCCAGCGCTTTCTGCGCTGCCAGATCGAGCCGCAGCGCTGTCAGCGCGGCCGGGTCGCCGGTCAGCCGCTCGACCGCCCCGTCGGCGTCCTCGTCGGCTTCGGCGGCCTGCTCGCGCACCCACTCCTCGACCATCTCGTCGGTGACCTCGATGTTCTCCGCGGCGACGACCGCCTCGAGCGCGAGATCCTTGCGGACGAGGTCGAGCGCCTGCGCGCGCATGTCCTCGACGAGCTGCTCGGGCGTCATGCCGGTGACGCGCAGGTAGTCCTCGAGGGCGACGCCGCGGGCCTGGAGCGTCTGGCTGAACGAACGGGTCAGGCTCGCGAGCCGGCTCTGGACGAGCGCGTCGGGGACGGGCGTCTTGAGCTCCTGCCCGAGCGCGTCCAGCACGGACGAGCGAAAGCGCCGCTCCGACTCGGCCTCGATCACCTCGCGCACGCGCTCGTGGATGTCGGCGCGCAGCTCGTCCAGGGTGTCGAACTCGCTGACGGCCATCGCGAACTCGTCGTCGAGCTCGGGCAGCACCCGCTCCTTCACGTCGCTCATCTTGACGTGGAAGCTGACCTCTTTGCCGGCCAGGTGCTCGGCGGCGTAGTCCTCCGGCATCGTCAGCGGGATGTCGCGCTCCTCCCCCGCCTTCATGCCGACCAGACCCCGCTCGAGCTCCGCGACCAGCCGGCCCGTGCCGAGCTCGACCGCGTACTGCGAGCCGGCGCCGCCCTCGAACGGCGCGCCGTCCATGGTGCCCTCGAAGTCGATCACGAGGAAGTCGCCGTCCTGGGCACCGCGCTCGACCGCGGTCAGCTCGGCGACCGTGGTGCGCAGGCGGTCGATCTCGCCGTCAACTGCCTCCTGCGGCACCTCGACGGGGACGCGCACGCCTTCGAGGCCCTTGTAGGACTTCACCTCCGGCGGGGGCTTCACCTCGACCTCGGCGGTGAACGCAAACGGCGCGCCCTCGAGCGGCTCGTCCGACCAGTCGATCGTGGGCCGGTCGATCGGGTCGATCCCGGCGACGGCCACCGCCCGCGAGTACCACCCGCTGAGGTGGTCGCGCAGCGCCTCCTCGACGACGGTGTCGCGGCCGACCTGGCGCATGACGAGCGGCATGGGCGCCTTGCCCTTGCGGAAGCCGGGCACCCGGACCGAGCGCGAAAGGTCTGACAGCGCGTGCTCGAACGCGTGGTCGACATCGCCCGCCGGCACCTCGATATCGAGACGGACGCGGTTGTCGGCGAGTTCGGAGACCTGGGTCTTCATACGGGGGGTGACGCCAAGGGTGAGGCCCCCGGAGCCGTTCTCTAACCTTAGTCGCGCCGGGACGGGTGTGCCACCGGCGCGACCAAGGGGTCAGACGGCGGCTAGACCAGGGCTGCGACCTGCTCGGCGGCCGCGTCCGTCGGCGCGTCGCCCGGGCGTACGAGCAGCTCCTCGCGGGGCACGCGGTCGAGCCAGGCGCCGGCGGCGAGCGACGTCACGATCGCCAGCAGGACGAGCACCGCGTAGAACGGCTGGCTGATGATCCCGGCGGCGAACGCCGTCGACGCGACCACGATCCCGGGGCCGCCGCGCGCGTTCATGGCGACCGCCAGGTTGAGCGACGAGCGGCCCGTCTCTCCGGCCACGCGGGCGCCCGCGAAGACGCTCGCGGCCTTGATCGCACATGCGGCGACCAGGAAGCCGGCGAAGAAGACGATGCTGAAGCCGTGCACCAGGTCGAGCCCGAGCCCGATCATCGCGAAGTAGATCGGGATGAAGAACGCCAGGGCGAAGCTCGTAACCGCCATGGTGGCCTCGGACGGCTCGGACTCGGTCGAGCCGACGACGATGCCGGCGACGAGCGCCCCGAAGAAGGCCTCGATGCCCAGGCCCAGCGCAGCGATGGTCAGGAGCAGCATGAACGTGAACTGGTGGCCGATCGGGCTCGCGCGCTGGATCAGGTTGACCTTGAGGCCGCCGATCCAGCGGTAGAGCCGCGGGCCGGCGACGAGCGAGACCGTCAGGAATGCGACCGTGGCAAGCACGTGGTAGGCCATGTCGGCGTTGGAGCCGCCCGCGATGTCGAGCGCGGCGGGGAGGCCGAACAGCGAGCCGGCCTGGGCGCCGGCGTAGCCGATCGCGATCGCGAGCACGATGTAGAGGACGAGGTCCTCGAGCACGGCCACGCCGAGGACGACGCGGGCGAAGGTCGTGTCGAGGATGCCGAGGTCGTGCATGATCCGCGAGATCACCGGGATGCTCGTGACCGCCATCGAGATGGCGAAGATGAGCAGGAAGGACTTGCTGTTGCCGTTCGGGCCCCACATCTGGTGCAGGCTCGTGAACTGAAGGATGGCGATGCCCGCCAGGAACGGGATCAGCATCCCGGCCACGAAGACGGCGCCGACGGTGCGGCGCTCGTCGCGGTGGAAGACCCGCCGGATCTCGACGCCGGTGATGAAGAGCAGCAGCAGCAGGCCGAGCTGGTTGACCGCGGCCAGCACCGTGGGCGTGGCGCCGGTGGTCGGGAAGAGCCAGGCCTGGGCGTGCGGCGCGAAATTGCCGAACAGTGTGGCGCCCAGCAGGAGGCCGCCGACCACCTCGCCGATGGCGCGCGGCTGGCGGAAGCGGACGAACAGCGAGCCCATCCCGTGCGCAACCAGCAGGAGCGCCGCGAGCGCCATGAGGATATGGGCGACATCGGCCGTCTGAAGGGACACCTGCGCTCCTTTGCACCAGGCGGGGCCCACACCCCGCGTCTCCACGAGCGTACGAGGTGGTGAAGAACCGGACAACCCCCCGAACGGGGGCCATGTCCCGCCGGGTCAGGCGGGGCGGCGGTCGGCCAGGCGCTCGCCGAGCAGGGTGAACGCGCAGACCGTGATCACGATCAGCGCGCCCGCGTAGAGTGACTGCTCCGGGTGCCCGGCCAGGATGTTCTGCTCGCCGGATGCCACCATCACGCCCCAGTCCGCCGTCGGCGGCTGCACGCCGAGGCCGAGGAACGACAGCCCGGCCAGGTCGATCATCACGTAGCCGAACGAGACGGTCGCCTGGGCGACGATCAGCGGCACCAGGTTCGGCGCGATGTGGCGGCCGCAGATGCGGATCGCCGAGAAGCCCTGCACCTCGAGCGCCTGCACGTAGGCCAGCCGCCGCTCGCGGATCGCCGCGCCGCGCGTGACCCGGGCCAGGTAGGGCATGTGCGCGATCGCGAGCGCGATCACCGCCGAGCTGCAGACCCGCCCCGAAGAACGCGATCACGAGGATCGCGAGCAGGATCCCGGGGAAGGCGAAGATCACGTCGAGGACGCGCGAGACGGATGCCGTCGACGAACCCGCCCCGCCACGCCGCCAGGAGCGCGAGCGGCACCCCCAGCGCGACCTCGAGGATGACGACGATCAGCGGGCCGACCAGGCTCGTCCGCGAGCCCGCGATCAAGCGCGAGAGCAGGTCGCGGCCGGTGTCGTCGGTGCCCAGCAGGTGCTCGGCCGACGGGGCGCGCGAACGGGTGCAGCAGGTCGATCGCGTTCGGGTCGTGCGGCGCCAGCCAGCGGCGCGAAGATGGCGACGAGCGCGAGCAGGGCAATGACGATCGCGCTCACGACGCCCACCACGCCGATCCGCGGCAGCCAGGCGAACACGAGCCGCCGGCCCGCGGGCGCGATCGACAGGCCGGTCACGGGCCGCTCCCGCCGACCTCGATGCGCGGGTCGATCACCGCGTAGAGGAGGTCGACGATCGTGTTCACGATGATGAACGCCGCCACCAGGATGAGGCAGATCGCCTGGACGACCGGGATGTCCTTCTGGCCGACGGCCTCGACCAGGTACGAGCCGAGCCCGTTCAGCGCGAACGCATTCTCGACGACGACCGTGCCGGCGATCAGGCTCGCGATCGTCAGTCCAGCGACCGTCGTGATCGGGATCAGGGCGTTGCGCAGCACGTGGCGGCGGATGACGAGCCGCTCGGGGATGCCGCGGCCGCGGGCCGTGTCGACGTGCTCACGGCGCAGCTCGTCGTTCGCCGCAGCGCGGGTGAGCCGGGCCACGTAGGCGACGCCCGAGAGCGCGAGCGCGACCGCCGGCATCGTCATGTGTTTCAGCTCGTCGCCGAACCCCGACCCCGTCCCGAGCGCGGGCAGCCAGCCCAGCTGGAGCGTGAAGATCGAGATCAGGACGATCGCCGCGACGAACGACGGCGTCGACGTGCCGACGGCGGTCGCGCCCAGGATCACCGTGTCGGTGTGGCCCTTGCGCAGCGCCGAGACCACGCCGAGGGCGACCCCCACCAGCAGGATGAGCACGGCCGAGTAGACGACCAGGAAGACCGTTGTCCCGATCCGGGGCTCGATCAGGGCCGACACCTGCTGGCGGAACACGATCGAGCGGCCGAAGTCGCCGTGCAGGATCCCGGTCAGCCAGTCCCAGTAGCGGACGAGGAACGGCTTGTCGAACCCGTACTCGTGGCTGATCGCCCGCAGGGTGGCGGGTGGCAGCGGCCGGCCGCCCGTGACGGCGTCGAGCGGGCTCCCCGGAGCGAGGTAGACGGCGCCGTAGACGATGAAGCTGGTTGCGAACAGCGTCGCCACGAGCGCGGCGAGCCTGCGGGCGATGAAGGCTCCCAGGCCCACCGGTCAGGCGGCCCCGATATCCCGCGCCCAGGGGTAGTAGAGGTAGCAGAACGACGCCGGCGCGCCGGTGACGCGCGAGCTCATGAAGAGCGGCACCGCCGGGGAGACGAGCGGCAGGTTGGCCGGCTGCTCGGCGAGCACGCTCTGCGCCTTGATGACGAGCGCCGCCCGCTTGTTGTCGTCCGACTGCCCGATGGCCGCGTTCAGGGCCGACGTGACCGTCGGGTTGTTGTAGTCGTTGTAGTTGTACGAGACGGCCGCGCCGGCCGGCTGGGGCGTCACCGTGTCGTAGAGGGTCTCCAGCGGCTCGGGGATGTCGGCGTAGTTCTCGGACACGAACAGATCGATGCCCTTGCGCGCGTCCGACGAGAAGAACAGGTCGCCGTAGTCGTTCGGGTTGATCGCCTTGATCTGGATGTCGAGCCCGATCTTCTTGCCCGCGTCCTGGATGATCGACGCGATGTTGATGTAACGCTGGAACGACGCGCGGGTGCCGATCACGACCGTCCCGCTGGTGTCGCCCTTGGCGGCGAGCTTCTTCGCGGCGGCGACGTCAACCTTCGGCTGCGGGAGCCTGGCGTAGGCGGCCGCGGCCTGGGCGCGGGCGTACCCCCACTGGGCCAGCGGCAGCTGCGTGTTCGGAAGCGGCGTCGCGGCGCCGTTGTAGACCGTCTGCGCGAGCGCCTTGCGGTCGACCGCCATGAGCAGCGCGCGGCGGATGTTGATGTCCGCCATCGGCCCCGTCGTGGTCGAGATGTAGATGACGGTGAAGAGCATGCTCTTGCCCAGGTAGAGCTTCCCGGCCGACGACGACTTGAGCTGGTTCAGACCGCTGTAGGGCGTGTGGTAGGCGCCGTCGATCTCGCCGCTCAGAAGCCCGGTCGTCATCGTGGACTCCTCCGGGATGAAGCTGAACTGGATCGCCTTCGTCATGGGCGCGTGCGCCGAGTCCCAGTAGGCGTCGTTGCGGGCCAGGGCGATGTTCGCGCCCTGGTTCCAGCCGGTGAACTTGAACGGCCCTGTGCCGACCGGGCCGGCGGCGGGCGTGCCGTAGTTCTTGCCCTTCGCCTTCACGTAGGCCTCCGGGCCGACTCCGCCGGCGGGCGTCGACATGAGCCCCGGGAACGTGACGTCAGCGCGCTTCATCCGCACCGTCACCTCCCACGGACCGGTCTGGTCGACGCTCTTCACGTTGCTGAAGGCGAAGAACCAGTAGGAGTTCGGGTTCTGATTCCGCTTCAGGCTGTAGATGACATCAGCGGTCGTCATCGGGGTGCCGTCGTGGAACTTCACACCCTGGCGGATCGTGTAGACGTGGGTGAGGTCGTCGGCGAGCTTGTACGACTCGGCCAGCGACGGGATGATGTCGAACTGCGGCGTGAGCCGCATCAGGCACTCGGTCACGTTGGTGACGACCGTGTTCTCCTCGTAGTTGTACGAGTAGATCCAGTCGAGCGAGGACGGCTCGTAGAAGAGCCCCCACTTCAGCTGGGCGAGCTCGCCGGTCGGGGCCGGCGTGGTGACCGCCGTGCCGATCTGGGTGACCCCCGCACCACCGCCCGAGACCGACACGCTCTTCGACGTGTTGCCGCAGGCGGCCGCGATCGCGGCGATCGTCGGCACGGTCAGTCCGAGGGCGGCCCCCCGCCGGAACAGGTCGGATCGGGACAGCCCGTCCCGGGTCAACTCCTCGTACAGGTCGAAGCGATCCTCAGTCATCGTCCTCCCCCGTCCTCTCGACTCGTGACTGGCCGGCGTCGTCGGCGCCCATGACCAGGCTCGCGACACCGCGGATGTGATCGGTCATCGCCCGTTCCGCCCTCTCGGCGTCGCCCGCATCGATCGCGGCCAGGATGGCGCGATGGGCGTCGCGTGAGAGCCGCCGCCGCTCGGGCGTCTGCAGGTTGCGGCGGCGGGTCTGGTTCAGCACTTCCATCGACGTCTCCACGAGCTTCACGAGCACGTGGTTGCGGGTTGCCAATGCGATCGCGTGGTGGAACTGGGCGTCGAGGTCGGCCGCCCGCTCGGGATCCGCCTCCGACTCGAGCGCGACCGAGATCCGCTGCAGCCGCTGCACGTCGACGGCCGTCGCCCGCTCGGCGGCGCGGGCGGCGATCGGCGGCTCGAGCGCCTCGCGGAAGTCAAGCAGCTCGGCCACCTCCCGGACGTTCTGGTTCAGGTAGCCGATGATCGCGCCGGTGAACTCCGACCGGTAGGGCCCCCGCACCTCGGTGCCGCGGCCCTGGCGGCGGGACACGAGACCCTTGAGCGCGAGCTCGTGGATCGCCTCGCGCACGAGGCCGCGCGACACGCCCAGGAGCTGGGCCAGCTCGCGCTCGGGCGGCAGCTTTCGCCCCGGCGCCAGCTCGCCCGAGACGATCATCGCCTCGAGGCGCGCGGCGACCGACTCCGAGAGGCGCACGGCCCGCGGGCTGAGCGCCCCCCAGTCGACTGCTGGAGCCGGATTCTCGGCCCCGCTCACCGTCAGGCGGTGTGGTAGGGTTGCCGCATTGGTCGGACCATCCGACCGCGAACGTATCACCCACGTCCGCTCGCGTCAACCGTCATCATCACGTCCGTGACGAAGCACCCCGAACCGCTCCTCGAGCTGATCCACCCGGACGGGGCGCGGCCGGCGCTCGTGTGTCCCGACGACGGCGAGCGTGTCACGCATGCCGAGCTGCGGGAGCGGGCGACGGCGATCGCGGCCCGGCTGCGGGCGGCCGGGGTCGACCGCGGCGGGCGGGTGGCGATCGTGCTTCCCAACGGCCCGGAGATCGTCGAGGTGCTGCTCGGGGTGGCCGCTGCCGGCGCGGCGGCGGCACCGCTCAACCCGGCCTACACGGAGCCGGAGTACCGCTTCTACCTCGACGACCTCGCCCCGCAGCTGCTCGTGGTCGGTGCGGGCGCAGCCCCGGCCGCGCGGGCCGCCGCCGACGGGATCCCGGTCGTCGAGGTCACGCCGCGCGAGGGCGCCGAGCCGCTGCTCACCCGCGACGGCGCCGAGCTCCCGGCGCACGGCGACGGCGCGAACGGCGGCGGCCGAGGACGTCGCGCTCCTGCTGCACACGAGCGGGACGACCTCGCGGCCGAAGCAGGTGCCGCTGCTCCAGCGCAACCTGACCTCGCAGGCGCGCTCGATCGCCGCTCACTACGGGCTCTCCGGAGACGACGTGTCGTACTGCGCGATGCCGCTGTTCCACGTCCACGGGTTGGTCGCCTCGACGCTGGCCCAGCTCGCGGCCGGCGGCACGGTGGTGGTGCCCCGGCGGTTCAGCCCGCGCCGGTTCTGGGCTCAGGCGGAGGCGCACGGCATCACGTGGGTCTCAGCCGGGCCGACGCTCCACCAGATGATCCTCGACCAGCCCGGCACGACGCCGGCGACGCTGCGGTTCACCCGCTCGTGCAGCTCGGCGCTCTCGCCGCGGCTGATGCACGAGGCCGAAGGCCGCTACGGCGTCCCCATGATCGAGGCGTACGGGATGACGGAGGCGGGCCACCAGATGACCTCGAATCCGCTCCCGCCCGCCGCCCGGCGCGAGGGCTCCGTCGGCATCTCGGCCGGCGCGGAGATCCGGGTCGTCGACCCGCAGGGCCACGACGTCGCCCCGGGCGCGTCTGGCGAGGTGGCCATCCGCGGCCCCGGCGTCACGCCCGGCTACCTGAACAACGAGCGCGCCAACGCCGAGGCGTTCTTCGACGGGTGGTTCCGCACCGGCGACGAAGGGACCCTCGAGGACGGCTACCTCCGGCTGCGCGGGCGCCTCAAGGAGATGATCATCCGCGGCGGCGAGAACATCTCGCCCCACGAGATCGAGGCGGTGCTGCTCTCCCACCCCGACGTCGGCGAGGCGGTCGTGTTCGGCGTCGACGACGACAAGTACGGCCAGACGGTGGCCGCGGCGGTCGTCCTCATCGGGTCGACGAACGCGGACGAGTTGCGCGCGCACGCGCGCAAGTCGCTGGCAGCGTTCAAGGTGCCGGACACGATCCACGTCCTGGCCGAGATCCCCAAGACGCCGACCGGGAAGGTGCAGCGCTCGCGGATGCCGGCGCACCTGGCGGGCGGCGGCTCGTGAGGTTCGCCGTCCTCGGCGCGGGGGCGATCGGCGCCTACGTGGGGGCGGCGCTCGACCGCGGCGGCGCGGACGTCGTGCTGATCGCCCGCGGCCCGCACCTGCGGGCCATGGCCGAGCACGGCGTGAGGGTCCAGAGCCCCCGTGGTGACTTCGAGGCGCATCCGGAGGCCACCGACGACATCGCGGCGATCGCAGCGGCCGACGTCGTCGTCCTCGGGCTCAAGTCGTACGGGCTGCCGGAGATGGCGCCGCGGATCGGCGAGCTGCTGCGGCCCGGCGCCGTGGTGGTGTTCGCCCAGAACGGCGTCCCCTGGTGGTACTTCCAGGACGTCGCCGGCGACCTCGCCGGTCGCACGCTCGAGAGCGTCGACCCCGGGGCGATCGTGACCCGGTCGATCGCCTCCGAGCACGTCGTCGGCTGCGTCGTCTACTGCGCGACCGAGATCGTGGCACCCGGCGTCATCCGCCACATCGAGGGGACGCGGTTCACGATCGGGACGCCCGGCGGGGAGCGCACCGACGCGTGCCGCGCAATCGCCCAGGCGTTCGTCGCCGGCGGCCTCAAGTGCCCGATCGAGGACGACCTGCGCCCGCAGATCTGGCTGAAGCTGGTCGGAAACGCCGCGTTCAACCCTCTCACCACCGTCACCCGGGCGACGCTCGGCGGCCTCGGCACGTCGCCGTCGGCCACCGCCTTCGCCCGCACCGTGATGGAGGAGTGCGCCGCGGTGGCCGGCGCGCTGGGGATCGAGCTGCCGGTGTCGCTCGACCGCCGGCTCGAGGCCGGTCTCGCCGTCGGCGACCATCGCACGTCCATGCTGCAGGACTGGGAGGCCGGGAAGCCGCTCGAGACCGGCTGCATGACGGGCGCCGTCGTCGAGATCGCCGACATGGTCGGCGTCCCCATCCCCAACACCCGAGCGCTGCACGAGCTCACAAACGCCGTCGAGGAGCTGCGAGATGCCTGAGCCCGCCCACGGCGGCGGCTATGCCGTCGCCTCCCCCCACGCCGACGCGACCGAGGCCGGAAGGGCCGCCTTCGCCGCCGGCGGAAACGCCGTCGACGCCGCCCTGGCCGCGGCCTGCGCCCTGACCGTCGTCTACCCGCACATGTGCGCGGTGGGCGGCGACATCATGGCCCTCGTCCACGACGGCGAGGCCCACACGATCAACGCCAGCGGCCGCGCCCCGGCCTCGGCGCCGGCCGGTGCCGAGGTGCCCGAGCGGGGCGTCGGCACAATCACGGTGCCCGGCGCCGTCTCGGCCTGGCACGCGATGGCCGAGCGCTGGGGGTCGCGGCCGGCGTCGGCGGCGATCGAGGTGGCGGCCCAGCTGGCCGAGACCGGCGTGCCCGTGGCCCGGTCGCTGGCCGGGGCGCTGGTCGAGGAAGCCGACCTGGTGGCCGCGGATCCCGGCATGCGCGAGGTCTTCTCGTCCGAGGGCCGTGTGCTGCGGATGGGCGACACCCTCGTCCAGCCGGCGCTCGCCGCGACCCTGCGGCGGCTGGCGGCGAACGGCGCCGACGAGCTCTACCGCGGCGAGACCGGCGCGCGCCTGGTCGCGGGCCTGGCCGCCCTGGGCTGCCGGCTGACGACGGAGGACCTCGCCGCCCACCGGGCCGACATCGAGCGTGCGCTCCGGCTGACGATCGGCGATCTCGAGCTCAACACGATGGGCGCGAACTCACAGGGGTTCTGTCTGCTGCAGATCATGGCGACCGTCGCGCACCTCGGCCTCGACGATCCGCTCGGCGGCAGGGGCGCCGATGCTCGCGAGCCGTCTTCCGCGAGTCGGCCCGCGACCGCGACACCTACCTCGCCGACCCGGCCGCGATGACGCGCCCGGTCGAGTCGCTGCTGACGCCGGAGCACATCGCAGGCCTGGCCCAGCAGGCGGCCTCCTCGGTCGCCCGGCCCGAGGTGACGACGCCGGCTCACGGCGACACGATCGCGGTCGTCGCCGCCGATGCGACCGGCCTCTCGGTCTCGCTGATCCAGAGCATCTTCGCCGGGTTCGGGTCCGGCGTTCTCGAGCCGGAGACCGGCATCCTGCTGCACAACCGCGGAGCCTGCTTCTCGTCCGACCCGACCAGCCCGAACGCGATCGGCCCGGGCAAGCGGCCCCTGCACACGCTGATGCCGCTCATCGGGACGACGGACGGCCGCCCGACCTGGGTGGCGGGGACGATGGGCGGCCGCGCGCAGGCCCAGATCCACGCCCAGCTGCTGCTGCGGCGGCGGGCGGGCGGCGACGTGGTGACAGCCGTCTCGGCGCCGCGCATGATCGTCGGCGACCTCGAGATCGGCGGCCGCGAAGTCGCCGTCGAGGAGGACTTCGCGACCGCGCGCGACGCCTTCGCGCGGGCCGGGTGTCGAGCCGGCCGTGATGCCGCGGCTGAGCGAGGACGCCGGGCACGCCCACGCCATCGTCCCCGTCGGCGACGGAACGTTCGAGGCCGCGTCCGACCCCCGCAGCGATGGGGCGGCGGTCTGCTCGTCGAGCGCCGCGCGGCCGACCCGCTGCTCGACGTCGCCGGCCTGCACGTCGAGCTCGTGATCGGAGGGCAGCTGCGCCCCGTGATCCACGAGGTGTCGCTGCAGATCCGCGCGGGCGAGGCGGTCGGGCTCGTAGGCGAGTCCGGCTCGGGCAAGTCGATGACCGCGCGTGCGATCGCGCGGCTGCTGCCGGCGGGGGCGAGCGTCTCGGGCGACATCACCTTCGGCGGCCGCCGGGTGCTCGACATGGGTGCGCGCGAGCTGCGCGCGTACCGAACGGACGGGATCGCGATGATCTTCCAGGACCCACGGGCGCACACGAACCCGGTTCGCCGCATCGGCGACTTCCTCACCGAAGCGCTGCGGACGTCGAAGGGCGTCCGCGAGGACGAGGCCAAGCGGCGAGCCGTGGCGACGCTGGCCGAGGTCGGCATCGACGACGGCGCCCGCCGCCTGCGCCAGTTCCCGCACGAGCTCTCCGGCGGGATGCTGCAGCGGGTGATGATCGCGGCCGCGCTGCTGTCGGAGCCGCAGCTGCTGCTTGCGGACGAGCCGACCACCGCCCTCGACGTCACCACCCAATCCGAGGTGATGGCGATCCTCGACGACCTGCGCCGCGACCGCGGCCTGGCGATGCTCTTCATCACCCACGACCTCGAGCTGGCCGGCGCGGTATGCGACCGCACCTGCGTGATGTATGCCGGGTCGATCGTCGAGCAGCAGTCGAGCGCCGGCCTGAACTCCGACCCCCTCCACCCCTACACGGCCGCCCTGCTCGCCGCCCGGCCACGGCTGGACGCCGCGTCGGGCCGCCTGGCCGCCATCGCGGGGCGGCCCCGATCGGCGTTCGAGGCGCCGGAGGGGTGCGCGTTTGCCGACCGCTGCCCCTACCGCGAGCCACGGTGCACTGCCGAGCAGCAGCAGCTGCGGCCGCTTGGCGCCGGCCTGGTGCGCTGCCGCCGGGCCGAAGAGGTGCACGCGGGCCTGCGCGCCCTCCACGACGAGGCGGGTGCCCGTGGCTAGCCCTGTTCTCGAGGTGGAGCGGCTGCGCAAGGTGTTCCGCGTGCGCGGCGCGGCCCGCGGCGAGGAGATCGTCGCCGTCGACGACGTCAGCTTCACCGTCGGGGAGGGCGAGTCGCTGGCCGTCGTCGGCGAGTCCGGGCTCGGGCAAGACGACGCTCGCCAGGATGCTGGTCGGCCTGGAGACGCCGACGTCAGGCCGCATCGCCGTGGCCGGCGCCGACCGCAGCACGCCCGCCCGGCGCACATCCGAGCGGCGCCGGCGCGGCCGCGAGACCCAGATCGTGTTCCAGGATCCCTACAGCTCCCTCGACCCCCGCCAGACGCCGGCGTCATGCATCGACGAGGTGCTGCGGCTGCACTTCGACCGGAAGGCGGACGAGCGCGCGCGCCCGGGTGGCGGAGCTGGCCGACCAGGTCGGCCTGGACGACCGCCAGCTGCACGCGCTCCCCGGCGCGCTCTCGGGCGGCCAGCGCCAGCGGGTCGCGATCGCCCGCGCCCTCGCGGCAGAGCCCCGCGTGCTGCTGCTCGACGAGGCCGTCGCCTCCCTGGACGTGTCGATCCAGGCCCAGATCCTGAACCTGCTCGCCGACATCCGCGCGGCGACCGGGATCAGCTACGTCCTGATCAGCCACGACCTGGCCGTCGTCCGCCAGATCACGGACGCGACGATCGTCATGCAGCGCGGTGTCGCCGTCGAACAAGGTACGACTACCGACATCCTCGACGCGCCAAAGCATCCGTACACCCGACTTCTGCGCGGCAGCGTGCCCGGCCCCGGGTGGAAGCCCGTGCGCCGCAGCCGCAATGGCGGCGCCGAGAGCTGAGATGAGCGCGGCGGGAACGGCGGAACTGGAGGCGCGCTACCGCGCGCGCAGCCTATGGCTCGACGGGATCGAGTCGTCCCTGGCGCCACGGCCGCCGCTGCCCGGCGACGTCGACTGCGATGTCGCGATCGTCGGCGCCGGCTTCACCGGCCTGTGGGCGGCGTACCACCTGGCCCGGGCGCAGCCGGACATGCGCATCGTCGTCTGCGAGCGCGAGATCGCCGGGTTCGGGCCGTCGGGCCGCAACGGCGGCTGGGTGTCGGGCGGGCTGATCGGGAGCGCGGACACCTACGCGCGCGAAGCCGGCCAGGATGCCGTCCTGCGGGCCTACCGCGAGACGTACGCCGCGGTCGACCACGTCGGCGAGGCCGTCGAGCGCGAGGGCATCGACTGCGGCTTCCGCAAGGGCGGGTCGCTGTTCGTCGCGACGACGCAGCCCCAGCTGGCCCGGCTGCGGGCGCGGCAGCACGAGCTCGACGTGGCCGGGCTGGGCGAGGAGGACTCGCGGTTGCTCGGGGCTGCGGAATCGAATGCCGTCGTCGGGGTCGAGGGTTGCCTCGAGGCGTCGTATTCGCCCCATTGCGCGCGCGTCGACCCGGCCCGGCTCGTCCGCGGCCTGGCCGAGGCCTGCGAGCGGCTCGGCGTCGCGATCTACGAGCGCACGCCCGTCACCGAGGTCGAGCCGCGCCGGCTGGGGACGGAGCACGGCAGCGTCTGCGCCGATGCCGTCCTCCAGGCGACGGAGTCCTACTCGGTGCAGCTGCCCGGCCAGCACCTGCGCTACCTGCCGCTCTACTCGCTGATGATCGCCACCGAGCCGCTGCCCCAGCACGTCTGGGACGAGATCGGCTGGACGGACGGCGTCCTCGTCAGCGACATGCGCCACCTCTTCTTCTACGCGCAGCGCACCCGCGACGGCCGGATCGCGATCGGCGGCCGCGGCGCGCCGTACCGGCTGAGCCGTCCGATCGCCGACGAGAACGAGCGCAACGCCGAGGTGCGGGCGCGGCTCGAGCGGGTGATCCGGCGCCACTTCCCCGCTGCAGCGTCGGCCAGGATCACGCACCACTGGGGCGGGCCGCTCGGCGTCCCCCGCGACTGGTCGATGGCCGTGCACTTCGACCGCGAGACCGGGTTCGGCTGGGCGGGCGGCTATGCCGGCCACGGCGTCGTCGCCGCGAACATCGCCGGACGCACCCTCGCCGATCTGGTGCTGGGCCGCGACACCGCCCTCGTGCATCTGCCCTGGGTGGGGCATCGCAGCCGCCGGTGGGAGCCGGAGCCGCTGCGCTTCGTCGCCTCCCGCGCGATCGTGCGCATCCTCGGCAGCGCCGACCGCAGCGAGGACGCGACCGGCAAACCGGCGCGGCGCACCCGCCTCCTCGCGCCCGTCCTGCCGCCGCACTGAGGCCGGCATGACCAGTGCGGGCGAGAGGACTCGAACCTCCACGGCCAGGGCCACCGGCTCCTAAGGCCGGCGCGTCTACCAGTTCCGCCACGCCCGCGCGTGGGCAAGTATCCTACGGCCCAACGCGGTGGCCGTAGCTCAGCTGGTGGTAGCCCCTGGTTGTGGTCCAGGAGGACGTGGGTTCGAGTCCCACCGGTCACCCCTCGCACGAACCGCTCGAACCACTGGGTCTCCAGACGGGGGAGTGATGGGGCAGGCCGGGCCAGACCGGCAGCGCGGCCGCCGGCGGCGCTCGCCGGTGTACTACGTCCAGGTGCGGACCGATTCCGATCCGGTCAGCGGCTGGGTCGCGGTCGACGTCGCCGAGGACAAGCGCGAGGCGGCCCGGATGGCGGCGTCCGCGGTCGGCGGGGCGGGGCCGGTGCGGGTCATCGGCTCGGCCGAGCTCCTGCGTGAGGGCGGCCAGGACGCGATCAACCGGGCCGCGGTCGATCTGTGGACGGCGGGCAGCAGGCCGGACGAGCGCTAGCGGCCGTTAGGATGAGCGGCCGGCGCCCGTAGCTCAGGGGATAGAGCAGCAGACTTCGAATCTGCCGGTCGTCCGTTCGAATCGGACCGGGCGCGTCGCCCTCGTAGAGCCAAATCACACCCTTCGCCTCACCGAGCCGCGGGCAACGAATGGGGGCAAGCCGCCGTCAGGCGAACAGCTCCAGCCCTTTCCGGCTTCCCAGCCGCCGACAGGGCCGTCACCGTGTGGTGCGCACCGCGACTGCTCGCCGTCGCGATCGGCACGCGAACGCCGCAACTCCACCCATAACCCGCGTGCCTCTACAAGAGCCGAACGCGAGCCCTGGGGGCTAGCGTCGCAGCCTCTGCACGAGGCTCGCGAGGCCGATGACGGCGACCAGGATCCCGGCGAGCGTCGATCCCGTGAGCACGTAGACGAGTGCCCCTACGGCGACCATCGCAGCAGCGGTGACAACGACTCTCATCCACAGCCCGTCCACGCACCCACCGTATGCGAGTTCACGGCATCGTGCCGTCACAGCGTCGCGCCGTCCAGTCGTCGGCAGAGGGGTGAGCGCGATTTGGCCGCGTCGCGAACCGCGCGCGGAACTGCAACGCTCAGCGTTCGGGGTCTGACCCCGGTTTGTGCCACACAGTCCGCGCCCGGCGGACGATCAGCCGGCCGAGCGACGCGAGGGGCGGGTCAGCTCGCTTCGGCGACGCCGCGGTTTGCCTCCCGGGCGGCGACGTAGAGCGCGAGCAGCCAGGCGACGAACGTCCACCCCAGCAGCAGGTTCAGCAGGAAGATGCCGAACGAGCTGCGCCCGCGGGCCGCCGCGACGATCGACGGCGTGAAGTAGCCGCTGACGAGGAAGACGAGGATCACCAGGCCGAACGGGCCGCTTGCGTGGATGTTCAGCATGGCTCGACCGTACAGCCACGGCCGCCGGCCGACAAGGCCGACCCCGCGGGCGCCGCCCGCTTCGACGCCAGGAGGAGCACGAGCGCCGCCGCCAAGGCGCTGGAGCCTCCGGGTGACGCGGGACGTGGCGGCAGGGCGTTAACCAGGCACGGATGCAGACTACACCCCGTCTCGTCCCGGCAGCAGGCGGCTAGGCCGGAGGCTCGACAGGCGGAAACCGCACCGCGGCGAGCGTCCCGCCAACCGTGCCCGGCTCGAGCGTGAGCACCGCCCGATGGCGCTCACAGATCGCTCGCGCGATGGCGAGGCCGAGGCCGCTTCCGGAGACCCCGCCCGACGCCGAGCCGCGGTAGAACCGGTCGAAAGCGCGCTCGCGGTCCTGCGAAGTGAGGCCGCGGCCGCGGTCGGCCACCGTCAGCGTCGGCCCGGCGAGGTCGCTCACGGAGACCGTCACCGGCGAGCCGACCGGGCTGTACTTGAGCGCGTTGTCGACGAGCACCCGCACGAGCTCGCCCAGGCGGCGCTCGTCACCGGACACGGTGACCGGCGCGAGCGACGACTCGAGCGGCCGCTCCGGATCGAGGGCGCGCATCTCGTCGCAGGCCTCGGCGGCGACGACGTCGAGCCGCACCGGCACCGCCCGCATCGCCGGGCTGCCGGCCTCGGCCAGCGAGAGCAGCTCGGCGACCGTCGCCGAGACGCGCCGGGTCTCGCGGCCGATCACCGCGGCCGACTCCTGGACGAGCGTCCCACTCCTCGCGCTCGACCGACCGGGCCAGGATGCGCGCGTGGCCCTGGAGGGCGGTTAGCGGCGTCTTCAGCTCGTGCGAGGCGTCGGCGACGAACCGCTGCTGCTGGTCGGCGGCGAGCTCGGCCCGCTCGAGCAGCCGGTTGAACGCACGCGCGAGCCGGCCGAGCTCGTCGGGACGCCCCTCGGTGATACGGCGGTCGAGCGCGGCGCCGGGGATGTCGTCCACCTGCTGGCGCATGCGGTCGACGGGCCGCAGCGCCCGCCGGGCGAGGACCGCCCCCATCAGCCCGGCCGCGACGAGGATGCCGATGCCGACCGCGACCAGCGTGCGCAGCAGGGTGTCGAGGGTCGAGGCGACGCTGCGGTTCGCGAGCAGCACGATCGCCTGGCCGCCGTCGCTGCGGGTGACCCGTGCGCTCGTCGAACCCGCGGGCGCACGCGTCGATCGCCCGGCCCACTCCGGCCAGCGTGTGGCCGGGCGCGCCGGTGGTCGAGTTGACGACGACGCGGTCGGCGCCGGTGATCCAGATGCGGTCGCCGGGCGCGGCGATGCCGTCGAGCCGCAGCTCGTTCGGGCTCACCCCTCGCGGCGGCCCGGGCAAGACGCTTCGCCGACGCGGTGGGCCTCGCCGCGCAGGTCGGAGCGGACGATGGCGTAGGTGATCGCCGAGGTCGCCACCACCAGCACCGCCATCACGAGCACGAACCAGGCCGCCAGGCGGAGGCGGACGCTCACCGGCGAATCGTGTACCCGACGCCGCGCACCGTGCGGATGATCGACCCGTCGGCAGAGGTGTCGAGCTTGCGCCGCAGCGCCGAGACGAAGAAGTCGATCACCTTGCTCTCGCCCAGGTAGCTGAAGCCCCACACGCCCTCGTAGATCTGCTCGCGCGTGAAGACGCGGCCCGGGCGCGTGCATGAGGAACGCCAGCAGGTCGAACTCGCGGGCCGTGAGCTCGACCGGGGCGCCGTCGACACTCACCTCGCGCGACTCCAGGTCGAGCCGCACCGGGCCCGCCTCGAGCGTCGTCTGGTCGCTGCCGGCGCGGCGGGTGAGCGCGCGCAGACGGGCCAGCAGCTCCTCGATCGCAAAGGGCTTGGCGAGGTAGTCGTCGGCGCCCGCGTCGAGCCCCACCACTCGGTCGCCCACGCGGTCGAGCGCGGTCAGCATCAGGATCGGCATGTCGTGGCCGGAGCGGCGTGCCCGCCGGCACACGCTGAGCCCGTCCATGTCCGGCAGGCGCACATCGAGCACGACCAGGTCGGGGCGGTCGCGCTCCATCGCCGCGAGGCCGTCCGAGCCGGCCGGCGCAACCTCGACGCGGTAGCCCGCCTCCCCCAGCTCCAGCTCGAGCACGCGGGCGATTCCGGGATCGTCCTCGACGACGAGCACGCGCTGCGCGGAGGCGTTCACGCGCCCACGATAGCGGTGCCCCGCGGCCCCTCTCCGAATCCTTACCGAACGGCCCGGCGAACGCTTACCCGCGCCATGCCGGCGCCGTACGTTCGCGGTCTACGGTGACGCTGCCGTGAAGACGAAGTCAGCCGGCGGCGGGAACCTTGCCCCAGGCGGATGTGACCGCGATGTCGGCCATCCCCTGCGAGCGCTCACCGACGTTCTTCGGCGCGTGCACCCGCACCCGATACGGCGTGTCGCCCATCGGCGAGACGACGGCGCCGTAGAGGCCGGCCGACGCCGAGCGCACGACCTCCTCGGAGCTGCCCGCAGCGACCGTCACCCAGCGATCCGGACGGAACACGTTGAAGCGCACCTGTGCGAACACGACGTCGTCGTGAGCATCCACTTCGCGTCCCACGCTAGTTGGCGCAGGCGCGGCGAGTCGATCCCCTTTACAAAGGTTCTCAACAAAATTCGCAAGTCGTCACAAAGCGGTCGGGCAGATCGCAACTCGCATATTCCACTACAAGCAGGCGCACGTACACTGGAGTGATGTGGAGATGGGTACTCCCGGTCGCGGTCGTTGTCGCGGTCCTCTTCGGGTTCATGGCGAGCCGCAACGGACCGACGCAGCACACGAAGGCGCACGCGCCTCCGGTGATCACGACGCCACCGACCACCGCCACTCAGACGGCGGCGCCGACGTGCGGGACGAAGCGCGGCCAGCAGGCGAAGGTGCGCCACGTCGTCTGGATCTGGATGGGCACCCAGGGCTACTCGCACGTGATCGGGAAGCTGCAGGTCGCGCCGTACACGAACCAGCTCGCCCAGGCGTGCGGGCTCGGGACCCGGTACACGACGATCACGCACCCGGCGATCGCAAACAACGTGGCCGCGCTCACCGGCGACACCCACGGGCTTGTCCACAACTCGTGTGGGACGGCGTGCACGACGACGGCACCGAGCCTCCTCTCGCAGGTACCGTCGTGGCGGGCGTTCATCGGCGGCATGCCCGGGGCGTGCCGCAAGCTGGCAGCGGCGAACTACTCCCGCCTGTCGAACCCGCCCACCTACGTGACCCCACCCGGCTGCACGAAGTACGACCTGCCGCTGGGGACGACGAAGCAAGGCCCACTGCAGCGGACGATCGCGCAGAACGCGCTGCCGGCGTTCACGCTGATCGTGCCCGACGGCTGCCACGACAGCGGCTTCGACAAGCACTGCGGCGGCAAGCTGAAGCGGTCCGCGTTCCTGGCCCGGGCGGACCTGTGGCTGAACGGCTGGATCCACACCATCACGAGCTCGCCCGCCTACACGTCTGGCTCGACCGTCATCTTCGTCACCTGGAACCAGGGCGCGCCGGCGAAGCCGTTGCGGATCGACTGCACGTCCCGCCCGGCCGGCGGCGCGTGCCAGGTACCCCTGATCGTCGTCTCGCCGTACGTCAAGCCCGGCCTGGCAGCCCCGGTCCGGCTGACTCATTACAGCCTGCTGGGAGCGACGGAGCGGCTGCTTGGCGTGCCGCCCCTGGCGCACGCGGCCGGCCCCTCCGGCCTTGCGCTCCTGCGGGCGTTCGGCCTGTGAGGCTCCTCGCTCTCGCGGCGCTCGGCTGCACCCTGGTCCTCGCGGCCGGGTGTGGCGGTAGCGGCGACTCGTCGGGCAACGGCGGGGTCGGATCCGGTCCGCTGCCGCCGCCCGCGCCGCCGGTGAGCACGGGCAAGGCGGCCCACATCGTGAAGCCGTGGGTGACGACGTCCGGCGGCAAGTTCGTCGACCAGAACGGCCAGCAGGTGATCCTGCACGGGTTCGACATGTCGGTCGGGATGTCGCACCTGGCCCCGGTGGCGCAGCAGCTGGGCGCGAACATGGCCCGCGTCTACGTCGGGTGGGACGCGATCCAGCCGCAGGCGACCCGAGAATGGGCACTACCGCTGGGACGCGAAGACGCTCGGGAAGCTCGACAAGATCGTCGCGGCCTTGGCGGCCGTGCACATCAACGTGCTGATCGACTTCCACCAGTTCCACTGGTCGCCGTACTTCGCCCAGGCGACGTGCAAGGCGGGCAAGGCCGTCTGCCGGGCCAGCGGCGTGCCCGCGTGGTACTACGCCGGCGGCCGCTTCCCGGCGACGCGGAGCGGCGAGTCACACGCCGAGGCGGCGTTCTGGACGACCGAGGCGTCGCGCTCGCAGGCCTACTACTCAGCCTTCGCCAGCATGATCGCCGCGCGCTACGCGCACGATCCCAACGTCGTCGGCTACGAGATCATTAACGAGCCGCACCCCGGCAAGCTGGGCGACACGACGGATGCGACGAACACGATGCTGCGCTGGGAGGCCGGGATCCGCCGTGCCATCCAGAAGGTCGACCCCACCCGCACCGTGTTCATCATGTGCCGCGGCGGCGGCGAGGGCGTGGGTACCGCGAGCCTCAAGCCGTTCGGGTCGCTCGACCATATGGCGCTCGACTGGCACGACTACTTCAACGGGCTGTCCGGCGGCCTCGACTCGGCCGGCGACAACTGGGTGCCGTCATGGGCGGACACCCACAACCAGGAAACGTCCGCCTACACGGGCACCGCCGCGGCCCAGGCACGGGTGCTCCGGGTGCCGCTCGACCGCGCCAAGGCGTGGGGCATCCCGCTCCTCGTCGGCGAGTGGGGCTTCCACACGGGCGCGCCGGGGAGCGACACGTACCAGTCGCAGATGCTCCAGCTCTTCCAGAAGAACGACGTGAGCTGGACACGCTGGGTGCTCGCGACCGGTGGCGGGTTCGCCCTCCTGAACGCCGACGACACGCCGACGCCCGAGGCCACGCAGCTCGGCGCGGCGATGCACGCGACCACCACGCCGTAGCCACTGGCGCTAGGCCGTTGCCATGCGCTCGGCGCGGCGGCGCCGGCGGGAGCGCAGCGTGCCACCGAGCAGCACGAGCTCGACCGGGTCGCGGAACTTCCAGAGCAGCGCGGCGTAGCCCGCCGTCCCGACGACGGCGCAGATGACGAGCGCGGGGATCGTTGCGCCCATCGTCAGGCGCAGGGCCATCCCGAGCACGCCGAAGCAGAGCAGCGAGCTCCCGGCGGCGACGGGGAACCCGCGCCCGAACGGGTGCACCTTCAGGAACGCGCGCACCTCGGCGAGCGGGGCCACGTTGTTCACGAGGAGGCTGCCGGCCCAGGCGATGGCCGCGCCTGAGATTCCGATCTGCGGGATGAGGAGGAAGCTGAGCGCGATGTTCACCGTCAGGGCGACGATGACGTTGAAGAGGTTCCAGAAGCTGCGGCCGCCCATGAGGAGCACCATGTCGACGGGCCCGATGCCGGTGGCGACGAGCATCGTCACGGCCAGGATCTCGAGGGACGACGTCCCGGCCACGTACTGGGGCTTGAACACCTTCAAGAGCAGCGGCGCGAACACCGCCAGGCCGATGTACATCGGCCACGCCATGGTTATGAGCCACGCGGTCGCGACCTGGTAGACGTCCTTGGCCCGCTCGCGCGCCCCCGCCGTCAGCAGCTCGGAGAGCTTGGGCCCGATCGCCTGGATGACCGCCATGTTGACGACGCTGCCCGCTACCAGATACCGGGTGGACGCCGTGTAGATCGAGGCGCTCGCGGTGTCCATCAGCGAGCCGACCAGCAGCGTGCCGATCCACAGCGTCGTCACCTGGAAGACGCCGGTGAGCCCGCGCGGCGCCGTGAAGACCCAGAATTCGCGGTAGAGCCGCCGCATATCGGTCGGCGGCTTCGTCGGGCGCTCGCGCCGCTCCACCCTCTGGACGAGCCGCCCCAGCCAGACGAGCGTGATGGCGAACGCGATCCCGATCGGCAGGCTCCACGCGACCGCGACCGCGAAGCTGCCGCCGCCCGCGAGCACGGCCACGGCGACGGCGACCGTCTGTGCCCCCGACTTGCCGATCCGGTCGAGGAGCGCGTTGGGCACCATCGTCCCGAAGCCGCGCGTCGCGGCAATGGCCACCGTGTACGCGCTCGAGAGCGGCAGGAACACCGCCAGGACGCGGATGTAGGTCGCGACCGCGTCGGCATCCTGGGGGCGGTGGTTGGTGAAGATGGCCGCGAGCGGCGCGGCCAGCGCGAACGAGATCGCCGCGAGCAGCACGCCGGCGGCGAACGAAGGGATGAGGCCCACGCGGAGGCTGCGGCGCACGTCCCCGATCCGGCCGCTCACGCGGTAGCTCGGGATCATGCGCGTGAGGCCGGTGTCGGCGCCAAGCTCGGCGGTGTTGGAGAGGATCAGAAAGAGCGCGATCGCCTCGAAGAAGGCGCCGGACTCGTTGCGCGTGAGCGCCCGCGTGACCACGACGACGAGCGCGAACTGGAAGATCCCGTTCGCGACCGCCCCGATGAAGTTCAGCGACCCGCCCCGAGCGACCATCTTGAGGTCGTCGGTGCGCTCCCGCAGCGCTGCTGCGGGCTCGTCGACGGCGGTCATCGCTCCGCCCGGTCGCGCTCGCCCGCCGGCCATCCCATCCGCATGCCCAGGAACTCCTCCAGCCTCCGGTTCGGCTCGGCGTAGTGCGCCTCGAGCCGCTCGCGTGTCGCGGCCGCCATGCCCGCGGCCGGACGTGCATTGTAGGCCTTGAATCCGGGAGCGTTCGGCGGGTCGGGCAGCCCGAGGAAGCGGAGCACTCCGGCATACACCAACGCCGGGTCGGCGAAGAAGCGCTCGGCGCAGATCACGTGCATCTGGTCGGCCGGGAAATGCTCCCGCCACGCCGCCAGCTGGTCGGCGTACTCGCCCCGCGCCACGTAGGCGTGATGCTGCACCGCCGGGCTGGCGTAAGTCGGATCCGCCAGCATGTGCTCGCGCTCGCCGGCGAGGCGCGACGGCTCGAGGTCGAGCGCCCGCTCGAACGTCTCCGCGTCCTCGAACCCGCGGGCGTACTCCTGGCGGTAGTGCGAGTAGGCGCGCTCCACCGGGTCTCGCAGCATCGCGATCACGCGGGCCTTCGGCACGGCCGCCGCCGCCCGGGCCGGTCCGTGTGGGTGGAACAGGTAGTAGGGGCTGCCCTCGCCGGTGACGATCGGGCCGCCGTGGCGGTGCTCGCGCGCACGCCGTGCCCGCTCGGTGGGGAAGTGCGCCCGGTACCAGCGCAGGCTGCGATCCGGGTGCAGGTCGAAGTAGTGGACGCCCTTGCTCGGCGTCGCCGGCATCACCTGCGGATGTTCGAGCAGGTAGCGGTAGAGCGATGTCGTGCCGCTGCGCTGGGCGCCGATGATGAGGAAGTCCGGCAGCGGCCGCTGCGACGCCGTCAGCATGTTCCAGGCGGTGACGGCCTCGCGGCCCGCCGTGATCACGGGCGCCGGCAGGCGCGAGTAGTTGTCGTTCTTCGATCCGCGCTCGCGCGGCATCAGCGAATCCCCTCGAGCGGCGTGAGCAGCTGGGGCTTGCGCAGGCTGTAGCCGAAGCGGCCGACCCGCTCCTCCAGCGTCTCCATGGCCTTCTCGATGTCCGCCCCGGTGCCCGGGTTGTGCCGCGCCAGCGACCAGCGCCGGAAGTAGGAGTCGTTGATGTCGGTGCGGACGTGCAGGCCGCTCGGGCGCGGCTCGATACCCGTGAAGCGGAACACCTCGGCCAGGCGCTCGTCCGGGTTCGAGACGAACTCCTCGTAGCGCATGATCAGCATGTGGTCGATCGCCGCCGCGTCTTCGAGCATCACCTCGTGGCAGTGCAGCCAGTGCTCGACCAGCGACGAGTAGGACATGCGCCGCCACATCCGCCGCGCCCGGCCGAACCGGCGCGTGGCGGCGGCCACGGCGATCGGGTGGCGCAGGATCATGACCATCCGCGACCCGGGGAAGAGCGCCTGGAGGAAGCGCGCCCGGATCAGGTTCGGCGGCGACTTCTCGACCAGCACGGGCCGGGACATGTCCCAGTACTTGCCCCACTGCTCGAGCAGGCGCGTGCGGCTCGCGTCGGAGACGAGCGCCGATGTCTCTGTCAGGTGCGCCTCGGGGTCGAAGCCGAACCGGCCCGGCCCGCCGTACGCGCGCCCCGGCTGGTACACCGTCTGCAGGTGCTGGCCCTCGTCCTCGCGCGCGCCGGTGCCGGAGAAGCCGCTCACCTCGGGGTGCTCGGCCATGCAGCGGGCGAGCAGCGTGGTGCCGCTGCGGTGCAGACCGCCGATGAACACGAAGGTGTGCTCCTGCCAGTCCATCGTCACGCCGGGACGAGCGCCCTCCGCAGCGCAGGATCGATCGGCCGGTTCGGGGCCGGTTGCGGCTCCGTGTCGGTCTCCGGGCCTCGCATCATCACACGGTAGGCGATTGCAGCCGCCACCAGCATGATCGGAAGCCGTTCGGTGATCTCGTAGTAGGGCACCTGGATCAGCGCTATCAGCAGCGTCACGTGCGCCCAGAACGCCCATGGCGAGCGCCAGCGAGCCGACCGGAAAAGGGTGTAGAAGAACCACAGCATCCACAGGCCGAGGCCGGGGATACCGTGCGAGAAGACGAGCAGGAAGATCTCGCTCTCCGTGCCGACCGAGCTCTGCGTCGGGTCGGAGGACGGCAGCGGCGCCCCGAACCCGAGCAGCGGCGAGTCGAAGAGCCGCTGCTGGGCCTCCTGGTCGCGCTGGATCCGACCGGTGTCGCCGGTCTTGTGCTGGAACCGGCCCTGGGCGAGGTCGCCCAGCGGGCTGAACGCCACGACGGCGGCGAGGAGCGCGAGCACCGCCAGCACGCGGCGGACCTGGCGGAAGTCCCCGCGCATCGCGAAGCGGATCGTCGCGTAGATGATGCCGATGCCGAGGCTGAGCCAGAGGCCGCGGTTGAGCGAGAACACCACCGGAACAAGCGAGAGGGCCATCGCGATCTGCAGCGTCCGTCTCCATGAACGCGACCTGGCCTGGGTCATCGCGCAGATCGCGAACGGCGTGAGCATCGCAAAGCTCGAGCCCCAGGCGTTCGTGTACGGGAAGAAGGTCTCGGGCCGCCCGACGGGGAAGCCGAGGAAATGCTGCACCTCTGCGAACTGCAGGTGGACGTGCTCGAACACGTACTGGTTGTGCAGGAGCCCGTGGGGGAGCACGTACTGCATCGGGCTGGCGAAGCTGACGTTCGGGAAGAGCACTCCCAGCCACCCGCCGAACACGATCAGGATCCAGTAGAACGCGAGCGAGTTCACGATCGTGCGAATGGAGAGCTTCCAGTCGGGCACGTTCACGATGTAGAGGAAGATCACGGTGCCGGCGCCGTAGAACGACGCCCGCCAGGCCCAGGCGATCATCCGCCCCGTGTTGGTGAGCTCGATGCCGGAGGCGCAGATCCACAGCACCAGGAGCAGCCAGATCCCGAACCGGCGCGGCGCCTGCATGTCACCTCGGCGAAGCGCAAGCGAGCCCGCCAGCGGGAGCGCGATCAGGACCCAGACGACCGCCGAGAGGCCGATGAGCCAGAACAGCGGCAGCAGCCCGAACATCGCGTAGGCCTGCCAGCCCTGTGGCAGCACCCATCCCGGGGGCAGGTTGAGATTGGCCGGTGCAGCCTTGATCCGTCGCATGATGTCCTAGACGTGCTGGCGCAGGTAGCCGTAGCGGAGCAGGAGCGGCCACGTCACGAGCACGACGATCGATCGCGTCTTCGTGGCCATGCCGGTGCGCCAGGCCTCGTCGGTGCGCACCTTCTGGCGGCCATGGGCGAACCGCATCGGGTTGCCTCGCACGCTGTGCTGCCCGGAGACCTCGACCGAGTCGCCGACCGCGGAGAGGTCGTGCTCGCCGGCCTCGCCCATCTCGGCGAACATCCGCTCGAGCTCGCCGCGGGGATCGGCCGCGAGCGACTCGTACCGCATCCCGACGGTCGGGACGCGCAGCCGCCGCAGCACCTCGAAGGCGAGGTTGCACTCCATCCAGCGGACACCCGCCTTCAGAGGCGAGAACTCCTGGAAGAACGCGTCGCCGTTCGTGATCTCGGGCCGGGCCATCCGCTTCGCCCACGAGTGGGCGGCCCCGCGGCTGTCGCGAACGAGGTGCAGCACCCGCAGCCGCAGGCCCGACGCCTGCGCAGCGCGCAGGAAGTACGCGTAGGGCGGATTCTTGGTCGAGTCGACGACCACCTCGGCGCCGGACACCTTCTGGATCGCCCGGTAGACGCCCGCGGTCAGCTCGGCGTAGCGCTGCACCTTGCGGTGGTGCTCGGGGGCGAGCTTGCCCATCAGGAGCAGCGGGACGTTACGGTGGCGCAGGACGGCGCTCTCGAGCTCGAGCACCTCGTTCACGTCGACGTTCTGCCAGCCGCCGAACGCCTCCTGCCCGACGGCCGTCCAGAACGGGCACTCGTCGAAGGACAGGCCGCAGCCGCAGAGCTCGTTGCCCTCCGGCCCCGCCTGCCACACGTAGCGCAGCTCGCCGACCGAGACGAAGCCCGGCACCTCGGCGAGGACGTGGGCGAGCAGCGTCGAGCCGCTCCTCCCCCACCCGCCGATGTAGAGGACGGGGACGTCGCTCACGCCGGCCGCCGGGTCGCGGGATCCGAGCCCACGGCGCGGCGCCTGGCCGTGCGCGTCCGGTCGAGAAGCTCGTCGATCAGCTGCTCGAACGCCTCGACCGCCGGGCCGGGGCCAACGCCGGCGGGCGGCAGCTCGGCGGCGGAGCCAGCCAGGCCGAGGGCGCCGTCGAGGCAGGAGCGCACCTCCTCGTCGGACTGGGCCAGCAGGATGGCCCCGTCGCGGGCGATGCGCTGGGTGAAGGCGAGCTGGTGGTCATCGACGTGCTCGCCGAACTGCTTGCGGCGCGGGACGACGATGGGGCGCTTGCCGAGCGTCGAGGCGAGCATGATCGTTCCCGGCCCGCCGTGGCAGACGACGACCGCCGCCTCGCGCACCATCTCCTCCATCTCCTCGTGACCGAGGTACTGGCGATGCTCGGCCAGCTTCGGGACCGCCGAGGTGCCGGTCTGCACGAAGCAGCGGGCGACGTCGGAGCCGCCGGCTTCGAGCCAGCCGTCGATGAAGCGCGACATCCGGTCGAACGGGTGGTAGTCCGTGCCGACCGTGACGAAGACGAGTGGCAGCTGCGCGCTCAGAACAGGCCGCCGATCACGCGCGCGCCGGGGTAGAACTTGCGCTGCTCCTCCCACTGCACCACGAACAGGCTGGTGAACGGCCGGCAAAGCTTGCCGGTCAGCGTGGGCGAGTCGATGCGGTCGTACACCTCGAGGTAGACCGTCGGCACGCGCATGATCCGGGCCACGATGAAGAACGGGAACGCGACGCCGGCGCCGTCCGACACCACCACGTCCGGGCGGAAACGCGGCACCATGCGCGCGGCCAGGGCGAGGTTGCGGACGGTGTTGCGCAGGTTGCGCGTCGTCGGGAAGTGCGCCCAGGCGACGTCCTCACCCTGGAGCAGCGAGCGGCTGTCGGGCAGGTCGAACGTGATCCACTTGCGCTCGTGCTTGCTCCACCAGGGCTTCAGTTGGTGGAGCTGGATGAGATGGCCGCCGGACGAGCAGACCAGCATCACCCTCACAGGAGCTCTGTCTCCCGCGCCTGGCTCGGATGCGGCATCGCCTCGCCCGGAGCCGTTCCGCCGAGGTAGCCGCCGTACTCCTGCGACTCGTCGGGGGTGCCGCCCACGAAGACGAAGCCGAGCCGGGGCGCGGCGCACGAGTCGAGCGCGCGACCGAGGGCGACCAGGTGCGGCCGGCTGGCGAGCCGGGCACGGGCAACCGCGACCACGGCGTCGACCTTCGTGCCGAGCACCATCGCGTCGGTGACCGGCAGCATCGGCGGCGCGTCCACGATCACGACGTCCGCGCGGCCGCGCAGCTCACGCAGGAGCTCCGTCATCGCCCGGCTGTCGAGCAGCTCGGCCGCATCGCCCGGAATCGGGCCTGCGGGCAGCACCTCCAGCAGGCCGCCGCCGCTCGTCGTGGTGGTGCCGTTCGAGCCGACGTCGACAGGATGCTCACGGCTCACGTCGACGATCGTCAGCGCGTCGCCGAGCTGGCTGTGGCCGGAGAGAATGTCGCTCACGCCCATCCGGTCGTCGAGCCCGAAGAAGCTGCCGAGGGCGGGCCGGCGCATATTGGCGTCGACGACGACCACGTGCTGGCCCGCGCGGGTGAGCGCCACCGCGAGGTTCGCGACGGTCGTCGAGGTGCCCTCGTCATCGGAGGCGCTTGTGAACATGATCACCTTCATGCCGCGGCGCAGCGTGGTCGCCAGGTTCAGCTTGAAGATGCGGTACGCCTCGGCGGTCGGCATCTGGGCGGCGCCCTGCGGCGAGAGCAGCACGACGGCATACTCGCGCAGCGCGCGCGGCCGGGCCGGGATGCTCGCGAGCAGCGGCAGCCGCAGCCGGCGGCCGACTTCGGCCACCGTGCGGACGCGCGTGTCGAGCAGATCCTGGAGGAAGGCCAGGATGATGCCCAGGATCAGGCCGAGCACGAGGCCGATCGCAGCGTTGCGGGTCGTCTGGGGCTGGGTCCGGGTGGCGGTCTGGGCGCCCTTGGGGGCCAGCTGAACGCCCGAGTTCTGAAGCTGCACCTTCTTCTTCTGGATGGACTGCCCATAGGCGGTCTGCAGCCCGATGTCCGACTTGAACTGCGCCGCAGTGATCGCCGGCGTCGTACCGCTGTTGTGGGCGTCCTGATACGCCGTGATCTCGGCGCTAACGCTGTTGAACTGGTCCTGAAGGTGAGTGATCGACTGCTCGATCGGCTGCTGATCGAGGAAGTTCGAGAAGCTGCCGCCGTAGGTGGCCCAGACGTTGGCGAGCTTGGTCGCGCTCTGGGAGTTCGGATCGGTGACCGTGAAGTCGACGGCGTCGACGACCGGATCCGCGGTGACCTTCGTCTCGCTCAGGAGCTGCTGTGCGCTGATCCCTTTCAGGTGCCCCTTCGTGATCACCCACTGGGCACCCCGCAGGGTGGCGAAGAGCGGGGCGTGCGCGGACGACCAGGCGTTCGTCGCGGTGTTCTTGCCGTTGGAGGACTGCGCGGCGACGGTCGTGTTCACGAGCTGCGACGAGGCGGCGTAGAGCTTCTGCTGGCGCTCGGAGAACCCGATGGCGGCCGCGGTGACCATGACGGCCACGAGCAGGACGATCCACTTGCGCCGCCAGACGACACCGACGTAGTCGCTCAGCGAGACAGACTCATACCAACCGTTTTCCACTACCAGATCCTCTCGGGTCGTCTGCGTGCCTACGGGCTCGGCGATCGCCGAGCCTGGTGCCGCCACCAATCGGCTCCGCCCGGCGCGGGGACGCCGGTTTGCTTCGGGAGTGCTGGTTCGTCCAGGTACACCCGGCCTCCCTCACCAATGGTACTCACGGGCTGTTTGGCGTCAACCCTGGACATTGGCAGTATTAGCACGTGATTGACGGATTCTGGGACCGTACACCGGTACGGTGTTCGGCATGAGGGATGCCGACGCCTGCATGCGCGGACTGGCGGCCGCGGACGATCGCGTCCGGGTCGGGCCGGCGCCGCCGCCGGGATACCGCTGCGTCGACTCCTACGTGGTGCTCCCGTCGTTGCGCCACCCGGGCATGCTCGTCCCGGCCGGCTCGCGCCGCGGGGCCGCTGCGGCGGCGCGCCAGTACCTGCTCGTCCCCGGCCGAAAGGGGACGGCGGCTACACGGGCGGCCGCGGCGGCGCTGCGAAGCGGGCTGCCGCAGCTGCTCGGCCGCAGCCGCCTCGGCGTGCACGTCGCCGCCGGTGTGACGGAATCCGAGCTGCCCGACCTCGTCCTGCGCCACCGGCTAGGGGCGCTCATGGGCGCCCGCGACGTCGAGCTCGTCGTGCGCGTGGGCGCCAACCGGCCGAACGGGAAGCCCGTCGTGCAGGTGGGCGAGCCGAGCGGCCGCGTGCTCGCGTACGCGAAGGTGGGCTGGAACGAGCTCACCCGCCCGCTGGTGGCCGCCGAGGCCGACGCGCTTGCCAGCTTCGCCACCCGTCCCGATCCCCCACGCACCTTCCGGGTGTCGCGCCTGCTCCACGCGCTCGAGTGGCAGGGCAACACCGTGACGGTGGTGGAGCCGCTGATCGGCGGCGAGCCGGTGTCGGCCTTCGACCCGCCTCGCGACGCCACCCACGAGCTCGCCCTGGGAGGCATCGTCACCCGCTCGGCGCTCGCCGAGAGCGACTGGTGGGCCGACCTGCGGGCGCGGATCTCGGTGGCCGGCGCCGATCTGGACGCCGCGGCCGACGCGGTCGCCGCCGAGGCTGGCGACACACTGCTCGGGTTCGGGCGCGGGCACGGCGACTGGACGCCCTGGAACATGCGCCGCCTGGGCGGACGCCTGGTCGTCTGGGACTGGGAGCGCAGCCGCGAAGGCGCGCCGGTCGGGATCGACGCCGTCCACTACGGCCTGCTCGTCGCGCTGAACGCGCGCAAGCTGCCGCCGCCGCGCGCGGTCGCCGACACCCTCGAGCGCACGCCGGGCTGGCTCGCTGACCTCGACCAGCCGATCGAGGCCGCGCGGGTGATGATGTGCCTCGAGCTGCTCGAGATGTCCCTGCGCTACGCCGAGGCCCGTTCGGCCGGGGTGACCCTGCGCAGCGACCGGTTCGGCGTCGCGCTTCACCGGCTCCTGGATTTACCGCAGACGCAGGCTCCCGTACCATGAGGGGGCAGCATGAACGTCTCGATTTCCAGCCTGATCTCGCTCGCGCCGATCTTCGGTGTCGTCGTGATCGCCGTGATCGTGGCCTTCGTGCTCGCCCGCGGAGATGACGCGATCCGCGCGCGCAACCGCCGCTGAGCCTTCCGGGGCGGCACTGCGCGCGGTCGGCGAGGTGATCGCCGCGATGGCCGTGGCGCCCTCGCTCGAAGCAACGCTCCAAGGGCTCGTCCGCGCCGCCCGCACGCTTGCCAGCTGTCGCTATGCCGCCGTCGGCGTGCCCGACGGGAGCGGTGGGTTCTCCCACTTCATCACCGCCGGGATGAGCGACGAGCTCATCGCCGCCATCGGCCGGCTGCCGCGCACCCACGGCCTGCTGAGCGCAATGCTGGAGCGCCCGCAGCCGCACCGCACCTCGGACATCTCCCGTGACCCGCGCTTCGAGTGGTGGCCCGCGGCGCACCCGCGGATGACGTCGTTCCTTGGCGTCCCCATCCTGTCCGCCGGGGAGGTGGTCGGCGCCTTCTACCTCACCGACAAGATCGGCACGGACGAGTTCTCCGACCAGGATCAGGAGCTGATCGAGCTCTTCGCCGCCCACGCGGCCGTCGCGATCGCGACGGCGCGGGTGCACGAGCGCAGCCGCGAGCTGTCCGTCGTCGAAGAGCGGAACCGGCTCGCGCGCGACCTGCACGACGCCGTCTCGCAGACGCTCTTCTCGCTCACGCTGACCGCCGAGGCGGCGTCGGAGCTGCTCGACCGCGACACCGAGGCGGCCCGCGCGCAGCTCGCCGAGGTGCGCCGCCTGGCGGCCGAGGCGCGCGAGGAGATGCGCTCGCTCGTCTTCCAGCTGCGACCCGCCGACCTCGAGGCGGACGGACTCGTAGCCACGCTGCGAAAGCACGTCGAGGTGCTCGGCCGCGTCCACCCGGCGACCGTCGAGCTCACGGTGCACGGGTCGGGCGAGCCGGACGCCGCCGTCCAGCGCGAGCTCTACCGGATCGCCCAGGAGGCGCTCCAGAACGCGCTCAAGCACTCGGGCGCGGACCGGATCGCCGTCGATCTGGGACTCGATCCCCCGCTCACGCGGCTCACGGTGACAGACGACGGCTCGGGGTTCGATCCATCCGATCCGCGCCTGCGCTCGCAGCACCTGGGCGTGACGGTGATGGCCGAGCGGGCCCGCGCGGTCGGCGGCCGGCTCGAGCTGCGCTCGGCCCCGGGCGCGGGCACGGTGGTGGCGGTCGAGGTGCCCGGTGGCTGACGGGCGGATCCGGGTGCTGATCGCCGACGACCACCCGGTCGTGCGCCAGGGCCTTCGCACGTACCTCGAGCTGCAGCCGGACATCGAGGTCGCGGGCGAGGCGGGCGGGGGCTTCGACGCGGCCGTCCAGGCCGAGCGTCTCTCCCCCGACGTCGTCCTGCTTGACATGGTCATGCCCGAGGGCGACGGCCTCGAGGCGCTGCGCCGGATTCGCGCCGGCCGGAGCACGCCCCGCGTGGTGGTGCTCACGAGCTTCCCCGCCGATGACCGCGTGCTCGACGCGATGCGGGCGGGCGCCGCCGGCTATCTGCTGAAGGACGCGCAGCCGGCCGAGCTGCTCGCCGCGATCCGCTCCGCCCACACGGGCGGCTCGCCGCTCCATCCCGAGGCGGCCGCGCGGTTGGTGGGCGAGCTGCGGCGCCCGCCCGACGCGGCCGCCGACCTTACCGCGCGCGAGCGCGAGGTGCTCGAGCTGATCGCCCGCGGCATGCCGAACAAGGCCATCGCATTGCGGCTGTCGCTGTCGGAGAAGACCGTGAAGGCCCACGTCTCCGCGATCCTGCGCAAGCTCGACGTCACCGACCGCACCCAGGCGGCGCTGAAGGCGGTACGCGAGCACCTGGTCGACCTCGACACCGAATAGCGCGCACCAAGCGGGGTCAGACCCCGTTTGGTGCACACTGCACATGGAGAGGAACCGCGGGGGCGTAGCTCAGGGGATAGAGCAGCAGCCTTCTAAGCTGACGGTCGCAGGTTCGAATCCTGCCGCCCCCATTTCTCGCACCGCGACGCAGGACGCCGAAATGCCTGCAAATCTCGGCTATGTGCGAACGTACGTTCGCTGACTGGCGGGGCCGTTCGGGGCCGGTTTGCGGGGCCGAACGTAGCAAGAAGTAGCAGCGAGAGCCTTGCTACCGCTACGTTGGAGCGCTGGGCCGGCTGATCGCGCCAGCCGTACGAAGAGGCTTGTGAACGCCTCGACCTGCTGCGGCCACGCGTCCTGGTCGAGCCGCACCACCGCCAGATCTGCCTCCGGGTGAACGAGCACCTCCGCCGCCGGGTACAGCCTCTCGGCGTGCGGGAACTGGACGCAGAGGTCACCGGCGGACAGGCCGTTGACGCAGTGGGCCGCCGTGACCAGCGTATGCACATGCCATAGCGCGAAGCAGGTGCCGAGGCATGGCACTCGGCGGTCGATGTCGGCAGAGATTTCTGGCAGCTCGCCGTCGTATCGGCGGAGCATGCCCGAGGCGAGTGCTGGGTTGGTGTGACCTGAATCGTGACCCCGCTGCCGGCCGGCTCAGCCTGGATACCCGCAGCGGTGAGCGTCGCTGCTGCGGCCGCCCGGTGGGCCGCCTGCGTGTCGCCATCCGGGGAAGGTACGCCGGCGTATCGACTTGCGATCACCACGTGCATCTCGTCATCTGGGAGTCCTTCGCTGCGGGAGATGAACCCGGCCCGGGAGAGCGCAGCGACGGCGGCGCTCACGGCCGGCTGGCGGACGCGGAACTTGAAATCGATTGTCCCGTTGGGCGGCATGTCCGGAGTATCCCTCGGGAGCCACGGCCTGCGCGGGCCGGCCCGGTCAAGGACAGACGAGCGCGGGCGCGAAACATTCGATCGGAGCTGTACGCCCCAGTTGCGCGGCAGATGCTCCCCATTTACACTGCACCTATTCCCCATTTGCGTAAACAAAAATCCCCATTTACGCCGGGAGACGCGTCATGGTCATCGTGATGTACCCGCGCCGCCTCCGCCCACTGATCCTCGAGGCTGTTGATCACGCTCGGATCCTGTTCGTCGCCGGAGCTCGTCAGGTCGGCAAGACGACGCTCATCGGCGATATCACGGCACCCGACGGCCAGTACCCGATGACGGCCTACACGCTGGATGATCGGCCGACCCGTGAGGCGGCGATCTCAGATCCCGCCGGCTTCGTGGCTGGACTGGGCGGCTCGGCCTTCATCGACGAGATCCACCGCGCCCCAGACCTACTGCTCGAGCTCAAGAAGACCGTGGATGCCGACACGACCCCCGGCAGGTTCCTAATCACCGGCTCAGCGAACATCTTGGCCAATAAGAAGGTGCTCGACGCGCTTCCCGGCTGGATCGATCGCCTCGACCTCTGGCCGCTCTCGCGCAGTGAGATCGAAGGCGGCCAGATTAACCTGATTGATGAGCTCCTGGCCGGTCGCGCCCCGCACGTCACCGGCGCACCCGTCGGGCCTGACGCCTATGCCCCGTTCATCGCCGAGGGCGGGTATCCGGAGGCGCGACTGCGACCCGCCGGCCGGCTGCGCAACCGCTGGTTCCGCGACTACATCTCCGGTGCCGTCGAGCGCGACGTGCGCGAGCTCGCGGATCTGCGCCGCGCCGACGATGTCGGCCTGCTGCTTCGCCTGCTCGCCTCGCAGTCCGCCAACCTGCTCTCGTACCGCAAGATCGGCGAGCAGCTCCAGATGGAGCACAAAACGGTCAAGGAGTACGTCGTGCTGCTCGAGCAAATGTTCCTGGTACGGCGGCTCCCAGGCTGGCGCCCCGGCCTGGGAGCGCGTGAGGTCGCCAAGCCGAAGGCCTACATCTGCGATCCCGGCCTACTTACGTACCTGCTGGGCGCCGACGAGACCCGGATTCGTACCGACGACCAGATCAAGGGCAAGGCGTGCGAGACCTTCGTGTGCGCTGAACTTCTCAAGCACGCCAGCTGGGCCGAACAAGAAGCGCGGCTGTTCCACTACCAGCGCGACCGCGAGGACATCGACTTCATCATCGAGAACCGCGCCGGTGACATCGCTGCCGTGGAGGTGAAGGCGGCAGCGACCCTCACGCAGCGGGACTGGCGATGGCTCGAACGTCTTCGAGATGCCCGCGGCGCCAGCTTCAAGGCCGGGATCGTCGTCCATTCCGGCGCCCAGACCATCCCGCTGGGAGACCGCCTCTGGGCAGTCCCGTACGCCGCGCTTTGGGCGTGAGCATCGGCACCGCCCCCGACCGTTGGACGGCCGTGAGGCCGATGAGCCCGAGGATCATCCCGAGCATGCGGCTCCCGCTTATGGACACGCGACATGGTGGGAGGACAGGTTCAGCTCGGCTCGCTTGTGTAGGTAGCGCAGTGCCCGACATAGCGTGCAACCGGGACCGGCGGGCCGCCCTGGGAGATTCCGGGCAGGTGGTAGTCAACCTTGATGGTTTGACCGCCGTGCATCCGTAGGAGGGCGCCCGTTGGTGAAGGCACGATTGGGATCAGCGGCATCACCCAGGGTCTCGGCCATAGTCTGGTGCGCGATGATGGGATCGGGCTCACCGACTGGAGGCGGGCTCTTGAAGTGTGGCCCGGTCGCGAGCGACCAGTGGTGTCCGTCCCAGTGTTCGATGAGCGGCTGGCTGGCTGGACATGGTGAGCGACCGGCGGGTGAAGCTCCCGACCGTCCAAACGTCGTTCGGCACACGCGCAGCCATGGACGGAAAGTTGGATCTCGCCAGATGGCAGCTTCGGCCCGTCGATTGCCTTCCATGTCCGGCCGTTCCAGTGTTCGTAGCGGACGATGGCCTGTTGGGCGAGGCCTGGTGCGGAGAGCCCGGCGATCCAGACGTCGTCTGGCCGGGTTGTGAGGATCGCAGCGACGCCGCCGCCGTACGCGAAGCCCGCTGAACCGATGGACGCTCCAGCTGCTCCCGTTCCACCGCTCGACGAACGCCGGGCCGGTGTCGAGCTGGCCGAATGTCCAGACGCTGTTGGGCGCGGCGATCGGCAACGCCGAGCAGCCCGTTCTCCGAGCGGCCCGGGGTTCGGAATCGGCAGCGACCTCCAGCGGTGACCATCCCAGCGCTCGGCGAGCATCCGCAGCGGGAAGGCGGCGCCTTGCCGGTTGCCGGTTCCACCGACGGCCCACGACCTCACCGGCCTCGGCGGCGATGTCGTGGAGCACGGTCGCCTGGGTGTGTTGGGGTGGTGTTGGGATGATCTGCCACCGGCGCCCGTCCCAGTGCTCGATAAGGGCTTGTGAGTGACTATCGCTGGCACCGGGATAGACCGCGCCAGCGGCCCAGACGTCGGTTGGCCCGGTGGCGGCGACGCCGTAGATGTTCGATGCCTGGCCGGGCGGTTTCACGAGGTGCTCGATCCTCCAAGTCGTTCCGCGGAGGTGGGCGACTGCGGGCTTGCCTCCAAGGAGTGCCGCGGCGTACGCGTCCCGGTAGTCGGTGAACGTGACCCGCCCGAACCCCCCGTCGATGTGGGGAACCGGCTTGAGGCAGAAGGTCGTCGCATACTGCCGGTTCTCCTGGTCGCCACCCTGAGCACTGCCGCAGCCCGCCAGAAACACGCAGCCGGCAGTGAACGTCCCATCAGGAGAAGGAGTGGCCGCATCGTCTCGTTAGACGATCGCAAGCGCCTCCCAGTTCGCGGCCGCCCGTCTCGCGCGGCTGGATCGAGCCATAGATGCTTCGCTTCGCCAGATGAAGTCGTCGAACTTCTTTCGGTGTTGGGCTGTCCAACGGAATGTGATCCTGCGGGTTTCCCTCTTCATCGCGGCCGTCGTGGCGTGCACGGCAGCCCCAGCTTGCGGCGACGGGATGGGCGATTGCAGCGGTGGCCCGAACTGCGGCAACGGCGGCCCCGCGGTGCACTGGACGAACGCGAGGGCGACCGCCGCGGCGCGACGGTTCGACTACAGACCGATGCTTCAAGGCAGGATGACCAAGGTGCGCTGCAGGATCATCGCCCGCTATCCGGCGCACGAGGCAGCGGCTCTGTGTCGAGGAGTGTTCGTCTCCCCCTCGAACCGCGCCGGACCGTTCGTCGCCCGGTTTGCTCTCAGCGGAATCGGGGTGATGAACCCAGACTGTTCGGCCCACTGGAAGACGAGCCCGTACTGCACCAGGAAGGGCCATGCCTTCACTGACAGCGACCGGTGAAGACCGCTTCCGGTGACCGCGGAGCCCGGACGATGCCGATTGGACTCGCATCGCTCAACGGCGTTCAGCCCGTAAGCGTCAGGACAGAGGAGTCCTCACCTCATCCATCGCTGTAACGGGCCCGCCCTAACGGGGGTCACGTCGATTAGCGGCGAGGTAGCCCAGGGCTCGGTGCGGTAGGATCGCAGTGCTGGCCACCCTTCACTGGTTGCGGCGATCTGCGCGATCGCGAACGTAGCAACCTCGTAGCAGACCCCCTGTCCAGCCGCATGGTTGAGCTGTTTCCAACCATTCGGAGGCATTCGCCCCCGCCTTCACCCCGCGATCGGCGGCGCCGCCCCGTACTCGGCGTCCGTGACGTGGTCGCCCCATGTGACGACGTTGCCCTCCGCGTCGGCCTGCTGCATAGCGACGTGCGTCATCAGGCGGTTCGGCGCGGCGCCGTGCCAGTGATCCTCGCCGGGCTCGAAGAACACGCGGTCGCCTGGGCGGATCACCTCGATCGGGCCGCCGCGCCGCCCGCACAGCCCCACGCCCTCCGACACCCAGATCGTCTGACCATGGGGATGGATGTGCCAGGCTGTGCGTGCTCCCGGAGTGAAGTGGACGCAGGCGGCAGCAATCCGCGACCCCTCGGATGGAGCGGCGATCGCATCGATGAAGACGCGTCCCGTGAACCAGTCGGCCGGCCCCGCGCCGGTGTCGAGCGCGTTCCTGGTGAGCTGCATGGTGTCTCTCCCTCCGCTCGGATGTGCCCGCCGAGTGTTCTACCGCAGGAGGGCGACTGCCTCCCGGGCCGGCGCCGCGGCCGGCCCGGGAGGCGAGGCGGTCAGGTCACGGGACGATCCGCAGGATCCGGCCCTGGCCCGCGCCGAACCCGAAGCCCCGGTCGGAGACGTAGAACGCTCCGTCGGAGCCGACCGTGACACCCGTCGGGAAGTCGAGCCCCGACGCGATGGTCTGGACCGGCCGGCCGTCGTGCAGCCGCACCAGCGCGCCCGTGCCCGGGGTGGGGCCGCCCGGCGTGGTGCTCATCTCGAGCGCGTACAGCTGCCCGCGCCGGAAGGCGAGGCCGAGCACCTGCTCGAGCCCGGACGCGCGCACCTTCAGGTGGCGGTGGCGTGTCATGTCCCAGACGTGCTCGTTCGGAGTGGTGCCGTCGGCCGCGCCGAACAGTCCCAGGTTCCCGATCGAGAACCGGCCGTCGTGGTTGACGAGCGCCGTCGGCACGACGTGGCCGAGCTGGGCCGAGATGTCGACGACCCGCCGGATCCTCCCTTTCGGGGTGACCCGGTCGAGCTCGCCGTGGTTCGAGTCCATCGGGTAGAGCGCCCGGCCGACGGCGATCATGCTGAACCAGGTGCCGTCGGGCTCGAAGTCGGCCGCTTCGGGTTGCGCGACCGGATGCGTGCGCTGGAAGCGACTCAGGTTCGCGATCAGCGCCCAGCTGCCGTCGTGGTGGACGCGGATGACGCCGTTGGGGACGCCGGGCACGCCGTGCGAGCAGCCCGCACCGGCCAGCAGCGCGTACATGTGGTGGCCGATGAACGCGACGCTCGAGACGCCGCTCACGAGACTGCCGAGCGCAGGGCTCGTCTGGCTCGAGGGCAGCCCTCGGACGACGACCGAGCGGGCGCCTGCCGGGGTCACCTGCGAGATCCGGCCGCCGAGCACCGGGTTGTTCGTGCTGCCCGTATACGGAGCCGCGCCGCCCGACGCCTGCCGGCACTTGCCGACGGTGGAGTGCGAGCCGCCGAGGCCGCCCTCGGCGACATACAGGTCGCCGTTCGGCCCGAATACGAGTCCGCGCGGGTTGTTGAAGCCGGTGGCGAACACGCTCACGTGCGCCGTGTGCGACGCCGGCGCCGCGGACTGGCCGGTCGCGGAGGCGGCCTGGCCGCCGGCGACGAGCCCTGCGGCCACGGCGAGACTCGCCGCGGCCATGGTTGTCCGTTTCATGGACGATCCCTCCCTGGGTGGTGGAGATGGTCAGCTCGACCCTAGGAACAGGCCCGTGGCGGCGCATCGGAAGATCTGCCCAGTTTCGGGCTAGTGTGAGGCCGGTGACGTCGGACTTCACCACCCTCCCACCTGACCTGCCGGCGCCGCAGGACGACGGCGCGGCCGACCACCTGCCGGGCATGCGGGTCCCCGCGCTCACGCTCGAGTCATCGACGGGCCTCGTCGACCTGGCCGAGCTGGCCTCCGAGCGCGCCGTGATCTACCTCTACCCGATGACGGGCACGCCGGGCGAGCCGCTGATCGCCGGCTGGGACGGGTTCCCGGGCGCGCGCGGATGCACGCCGGAATCGTGCGGCTTCCGCGATCACGCCGCCGAGTTGGCCGGGCTCGGTGCGCGCGTGGCCGGCCTGTCGGGGCAGACGCGTGCCGAGCAGGTCGCCTTCGCCGACCGAAACCGGATGCCGTTCCCGGTGATCGCCGATCCCGACCTGCGGCTGCGCGAGGCGCTCTCGCTACCGACGTTCGCGCTCCACGGAGTCACGTACCTGTGCCGGCTCACGCTCGTCGCCGAGCACGGGGCGATCGTGAAGGCGTTCTACCCGGTGTTCCCGCCCGACCGGCACGCTGCCGAGGTGCTCGCCTGGCTCACGCAGCGCGGCCGGCTGGGAGTGCCGTCGCAGTAGCGCGGCATCGACAGACGGTGTAGCCTCACCCTCGCTCCCGGCCCCATCCGGGACCCACGACCCCGCTGCACACGTGGCTGGCTACGAGCATCACACAGATCAGGCGACCCCTCGCCGCCACCTCTCCGCGGTGGACGACCGCGTCGGCCGTGTCACGGGCACGGGCGTGCGCCCCGGTGAGCCGCAGGTGTTCGACTCACTCACCGTCTCCTGCCATGGCTGCGGCCGCAGCATCCCGCCGGGTGAGGTGTTCACCCGATACCCCACGCCGGACGACAGGCGCCGCGACCTGACCTCGCCGTTCTGCCAGACGTGCCGGCCGATCGGCCCGCCGGAGCCGGCAGCGGAGCCGAGCTCGACGCAGGATCTGCTGAGCGCCCTGCGGCGCGGGCTCGAGCGCCAGGCCCAGACGGAGAGCGGGACGGAGGGCTAGAGCGGTCGCTAGGCGGTGCGTGCGTGCGGCATGCTCGCGACGACCGACCCGGCGTGCTCGGCGACGAGCGCGGCCATCCGCAGCTGCGGCATGCACAGGCCCTGGGCGCGGCCGAGCAGGATCACGCCCGCCGGCGCACCGTCGGCCCAGACGGGGATCGCCGCGACCGTCGGCGGCTGGCCCTGGGAGTAGACGCGGCGGTCGGCCAGGACGGCGGCGGCGACGTGGCCGTGGGGCTGATCCACCGGGTTCCCGGTGTAGGCGGAGGCGGGAGTGAACATGGCCCAGTCGGCGCCGACGAGCGCGGGCAGCTCGTGGGCGGCCAGGTGGGCGGCGTCCTCGGGCGAGGCGCAGCCGGGCAGGCGCCGGAGCAGTCGCTCGGCGTCCTCGATCGCCGGATCGTCGGCGGGCCGCATCAGCAGCTCGTCGCGCACGGTCGAGGCGGGACGGTGGCTAGATGAGGTAGCCACCGGCAAGCGACTGGAACTCGCGGGTCTGCGTGTAGTTGCGGGGCCGCGTCAGCCGGTAGGCGGAGACGGCGACCGGGACCGCAAGCGCGGCCAGGGCGGCCAGCCCGACAATTCCCGATGATCGTTTCACGGCGGTGCTCCTTGGGAGGGACAGGGAGTCACTCCGGTGTATCGGCCGCTCCGCCGCGATTCTGTAGCCCCGCCGCGCGACTCAAGAACCGGGCAGGGCGTGCCGATGGGTGTCGTCCATGCGCTGGACGATTTCCCTGCTCGTAGCGATTTCTGCGCTCTCGACGGCACCAACCGCGAGCGCGATGGCACTGCACACGATGACCCTCGGCCGCCCTGTCCCGGCGGTGCGGCCCGACGCAGGGTCTCCCCCTCGAGAACATGCGCCCAGACATCGGTTCACGCTACTCGACGAGTCGGCCGGAACAGCCGTCCGGGCACGGCCCCGCGGACGCGTGCTGGGGACGCTCGCCGGCAGCACGCCGCTCGGCACGCCCACCTGGCTCTGGGCGGTCGCGTTCAGCCGCAACGACGGCTGGGCGCAGGTCGTCCTGCCGTGGCGGCCGAACGGCAGCACCGGATGGGTGCGGGTGCGCGGACACCGCGTCGTGCACACCCGGACGTGGGTGCAGGCCGACCTCTCGCGGCGACGCGTCATGCTCATGCACGGCTCGCACGTCGTACGCTCCTTCCCCGCCGCCATCGGCGCGTCCGACTCCCCCACGCCGATCGGCCGCTTCAGCGTGACCGACCCGATCTCGACGGGCGATCCCTCCGGGCCCTACGGGTGGTACGCGTTCGGCCTGTCCGGCCACCAGCCCAACCTGCCGCCCGGCTGGACCGGCGGCGACCAGCTCGCGATCCACGGGACCAACGCCCCCGCGTCGATCGGCACCCCCGCGTCCGCCGGCTGCCTGCGCGTCTCCGCTGCGGCGCTCTGGGTCTTGAAGCGGGCGCTCCGGCCGGGGACCCCGGTCGTCATCCACCCGTAGCCGAGCTACCCGGCCAGCAGGGGCGGAGGTACGCGCCGGGCTCGCCCAGGAACGTGCGCCACGACTGCACGAGCTCGCCGTAGACGGCCGGGCGGATCCCCCACTCGCCCAGCTCGAGCAGCGCCGCCCCGGGGAGCGCGACCAGGAGCGGCGAGTGAGTCGCGACGATCACCTGGCTCCCCTCCGCGCGCATCTCGTCCAGAAGCGCGATGAGCGCGAGGCACGACCGGACCGAGAGCGCGGCCTCGGGCTCGTCCATGAAGTAGACGCCGACCTCGCCGAACCGGTGCCGCAGGACGGCGAGGAACGACTCGCCGTGCGACCGCGTCGCGAGCTGTTCGCCGTCCCACGCCGCGGCCTGCTGCGGGTCGGCGTCGATCCCGGCGAGGTACTGGTGCATCGCCTCGGCGCGCAGGAAGAATCCGGCCGGCGACGCCGGGGGTGCGTCCGCGCGCGCAGGTGATACATCAGCGGCGAGTCCTCGGAGCTCTCCGCCGGCCCCAGCTTGTCGGCGTACGGCGTGGCGAACCCACGCCGCGGGTAGACGGCCGCGAGCGCCTCGACGAGGGTGCTCTTGCCGCTCCCGTTCTCGCCGACGAGGAAGGTGACGCCGGCCGGGAGCTCGAGGCCGCCGGCGGCGATCAGCTGTGCCACGGCGGGGATCGAGTACGGCCAGGTCGCAAGGTCCGGCGGGTGCTCGCGGGACGGGTTCCAGTCGACGCGCTCGAGCTGCCGGGGGTGGTCGGTCACCGGCGGCCACACTATCGTTCGCGATATGGCCACGGTCAGCGTCCGCTACATCGTCCACGACGTCGACGCGGCGATCGCCTTCTACTGCGGCGAGCTCGGGTTCCAGGAGGTCATGCACCCGGCGCCGGCGTTCGCGATGCTCTCGCACGGCGACCTGCGGCTCGTCCTGAGCGCCCCCGGCGGCGGTCCGGGCGGCGGCCAGGCGATGCCCGACGGCACGATGCCCGAGCCGGGCGGCTGGAACCGCTTCTCCCTCGAGGTCACCGACATCGAGGCGACTGTCGAGCGCCTCCGCAAGGCCGGCGCCCGCTTCCGCAACGACATCGTCACCGGCTTCGGCGGCAAGCAGATCCTGGTCGAGGACCCCTCCGGGAACCCGGTCGAGCTGTTCGAGCCGACCCGCGACGAGGCCCGGCTCGACCGCCCATCCGGCTGACCCAGCGGGCGTCCGCCGCGGGGGCGGTCACGTACACTGGCGGCCAGACGGGACGTGGCGCAGCCTGGTAGCGCACCTGCTTTGGGAGCAGGGGGTCGCGAGTTCGAATCTCGCCGTCCCGACCTTTACCGAAGCCAAATCTGAGACCGACGAAGAGGGCATGGCAGGGCTCCCTCGTCGTCGGGACGCCACCCAAACAGGTAGTGGGCAAGGGGGGCGTGATGCGATAGGTTGACTTGTCCGATTATGGGAGGTACGCCGCCCCATTCGGACGACGAAAACAGGCCAAAGGCGTGCCTGTTTTCGCGAAGTCCCCCACGGTTTCGCAGGAGGCGATATGAGGAATCTCAAGTGGGCAGCCGCGCTCGCCGCGGTGCTCGTCGTGGCCGTGGCCGGAACGGCCGCGGCCACCAGTGCCCTGGTGGCGACGCCGAAGTATCCGGCAGCGTGCAAGAAGGTGGTTGCCTGCGTCGACAACCATCTGAACAATCTGGACGCGCGGCTACACCAGCAGCACACCCAGATCGTCGCGCTTCAGAGCCAGATTCAGACCATGTCCAGCCAGCTCGCCTGCTACGGCTCGGTCAATGTGGCGCAGTACCCGCACGGGGCCAGCACGAGCACTGGAGACACCGCGCCCGGCAGCGGGGGTACGTGGCTCGATCTGATGCGCCCGGACAACCCCGCGAACAACCAGGTGTACCCGTTCGTCGTCAACTGGTGCGGTAACTGACCGCATGCGCCTCCCGTCCCCCCGCGGCTCGATCCGCCCGCGGGGGGACGACTCGCGACGCGTCCGCCCACATGGCGGGATGCCTGGCGGAACGCCTCTGACAATGCGATGCGCAGTACCATCCAGGCCGTGGACGGCTTCTATCCGCCGACCGTCAGCGCATACTGGTGATCGTTCGATCACGCTGCCCGTGTGGCACGTGAGCTGGAGCGAGCCGCGGGGCCGTCTGGGCTGCGATCCCGAAGACGGGAACGGACGGGGGCGTTGCAGGCCCGCCTCAGGGCGCTTGTGACGAGCGTCGGCAAGTCCCCGTAGTCGTTCTGCGCCAGGGCGGACCCTCCGGGCGCGCCGTGCGGATGCCGTGAGTGACCTCGATAACCCTGGGCGGGTGCCGGCCTTCATGGCGCCCCCCGGGCGGTGCTCCCTGGCGTCTGGATGACCCCGCCGCTTGGCGGGAACCCGAACGAAGGGGCATCACATGATTCGGTCATCACTGATCGCGATCACCGCGATCGCCGCGGCACTCGCCGTTGGCGGGGCCGGCTTCGCGAGCGCCGCAAGCCCGGCGGCGCACGGTCAGACGTTCCGTGTTCGAGAGACGATCACCGCGGTTGGATCCGTCGACGCTGCCCCCGCCGGACTGAGCCCCGGCGACGAGTCGATCCTCCACCTCCAGATCACCACCCTTGCAGGCAAGGCGATCGGCGTGAACGACGCGGTGTGCACCGTCCTCGCGCCTGTGAGCGCGGGCCTGGCCCACTGCGTCGGGACGGGGACACTGCCGGGCGGGACGATCGAATGGGGTGGCGACCTGCGGCTCAATGGCGCGCCGGACACGTTCGCCATCACCGGCGGCACCGGTAGCTACCGAGACGCTGCCGGCCAGATCCACGTCCGCCACACCAACCCACCGACCAACACCAAGGTGATCGTGACCATCCGGCTCGCCGGATAGACGCGGTCATCTCGCGGCCGGTGGTCCAGGCCACCGGACCACCGGCCACCCAGGCGTCGCCTACCCTGCCGTCATGGGGAACTTGATCGACTCCGGCTGGGCGGCCTGGCTGCCGTTCGAGCTGATCGACGCGCTCGAGGCCCGCGATGGCAATTCCGCTCGCCGCCGCGCGTTTCGCACCCGGCTCGCACGCGGCCCTTCGGCCGACGATCGTGAGCGCTGGGAGCGCTTCGCGCTCGTCTGTCCTTCGCGCATCGACCTGCCGAGCGAGGACGACCTCGACGAGGACGCCGCCCACCGCGTGCTCGACGATCTCGGCCTGCTTGACCCGACGTCACAGGAGGCGGTCGAGGTGGTGCTCACGCTCGACCACGACGACGTTCGCGAGCTCGAGCGGATCCGGGCCGCCCGCGACATCGGTCCCATCGCCGCCGTGCCCGCCGGCCTGCCGGAGCTCGGAAACGTGCTCGGCGGCGGCAAGACCGGGCGCAACGATCCGTGCCCGTGCGGCTCGGGCAAGAAGTTCAAGCGCTGCCACGGCCGCTGACGGAGACGGCGCTTCCGGGCGAGCGGCGCAGCACCGGTGAGCTTCGCGTGCGGGCGTTGTAAGTGGCGTGTGAACCTGGCTCAGCATCCCCCAAAGCGGATGACGGTCCGCGTTGCACCCGCATTCAAGGATGAAGCCGACACGCTCGGAGGAGGGCTGAACCGCCCGAGCGGCCTCGCCGGAATCCCCGAGCCCGATCACCGAGCGGGCCCGGCGAAAGGTCGTCCCACACGCCGAGCCCCATGCTCCCAAGGAGGCAGGATGAAGCACCCGAAGTCCCTCGCAGTGACGGCCATCGTCGCCCTGCTCGTCGTCGCGGCCCCGGCATACGGGAACGCGACGAACTCGATGCAGCCCGCGCACGTCTATTACGGAACCGTCGTGAGCGGCAACCACCCCGACAAGCTGATCACGCTCCACAACGGCACGGGCGCGACTCAGACGATCGACACCGTCGGCATCAGCGGCGCGGGCGGCTACGTGTTCACGCTCGCCGCGAACACCTCGATCCTCGCCAATTCCGGCCTGCCGCGGTGCAAGCCCGGCCTCGTGCTCGCCCCCGGCGCGCGCTGCGCGATCGACGTCCGGCTGCACACGCTGCGGCCCAACTGGTTCCGCTCCGTGCTGAGCGTCGTCTACATGAACGGCTGGTTCAACTCGAGCGAGCTGCGCGCGCACGTGGTGTCACCGTGACGAGACGGGACGTGTGACCGACGGCGACGCTTCCGTGCGGTCAGCCGTCAGGGCAGGTTTTGCTCCCAGCGCGAGAGCTCGTACGCGACGCCGGGACGAGCGCCGAGCGCCAGGATCGAGGTGCCGTCGACGGTCGCACGGGCGCTGCGGATGAGCGCCGGGTCGCGCACGAACACCAGCGTGCCGGCGGGCGCATCGACGTCCTTGCCGTCCACGGTGAAGACGGCGTGCCCGCTCATCACGGCGAACAGCTCCTCATGGCCGTTGGTGCCGTTCTCCTCGTCGTCGGCCTCGTGGTGCGGCTCCACCATCTCGTCGCCCACGTCACCGGTGATGCCGTTCACCCCGAACGAGCGGATGTCGAAGTGGCGACGGACGAGGTGGAAGTCGCCGTCGGTCGCGTCGGGATAGTTCGGGTCGATGTCGGTCACGACGACGACATCGTCCAGGCGCGCGGCGGCGAACGGCGCTTTGGCGGGGTCAGTCACACGGGCGACTGTACTCTCCGCGCGGCGAAGACGTCCGATTCGTTCAAGCGGCCCGCGGCGCGCGCCCGTAGCGTCCGTCGGAGCACACCACCATCTCGGAGGTTCCCATGGACATCGAGTTCGTCGCCGGCTTCGCCGTCATCGCGCCCGACCCGGCCCGCAGCCGCAGGCTCTACCTCGACGCGCTCGGCCTTCCGCTCGAGGCGAGCGCGGGGAGCGACTACTTCCACAGCGAGCGCGTCGCCGGCGCGAAACACTTCGGCGTCTGGCCGCTGGCCGAGGCGGCGGAAGCCTGCTTCGGGAGCCGGGAGTGGCCGAAGGACGTGACCGTGCCGCAGGCGTCGGTCGAGTTCGAGGTCGCCGATGCCGGGGCGGTCGCGACCGCGGCCGCCGAGCTCCGCGAGGCGGGGTTCGAGCTCGTGCACGACGCGCGCGAGGAGCCCTGGGGGCAGACGGTCGCCCGGCTGCTGTCCTCGGAGGGCCTCATCGTCGGCATCTCCCACGCCCCGTTCCTGCACGGGGCGGAGTGAGGCGCCCGCGCGAGCGATCCGATCAGCCGGGCCGCCGGGCAAGCGCTACGTGTCTTTCGAGCGTTTCTTCCGGGGCGACCACTGGAACGCGCGCTCGATGGTGCCGGCGACGTGCTCTTCGAGGCGCCGCTCGAAGGCTTCGGAGGCACGGTCGATGCGCGCGTCGAAGTCGCCTTTCTCGGGCTCCGGCTCCGCGGGCGGCGGATGGGCGTTCGTTCGCAGCGGTGGGAACTCGCCGTCCAGCCCATCCCCGACCAGCTGATGCACGACCTCGGGAGGCTCGATGTCGGGAAGCGCGGCGGTGCCGAGGCTGCGCGTGTCGGCGCCCGAGATGAGCCGGGCCGACTCGCTCAGCAGTACCTGGCCGCCGTGGCCGGCCGCGCACAGGCGGGCGGCATGGGAGACGTCCACGCCCGCGTACCCGCCGTCGACCGTCTGCGCCGGCTCGCCGATGTGGACGCCGATCCGCACCCGGACTGCGACGCCGTCCGGCCAGGGCTCCGCCGCCATCCGCCGCTGCGCCTCGGACGCGGCCCCCACGCCCGCCGAGGCCGACTGGAAGACCGCGAACATCGAGTCGCCCTGACAGTCGACGACGATGCCGCCATCCGCCTCGACGACCTCCCGGAGGATGTCGCGATGGCGCGCGAGCAGCGCCGGCCAGGCGTCCCCGAGCGCGCGGGCAAGCCGCGTCGACCCCTCCATGTCGGAGAAGAAGAGCGTCAGGGTTGCCGTGGGTCGATCGCCGCCGCTCATCGCTACACCCGGCCGCGAGGGTACCAGAGGCGCGGCCGTATGCTGCCGCCATGCCGTCGGCCGAGACACTCGCGGTCTTCCTGCTCGTCGCCACCGGGGTGATCGTCGTCCCCGGCCCGAGCAACCTCTACGTGCTCGGGCGCGGGCTGCAGAGCGGCCCGCGCGCCGCCGTCGCCGGCGCCTGCGGCTGTGCGACCGCGGCGCTCATCTACATCGTTGCGACGGCGGTCGGGCTCTCGGCGCTGATCGCGTCGTCCGAGGCGCTGTTCGCCGCGATCCACTACGCCGGGGCCGCATATCTGTGCGTCATCGGCGTGATCGCGCTGCGGCGGGGGCACGACGGCATCGGGGCGGGCGATGGTCCAGCGACACCCGCGAGCATCTGGCCCGCCTACCGCCAGGGCGTGCTGGTGGAGCTCGGCAACCCCAAGGTGGCCCTGTTCTTCCTCGCCCTCTTCCCGCAGTTCATCCATCGCGGATCCGGGCCGGCCTGGCTCCAGGTGCTGATCCTGGGGGCCGTCTTCACCGCCATCGGACTGGCGTCGGACTCCGCCTACGCGGTGGGGTCGGGGCGGCTGCGCGCCCGCCTGCTCGCCCGCGGCCGTCCGCGGCTGCCGTGGCAGCGCCTCACCGGCGTCCTCTACATCGGGCTCGGACTGTGGGCGGCGTTCGGCGGGGCCGGCCGGCGCGCCCCGGCCGCCTCGCGCTGAGTCAGCAAGCCGCGGCCGTCAGCGCCGCCCACCGCCCGGGCGTGAGCCCGTAGGTACGCGTGAAGTGGCGGGTCATGTGGCTCTGGTCGGCGAACCCGGTCTCGGCCGCGACGCCGGCCAGCGGCTCGCCGGCGGCTATCGCGTCGCGGGCGACCGCCAGCCGGCGCATACGCCGGTAGCGGTCCGGGCTCGTGCCGAACGCCCTTCGGAACTGGCGGGCGACCGTCCAGCGGTCCATGCCGGCGATCCGCTCGAGATCGGCGGCGCGGGTCTCCTCGGTCGGGTGGGCGGCCAGGTGCTCGCGCACCGCCGTGACCGCGGCCGCATCGATCGGGCCGCCGGGGACAGCCCCGCCCCCGGCCGCCTCCAGCGCGTCCGCGACCGCCGTCGCCGCCGCGGCGGCCGCGAGCTCGTCGAGCGGCTCGTCGATGTCGGCCAGCAGCCCGACCAACCCGACGGTGGCCGGTGACCGGTCGACGACGGGCTCGGCCGCGAACGGCAGCGGCCGGCCGCCGAGCGCCGCCTGGACGACGGCCGGCTCCACGTAGGCGATCCGATATGCGAACCCGTCCGGCGTCGCCGGCCCGCCGTCGTGCAGCTCGTCCGGATGCAGGAGGTGGAGCTGGCCGGGGAGGCAGATGCGGCGTGCGCCGCGGTATCGGAACTGCTGGACGCCCGACGTCGTGATCCCGAGCGCGTAGGTGTCGTGGCGGTGCAGCGAGAAGGCACGGCCGCCGAAGCGAGCCTCGACGCGCTCGATGCCGGGCGCGCCTGCGCCGGCGCGGACGGCGTCGCGCTCGCACGATCGTTCAAGACGGCCCGTGTCGGCCCCGCGTAGCGTCTCGGTCACCGTCCCAGTCTAAAGACGCCCATGACCACCGCACTGCTCGCGACCTCCATCCGCTGGTCGGCGCTCCCCGCGCTCCTGCTCACCTCGCTCGCCATCATGGGCAGCCCCGGCCCGGCGACGATCAGCCTGACGGCGACGGGGGTCGCGTTCGGCGTGCGCCGATCGGCCCGCTACCTGGCCGGGATCATCGCGGGCACGATCGTCGTGCTCGTGATGGTCGCCGCCGGGCTGACCGGCGCGCTGCTCGCGCTGCAGGCCGTCCGGCCTGCGTTCATCGTCGTGGCGGCCGTGTACATCCTGTACCTCGCCTACCACATCGCCACGGCGCCGCCGCTGGGGGCGGCGGACCCCGACGCGCCCGCCCCGTCGCTCGTCGGCGGGCTCATCCTCGGCGTGGCCAACCCCAAGGCCTGGGTGGCGATCGCCGCGGTGTTCGTGAGCGCCCGGATCGCAGCGCACACCGTCGTCGACTCGGGGATCAAGGTGGTCGCCCTCGCCGCCATGGTGGTCGTGATCAACGCAACCTGGCTCGTCGCCGCCGCCTGGGTCGCGCCGGCCCTGCGCGACCCGGTCCGCTCACGGCGGGCCAACGTCGGCCTTGCGGCCGCGCTGGTCGTCTCGACGGCGGCGGCGATCGCACACTGACGCGGCGCTGGCACTCGTGCGAATCGTTGCGATAGTGTCCGCACGCGCAATGACCGTGCACGCCGAAGGCCCCCTGCTCGAGAAGCTCCACGAGGACGACCGCACCGCGGTCGCGGCGGCGCTGCGGCGGCGGTCATACCCGCCGGGCAGCGCGATCGTCACCCAGGGCGACATGGGGACCGACTTCTTCGTCATCCTGCAGGGCACGGTCGTCGTCCTGCGCGACGGCGAGCCGGTCGCCGAGCTCGGCCCGGGAGCGTTCTTCGGCGAGCTGGGGGCGATGGATCCCGGCCCCGGCTATGCGCTCGCGCGAAACGCGACGGTGCGCGCGAAGACATCGGTCGACGCCGGCGTCGTCGACGAGGCCGGGTTCGCCGAGCTTCTGCGCACTCGCCCGGCGTTCCGCGACGCGATCTACGCGGCGTCTGCCGAGCGCGAGCGCCGTCCGTAGATGGCGGACGCGCGCACCGGTCACCTGCAGACGGCGGACGGCCGTCGCCTGACCTACCGTGACAGCGGCGACCCGGGAGCGCTGCCCGTCTTCAGCCACCACGGCACGCCGGGATCCCGCCTCGACCGCCACCCCGAAGAGGACGCGATGATCTCCGAGCTCGGACTGCGGCTGATCACGTACGACCGGCCCGGGTACGGCGAGTCCGACCCGCACCCGGGCAGGCGCGTCGTCGACGCCGCGGCCGACGTCGCCGCGGTCGCCGACCACCTCGGTGTCGAGCGGTTCGCAGTCGTGGGCACCTCGGGCGGCGGCCCGCACGCCCTCGCCTGCTCGGCCCGCCTCACCGACCGCATCTTGCGTGTCGGCGTGGTGGTCGGCGTCGGCCCCTCGGACGACCCGGACTTCGACTTCTTCACCGGCATGGATCAGCTCAACCTGGACGAGTTCGCCGCGGCCCGCGAGTCCGAGGAGGCCCTGGCCGCCTACCTGCAGCCGTTCGTCGACCAGGTGCGGAGCGACCCGGACGCCCTGCTCGACGAGCTCGCCGAGCACCTGCCGCCGTCCGACCAGGAGGTGTTCCGCCGCCCGGCGCAGCGTGCCCTCGCCCGGGTGTCGCTGCTCGAATCGGTGCGCCAGGGGTCACGCGGCTGGGCCGACGACGATCGCGCGTTTGCGACCGGCTGGGGCTTCCCGCTCTCCGAGGCGACCTGCGAGACGCGGCTCTGGCAGGGCGAGATGGACGTGCTGGTGCCGCGGGCGCACTGCGCCTACATGGGTGCCCGGCTCCCGAACGCGCGCTTCGAGCTCATCCCGGGCGCGGGCCATGCGCTCAGCGACCACTGGCGCGACATCCTGGCCTGGCTGGCCGGGCGCTGACGGTCAGTCGAGCGGCCCGCGCAGATACAGGTGCGCGAGGCCGTTCACCGGCATGACGAGGTTCGTCGAGGGCGACACGAACGCGACCCAGCGCGCGCCCGGCGTCATCGCCACGCCGATGTCCCCCGCGTTGCCGACGCCGTGGTTGGCCTGGCCTCCCGCATGGGTCACGTCGACGCGGATGGTCCGGCCCGTCGCGCGGTCGCGCAGGAACAGATCGGCAGCGCGGTTGGTGTCGCCAGCGACGATGTTCGTCGCCCACGACTCGAACAGGCGGAAGCGCCCGCCCGCAGAGATCCCGAGCGCGAACGAGTCGCCGTTCGTCTGACCGTGCATGCCGACGTCGATACGCCGCGTCGTGCCCCTGCGGCGGTCGCGGACGAAGACGTCCGCATGCCGATTGGTATCGCCGGGGACCAGGTTCGTCGCCGCCGAGGTGAAGAAGACGTACCGCCCGCCGGGCGACATCGCCCCTCCGAGGCTGTTGCCGTTGCCGGCCACGCCGGAGCCGGTCTTGCTCACGAGCGTGGTCGTGTGCCGCGCGATGTTGCGCACGTAGACCTGGAACACGCCCGGGTGGGCCGGATCCGACGGGCCGGCGTCGAGCGAGAACGCGACCAGGTTGGCGTTGCTCGACATGCCGTCGAACTGGAGGTTCTTGAGGTCGCTGCCGAGGCCGCAGCAGCTGACGACGACGGCCGTGTTCGTGTGCAGGTCGATCCGCTCGAGCGGCGTGACGAGGCCCGCGGCGACGAGATAGCGGCCATGCTCGGAGAACGCCAGGATGCCCGGGTTCGGAATCCGTTTCACGACCCGCGTCGTGTTGTGCAGGCGGTCGCGGATGAAGAGGCAGTCCGGTGCCTGGCCGGGCGTGCAGCCGCTTCCGGGCACCAGGTTGGACGAGTCGGACTCGAACGCCACGAAGCGCCCGTCACCCGACATCGCGAGCGGGCCGAAGCTGTCGCCGTTCGCCTGGACGCCGCCGGGGCCGAGATCGACCCGCGCGGTCTTGCCAGTCCGCAGGTTGCGGACGAACACGTCGCGCATGCCGTTCGTGTCGCCCGGAACGAGGTTCGAGGCGGACGAGGCGAACGCGATCAGATTGCCGTTCTGGGCCAGCGCGATCCCGTCCTCGTCGACGGCGGTGTTGCCGAGCACGCCGGCGCTCGAGACGTCCACGCGCGTCGTGTGCGCGGGCGCCGCAGCGGCGGTCGCCACCATCGGTCCGATGGTGGAAAGGAGCACTGCGACCCATCCCGCTGCTCGTCCGACGCGCATCTGCCGCCTCCTCGCCGCGAACGAGGATAGCAACGGCCGGGCGCCGTTTTGCTAAGCGTGTGTTACGCCGCGCGCGGGCCCTCGTCGAGCCGGTAGGCCCACCAGAGGACTGTCAGCTGCATGAGCGCGCCGATGGCGTCGCAGACGATCAGTGGCATGTTGCCGAGCGAGAGGCCGTACATGAACCAGATCATGTAGCCGCCGGCGCCGATCATGATGTAGCTGCGCGAGAGGCTGTCCGACGATCCGGCGCGGCGCATGCGGACGATCTGGAGCATCGGAGAGAGCGAGGAGATGACGCCGTAGACGGCGGCGATGAGGGCGAGCTGGTTCGTGAAGCTGGTGAGCATGGTTCCGGTCGTTTCGCGTTCGGGGGGCGGTGTTCTCTCCACGAACATCGGCATTCGACCGGACGTTTCACAGGTCGTCGGAGCGCTCACAACACAAACGCAATACTTCAGACGGTATTCGGTCAATCTGTTCCGCGAGGACAACGCCGGGGGCGCCGGCGGACGATGCCGGCGCCCCCGGGTCGGCCGCTCAGGCGGCGACGCCCTCGTGCACCGGGTACGCCACCGGGACGTCATCGTCCTCGGCTTCGAGCGCCGCGTCCTCGTCGACCGCGGTGGCAGGCAGCGCCAGGCAGAGGCCGGCCGCGACCAGGAACACGGCCACGAGGTAGGGAGTGACGCCCAGGTAGGCCGCCTTGAACGAGCCGCCGGCGAGGTCGCCGAAGAAGATCGTCCCCATCACCGCGACGCCGATCGCGCCGCCGATCTGCTGGGCGGTGCCGAACAGCCCCGACGCGCCGCCGGCGGCGTGCGCCGGCACGGCGGCGAGGACGACGTTCACGAGCGGGATGACGAGCAGGGCCAGTCCGACGCCCGCGACCAGCAGGCCGGGGACGAGCGGCCACGGCCCGTCGCCCGTGCCGACGTGGTGGGCGCCGACCGCGATCCCGGCCGTGCCCGCCGCCATCAGAAGCGCCCCGGCCATGAGCACGAGCCGACCCCGGCGCTGCGCGAGCGGGATCGCGAACGGGGCGGCGATGAAGCTGCCGACGCTGAACGCGACCATCGTCAGGCCGGCCCGGAGCGGCGAGTAGCCCTGGCCGATCTGCAACCACAGGGCGAACACGAGCGCGAAGCCCTGCATGCCGATCGAGAACGCCAGCTGCACGATCAGCCCCGCCGTGAAGGCGGGCCTGCGCAGGAGCTGCGGCCGCAGCAGCGGAGCCACCCGTGGCCGCGGCAGGCGCGCTTCCGCGAGCGCCAGGCCGACGAGCGCGACGAGGCCCGCCGCGAGCATCGCCCAGCCCCACGCCGGCCAGCCCAGCCTCCGGCCTTCGAGGATCGGGAAGACGATCGCGACGATCGCGGCGGTGAGGACAGCCGCGCCGGCCAGGTCGGGCCTGCGGTGCGAGCGCGCCCGCGTCTCCGGGACGACGATCGCGGCGGCGATCAGCGACCCGACGACGATCGGGATGTTGACGAGGAACACGGCGCGCCACCCCCAGCCGAAGAGGTTCGCCTGGGTGAGCACGCCTCCGAGGATGAGCCCGATCGCCGAGGCGAAGCCGAGCGTCGCGCCGTAGATGCCGAACGCTGCGCCGCGCTCCTTGCCGGCGAACATCGTCCGGAGGGTGGCGAGCACCTGGGGCGACATGGTCGCCGCAGCCGCGCCCTGGACGACCCGCGCGGCGATCAGCTCGTTGGCGGTCTGGGCGACGCCGGCACCCAGGCTGGCGAGACCGAAGACCGCGGTGCCGAGTAGGAACAGGCGCTTGCGCCCGAGCAGGTCGCCGAGGCTCCCGGCGGTGATCAGGACCGCCGCGAAGGCGAGCATGTACGCCGAGACGATCCACTCCAGCTGGGCGCCGGTCGCGCCGAGATCGCGGCGGATCGTGGGCAGGGCGACGTTCACGATCGTGCCGTCGATCAGGTCGACGGTCGAGGCCACGATCATCACGGCGGCCGCGATCCATCGCCGCTGATACGTGGTGCTGGGAGGGTGAGATGGTGCGCGTTGCATGGGACTTCTCCAGTCTGAGGAGTCGTTATTCATACACTGTTCTATCATGGTACATCGTTCTATACAAACACTGTTCGAATACTGGTAGGCTGTCAACCGCATGAGTGACGAACCGTCCATCCCGCCCCCGCCCTGGCAGCGGCTGCCGCCCGACCGCGGCCGGCGACGGCGACGCGACCCGATCACGCGCGAGGCGATCGTGCAGAAGGCGCTCGAGCTGCTCGACCGCGACGGCCTCGACGCGCTCAGCATGCGCCGCGTCGCCGACGAGCTCGGCACGGGAGCGGCGTCGCTCTACTGGCACGTCGGCAGCAAGGACGGCCTGCTCGACCTCGTCCTCGACGAGGTCATCGGCGAGCAGCATGTGCCCGACCCCGAGCCCGATCGGTGGGCGGAGCAGCTCAAGGAGGTCGCCTACGACCTGCGCCGGACCATCCTGCGCCACCGCGACGTCGTCCGCCTCTCGATCGGGCGCATCCCAATGGGGCCGAACGCCCTGGGCTTCAGCGAGCGCATGCTCGCCGTCCTGCGCGAGGGCGGCGTGCCCGACGAGCTCGCCGTGCTCGGGCACCACCTGATGTTCTCGATCGTGAACGGCTTCACGATGGACGAGACGGGCGAGCCGGCCGAGGATCTCTCCGGGCTGAGCATGGCCGAGGGTGCGAAGATGGCGCGCGACTACATCGCAGCCCTCCCCACCGATCGCTTCCCGAACATGGTCGCCGTCGCCGACTATTACGCCATCTCCGATGCCGATCGCCGGTTCTCGCTCCTGATCGACCTCTACGTCGACGGGCTGGCCGCGCGGGTGCGGGCCGCGACCGGATGAGGCTGCTGCCCTCCGAGCAGGAGCGCCTGAGCCTCTTCCTCGCCGCTGAGCTGGCCCGCCGCCGGCGCGGCCGCGGGCTACGGCTGAGCCAGGCCGAGGCGACTGCGCTGATCGCCGACGAGACGATGGAGCTCGCCCGCGACGGGCTCGCCTACGCGCAGGTCGAGCGGCGCGCCTACGGGCTGCTCGGCCCCGGCGACGTGCTCGACGGCGTGGCGGAACTGGTCGACCGCATCGAGCTCGAGCCGGTGTTCGCGGACGGCCCCCGGCTGGTCGTTCTCGTCGACCCCGTCGCCCGCGACCGCCCGCCCGACCTGACCGGCGATCCCGAGCCGGTCTGGCTCGCCGCCGATGCCGCCCTCCGGGTCGAGAACGCCGGTCCAGTCGCCATCGCCGTGACGTCGCACTTCCACTTCTTCGAGACGAACCGCGAGCTGCGCTTCGATCGCCGCGCAGCATGGGGCATGCGCCTGGCCGTCGCGCCCGGAACGAAGGTCGTGTTCCCGCCGGGCGAGACGCGCGAGGTGCGGCTGGTGCCGTTCGGCGGGGCGCGGGTGATCCGCGGCCACGGCGGCCTCGTCGACGGTCCGCTGGATGCGCCCGGGGCCCTCGACGCCGCGCTCGACCTGGCCCGCGAGCGGGGGTATGCGGATGCCGGCGCCTGAGCGGATCGCGCTCGGCGACGGCGACCTCTGGGTGACGCCCGAGCTCGACGACGCGGGCGGCCCGGACGAGATCGTGCCCGGCTGGGGCGGCACCCACCGCGACGGGCTCGGCGTGCGGGCGGACCGCGGCGGCGTCGACATCGCGGTCGTGGGCGGGCTGGTGCTCGACCCCGCAATTGGCGTTCGCCGAACGTCAATTGGCATCCGGGGCGGGCGCGTGTGCGCGATCGGCCGGGCCGGCAACCCGGACACGATGGACGGCATCGACGTCGTCCTCGACTCGCAGACCGCGCTCGTCGACGCACGCGGGATGGTGATCACGCCCGGCGCCGTGGACTGCCACATGCACTGGCTCTCGCCCCAGCTCGGCGAGGCGGCCCTCGCGGGCGGCGTCACCACGATCGTGGCGCAGGACTATGGCCCGATCTGGAATCTGGGCGCGAACCCGGCCGCCGGTCTGCGCGTCGCGTGGGCGGCGCTCGAGGCGACGGCGCTGAACGTCGCCTTCCTCGTGCGGGCGTCGGCTTCACGGCCCGAGGGCGTCGAGGAGTCGCTCGCCGCCGGCGGCGCCGGGCTGAAGATCCACGAGGACGTGGCCGCCGGGCCGCAACAGCTGTGCTGCGCGCTCGACGTGGCCGACCGGCATGACGTCCAGCTCGCGATTCACACCGACGGCCTGAACGAGGCCCTGCGCGCCGCCGACACCGCCCGCGTGCTCGACGGCCGGATGGCCCACCTCTACCACATCGAGGGCGTCGGCGGCGGCCACGCACCCGACCTGCTCAGCCTGGCGGGGCGTGAGCGGCTGATCACCTCCTCCACGAACCCGACGGTGCCCTTCGGGATCGGCGCCGAGGCCGAGCACCTTGCGATGGTCGCCGCCGTGCACCTGCTCGAGCCGGGCTCCCGGGCCGGCGACGCCGCCATCCTCCGCGCGCGCGTGCGGGCCTGGACGATGGCCGCCGAGAGCGTCCTGCACGACCTGGGCGTGATCCCGATCCTCTCCTCCGACTCTCAGGGCATGGGCCGGATCTCGGAGACCGTCCGGCACGCGTTCCAGTGCGCCGCCGCGATGAAGGCCCAGCGCGGCGGCGACGGCGCGGACGACAACGAGCGGGTGCTGCGCTACCTGGCCAAGGTGACCGTGAACCCTGCGATCGCCCACGGCCTTGCCGCCCACGTCGGGTCGCTGCGCGAAGGCCGCCTCGCCGACATGGTCGTCTGGCGGCCCGACCTCTTCCCGGTGCGCCCCGAGCTCGTGCTGAAGGCGGGAATCTCGGCCTGGGGCGCGTCGGGCGCGGGCGGCGCGACCACGATGATGACCGAGCCCGTGCGCATAGGCCCCCAGATCGCCGCGACCGGCGCCGCGCCGGGCCAGGTCTCGCTGGCCTTCCTGGCCGGCTCGGCCATGTCCGCCGACCTGCCGACGACCCGCGAGCGCGCCCGGGTGTCGGACTGCCGCGACCTGACCGCCGCCGACATGGTCGGGAACAGCCGCACCGGGAGGATCGTCGTCGACCCCGAGGCCGAGACGGTCACACTCGATGGCGAGCGGGTCGGGTGCGACCCGGTCACCGAGGTCGCCTACGGGCGGCGGTATCTCCTGTAATGTCGCCGCGATGAGGATCGAGGAGGCCGACGAGCGGCGCGTCGAGGTAACGGGCGGGAGCGTCTGGACCGCCCGGCTGGGGCCGAGCGACGGGACGCCTGTCCTGCTCTTGCACGGCGGCCCGGGCGCGGCCAGCTATTACATGATCCCGCTGGCCGAGCGGCTCGCCGAGCACCGCCCGACGATCGTCTACGACCAGCTGGGCTGCGGCCGCTCCGACCAGCCTGACGACACGTCGCTGTGGACGGTCGACCGGTCGGTCGAGGAGGTCGACCAGGTGCGCGCCGCCCTCGGGCTCGAGCGCTGCCACCTGCTCGGCCAGTCGTGGGGCGGCTGGCTCTCGATCGAGTACATGGCCCGGGGTGCCGCCGGTATCGAGCGGCTCGTCCTGGCGAGCACATCGGCCAGCATCCCCGAGTTCATGGCGGGTGCGCGCGGTCTGATCGAGCAACTGCCCGAGCCGCACCGCACGGTGCTGATCGAGCTGGGAGAGAAGGGCGAGTACGACCACCCCGACTATCAGGCCGCGGTCGAGGTCTTCTACCACCGCCACCTGTGCCGGATGGATCCGTGGCCCGAAGCCCTCGTGCGCTCCGGCGAGCAGATGGACGGAAACCAGGTCTACCTGACGATGAACGGGCCCACCGAGTTCGACGTCATCGGCCTGCTGCGCGAGTGGGACCGCACGGACGACCTGGACCGCATCGGCGTCCCGACGCTCGTGACGTGCGGCCGCTACGACGAGATCACGCCGTCGTGCTCCGAGACGATCACGCGCGGCGTCCCGGACGCGCGCATGCACGTGTTCGAGCAGAGCGCGCATTGCGCCCACCTCGAGGAGGCGGACGACTACGCCCGGATCGTCGAGGCGTTCCTGAGCGAGTAGCGCGGCGGGCGCCCACCTACGGAGCCGTGGCCCAGGGCAGCTCGTCCCAGGTCGTCGGCCGATCCACGCTCCAGTGTCCGTACGGCTCCGTCTCGCCCTCGGCGTCCGAACCGGCGCCGCGCCGCAGGACGGCCTCGGCCCCGTGCCGGCGCGCAGCCTCGGAGCGGGGGTAGACCCGCTCGAGGTCGTCGCGGCGGTTGCCGGTCGCGAGGATCACGCACGGCCCGTCCCCCGTGGCGACGAACCCGTGGGCCGTCATCGGCGGGCAGTGGACGAAGTCCCACGCGCGCAGGTGGCGCTCCTCGTCCTCGACGATCAGGACGCACTCGCCCATGAGGACGAGGAAGTCCTCCTGCACGGACTCCGCGTGGTATTGAACGCCCGGCTCACCCGCCGGGAAGACCCGGATCGTGAACCCGGCCTCGGGCTTCATGTACTCGGTCAGGTCGGAGCGGCCGCGCAGCACGTAGTCGTCCGATTCGAATATGCAGACGCCGCCGCACCGGTCGTTGTTCACCCACGCGGCGTCGGCAGTGTTGATGACGAACCAGCCCGGCGTCACGGGTGCAAGGCCCGTTGCCAGGCGCTCGAGATGTGCTTCAGGTATCAACGTTTCCTCCTGCTCGGTTGGTGATCCGGAGCACGCCCCGCCGCGACGCGATCGCGCCGGGTCGGAAAGCATGCATGGGAGCTGGGAGCTAGGCCGGGAACGCCACGCAGCGGAGTCTAGGCGCACGGGCCTCCGCCCAATTGGCATTTCATCGAATGCCAATTGGGAGTAGCCGCCCCGCCCGCCCCGCACGTATCGTGGGGTAATGGACGTCGCACCGAACGACGCGCCGGAGGGCGCCGCCGCGCCCGCGGAGTGGTGGCTCGCGGTCGCCGCCGCGGCCGCCTGCGTGCTGCTCTACCTGGCAGCGACGGTGTCGGCGTACCTGCTCACCGAGATGGGCCATCGCACCGTCCCGGCGGCGGTCGTCGCGATCGCCGTGAACATCGCGCTGTGCGTCGGCACGATCGCGCTGGCCGCGCGGATCGCCTACCCCGGCGGCGGCGTGCCGGCCGCGATCGTCGGCCGGGCCCGGTCGAGCCGGGTGGGGATCGCCGTGCTCGCCCAGGTCGGCTTCGTCGTCGTCGCCCTGCCGCTCCTGACCGAGATCGGCAACGCCCTGGGCCTGCACGGCACGACGAATCTCCCGCTGCAACACCGCCACGCCGGCGCGGTCCTGCTCCTGACCTGGATCGCCGTCGTCGCCGCGCCGTGGATGGAGGAGCTCTCGATGCGCGGATTCCTACTCTCCGGCCTGTGGCAGCGCTTCGGATTCTGGCCGGCCGCCCTCGCATCGTCGCTCGTCTGGGCAGGCCTCCACGGCGTATCCGGCGTGCTCATCCCGTTCACCTGCGAGGGGCTCGTGCTGTGCTGGATCCGCCGCCGCACCGGGTCGGTGCGGACCGGCATCGCACTTCACGCCACCCAGAACACGGCCGCGTCCCTGTTCTCCAGCGCCGGCTTCCTGGTCGTGCCGCCGCTCGCCGCCGTCATCCTCAGCCTGGTCGTCACCCGCGAGGGCTCCGCCATCCAGGCCCGCCGCCGGGCCGCGGAGGCGCTCGGGCGCGCCAACCGCGCCGCCGACACGGTCGCCGCGCGGTTCGCGAGCAGCGACGCGCGGCCGGGGGTCTGGATGCTCGCGGGAGCGGCGTTCGCCGCCGGCCTCGTGATCGAGGCCCTGCCGATCGAGGTCGGTCTCGGCGGCTCGGCGCTCCTCACCGCCGGCAGAGTCGTGATCGTCGCCCTGACGCTGCCGCCGCTGGCGTGGCTGCTCCTGGGCGCGCCGAGGGCGTGGCGGGCGCCGGCGGCGACGTCCCTGGCCGGCGCCGCCGGGTGCGTGCTCGTCTGCCTGGCCCGCCTCGGCATCCTGCTCGACAGCTCGGCGCTCGTCCCGCTCGTCGGGATCGGCTACACGCTGGTCGGCTTCGGCCTGCTCGGGCTGGCGACCGGCGAGCTCGACCGGCGCGCCCGTCTCGCCGCCGGAGCGGCCGGGCTCCTCATGCTCGCGAACCTGACGCCGCTGCCGTATGTGATCACGACCTCGCAGGCCATGGTCGACCAGGGTCTGCTCACGTCGCTCGGCGCCGCCGGCGCGCTCGTCACCGTCGGGCTCACGCTGCGCCGCCCTGCCACGCCCGCCTCTGCGCCGGCCGGCCCCGTCGAGCGCCGCCCGCAGGTCGAGCTCAGCCCGGGCTAGATGGACGACCGGGAGGTCACCTCACGCTGGTCGATCTGCTCGGATCGCTCGCTGCTGTCGATCGCGTCGACCGGGTCCGTGCTCTCGATCGGGTCGGTCGGGTCGGTGCTCTCGGTGGGATCGATCGGGAGCGCGTGCTCGGCGTGGTCCATCGGGTCGTTCGCCTCGTTCGGGTCGATGCTCTCGGCCCGGTCGCGCTGGTCGATCCTGTCCGATCGCTCGTACGGCGCCGTGCTCGGTTCGCGCGAGGCGCACACGCGCGCGGGCGGACTCAGCGCCGCACAGCTCGCGGCCGTGGCGCTTGCAATCGCGATCGCCGGGCGCCGGATCGAAGCCCGCCGCCGCGCCGCCCGCTGACCGTCAGCCGGTCTGCAGGTCGCGCCGGACGAAGCGCTCGACGGCACCGGCCGCGGCGATCGCGGCCACGACCAGCATGGCGGCGGTGCCCCGGCGGTCGACCGCGACGAGCGGCGCCTGGGTCACGTGGTGGAACGGCGAGATCGTGAGCAGCCACCACGGCGCGCCCACCAGCGCCCCGACGAGCTCCCACAGGAAGGCGACACCCACGAGGCCGAAGGCTGCGCCCGGGCTCGGCCGCGGCATCCAGGCGAAGAGGAGCGCGCCGAGCGCGAGGAAGAGCACCGAGACGGCGATGCAGTTCGCACCCGCCGTGAGCATCGCGCCGAGCCCGACACCGCCGCTCGTCACCGCCGATCCCGCCCAGGCCAGGACGCCCACGGCCAGGGAGAGCACAACCGTCGCCCCGGCCGCCACGAGCAGCCGGCCGCCGATCCACGACCGCCGCGCCACCGGCAGCGCGAACAGCGTCTCGAGGCGCCCGGACGACTCCTCGTCGCGGAGACCGCCGACGTGGCTCACCGCGTACAACGCCACGACCATCGCGAAGATCGCGAACACGGCGGCGAGATAGCCCGCCGCGCTCGTGATGTCGAGGCCGTAGGTGCGGATCGACACCTTGCGCATCTCGTCGGCCACGCTGTGGGCGAACGCGCCCAGCGCGAACGCGAACAGGCCCGCCCCGACGAGCCACGCGAGCAGCGACGGCAGCTCGGAACGGAGGGCGGCCTGCGCCGGCGAGCCGAGCAGCCCCGTCCGCGACCGGGCGGTGGCCCGCCGCGAGAGCACGCTCGCACCCAGGTCGCGGTTGCGCGCGATCGCTATTGCGACCGCTGCCAGCGCCGGCGCCGCGACCGCAAAGAGCAGCAGGACGGCGGGGCGTGCGCCGGTCACCGGCCGCACCTGCTCGACCCAGCCGATCGGCGTGATCCAGCGCACCCAGCCGATGCCATGGCCGATGTCGGCGACGATGCGGAAGAACACCGCGGCGGCAAGCGCGACGCCCGCCCCCGCCTGGGCCGCGCGCCGCGTCGGCGCGAGCTGGGAGGCGACGGCGCCGGCCGCGGCGAACACCGCAGCCGGGCCGACGATCGCGGCCGCCACCATGGCCGACTGAGCCGTCGTCATGTCGCCGGCCGCCACGGCGAACACGAGCAGGACGACCCAGAGCAGCGCGAAGAGGACGGCGCATTCGACCGCGAGGGCGACGAGGACGGCGACCACCGCGCCGCCGCGGCCGATCGTCCCCGCCAGGATCAGCTCGTAGCAGCCCGCATCCTCCTCGCCCCGCAGGGCGCGTATGGCGGCGAACAACCCCCACGCCGACACCAGGATGGCAAGCATCCCCATCGCCCGGAACTCGAAGAACCCGCCCACCGTCGCCAGGTCGTGGGGGACGCCGTAGAACAGGCGGAGGGCGATGTTGTCCGAGAACGCCCGGGCGAACTGCTCCCGGACGGCGCGGGTCGGGTAGGCCTGGGCGTAGCCGATCACGTTCGCGAGCGTGTAGAGCACCGCGATCAGCGCGATCACTGCCAACCGCACCCGCTCGCCGCGGAGCGCGTGGCGGACGACGGCGCTAGCGGGCAACCCCAACATGCTCGCCGCCGTGGTCGTAGTGGGCCAGGAACAGCTCTTCGAGGCTCGGCTCGCGGCTGACCAGGGCGATGACCCCCGTGCCGGCCAGCCGGTCGATCAGCGGGCCGACCGGCCCGCGCACATCGAAGCGGACGGCGCTCTCGCCGACCGCCGTCGAGGTGACGCCGTCCGGGAGCTCGAGCTCGGGCGGGGTCCCGTCGTACGTTGCCTCGACGACCCGTGCCGACAAGTGGCGCAGGTCCGCGAGCGTCCCCTCCTCCACCAGCCTCCCCTCGCGCAGGATGCCGACGCGGTCGCACAGCGCCTCGACCTCGCTCAGGATGTGGGACGAGAGGAACACCGCCTGCCCGGCCGCCTTGGCCTCGGCGACAGTGTCGCGGAAGGCGGCCTCCATGAGCGGGTCGAGGCCGCTGGTCGGCTCGTCGAGGACGAGCAGGTCGGGCCGGGCCGCGAAGGCGGCGATCAGCTGGATCTTCTGGCGGTTGCCCTTCGAGTAGTCGCGCACCCGCTTGCGCGGATCGAACTCGAACCGGTCGACGAGGATGCCGCGGTACGCCTCGTCGACGCCGCCGCGCAGGCGGGCGAGGAACTCGAGGCTCTCGAGGCCGGTGAGCGCCGGCCACAGCATCGGCTCGCCGGCGACGAACGCCACCCTCCGGTGCGCCTGCACCGGGTCGCGCCAGGCGTCGATGCCGAAGATCGCGGCGCTGCCCTCGCTGGCCCGCTGCAGCCCCAGGACGAGCCGGATCGTGGTGGTCTTCCCCGCCCCGTTCGGCCCCAGGTACCCGTACACCTCGCCCGCGGAGACGACGAGGTCGAGCCCGGCGAGCGCCACGGTCGCGCCGTAGCGCTTGCCGAGCCCGGACGTCCGGATGGCGACGTCGTCGCCGTGGCCAGGCGCGCGACTCATCGCCTGGAGCGTACTCCGGGAACCGTTCCGCTCACCGACTCAGCGAACCCGGACCGCCAGCTGGGATGAGCCGGCTCCCAGCCGAGCTCGCGCCGCGCCTTCGCGTTCGAGGAGCCGCGCGACTGGGTCATCATCGCGACGCCGACCTCGCCTGCGGCGAGCCGCCCGATCCAGGCCGGGACGCGCCGGGGCGGCTTCGCGCGCAGCAGCGTCGCGAGATGCGGGAGCCACTCCGAGACGGGCGCCGGATCGTCGTCGACGATGTTGTAGACGCCCGCGTCGCCGTGGTCGAGCGCGGCCACCGTGGCCGCCGCGGCGTCGGCCACATGGACGAACGACCACACGGCCGCGCCGTCGCCGATCAGCGGGAACTTGCGCCGCCGGATCAGGGTCGCGTACTCCTCGGCCATCGACGTCCCGGGCCCGTAGAGCGCGCCGTACCGGAGCGCCAGCCCGGCGATCCCGCCGGCCTCGGTCACGGTCTCCTCGAGGTAGCGGATGGCCGCGATCGACTCGCGCATCGCCGTCGGCGGGTGCGGGTCGAGCGGATCGTCCTCGGTCTTCACCGGGCCGCCCTCGCGGGCATTCGGCCAGCCGGTATAGCTCTGCGCCAGGAACCGGGTCGCCCCGGCCGCCCGCGCTGCCTCGAGCAGGATGTCGAGGCCGCGGGTGCGCAGCACGTTCGTCTCCGCGAAGGAGCGGTCGAACCGGCGCAGGTCAGCCTGGCCGCGCAGCGCCGTCAGCTCATGGATCACCGCGTCGGGCTCGGCCCGCATCACGGCGGTCATCACCTCGGCACGGACGAGCGGATCCAGGACGGCGGGCGTCGCACCCGCGTCCGCCAGCCACCTCGCCTTCCCGCTCGATCGCGTGGTGCCGACCACCGTGTGGCCGGCCTCCACCAGCTGCGGGACGAGCTGCCTTCCGATCACACCGGTCGCTCCAGCTACGAACACACGCATCTCGGTTCCTCCGTCTCGTCGAAATGGGCTTGCACCCACATGACGAGACGGAGGGCCGGGTTGTGACACCCGGCGGTCAGTCGTTAGTGCTAGGCGACTTGTTCGCGGTCGAGCGCGAGCTCGTCGGCGCGGTAGAACCGCTCGGCGACCGGCCGTGTGGCGTCGATGACCGTGGCCGCCTCGTCCGGCGACAGCCGCCGTCGCCAGGCCCAGGCGTTCGCCTTGCTGTCCATGGGTTGGAAGGCCGTCCGGCCGAGGCCGACGCGGCCCCACGGGTTGTTGCGGGCGGCGGGCCCGGCCATGCTGCCCTCGCGCACGGTCTTCTCCGCCCGGTCTGTCCACGGCAGGTCGAGCTGCTCGTAGAGCTCGCGGAAGCCGTTCTCCGGATCCATCGCCAGGTCCTCGTAGCGGACGAGGATGAACTCCGGATGGCGGTCGAGCTGCTGTGCGATCGCCGAGTGGATCAGGAGCCAGAGCAGGGCGCCGTGGCCGATGGGCTCGAGCGGCTCGTGGGCGGCGCGGACGATGTCGTCCATGTACTCCCGGAGGTAGCGGCCGATGAGCTCCGGCTGCGCTGCGATGTCGGGCAGGTTGTCCGCCCATCCGGGACCGATGCGCTTCAGGCTCGAGACGATCCCGGCGGGGTGGCGGACGAGCATGACGACTCGGCAGTCGAGCCGGTCGGCCAGCCATTCGGCCGCGAAGACCTGGTACGGATCGTCGATCAGGGTGCGCATGCCGCGGGCGCGCCCGTACGTGAACGCGGTCAGGTACTTGGCGGCCTTCGCCAGGTCGTACACGCCATGGTTCGTGCGCAGCTCGGCGACAAGGTCGTAGCGCAGCTCGAGCATGTTACGGAACCCGTCCAGGTGCGCTGCCTCGTTGTGCTCCCCAACATGCTGGTAGGCAAGCGGCGGCGGGACGTGCAGGATCCCGGGCGTGAGTCCCGGCGGGTGGCGGCGGTTGAACGGCTCGTTGACGTGCACGACGCCGCCGCCGCCCTCGATCATCTTCGCGACCCAGCTACCGCCCGAGCGGTGCATGCCCGTGAGCAGGATCGGTGTCTTCATGCGCGTGCGTCCGCACGGCAAAGCTGAACGTGCCTCATCTCGCCTCCATCAGCCCGGACCACGTAGGTGGTGAAGGTCCCGGGAAATCAAATTGAACACGCGCCGGTGCCATGGGTCAACCCCCACCGTGGTGAGCGCGCTTTTGGTTCGCGGACACCTGCGGTAATGTGTCGGCGTAGGCGGGCAGGGGCAACGGGCTGGAGGCACGATGGGTGTGAGTCCCACACGGTTTGCGATCGCCATCTCGGGCGGGTTGGCGTGTCTGATGCTGGGCCTGCTGGCCGGAGTGAGCGCCGGCAGCAGCGCGACGAACCACGTGATGTCGGTGGAGACGGTGACCACGACGACGCGCGCGCAGCTGCAGGCTGCGGTCGACCGGACGATCACGGTCGACGGCAAGGTGCGCACGGAGACGCTCGCGGCACAGCAGCGCCAGGCAAACGCGGCGGTACGCACGGTGACGCAGACGGTCACGAGGACTGTCACCGACCCCGTGACGGTCACGGAGACACAGGCGGCCGCAGGCCCGCCGCCGCCCGGTCCAGGGCACAAGCACAAGAAGGACAAGCACAAGGGCGGGCACGGGCCCGGTGGCCCCGGCGACGGTGGTGGCCCCGGCGACGGTGGCGGCCCCGGCGGCGGCGGTGACGGCGGGGGTGACGGCGGCTGAGCGGGATCTGGATCTACGCGGTCGTCGCGAGCCTGCACATCCCCGGCATCGCGATCCTGGCGCTGCTCCTGCGCGACCTGGCCGGCTCGGATCCACCCGAGGCGGCCGACACCGGCCCGCCCGGCGGCGGGCCGCCGCCCGGATGGCGCTGGCGTCGCCGGCCGCGCCCGAGCGACGGGCGCAGGACCGGCCGAACGCACGCTCGCACGCCTGCCTGAGAATCCGTCAGGTCACTGCACTAGTGTTGCGCCCGTGAGCGCCCCCACGGCAAGCCGTGTGGCGATCCGGGGCCGCATCGTCACCATGGACGGTGCAGGCACCGTGATTCCCGACGGCGTCGTGTACATCGCGGGTGCCACGATCGCCTCGGTCGTCCCCGCCGCCGAGCCTCCGCCCGCCGGGTTCGAATCGGTCTCCGCACTGCGCACGGCCGGCACGATCTATCCGGGCCTGATCGAGCTTCACAACCACCTGAGCTACAACTGCCTGCAGCTCTGGCAGGTGCCGCGGGCGTTCACGAACCGCGGGCAGTGGTCGGCCGGCCCGGACTACCGCCGCCTGATCAGCGGCCCCATGCAGGTGCTCGGCAAGACGCCGAGCCTCGTCCCGTCCTTGGTCCGCTTCGTCGAGGCGAAATGCCTCGTCGCCGGCGTGACGACGAGCCAGGGGATCGCGCTCTACTCGAACGCCGGCATCATCCGGTACTACCGCGGCGTGGTGCGCAACGTCGAGGAACCGGACGACCCGTCTCTCCCACCGGCCCACAGCCGCATCCCCGACGTCGCCGCCGCCGACGCCACCGCCTTTGCGGCCGAGCTCGCCCGCGACCACCGCCTGCTCCTGCACCTCGCCGAAGGCGTCGACGCCTCGGCCCGTCTCCACTTCCAGGCGCTGGAGCTGCCGGACAACACCTGGGCGATCTCCGACCACCTGATCGGCATCCACAGCGTCGCCCTGCAGCCTGCCGACATCACGGTGTTCGCCGACCACGGGGCCGCCATGGTGTGGTCGCCCCTTTCCAACCTGCTGCTCTACGGCGCGACCGCCAACGTGGCGGCGATGAAGGCCGCGGGCGTCATGATCGGGCTCGGCTCCGACTGGTCGCCGTCCGGCAGCAAGAACCTGCTCGGCGAGCTGAAGGTGGCCCAGCTCGTGAGCGCGCACGCCGACGGCGGCCCCATCTTCACCGATCAGGAGCTGGTCGCGATGGCGACCTCGACGGCCGCGCGGATGCTCGGCTGGGACAGCGCCATCGGTTCGATCGAGGCCGGGAAGCGGGCGGATCTCGTAGCGGTCTCGGGCGCCGCCGCCGACCCGTACTCCGAGCTCATCGCGGCGACCGAGCGCGACCTCGTGCTCGTCATGATCGGAGGGATCGCCGCGTGCGGCCAGCCCCACCTGGTCGAGCCGTTCACGAGCACCGGCGAGAGTGTGCGCATCGGCGGGCGCACCCGTCTGCTGAACTTCGCCCTGGCCGGTGACGATCCCGAGGTCGCCGTGGTCGGCCTTGCCCAGGCCCGGTCGACGCTGGCCGACGCGCTGCAGAACCTGGCCGAGCTGGCGCGAGCGCTCGAGCCGGCCGTGGTCGCGGCCGTCCCGGGGCTCGTCGCCGCCGAGCCACCTCTGGAAGGGCCGACACTCGTCCTCGACGAGATCGAGCACACCGATCACGCGCTGCGCACCCATCCCGCCGGCGGCGTCTCGGTGCTCCCGAGTGCCCAGCTGCTGGCGGCCCAGCCGCCGCTTTCGAGTGTCCTCGGCCCGCTCACGCTCGACGGGCTCACCGCCGACGACGACCGGGCGTTCATGGAGACGCTCCAGAGCGAGGCCAACCTGCCCGACTATCTCGCGCCGAGCCTCGCCAGGGCCTACGCGAAGACGTCCGGTGGAGCTCGATCCGGCTGAGGCGCAGGCGCTCTTCGGCTCGGCCCGCGTCGCCCGCCTGGCGACGGTGCGGCCGGACGGGTCGCCCCACGTCGTGCCCGTCTGTTTCGCGGTCTCCGGCGACGCGATCTACACGGCTGTCGATCACAAGCCGAAGTCGACGACCGACCTCGCCCGCCTGCGCCACATCGCCGCCGAGCCGCGCGTCGCGCTCCTCGCAGACCGCTACGACGACGACTGGTCGCGGCTGTGGTGGGTGCGCGTGGACGGCGACGCGGAGGTGGTCGACTCGCCGCAGGAGCGGGACGAGGCGCTGGCCGCGCTCGCAGCGACGTATCCGCAGTACGCGGTGAGACCCCCGCAGGGGCCCGTGATCGTCGTACAGCCGCGGCGGTTTCAGGGGTGGCGGGCATGAGGGGCTTGCCAAGGTTCGAAACGGACGTGACAATGCCTTCACCTCCGCCCGGGTTTGGGGTACGGTTCCCGGGTCACAACGACGGGTAGGTTGCTGTGGGAGTCTTCGCAAAGGTCTTGCTGGCCATCGCCATCCTGGTGGCGAACGGCGTATTGCTCTTCGTCATCCTGCGGTTCCTGCTCTGGCTGGCGTTCCCGGGCAGGCGAGACGAGGAAGCCGCAGCCGCCGCAGCCATCCCGGCTGCGGGAGCGGCGGCCGCCGGAGCGCTTGCAGCTTCCGCCGAGAGCGGCAAGGCAGGGTCCGTCGCCGCGGCGGTGGCGACTGTGCCTGCGCTACCCGAGCCGTCCGCATCGCCGCCCACGCCCGGCATGCCCGTGCTCGCGATGGCCTCCGCCGGTCGGCCGCGTGCGTATCCGCACCGGCTCCTGATCGGGCTGCCCGTAATCCTTGCGCTCTTCGCCGGAGGCGTCTGGCTTGGGAGCGTCGTCGGGGGATCCGGCTCCGCAGCCGCCGCCACGCACACGATTCACGTGACCGGGAGGGTGATTACCGTCAACCACAGGACGGAGGTCCGCGTCCCGGCGCAGACGGTGTTGATCAAGAAGGGCAGCGTCATCTCCGTTCCCGCGGCAACCGTGAGGCTCCCAGCGCACGTGGTGACGCACACCGTCAAGCGCACGATCACGACCGTCCTCCCGGGGACGACGAGCACCGTCGAGACCACCGTGGTGATCCCGACCACGGTGTTCGATACGGGCACGACGACCACGGTCACCGAGACCACGACCGAGACGGTCACGTCCGGCACGACGACGACGTCGACCTCCGCGACCACGTAGGATCGGTCGGGCGATGAGCGTGCTCGCCCTCGTGCACATGCGCGGCAACACGGACCGCCTGCTCGAAGCGTCGGACAAGCTGTCCGAGGCATTCGGGATGCCGGAGGGCCTGATCGCGTCGGTGACCGCCCCGACCGACGAAGGCATCGTGCTCATGCAGCTGTGGGAGTCCGACGACCACCGCACCCGGGCCAACGACGACCCCGAGAACCGCGACGCGCTCCAGGCGAGCGGCCTCCTGCGCGAGACGATCTCCGGCTCGGCCGAGGTGTGCATCACCGACCGGGTCAAGTTCTCGGACGTGGTCGCCGCCCCGCGGACGCGGCGCAAGCGGACGCCCCGGGCGAAGGCGGCCGCCACGCCCGGCGATACCATGTGACACCCGCGCGGGCGTAGCTCAATGGCAGAGCAAGAGCCTTCCAAGCTCAAGACGGGAGTTCGATTCTCCTCGCCCGCTCCTCCTTCGTCCTCTCCGCGTCCCTGGCTCCACGCGGAGGCGGCTACGAAATCAGCGCCAGGTAGGTGACGGGCTGCCCTTTGTGATCCGAGGCGACCGCCGAGAGGCTGAGCTTGAACGGCGCTGGCTCGCTGCCGTGGCTGGTTACGGTCGGGTCCGGGCCGGACTGCACGATGACGACGACGTGCTGCTCGAGGGGGTCGCCGCCGAAGACTATGAGGTCGCCGGGTTGCGCCTTGTCGGGGTCAATCGGCTTCAGGTGGGCGAGCATGGTCATCGTGCTGCCGTCGCCGGTGTAGCCGAGACCGTTGGGATCTGGTGCCTCGGCCCAGCGGGCAAACAGGGTGGTCGAGCCGGAGCAGTCAGTCGTGAGCGGCAGCGTGCCGGGTAGGTCGTTGACCGGGATCGGCCGCTTCTCGGCGTAGTGGATCTGGGTGGCGTTGTCGACCGCCCACAGGCACCAATTCACCATCCGCTCGCGCACGTTGCTGTTCGCCTTGAATAGACGGCGCCGATGTGCGCTGGGCGCGACGAACATGTTCGGGCGTTGCTTGTAGCCCGGCGCGCCCTTGCGCACGAGATAGCCGTAGAGGTTCGGTCCGAACTCACGGTTTATCTCGGCCTCCGGGTAGCCCAGCAGGAACTTGGCCAGGCGAGTCGCGTCCGCCGTCTTGTGGCCGTACTGCCGGTCGGCCTTGCCGGGGTGGAAGTTGATGCCGAAGCGGTTGTCGTGAAGCACCTGCTGAGCGGCCTCCACGTCATCGCCGGTCATCATCGGATCGGCGAGCGTCAGCTTCCTCGAATCGCCAGGCAACGGCTGTGGCACCGTCGACACCTCCCTTGAGCTCGCGCCGCACAATCACGATGGCATTGACGCGAGGTCTGTCTGCTGAATGCGTATCGGTAGGACACGAGACGGGCGGCGCTCTGGGATTTCTTCCCTCAGCCGAGCCGGGGCGCCCGCCAGCCCGACCGGGCGGACTCGGCGGCAGCCCCGTGCGGATCGTCTCCAGTCCCAGACGGTGGCGGGGGCCGCGTAGAATCGATCGGGCATGGCGTCCCAGGCAGATGGCCAACCGGTGCGCCTGGCGGAACTCGTCGCAGCGCTTTCGCTGGGCATCGACCTCGGCTTCGGCCAGCCGATGGAGCACGTGCTGCGCCAGTGCCTGATCGCGCTGCGCTTGGCCGAGCGGATCGGCCTGAAGGAGGAGTCGCGCGCCGTCGTCTACTACACGGCGCTGCTGGTCAGCGTGGGCTGCCACACCGACGCCCACGAGCAGGCCAAGTGGTTCGGCGACGACATCGCGCTCAAGTCGATCAAGTACGAGTACGGTCCGGGCAGGCGCGCGGTCGCAGCCAGCATGCGCATGATCGGCTCGGGCAATCCTCCTCTGCACCGCTTCCGGATCGGGCTCGAGTTCGCGCTCTCCGGCCGCCGTGAGGTGGACGACATGATCAATCACCACGCCGCCCTCGCCGTCTCGCTGGCCGAGCAGCTGGGTCTGCCCGATGCGGTGTTAGAGGCGGTCGGATGCTCGTACGAGCAGTGGGACGGCCAGGGCTGGCCGGGCCGAAGGGCCGGAACGGACGTGCCCGTGGCCGCGCGCATCGCGGGGCTGGCCGACTTCGTGGAGGTGGCCTACCGCATGGGCGGCGTGGACGCAGCCCGGCAGGTGGCCCGCCGCCGGCGCGGCAAGCAATTCGATCCGGCGCTGGCCGACGTGGTCTACGACGACGGCGAGATGATCCTGTCCGGGCTCGACGACGTCGGCACGTGGAACGCGGTGATCGACGCCGAGCCGTCGCTGGCGGTGGCGGTCGACGCCGAGCAGTTCGAGGAGGCGCTGCGCGCGGTCGCGAACTTCGTCGACCTGAAATCGCCATACAGCCTGGGCCACGCCATTGCGGTGTCCGACCTGTCAGGCGACGCCGGCCGGCGGCTGGGGATGCCCGCGAGCGACGTGGCAACCCTGCGTGGGCCGGACTCGTGCACGGACTCGGCCGGCTCGGCATCTCCAACGCGATCTGGGACAAGACGGCGGCGCTCGGCGCCGGCGAGTGGGAGCGGGTGCGCCTGCACCCCTATCTGACCGAGCGGATGCTGCAGCAGTCCCGGTCGCTGGCGCCTTTGGGCGCGATCGCGGTGCAGCTGCGCGAGCGCCTGGACGGCTCCGGCTATCCGCGCGGGCTGTCCGGCGCAGGCCTCTCGCAGCCGGCGCGGGTGCTGGGTGCAGCCGACGCCTACCAGGCGATGCGCGAGCCACGCCCCTACCGCCCGCCGCTTCCGGACGACCTGGCGGCCGGCGAGTTGCGCGCCGAGGTCACGGCCGGTCGTATGGACTCCGAGGCAGTCGACGCCGTCCTGGCCGCGGCGGGCCATCGCATCCGCGGGCGGCGCAGCGGGCCGGCCGGCCTCACCCCGCGCGAGGTCGAGGTCCTCCGGCTGCTGGCGCGCGGCCTGTCCAACAAGCAGATCGCGGCGCAGCTGGTGATCACACCCAAGACCGTCGGGAACCACGCGGAGCACATCTACGCAAAGATCGGCACCCCCAACCGGGCCGGCGCCGGCCTGTTCGCAATGCAGCACGGGCTCTTGCCCGAGGAGCATCCTGCGCCCGAACCCGGCCACGGCAAGATGGGGCGAACGCCTCATGCCGGCCGCATGATCGATTCCTAGACTGGGGCCAGTCCAGCCAAAGGAGAGCGAGATGCTCAAAGTCTCACGGCAGAGCGCCCAGCACGTCGAAACCCACGGCCCGGTCGAGGATCGCCACCAGGACGGCGACGGCTACACCATCAACTTCGTCACGTTCGGGGCGGACGTCGATGCAACCCCGCTGCTGAAAGGCCTGCCTGGCGATAACTGCCACTGCCCGCACTGGGGCTATGTGATCAAGGGCCGGATGACCTACCTGGCCGACGACGGCGAGCACGTGGTCGAGGCTGGCGACGCCTTCTACCTGCCACCCGGACATATCCCCACGGTCGAGGCCGGGACCGAGATCGTGCAATTCAGCCCCACCGAGCAGCTGAACGAGGTGTCCCGGCACATGTCCGAGAACATGCGGCGCATGCAGGGGGCGAGCGCGCCCGGCTGACGCTCGAGGGCACGGGCGCCGCGGTACTGTGTTACCGCGCGGCGCCCCCACGTACCGACGGTGCGTCGCGCCGGTCGTCCTACTGGCTCGACGCGACTACCGGAAATGTGCTCGGCAAGCCCGCGTAGTGGGAGGTGCAGACGCCTCCGCGACGCTGACTGCTGCCGATGACTCGATTTCGCGCTCTAGTCGCCCCAGCGCAGCTTCTCGTCACCCGGGGGTCACGCTCGTAGCGCCGCCTCCCGCCCCCACGCCCCCACGCAAGGGTGGAGGCGCGACGATCCGGCAGATCGCCCTAGGCTGGTCTATTCACCGCGTCTTCACCGACTGGCCCTGCGGGACTCATCCCAAGCGGGCGTCGCATCGTCGTACGAGTTGCTGGCTGGCCTCAGCAAGGGTGCCGCTCCAGCCTGCTGGCAGAGACGCTGGCGGCCGGCGAAGCGCGCCGGTGGGTGCTCGACCGGCGGCTGCGCGGTGAGGAGGTCACGGTCGTGTGTTCTCGCGAGAGGTCACCGCCCGGATGGACGAGATGCCGGGCGACGAGCTGGCGACGCGGCTCACCGGCTCGTCGGCGACGTCTTGGAGGTGCTGGAGCTCCGCAGAAAGCTCACCGCGGTCCCCGAACAGCAGGAGGTAGTCGAGCGGTTCGAGTGCGCGCGTTCGCCCCTGGCTCGCGAAGGCTAGGCGCGATGTCGCCACACAGGGGGTCGCGTCGTGCGTCGGCCTGGATCTCCGGCGGAAGTCGCTCGAAGGCGCCACCCACCCCACGGGAGGAGCGACCGTGCCAGTGCCACTGAACGTCCGAATCAACGGCGTTCTGGCCGCAGCGAAAATGGCCTATACAGCACGCGCGGCGGCATTCTAGGATGCGCCGCTCCTCCTCTCTCCGCCTGGGGCGCCCGGACGACGACCGCGGTCTCCAGTTAGAACGCCGGCGGGTGCCGGAGCGCCCAGGGCCGCAGCCGCTCCAGGAACGCCTGCCGGGCCGGGTCGCGCCGCGCATCGACCGCCCGGGCGGCCGCGGCGACCTCCGCGGCGAGCGCGCCCATGTCGACATGGACGGGCGCGCCGTCGCGCACCAGCACCCGGCCGCCGACCACGACCTCGCGCACATGCCCGCGGCCGGCGCGCGCGACCACCAGATCCTCGTACGCCAGGCGCGGTGACGCGAAGACGCCGCGGACGGCGGCCAGGTCCAGCACGACCGCGTCCGCGAGGTAGCCCGGCTCGAGCCGGCCCACCGATCCCTCCAGGCCCGCGATGCGGGCGCCGCCCTCCCACGCGAGCCGCAGGACGTCGCGCGCGCCGAGCAGCGGCTCGGGGCCGTCCCAGATCCGCTGGGCGACGTGCGCCATCCGCACCTCGGCCAGCATGTCCTCGTCGTCGTCGACCGCCATGTCGTCGGAGCCGAGACCGACGGTGACGCCCCTCGCCACCAGCCGCCGCACCGGCGCGACCCCGCAGGCCAGGCGCAGGTTCGACGAGCAGTTGTGCGCCACCATCGCCCGCCGCTCGGCGAGCAGGTCGATGTCGGCGTCGCGCAGATACACGCCGTGGGCGATCGTCGTGCCCTCGCCGAGCACGCCGCGCTCGGCCAGGTGGTGGAGCTCACGCCCGCCGTGCGCCGCGTCGCCCCAGTCGCGCTGCCGACGGCTCTCGAGCGCGTGCATGTGGATCTGAAGCCCGAGGTCGGACGCCGCGGCCCCGATCGCATCGAGCAGGTCGTCGGAGGCCCACTGGGGCGCCGCGATCGAGAGCTGGACGCCGATCAGCGGGTCGCCGTCGAGCCGCCGGGCGAGCTCCGTGATGGCCTCGATGTAGATCGCGTTCGAGATCGGCGTGCCGGTCAGCCGCCGCACCTCGCCCGCCAGGTCGCCGGGCAGCGCCCCCGCGAAGCGGTCGTCGTCGTCGTACGTGAACGTGGCCCGGTCGCGCCAGTACGGCGCGAACGCGGTCCGCAGGCCCGCCACCCGGTGGGCACGCACCGAGTGCTCGAGCTCGTCCAGATACGCCTCCGAGCCCTCGTAGCCGCCCTTTGCCGGAAAGTGGCTGTGCACGTGCGTCGTGACGCCGCTCGTCAGCATCAGCATCGACTTGTAGAGCGTCGTCAGGTACGGCTCAACCGTGGGCAGCGAGTGCATGAGCGCCATCCAGGGCTCGAACGGCTCGTCCGGGAACCCCAGCTGGGCCGTCGAGACGCCCTCGGCGTGCTGGTGGGCGTTCACGAGGCCGGGCATCACGAGGCGGTCAGCGCCGCCGGCGCGCTCGGCGTCCGGGTGGCTTCGGCGGAGCTCGTCCGCCGGCCCCAGCTCGGCGACTCGGCCCTCTCGCACCAGCACCGCCGCGGACTCGAGCCAGTCGGCGCCGGCCGCGGGCAGCACGGCTGCGCCCTCGATCAGGAGCTCGTCCACCGCGCCAGTATCGCTCGCCCCGGCCGCTCGCGGCCGACCAACCAGCCCCGGCCGGGTTCCGCGTGAGGTCGCCGCCGGAAGACGGCGACCTCGCCACGCGCGATCATCACTCACCCCTCCTTGGGTCGAGTGCCGAGTTTATGATCGCCGTTGTGATCAGACGGTGAACCAGACCATCGCGCACCGGTTGTGGGCTGCTGCGGCACTCGTGATCGCGATCGCCACGATCAGCTTTGCGATCGATGTCACGCTCTCGAGGATTCCCAAGGGTTTCACGGTCGTCGCATGCGTGGTTCTGGCCGTCATCGTGGCCGCCTACGGCCTCATGCGGAGAGGCCCGACGCGCATCGTCGCGCTGGCGGCTGCCGTGCTCTTGCTCGCCGGTTCGATCGTCCTTGTGTTCGTCGAACACGACCCGACCGACGACGTCCTGGTCGCGGTCGGCGTCGTGGCCGTGCTCGCCGCCGCGCGCCGTGCGTTTCGGGTTCGCTTCGAGTGGCCGCGCGCCCGGCGTCCCGAACGTCCAGTCCTGTTCTTCAACCCCCTGTCGGGAGGGGGTAAGGCCGCGCGCTTCGACCTGGCGGGACAGGCGCTCCGGCGAGGCATCGAGCCGATCGAGCTCCGGCGCGGAGACGACCTCGAGCAGCTCGTGCGGGATGCGGTGAGCCGGGGCGCCGACGCGCTCGCGATGGCTGGAGGGGACGGGTCGCAGGCGATCGTGGCGATGGTGGCGGCGGAGCTGGATCTTCCATACGCGTGCATCCCGTCCGGCACGCGGAACCATTTCGCGCTCGATCTCGGCGTCGATCGCGACGACGTCGTGGGTGCGCTGGACGCGTTCGTGGACGGCCGGGAGCGGCGGGTCGATCTCGCCGAAGTCAACGATCGCGTGTTCGTGAACAACGTCTCGCTGGGGCTCTACGCGGACGCGGTCGAGCGTCCGGGGTACCGAGAGGCGAAGCTCCGGACGCTGTTAGACACCATTCCCGAGGCGCTCGGCCCGAGCGCTGCCGCTCCGAGCCTCTTCTGGGACGGTGATGCGGGGGCGCAGTCGGCCGTGGCAGTCCTCGTGTCGAACAATCCCTATCGCCTCGGCCGGGCGATCGGTTCGGGCACCCGGCCCCGGCTCAACGGTGGACTGCTCGGCATCGCGGCGCTCGCACCGACCCGACACGCGGGCGACGGCGGAGTGCGCCACAGGCTGGGGATGCGTCAGTGGACAGATGTCGCCTTCGAGATGCAGGCGGATCAGCGCGTGCCGGCCGGGATCGACGGAGAAGCCGTCGAGCTGGAGCCGCCACTTCGGTTCCGTAGCCGCTGCGGCGCGCTGCGGGTGCGAATCGCGCCGACCCACCCTGGTGTCTCGCCGTCGGCGCTCGAGCCGGACAAGCCGTGGGGGCTCCTCCAGGCGCTGGCCCACGTCGCCTTCCGCGGCGCTTGCCAGAGAGCCGGCGGGCCGAAGCCGCCGAGCCGGCCGGCGACCATGCGGGCACCCCCACCGAACAGCCGGATCAGCGCCCATCCTGATCGGGTGTCGATGAGCGAGGAACCTCGGCAGGCAAGATCAGCCGACTCCGGGTCTGAACGGGGAGCGTCGGGGTCAACGCGCGGAGTGTCCGCGATGTCTGCGCGCGGTACGGCGGTCGCCGATCGTGCGCGGCACTGGGTGGCGCGTCAGGACGCCACGACACGCCCGGGCGTCGTGTTCGAGTGGTGGCGTCGATACCGCAGCATCGATGGCCCGCTCCAGTCGCTCCTCTTGACGTCGTACGTCTTTCTCGCGGTTCTGCCGGCGACCCTCGTCCTCGTGGAGTATGTGCAGCGCAACCCGGCCGCCCTGGCCAACGAGTTGGTGCACGGATACGGACTGACGGGCTCTGCGGCGGGTCTGCTGCGTGGCGTGCTCGTCGGGGATAGACGGCACGAGTTCGGATCGGCGCTGTTGGCGATCGCCACGGCGCTCTTCTTCGGACTCGGCTTTGGCCGCGTCCTGCAACTCGTCCACGCGCGGGCATGGCAGATCGAGGTTGAGCCGAAACCCATGGATCAACTGCGCTACGCAGCAGTCCTCGTCGTCCTGTTCGGGCTCCTCCTGCTCGTGCTTCTGGAGGAGAAACTCTTCTCAGGGTGGTCGGCGTGGCTCGATGCCGCCTTCGTGCCCGGTTGGATCGCGCTGCTCGTCGGCTACTTCGTATGGGCGCCGCGAATGCTCACCCACAAGCGACTGCCGGGCCGGGATCTCCTCCCCGGCGCCGTCCTCACCGCATTCGGACTGGTGGCGCTGATGTTCCTCTCGAGCGTCGCCATGGCGAGCTGGGTCGACCTCTACGCCGCCGATTTCGCCGGTCTCGGCGTCGTCATGGCGCTGTTCTTCTGGCTTGCACTGAGCTCCACCGTGATCGTCGCCGCCGCCAGCCTCTCACCGTCTCTCGCCGAGCGCCGCGAAAGTTTGCGACCCCGTTCGTGATCGTTCGCCTGACCGTAGCCACCTCGCGAGCATCCCCCGGAACGGACGACGCCGCTGCCCCGTCCGCCCACGACCCTACCGGGCGACATCCGGGTCGCGGGGCCGGCGTTCGCACACGGTCTCGTGACGTCGACCGACAGACGTAGGAGGGCACATGTGGTGGGGACTTGGACTCTTGTATGTGGCCCTGATGATCTCGCTCGGCGTGATGACGTTGCGAAATCACCACGGCTGGCTGTTCTTCTTCGGAATCTTCTTCCCGATCCTGTGGATCGTCGGCGCCATCATGCGTCCCGCTCACGCCTGACCCTGCGCTGCTCCGCCCGCGGCGACGGCGGTGGCACGCAGTGAGTCTTGGGCGCTGGGCTGAGGCCGGGGAACGGCGCGCCGTGGTGTCGGACGTCACGGCGCGTGCGGGCAGCGGCGTGGTCTCACTCGAGGTGCGGTGGATGCATCCGGGGCGAGTTCCGGCGGCACTGGCCGAGCGGCTGGAGCCCTTCGGCGAGGGGACGGAGCTGCGGGAGGACAGCTACCTGACGGATCCGGCGCTGCCCGATGTCAGCGTGAAGATTCGCGGGGGCGTCCAGCTCGACGTGAAGGCGTTCCGTCACAGCCCCGGCCTCCTGTCGCTTCCCGGCGGGACCCGCGGTCGACTGGAGATGTGGGAGAAATGGAGCTTCCCGCTCGACGACGCTGCCCAGCCGCCGCTGGAAGGTGCATCGTGGACGCGGGTGCACAAAGCCCGTCGGCGACGCTGGTTCGCCGTGGTGGACGGCATCCTCGTCGAACGCTCGTCGGGGGACGCGGCCTCGCACGGATGTTCGCTCGAGCTCACCGAGGCCGACATCGACGGCGAGATGTGGTGGACGCTCGGGCTGGAGGCCGTCGGCCCCCTCGAGAGCCTGCACCGCGATCTCCAAGCCACCGCCATGACGCTGATCGACGATCGGCTCTCCATCCGGTTCGGTCTGCGCTCACGCGCGTCGATGTCCTACCAGCAGCAGCTCAGAACCCGGCTCACGACGCCAGGTCGAACGCCGCCTTCAGAATGATCGCGATACCGAGCACGCCGAGCACCGCGACGCTGAGCGTCCGCGAGTGGGTGGTCAACCAGCCGCGGAACCGGACAAGCGCGGTTGCTGCGCGCTGCGGGGCGATGACGGCGAAGACGATCGGCGCGGCAATCGTCACGATCGAGGTCGCAGCGAAGATCGCCAACGCAGCGATCTTGCCGAGGGTGCTGACGTGAGCCTTGAGGATCTCGAGCGCCGCCACGATCGTGACCGAGTAGGTGAGCATGAACGCGCCGGCGGCCAGGGCGATCGCCCAATGACGCCCCACCAGTCGTGTCAGCCACACCGGGATCGGATCCTTCGGCGTCTCGGGTGGCCGGCGACGGTGGAGCACAACGGCCCCAACCGTCAAGGCCACCCCGGTCAGGAGCTCAGCGATCGAGGCGACCCGCGACGGTGTCGTCTGTGACCGCTGGAAGTCAAACGCCGGGAACGCGACGAGCACGACGCCGATCAGGGCGATCGTCCCCAACCACCCGACCACGAACGCGAGTGACCGCCGGACGCCCGATGGCAGATCCAACAACACCAGCACGGCCAGAACCGATGTCGGGCTCGAGAACGCGACCGCCAATCCCAGCAGCGCCACAGCCACGATGAGCGTGTCCATCCAACCCCCAACCGCGCCGGCGACGCGAGCCTCGTCCGCCTACCCCCGTCCCGGCATTCTCCCACGCCGAACGACGTGTGGCCTCATATGGTGTCGCCTTCCAGGCAGACGCTCTGTCGCCCCGCCATGAACGACCATCCGGACGCGTTCGCCGCGGCCGAGCGGCAGGTCGCAGCCGTCCGCGAAGCGAGGCAGTGGGCTTGCTGGGCGGTCTCGCCGGCGTACCGTCTTCGCCGGCCGTGCGGCTGTGGCTGGAGTTCGGCGCGGGACCTACCGGGCGCACCTGGTACCGGGCCCACAACGCGAGCATCGTGGGCGGTTACCTCGCGCACCGGGACATCGCAGAGGCAGAGAGCGCAGCCGAGCGCTTCTTCATGAACGTCGCGCTTGCGCGCGTCCTTTACGCGCACGTCCTCGTCGCAGCTCCGAGGCTTGCCTGGGACGGTTGTCTCCGCTCGGATGGCCCCTGGGCGACCCCCGTCTGGGAGTGGCCGGAGTCTTCCTCTCGCTCAGCCGTGTGGTGCCGGACCGGTATCCGCTCGAGTTCGATGTGGAGAGTTACATCGCCGATGAGCAGCGCCTTGGCCAGCTGCTCGACTACGCAGTGATTGGGCCACGGCTGCAGCGCCTGTACGAGTGGTCGGCCGAAGACCTTCGCGAGCCGCGCCTGCTCGAGCTGATCTGCGACGGCAACCCGATCTACGCCTGGCCGTTCGAGCAGCGACACGTATGGCGCAGGCCGCGCATGCCATTCGCGGCGCGGGTGCTCGGACACGTGACACGAACGCGTTGACAGGCGCTCGAGCGCAGGCCGACGACCACGCCGTCGGGCGCTACGGTGTTTCGTGGACCGTATCGGAGCGGAAGACGGGCCACGCGATCTCGGTGTCCCAGCTGTCGCGAACATCGGTGTCGAGGAAGCCGCACAGATAGCTCTCGCGCAGCGGCCCGTCGACGCCGATCTCGTGCTTCAGGACGTAGCCTCCGAGGTCGCCGTAGGTGAGATCGACGTTGGCCAGGGATCCGTGGTGGTGCATGACCGCGATCTCGGCGGCAGGGATCACCACCGCCGCGACACGGCCCACGGTGCGGGCCGCTCCGTCGATCGGGACGAAGACGGTGGCAGCGCCGCGGTCGTGCTCGAAGATCGCGGTTTCGTAGAGCCCGCCGGGAGGCCCGGCCTGCCGTAGCCTGTGGGCGGTGACGACGGCGCGAAGCTCTCCGAGCGCGCCCTGCCACCAGGCCGAGGACGTCTTCGCGGTCGACGACGTCGTGGATCGCAGGCGCCGGGGTCGGCGCGACGGTGCGGTGTTCGACGGGCTCCGTGATCTGCGTGCGTCCGAGCAGATCCTGCAGCTCCCCGACGGCCGCCTGTGTCTCGGCGAGCTGGGTCTCCAGCCGGGCGAGGTGCTCGAGGATCAGCCGGTGCCGCGCGTCGGGATCGGGTGCTGCGAGGACGGCCTTCACCTCGCCGACCGGCATGTCGAGATTTCGGAGCCTGCGGATCACCTGCGCGGCGGGGATGCCAGGGGTTGTGCCGCACGGGATCCAGTATTCCACCCACGGCCGGCCCTCTCCCTCGCCGCGCCCGCGGCCATGCCGCTGGAGTGCCGGCATGGCCCGCAGGCGCGAGCGAGGGTCCCGGCCCGACGCAGCCGGAGACGGTTCCTACGCTACGAGCAGCGTCCGCAGGTAGTCCGCCACGTTGTCGAAGCCCGCTTCGATGCCGTCGTACTTGGTCATGTGATCACGGCCGGCCTGGTCGCTGAACGCCAGCGTCCACACCAGCGTCGTCACCCCGTCGGTCTCGCGCAGATCCATCGACTCGACGGCCTCCGTATCGGGCCACCCCTCGAACCGCCATGTCTGGACCGACCGGGTCGGCGGCTCGATCTCGAGGTACGTGCCGCGAAACGAGCACTCCACCCCGTCGTCCGTGACGAACACGAAGTGGTAGCTCCCGCCCACGCGCAGGTCGATCGAGCAGGCCGTGACCTGCTCGCCGAATGGCGCGATGGTCTTCCGCACATGCTCCGGCTTCGTGAAGACGTCGAAGACCAGCTGGATCGGGGCTTCGAACGCTCGCGTAACGCGGACTTCGAGATCGCTCGGGAACTCGACCACCGTCGATCCGTGCTCAGCGTGTGTCACTGCGTCCCTCCTTCGTGTTGTTGGAGCTTCCTGAGGTAGTCGTCCACCCGATCAAGCCGCTCGTTCATGGCCCGCTCGTACTTGGCGAGCCAGTCGTGAAACGGCCGCAGGTGTGCGGGCTCCAGTCGGTACAGCCGACGGCGCCCCTCCGCCCGGCTTCTCACGAGGCCGACCTCGCTCAGCACCCGCAGGTGCTTCGAGACCTGGGGCTGGGACATCGACAGGTCGTGCACGATCGCCCCGACAGGCTTCTCGCCGGGGATCAGCGCGTCCAGGATCTCGCGGCGGTTGGCATCGCCGATGGCGTTGAAGACATCCGCGGTCGTCGCTGAGCGGGCCATGCGCGTCATTATATTCCTATATCGGTATGTGTCAAATGGGAAGCACGGCGAAGGCTCAACGCGGCTGTCAGCGGACCGGCCGCCGCTCGTAGGACACCCTCGCCCAGGCATACCCGCCGCCGCGATCGCGACGCACCAGGCGACCGCGATGACTGCGGTCTCGCCGAGCGGGCCGCCCATGAGCAGCGCGCGCACCGTGTCGATCACCGACGTGAACGGCTGGTGCTCGGCGAACTCGCGCAGCCCGGCGGGCATCGACCCGGTGGGGACGAAGCCGCTGCCGAGGAACGGCAGGAACGTCAGCGGCAGCGGCAGGTTGCTGGCCGTCTCGGGCGAGTCGGCGACCATCCCGAGCGCGACCGCGAGCCACGTGAGCGCGAAGGCGAGCAGCGCCAGCAGGCCGGCCGCGGCCGCCCACCGGGCGGGGCCGGTCTCCGGGCGGAAGCCGGCGAGCGAGCGCGACGGCGGCGACGACGGCCATGGCGAGCATGGTCTGGATCAGGCTCCCGACGACGTGCCCGGTGAGGAGCGAGCCGCGGGAGATCGCCATCGTGCGGAACCGGTTCACGATGCCCTCGGTCATGTCGACGCTCACCGAGACGGCCGTCGAGACCGACCCGGCCGTGGCGGTCAGCACGAGCACGCCCGGGGCCAGGAAGTCGATGTAGCGGCCGCCGTCGTGGGTCGACGCCGCGGAGGCCGGCGCCGAGCGTCCCGCCGAACACGTAGTCGAACAGGAGCAGGAAGATGACCGGCAGCGCGACCGTCGAGATCGTCATCGACGGGTAGCGCAGCGCGTGGCGCAGGTTGCGCCGCAGCATCGTTGCCGAGTCGGTGGCTGCGTAGGAGAGGCGTGCTCATGGCAGGCTCCTTTCGTGCGTCTGGGGTCGGCCCGTGAGGGCCAGGAACACGTCGTCGAGCTCCGGCGTCTGGACGGAGAGCTCGGCGACCTCGATCGCCTCGGCGTCGAGCCGGTCGAGCAGCGCCCGCAGGCTGCGGACGCCGCCGTCGCTCGGCACCTGGAGCGTCAGGGCGTCGTCGTTGCGATCGGCGCCGTCAAGCACGCTCGCGGCGCGCGCGAGCGCAGGCGCGTCGGGGAACTGCAGCCTGATCGAGCCGCCGGGGACGAGCCGCTTGAGCTCCTCCGGCGTCCCTTCGGCCACGATCCGGCCGTGGTCGAGCACGGCGATCCGATCGGCCAGCTGGTCGGCCTCCTCGAGGTACTGCGTCGTCGAGGAAGACCGTCACGCCGCCGGCGACGAGGTCGCGGATGATCTGCCACAGGTCGCGACGGCCGCGCGGGTCGAGGCCGGCGGTGGGCTCGTCCAGGAAGATGACGCGCGGGCCGCCGACCAGGGTCATCGCCAGGTCGAGCCGCCGCCGCATCCCGCCGGAGTAGCTCGCCGCCGGCTTGCGGGCCGCCTCGACGAGGTCGAAGCGCTCGAGCAGCTCGGCGGCCAGCCGCCGGCCCTCGCTGCGGCCGAGGTGGCGCAGGTCGGCCATCAGGATCAGGTTCTCCTCGCCCGTGAGCAGGCCGTCAACGGCCGCGAACTGGCCGGTCACGCCGATCACACGGCGGGCCGCATCGGCGTCGCGCCGCAGGTCGAAGCCGGCGACCGAGATGTCGCCTGCGTCGGCGGGGAGCAGCGTCGAGAGGATCTGCACGGTCGTCGTCTTGCCCGCGCCGTTCGGGCCGAGCAGGGAGAAGACGGTGCCCTCGGCGATGTCCAGGTCGATCCCGTCGAGGACGACCTTGTCGCCGAACGCCTTGCGAAGCCCCACGGCCTTGACCGCGGAGCGGGTTTGTGAGTGTGGTGGTCATGGTGCGTGTCCTTCCATGTGTCATGCCGCCGGGGCGCGGCGGATGCTGATGTCGCCGTAGGAGGTGCGGGCGCGCACCTCGACGGTCTCCTCGCCCGCATCGGGGCGCTCGCGAGTCGGCCAGGTCGTTGTTCACCCGGCCGAAGCCCGTGTCGAGGTCGAGCCAGGCCGCGACGCCCGTCGCGGATCCCGACGTCGATCTTGCCGGCGGCGGTCTCGGGCCACGACGGCGCCCGGAGCGACCTCGCCGAGGCGGATGTCGCCGTTGGCGGTCTTGACCGTCACGGTGGCGCCGGCCTGGTCGACCGAGATGCTGCCGTTGGCCGCCTTCACGCGCAGGTCGCCGTCCACGTGGCCGACCCACGTCTCGCGGTTCGAGTTCTTGATGACGGCCGAGCCGTCGACCGCGGCGATGCGAACCACGCCGGTGCCGGTCGAGGCGGTCAGGTCGCCGGCGGCATGGCCGACGCTGACGTCGCCCGCGCCGGTGCGGATCGAGACCGACCCGGCTCGTCGACGTCGATGTCGCCCGCCCCGGTCTTGAACCGGAACGCGCCGAGCTCGCCCGTGGAGCGCAGGGCGGCGACCCCGACATCGCCCTGGATCTCCGATCCGGTCGGGCAGCGAGATGCGCACGTCGATCGACTCGCGTCCGCCTCCGCGGCGTCCACTGCCGCCATCCGCGCGGTCCGCGGATCACGAGCCGGTCGCCGGCGAGCTCGACGCGGGTCTGCTCGGCGGCGGTGACGTCGCCGGGCTTGCCCGGATCGCTGGGGAGCACCTCGACGACGGTGTCGGTGCGCTCGGAGGCGTCGATGCGTGATGTCGCCGACGCCGAGCTCGACGTCGACGGTGATGGGCTTGGGTGTCTCGAACGTGGGCATCATGGGTGTCCTTCTGGGGTGGTGGTGGTGTCGGGTCAGCGTGCCCAGCCGGTGTGGCGCTGGGAGGCCTGCGGCGCGCGGCGCTCGGGCGGTCGCGCTCGGTGTCGGAGCGCCCGAGGGCGGCGGCGGCGGCCCGGACGAGCCAGGCGTTCACCGACAGGCCCTCCTGCCGCGCCGCGCGCTCGATCGACGGCTTGAGCCGATCGGGCATGCGCACGTTGATGCGCCACAGCGCGCCGTCGTCGTCCTCGGGTGCGACGGGCGGAACGGCGGGCTCGGAGCGCTGCTCGGCGACGGGCTCGCCGGGCGGCGGCGTGACGACGAACTCGGGGTCACGACCGCGCAGGCGCAGCTCGACCGAGCCCGGGGCGAGCTCCACCGTGATCTCCTCGGCGGCAGCCGAGAGGACGTGCTGGAAGTTCAGGAGCAGGGCGGCCTCGAGCGGGGCGACGAGCCGCTCGGCGACGGCGCGGGCCTCCTCACCCCCGGCCTCGGCGGCCAGGAGCAGGTGGCGGCGGACGTCCTCGACATATGGATTGCAGGTTCATGGCATCATTATGGCACATTGCTGATGCCAATGCAAGGCCATCGATGTGCCACGACCCGACCGGCCGTTGTGCCGGCCCGAAAAAGGTGATCTGGCTTTCCGCGTTCTCGGCCACCTGAGAACTAGAGTCGACGCCGTTCGAGCGGCCAGCGGAGACCCTCCCGGCCGACGCCTGGCCGCCCTCCACAACGAGAGGGGTGGTGGAGATGGGCTTGCCGTGGATCGGTCGGGCCGCCGGGGTGCGTCGTGGGGCGGTGGTGGCTTGTGCGGCTGTGGCCGCGTCGGTTCTGCTCGCAGGGGCCGCGAGCGCGCACACGCATCACGCCCGGCGGGGGTGGGTCAAGCCGGGGAGCGCCGGCGCGCTCGACTGCAACGGGATGAGCCCGATCCAGTCGACGATCGAGTCGGCCAAGGCCTGCACCGACATCCGTGGGATCCTGAACAGCACGAGCCCGTACATGGACGACGGCCACTTCTACGACAACGGCCGCTACATCGGCCACGACGAGCCGGACACGCGGTTCCTCTCCGGCATCCACGGGTCCGGCAACAACATCGTCTTCCGCGAGACGCTGGGCCGCGATCCGAAGGGCCGCCCCACGGTGCGGGTTCCTGGGCGTGACCGCACCCACTGGGTCGAGCTGTCATCGGCGCCGTGGTTCTCGATGGCGCTCTGCAACCAGTTCTCCTACCCGCTCGTGCCCTGCAAGCCGATGAGCGACGCCAACGCGCCGGGAACGGTGAATGCACCGGTGCCGCCGGGCGTGTTCCCGGGCGGGGGCAGCTCGTTCCTCGAGATGCAGTTCTACGCGCCGGGGATGGCCCCGTTCATCGACAACATCAGCTGCAACAACCGGGCCTGGTGCGCGTCTCTGCACATCAACGATCTCGAGTGCACGACGAACTTCGCGAGTTGCAACACAAACTGCGAGGAGCCCACGAACTTCGCGTTCATCCAGACGAACGGCGTCCCGACCGGGCCGCCGAGCCCGCAGCTCGCGAACACCGCGACGAACGCGCCCAACGGGCACACGCTGATGATGCATTCCGGCGATCGCCTCGTCATCCACATCTGGGATGCCCCCGTGCCCGGCAATCCCGGGCAGAGGGCGCTGAAAACGTCGATCCACGACCTGACGACCGGCCAGTTCGGCTGGATGCAGGCGTCTGCCGCGAACGGGTTCATGGCGACGAACATCAACGATTGCAGCGGGACGCCGTTCAACTACGAGCCCGAGTACGACACGTCGGCGCCGAAGAACATCGTGCCGTGGGCGGCCGACCAGGTCAACGTGAGCACGCAGTTCGAGATCGGCCACTTCGAGCCGTGCACGCGGGTCACCCAGCCGATCGACGTCACCACGATCCCGTTCCCCGGCCTGGCCGGGTTCCCGGACACGACCTGGAACCGCTGCCACGGCCCGTATGAGAACTCCGCTCCCCCGGGCGCGGAGAGCACGGAGCCAGGGGACGCGTTCTGCTATCCACGCGGCGATACCCACCGCGGACGGGTGGCGCCGAACGTCGTCACCGGGTGTGTGGACGACGTGTTCCAGAACGGCGATCTCGACTTCGACGGGACGTCCTACTGGGCCAACTGGCCGACGTCGACGACGCCGAACCGGTTCCCGTCGACGTTCCTGCAGCAGTTCCCGACCACGCAGGGCCGCGACTACGGCGCGTTCCAGATCCAGACGGACGCGGCGCTCAGCGAGGCCAGCTGCAGCTTCCCGAATCCGTCCGGGTGCACGGTGCCGCCGCCGGCGGCGCCGGGCAAGTTCTACCCGTACTGGACACTGACGAAGTCCTGTGTCTGGGAGTTCGGGAACATGGCCAACGGCAACACGTTCGGAAAGCAGGCTCAGTACGGGTCGATCGACCCGCAGCTGGGATACGCCCAGCTGCTCGGGCCGATCATGCCGAATCGCTGCGCCACATGACCGCGTGAGGTGAGACGGCGGCCGCGGACAGCAGCCCGCGGCCGCCGCTCTCGCGACCTTCGGGGACCCGCTTCATCTCATGTGGACGAGCGTCCGGCTCCCGCGAGCGCCGAGGATCGGCCACATGGAGGCGGGGCGCGAGAACGAGCGCAGCTCGACCGTCCGGCGCGAGGTCGAGCGTCTCGCATTGGGCGAGGGACGCGAGGTGGCGGCGACGCTCTACGGCACGGTGATCGTGATGGCGACGCTCACCGACGCCTACGCGAGCGAGAAGCACCCGCTCAAGCTCGCGCTCATCGTGCTCTCGACCTCGCTCGTGATCTGGGTCGCCCACCTCCACGCCGAGGCGCTCGCCGTGTCCATGGCCGAGGGCCGCCGGCTGACATGGGCCGACACGCGCCACGTGGCCCGGCACGAGCTCGGCATCCTGCTGGCAGCCGCACCCCCGGCCCTGGCGCTCGTGCTCGGCGCCGCGGGTATCGCGGACGAGACCACCGCGGTATGGCTTGCGCTCGGACTGGGCGTCGCGACGCTCCTCGCGGAGGGGATCCGCTACGCGCGGCTGGAGCGGCTCGGCCTCGCCCAGGCGCTGATGCCGATCAGCGTGAACGTGGCGCTCGGGCTCGTCATCGTGGCCCTCAAGGTCGCCTTCGACCACTGACCGTCTACGCGCCGGCCGCGTCCCGGAGCAGCGGTAGCGCCGCGGCGACGACCTCGTCGGGCCGCAGAAACGCGCCGACGTGGCCACATCCGGGGACGTATTCGCTGCGGCCGTCGGGCAGGCGCGACGCCATCGCGTCCTGGGTGCCGTCCGGGTCCTCGTCGGAGCCGGCGAGCAGGAGCACCGGGGTGGAGATCTCGGACAGCTCTGACCAGGGTCGGCGATGCCCGCCCCGGCGTGCATCATCAAGCCGAACTGCTCGGCCACGGTGTCGAGGAACTCGGCGCGCAGCGCGTCCGGGAGCGTGATCCCCTCCTCCTGCTCGATGGCCTCGACCAGATCGGCCATGCCGATATCTGTGAGCGCCTGCGCGGGGGAGGCGCCCGGGTCCGGCATCCGGCGGGTCGTAGACGGCTCCGAGCGCGACGAGCCCAAGCATCCGTGCGTCACACGCCGCCAACCGCAGCCCGACCGCGCCGCCAAAGGAGTACCCGACGAAGGCGTAGCGCTCGAGCCCGGCGGCCTCGGCGAGACCCCGTGAGTCCGCGACGTACTCCTCGATGCGATGGGCGCAGACCGCTGCCGGCCGATCGCTTTGGCCATGACCTCTGTGATCGAACAGCAGTATCCGGAACCCGGCGAGTCGCTCCACGTAGCCGCCGCGCTCCCACATCGATCCCGCGCCGACGCCTCCCGTGTGCAGGATCGCCGGAAACCCGTCGGCGGCTCCGTGCTCGGACCAGTGCAGCCGCACCCCATCGCGTGTGAAGCTCGGCATCGGCCGATCATACGACGACGCGCCGGCCCGCTCACAGCAAGCTCACAGCGGGCGCTTAGGCCGATTTCACGCTGCTCGCCGATGCTTTCGGACATGACGGAGAATCCGATCCCGGCCGCCCGCCCCACTCGCAGCTCCCTGGAGCGGCGCCTGGCGCTGCTCAAGCGGGCGGTGATCGTGGTCGCCGTCGGGTCGTTCGCGGCGGTCGCGTCGCTCGCCGCCGAGCGTTCGGCGGCGCACGGGGCGACCACGCCGACGACGCGGCAATCGAACCAAGGGAACGAGTTCCAGAGCGGGCAGGACTACTTCGGCTACTCGCCGAGCGGCGACGACTCGGGGTCGGCCGGATCGCTCGGATCCGGGAACGGAACGCTCCCGTCGGCGGGATCGCATGCGTCGTAGCTGGGTGACGCCCGCCGGGACTGTCACCGCCACCTTCACGGCGATGGGCTGCGAGGTGCTCGTGATCCTGCCGGCCCGGTGCGCCGCCCGCACCGAGACGGTCTCGGCGCTCTTCGCCGACTGGGAGGCGCGTTTGAGCCGCTTCCGCGCCGACAGCGACCTGAGCCGGCTGAATGCGGCCGCCGGCCGGCCCACATGGGTGCGGGAGCCGCTCCTGAGCGTCCTTCGCCGGGCGCTCCGCGCCGCCCAGGCGACCGGCGGCGTCTTCGACCCGACGCTCGCCCGCGAGCTCTCGGCGATCGGTTACGCCACCACCTTCTCGGGGCTTCACGGCGACGTCGCGGAGCGGGCCGCCCCAGCGCGCGCGTCGACCTGGCGGGACGTGCGGATCGGGCCGGGCGGGCTCGTCGCCCTCCCCGCAGACCTGTCCGTCGATCTGGGCGGGATCGCCAAGGGCATGGCCGTCGACGCGGCGCTGGCCGCGCTCCGGGCCGAGGGTGTGCCCTTCGCGCTCGTCTCCGCCGGAGGCGACCTGGCCGTGCTCGGGCCGATGTCGGCCGGCCGCCCCTGGCCCGTCGCAGCAGAGGCGGCCGACGGCGAGGTCGTGCTCTCGCTCACAACGGGCGCGCTTGCGACCTCGAGCACCGAGCGGCGCAGCTGGCAGACCGCCCGCGGCCCGATGCACCACCTGATCGATCCGCGCACCCGTCGGCCGGCCGCCGGCGACCTCGTCCGCGTCTCCGTCCACGCGCCGACCTGCGAGGCGGCCGAGGTGGCCGCGAAGACGGCGCTCATCCTGGGACCCGACCAGGGCGCCGCGTTCCTCGAGCGCAACCGCCTCACCGGACTGCTCAACACCGCGGCGGAATCCATCCGTGTCGGCGCCTGGCCCGCGCAGACGGCGGGCGCTGCGTGAGCGCGTCACACGTCGCGTGGTACACGGTGCGCGCGAGCGGCTACACCGCGCTCGTGCTGCTCACGCTCTCGATGGCGCTCGGGCTGCTGCTCAGTCTCAACGTGCGGTCGGCGCGCTGGCCTCGCTTCCTGACGAACGACCTGCACGCCTTCACAACCCTCGTCGCACTCGTCTTCATCGCCGTCCACATGGTGGCGACCGTGCTCGACCCGTACATGCATTTCGGCTTCACCGGCGCCCTCGTCCCGTTCGCGAGCGGCTACCGGACGCTGGGAATGGCGGCCGGGATCGTCGCCGCGTACCTGATGCTCGCCGTATGGATCTCGTCGCGGCTGCAGCGGAAGATCGGCTGGCGGACGTGGCGGGCGCTGCACTACGCGGTATTCGCGATCTATGTCCTCTCGGTCGCGCACACGCTGATCACCGGCGAGGACGCGTCGAGTGCGTGGGGACGGTGGGTCATGGTTGCGAGCGTCGCCCTCGTCTCGGCGCTCACGGCGCTGCGCGCGCTGGGCGGCCGCGCGGTTCCGGCCAGGGCGGCCGAGCGCAGCACCTAGCGCCTGAGGGTGGTCTTACACGGGCGCCGGTTCCGGGCTGACCGGCACCGACGCGCGGATCTCGGTGCCTCCGCCGGCGGGGCTGCCGATCTCGATCGAGCCGCCGATGAGCTCGATCCGCTCCCGCATGCCAATCAGACCGAATCCCGACGTGTCGCGGCGCTCGGGCAGCCCTGCGCCGTCGTCCGCGATCCGCAGGTCGATGCGGTCGCCGGCCTCGACGATCGCAACGTCAACCCGGGTGGCGCCCGCGTGCTTGACGACGTTGTTCAGCGCCTCCTGGACGACCCGGTAGAGCGCGTCCTCGACGACAGCGCTCAGCCGGTACGGGCGGCGACCACTCTCGTACGCGAGGTCGATGTTCATGCGAACGTCGAGGTCGCTGACGAGGCGGAGCCGCTCGACCAGATGCTCCAGCGCCGGCTGCACGCCGGCCTCGTCGAGGATGGGCGGGCGCAGGTCGGTGATCAGCTGGCGCAGGGACGCGATCCCGAGGGTCAGCTGGTCGACCGCCTGATGGAGAATGCGCTCCACCCGAGCCGGGTCATCGCTGCGCCCAGCCGACGCCAGGATCATCTTGAGGCTCGCGAGATCCTGGAGCGTCTCGTCGTGCAGCTCGCGCGCCCACCGCCGGCGCTCCGCCTCGGACGCCTCGATCGCGCGCCGAGCGCGTGCCTCGGCGACGTTGCGGCCGGTCGCGACCGCGGTAGCGCCGCTGCTCGCGAACGCCTCAAGGACGCGGGCGTCGTCGGCAGTGAAGCTCGCGGCGCCCGACACCGGGTCGAGCGCCACGAGGACGCCGACGGCTACGCCCCGGAACACGAGCGGCACGAGCAGCGCCGCCCGGGCCTCGACGCCCTCGATCACCGTGACCGGCGCGCCGGTATGCACCGGCCGGTGCGATGCGAGCACGTCGGCCGCTGCCGTCTCACGGACGTCCACCACCCGGTGCTGGAGGGAGCGCTCGAGCTCACCGGCGATCGCGCCCACGGTCAGACGGTCGCCGGATTCGAGCGCGACGAACATGGAGCGTGCGTCGACCAGCGCCCGGCCGCGCTTCACGATCAGCTCCAGGATCCGGTCGAGCTCGGTCTCGCCGCCCACGGCGCGGGCGACGGCGAGGGCGGCCTCGAAGCCCGCCATCGCGCGCTGGAGCTCGTCCCGGCGTTCGGTCGCCGATCGGTACAGGCGCGCGTTGGCGATGGCGTGGCCGGCCCACTCGGCGAGCAGCACGACCGCCTCCTCGTCGGCCTCGTCGAACTCCGCGCCGGCCTTGTCGGTGAGATAGAGGTTGCCGTAGACGGCGTCGCGGATGCGAACAGGGACGCCCAGAAACGAGGTCATCGGCGGGTGACCGGCGGGAAATCCGTACGACCGGGGGTGCGCACCGACGTCCGCCAGCCGCAGCGGCCGCGGATCGCTGATGATGACGCCGAGCACGCCGTGGCCGCGCGGGAGGTCGCCGATGCGCGCGCGGGTCAGGTCGTCGATCCCGATCGTCAGGAACCGCTCGAGCGCGTCGCCGCGGTCGTTGAGGACACCCAGCGCGGCGTAGCGGGCGCCGGTCAGGTCACGCGCGGCCTCGAGCACGGCCTGAAGAACCGACTCCAGGTCGAGGTTCGAGACCAGCGAGCGCCCAACGTCGACCAGGCGGCGCAGGTGCACCTCGCCGAGCCGCTCGCCGAACCCCGTTCCGGCCACGTCGCTCATGGGCCGCAGATGGTATCGACCGATCCACTAGCGGCGCTCGAGCATGCCCTGGTCGATGGCGTAGCGGACGAGCTCTGTCCGGGCAGTGAAGCCGAGCTTCTGCATGATGTGCGCGCGGTGCGTCTCGGCGGTGCGCACCGAGATGTAGAGCCGTTCGGCGATCTCTTGGTTCGTGTGCCCCTCTGCCAGCAACCGCAACACTTCGCGCTCGCGCTCGGAGAGCGGGTCCGCAGCGGCCCGCTCCCGCTCGTGCAGGTCAGCCTCGACCATGCGCGCGCCGAGCGCCGGGTGCAGGTAGCGCCTGCCCGCTGCGACCTCCCGGATCGCTGTGACGAGCTCGTCCTCGGCCGCGTCCTTCAGCACATAGCCGTTGGCACCGTTGCCGAACGCGCGGCGGACGTGGTGCGGGCTGTCCTCCATCGACAGGATCAGCACCTTCGCCAGGGGCGCCTCCGCGTGGAGCCTGTCGATCGACTCGACGCCGTCGCCATCGGGCAGCATCACGTCGAGGACAACCACGTCGGGCGTATGCCGGCGGGTCTTGAAGACCGCATCGCGCACGTCTCCCGCCTCGTCCACGATCTCGAGGCCGTTCTCGGCTTCCAGCAGCATCCGCAGACCGGCGCGGACGACGCGATGGTCGTCGACGAGCAGGATCCGCAGTGGCTGCCCGGCGCCGGCCATCGCCCGATTATGCCCAACCACGCCGTTCGGCGAGAGCTCGCTCACCGCCGAACCGGCTTCCCCAGGCGCCGGAACGGCTGCCAGCCGTCCCGCGCCGCGACGCGGGCACGGAGATCAAGAAGAAACCGCGCGAGCTGCGGGTTCGTGTCGATGTCGGCGCGGAGCTCTCGCAATCGGCATCCGCCGGCGTCGAAGAACGGGCAGTCCGCGCCGGGGCAGCGCTCGTAGCCGTCCAGGCTGCGGTGCAGCAGACACTCCGCCGCCTCAGACATGTGCTCCCGCTCCGTCTCTCGCGGACGGCCAGGACACACGTTCCGTGAGCAACTCCGGATGGTGCACCAGCATCCCCATCCGGGCGAGCTCTGCCATCGGCAGCCGTTTGCTCAGATCGCGTACATGCTCATGGGCTTCGTCGCCTTCGAACACGAACACGACCGTCCGCTCGCCCACGAATGCATAGTGGCTCGTGAATCCGCTCTCGGTGAGGTCGAACGGCGGCCCGGCCGCGAGCAGCTGCTCGAGCTGGTCGCGCTTCCCGGGTCGGATCGATCCAACGACAACCACCTGTTCGCTCATGATCCGCTCCTTCCGTTTCTCGAAGCGTCGCCGCTCCGGCGCACCTTGGCTTCCGGAACGGCGCTGACCCGGTTGCGGGAAACCCACAGACAACCGTGTGGCGCGCCCCGACGCCGCCGCGACTCCGGCCCGAGACGATCACCCGAAACCAGAGGAGGAGACATGCCGAACATCGTGGTGCTGGGACTGGACGGCTCGCAGGACTCGATCCACGCGACCCCGTACGCCGCCGAGCAGGCAGGCCCCGACGGCAAGGTCGTCGCCGTGCACGTGCGCGAGCTGCTCATCGGCCGCGCGGGCGGGATGCCGCTCGTCGCCAACGAGGACGAGATCGAAATGGACGTGCGCCGCCGCGTCGACGATCTCAAGACGGCCGGGACGAACATCGAGCTGCAGGTGATCTCGGCGGTCGCCGGCGGGCCCGCGAACGTGATCGCGGACGTCGCCCGCCGCGAGCATGCGGACGTGATCGTCGTTGGAACGCGCGGGCACCGCCAGATCGCGAGCCTGATCATCGGCAGCGTCACCCACCGGCTGCTGCACATGACGCCGTGCCCGGTGCTGGCGGTGCCGCCCGCCGCAGCGGTCTCCGCGGGAAGCGCGGAGCCGGCGGCGGTGGCCACCAGCGCGTAGGCGCGGTCGGAGCCGGGCGGCCCGACGCCGGGCGGCCCGGCTCCGGCTTGCCCGAATCTGCGCCCGCAGACGCGCTGCGGAGAACCCCGTACACCGACACGCGGAAATCCGCCGCAATTTTGCGCGCGGCCGCCGATGCCGCCGAACCGGCCGCACCCGACACTGGAGCCGGCAAGTCATCAGCGACGTCGTCAGAGCGAAGGGAGCACATCATGCGGAGGGTCTTCGAATACGGCGGGTTCATCGCGGCGGTCGTCCTGATCGCCTTCGGGATCGGCGCGGCGACGATGGGCTGGAACGCCCGCGGGACGGTGCACGACACGCTGGCGCAGGAGCACATCGTCGGGACGCCCGACATGACGCCCGCCGGAATCACCGCCGAGGCCAGGCAGGCCGGGCTGAACGTGGCGTCGCTGAGCATCCCCACGAAGTCGGTGGCCGGAGTCGCGATCGACAATGGCGACCGCGCTCACACGTTCGCGGGCTACATGCGGATCCACGCCCTCGAGGCGACCGGCGGCCTGACCTATGCCCAGATGCCGCGGTACGCCACGGCGAACGGCAAGGGCACCAATGACCCCAACCAGGCGCTGAAGGTCGGTGGCCAGCCGCAGGACAACGTGGCCCGCAACGTATGGGTCACCGAGACCGCACTGTCGACCGCGCTGCAGTCGAGCTACATGGCCTCGCAGCTGGCGCTGTTCGCGGTCGTGGTCGGCATCGCGCTCCTGCTGACCGGCGTCGGGTTCGGCGTGCTTGCCATCGGCGGCGCGCTTCGCAACCGCGAGGTGGCGCTCTCGTTCGGTCGCTCGCACCATCCCCAGGCCGACGACGCACTCACCGCCTGAGCAGACGGCAGACGTCTGGCAGAGGGGCCGCTCCTCGCCGGAGCGGCCCCTCCTCGCGTGGACCGAGGACGCCGTCATCCCGTGGGGACGATGTGGGTTCGCAGGCACCGACCTAGCGTGACGCCGACTCGACCAAATCCGAGGAGGTCACGATGGAGCGGAATGCCTGGAGTGGATGGGTTGGATTCGCAGGCTGGCTGCTGATAATCACCGGCATCATCGACGGGTTCGAGGGACTCATCGCCATCATCCGCCAGAACTACTACGTCTTCGGGCCGAACCAGGTCGTCGTGTTCAACGTCAAGACGTGGGGCTGGATCGCGCTGCTCTGGGGGGTTCTCTTGGTGCTTACCGGCCTGGGGCTCCTCTCGGGCGCGAGCTGGGCGCGCTGGGTCGCGATCATCGTCGCCAGCTTCGCGATCATCCTTCAGCTCGGATTCCTCGGGAGCTCTCCGTACTTCCTGTGGACGCTCACCGTGATCGGGCTGCAGGCGATCGTGCTCTACGCGCTGATCGTGCGGTGGCACGAGGCCACCGGGACGGCGTAGGGAGAGACGTTGCTGCGCGCGCTGTGGGTCGTCCTCGCGGTCGCGCTGTCCGTTGTCGGCTTCGCAGCTGCGAGCTGCGGATCCGGCAACGGGCAGGCGGGGTCGTCGCTGACGAGCGCGCTCAGCGCCGCCGGCGGTGGCGCCTCGGGCGGGGGGCCGTCGCTTCCCGGGAGCGGATTGCCGACGTCGAGCGCCCCGCCCACGACCTCGACGGAGACCGTCACGACGACCACCCCGCCGGTCACCACGACGACTCCGCCGGTGACGACCACAACGCCGATCATCACGACCAGCTCGACGTCGGTGACGCTCACGGGGACCACTCCGCCGCCGACGACCGAATCCGGCGCAGCGGCAGGCTCGACGGCGGACACCGGTGGAACCGGCTCGGACAACGGCGTGTCGGGATGGGTCTACGCGCTGATCGGCGCCGTCGTCGTCGCGCTGATCGCGGCTGTGGCCTGGCTGATCCGCCGCGGGCGAAAGCCGCCACCGGCCGTGCCCGTGCCGACGCCCAAGCCCCTCGCCGAGCGTCAGGCGATCCTGCTGGCCGAGGTCGAGCGACGCCTGCAGTCCGGATGGACCGTCGTCTCGCAGACGGCGGACACGGCGATGCTGGAGCGGTCCGGCGAGGTCACCCGGGTCACGGTCGACGAGTACGGCACTCTGCACGAGATCCCGTCGCCCCCGGACGGCGGCCAGTAGGCGCCAGGGACAGATCGCCCCTAGTCGACACCGCCGACCGCGTCGAGCAGCGCGTCGACCACCGCGACCGTGAACGGTTCGTCCACGAACTCGGCGACGCGTCCCTCCTGATGCCGCCGCTCGTCCTCGCTCGTGTCCGGGGCGAGCCAGATGCGGCACGCGATCTCGAGGATGTGGCCGAGCTGGGCGATCGTCATCGAGAAGTCGGCCCGCGCCCGCACGGTGCCCGGGCCGCCGGCCGCGCGGTAGCCGCGGTACACCTCGCCGCCGCGGCCCGGATCGCCGATCCCGAGCTCGAACACGACGCCGGCCACCTCGTGCCCGGGATCGGCCAGACCGCAGTTCTCCCAGTCGATCACGCACAGACCGCCCGACGACGTCGGGCGCAGGTTCTCGGCCCACAGGTCGCGATGGCACGTGCGCAGGTTGGTCGAGGGCTCGAGGAACGCCTCGAGCGCGACGAGCTCGTCGCGCAGGCCTGCCACGCCGCCCGCGAACGGCGCTCCGGCCCCGGCCAGGTCGTCGAGGAGCCGATCCCAGGCCACCCCACCGACCGGATCGGTGTACCAGGGATCCTCCGGCCGGACTCCGGCGAACGGCGTGCGGTGGATGGCCGCGACCACGCGGCCGGCCTCGGCCGGGTCGATCGCGCGGTCGGGCGGGAGCAGGTCGACCCACTCGTGGACGCGCACGGGCAGGCCCTCGATCTCGGCGTGCCAGGCACCGCCCCCCGCCCGCATCACGCCCGGCGCAGGCACCCCGGCGGCCCGGGCGGCCACCTGGAACTGCGCGTCCTCGCCGTCGAGGTCGGGCTCGGCGAACGACGTCTTGACCGCGAACGCCCCACGCGCCGTCACCAGCTGCTCGACCCGGCCCTGCTCGCCGCGCTCGACCCGGCCCGTGAACTGGGCCTCGTTTCCGAGATCGAAGGCGCGGGCGACCTCGGCGGCCCTGGCAGCGTCACCGGCCACGCTCAGACGCTCGATCCGGCGTCTGCCGGCCGAAGCCGGGGGATCACGCGGACGCGCCGCCATAGAACGACGAACACCGGGAGGCACAGGAGCAGGATCACGACATACGCCGTCTGCGTGGATGCAGCCTGCGCCAGCGTCCCGACGAGCAGCGGGACGACGGTGAACCCACCCGCCCACACCGCGCCCATGAGGCCGGTCGCGGTGACGTGCGAGACGCCGGCGGCGTCGGCCCCGGCGGACGACAGCGGAAACATGGCGGCGCCGACGATCGCGAAGAGCGGGCCGCCCACCACAAGCACGGCGAACAGGACGGACGCCGACGGCTCGAGAGCGAGCACGACCGGGATGACGACGATGCAGGCCGCCGCCGCCAACCCGACGACGGGCGCGCCGACGCGGTCGACGAGACGGCCGGCCGGCGGGCCAACGCCGGCGCCGAGCACGGCGCCGATGGCGAGCGCGATCCCGATCTGTACGACGGAGTAGCCAAGGGCGCCGAGGCGCAGCGGGACGAGCAGGTCGACGGCGCCGAACGCGAGCAGGTCGACGACGGCGATCGCGAGCGCCGCGCCGGTGGCGGGCTGCCGGGCGCTGCGGACCAGCCCGTCCCACACGCGCCCGGCGACGGCGACGGCACGCCCGGCCGGCGCCCGGTAGGACAGGACGACGCCCAGAAGCGCGACGAGCGCCACGAGGCCGAACGCGATCCCCTGCCCCACCCAGCCGGCCAGCGCGCCGATCCCGGGGCCCATGATCGATCCGGCCGACAGCATGCCGGTGACGATCCCGGACTCCCGGCCACGATGCTCGGGCGGCGCGTTCTCGGTGACCCAGGCCATCGACGCGGTCCAGATCGATCCGCTCGCGAGGCCCTGCACGAACCGCGCCAGCACGAGCACGAGGGCCGACGGCGCCCAGGCGAAGATCACCGTGGCCACCGTCATCAGCGCTGCCGACGCCAGCGTGATCCGCCTCGCGCCGAACCGGGGCACGAGCGCGATGCAGCCGATCGACACGGCCGGCACGGAGACCGGGTAGGCGGCGATCACGACGCCCGCGCCCAGCGTGCTCAGGTCGAACCGGTGCACGTAGTGGGGCAGCAGCGGCAGCACGGCCAGGTAGAGCGATGCGTCGACGAACATGAGCACCCCCACCGCCACCGTGATCCGCCGCGAGCCCGACACGCCGTCACGGTACTTCAGCGGCCGTGGGCGCGGCCGTCGTCGCCGCGTGGAGAATTTTTGGTGAACACCCCTCGACGCGGGCTCGTAACTTCGGGAACATAGAACAGCTTTCCGGTTTCCATCATGCGATCGAGGGGGTAGGCATGTCCGGCATCACGTTCATACGCGCGGCGCTGCGGGGAAAGGGCGCGGTCGTCCTGACGGCGCTCGCGGCGGTCGTCGTCTTCGCAGTCCCGGCGGCGGCGGACACCGCCGCCCCGCCCACCGCCGACCTCGGCGTCGTCTCGATCCACGCCTCGCGGCAGACGGCAGCCCACGGCACGCGCGTGACCTTCACCGAGGTGATCCGCAACAACGGCCCCGAGACCGTCGAGACGGACACGATGCCGCAGATCACGGGCGGAACACTCGTCCAGGAGGTGTGCGACCTCGGCATCTCGCCGGACACGCCCAACTGCGAGTACGGAGAGGTTCCGGCCGGGACGAGCCTGACGACCCAGTTCGTGGTGCGGGTGACGGCCACGCACGGCACCCTGACGGTGCGCGGCGGGGTCGTCTCCGAGAGCGCCTTCGAGGACGACAACCCGTTCAACCAGTACCGGACGGCGTCCGTCCACATCGGCTGAGCCCGGAAAGGGCGCGTCCTCCGGTCCCGGGTGGGGACCGGAGGACGCGCCGCTCGGGCAGGTGATGCGTCAGCTGGGCTCGACGACCATCAGCGTGTTGCCGTCCGGGTCGCGGAACCAGAACATGGGCGGCACCGGGTCGCCCATGCGCGACACCTCGTCGTCGATGTCGGCGCCGCGGTCGCGGAGCTCGGCGTGGGCGGCGTCGATGTCGTCGGTCGTGAGGGTGATGCCGGTCTCACGCGACGTCGGGTCGCCGGGGCGCGGCGGCGCAAGGGCGATGCCCGTCGTGCCGTTCGGTGGGTACACCTCGACCCAGCGGTATTGGCCGCCGAACGGGATGTCGGTGCGCTTCTCGAACCCGAGCACGCCCTCGTAGAACTCGATCGCCCGATCCTGATCGGCCGACGGGACGATCACGAGGCTGATCTCTCCGATGCGGCTGGCGGTCTTCGTCATCGTGTCCTCCTGGAAGAACGAGTGGTCGCACGTATGACCGGCCCGTCGCGGAGAACTCATCGGCCGTCAGGCTGCGTGGCGGTCGCGCTCGGCGGCGCCGTCGCGCGGCTGCCAGTTCTCGATGCGGCGGGCGCCGCGGCCGTGCGTGAAGAAGCTGATCGACCAGCGCAGGAGCACGAGCAGCCGGTTCTGGAACCCGATCAGGTAGGCCAGGTGGACGCCCAGCCAGAGCGCCCAGGCCGGGAAGCCGGAGGCGTGCACGCCCTTGATGTCGGCGACCGCCTTGGAGCGGCCGATCGTGGCCATGTTGCCCTTGTCGCGGTAGTGGAAGTCGCCACGCGACCGGCCGCGCGACCGGGCGGCGATCAGCTTCGCCGCGTAGTGGCCCTCTTGGATTGCGACGGGCGCGAGCCCGGGGAGCGGCAGGGCCTCGCCGTCGCGGTCGTGCACCGTGACCATGTCGCCGAGGGCGAGCACCTCCGGGTGCCCGGCCACGGTCAGATCGGCGCCGACGGGGATCCGCCCGGCCCGGTCGACCTCGACGCCGGCGGCCTTTGCCAGCATCGCCGCGACCGGCGCCGCGGTCACGCCGGCCGCCCAGACCGCGGTGCGGGCGGGTATCCGGTCGACCTCTCCGCCGGTATCGCGGATGGCGACATCGGCCGCCGTCACATCGACCACCGTGTGGCCGACGAGCGGCGTGACGCCAAGCTTCACGAGCGCCCGCTCGGCGCTCGCCGAGAGCGACTCGGGGAAGGCGCCGAGCAGGCGATCGGCGGCCTCGACCAGCAGCACGCGGGCCCCGCGCGTGTCGGCCGAGCGGAAGTCGCGCTTCAGCGTGTCGCGGCCGAGCTCGGCGATCTGCCCGGCCATCTCGACACCGGTCGGGCCGCCGCCGACTACGACGAACGTGAGCCACGCCGCCCGCCGCGCCGGGTCCTCCTCGACCTCGGCCGCCTCGAATGCGCCCAGGACGCGCGTGCGGATGTCGAGCGCGCCGTCGAGCGACTTCAGCTGTGGCGCGTGCGCCTCCCACTCCGGGTGCCCGAAGTACGAGTACTCCGACCCACCCGCCACGACCAGCGTGTCGTAGGGAACCGCCTCGGCCGGTGCCCCGTTCGCAAGCTGCCCGAGCGTCACCCGGCGGGCGTCGAGGTCGAAGCCGGTCGCCTCGGCCAGCACGACCCGGACGTTTGGCTGGTGCCGGAAGACCCACCGCAGCGGCGGCGCCACCTCGGCGTCCGAGAGCGCCCCCGTGGCGACCTGGTAGACCAGCGGCTGGAACAGCGAGTAGTTCTGGCGGTCGATCACGGTCACGTCCACCTGGGCGCGGCGCAGCCCACGCACGACGCGCATCCCGCCGAATCCGCCGCCCACGACCACCACGCGGTGCCGGGGAGCGCCTTCGGACACGGGATGCGCCCCCATCGTCAGGCCGCCGTCCGGTCGGTGAACAGCATGCGCTTCGCGTATGCGGTGTCCATGTATTCGCGCACCGCCTGGATCTTGCCATCCCGCACCGTGAACGCACCGATGCAGAAGTTCTCGTACGGCTCGCCGCGGCGGGTGCGGGCCCGGCTCGTCCACTCGACCACCGCCCGGTCGCCGTCGGCGACGATCGCGGTGATCTCGAGCCGGATCGAGCCCGGCTCGTAGTTGCCGAGCGCGCCGGCCAGGAACTCGTCGATGATCGTGTCGCGGCCCCGCCACGTCCCCGACATGGGCATGTCGCCGAACAGCCGCCACGTGGCGGAGTCGGCGAAGAGCCCGCGGACGGCCGCCCCGTCTCCCGCCTCCACGGCGGCGACGTAGCGCTCGACCACGGCCCTCGTATCTGAGCTTCGGTTGGTGTCTGTCATGGCCGCCAACGTAGCTCCTGCCCAATCCGCCGGGAAAGACACGTCGGGAATGACTTCAGCGCTCCGCGGCATCGCCACGCCACCCCATCTCATCGGCCACCTCCTCGGCAACGGCCAGGAGCCGCTCCGCCGCGGCGCTCGTGCCGCCGGCACGGGTGAGGAGACGCGTCTCGAACACGGCGGGCGGGTCGAGCGGCAGCCAGACGAGCCCGCCGGGGAGGCCGAGCCGGGAAGACTCCCCGGCGAGCGCCACCGCCTCGCCGGCGACGAGCGGCGTCAGCGCCAGGTCGAGCGAGATCGTGCGGTGGACGATGGCCGGCCGGACGCCGCAGGCGCGGAACACCTCGAGGACGGCGTCATAGTGGCCAGGATTCGCGTCCCGCTGGTGCATCAGGAACGGCATGTCGGCGACGGCGTCGAGGCAGATGCTCTCGCCGGCGGCGCGAGGGTCGTCGCGGCGCAGCTCGATGCCCTGCCGCTCGAGCCGCATTAGGCGCGTGTCGAGGCCCGGGTCGGCGGGCGGGCAGCGGACGGCGCCCACGTCGATCGTCCCGTCGTGTACGCCGGCCAGGATCTGGCCGGTCGGCATCACCTGCGTGCTGATCTCGATGTCAGGCAGCCGGCCGCTGAGGCCGCGCAAGAGCTCGGGAACCGTCTCGTAGCTCGCGCTCACGCCGTACCCCAGCGTGACGGTGCCCCGCTCCCCCGTTCCGAATGCGCTCGTCAGCCGCCACAGCTCGTCGGCGGCGTCGAGCAGCATCGGGCCGCGCTCGTACAGGAACCGCCCGGCCTCGGTCAGCGCGAACGTGTGGGTCGTCCGGTGCAGGAGCTCGACGCCGAGCTCGCGCTCGAGCAGCCGCACCTGACGGCTAAGCGCCGGCTGGGCCACATGCAGGAGCTCGGCCGCCCGGGTGAAGTTCTGCTCACCCGCCACGGCCAGGAAGTAGCGCAGCCGACGTAGCTCGGGCACCTGGCCGATGCTCGCGCGCCACGTCGTGGTCATGCCGTTGCGATCTCTACCCAGACGGAGTCCGTCTTTCACATCCGGCGGGCGCGGGTCTTTACTGCCTGGCATGAACCAGCATTCTGACAATCACCTCTCGGCGCGCGGACGGCGCGCCGTCCTGGCCGTCATGTGCATCGCGCTCATGATGGTCGTCGCGGCCGTGGCGTCGCTGAACGTCGCGCTGCCCGACCTCGCCCGCAGCACCGGGGCATCCCAGAGCCAGCTGCAGTGGATCGTCGACGCCTATGCGCTCGTCTTCGCCGGGCTGCTGCTCCCCGCCGGCGCCCTCGGCGACCGCTACGGCCGCAAGGGCATCCTCCAGATCGGGCTGGCCGTCTTCGGCATCGCCTCGCTCGCGGCGATCTTCGTGAACGACCCGGGCTGGCTGATCGGCCTTCGCGCCGTCATCGGCGTCGGCGCCGCGCTCGTCATGCCGACGACGCTCTCGATCATCACGAACGTCTTCCCGGAGGACGAGCGCGGCCGTGCGGTCGGCATCTGGGCCGGCGTCGCCGGCGCCGGCGCGGTCGTCGGCCTCCTGCTCTCCGGCGCCCTGCTGGAGTGGTTCTCGTGGTCGTCCGTGTTCGCGATCAACGTGACGCTCGCCGTACTCGCGTCGGCGGGGACGGCCCGGGTCGTGCCGACATCCCGCGGCGGCGGCCGCACCGGGCTCGACCCGGTCGGCGCCGTGCTCTCGTCGATCGGCCTGTTCGGCCTGATCGCCGGGATCATCGAGGCGCCGATCCGGGGCTGGCTGGACGGCTACGTGCTGTCCGGCTTCGTCGCGGGCGCGGTGCTGCTCGTCGCGTTCGTCCTCTATGAGCTGCACCGGCGCGAGCCGATGCTCGATCCGCGCCTCTTCGCCCGGCGCGGCTTCGCGGCGGGGTCGCTCTCGCTCACGCTGCAGTTCTTCGCCCAGTTCGGACTGCTCTTCGTCGGGCTCCAGTACCTGCAGCTCGTGCTCGGCTACTCGCCGATCGAGGCCGGTGCGTCGATCCTGCCGATGGCGCTCATGGTGGTGCTGATCGCGCCGCGGGCGCCACGGATCGCCGAACGGCTCGGCGTGCGCGTGGTCGGGGCCGCCGGGTTGGCGACGATGGGCGCAGGGTTCCTGATCTTCGCGTCGCTCGGCGCCGCGCTCGAGCTACTGGCCGTTCGGCCTGGCGGCGCTCGTGACCGGGATCGGGATCGGACTGGCGACGGCCCCGGCGACGACGGCGATCGTCTCGTCCCTGCCGGCGGAGCGGCAGGGGATCGCCTCGGCGGTGAACGACCTCACCCGCGAGGTGGGCGGGGCGTTCGGGATCGCGGTGCTCGGGAGCATCCTGAACAACGGCTACCGCGACAATGTCGCGCCGGCGGCGGCGCACCTGCCGGCTCCAGCGGCGAGCGCCGTACGCGGCTCGGTCGCAGGGGCGAGCGACGTGGCCGCGCGGGCAGGCGCCCACGGCCCCGCCCTGCTCGAGCGCGCGCAGACGGCGTTCGTGAGCGGCTTCTCTACGGCCCTGCTCGTCGGGGCGCTCGTCCTCTTCGCCGCCGGCATCGTGGTCGCCGTCGTCGCCCCGCCCCGCGCACAGGTCGCCCGGGCGCGCCGTCCCCGGCCCGAGCGGGGGGTGACGACGGCGTAGGCTGCCGCGGATGAACCGCGCGGCAGTGCTGGCAGCGTATGACGAGCAGATCCGCCGCCGGCCGCAGCCGGAGGGGCCGGACGGCCGCGTCGAGACGGACGGCGCGGTCGTCCGGCAGCTGTCCGGCCCGGACGGGTGGAACGGGGTGACGTGGTCGCGGCTCGACGCGGCGACGGCCGATGCCGTGATCGCGGCAGAGGTGGCCCGCTTCGCCCGGCACGGGCAGCCGTGGGAGTGGAAGCACTACTCGCACGACCCCCCGCCCGACCTGCCGCGGCGGCTCGAGGCAGCCGGGCTCGCGCCGGAGGAGCCCGAGGCGCTGCTCGTCGCCGAGATCGCCGGGCTTTCCCTCGAGGCCTCCCCGCCGGCGGGCGTCGAGATCGTCGTGGCGGACGATGCCGACCGGATCGACATGGTGGTCGCCGTGCACGACGACGTGTTCGGCGAGGACGGCTCGGGCCTGCGCCGCCCGCTGGTTGCGGCGCTTCGGCAGCCCGACCCACCTGCGCTCGGAGTCGTGGCGCTCGCCGGCGGCGCGCCTGTCGCCGCGGCGAGGGCGGAGTTCCACACCGGCGCCGACTTCGCCAGCCTCTGGGGTGGCGGCACCCTGCCGGAGTGGCGCGGCCGCGGCATCTTCCGCGCGCTCGTGGCCCGCCGGGCGGCGCTCGCCGCCGCGCGCGGGTACCGCTATCTCCAGGTCGACGCCCTGCCGACGAGCGAGCCCATCCTGAGCCGGCTCGGCTTCATCCGCCTGGCGACGACGACGCCGTTCACGCACCCGGGGCGGAGCGGATGACGAAGGGAGGCTCATGGCCACGATGAACGATCTCGACGAGCTCGCGCTCGCCATGCCCCAGGTGACGAAGGAGGTCTCCGACGACGGGCGGCCGGCCTACCACGTGCACGGGAAGCTTTTCTGCATCCATCGCAGCCGCCGGCCCGACGCCGTCGATCCGGAGACGGGCGAGCGCCTCGCCGACGTGCTCATGTTCCGCGTCGCCGACGAGGGCGTGAAGGAGCTCATCCTGTCGGACGAGCGCGGGATCTACTTCACCACGAAGCACTTCGACGGCTACCCGGCGGTGCTCGTACGTATCCCGAAGCTCGCCCGGATCGACCGCGAGGAGCTGCGCGACATGGTCGTCGAGGCCTGGCTCACCCGGGCGCAGAAGCGGGTCGCCAAGGCGTGGCTGGCCGAAAACGCGCCGCCGCCCGACGAGTGAGGGGGCCTACCCGGCCGCGGCCTCCAGCCCTGCGATCTCGATCTTGCGCATGCTCATCATCGCCTCCATCACCCGCTGCGACTCGCTCGGCGTCAGGATCGCCCAGGAGCTCGGTCAGGCGGGTCGGCACGACCTGCCATGACAGGCCGAACCGGTCTTTGAGCCACCCGCACGGGCCCTCCTCGCCGCCCTCGGTGAGCGTCTCCCAGTAGCGGTCGACCTCGGCCTGGTCGGCGCAGTCGATCGTGAACGAGACCGCCTCGCTGAACGTGTACTGGGGCCCGCCGTTCAGCGCCATGAAGGTCTGGCCGTCGAGCTCGAAGCGGACGACCATCACCTGGCCGGCCTGGCGCGGGTTGGCCTCGCCGTAGCGGGAGATCTCGACGATCCGCGAGTTCGGGAACAAGGAGGTGTAGAAGCGGGCGGCGTCCTCGCCCTGGGTGTCGAACCACAGGCATGGGGTCGGCTTCGATCGTCGTCTCCTCTCGAGTCGGAATGTCCCCCTTCTGACGCCGCCGCCCGCCGGAAGTCATCGCTCCTACGATCCGGCGCGTGACGAGGACGCTGATCTGGGACGGGCTCGAGAACGTCCGCGACCTCGGCGGCCTGGCGACCGAAGACGGCTCGCAGAACGCGGTACGGCGCCATCGTCCGCGCGGACAACGTCCGCCGGCTGCGGGACGCGAGGACGCTCGTCGACTACGGCGTCACCCGGGTCGTCGACCTGCGCTTCCCGGCGGAGCGCGACGAGGACGTCCTCGACGCGCTGCCCGTCGAGGTCGTACACGTGTCGCTCCTCGGCGAGTGGGACGACGACTACAGGACGGCGCTCGAGGCGCGCATGTCGACCGACCCGCCGGCGGAATATCTGCGCTGGTCGTACCTCGACTTCACCGAGCGGTTCCGGCCCAACTTCGGCGTCGCGGTGGGCCTGATCGCCGATGCGCCGCCCGGCGTCGTGTGCGTGCACTGCGTCGGCGGCCGCGACCGCACGGGGCTCGATCTCCGCGCTCGTGCTGCGGCTGGCGGGCGTGTCGTGAGCGAAATCGGCCGCGACTACGCCGAGAGCGAGCAGCGCCTCGCCGAGAGCCCGCCCGCTGGGTCGCCGCGGCAGCCGACGAGCGGGAGCGGGCCTACCGGCTCGTGTTCGTGCACGCTCCGGCGATCGTGATGGAGCGGGTGATCGAGGCGGTCGAGGCCGCGCACGGCTCGGTGCACGGCTACCTGGCCGGTCTGGGGTCGGCCGGCTCGGCGCTCGACCGTCTGCGGGCACGTCTGCGCGACTGACCGGCAACCCTCCACAATCCATCGCGCATGTTTGGTCGTCTTGCTGCCGATTACTTGGCAGATGTTCGTATGTGCATCATGTCGGGCCGGATCTCATTTACACGCTCATCGCCGCCATCGGCGGCGGCGGCGCGCTGCTGCTCCTGACCTGGATGCACCGGCTGCGCAGGGGCGTCGAGGAGTCGCGCCGGCAGGCGCTGACCGACGACCTGACCGGCCTCGGCAACCGCCGCAGCCTGCTCGCCGATCTCGAGCGCGCGATCGCCGAGGGCACCGACCACTCCCCTGCCGTGCTCGCGCTGTTCGACCTCGACGGGTTCAAGGCGTACAACGACACGCACGGCCATCCTGCCGGCGATGCCCTCCTGGCCCGGCTGGGCGCGCGCCTGGCCGCGACCTTCGCCGGCACGGGCGCGGCGTACCGACTCGGCGGCGACGAGTTCTGCGTCCTCCTGCACGGCTCGCCCGCCGAGCTCGAGGACGCCATTCGCCAGGCGCTCGAGGCGCTGACCGAGGAGCACGCGGAGATCCGATCGTCCTGCGGGTTCGCCCTGCTCCCGCGCGAGGCCCGCGACGCGTCGTCGGCGCTGCGGATCGTCGACCAGCGCATGTACGCGCAGAAGGACACCCACCGCGTGTCGGCCAAGCGCGAGGCCCGCGACCTGCTCCTGGCCGTCGTCGACCAGCATGCGCCGGAGCTGCGCCCACACTCCGACTGGGTCGCCGACCTGGCCCGCTCGGTCGCCGAGCACCTGGCCGTCGACCCCGAGGCGATCGACGACATCGTCCTTGCCGCCGACCTCCACGACATCGGCAAGGTGGTGATCCCGAGCTCGATCCTGCACAAGCCCGGCCCGCTCGACAAGGGCGAGTGGGAGATCATGCGCCGCCACACCCTCACCGGCGAGTCGATCCTCATGGCGGCCCCGGCGCTGTGCGGCGTGGCCACGATCGTGCGCTCGACCCACGAGCGCGTCGACGGCGGCGGCTATCCGGACGGGCTCGAAGGCGACCAGATCCCGCTCGGGGCGCGCATCATCGCCGTCTGCGACGCGTTCGACGCGATGACGACCGACCGCGTCTACCGGCGGGCGATGCCGCGCGAGGCCGCGATCGCCGAGCTCGAGGCGTCGTCGGGCACCCAGTTCGACCCGTTCGTCGTCGCCGCCGCCCGGGCGGTACTCGAGCATCCCGGCGCCGAGCGCCCCGTCGGCGAGCGGCGGCCGTCGCCGCGGACGCCCGACCTCTCCGGCGTCGCCCGCATCCAGGGCCTCCTCGACGTGATCCGGCTCGTCCGCGTCGAGGACGACCCCGACCGCCTCCTCGACGAGATCGCGGTCACCGTCGGCCGCGCCCTCGGCCTCGGCACGGTCGTCATCAACGTGTACCGGCCCGAGTGGGACGACTTCATCGTGTCGAGCGTCCACGGCAACGAGGAGGCGCGCGCCACCCTGCTCGGCTCGGAGTACTCGAGCGCCTGGTTCGAGCCCGATCCTGGCCCCGCAGTACCTGCGCCGCGGCGCCTACGTGATCGAGCAGGGCACGTTCGACTGGGGGTCGCACGTCGCCGACCGCTACGTGCCCAGCGAGCCGCCGAGCGAGATCCCGAACGCCTGGCAGCCCGAGGATGAGCTGTTCGTGCCGTTCCGCCACTCCGACGGCCACATCCTGGGAGTGTTCTCGGTCGGCGAGCCCGCGTCCGGCCTGCGCCTCTCCGACGAGGAGCTCGACGTCCTCGTCGCCGTCACGTCGCAGGCGGCCGTGCTGGTCGAGGCGGCGCAGGCGACGGCCAACTGGGAGCGGTCGCAGACGGCGCTGACCGAGCTGCTCGAGGTCTCCTCGACGCTGCTCGAGCCGGGCTCGGTTGCCGAGGTGCTGGAGCGCGTGTGCGCCGGCATCAGCTCCGCGCTCGCCTTCGACAAGGTGATGGTGCAGCTGCTCGACGCCGGGGCGGGCGTGCACCGCTGCGCCGCGTCCGTCGGCTGGCCGGACGGCGACAGGGCGACCGAGACGCCCACGACCGACGCCGACCTTCGGCGCCTGCTCGACCCCGAGTTCGAGATCAACGGCTGCTACCTCCTCCCCCACGCCGAGGGCGCCGCCCGCGTCTCGCAGGCGTCGATCGGCTACACGTCCCAGTACAACGGCGCCGGCCCGAACGCATGGCACCGCCACTGGCTGGTCGTCCCGCTGCGCGCCCGCGACGACTCGATCATCGGCGCGATCTGGGCGGACGACCCGACCGACCGCCTCCTGCCGCAGCCGCGCCGGCTGCAGGCGCTGCGCCTGTTCGCGAACCAGGCGACGAGCGCGCTCGCCACCGCGACGGTGCTCGACCGGCTGACCGGTGCGGGCGAGAGCGCGGTCGAGCGCGCCGCCTGAGCTCGAGAGGCCCTACCCTGAGGGCATGCTCCGGCGCATGCCGATGCCGATCCGGGTCGTCCTCGGGGTGATCGTCCTCGCGCTGGTCTGGCACACGATCGGATCGCTCGCGTGGGTCGCCGACATCGGCTTCGCGATCTGGGTCATGTTCATCGTCGAGCTGGTCTTCTGGTACAGCCGTCGCAGAGCCAACGCCGATTCGTGACCGAACGGTGACGTGAGCCGCCTACCGTGGGGTCATGTACGGACCCCGCCAGGAGGCAACAAGATGCGCAGACGATTCTTGGTGACGAGCGCCGCCGTTGTCGCGGCCGGCACGGCGCTCCTTGCCGCCGGCGTGGCACGTGCGGGCGCGACGCCGCACACGGCCGCCGCGACGACGCAGCGCTGCGAGCGGCGCCAGCTCACCCTCGCCCCGCCCACGTCGAACGGGGCCCTCGGCAGCGTGGGCCTGCGCTTCACCTTCACGAACCGCAGCGCCACCGCGTGCCACCTGTTCGGGTTCCCCGGGATCCGGCTGCGCCACCGCGACGGCCGCCCGCTGGCCACGACCGTCATCCGCGGCACGAGCGTCGTGGTCCCGCACGACCCGGAGCGGACGGTCACGCTCGCACCGGGCGGTCGGGCGTCGTTCTTCGCCGGCTACTCGGACGTCCCCACCGGCAACCAGCGCTGCCCGTCCTCGAGCCTTGCGCAGGTGTGGGCGCCGAACGACTTCCGCAGCATCACCGTGCCCATGCGGGCGACGGCGTGCGGCGGCGTCGTCACCGTGTCGCCGGTCGTCCCGGGGCGGCCACAGCCCTAGGCCGGGCCGGTCTCGAACCGGACGACGTCGGCAGCCTCGGCGTCGAGCCCCGCCCGGGCGGCGGTCGCGAGCTCGGCCCAGGCGTCAAGCGCGACCGCCACCCGCCGGCCGCTGCGGCGGGCCGTCCACGTGCCGGCGGCGCGGCCCTCCACCAGCGCGACGGCGCGGATCATCCCGCCCAGGCGGATCTCATCCACCCGCTCCGACGGCACCCCGTACGCGCGATCGGCCCAGCCGAGCAGGTACGCGTCGAACGCGGGGACGAGCCGCGGCGTCAGCTTACGGGGGACGGGCGGGCGCTCGCGCAGGTCGAACCGGTCGGGCCCGGCCGCGGCGATCGCCGCGGCGGCACCGCTCAGACCGGCCCGGGCATCGCGCAGGGGGAGCCCGGCCCAGAGGGCGAGGTCGGCGGCCGACGCCGGCCCATGGCCGGCCAGGTAGCGGCGGGCGAGCTCCGCCAGCGCGGCGGGCCGCCGCTCGGCGGCGAGCGGCGCGGGCTCGGTGCCGAGCCAGTCGCGGGTGAGCACGAACGCCTGCTCGGCGCCGCGGAACGGGCCCCGCACGATCCGGCCGGCGTACGAGGCCAGGAACAGGATGTGGACGAGCGCCTGCCCGCCGGTCTCGAACCCGGCCGCCTCGAGCCGCTCGCCGATCGCCGCACGCGAGAGCGGCCCTTCGTCGGCGAGGAGGCGCACGACCAGTTCGGCCGCCGCCCGGGCCCGGTCAGGCGCGTAGCCGCACTGCTCCAGGCGGCGCAGGTTGCTGGTCGCCTGCGTCGGCGCAGACAGGCCGAGCAGCCAGGGGTAGTCGTCCGGGAGCACCGTGTGCAACGTGCCCCGGCATGTCCACGTGATGAGCACCTCGCGGCGCTCGAGCTCGGCGTTCACGCTTGCAGCGGTCAGCCCCCGGGTGCGGGCGCGGATCGCGAGGCGGCCCGCCCGCAGGTTCTGCGACTGCACCAGCAGCAGGCGCCCGGCGACGGCCGCTGCCGAGCGGGCCGGAGGCCCGGCCAGGAGCTGCGCCCCGAGACGACGCCGGCGAAGCGTCGATTCTCCTGCGGCCTGTGAGTGCACCGGGGTAGTCTGCCGCGATGGCCGCCGCGCCCGTCCGGGTGACGCAGTACACCGATCCGAGTTGCCCCTGGGCGTACTCGGCCGAGCCGTTCCTGCGCGGCCTGGAGTGGCGCTACGGCGACGGACTGGAGTGGCGCAACGTCATGATCGGCCTCTCCGAGGACACCCGCGCCCGCGAGCGGGCTGGCGTCACGCCCGAGAGCCGCGTGCGCGGCTGGCAGGAGTTCGGGGAGCGGTTCGGGATGCCGGTGTCGAGCACGCCCCGCACGCGCCTGATCGCGTCGGGCCGCGCCTGCCGGGCGGTCAAAGCGGCCGAGCGAGACGGCAGCGCCGCCTCGACCCGGCTGCTGCGGGCGATCCGGCTCGCCTGGTTCACGTCGACGCTTCTGCTCGACGCCGACGAGGACCTCACCTCGGTGGCGGACGCCGTGGGCCTCGACGGGCCGGCGATCGTGGGCGGGATCGACGACCCCGAGGTCGAGGCGGCCTACCAGCGCGACCGGGCCGAGGCCCGCAGCGCCGGCGTGACGGGCGCGCCGGCCGTGGCCCAAGGGCGGGCGGCGGACTCGGATTCGGGGGCGCGCTTCACCGCTCCGAGCCTCGTGTTCGAGCGAGACGGGCAGCGGCTCGTCGCCGGCGGCTGGCAGCCCTTCGACGCCTACGACGTCTGCATTGCCAACCTGGCGCCCGACCTGCCCCGCCGGCCGCCGCCGGAGCCCGCCGACCTGCTGGCGGCGTTCCCGGCCGGCCTCGTCACCGTCGAGGTGGCCGAGGTGTGCCGCGAGCGCAACGACGACTGCTCGGCAGCCGACGCCGCGGCCGCGCTGTCCGAGCTCGAGCGGGCAGGCCTCGTCCGGCGCACACCCATCGGAGACGACGACGGCCTCTGGCAGCGCATCGCCTGAACGGCGCCTGATCCTGGTGCGCCACGGCGCCACCGCGTGGAATGCGGAGGGCCGCTATACGACGCGGTCGGACGTTCCGCTGAGCGACGAGGGCATCGCCCAGGCGCGCGCGACCGCCGCAGCGCTCGCCGGCGAGCGGATCGACCGGGTGTTCTGCTCGCCGCTCGCCCGGGCCCGGGTCACGGGCGAGACGATCGCGGCCGCACAGGCCCACGGCGCGCCCGACGTCACCGTCGACGCGCGGCTGACCGAGATCGACGCAGGGCCGTTCGAGGGTCTGACGGTTCCCGAGATCGAGGCGGGGCCGCTGGCCGCGGCCCATGCCGCCTGGCACGCCGATACCGACCCGGTGGCGCCCGAGGGCGCCGAGTCGCTGGCCGCCGCCCACGACCGAGCCGCGGCGTTCTTCGCCTCCGTGCGCAACCTGGAGGGCACGACGCTCGCCGCGACGCACGGGTCGCTGGCACGCGTCCTGGTCGCGAGCGTCGTCCTCGGCGCCGACCCGGCCGCCCACCGGCGGATGTGGCTCGGGAACTGCCACTGGGTGACGATCAAGCTGGGCACGCGACCGCGACTGGTGGCGTTCAACGCCGGCCCCGGACGCTGATACCGAACCGTCACAGGTTCGCGCACCGTCCGTGTTGCGCGCTCCCGTATCATCATTCGCATGATCCGCCGCATCGTTCTCGCCACCCTCGCCACCGGAGCCCTGCTCGCGGTGGCGGCGCCGGCCGCTTCGGCCGCCACGACCCAGGTCACGCCCGCGTCGACCTCGAACATCGTCAGGGCCTTGCAGCTCAAGCTGATCAGGCTCAAGTACCTCGCACCGGGCCTTGCGACCGGCAACTATGGCAACCGCACGCTCCAGGCGGTCATGGCCTTCCAGGGCTGGGTCGGCCTGCCCCGCGACGGCGTCGCCGGCACGGCCACCTACCAGGCGCTCAAGCACGCACAGATCCCGGTCTCCTGGGGCCACAAGCAGAAGCACATGGAAGTGCACAAGGCCAGGCAGGTGCTGCTCCTGATCGGCAAGCTCGGCCACGTCAAGCGCGCCATCCACGTCTCCACGGCCGGACCGGGCCACTTCACACCCGACGGGATCTTCCACATCTACCGCAAGGAGATCATGTCGTGGTCGACGCTCTTCGACGTGTGGCTCCCGTACGCCGACTACTTCACCGGCGGGTTCGCGTTCCACGAGTACCCGGACGTCCCCGGCGTCCCGGCCTCGCACGGATGCATCCGGATCGCCGACGGCGACGCCCAGGTGGTGTGGAAGTTCGCGACGCTCGGCACCCGGGTCGCGATCCGCGACAGCTGAACACCTGAATAAAAGGGGTCTGACCCCGTTTATTCAGCCGGATTTACAGATCTTTGACTAATCCCCCTGCGGGGACCGCCGATCAGAAGCGGTATGAGCCGTCGTCTGATCGTCGCCCTCGCGACCCTCGTCCTGGCCGCGGGCCTCGGCACCGCCACCGCCCGCGCCGCGAGCACGCCCTGGTATCCGCTGTTCCGGGCGATCAACGACGTCCGCCGCTCCCACGGCCTGCGCCCCGTCGTCCCGTCGCCGCGCCTGCACTGGGCCGCCCGGCACCACTCGGACGACATGCTGGTGCACCGCTACTTCGCCCACACGAGCCCATACGGCTCGACGCTCTACACACGCATCGTCACCTCCGGGTTCCTCACGTACGGCTACTGGCAGGCCGGCGAGACGCTGGCCTGGGGCACCGGCTTCGACGCCACGCCCACCGGAGTCGTGCAGATGTGGATGCACAGCCCCGAGCACCGCGCCATCCTGCTGTCCCCCCTCTTCCGCTTCGTCGGCATCGGCCGCGCGCAGGGCACCTTCCTCGGCCACGCCGGCGCTGCGGTGTGGACCGCCGACTGGGGTCACAGGTAGTCAGTACCATAGGGCGCATGGCGCCCAGCAAGGTTGTGCTCGCCTCACCCCGCGGCTACTGCGCCGGGGTCGACCGTGCCGTCGACACGGTGGAGCGGGCCCTCGACCATTTCGGGCCGCCGGTCTACGTGCGCCGCGAGATCGTCCACAACCGCCACGTCGTCTCGGAGCTGACCGACCGGGGCGCGGTCTTCGTCGAGACCGAGGAGGACGTCCCGCCGGGCGCCGTGCTCGTGCTCTCCGCCCACGGCGTCGCACCCGAGGTGCACCGCCGCAGCGCCGAGCGCAACCTGCAGGTGCTCGACGCGACCTGCCCGCTCGTCACCAAGGTGCACGCCGAGGCGCGCCGGTTCGCCGCTCACGGCTACACGATCTGCCTCGTCGGCCACGCCGGCCACGAGGAGGTGATCGGCACGATGGGCGAGGCCCCGGAGGCCATCCGACTGGTCGAGTCGATCGCCGACGTCGAGGCGCTCGAGGTGCCCGACCCCGAGCGGGTCGCCTACATCACCCAGACGACGCTCTCGGTCGACGAGACCGTCGAGATCATCGCGGCGCTGCGCCGCCGGTATCCCGCCGCGATCGGGCCGAAGCGCGACGACATCTGCTACGCCACCCAGAACCGCCAGAACGCGGTCAAGCGGCTCGCCGCGGTAGTCGACCTCGTCCTCGTGATCGGATCGCGGAACTCGTCCAACTCCAACCGGCTGGTCGAGGTGACGCGCGAGCTGGGAGTCCCCGCCCACCTGATCGACGACGAGAGCGACATCGACCCGACGTGGCTCGACGGCATCGAGACGGTCGGCATCACCTCCGGCGCCTCCGCGCCCGAGACGCTCGTCGACCGGGTGATCGCCCACTTCCGCGACATGGGCGTCGCGCACGTCGAGGCCCAGCATGCCGAGCCGGAGGACGTGCACTTCACGCTCCCGACCGAGCTCCGCCGCGCCGTTGGCTCCTAGCGCAGGACGAGCAGGGCGTCGAGCGAGACCTGCGGGTGCGAACGCGTGCCCAGGCCGACGATCTTGATCGTGTGCGTCCCGGCGGTCGCCCAGGTACGGGTGAAGACCACCTTGCGCTGGGCCGAGGTCGACGCCCGCAGGTGCACGATCGCGACGGACTTGCCGTCGATCAGCACGCGGGCGCTGCCGCTCGCGGGCGTCTTCGACGCCACCCAGGCGATCTCGCGGCCGGTGAACCGCAGCGACGCGCTCGCGCCGGCCCGGCTCGAGCGCCGCACCGATCCGCCGTAGGCGCTGCGGGCGCGGGCCGGGCTCCAGTCGCCGCGGTAGGCGATGGAGGGGCTCGAGTTCTGGTAGGCGAACAGGTGGACGGGGGCCGACGTGACCGTGGCGGAGGTGAGGTCGGAGCAGTCCGTTGCCAACGCCGAGAACAGGTAGGCCTTCGACGCGGGCGCCGCCTGGATCGTCGCCGACCGCGACGTGGCGAGCGTCAGCGGCACGGCAGCGAACGGGTTGCCGGCGAAGCGACGGGCCACCGTGGAGCGGCAGACGCCGCTGCCGGCGTCGGCCGCCTTCCAGGTCAGCCGCAGCGGCACCTTCGACGTACCGATCGTGGCGCCGTTGAGGATGCTCGGCACCGGCGCGGTCACGACGGGAGCCGTCACGTCGGCTGCGGCGGTGGTCGAGAAGGCGGCCAGGTGCGCCTGCTCGACGACGCCGGGGTGCACCTGCCACTCGAGGAAGTCGCCGCCGAAGTAGAGGTGCTGGCCGTAGGCGAGCTCGGCGTAGACGCCCAGATCGGAGCCCGCGGCGGCCGGGTGCCAGGCGCCGGGCGAGCGGTCGACGAGGCCCGTGATCGGGCTGATGGTCGCCACCTTGTGGCGCACCTGCGATCCGACCTTGGTGAAGTGGCCGCCGAGCACGAGCTGCTGGGACGCGCCCGAGCCGACCAGCGCGACCGCGTTCACGTTGCCGTTGGTCGTCTCGGTCCAGCGCAGCTTGCCGTTGGACAGAAGGAACGAGCGGACGTGACCGCCGCCGCCGCGGTCGCCCGCGTAGAGGTACTTGCCGTTCTCGGCCAGCGCCAGGATCGTGTCGCCCGTGTGCCCCCGCCATGCGTGGAGGCGGTTCGCGACCGGGTCGAGCGAGGCCAGGTGGGCCACGGGCGCCTTGTTGATGTGGTGGAACGAGCCGCCGACGAAGAGCGTCGAGCCGCCGGCGGCGGGCAGGAGCGCGCGCACGGCGCCGTCGGCCTTCGGATGCCACGCGGTGAGCGCGCCGGTCGCCGCCGACACGGACGCGAGCCGTGGCCGGCCGTGTCCACCGACGTGCAGGAAGGCACCGCCGAGGTAGACCCGGCCGCCGATCTGGGCGACGGCGTAGACCGAGCCGTCGGCGTTCGGAGACCAGCTGCGCAGCGTACCGGTGGTCGTCGTGCTCGTGGGCGCGATCGCCGCCATCGCGGCAGCGTGGCCGCGGGCCTTGCCGGCGAGGCTCGTGAAGTCGCCGCCGATGTAGACCGTCTTGCCGTCGATCGACACGGCCATCGAGCGCACGGTCGAGTTCGCGCCCGGGTTCCACGGCAGCACGTGCCCGTCGATTGCCGAGACCGCCGCGAGGTGGTTGCGCGCGAGCACCGTGCCGTTCGTGTCGATCATCTGGGTGAACTTGCCCCCGACGTAGACGACGTTGTTCACGCGCACGATCGCAAGGACCCGGCCGTTGGTGGTCGCCCAGGGAGAGGCGGGCGCCGGCGCGAGGGTCGCTGCGGCCGACGAGGCCTGCAGGAGCAGGCTCGCGAGCGCGACCACGGGGACGAGTGCCCGGCGGGCTCGGGACATGGCGATGGGATCCTCCTGGGGGGCGGACGGTTTGCACGCACGCAGTCGTGCTAGTCCCAGTTTGCGGTCTTTGTGAGTACGCGTCAGTCCCCCGCTCGGGGGACTGACGCGGCCGGGCCGTCTAGGCCCGGGAGACCGCCAGCTCGGCGCCGGGCTCGACCGCCACGGCAAGCGTCTCCGACGCGATCCATTCGCCGTGCTCGGCGAATGCGCGCCCGACGTCGCCGTCGGCGTCCGGGTAGGTGACCCGGATCCGGTCGGTGACCTCGAAGCCCGCGTCCTGGCGCATCTTCTGCAGCGTGCGGATCACGTCGCGGACGACGCCCTCGAGCCGAAGCTCCGGCGTGATCTCGGTGTCGAGCGCCACCGCAAAGCCGTCGCCGTCGGCGACGGCGAAGCCCTCGCGAGCGCGCGCCCGCAGCTCGTACTCGCCCGGCTCGAGCACCCAGTCGCCGACATACACCCGGCCGTCGCGGAGCTCGAACGCACCCTCGCGCAGGAGGCCGCGGATGACGGCCAGCTCGCGGCCGTACTTGGGGCCGAGCAGCTTCAGCAGCGGCATCACCTCGACCTGGGCGAACTCCTCCGCCGAGGTCGTCAGGCGCACGCCCTTCACACCGAGCTCGCCCGCGACCAGCTCGACGTGCTCGGCCACGTGCCCGCGGCGGACGGGGTCGTCGGTGGCGACGATCACCTCGCGGAGCGGCTGGCGCAGCTTGATCCGGGCCTCGTCGCGGCTGCGATGGCCAAGCTTGACGACCGCCTGGACGGTGCCCATCGCCGCCAGCAGGTCGGCGTCGGCCAACTCCTCGCGCACCTCCGGATAGCCGGCCAGGTGCACGCCCACGGGCGCGTCCGGACAAGCGCCGCGGACGAGGTTCTGCCACATCTCGTCTGCCAGGAACGGCATCACGGGCGAGACACAGCGGATCGCCTGCACGAGCGCGTACCAGAGCGCCTCGAATGCGGCCTGCGTGTCGGCCGGGTCGTCCGAGCGCCAGAAACGTGTCCGCGACAGGCGTACGTACCAGTTGGACAGGTCGTCCAGGAACGTCTCGAACGCGCGCACCAGCCGGGGCGACTCCCAACCGTCGAGCGCGGCCCGCGACTCGGCGACCAGCCACTGCGTGCGGGCGGCGAGCCAGCGGTCGAGCGGCCGGCCCCCAGCCGGGTCGGGCCCCGTCTCGAGCAGCTCGTAGCGGGGCGTGAAGCCCTCGATGTTCGCGTACATGACGAAGAACGAGTACGTGTTCCAGAGCTTCAGAAGCCGCTGCTTCACCTCGCCGGCCGGGCCGTAGCCGAAGTTCAGATTCTGGGCCGGCTGCTGCCCGGCGTACATCCAGCGCATGACGTCGGCGCCCATGTCCTCGATGGCGTCCTGGAACCAGATCGCGTTGCCCCACGACTTGTGCATGGGCCGGCCGGTCTCGTCGTTCACCTTCTCGTAGGTGAGCACCTTGCGATAGGGAGCGCGGCCGTCGAGGACGACGCCCATGAACAGCATCGAGTAGAACCACAGCCGGATCTGCTCGCGCATCTCCGACACCCAGGTGGCCGGGTACCAGCGCTCCCAGTTGGCGTGGTCGGGCAGGTCGGCGATCGTGACCCCAACGCCCGCGCCGGCCGCGTAGCCGGCTTCGACGAACGTGTCGTTGTGCCAGCCCAGCGTGGAGAACGGGACGACGCCCGCGTCGAGCCAGCAGTCGCCGACGTCCGGGAGCCGGTGGGCCTCGGCGTCGCACTCCCCGCAGCGGATGACGACCTCGTCGATCCAGGGCCGGTGCAGCTCCTCGACCTTCTCGGTGCCGCGCAGCGCCCGCTCCTCGAGCTCGGCCTGCGATCCGATCACCGTCATGTGGCCGTGCTCGCAGAAGTAGAACGGCAGCGGCAGTCCCCAGTAGCGCTTGCGGCTGATGCACCAGTCGCCCATGTTGACCAGCCAGTCCTCCATCCGCTTGCCGTACTGGCGTGGCGTCCACTCCACCCCGCGGGCCGCCTCGATCATCGGTTGGCGGATCTCCTCGCAGCGGATGAACCACTCGTCCACGAGCCGGTAGATCAGCTCGGTGCCGCAGCGCCAGCAGACGGGGTAGCGGTGGGTGATCTCGCCGTCGGCAACCAGGCGCCCGCGCTGGCCGAGGTCGTCGACGATCATCTGTGCCGCCTCGGCGGTGACGTGGCCGTGCAGCCAGCCGTACTCCTGCACGAACGCGCCCGCCTCGTCGACCGGGATCAGGGTCGCGAGATCCTCGCGGCGGCCGAGCTCGAAGTCCTCCTCGCCGCAGCCCGGGGCGATGTGGACGATTCCGGTGCCCTCGTCCATCGACACGTCCTCCCAGGCGACCACCCGGTTCTCGAACCGCTCCTGGGCGGGCAGCTCCTCGAACGGCGCCGTGTAGGTCAGCCCGACGAGCTCCGACCCGCGCACCTTGCCCAGAACGCGGCCCGCGATCGGGCTGGCGTCGAGCCGGTCGGCGGCGACGTAGGCGATCCCCGCCGGCGTCTCGACCCGCAGGTAGTCGGCGTCGGGGCGCACCGCGGCGGCGACGTTCGCCGGCAGCGTCCACGGCGTCGTCGTCCACACCACCAGGTACTCGCGCTCGCGGCCCTTGAGCGGCAGGCGCACGTGCAGCGACGGGTGGGTCAGATCCTTGTAGGAGTCGATCAGCTCGTGCTGGGAGAGCGACGTGCCGCAGCGCGGGCACCACGGCATCGAGCGGTGGCCGCGGTACAGCCAGCCGCGCTCGTTGCACTCCTTGAGAAAGCCCCAGATGTAGCTGATGTTGGGGTCGGTCATCGTGTAGTACGACCGCTCCCAGTCCATCCACTGGCCGAGCCGCTTGGAGTGCTGGGTAAGCTGGCCGGCGTAGAGCGCGACGCGGTCGCGGCAGGCACGGGCGAAGCGGTCGAGCCCGTAGGCCTCGATCTCGCGCTTCGAGTTCAGGCCGAGCTCCTTCTCGACGCCCACCTCGACCCACAGCCCCTGGCAGTCGAAGCCGTTCTGGTAGAGCAGGTCGTAGCCCTGCATCGCGTAGTAGCGCTGCCACACGTCCTTCAGGGTGCGTCCCCAGCCGTGATGGACGCCCATGGGATTGTTGGCCGTGATCGGGCCGTCGATGAAGCTGAACGGCTCGCCGCCGCGGTTGCGGTCGCGGAGCGTCTCGAACGTGCGCTCGCGCTCCCAGCGCTCCAGCACGCGATGCTCGAGCCCGATGTGGTCAGGCTGCTTGGGGACGGGCTCGAAAGGCGGCATCCGCGGATTCTATTCCGCAGGCCCGCGACGGCCGTCCCGCTCGCTCAGCGCGCGCGGCGGCTCCGAGCAGCCCGGGAGCAGGCGATGCCGGGGGTGCGATCAGTCAAGCTCGTGCTTGTCGCAGAAGTCGTCGAAGGCGGCGTGCTTGGCCAGGTAGCTCGACAGCTCGGCAAAACCGAACTCGAACCACTCAGTGAGCCACCGCTCGTCGATCTCCACATGCTTGTCGTACAGCTCGTCCATGATCGCTTCCTCCGGGCACGCGGCCCGGCTGACGCGTTTTCCGCCTCGGGGACCGAACTCCTTTCGCCCGGGGCGCTGACGGTCCGGTAATCGACGCGCAGGCGGCGGGCTTTACGGTTCATTGACAATTCCAGGTCCTGCCTGCAGGCTCTGGAGGCACCAGCGATCGAGCGCCTCCCGGACGCACGCGAATGCGATCTGCGCCGGCGGCGGGAGCTCGCCGGGGCCGAACCAGGCGATCTCGGCGACATCGGACGCGGGCGTCGGCTCGCCACGCACGATCCGGGCCAGGTAGAAGACGTTCAGCGTGGAGACGCCCTCGCCGCCATAGGTGTCCGGCAGGATCGCGAGCACCGGCCCGACCGCGATCTCGACGCCGGTCTCCTCCTCCAGCTCGCGCCGGGCGGCCTCCTCGCCGTCCTCACCGGGCCGCATGAACCCGCCCGGTGCGTCCCACAGGCCCCGGAACGGCTCGATCCCGCGCCGCCCGAGCATGACCCGGCCGGCGTCGTCGACGACGATCGCGCTCGCTGTCGGCGCGGGATTGTCGTAGAGCACGAGCCCGCACGCCGGGCACACGAGCCGCTCCTCGTCGTCACCCTCGGGCACCCGCCGCTCGAGGTTGGCCGCGCAGCGGGGGCAGTGGCGCCAGTCCCTCATCCGGCCTCGGCGACGACGCGGTCGGACAGTGCCGGCCAGCGGCCGGGGCGCATCATCCAGCCCGAGTACGTGCCCCGGTTGGCGAGGCATACGAGGCCGACGCCCGGCTTCGGGTCGGCCCACATGAGCGTGCCCGACGCGCCGAAGTGCGAGAGCGTGGCGGGCGACGTCCGCGTCCCTGTCCAATGGCCGTCCTTGCCGTCGCGGATGTCGCAGCCGAGCCCCCAGTCGGCCTCGTCCCAGGTGCGGAACGACTCGATCCCGCCGGCCAGGCCCGGGTACTGCACCTCGGCCAGCTCGGCGAACGTCTCGGAGGCGAGCAGCGGCGCGCCCCGCGCCAGCAGGAGCTGCACGAATCGCGCGTAGGCGTCACATGTCGCGAACGCCCCGCCTGCCGCGGTCGCCCGCGACCGCCATTCGCGCGAGTTGAAGAGCGGCTCGCCCGGCCGCCACAGCCCCGGCTGGCGGACGTCGAGCGCGCGCCCGGCCTCGGGCTCGGGCAGGCCGAGATAGGCGTCCATCCCCAGCGGCTCGAGCACGGCGCAGTGGACATATTCGGCGTGGCCCATCCCGGTCGCCGCCGTCAGCAGCGCGCCAAGCACGCCGTAGCCCTCGTTCGAGTAGACGCGGCGGGTCGCCGGCGGGCGCACCGGCTCGACGTCGACCGCCGAGACGCCGGGCGGTCCGACCTCCGGCAGGCCGGAGGCGTGCGAGAGCAGGTGCCGCGGCGTGATCGCCCGCCGGTCGGGCGCCCGGTACTGCTCGAGGTGCTCGGCGACGGGTGCGTCCAGGTCGATCGAGCCCTCCTCGGCGGCGACCAGCACCGCCACGGCGACGAGCGGCTTCGTCAGCGACGCGAGCGCAAACAACGAGTCCGGGCGCGCGTCGCCGGCGACGCGCGTTTCGCGGATGCCCTCAGGCGCGATCACCGCCGCGGCGACGGCCGAGGCGTCGCCCTCGGCGACCCAGGTGTCGATCATCTCGCAGGCCACGCTGGAGGAGGATCCTACGAGGCGTGTAACGTTCTGGTGGACAATGGCCGAGTTGCGGACACCGGGCGGGCGCACCGGAGGGGAGCCCCCGTTCGACCCACCTCGCGGCGACGAGGGGTTGGACGACTGGTTCGCGCGCCGCCTCGAGGCGCAGGGGATCAGGGCGCGGCGGCCGCGTATCCCAGCCGCGCGCGTCGGCGCGGTCGTGGCCCTCGTCGCGGCGCTCTTCATCTTCGGATGGGTGCTGCAGAGCGCCTCCGGAGGCAGCTCGGCGACGACCACCACGCCGCCCACCCACCACAACCCGGCGACCTCGCAGGGCACGACGCCGCCCGGCGGGACGGGCACGGTGCCGGTCAAGCACGCGAAGGCGCAGTGGAAGCAGATCCCGCTCACCGTCCTGAACGGCTTCGGCGGCGCCAACGCCGCCGCGACCGCCCAGACCCAGCTGCGCCAGGCCGGGTGGCATGTCGTCAGCATCGGCGATGCGTCACACGACACCACGTCCACCATCGTGGTCTACGTGCCGGGCAAGCTCTCGCAGGCGAAGGTCGTGGCCAGCCGCCTGGGCCTGCCGCCGCCGGTGCCGATCGCCCAGGCCGCGGGCGTGCTGCCGACCCAGACCGACGGCGTCGCGGTCGTGCTCGGCTCGAACCTCCTGCCGAACGGCGCCGGCTAGATCCGGTCGCGTGCGCCAATTGGCGTCTCGCGCATATGCCAATCGACCGGTTGGCCACCTGATCAGGAATCGAGAAGCGCCGGCCGCGGGGGCGCCTCTACAGTGACCGCCATGGGCACCACACACCGCGAACAAGGAGTGATCATGGCCGACTCTTCCACCCAGGGCATCAAGACGGTCCTGCACCCCGTCACCGACCTGGCGCAGTCCAAGGCGGTCTACGCCGCGCTGCTCGGCGTGGCGCCGCAGGCCGACTCGGAGTACTACGTCGGCTTCGAGGCCGAAGGCCAGCAGATCGGGCTCGTCCCCGGCGGCGAGCAGGGCATGACGTCGCCTGTGGCGTACTGGCACGTCTCCGACATCGAGGCCAAGCTGGCCGAGGTGACCGCCGCCGGCGCGGCTGTCAAGGAGCCCTCCCACGACGTCGGCGGCGGCCGCCTGGTGGCCACGTTCACCGACCCCGACGGCAACGTCCTCGGGCTGCTGCAGGACCGATGAGCACGACGGTCGCGGACACGCACGACCTGATCCGCGTTCACGGCGCGCGCGTGAACAACCTGAAGGACGTGAGCGTCACCCTCCCGAAACGCCGGCTGACCGCGGTCACCGGCGTTTCGGGATCGGGCAAGAGCTCGCTCGTCTTCGGCACGATCGCCGCCGAATCCCAGCGGCTCATCAACGAGACCTACAGCGCGTTCGTGCAGGGCTTCATGCCGACGCTGGCGCGGCCGGACGTCGACGTGCTGGAGGGCCTGACGACGGCGATCATCGTCGACCAGGAGCGGATGGGCACCGACCCCCGCTCCACGGTCGGCACCGCGACCGACGCAAACGCGATGCTGCGCATCCTGTTCAGCCGGCTCGGCACGCCGCACATCGGCTCGCCCAACGCCTTCTCGTTCAACGTCCCGACGGTCAAGGCCACCGGCGCGATCACCGTCGAGCGCGGCAACCGCAAGACCCAGAAGGCGTCGTTCAGCCGCACCGGCGGCATGTGCCCGCGGTGCGAGGGCCGGGGCGCGGTCACCGACTTCGACCTCACCGCGCTGTACGACGAGAGCAAGTCCCTGCGCGAGGGCGCGCTCCTGATCCCCGGCTACAGCGTCGACGGCTGGTACGGCCGCATCTTCCGCGGCTGCGGCTTCTTCGACCCGGACAAGCCGATCGCGAAGTACACGAAGCGCGAGCTCAACGACCTCCTCTACAAGGAGCCGACCCGCATCAAGGTCGAGAACATCAACCTGACGTTCGAGGGCCTGATCCCGCGGATGCAGAAGTCGATGCTCTCCAAGGACGTCGACGCGCTCCAGCCGCACGTGCGCGCGTTCGTCGAGCGGGCGGTGACGTTCAGCGTGTGCCCGGACTGCGAGGGCACCCGGCTGAGCGAGGCTGCCCGGTCGTCGAAGATCGCCGGGATCAACATCGCCGACGCGTGCGCGATGCAGATCAGCGATCTGGCGGAGTGGGTGCGCGGTCTCGACGAGCCGACGGTGGCGCCCTTGCTGGAGGCGCTCGGCGAGACGCTCGACTCGTTCGCCGAGATCGGCCTCGGCTACCTGTCGCTCGACCGGCCGGCGGGCACGCTCTCGGGCGGCGAGGCCCAGCGCACGAAGATGGTGCGCCAGCTCGGCTCCTCGCTGACCGACGTGACCTACGTCTTCGACGAGCCCACCATCGGTCTGCACCCGCACGACATCCAGCGGATGAACGAGCTCCTGCTGCAGCTGCGCGACAAGGGCAACACGGTGCTCGTCGTCGAGCACAAACCGGAGGCGATCGCGATCGCCGACCACGTCGTCGACCTCGGCCCCGGCGCCGGCAGCGCCGGTGGCGAGGTGGTCTTCGAGGGCACGATCGACGGGCTGCGTGCGGCGGGCACACTGACCGGGCGGCACCTGGACGACCGGGCGTCGCTGAAGGATTCGGTGCGGCAGCCGTCGGGCGCTCTCGAGGTGCGCGGGGCGAAGACGCACAACCTGCAGAACGTCGACGTTGACATCCCGCTCGGCGCGCTCGTCGTGATGACGGGCGTCGCCGGATCGGGCAAGAGCTCGCTCATCGACGGCTCCGTCGCCGGCCGCGAGGGTGTGGTCTCGATCGACCAGGCGGCGATCCACGGGTCGCGCCGCAGCTACCCGGCGACATACACGGGGCTGCTCGACCCGATCCGCAAGGCGTTCGCCAAGGCCAACGGCGTGAAGCCGGCGCTGTTCAGCGCGAACTCCGAGGGCGCCTGCCCGCACTGCAACGGCGCGGGCGTCGTCTACACCGACCTGGCGATGATGGCGAGCGTCGCCACCACCTGCGACGAGTGCGACGGCAAGCGCTTCCAGGCGTCGGTGCTCGAGTATCAGTTCGGCGGGCGCGACATCAGCCAGGTGCTGGCGATGTCGGTCGACGAGGCGGGCGAGTTCTTCGCCGACGGCGACGCGCGCACCCCGGCGGCGCATGCGATCCTCGAGCGGCTGGCCGACGTCGGGCTCGGATACCTCGTCATCGGGCAGCCGTTGACCACGCTCTCGGGCGGCGAGCGCCAGCGGCTGAAGCTGGCCGTGCACATAGGCGAGAAGGGTGGCGTCTACGTCCTCGACGAGCCGACCACCGGGCTCCATCTGGCCGACGTCGAGCAGCTGCTCGCGCTGCTCGACCGGCTCGTCGACGCCGGCAAGTCCGTCATCGTCATCGAGCACCACCAGGCCGTGATGGCCCACGCCGACTGGATCATCGACCTCGGTCCCGGCGCCGGGCACGACGGCGGCACGGTCGTCTTCGAGGGCACGCCCGCCGACCTCGTCGCGGCTCGCTCCACCCTGACCGGCGAGCACCTGGCCGCATACGTCGGCGGCGCCTAGGCTTCGACGGTCGCCAGGTCGGAGAGGCTGGGCGCGCGCCGGATCGACGGGCTCAGGACACCCCACACGAGCAGGACGACGTTGAACAGGCAGAAGAACGCGATGGTCTCGCGCGCCGAGATCTTCTCCAGCAGCAGCCCGGCGACCAGGGGCCCGAGCGGCGCGATGGCGAGCGCGATCGAGCTGCGCACCGCCTCGACCCGCCCCAGCAGCCGGTCGGGCGTGACGGCGATGCGATAGCCGACGACCACCGAGTCGGTCATCGGCATGGCGATGCCCTGCGGCAGGATGCCGATCGCGAGCACGAACACGCTCGGCCGCACGAGAAAGGCGGCGCTTCCGAGCCAGGCGGCGAGCTCGATCCAGAGGATCGTCCGCATCGACAGCCTGCGCCGGGCGATCGGCGAGAGCAGCGAGCCGGCCAGAAGGCAGGTGCCGAACCCGGCCAGGAGCGCGCCGATCTCGCCGCCGCTCAGCCCCTGCTCGCGGCCGGCGACGACGACCACGAGCAGGATCCCGGGCAGCGAGAAGTTGCCCAGTCCGTACAGGAACGCGCAGGTACGCAGGAACGGCTGGCCCCACAGGTAGCGCATCCCCTCCGCGACCTGCGCGCGGATGCCGGCGTCGCTCGGCTCCCGCGGCTGCTGAAACGGAGTGCGGATCAGGGCGAGCGAGGTGAGCGATGCGGCATATGAGCACGCGTCGACGACGAACGGCAGCGATCGCGCGATGCCGAACAGGAACCCGCCCAGGGGCGGTCCGGCCAGGTTGATCGTCGCGATCCGGGCGGTGACGGCGCCGACCGCGTCGGGGAGCTGCGCCGCCGGCACCACCGAGCGCAGCGCCCCGGTCGCCGCAACGGTGAAGACGACGGTCGCGGAGCCCTCGATCAGCGCGACCACGGCGAGGAAGGCGAACGACGCGTCCCCCAACGCAATTGACGCAGCCAGAACGCCAATTGTCGTCGCGCGCACGAGGTCGGCCGCCACCATCATGCGGCGCCTGTCGACGCGGTCGGCGGCCACGCCGGCCGGGAGCTGCAGCACGGCGAACGGCGCCAGGCGTGCGAACGCGACCAGGCCGGCGCGGGCGGGCGAGTGTGTCAGCGCGAGCGCCAGCAGCGGGTAGGCGATCGCCGTAGCTTCCGACCCCATCGCCGAGAGCAGTTGCCCGGACTGGAGCAGGACGAAGTCGCGATTGCGCCGCAGGGGCGTCGGGGCCACGAGACGGAGACGCTAGCAGCCACGGCGGGATTCGCGCCGTCGGCGTCGAACTCGGCCGGGATGCTCCCCGGCCCGCAGCGCGTCGTCGTCGACCTGCCCGTGCGCACCATCGTCCGGGTGATCGCGCTCGTGCTGGTCACGTTCGCCGCCGTCGACCTGCTCACGCACGTCGGCCGGATCCTGGTCTGGCTGGCCACGTCGCTGTTCCTGGCGGTCGCGCTCCAGCCGGCCGTGCGCCTGGCCGAGCGGCGGATGCCGCACGCGCTGGCCGTCTTCGCGGTGTTCGGCGCGCTGCTGGTGCTGGTGGTGCTGTTCCTGGCGCTCCTGATCATCCCGATCGCGAGCCAGGTCGACGACCTGCGCCGCGCCGCCCCGAGCTACATCAACGACCTGCGCCACAACGAGACGATCAACAGCCTGAACAGGCGCTACCACCTGGTGCAGAAGGCCGAGGATGCCGCGAACGCGTATCCCAGCAAGGCGTTCGGGGCCCTGAGCAAGCTCGTGAGCGGCGTCGTCGCCACGATCACCGTGCTGTTCCTGACGCTGTTTCTGCTGCTCGAGCTGCCCGCGCTGGCCGACGGGCTCCTGCGCTTCTTCTCGGCCGAGCGGGCCGAGCAGATCCGGCGCATCGGCGGCGAGATCAACCGCAACGTCGCGGGCTACGTGCTCGGCAACCTGATCATCTCGATCGTCGCCGGAACGGTGATCGGGATCTCGCTGTGGATCCTCGGCGTGCCGTACGCGTTGGCGCTCGCCGTGCTGATGGGCGTGTTCGACCTGGTGCCACTTGTCGGCGCGACCATCGGCGCCCTGGCGGCGATCGGCGTCGCGTTCGCGACCCAGGGCCTCACCGCCGGCATCGTGATGATCGTCGTGAACGTCGTCTACCAGCAGATCGAGAACCACATCCTGCAGCCGATCGTCTACCGGCGCACGGTGCAGCTCTCGGCGTTCCTCATCCTGGTCGCGGTGCTGGTCGGCGGCGAGCTCCTGGGCGTGCTCGGCGCGCTGATCGCGATCCCCGTCGCCGGGTCGCTGCAGCTGCTCTTCCGCGAGCTGACCAGCGGCTCGATCCAGGCCGGCGAATCGCTAAGGGGACAGTCCCGCTGACACTTCTGCCTAGGCCGCAGCGGCCTCGCGGAGCAGGTCCCACGCGCGGTCGACGTGCTCGGCCGTCGTCGCGGCGTTGCCGATCGCGACCCGCAGGGCGTAGCGGCCCTTGAGCTGGGTGTGCGAGACGAGCGCGCGGCCGCTCCCGTTTACGCGCTCGAGAATGGCCTCGTTGCACGCCGCGTAGCTCGGCCTCGTCGTCGACGCCATCTGGCCGGTAGCGGAAGCAGACCGTCGAGAATGGCACCGGCGCGAGCAGCTCCCAGCCCGGCTCCGACCGCACGGCGGCCTCCAGCCGGCGGGCCAGCTCGACGTGACCGGCCACGATCGCCGCGAGCCCGTCCGCGCCGTAGGCGCGCAGCACCATCCACAGCTTCAGCGAGCGGAACCGGCGGCCGAGCGCGACGCCGTAGTCCATCAGGTTGACGACGTCGTCCTCGTTCGAGCGCAGGTACTCGGGCACAAGCGAGAAGGCGGCCCGCAGGTCCTCCGGCCGGGCCGTGTAGAGCAGGCTGCAGTCGACCGGCGTGAGCAGCCACTTGTGCGGGTTCACGACCAGGGAGTCGGCCCGGTCGCACCCGTCCACCACGCCGCGCATCTCCGGCACGACCGCGGCGGCGCCGCCGTAGGCCGCGTCGACGTGCAGCCACATGCCGTGCTCGGCGCAGACGTCTGCGATCTCGGAGACCGGGTCGATGCTCGTCGACGACGTCGTGCCGACGGTCGCCACGACGGCGATCGGCCGGCGGCCGGCGGCGACGTCGGCGGCGACCGCGTCGCGCAGCGCGTCGGCGCGCATCCGGAACGCGGCGTCCGTCGGGATCTTGATGCAGGCCCTCCTGCCCGAACCCGAGCACGATGCAGGCCTTCTCGACGGACGAGTGCGCCTCCTCGGAGGTGTAGACGCGCAGGGGCGGCAGGTCGTCCCGGCCGGCCATGCCGCGCGCGCGGATGTCGAGCCCGGCCGCCTCCCGGGCGGCGGCGAGCGCCCACAGGGTCGACGACGACGCCGTGTCGGTGATCTGCCCGAACCAGCCGGTCGGCAGGCCCAGCAGCTCCGCCGCCCAGCGCAGCGTCACCTGCTCGAGCTCGGTCGCCGCGGGCGATGTCCGCCAGAGCATCGCGTTCACGTTCAAGGCGGCGGCGATCGTCTCGCCGAGGATGCCCGGCGGAGAGCCGGTGATCCCGAAGTAGGCCATGAAGCCGGGGTGGTTCCAGTGCGTCAGGCCCGGCACGATGACACGGTCGACGTCGGCCAGGATCGCGGCGAGCGGCTCGCCGTGCGCCGGCGGGTGCTCCGGCAGCGCCGCCGCGATCTCGCCCGGCTTCACCTGCGCGAGCACCGGCAGCTTGTCGACGTTGTCCAGGTAGCGGGCGATCCACTCGGCGGCCTGCTCGAGCGCGGCCTGCAGCTCGCCGGTGGTCGGCAGGCTGACCGGCTCGGCGGCCATCTAGAGCGTGGCCTCGACGGCCGCCAAGGTCTCGTCGAAGAGCGCCGCGATCTCGTCGATCTCGGCTTCGGTGACCGTCAGCGGAGGCGCCAGCAGGAGCGCGTCCATCTGCTCCGTGCCAACCGGCGTCGGGCAGGGGTAGATCATCAGGCCGCGACGCTTCGCCTCGGCCGACACCTTCCCCGACATCCCGTCCGCGGCGGCGAAGCGGCCACCCCCGGGGCCGCAGCTCGATCCCGCGCAGCAGGCCGAGGCCGCGCGAGCTCGGCGACGATCTGGCGGCGGCCGGCGATCTCGGCCAGGCGGGCATGCAGCTGCTCGCCGCGCACCCTGGCGGCCTCGAGCAGGCCCTCCGACTCGATCACGTCGATCACCTCGCAGCCGACGGCGCAGGCGAGCGGATTGCCCGAGAACGTGTGCCCGTAGGAGAAGCCGCTCGGGCTGCCCTCGACGACCTCACGCAGCCGCCGTGTCGCCACCATCCCGGAGAGCGGGATGGCGCCGCCGCCGATGCCCTTCCCGAAGGTGATCACGTCGGGGACGGCGCCGAAGTGCTCGACCCCGAACCAGCGGCCGGTGCGGCCGAATCCCGTGATCACCTCGTCGGCGACGAGGAGCACGTCGTAGCGGTCGCACACGTCGCGCACCGCGGCCAGGTAGCCGTCGGGCAGCGGCACGGCGGCACCCGACGACCCCGTCACGGGCTCGACCACGAATGCGGCCACGTGCTCGGCGCCGCGCGACATGATCGCCGCCTCGAGCGCCGCCGCTCCTTCCTCGGCCGTGTCGGCGTTCGGGACGACCGCGTACTTGCGCAGCAGGAGCTCGAACGGCGCCCGCCAGCGCGACCCCGAGAGCGACAACGCCCCCATCGTCGAGCCGTGGTACGACGTCACCCGGCTGAGGAACTCGATCTTGCCGGAATGTCCCTGGAGCTCCCAGTAGAGCACGGCCAGGTGCAGCGCCGACTCGTTCGCCTCGGAGCCGGACGAGTTGAAGAAGCACCATTCCAGGTCGCCCGGCGCGATCCGCGCGATGCGCTCGGCCAGATCCATCATCGGCTCGTTCGAGAATGAAAACCGGTAGGTGAAGGCGATCCGCTCGGCCTGGCGCTGGAGCGCCTCGACGATGCGGGGATGGCCATGGCCGAGCAGCATCACCATGGCGCCGCCGCACGCGTCCAGGTAGCGCTTGCCGTCGGCGTCCTCGATCACACATCCGCCCGCGCGGACGGCCACCGGGAGCCGGCGTCCGGGGCTGGCGGTCATCGAGTAGTCGGTGCGGACCGGGGCGCTCACAGCTGCCCGCCATGCTAGACCGACTGGCCGGGAGCGCGCAGCGCCGTCTGCAGCTCGACCAGCGCCGGGCCGGAGCGGTCGGCGAGCGCCTCCGCCAGCGTCGCGGTGAGGCCGCCGACCCCGTCGGCGCGCAGGTAGCGCACGCCGCAGGCGCGGGCGAGCGTCTCGAAGTCGGGCGCGTTCAGCTCGACCGCGACCGTTCGGCCGAACATCGTCTCCTGGTAGTTGCGCAGGATGCCGTAGGCGGAGTCGTTCACGACGAGCGCGATCAGCGGTAGTCCCTCCGCCTGTGCCGTCAGGAGCTCGTGCCCCGCCATCAGGAAGCCGCCGTCGCCGCACAGCGCGACCGTGGGGCGGTCGGGGTTCGCGGCGACCGTGCCGAGGGCAGCGGGATGCCGCAGCCGAGCGCCCCGGACGACGGGTAGACGAACGCCCCGGGCCGCTTCGCGTCGAGGTAGAGCGCCGCCCAGTAGGCGGCGATGGTCATGTCGGCGACCACGATCGCGTCGTCGGGCAGCGCTTCGTGGAGGACGTGCATCAGCTCGACCTCGGTGTCGGCGCCCTGCGCGCCCACCTCGGACGAGCGGCCCTGGAGCGCGGCGCGGACGGCCGCCTCGCCGTCGCGCCCGCCGGCCGACGGCGGGTGTGCGACCAGCGCGCGGCAGAAGAGCCCGACATCGGCCACGATCCCCTCCGTCACGGGGAACGTGCGCCCGAAGCGGCCCTCGTCGAGGTCGACCTGGACGATCGTCGCAGGCATCGGCAGGCCCCAGTCGGCCGTCCCCTCCTGCGAGAAGCGGGTGCCGAGGGCGAGACACGAGGTCGGAGCGCTCGACCAGGCGGCGCATCGACGGCTCCTCGATCGACGACCCCGCATGCAGGGCGTGGCCGGTCGGGAGCGCGCCCTTGCCGTTGTATGTGGTGAGGACGGGCGCGTCGAGCAGCTCGGCCAGCTGCGGACATCGGCGGCGGCGTGGCGCGCCCCGCCGCCGGCCCAGATCAGCGGAGCGTCGGCGGCATCGATCAGCACCCGGGCGCGGGCGACTGCCTCGGGGTCGGGCGCGGGCAGCGCGACGCGGGTGACCCGCGGCGCCGTCGATCCGGCGGCGGCGGCCATGACGTCGGTCGCGACCTCGATCGTGGCCGGCCCGGGGTCGAGCGCCATGTGCCGGAAGGCCTCGTCGACCGCCTGGACGAGCGCGTCGGGCGACGTCGGCCGGGCGTGGAAGCGCGACACCGCCGCGAACGCCTGCGACTGGCCACGGCTCTCGTGCAGGTAGCCGCGGCCGGCGCCGACCAGATCGTCGGGATCTGCGAGGTCAGGTGCAGCACGGGCGCGCTCGACGCGTCGGCCTCCGAGAGCGCCGCCAGCGAGTTGAACGCGCCGGGGCCGGTGCTCGTCAGGTAGACGCCGGGGCGATCGCCGGTGCGGGCATAGCCGACGGCGCCGAAGCCCGCGGCCTGCTCATGGCGGACGACGATCCGCCGGATCGGCGAGCCGATCAGCGCGTCCCAGACAGGGAGGGCGTGGATGCCCGGCAAGCCGAACACGACTTCGACGCCGTGCGCCTCCAGCGCCGCGACGAGCGCGCCGGCGCCGGTGCGAACGCCGGGCTCGGAGGCGACCGTCATCCCGTCCGTGCCGCTACGAGGACTGGCTGGACTCGATCAGCGCGACCAGGTCGTCGATCTGCGTCGAGCTGAGCGAGGAGCCGAAGGTCGTCGGCATCGGCGTGCTCCACGGGCCCGCCGGATCGCGGTGTAGGCGGTCGGGTCGGTGATCGACTGCTGGATGAACGCCCCGATCGGCATCTTGTCCTTCGTCGCGTCGATCGGAGATCTTGCCGAGGTCGGGGCCGATCGTCCCGGTCGCGCCGGCCGCGCTGAGCGTGTGGCAGCTGCCGCAGCCGTTCGACGCGAAGACTGCCTTGCCCGCCGTGGCGTCGCCGGTGGCGCCGCTCGAGCCGCCACCGCTGCTGCCGCCGCCAGGCGTGGATGCGGGCGTCGATGATGCCGGCGTCGAGAGGGCCGCGGTGGACACCGTCGGGTTCAATCCGACGCTGCTCGAATTGTCCGTCGACCCGCCCGCAGCGACGATGACGACCACCATCACGGCGATCCCTGCGACGGTCCCGAGCAGGGCTGCAATCAACACCTTCAGCATGGCGCGGGTGACTATACCCGGTGCCCCGGCGATATACCGCAAGCAGGGGATGCCACGGAACGCGTCGAACGCCGAGGTGGAATGACGATGCTCGACAAACGCGACATCCAGAATCTCATGTACTGCGTGCGGGTGACCGAGACGAGTGGTCAGTGGCAGTCCGGCTACCCCGTGCGCACGCCGAACGACCTGGAGTGCAAGCTGGCCGAGCTGCTGCGCGAGCTCGACGGCCGCCGCCCGGTCGTTCGCGCCGCCTGACTCACGGCGGGTGCGTGACCCAGCGCCGCTGGGAGTACCAGCGCTGCAGCGTCCGCCTGCTGGGCGGCCGCGCCGGGCAGCTCGCCTCGAGCTCCCTCACGCCACCCGCGACCTGGGCCGGCTGCGCTCCCCGCGCGTACTCGTGCTCGAGGCGCTTGCGCAGATCCGGCCACGCGTAGCTCCCGGGCCGCGGCCGCGCCGGCCGCTCCCGCTGCCGGTCGATGTGCGCCCCAAGCGCCCGATCCCGCGCCGCTGTCAGGCAGCCGTTCGCCTGCCACACCCCCGCCAGTGTCCGCACGAAATCGCGCCCTCCCCGCCGCGTCTGGAACGCCGCATCCGCATGCGCCGGGCACAGCCACACGCACACCCGGTACCCCAGCTGCACGCACTCCGTCCGCCCCCGCGTCCGATCCACGCAGATCGCACACACGGGCCGCTTCAACGGCAGATTGCGCGCCTTGTACAACGTCGGGACATACGCCAGAGCCATTCGCCGAGTATGGCGAGGGCAATGTCACGTGTGGGTGACGACGTGTTGCGAGGGCGTGTCGGAACTGCAAACGACGTCAGGTCCTAGCGACAAGTGGCGTGCGGGCCGGGAGCGCTGCGCCCCGCGACAGCACCCGCCCGCGCCACTCCCGACGACGGCCGGCGCGCCCTCAGTACCGCTGGCTCGCCGTCGTCGGAGAGCCCGCAGGGCTCTTCAGGCCTCCGATCGGCGCACGGCGTGGGTCGTCAGCGACGCGCGCCAAGTGGCGTGTCGCCCCAACGCCGCGAGCGACCTACAGCCAGCCGACCGCCCACATGACGACGAAGACGCAGGCGACGGCGAGCCAGCCTTCGAGGCTGAGGCGGCGGAGCGCCGCGCGGGTGGTGTGGGCGGCGTCGCGAAGCTGGGCGACGGTGTCCGCGTGGGTGGTCGGCGTCGTGATGCGGTCGGCGGGCATGATGGCTCCTCGGGTGAGGTGAAGGGCATCGGAGGCGATTCCCCCCAGGAGCAGGGATTTTTCATCGGCGTTCGCCTTGGGACGTCCCCCGGATGGGGGGTACGGGCTCCCCGCCTTAGAGCAGATCGGCCGAAAACGTCGCCGGCGCGAAGCCCGCTACGCTCGCACCACCGTGCGCCTGTTCATCGCCGCCATCCCGCCGCCGGCGCTCGCGCGGCGGCTCGCCGAGGCCGCGGCGGCGCTCGCGCCGCCCGAGCTGCGAGTGGCCCCGGCCGGCCGCCTGCACGTCACGATCCACTTCCTCGGAGACGTCGATCCCGCCGCCGTCGCCGTCTTGCAGGCCGACCTCGCCGACGCTTGCGCACGCCACCAGCCGACCGTCCTGATCCTCGATGCGATCGGCCCCGGCCCGCCACGACGGCCGCGAATGCTGTGGGCCACGGCCGCGCCCTCATCCGAATACACCGGGATCGTGGAGGCCCTCAGCACAGCCTCGGCGCCGCACGCTCCGAACGCCCGCCGGGCTCGCCCCGGCACGCCCCACGTCACCCTCGCCCGCCTGCGCGGACACGCCCGTCTCGAGCGCTGGCCCGACCCTCGGCCGCTCGAGGACGCGAGCATCCCCATCGCCGAGCTCGCGCTCGTTCGCTCCGATCTCGGCCCGGGCGGCCCCACCTATACGGCGCTCGCGAAGCTCCCGCTCGGCGGTCAGCCCGCCGGGCGCCGGTAGCGCGCCCGCCAGACGCGCACCTCGAACTCGGGGGCGCCGATCATCTGCCGCACGCGCCCCGCCGCCGGCTCGGTCGTCCCCGCCACCGCCAGCCACCGGTCGACCCGCGACGTGCGCAGCCACGTCTCCTCGGAGTCGAGGTGCAGGCCCGCAGCCTGGAGCGGCCCACGCGGATCGCCCGGCGCGATCAGCCGCCCGTGCTCGGGGTCACGGAGACGCTCGATCTCCTCCCACCGCCGCGCACGCCGCGGGTCGGGGTCGGCCACCATGTCCTCGAGCACGATCCGTCCGCCGGGCGCGAGCACGCGCGCCATCTCGTCGAGCGCGCGTGCCGGCCGGGCGATGTGGTGCAGCGAGTTGACGCACGTCACGAGGTCGAATGACGCAGCGGCGAACGGCAATTGCTCGGCGCGGCCCGTGACCGTCTCGACCCCCTCGGGCACGTGCCCGAGCAGGGCGGGCGCCGAATCGAGCACGGTGACCGACGCGACCCGCTCGGCTAGGGCCGCCGCGAGCGCGCCCGGCCCGCCTGCCACGTCGAGCACGCGGTCGCCCGCCTTCGGCTCGCACCAGGCCACGAACGCGGTCCAATCGCGGTTCGCGGCGTGAGCGGCGTAGATATCGGCCGTGCGGTCGAATCGGTTAGCTCCGGACAAGCGCGATCGCCTCCTGGCGGGTTGTGACGGTACCGGCCGCCTGCTCCTCGGCCAGCAGCGCGACGAGGTCGCCGATCCGCGGGCCGGTCGCGCCGGCGGCCTCGGCGATCTCGTCGCCGCGCAGGAGCGGCTTCCGCTCCTCCGACTCGAGCTCGCGCACCAGATGGATCAGCTCGACGGCCGCCTGCGAGTGCGCGCGCACGTAGGCCTGGCGGGCGCGCACGCCGCGGGTCGCCAGGCGATCGGCCAGCGAGAGCACGATGCTCTCGTAGGCGTACGGCGCAGTCGCCTGCAGATAGCGGTAGGCCGTGCGCCGGTCGAACGGCCGCTCGCGGACGAGGAACCCGAGCCGCAGGTGCTCGGCGACGAGCACCCGGCAGAAGCCCGTGAGCGCGTGGGACGCGCGCCACCGCTCGAGCACCCGCTGGGCGGTGTCGGCGCCGACGCGGTCGTGGCCCATGAAGCCGACCCAACCCTCGTCGGAGACAGTCCGCGTGGCCGGCTTCTCGATGTCGTGGAAGAGCGCCGCGAGCCGCAGCCCGGTGTGTCCGTCGAAGTCGTTGCCGACCTCGGCGTCGAGCGCCGCGCGGACAGGCTCGGCGGCGTCGCGCAGGTAGTGCTCCGGGTGCGCGGAGACGTCGGCGGCGGCATCGAGCACCTTGAGCGTGTGCTCGAACACGTCGAGGTGGTGGAACTGGCTCTGCCCGACCCCGCGCATCGCGACGGCCTCGGGCAGGATGACGTCGAGCACGCCGAGCCGGTCGAGCAGGCGGATGCCCGCCTCGGGATGGTCGGGCTCGAGCAGCCGCCGGATCTCGGTGAGGACGCGCTCGCCGCTCGGCCGGTCGGCCAGGTGGGCGTCGCGGCGGGCGAGCCGCTCCGCCTCGGGGTCGACGGTGAAACCGAGCTCGTGCGCCAGCCGGGCGAGGCGCAGCAGCCGCAGCGGATCGTCGGCGAAGACCTGCTCGGAGACCGCCCGCAGCCGGCCCGCCTCGAGGTCGGCCCGGCCGCCGTGCGGGTCGACGACGTCGCCGCCCGCGAGCGGCACCGCCATCGCGTTGATCGTGAAGTCACGCCGGCCCAGGTCTTCGGCGACCGGGCCATGGCTGCGGCTGATGTCCACCGTGTGGCCGTCGCGGACGACCCGCCAGGCGCCGTGGCGGTCGGACAGCGGGAACGGCGCGCCACCCGCCGCACGCGCCAGCGACCGCGCCGCCGCCGCCGGATCGTCGGCGACCACCAGGTCGACGTCGACCACGTCGCGGCCCATGATGAGGTCGCGGACGCTGCCGCCGACGAGCCACGCGTCCGGCACGGGCGCGAGCGCCCGCACGGCCTCAAGGCCCGGCAACGACATGCTCCACCCGTCGCGGCCGCGGCGCGAGCGACGTCACGATCTCGTAGTTGATGGTCCCGGCCAGCCGGGCCCACTCCTCGGCCAGGATGCGCTCGTCGCCGTCGCGCCCGATCAGCGTCACGGGGTCGCCCGGCTCAACATCGCAATTGGCACCGATCACGAATGTCAATTGATCCATGCTCACGGTCGCGGCGACGCGCCGCCGGCGACCACCGACCAGCACATCGGCCCGCCCGGAGAGCACCCGGGGCACACCGTCGGCGTAGCCGGCCGGCGCGAGCCCGATCCACGTCGGCTCGCTCGCGACGAAGAGTCGCCCGTAGCCAGAGCTCTCGCCCGGCTCGAGCAGCTTGACGGCCGCGACATGCGTCTCCATCCGCAGCGCCGGCGCGATCCCGTCGGCGTCCGGGTCATCGGCGAAGGGCGAGAGGCCGTACATCGCGATCCCGCAGCGGACCGCGTCGAAGCGGGCCTCGGGGAAGCGCAGCGTCGCCGCGCTGTTGGCCAGGTGGCGCGGGCACGGCGGGAAGCGCTCCGCCACCTCGGCGAACCGCTCCACCTGGCGGCGGGTGAAGTCCGGGTCGGTGTCGGCCACAGCCAGGTGGCTCATGAGCCCGGCAGGCCGCAGTCCGCCGTCGGAATCGAGCTGGTCGGCGACGCGCAGGCCCTCGGCGGCGGACATGCCCCACCGCCCCATGCCGGTATCGACCTTCACGTGAACGCCAAGTGGCGCACGCGCGCCCGCCTGGAGACGCGCGAAGCCCTCGACCGATGAGACGGCCACGTCGACGCCGGAGACGTGCGCCTCCTCGCCCGGGGCGAGCGGCCCCATGACGAGCACGGGCAGGTCGCCGAGCTCCTCGCGAAGCGCACGCGCCTCCTCCCACGTGGCGACGCACAGGCGCCGCGCGCCCGCCCGCATCGCCGCCCGGCCGACCGCCGCCGCGCCATGGCCGTAGCCGTCGGCCTTCACGACCGCCCACACCTCCGCCTGCCCCGCGGCGTGGCGCAGGCGGGTGACGTTGTCCTCGACGGCGCCGAGATCGACGGTCACCGTCGCTCGCGCCCTCTCGGTGCCGATCACCGCAGCACCCCCGGCAGCGACTCGATCACGTCGGTCGCGATGATGCCCGACGGCCCGACCCGCTCGGCTGCCGCGCGACCCGCCGAGCCGTGCGCCTCGGCCGCCGCCGCGGTCGCCGCCCAGGCGTCCGGCTCGCGCGCCAGCATGGCGGCGACAACGCCCGTGAGCACGTCGCCCGATCCTGCCGTCGCGAGGCCGGGGACGCCGGCCAGCGATACGCACACGCGGCCGTCCGGCGCGGCCACGAGCGTGTCGGCCCCCTTCAGCAGGACGACGCAGGCGCTCGCGTCAGCCGCCCGCCGCACCGCCTCGAGCCTGTTCGCGCGTACCCACTCGGACGACTCGCCGAGCAGCCGCCCCATCTCGCCCTCGTGCGGCGTCAGCACCGCCGGCCGCTTGCGCCGGCGCAGCTCGTCGAGCGCGCCGTTGAAGGCGAACAGCCCATCCGCGTCGATCACGATCGGGCCGGCGTGGCCGACGCCGACCTCGCGGGCCAGGGCGAGCATCTCCTCGTCCCGCCCGAGCCCGGGCCCGAGCGCCACCGCGCCGGCCCGCTCGAGGAGCTCGAGCGCGTTCGGCAGCGGCCGCACCATCACCTCGGGGATGCGCGCCTCGAGGATGCGGGCGGCGTCCGGCGGCGTGCCGATCCAGGCGATCCCGGCCGATGCCCGGAGGGCGGCCAGCGCCGTCATCAGCGGGGCGCCGCTGAAGCCGCGCGCGCCGCCGAGCACGAGCACCGCCGCCGAGTACTTCGTGTCGGCCGTCCCCTTCGCGGGCGCGGTGAGCCCGTTTGCAAGCACGGCGGCCGTCGCGACGTCGGCCTGTCGCGGGATCCCGATCTCGGCGACGACGACGCGGCCGGAGGCCGTCATCCCCGGATCGACCGCCGTCCCCAGCTTGCGGCCGTGGAAGCAGACCGTCACCTCGGCGGCGACCGCCTCCCCGGCGATCACCCCGGTCGATGCGTCGACGCCCGACGGCACGTCGAGGGCGACGATCCCGGGATGGTCGTGCATGGCGGCGATCACCTGCACCGCCTCGGGCCGGGGCGAGCCGCGAAAGCCCGTGCCGAGCAGGGCGTCGACGATCACATCCGCCCGCCGCAGCCGCGCCCGGGAGACACCCTCGCGCATCGGCACCTCGAGCCGCACGGCCACCTGGTGGTTGCGACGGGCATCGGCGGGCAGCTTGGCCGGGTCGGACGCGAGCAGGCACTCCACGTCCCAGCCGGCCGCGTGCAGGTGGCGGCCGACGACGAACCCGTCTCCGCCGTTGTTGCCGCCGCCGCACACGACCGCCACCGATGTCCGTGGATACGCGCGGACGATCTCGTCGGCGGCGGCCAGGCCGGCCCGCTCCATCAGCACCGCGCCCGGAATCCCGATCTCCTGGATCGCGCCGGTGTCCGCCGCCCGCATCTCGCCCGCGTCGTACAGCGGGAGCGTGTGGATCATGCGTCGTCGACGACGGCCACCGCGGCCGCCATCCCCTTCGAGTGGGTCATGCTGAGGTCGATCGCGCCCGCCTTCACGCGCTGCGCCCACGCGGCCGTGCGTCCGGACAGGCTGACGCCGGGCTTGGGCCGGCCGGCGATCTCGATCTCGCGCCAGGTGAACGGCACCCCGAACCCGAGCGCCTTCCCGACGGCCTCCTTGCCCGCGAACCGGGCCGCGAAATGCTGCGCCGGGTTGGCCCGGGAGAGGCAGTATTCGCGCTCGATCTGGGTGAAGACGCGCTCGACGAAGCGCGGGTGCCGCTCGAGCGCACGGGCCACGCGGTCGATCTCGATCAGGTCGATCCCAACCCGCATCGGGCCATACTATGCTAGGCCCATGCCAAGGGCGATCCCGCTGACGGGCACGGCGACGTGGTGGCCCAGCACCCTGTACCAGACGACCACCCTCGAGCTGCGCCGGGCGGGCGAGCGGCTCCTGGTCGACCCCGGCATCTCGCCGTGGGAGATCGAGGAGGTCGTCGGCGCATCGGCCATGCCGGTCACGCAGGTGCTGGTCACCCACTCCGACTGGGACCACGTCATGGCGCTCGGGCTCCTGTCCGACGTGCACGTCACGGCGAGCAGCGGCGCGGCCGAGCGGATCCGCTCGGGCGTCGCCCGGCAGGAGATCGAGCGCGAGACCGCCGAGTTCCTGATCACCCACCGATCGATCGACCGGCTGCACGTCGACCAGGTTGTCGACCCGCCCGCCGAGGTGCGGATGGGACCGTGGCTCGGCGTGTGCCGCGCCGGGCCGGGGCACACCGATGACGGCCTGATCGTCTCGCTCCCCGACGAGCACCTGCTGGTCGTCGGCGACTATCTCTCGGCGCTCGAGATCCCGGGCGTGTACGACTCGGTGTCGGCCTACCGGTCGACGCTGCAGGGGCTCGTCGGCGTGATCGAGCGGGAACGGCCGCTGTACATCGTCGTCGGCCACGGCAAGCCGCACACGAGCGACGAGGCGCTCCGGATCGCCGAGGAGGACCTGGCCTATCTCGAGGCGGTGCTGGCGCACGCCGACGCCGGCGGCCAGCCCGACCAGGCGGAGCAGATCGCCATCCCCGAGCGAGCGGCCGGTGCGGCCGACCGCACCATGCACGCGGCCAACGTCGCGCGCGCCTGCGAGGCGGCGGGCACCGTCGCCGCGCAGGGTTGAGCGAGCGCGAGACCTGCCGATAACGATGGCATGGCCCGAACTCTGCGCACGCTCGTAGACGTCCGCCACCACCCGCTGGGACCGCGGTGTACGTGGCCGGGCTGCGCGTGCACGAGTGCTGGGCCGGCCTCGTCGCGACGCTCGTCGTCGCCGCCGGGTGGCTGACCGACCGCTCCGGTCCCGTCGTCCTGGACGCCGCGATCCTGCTGGTCGCCGCCTGGATGATGCTGAAGGACTGGCCCGACTTCTTCCCCTCCCGCCGCGACACCTATAGCTGGCGGGTCGGGTTCCACCGGCGCGACGTCGAGGTCGTCCCGGTGCGCCGCGACGACGGCTAGGGCGCTTCGGTCAGGAGCTGTTCGAGGTCGAGCTCCCCGTCCGCATAGGCGGCGTGACCGTCGCCGTCGCGCGGCCACTGCTCCGGCGGGCGATCCCACATCAGCTCGAGGTCGTTCCCGTCGGGGTCGCTCAGGTAGATGGCCTCGTGCGTGCCGTGATCGGTCGCCTGGCGGATCGGCCAGTTGATCTCGCGCAGCCGCCCCAGCGCGTCGGCCAGGGCCGGCCGGGTGGGATAGCGGATGGCGACGTGGTGCAGGCCGGCGACGCCGTCGGGCTGCGGCTCGCCCCCGGCCGACTTCCAGGTGTTGAAGCCGAGGTGATGGTGATAGCCGCCGGCCGAGACGAACAGGATGTCGCCGGTCGTGCCCCAGCCGGGGACGTCGCGGGCCTCCGCGGTGACGTCGAAGCCGAGCACGTCGACGTAGAAGTGGCGGATGCGGTCGATGTCGGCCGTCCGCAGATGGACGTGGCCGATGGTGACGCCGGGATCGATCGGCCGCGGGCTCCTCTGGGCCGCGACGATGCTTCCCTGCGGGCCGAACCCGTCCTTCGGCGGTGTGCTCATCTGCGTGCTCCCTCCATCCGGTCGCCGGAGCCCGGATGATATGTGTGCGTCGCGCGAATGAAGAAACGGCGCCCGCCGGGGTTCTTTGATGGCAGTGGTTCACAACCGGTCGCACCAATCCACCGTCGAGGTTCCCCCGTGCGGCGCCAGCATCGAGGAGATCGAGGCCGTCTACCGATCCTGGCTCGACGCGTTCGTCCGGGTGTGCACCGCGCTACTCGGAAACCGCGAGCAGGCGATCGACGCCGTCCACGACGGGTTCGCGGCGGCGATCACGCGGCGGGCGTCGTTCCGCGGCGACGGGTCGGTCGAGGGCTGGCTGTGGGCGGTTGTCGTGAATGCCGCGCGGAACCAGCGCCGGGCCCTGGCTGTCCGTACGGCAGGAACGGCCGGTGAAGGCGGCGAGTCCACCGCCCCAGCCGAACCACGACGGCCCGACGACGGCGTCCGAGACCACGTCGCCGCGCTGCCCGAGCGCCAGCGGCTCGTGCTCTTCCTGCGCTACTACGCGGATCTCGACTACCAGGGGATCGCTGCGGCGGTCGGCATCGCCATCGGGACGGTCGGCTCGACGCTGAGCGCCGCCCATACCGCCCTTCACGCCGCGCTTGCGGAGGAGGCTCGCGATGACTGATCTCGACCCGCGCATCGGCGAACTGCTCGACGCTCGCACGCCGCCGCGAGCCGTCACGCCGGACTGGAACGCCGTGCTGACGCAGGCTGGAATGGCGTCGCGCGCGCGTCGGCGGCGCCGACGGCCCTCCCCAGGCTGGCTGCTCCTCGCCGCCGCGATCGCGATCCCGGCCGGTCTGGCCGTCGCCCAGGTAGGCCACGGAATCGTTCACTACCTCTCCGGGCCGGCCACCCCAAGGCAACGTGCGGTCGTCCGCCCACTCGTGCATCCGTTCACCGGCGCTCCCGGTGTGCACGGCGACGTGAAGCATGGCCGGCAGCTCGTGTCGGTGAGCGCCGGCGGCCATCGCTACCTGTTCGTGATGGTGCCGCTGACGGGCCACGCGGCCGGCGGCTGCTTCTTCGAGATCGTCGACGGGAAGCGGGTCGAGGACAACGACTGCGGATTCGATTCGCAGGACCGGCACCCCCGGACGTCGCCCCCGAAGGTGGTCGGGGCGGGAACGGCCCTCGGCGCCGAGCCCTTCGAGATCGAACACCTTCCGCTCTGGGTCGTGCTCGGCGACATGCCGGACGGCATCCGATCGGTCGTCGTCCACTTCCAGGACGGCTCGACGGTCCCGGCACCGACGAACGGGCGCTTCTTCAGCTACGTCGTCAGGGGCGCGCACGTCACCGCCGGGCATCGCCCGACGGCCCTCGTCGGGAGGACGGCGTCGGGGAAGACGCAGGCCGTGCAGCTCGTCGATCCCCAGGCTTTCGACCTGGGCGCAATCCGCCGCCTGGACGACAGGATGGTGCGCGAGCTCAACATCCCGTACCTTGCCCACAACGCGTCGAACGGCGTTTCGCACGGGCAGATGACCCAGTTCGACCAGGTCGCGACGACACCCGAGAGGATCGCGCGCGTGTTCGGCGGCAGGCCGCAGGCCTATCCGAAGCATCCCGTCGTGATCGTCCTGCGTGGGCCATTCGCCGTCACGACCCAGAAGCGCGGCTGCAAGGCGGTGGCGGAGGTATGCCCCGTGCCCCGTGGCCGGTGGGCGTACCTCGCGTATGTGATCAACCCGGACGTCTCGCTGGCCGGTCACGTTCCGCCCGGAGCGATCACCTGGCTGCGGAAGGCGCCGGCCGGCACGACGTTCCCCGACCTGCATCGGCTGGGCAACGTCATCCATGTTCGGTTCCGGTGATCCCCACTCGGCGTCGCCCGAGCACACGCGCATCCCATTTATATCTGTCTTTGATATAATTATATGCGATGGCCCGCAACACCGTCACGCCCGAGGAGACCGCGTCCGACCTGCTCGCCGTGGTCGGCCCGCTGCAGCGGGTGCTGCGCAAGCGCGCCCGCGAGGACTGGCCACTCGAGCCGCTCGCGACCGCCCAGGTCGACCTTCTGCGGGCCGTCCGGATCCGCTCCGGCATCACCGTCGGCGAGGCCGCCGCCGAGCTCCACATCGCGCCCAACACCGCCAGCACGCTGGCGCAGCAGCTCGTCGCGGCCGGGCTGATCGCCCGCGAGCCCGACCCGGACGACCGCCGCGCCGTGCGGCTCGTGCTGACCCCAGCCGCGGAACAGCGCATGGCAGCCTGGCACGACCGCCGCCAGCAGGTGCTCGACGCGGCCCTGCACCGCCTCTCCCCCGCCGACCGGGCAGCCGTCGCATCCGCCGTCGGGCCGCTCCGAAACCTGCTGGAGGCGCTCGAGCGGTGATCGCAGCCCCCGCCGTCGAGATCCGGGAACTCCACGTCCGCTTCGGCGAGACGACCGCGGTCGACGACGTCGACCTCGAGGTCGGCGCCGCCGAGGTGTTCGGGCTCCTTGGCCCGAACGGCGCCGGCAAGACGACCACCATCCGCGTCCTGACGACCCTGCTCCCGGCGACCAGCGGCTCGGCACGCGTCTTCGGCGTCGACGTCGCCCGCCACCCGATGGATGTGCGCCGCCTGCTCGGCTTCGTGCCGCAGCAGCTCTCCGCCGACGCCGCGCTGACCGGGCGCGAGAACGTCGCCCTCTTCGCCCGCCTCTTCGACGTCCCCCGGCGCACGCGTCCGGCGGTCGTCGCCGAGATGCTCGAGACGATGGGCCTCGGTGAATCGGCCGACCGGCTGGTGTCGACCTATTCGGGCGGGATGATCCGCCGCCTCGAGCTGGCCCAGGCGCTCGTGAACCGGCCCCGGCTGCTCGTCCTCGACGAGCCCACCATCGGCCTCGACCCGATCGCCCGCTCGAGCGTGTGGGAACGGATTGAGAAGCTGCGCGAGGAGACCGGGATGACCGTCCTGCTCACCACCCACTACATGGACGAGGCCGACGCCTTGTGCGACCGCGTCGCGCTCATGCACCGCGCCCGCCTGCGCGCCCTCGGAACGCCGGACAGCCTCAAGGCCGACCTCGGGCCCGACGCAACCCTCGAGGACGTGTTCCGACACCACACCGGCGACACCCTGGAGGCGGGGGGCGACATGCGGCACCTCCGCCAGACACGACGCACCGCGAGCCGGCTTGGCTAGCGCCGTCGCCACCGTGCGCCGCCCCGTCGCCGCCTGGCGGCGGTCGGGCAGCCGCGTGTTCGCGCTCTGCCTGGTCGAGCTGCAGAAGCTGCGGCACGACCGCAAGGAGCTCTACACGCGCGCGATCCAGCCGGCGTTGTGGCTGCTGATCTTCGGCGAGACGTTCTCGCGTCTGCACGCGATCCCGACGTCGGTGCCGTACCTGGACTACCTGGCGCCGGGGATCCTGGCCCAGTCCGTGCTCTTCATCTCGATCTTCTACGGCATCCAGATCATCTGGGAGCGCGACGCGGGCGTGCTGGCGAAGCTGATGGCGACGCCGACGCCGCGCTTCGCCCTCGTCGCCGGGAAGGCGTTTGCGGCGGGCGTGCGAGCGCTCGTCCAGGGCGTCGTCGTGCTCGTCCTCGCCGCCGTCCTCGGCGTCGCCCTGACGGACAACCCGCTGCGGCTGCTCGCCGTGGCCGTCGTGGTCATCCTCTCGGCGGCGTTCTTCGCGACGCTCTCGATCGTGCTCGCCGGCATCGTGCTCTCGCGCGAACGGTTGATGGGCATCGGCCAGGCCATCACCATGCCGCTCTTCTTCGCGTCGAACGCGCTCTACCCGGTCGCGCTGATGCCGGTCTGGGTGCGCGCGATCAGCCGCGTGAACCCGCTCAGCTACGAGGTAAACGCGCTGCGCGGGCTGCTGCTCGACCGCCCCGCCGCGATCGGCACCGATCTCGGCGTGCTGGTCGTGGCCGCCGGCCTCGGGATCACCGTCGCCTCGTCGCTTCTGCCGCGGCTGACGCGGTAGCCAGCCATCTTGGGGCGCCCCGGCCGAAGCCGGGGCGCCCATCGCGCTCAGCTCAGGCGCCGCCGCTTCCGAACGCCTTCAGGAAGACTGCGTTCGGAGTGCCGACGCCGGTCACGTCATCCCAGCCGGGCCCGGTGGTCAGGCTCGAGTCCTGGTCGAACGTGCGGATGCTGTACAGGAATCCGCCGGACTTGTTGACGCCGTTCGCGAAGTCCGGGCGGACGTTCGCGCCGGCGATCGAGCCGACATCCTGGAAGGCGCCGAAGTGCGCCTTCGCCATCTTGTAGATGGCGACGTTCAGGAAGCCGAGGCGGCTCTTGGCGTGCTGGGCCGCGTCCGCGACGATGCCTGCCATCAGCGGCGAGGCGAGGCTCGTCCCGCCGATGCGGTACTCGTCGTAGAACGTGCCCGCCGGGAAGATCTGGGTCTCCCCGACCAGCATGCCGGTCGTCGGATCGGCGTCCAGCGCGACGTCCGGGTATCCCCGGCCACTGCCGGAGACGACGCCGTTCTGGTAGCTCGGCCGCGCGAACACCGGCGAATGACCGCCGCCCGCGCCGTACAGGAACGGGTTGGTCGCGAACGGCACCCATCCCTTGCCGTTGGCGGACAGGTTGTACTTGTGCGTCCCCCAACCGGTCTGCCACAGCAGATGGTTCTTGTGGCCGATGGCCGTGCTGGTACCGCCGACTGCGGTGACGAACGGGTCGGACGCCGGGTAGTCGGTGTCCTTGAACCCTTCGAGCGCCTGCCAGTCGCCGTTGTCGCCCGACGAGAACAGGAACGTGATGCCCTGCATCTCGCCCTGGAGCACGACCTGCTCCTGGGCGGCGATGTCGCCCGAGGTCTCACCGGACATCGGACCGCCGTACGAGTTGGAGACGACCGACACCTTGTTCTGGTCGTCGACCCGCGCGAGAGCGGCCTGGAGATCCTGGTTCAGGCAGCTCTTGGCGCCGTAGTAGACCACGTTCGCCTTGGTGGCCAGACCGTGAGCGGCCTCGACGTCGAGGGTCTCCTCACCGGCCCAGTCGGACGGGGTCTGGCACTGGCTCGGATGCAGCGCGAACGAGCTCGGCAGCGACTGCGAGAACTGGCGTCCACGGAACGGCTTGTCGCCGCGGCGGCGCGAGTAGGTGTTCGCATCCTTGCGGATCGTCCCCGCCGCGAAGGCGTCGACGATGCCGATGCTGACGCCCTTGCCCGTGAGGCCGGTGGCGGCGACGCCGTAGGCCCCGCGGAACTGCCGGGGCGTGTAGCCGCAGACCGCGTAGTCACGGGTCTTGCCCTTGAACTTGGGCAGCGGCGTCGTGCCGTCGGACTGCACCTTCGCCGGGATCGTGCCGTAGGTCTGCGAGCACGGCCGGGCGTTGCGGAACCCGGCAGGCGGCGGGCCGATCTGGACGCGCGCGGAGCTTGGCGTCGAGAGACCGGTCACGCCGAGCACGGAGCCGGCCACGGCGGCCGGGACACGCGCGTCACCGGAAGGCCCACGGACGAGCCGGCCGGCGTGCTTGTAGATGTTCAGCTGACGCCCGAACGCCTTCTCGGCGGCGGCGACGCTGCCGCTCGCGCTGACGTACCGGTGCGACGCCTCGACGCCCGTGACGCGCAGGCCCGCGGAACGGAGCCATGCACCCACGGAGGCGACAGAAGCCGCCGTCGGCTCGTAGCTGGCGCGGTACTGAGCAGGCGTCAGATACCGGTGGAACGACGCGCTGCCAGGCGTGGCAACCGCGGTCACGGCGGCCCGAAGCGCCGCCAGCCCGCCCCGGGGGGCGAGATACACCCGCACACTTACGCTGCCGGACGACTTCGCCGGCCGGACGGCCGCGTGCGCCGTCCACGCGGGGGCGCTCCCCCGCAGCGCGACGGCGTGACTGCTTGCGCCCGTCGCTGTCGCAACACCGCCCGCGGCGACGACCACCGCGAGGCCGCACGAGGCCGTGGCCGCGCGCACCAACCAACTTCTACCCACAACATCACCAACCTCGGAGACGTGGACCCCCTGGCCGCGCCGGCCGTCCCCTCTACCCGCGGGCGGAGCGATCTTAGCCCGCCGCCGGCCTCCGGCCGGTAATCTAGGCGGCCCGCTCGAGCCGGCCGGGCTCGCCGACGCCCGCGACGGCCACCAGAGCCTCGACGACGGCCGGATCGAAGTGTGTCCCGGAGCAGCGGCGCAGCTCGGCGACGGCCGCCTCGTGGGTCATCGCCGCCCGGTAGCTGCGGTCCGTCGTCATCGCGCTGAAGGCATCGCAGGCGCAGACGATCCGGGCGACGAGCGGGATGTCCGCGCCGGCGAGGCCGTCGGGATACCCGCCGCCGTCCCAGCGCTCGTGGCACGAGCGGACGAGCCCGCCGATGTCGGCGAGCAGACCACCGACCTGCTTCAGCATGCGCTCGCCCTCGATCGTGTGCCGCTCGATGACCGCGCGCTCCTCCGGCGTCAGCGGGCCGGGCTTGCGGATGATCTCGTTGGGGATGTTCACCTTGCCGACGTCGTGGAGCAGGGCTGTCAGCCGGGCCATGTGGCGCGCGTCCTCGTCGAGGTCCATCCGGTCGCAGACCTCGAGCACGAGAGCGACGACGTCGCGGCTGTGCAGGCCGGTGTACGAGTCATCGGCCTCGACCACGTCGCCGAGCAGGAGGGCCGTTCCCAGATACGCCTCGGAGAGCGCCTCCGCCTGGCCGACGCTGGCGCTGCGGTGGCGGGCGAACTCGGCCAGCAGGGCGACGAGGGGGAGCCCGAGCAGGAAGGCGTAGCGATGGCCGCCCTCGGCGGCGACGAGGGCGAGGGCGAGCGGGGTCAGGGCAAGGTCGACCTGCCAGGCGACGGCGAGGGCGCGAGCCTGGCCGCGCGGCGAGTGACCGAGCGCCGCCCAGGTGCCGACGTCGATCGCGAACTGGGCGACGAGCCCCGCGGCGACGATGGCGAGGGTGCGCGGCGAGAGGGTCGCTGTGGGATGGCCGGCGACCGCGAGCACGGCCACCGGGCCGAGGGCGTAGCACGAGCTGACGACGTGCAGCCCGAGCCGGCCGGGATGCCAGTCGCCGCGCAGGTGGCGGGGCAGCGCGCTCAGGGCGTAGCCGAGCGCGACCAGGAGAGGCACGGCGGCAGGGGCCGCCAGGAACAGCATCGGGACGAAGACGAGCTGGGTTAGCACGGCGGCGCCGGCGCCGACCTCGAACTGCACACCGGCGACCGCGGCGTAGCAGAGCACGAGCAGCGCGGCGGTGAGGACGCTGTGCCCGGTCGGATCGGGCGCCCACTCGCAGATCGCGGCGACCGCGATCACGAATCCCGCGACGACGATCGCCGTCGCGACGGCCTCGCGCCGCATCGGCGCCCGGCGCATGCGGGCGCGCGACTGCTCGACCAGCCGATCCTCTTCTGCGGGGGCCGTGTGCCCCCGACCGAGACCGGGCACGCGCCAGCCCAGATGCCGTGTCGGACGCCACATCTCACACGAGTCATCGGCAAAAACGCCAATAGGTTGATACCACGATCACCGAAACAGGGGACGCGCGGCGGCGATTTCGTCTCCACCCTGAGCAACGGCGCGACGCTTCCCCCGTGTCCGCCGCTCGCCCAAGACCCCCGCTTCAAGGAGCACCGTGGCTCTCCGCACCCTCGCCCGCATCCTCCTCGGCATGGCCGCGCTCGCGTCGGCCGCCGCCATGACGGCCTCGGCCGCCGCGCCCGCACACGCGGCGTCGCTCGGCCTCTCCTGTCCCAACCCCACCTACACGCCGTTCGTCACGTTCCGGGACGTTGACAACTACGCCGCTGTGCCCGACGGCGGCTTCGAGAACGGCGCCGCCGGCTGGACGCTGACGGGCGGCGCTCGCGTCGTCACCGGGAACGAGCCGTGGATGGTCGGCGCCCCCGGCGACACCCACTCGCTCTCGCTCCCGGCCGGGAGCAGCGCCACCTCGCCGCCGATGTGCATCGGGCTGTTCTCGAAGCAGATGCGCTTCTTCGCCCAGAACTCCGGCGCAGCCGGGTCGCAGCTCCGCGTCCAGGTCATCTACCACGGTGGTGTCGGCGCCCTCCTCGGCGGGCTCGGCAGCACGCTCGGGATTTCCGACAAGAAGTCCTTCCCCGGTGGCAAGGCGTGGGATGTGAGCCCAGTCGTCCCAATGACCGGCGGCGTTCTGCCGCTCCTGACGCAGTCGGTGCAGTTCCGGATCACGCCCCTCTCCACCGGCGGGAACTGGCGCATCGACGACGTCTACCTCGACCCCCTCATGCACCGCTAGGAGCACCAAGGATCCTCGGGCCGGCGCCGGCCCGAGGTGTGGGCACGGCAGGCGCCGCGCCCTGGGCAGGCCGTCTGGCATTCTGCCCGGGTGCGGCGCCCGGTCGTTCTTCTGCTGTTCGCGGCCGTGTTCGTCGGCGAGGCGATGTGGAGCGCGATCGTCCCGCTCGTCCCCGAGTTCGCGCACCGCTTCGCGCTCTCCCCGCTCGAGTCGGGCTTCCTGCTCGCCAGCGCGAGCGTCGCGATCCTGGTCGTCTCGATCCCCGCCGGGATGGTCGGCGACCGGTTCGGAGTGCGCCGGGTCACGCTGATCGCGCTCGCCCTGATCGCCCTCAGCGACGCGGGCCAGGGCGTGGCGGGCAGCTTCTGGGCGCTGGTCGCGGCCCGAACGCTCTTCGGCGTCGGCTTCGGCGCGCTCTGGACGACGGGGCTCGCCTGGCTGAGTGAGGCGACGGGCGAGCGTCGCTCGAAGGCGCTCGCGCTGACCGTGACGACCGCCGGCGTCGGCAACGTCGCCGGGCCTGCGTTCGCCGGCGTGCTCGTCGACCGCTTCGGCCTCGCCGCGCCGTTCACGATCGCCGCCCTGGTGACCGGCCTGCTCGTCACGGCGCTCGCGCTCGAGACGTCGGGTACCGGCCACCGGGAGGCGAGCGAGGGACTCCCGGCCACCGGCGCCGTCGTCGCGGCGCTGCACGACCGCCTGGTGGTCGCGAGCCTCGTGCTGATGGCGCTCGGCGGCATGATCGGCGGGGCCATCAACCTGCTCGTGCCGCTCGAGCTGCACCGCAACGGCGTCGCGGCGGCCGGGATCGGGGCCGCCTTCGCCGCGTCGGCCGTCCTCTTCATCTGCTCGAGCGCGGGCGTGGCCCACCTCGGCGACCGGGCGGTCCGGGCCAGCATCGGCGCCGCGGCATGCGCCTGCGCCGCCGCGATCATGCTGATCCCGCTCTCGAGCACGGCCACCGCATCGCTGGTGGTGTTCCTGCTCGCCCGCGGGCCGATCACGGCCGTCCTCTATACGGTCACGTTCCCGCTCGGCGCCCTCGGCGGCCGCGAGGCCGGGATCGGCGTTGCGACCGTTGCCGCCCTCCTCAACATCGTCTGGGCGGCGTCGATGCTGGTCGCGCCGGTCGCGGCCGGCGCGATCTCGCAAGCCGCCGGGGACCGGGCCGCCTACGCGGCGGTCGCCGCGCTCTCGGTCGCGGTCGCGGTATGGATCGCGTCGACGAGCCCGCAAGCGCCGGCCGCACGGCCGGCGCTCAGCGACTCGCGGTCTACCAGCGCTTGACCCAGTCGGCCGTCCAGACGCATGCGCCGGCGTGGCCGAGAAAGCGCCCGCAGGCCCGGCTGATGCCGATGCGCGACCAGGTGGCGGAGAGCAGGATCGCGCGGTGCTCGGGGCTGTGCAGCCAGGCGATGACGACCTGGCCCGGCTTGGCGAGGACACCGGTCCCCCAGGCGAGTGTCTCGCCCGCCTCCCACGAGTAGCCGGTGACGAATCCGCTCTTCGTGATGCGGTCGAGCAGGGTGCTGCCGCCCGGACTCGTGTGGCTGAAGTAGTCGCGGATCACCATGTCGTCGGAGTGCCGCTGCGCTGTCAGCCGGAGCAGGAGCGACGGGCGCACGGCGCCCAGCCCGTGCGTGACCCGCACCTCGTTCAGCTTCTCCAGCATGACCGTCCGCGGACGTAGGGTCGCCCCTGTCGCGATCGCCGTTCCGAGCGTGCCCACGCCCATCAGTACCACCAGCCCCACCACGAATGCACGAAGTCGAGTGTCCACGCCAGGGACGTCGGCCGTCGCGCCCCGGCCGCCCCCCACCGAATCGGGGTGGTCGGCATCCACCGAACCGTGGAACCGCCGCCTCCCCGCCTCGGTGGAGGACGGCTCCCCGATCCGGCCAGGGCGATGTAACCGTCTGCGCCCCCGGCCAGGGCCCCGTGAGACTACGATCCGGCGCGTTGATCCTGCTCGCGATCCCCAGCCCGTCGAGTCCCTACATCTTCCGGTTGGGGGCGCTGCAGCCCCGCTGGTACGGGCTGTTGCTCGCGTGCGGCGTGCTCCTGGCGGGGTGGATGGCGCGGCGCGAGTTCCGCCGCCGCCGCATCGACCCCGACCTCGCGTACACGATCGCCGTGTGGACGGTGCCGTTCGGCCTGGTCGGCGCACGGCTCTACCACGTCGTCACCGACTGGGGCGCCTTCTGGCCGCACCACCTCGCCGACACGCCGAAGATCTGGCAGGGCGGGCTCGGCATCTGGGGCGCCGTGCTGGGCGGGATGCTGGGGACGTGGATCGGCTGCCGCCGTGCGCGACTGCCGTTCTGGCAGGTGGCGGACTGCATCGCCCCGGGCCTGATCCTCGCCCAGGCGCTCGGCCGGTGGGGCAACTACGCCAACCAGGAGCTCTACGGTCACCCGTCCAGCCTGCCCTGGGCGGTGAAGATCGATCCAGCGCACCGCTACGCGCCCTATCAGGCCGACTCGACGTTCCAGCCGATGTTCCTCTACGAGTCGATCTGGGACGCGCTCATGTGCCTGGTGCTCCTGTGGTTCACCCGCCGCTACTGGCGCCGGGTGCCGATCGGCACGATCTTCGCGCTCTACGTCGTGCTGTACGACCTCATGCGACTGCCGCTCGAGACGATGAAGATCGACCCGGCCGACCACATCTTCGGCCAGCGCATCAACGTGTGGGTCGCCGCCGGGACGCTGGTCGCCGCGCTCGTCGTCTTCATCATCCTGTTCCGCCGCCGCACGCCCGAGCCGGCGCCGGAGCCCGTCGAGACCTCCCCCGCCGTCCCCGGACACGTGCCCACCGCGCGGCCCGAGGCGGCCATCGCTGCCCGCCGCGCGTCGCAGCGCCGCCGCAGACCCGGGTAGCCCTCAGAAGTTCGAGCTGGCCGCGCAGGGGCCGCGGACGATCACCGTCGGACGGCCGCCGGCGAACGGGATGGTCTCGAGCAGGCCGTAGGGCGAGGCCAGGCCGCCGCAGCCGATCGACGCGAGCACCGTATGTCCGTCGCGGGAGAGTCCCTGCGGAAAGAGATCGCCGACGAACCGCGTTAGCGGCCGTGCCCGCCCGGTCGCCACGTCGACCGCGTAGAGCCTGCCGTTGTGGGTCGCCGGGTAGGCGGCCAACATCCGCGTCCCGTCGGCCGACCACGCGGCCGGGTAGATGCCGGCGTGGGTGTGCGTCAGCTGGTGTGGATCGCTCCCATCGGCTCCCATGAGCCAGACATCGCCATACCCGTTCGGCATGTACCGCTCGAACGCGATCCCCCGCGGGCCCCAGAGCGGATAGATGCTGTGCCCTCCGCTCGTCAGCCGGTGGATCACATCTCCCTTGATCGTCACCGTGTAGATGTCCGGCCCGTGACGCCCGTTGGTCTCATAGACGAGCGCCGAGCCGTCCGGCGAGAACGAGAAGCCGTACCCGCCCGGGTGGAGGTTGAGCACGCGTGTGCGCAGCGTCCGGGCGTCAAGCAGCGCCAGACCGTGGTGCGCCACCGCCACGGCCAGCAGCTGTCCGTCCGTTGACCAGGCCGCGGCCGAGCCGGTGAGGCTGGTGTCCCGCGGATGTCCGCCGAGCGTGCTCACCAGACGTAACGTCGACGGGTGCGCGAGGGGGCCTCCGATGTACGCAACCCAGCGTCCATTGGGCGACAGCAGTGGATCCGTCCCCTCCGCAAGTGGTGTCGGCTGCCTTCCGGAGGGCGAGGCGACGTAGACGACCTCGCCCTTGACGTCGTACCCGGTGCCGATCGGCTTCGCATACACGAGCGCGACCCGCGCCGGTGCGGCGATCGGGACGGCGGCCGGACCGCCTCGACTGCGGACGACGACCAGTGCGCTGCCAAGAACGAGGGCCGCCACGACGAACCCGGCTGCGACACGGCGGGCGAGCGTCACTCGCTAGTGCGGCGTCACCGTGATCGCGTCGAGCTTGAACGTGCCGGAGTGGACGCTGATCCGGATCGTGTGCTTCCCGGGCGATGCAAGGAAGATCCGGTCGAGGCGGACGCGGGACATTGCCGCGCCGGTCTCGCTGACCGTGCCCTTCGACTTCCCGTCGATCTGGATCGTCGCCGAGCCCAGCCCCGGCCCCCGCGCGCCGATGACCGAGACGCTCGTGCCCGTGAAGGTGAGCGCCGCCGCCGCGCCGGCCGTCGACGACTGCTTCACGAACCCGCCGTAGGCGCCGGCCAGGGCCGTCCGCGTCCAACCGCTCGAGTAGTGGACGGCCGGGCTCGTCTCGTCGTCGATCGCGATCGGCGTGAACAGGTAGAGAGTGTTCGACCCGTTGTCGTTCGGCCCGAGGGCGGTGATGAGGCCGTGGAGGTTGTTGCTCGTCGCGACCCCCGACCAGCCCGGCGTCACTCCCGGGTTCGTCGACGGCCGATCGAACGGCGTCTGGGCCGCCGTGATCCGCGCGACGGCACCGCCCTGGTAGACGACCGGCTGCAGATTCCCGGCGGCGTCGGTGATCCCGCCGACGACCTGGCCGCTGTTGGCGATGTGCCCGGGGTTGTTCGGCAGGCTGCTTCCACCCGGGATGTCGCCCGCCAGGATGCACTGGCCGCTCAGCTTCGGCAGCACCGTCCGCGTCCCGGCGTGCCACAGCCACGTCGCGCACCCGCCGCCGCCGTTGACCGCGTACCCGAGCACCGTTCCGGAGGCGTTCACCGAGGTCGCGCAGCCCTGGGTCATCCCGACCGGCAGTCCGAGGTCGGTCATCGCCCCGCCCTGATACCGGAACGGGTGGTACCTGCCGGCCGACGTCTGGGCGCAGCCGACCGCCCGGCCCGAGGCATAGGTCGCATACGCGACGCTGTTGTCGCCGCCCAGCGTGCCGAGGTCCTTGACCGTCGACCCGTCCCACAGGAACGCGTGCGTCACGCCCGACGCCAGATCCGCCTGGCCGACCACCTGGCCGGCGCCGTTGATCCCCTCCCCGTCGGCGTTCGTCCCCCCGAGCGTCGGGATCAGCGTCGTCTGCCCGGTCGCGATCGAGTAGCGGTAGGCCTGGTTGAAGTCCGTCTGGGTGGTGGCGTCGAAGTTCGAGACGCTGCCCGTGATCTGCCCGGCCGCGTTGATCCCGAAGGCGCCCGCGCCGAAGCCGTTACAGAGCATGCAGGCCGCCGGCAGGATCGTGACCCGCCCATGCGACCAGTACCCGGCGTCGTCGCAGCAGCTGCCCTGGAAGACGGAGAGCGCAACCTGGCCGTTCGCGTTCAGGCTGGCGGTGTCGATCCCCGCCTCGTCGGTGATCGGGACGACGGCATAGCGCGTGGCCGCCCTCGCCGACGAGGCGCCCAGCCCCCCGAGCACCGCCGTCGCGAGGCACACCGCCACGACAACAACACGGATCCGGCGAGCGTCCATGGCGCCTCCCCTCGATTGCCGGAAGGCATACACCCCGCGCGCGGCGAAGTCAACCGGCTGCGGGGCCCGCGCCGAGCTCCGCAAGGAGCGCGTCGACGCGACGTCCGATCTCGTCGCGGATCCGCCGCACCTCTTCCACGGGCCGGCCGGCCGGATCGTCGAGCGCCCAGTCGATGTACCGCTTCCCCGGCAGGAACGGGCACTCGTCGCCGCAGCCCATCGTGACGACCACCTCGGCCCAGCGAACATCGGCGTCGTCGAGCAGGTACGGCACCCGGCCGCCGAGGTCTGTCCCGGCCTCGCGCATGGCCTCGACCACCTCGGGATGCACGCGCGTGGCGGGGCGACTGCCTGCCGAACGGGCGCCGTACCGGCCGCCGGAGGCCCGCACGAACAACGCCTCGGCCATCTGCGACCGGCCGGCGTTCTGGACGCAGACGAAAAGCACGTTCGTCACGTCGCCGTCTCCGCCCACGGGTCGGCGGCGATACTGGCAAACGCGATCAGCGTCACCTGGCGATGATACTCAGCGGGTGGCTGGTGGCACGGCCCCCACAACCACATATGATCGCCGCCATCGCCGACGCCTCCGGACTCATGCAGGGCCTGCCGCCGTCGGGTGACGGCGTCGTCGGCGTCCACAACTGGTCGACCTACCCGCACCTGCGATGGGGCTTCCTGCACACCCGCGAGATCGTGCCGACGGCGCGGATCGAGCGCGGCGCCGGGCCGCCCCTGGCGCTCGAGCCCGACCTGCGCGACGTCGCCGGCCTCACGTACCCGTGGGCAGGCGAGCGCCTGACCGTGGCCGACATGCTGGAGCGCACGTACGCCGACGGCTTCCTGGTGCTCCACGGCGGCCGCGTGGCGATGGAGCACTACGGCGCCGGGATGACCTCCGCGACGACCCACCTGCTCCAGTCGGTGTCGAAGTCGATCGCCGGCACGGTCGCCGGCATCCTCGTCGGGCGCGGACTGATCGCCCCCGACGCGCCGGTGACGGACTACGTCGACGAGCTCGCGGGCACGAGCTTCGAGGGCGCGACCGTCCGCCACGTCCTCGACATGCGCACCGGCACCGCCTACGACGAGACATACGACGACCCGGCTTCCGACGTGTTCCTGACCGAGGTGCTGGCGGGGTGGAGGCCTCCGGCCGGCGAGCCTGCGGCCGCCCACGTCTACGAGCAGATCACCCGCCTTCGGAACGCCCGCGCGCACGGCGAGGCGTTCGACTACCGCTCGATCCTGACCGAGCTGCTCGCTTGGGTCATGGAGCGCGCTTCGGGCATGCGCTATCCGGAGCTCGTCAGCGAGACGCTGTGGTCGCGTATCGGAGCCGAGCAGGACGCCGACGTCACGATCCGCCACGGGGTCGCCCTGCCGGACGGCGGCGTGTGCGCGACGCTGCGCGACCTCGGCCGCTTCGGGCTCATGCACCTGCGTGAGGGCCGCGTCCGCGACGCCCAGGTCGTCCCGCGCGACTGGGTGCTCGACACCCGCCACGGCGACGACGAGTGCATCGCCGCCTACGCGCGCGCCGAGGACGTCGAGGTGCACTCCGGCGAGATGTACCGCAATCAGTTCTGGGTGCTCGAGCGCGACGCGGTCTACGCCGCGCTCGGGATCCACGGGCAGATGGTGTGGATCGACGTGCCGGCGGACGTCGTCTGCGTGAAGCTCTCGACCTGGCCCGAGCCGACCAACGACGAGCTCGAGGGCTGCTGCCTGGCGGCGTTCGCTGCGATCGCAGATGCGCTGGGCGGCTGACAGCCGACCCGATCCCTCGATCCACGGCGGTAGAGTCGGGCCGCGATGACCGCCGCGGCGTCGACAGCGCAGCGCGAAGGAGCACAGCGAATCGCGCCTGTGTTCGGGGCGCTGATGCTCGTCATGCTGATGGCGTCGCTCGACCAGACCATCGTCTCGACGGCGCTCCCCACCATCGTCGGCGACCTCGGCGGCGCATCGAAGCTGGCATGGGTGGTGACGGCCTACATGCTGGCGTCAACCGTGACGACGCCGCTGGCCGGCAAGCTGGGCGACCTGTACGGGCGCAAGATCGTGCTCCAGGTCGCGCTCGTCACCTTCCTCGTCGGGTCGGCGTTGTGCGGCCTGGCCAACGGCATGAACGAGCTGATCCTGTTCCGGGGCATCCAGGGCCTCGGCGGCGGAGCGCTGATGGTGTCGACGCAGGCGGCGATCGGCGACATCGTGCCGCCCCGCGACCGCGGCCGTTACTCCGGCCTCATGGGATCGGTGTTCGGCGTGTCGACCGTGGTCGGCCCGCTGCTGGGCGGGTTCTTCGTCGACCACCTGTCGTGGCGCTGGATCTTCTACATCAACCTGCCGATCGGCGTGCTCGCGTTCGGGGTGCTCGCAGCCGTGCTGCATACACCGGAGAGCCGCCAGCGCCACGTGATCGACTACCTCGGCGTGGCCATGCTGGCCGCCGGCCTGTCATCCGTCGTGCTCTTCACCAGCCTCGGCGGCACCTCCTACGCGTGGAGCTCGCCGCTGATCATCGGCCTGATGATCCTGAGCGTGGTGCTGCTGGCCGCGTTCGTCTGGGCCGAGCGGCGCGCGGCGGAGCCCGTGCTGTCGCTCGACCTGTTCCGCAACAGCGTGTTCGCCGTCACGAGCTCGGTCGGCTTCATCGTCGGCTTCGCGATGTTCGGGTCGCTGACGTTCATCCCGGTCTACCTGCAGATCGTGAAGGGCGCATCGCCGACCGAGTCCGGCCTGCAGCTGGTGCCGCTGATGGCAGGCGTCCTGGTGGCCTCGATCGGCAGCGGGCTGCTGACGTCGCGCACCGGTCGATACAAGGTGTTCCCGATCATCGGCACGGCGCTGATGACCGTCGGCATGCTGCTGCTGTCGCGGCTGGAGGTGGACACGAGCATCGCCGAGGCCGATGCCTACATGTTCGTGCTGGGAATGGGGCTCGGGTTCGTGATGCAGACGCTGGTGCTCGCGGTCCAGAACGCCGTCAGCTACGAGCAGCTCGGCGTCGCCACATCGGGCGCCAGCCTGTTCCGGTCGATGGGCGGGTCGATCGGCACGCCGATCTTCGGCGCGATCCTGTCGAACCAGCTCGCGTCGAACCTGGCCGACGCCTTCCACGGCGCGTCGGGAGCGACGGGGCACCTGACCACCCAGGCGACGCCGGAGTCGATCTCGCAGCTGCCTCCGCAGATCCACGATCCGTATGTCGCGGCGTATGCGCAGTCGCTGCAGCCGCTGTTCCTGGTCGGCGCGGGCATCGCGTTCCTCGCCTTCTGCCTGTCGTGGTTCATCAAGGAGCTTCCCCTGCGGCAGACGATCGCCACCTCGGGCGTCGGCGAGTCGTTCGCGAAGCCCAGCCAGGCCGAGTCGCTGCCGGAGCTTGCGTCCCGCACAAGCGCCCTGGCCCGGCACGAGAACCGGCGCATCGTCTACGAGCAGCTGGGTGAGCGGGCCGGGGTCGAGCTCTCGCCGCAGGAGATGTGGATCCTCTTCCGCCTGGACGAGATCGGGCCCACCACGGTCGCGGATCTGGCGGAGCGCGTCGGCCGCGACCGCGAGCGATTGCGTCCCTGGTACTGGCAGCTGCGCGATCGCGGCCTGATCGACGTGGACGGCGACGACCGCGAGACCGCCGTGTGCACGGTTACGAGCACCGGGCGCGAGGTGCTGGACAAGCTGTGCCAGGCGCGCGAGCGGTCGATCACCGACCTGCTCGAGGGCTGGGAGCCCGAGGAGCACGCCGAGATCCTGGAGATGGTCGCGGAGCTGACGCGCAGCCTGGCCGAGGAGGCCCCGCACGAGGCTGACGAGCCGGTGCCTGTCGGCGCGTGACCGAAGCGTCCGGCTACGTGGTGGGGTTCGAGGAGGTCGACCGGGCGCAGGTCGCGCTCGTGGGCGGCAAGGGGGCCGGGCTGGGCGAGCTCGCGCGGATGGACGGCATCCGCGTCCCGGCCGGCTTCTGCGTCACGACGGACGCGTTCCGCCGGATGATGGCGGAAGCGTCGCTCGGTGCCCGCCTCGGCGAGGCGTCGCGCCTCGAGCCGGGCGACCGCGACGCGATCGGCACGACCAGCGCGGCGATCCGCCGGGCCATCGAAGGGGAGCCGCTCCCGGACGACCTGGCGGACGCGATCACCCGCCGGCTCGCACAGCTCGGAGACCAGACCGCATACGCCGTTCGCTCCAGCGCGACCGCGGAGGACATGCCGTCCGCATCGTTCGCCGGCCAGCAGGACACCTACCTGAACGTGGTCGGCCCGGCCGCCGTCCTCCAGCACGTCAGCCGGTGCTGGGCCTCGCTCTTCACCGAGCGGGCGGTCACCTACCGGCTTCGCAACGGCTTCGACCACCGCCAGGTCTCGATGGCGGTGGTGATCCAGCAGATGGTCTTCCCGCAGGCGGCGGGCGTGCTGTTCACGGCCGACCCGGTGAGCTCCAACCGCAAGGTCGCATCCGTGGAGGCCGTCCTCGGCCTCGGCGAGCAGCTGGTCTCCGGCCGGGTGAACCCAGACGTCTACAAGGTGCGGAGCGGCGAGGTCGTCGAGCGCACGATCACCGCCGAGCAGCCCGTACTCACCGATGCGCAGGTCGTCGAGCTCACCCGCATGGGCAGGAAGATCGAAGCGCACTTCGGCCGGCCCCAGGACATCGAGTGGTGCCTCGCCGACGACGGCTGGCACGTCGTGCAGAGCCGGCCGATCACCACGCTCTTCCCCATCCCGGCGACGGGCGACGACGTGAACCACGTGTACGTCTCCGTCGGCCACCAGCAGATGATGACCGACGCGATGAAGCCGCTCGGGCTGTCCATGTGGCAGCTCACGACCGCGCGGCCGATGACCATCGCCGGGGGGAGGCTGTTCGTCGACGTCACGGAGATCCTCGCGGCGCCCGCCGGCCGGGCCGGCCTCCTCGAGGTCTTCGGAAGAGGGGATCCGCTGGTCAGGGACGCGGTGGAGACCGTGATCGAGCGCGGCGACTTCGTCCCCTCCCCGCCGGATCCGCCGGCTGCGCCCGCCGCGGCCGCCCCCGAGCCGAGCGAGCCCGATGCCGCCGTCGTCACCGAGCTCATGAGCCAGATGCAGGAGTCCCTCGCAACCCTGCGGCACGACATCCGTGACAGGTCAGGACCGGAGCTGTTCGAGTTCATCCTCTCCGACCTGGGGGAGCTCAAGCGCCTCCTGTTCGACCGCCGCAGCCGTGCGGTGTTCATGCCGGCGATGGAGGCCACCTGGTGGCTCAACGACCAGCTGGAGGCCTGGCTGGGCGAGAAGAACGCCGCGGACAAGCTCGCGCAGTCCGTCCCGCACAACGTCACATCGGAGATGGGGCTTGCGCTCCTGGACGTGGCCGACGTGATCCGCCCGTACCCGGAGCTGGTCGCGTTCCTGGAGCAGGTCGACGGCGGCGGCTTCCTGGACGAGCTGGAGCGGCTCGAGGGCGGGGCCCCGGCCCGGGCGGCCATCGAGGCCTACCTCGACCGCTACGGGATGCGCTGCGTCGGCGAGGTCGACATCACCCGGCCGCGCTGGAGCGAGCGGCCCGAGACGCTCGTCCCGCTCCTCCTCGCCAACATCCGGAACTTCGAGCCCGGCGCAGGGGAGCGACGCTTCGAGGAGGGCCGCCGAGAGGCCCGCGAGAAGGAGCGGGAGCTGCTGGAGCGGGTGCGGACGCTGCCGGACGGCGAGCAGAAGGCCCGCGAGGCGAAGCGCAGGATCGACATCGTGCGGACGTACATCGGGTACCGGGAGTATCCGAAGTACGGCATGGTCAGCCGGTACTTCATCTACAAGCAGGCGCTGCTGCGAGACGCCGACCGGCTCGTGCAGGAGGGCGTGCTCGGTGACAGGGAAGACATCTACTACCTCACGTTCGAGGAGCTCCACGAGGTGGCCCGGGCGAACGCGGCCGACCCCCCGCTCATCCGCGAGCGCGAGGCGGCGTTCAGGTCGTACACCGCGCTCACGCCGCCCCGTGTGCTGACCTCGGAGGGCGAGTGCCTCGTAGGGACGTACAGGCGGGACGACCTGCCGGCCGGCGCACTCGTGGGCCTGCCGGTCTCGGCCGGCGTCGTCGAGGGCCGCGCCCGCGTCGTCTTCGACCTCGCGGAGGCCGACCTCGAGCCGGGCGACATCCTGGTCACCGCCTACACCGACCCCAGCTGGACTCCCGCGTTCGTCGCTGTCAGCGGCCTCGTGACCGAGGTGGGGGGCCTGATGACCCATGGCGCCGTGATCGCACGGGAGTACGGACTACCCGCCATCGTCGGTGTCGAGGGGGCCACCCGCCGGATCCGCGACGGGCAGCGCATCCGCGTGCACGGCACCGAGGGCTACGTCGAGATCCTGACGTAGAGACGGGCCGGCCGCCCCCGTCACCTTTGAGACCCCGGCACCACCCGTCCCAGTCCCAGCCAGAGCGCCTGTGTGGATCCGATCTGCGCGACCATCGCGGCCCGGGCCGCGTCCTCGTCGTGGGCCGCGATCGCCGCGATCACCTGGTCGTGCTCGCGGTCTGCGAGCGCGACGACCTCGGCGGTGACCGGCACGAGCTGGGAGATCCGGAACACCTCGGCCCGCAGCCGCCCCACTTCGACCATCAGCCGGCTCGAGCCGGTGATGTCGGCGATCAGCAGGTGCAGCAGCGTGTCCTGCTCGCTCCACTCGCGGAAGCTCTTCGTGTGCGTCATTCCCGACGCCAGGGCCGAGAGGTGCTCGACGTGGTCGGGGGTGACCCGGCGGGCCGCGAGCGCCGCGGCCCCGCCCTCGACGATGCAGCGGTAGTCGACGAGGTCCGCGAGCTCGGACTCCTCGGGCAGTTGCCCGCCGAACTCCGGCGGCCGGTCCGGCTCGGTCACGATGGTGCCCCCACCCCGCCCACGACGGGTCTCGAGGAGCCCCGCGTTTCGCAGGATGGTCAGGGCGCCGCGCAGCGAGACGGGCGAGATGCCGAGGTCGCGGGCAAGCTGCGTCTCGGGGGGTAGCCGGTCGCCGGGGCGCAGGAGGCCCATCCCGATTGCCTGGCCGAGCCGCGCGACCGCCTGGGCGGTGACGTCTCCGCCGCGGACGGGGACGAAGACCGTCTGCTCGACCACGCGTCGCAGGGCCGCGCCGGCGTCAGCCGCCGTCGGGGACGTCTTCGAGGACATCCTCGATCATCTCCTCCAGCTCGAAGCTGCCGTGGACGGTCTGGATGTGCTCCTGGGCGGCCTGCACCGCCTCGGGCACGCCGGCGGTGACGACCGACCAGTCGCATCCGGGCTCGACACACGACCAGCGCTTGGCCACCGCCGTCACCCCGCCTCGACGCCGACGACGAAGTCGATCGACGGGTCGAGGATCTGCTCGATCAACGTCTCGTCGGGCGTCACACCCATCTCGCGGCAGCGATTGCGGTAATGCCGCACCTTCATGGTCTGGTACTTGTCGAGGTCGAGCCCGGGCACCGCCTTCTGGTACTCGACGAGGCCGACGATGTTGCCGCGATAGGCATCGAAGACCTCGTGCACCGCCTCCTCATAGGACGGATCCTTCTCGATCAGGATCCTGCAGGCCATCGTGCCGAACGTGATGTGGCGACCCTCGTCGGAGAGGATCAGGCGAAAGCCGCGGGTGAGCGCGGGGAACCCATTCCACCGCTCGGTGGTGTCGATCACGATCTCGTACGAGGGCATCGTCAGGACGCCCTCGACGAACCCGTTGTACGCGGCCGAGAACTGGACGAAGGCTCGCTCGACGTCGGCGTCCGAGCCGGAGTGCACCGCCTCCATCAGCCGGCCGCCGTAGTCGGGGAGCGCCTCGTACATCACGTCGCGAACGGTGAACCGGCCCGTGGGATCGACCGTCGCACCGCGGACGAGGAAGTGCTGCGCGACCTCCTCGGGGTCGAGCACACCGACCACGTGCTCGTGCCAGCGCATGAAGAACTCCGCGTGCTTCGCCTCCTCCATCAGGAAGGTCGACAGAAACATCGTCCAGTCGAACCGGCGCAGCCGGTGGGCTCGGCGAGCATCGGCACGAGCTCGTCGGTCACCGCCTGCTCGCCGGCCAGGAACCGCACGGTGACGCCCAGAAGTCCGGCTCGCTGCTGCGGCGTGATCCGCTTCCAGTCGAGCGCATCCTGGCTGAAGTCGATCTCGTCGACCGTCCAGATCTTGCGCATCGCCTTCTCGTACTTGCGATAGATCGGCCCGGCGAGCATCTCGCGGGAGAAGTGGAATCGAGCGACGACGCTCGGGTCGGGGACGGCCACGGGAACCTCCTTCGATCGGCGTGCGCGACGAGCCTACACGATAAACGCTGATCTTAGAGGTTTAGCGCCTCCGACGTCTCACATGACCGGCGGCGGCGCGAACGATCCGAGATGGTGGATGCGGTCGAGCCCGACGCTTCGCAGCTCGAGCGCCCGCAGCCAGGCCGAGTGGAGCTCCGTCCTCGGCAGATCCAGGCCGGGGCCGAGCGGGCGGAACGATCCGAGGCCGTATGCGCGATCGAGGGCGCGGCCGCGCAGCACGAGCGCCTGCTCCCATGCCGGCACCGTCCGGTGGGTGACGTTCGCAGCTGCCGGCACGCTCGCCGCGCCGAGGGCGAGGGCGGCCGCGATGGTCGCGGCTACGTGGGCGGGTGCTCTCATGGTGTCGCTCCTTCTGGTCTCGGTGGGGACGCCGGGATGCTGGCCGCACCGGGTAAGTCGGAGATCAGCGCTAGGTAAACCGCTGCCACGGTGGTAGAAACAGCCATGCAGTACCGGATCCTGGGGCGTCTCGAGGCCGTCCGGGACGGCGCGCCGCTGCCTCTGGGCGGCTTCCAGCAGCGTGCGCTGCTGGCGATGCTGCTGATCGCCCGTGGTCGCACAGTCTCGCTCGACAGGCTGGTGGATGAGCTGTGGCCGGAGCAGCCGCCGAAGGCAGCAATCCGCACCGTGCGCGTCTACATCTCCCAGCTGCGTAAGCTGCTCGGCGAGGACGAGGTCGAGACCCGCGAGCGCGGGTACGGCCTGCGCCTGGGGCCGGACGCCCTCGACGCCGACCGCTTCGGACGGCTCGTGGACGATGCGCGTTCGAGCGCGGCGGCCGGTGACGCCACCACCGCCCGGACGCAGCTGCAAGGGGCGCTCGACCTGTGGCATGGGGCGGCCCTGGCCGAGTTTGCGCCCGCCGGCTTCGCCGCGTCCGAGGCGGCCCGCCTTGAGGAGCTGCGGGTAGGGGCCGTCGAGGATCTGGTCGACATCCAGCTGTCGGAGGGGGCGTCGGCGGCCCTGATCCCACGGCTCGAAGAGCTGCGCGCCTCCAATCCGCTGCGGGAGCGCGTCACCGCACAGCTGATGACCGCCCTTTACCGCGCTGGGCGCCAGGCCGACGCCCTCGCCGCCTACGAGGGTACCCGCCTGGCCCTCGACGAGCTCGGCCTGCAGCCGGGCGAGGAGTTGCGTCGCCTCCAGCGCCAGATCCTCCAGCACGACGGCGCGCTCGACGAGGCGTCGCCGCAGCCGCCCCCGACCACAGCAATGCGCGCCGGGACACCGCGGCGGTGGTGGCTGCTGATCGCCGGACTGGCGGCGGCGGTCGTGGCGGCCGCCGCGCTGGCGTCTTCGCCTGGTGACAAGGGATCTTCAGTGCAGACGGACACGCGTTCCCGCCCGATCACGCTCGTACTCGGCGGGCGGCCTCCGAAGGCTCAGACCGCGCCAGATGACCTCCAGGACACGATCGCGTCGGACGACCTGAACGGGCTCAGATCGGCGGCCAGGGCCTACGGCGCCCGCGTCCGCGTCGCCTACGGCAACTACAACGCGAACCTGACTCGTGCGGCTGCCCGCTCGAGTGTTGTGCTGCTCGGCCCCGGCTTTGATGACCTCGGCGAGCTGGCGGCCGTCACCCGCGCCCATCCGCGCACGGTCTACGTCCTTATCGGCGGGTCGATCCACGATGCCCCGTTCGGCCCGAACGTCGTCGGCATGACGTTCGACGACCACGAGGTCGGCTATCTGGGCGGATACCTCAGCGCGCTCATGGCCCGGCGCGGGCATCCATCCGCCGTCGCAGGGCTGCCGACGCCGGAGGTGGTGAAGATCGTCCGTGGTTTTGAGGCGGGCGTGCGGGCCGCGGCGCCGCGCATGTGGACGCAGGTCTCGTATGCGGGCACCTTCGTCGACCAGCCGGTCTGCGAGCACGTCGCCAACCGGCAGATCGACGGCGGCTCGACGGTCGTGTTCGACATCGCCGGCACCTGCGGATTCGGCGCCATCGACGCCGCCGGCGTCCGCGGTGTCAATGCGGTGGGGATCGACACCGACCTCACATCGCTCGGGCCGCAGGTGATCGGCTCCGTCGTAAAGCGGTTCGACAGCGCGGTCGAGCTCTCGGTCCAGCTGGCGGTGCACCACGACCTTCGCGCCGGGCGGGATACCGTGCTCAACCTCGGGAACGACGGGGTCGACGCGGTCAGCCTCGGCTCCCAGGTTCCGGCAGGGGTCCGGACCAAGCTGGAGCGCGTGATCACCGCGCTGCGCGCCCGCGACGTGGCCGCCAATCGCACAGGGACATGAGCTGCCAGCCAGGGCGATTCACGACGCGGGCTTCTTGAAACGGTTCGTGAACCGCGCGCGTTTTACGAACCCTGTGGCTGGGAGTGGGAGCGCGGTAGCTGCCCGCCGCTGAGCGGTTTATTGCGGCTGCTCAGCGGCTCCATGGCGTGCGGATCGCCACAACCTGTCCGGACGCCTCGCTACGCCGACCCCGCCACCGCATGGCAGCGATCTTCGCGGAGGCATTCGCGGGTTTCGCGGTAGGCGATTGTCTGCACCATGGAGCGGACGGGCACGTCGTCGTAGCGTTCGAGGATTGAGTCCGCGCAGGCGCGGATCTCGTCGGCTGGATGCGCGTCGCCGAACTCGCGGGCGAGGTCGGGGAGCATCCGCGCGAGTCGGACTTGGTGGGCGGTGCGGTTCTCGCGGACGCCGTCGAGCCTGTGGTCGATGAAGTCGCGGACGCGGTCTTCGATCTCGTCGCGAATGGCGCGCACCTCCTCCGTCGAGCGGCCGTGCGGGTCGGGGATGTCCCAGTCGTCGACGCGGGTAGGCACGTATGGGCAGGCGCCGCCGCAGCCGAGCGTGATCGCCCAATCGGCGTGCAGTTGCATCTCCAGATCGAGCTTCTTGGGGCGTTCGCGGGAGATGTCGATGCCGACCTCGCGCATCACCTCGACGACCTCGGGCCATGGTGTGGCAGCGGGTTCCTGGCCGGCGCTTTCGGCGCGGACATCCGCGGGGGCGTACGCGTTCCAGAAGGCCTGGGCGATCTGGGAGCGACCGGCGTTGTGGGTGCAGACAAACAGCACGTACTTCATGTCGCTTCCTCCTTTGCCGTTGCGAGCTCGACGGCGAGGGCGTCGACCCGCTCGCCGATCTGGTCGCGGATGCGGCGCACGTCGGCGAGCGGCCGGCCGGCGGGGTCGTCGAGCTCCCAGTCGATGTAGTGCTTGGCGGGGACGTACGGGCACTCATCGCCACAGCCCATGGTGATGACGATGTCCGCCCACCCCATGTCGTCGGCGTCGAGCTTGTGCGGGCGCTTCCCAGCCAGGTCGACGCCGAGCTCGCCCATCACCTCGACGACCTCGGGGTGGACGTGCTCGGCGGGGCGGCTCCCCGCCGAACGAGCTTCATTGCCGCCCGTGGCGGCGCGGTCGAACAGGGCCTGGGCGATCTGAGAGCGACCGGCGTTCTGGATGCAGACAAACAGGACGTGGCTCATGCCGCCTCCCGCGCCGGTTCGGCGTCAGGCAGCTCTGCGGGCCGGTCGACGACGTCCCCGCGGAGGAACTGGTAGGTGAACGCTCCGACGGCGGCTCCGACGAGTGGCGCGGCCAGGTACACCCAGATTGCGGTGTAGGTGCTGGATGCGATCGCGGGGCCGAGGCTGCGGGCCGGGTTCATGCTGGCGCCGGTGATCGGCCCGCCGAACATCGCGTCCAGGCCGACGGTGGCGCCGATCGCGATCGCCGCCGCCTCGCCGACCGCGCGCGTGTCGGTGGCGACGGCCATGATCACGAACATGAGCAGGAACGTCAGCACGCCTTCCCACAGGAACGCCTGTCCGTCAGACCCGGACGGAAGCGTCGCGCCGACGTGGGCGATGTTGCCGAGCGAGCCGCGAAGGACGAGGGCCGCGGCGAGTGCACCGGCGAGCTGGGCCGTCCAGTAGAGCGGGACGCGCGGCCAGGGGAAGTGGCGAGAGATGGCGAACGCGAAGCTGACGGCCGGGTTGAAGTGCGCGCCGGAGATGTGGCCGACGGCGTAGATCATCACCATGATCACCAACCCGAAGCTGATCGCCACGCCGACGTGGCCGAGCGCCCCCGTCTTCGCGTCGACCATGATCGCGCCACACCCGGCGAAGACGAGCGCGAAGGTGCCGACCACCTCCGCAAGAAGCGCCCGCGCCAGCCGCACGTCCATCAGCAGCAGCCCGCCCTCGTCGCCGGCTCGATCACCGGCAGCCCTTTGGCCCCGGGCTGGGTCGTCTTCTGGGCCTTGACGATCGCGCCATACATCCCGTCGGCGACCTCGTGCGTGAACACGACGGAGACCTGCTCGAGGCCGGCGGCTTCGAGGCCGGCCTCGTACTCGGCCTTCGATAGGGCGCCTGCGATGCAGCCGACGTAGCTGCCGCGTTCGGCGCGCTGCTCGGCCTTGAGCTCGTCGTCCGCGACGATGTCGCTGATGCCGAGCCGTCCGCCCGGCCGAAGCACCCGGCTGATCTCGGCCAGCACCGCCGGCTTGTCCGTGGAGAGGTTGATCACGCAGTTGGAGATGACCACGTCGACCGAGTCGGCGGGAAGCGGGATCTGCTCGATCAACCCCTTCAGGAAGTGGACGTTTCGAACGCCCGCGTCGCGGGCGTTCTGCTGCGCCAGGGCGAGCATCTCGTCGGTCATGTCCACGCCGTAGGCGGTGCCCGTTTCGCCGACGCGCTTGGCGGAGAGGATCACGTCGATGCCGCCGCCCGAGCCCAGGTCGAGCACGGTCTCGCCCTCGTGCAGGTCCGCGACCGCGGTCGGGTTGCCACAGCCGAGCGAGGCGAGCACAGCAGCATCAGGAAGCTCGTCGCGCTCCTCGGCGGCGTACAGCGCCTCGCCGAACCTGCCGCGTTCGGTGTTGTCCGCGCAGCACTCGCCCGACCCACACGCACAACCGGCGCCTTCGCCGCGAACGACTCGGGCCGACTCGGCGTATTTCGACCGCACCTGCTCGCGCAACTCATCCGCACTTGTCGTCATCAGCAACACGCTCCCTTCAGATCCGCCACGGCAGCCAACGTCTCGACGGCCTCGGGCCGAAGCGAGAAGTACGCCCACTTGCCCCGCTGCTCGCGCTCGAGCAGTCCGGCGTCCGTCAGCTTCTTCAGATGATGCGAGACGGTCGGCTGCGACAGGCCCAGCGGCTCGATCAGATGGCACACGCACACCGGCTCGCCAGTCGTGGCAAGCACGTTCACGATCCGCACCCGAGCCGGGTCGGAAAGCGCCTTGAATACATCCGCCGTCGCCGCCGCCTGCTCATCCGAAAGCGTCGCAGCGGCCAACGGACCGCAACAGGAAACGGCCTCGACCGCGCTCACGGCCTCCCCCAACGCAACGCCTTGTCGCGCGCATCGGCAAGCACCGCCTCGCGGCGACACGCAGCGTCGCACACACTCCCGCAGCCATCGCAGAAGTCGACCACCAACTCCCTGTCCCTTCGGAATCTCAGCACGATTCGCCTCCTACGTTATATCGACTGACGTCAATGTATCGAAGGAAGTCGATTCATGCAAACTTGCGCGGACGCCCGGGCTCGCGCTCGCGGCCCCCTTGAGAGGGTGCCTTACACCCTTAGTGGTCGTCAGTGACCGGGAGTGATTCGAGAGACGCCGGCGGGCGCCGGGCCGCTACTCGACCGTGACGGTCTTCGCCAGGTTCCGCGGCTTGTCGACGTCGAGGCCGCGGCGCGTGGCGATGGCGTAGGCGAGCTGCTGCAGCGGCAGCACCGCCAGCACGGGCTGGAGCTCCGGCTCGGTGCGCGGCAGGTAGAGCACGTGCTCGGCCAGCTCGCGGATGCCCTCGTTGCCCTCGGTCGCGACCGCGATCACGTGGGCGCCGCGGGCACGCACCTCCTCGATGTTCGACACGACCTTCTCGTAGACGTGCCCGTCGGTCGCGATCACGACCACCGGCGTCGAGTCGTCGAGCAGCGCGATCGGGCCATGCTTCATCTCCCCGGCGGCGTACGCGTCGGTCGAGATGTAGGAGATCTCCTTCAGCTTGAGCGCGCCCTCGAGCGCGATCGGCAGGCCGATGTTGCGGCCCAGGTAGAGGAAGAACTCGTTGCCGGCGAAGCGGTCGGCGATCGGCTCGACGAGCTCGCCCCGCTCGAGCGTCTGCCGAACGAGGTCGGGGAGCGACCGCACCTGGGTGAGCAGCGTCTCGGCCCGCTCGCCGGTGACGGTGCCCCTGATCGTGCCCAGGCGCAGCGCGAGCAGGTAGAGCAGCGTGAGCTGCGCGGTGAACGTCTTCGACGCGGCGACCCCGATCTCGAGCCCGGCCCGGGTGTAGAGCACCGAGTCGCACTCGCGCGTCATCTGGCTGCCCATCACGTTCGTGATCGCGAGCACATGCGCGCCACGTGCGCGGGCCTCCTTCATCGCCGCGAGCGTGTCGATCGTCTCGCCCGACTGAGCGATCGCGATCACGAGCGTGTTCTCGTCGATCACGGCGTGGCGGTAGCGCCACTCGCTGGCGATGTCCGACTCGGACGGGATCCGTGCCCACTCCTCGAGCAGGTAGCGGCCGACGAGGCCGGCGTGGTACGACGTCCCGCAGGCCAGGAACACGATCCGGGAGAGGCCGCGGATCTGCTCGTCGGTCAGGTTCAGCCCGTCGAGCTGGAGCTGCCCGTGGTAGAGCCGCTCACCGATGGTCTCGGCGATCGCGTCGGGCTGCTCCCAGATCTCCTTGAGCATGAACGTGTCGTAGCCCTGCTTCTCGGCAGCGTCTTCGTCCCACTCGACCTCCTGCACCTCGCGCTCGATCAGGGTGCCGTCGCCGGAGAGGAACGTGGCGCCGTCGGTGCGGGCGACGACGATCTCATCGTCGAACACGTGCTGTACCTTGCGCGTCTCGGCCAGGAACGCCGGGATGGCGGAGGCCATGAACATCTCGCCCTCGCCGACACCGACGACGAGCGGGCAGCCGCGCCGGGCGGCGACCAGCACACCGGGGCTGTCCTGGTGGGCGACCGCGAACGCGAAGTGCCCGTCGAGCCGCTGGTACGCCTTGTGCACGGCCTCGACCAGGTCACCGTCGTAGCACTCCTCGACCAGGTGGGCGATGGCCTCCGTGTCGGTGTCCGAGTGGTAGACGTGGCCGGCCTCGGACAGCTCGCGCCGCAGCGCCGCGTAGTTCTCGATGATGCCGTTGTGGACGACGGTGACGCCCGAGCCCTCGCAGGCCTCGATCGGGTGGGCGTTGGCTTCGATCACACCGCCGTGCGTGGCCCAGCGGGTGTGGGCGAGACCGGTCGTCGCCGGATGCGACGACTCGCCGACGGCGTCCCGCAGCACGGCCACCTTGCCGACGCGGCGGGTGATGTCGGCACGGCCGTTGATCAGGCAGATGCCGGCGGAGTCATAGCCGCGGTACTCCAGCCGCTCGAGCCCCGTCAGCAGCAGCTCCTTGCACGGGCGCCCACCCACATATCCGACGATCCCGCACATCAGCCCTCCCCGATCTCGGCCTCGACGATCCCGACCAGATGGTTGCACACGGCCGCGCACGACGCGGCATCCGCGGCCTCGACCATGACCCGGACGACCGGCTCCGTGCCCGAGGCCCTGACGACCACGCGGCCGTCCTCTCCGAGCTTCGCCTCGGCCGCCTCGACCTCCTGCCAGATCCGCTCCGATCCGGCCAGCGCGCCGCGGTCGGCACGAATGGCGACGAGCTTCTGCGGGAACGGCACGATCAGGTCGGCGAGCTCCGCCATCGACATCCCGAGCTGCGGCAGCGCCGCCAGCAGCATGAGGGCGGTCGCGAGGCCGTCGCCGGTCGTGTGGTGAGCGAGGTCGACGACGTGGCCTGACTGCTCGCCGCCGAGCGTGGCGCCGGTCGCGAGCATCCGCTCGAGCACGTAGCGGTCGCCGACATCGGTGACCTCGACGGCGACGCCGTGCTCGCGCATGATCCGGTGGAAGCCGAGGTTCGTCATCGAGGTGACGACGACCCGGTCGACGCGGCGGGCGAGCGCGATCGCCGCGATGATGGCGTCGCCGTTCACCGGCCGGCCGGCGGCGTCGACGGCGAGGCAGCGGTCGGCGTCGCCGTCGAACGCGAGCCCGCAGGCCGCGCCCCCGGCGTGCACGGCATCGCCGACGGCGTCGAGATGGGTCGAGCCCACCCCGGCGTTGATGTTGCGTCCGTCAGGGTCGGCGCCGATGAAGGTCGCGTCCAGGCCCAGGCGGCGGAAGACGATGGGCGCCACGGCGTGCGCCGCGCCGTTCGCGCAGTCGGCCACCAGGCCGCCGGCGGTCGAGACGCCCTCGCCGTAGGTCTCGACGAGCCAGTCCGCGTACTCGTCGACGGCGCCACCCAGATCGGCGACGGTCCCGCCGGAGACTGCCGGGGCCGAGCCCACCAGCCGCTCGATCGCCGCCTCCAGGTCGTCGCCCAGCTTGCGCCCGTCGCCGCCCAGGAACTTGATGCCGTTGTCCTCGTAGGGGTTGTGCGACGCCGAGATGACGCAGCCGAGGTCGGCCTCGCCCAGGCGGACGAGGACCGCGACGCCCGGCGTCGGGATCACCCCCGCGTGAACGGCCCGGCCGCCGCCGGAGGCGATCCCTTCGGCGAGCGCCTCTTCGAGCTCCGGCCCGGACTCGCGGGTGTCGCGGCCGATCAGGACGCGCGAGCCCTCGCCGGCCCAGGCCGCCGCGGCCGCGCCGAGATCGCGGGCGAGGTCTGAGGTCAGGTCGACGCCGGCCACGCCGCGCACCCCATCGGTGCCGAACAAGGTACGCACGGTAGGAGCCGTTAGCGCTTCGAGAACTGCGGGCGCTTGCGGGCCTTCTTCAGACCCGCCTTCTTGCGCTCGACCTGGCGGTCGTCGCGGGTCAGGAAGCCCTGGCGCTTCAGCTCCGTGCGCAGGTTCTCGTCGACCCCGATGAGCGCACGCGAGATGCCGTGCCGCAGCGCGCCGGCCTGGCCGGAGATGCCACCGCCGTCGATGCGGGCGCGCACGTCGTAGGCCGCGTCGGTGCCGGTCAGCTGCAGGGGCGCCGTCGCGATCGCGCGCAGCGTCTGACGGGGGAAGTAGTCCTCGAACGCCTTGCCGTTGACCGTGATGGCTCCGGCGCCGGGGACGAGCACGACCCGCGCGACCGACGTCTTGCGCTTGCCGGTGCCGCGGTACGAGACGGCGGTGTCTGCCACTACGTTCTCTCCTGCAGGGGTTCGGGGTTCTGGGCCGCGTGCGGGTGCTCCGGGCCGGCATAGATCTTCAGCTTGCGCAACTGTGCCGCGGCCAGCCTGTTCTTCGGCAGCATGCCCTTGACCGCCTTCCGCAGGACCTCTTCGGGGCGCCGCGCGAGCTGCTCGCGCAGCGTCCGCGTGTGCAGTCCACCGGGGTAGCCGCTGTGCTTGTAGTAGAGCTTCTGGTCGAGCTTCTGGCCGGTCACGTGGATCTTCTCGGCGTTCACGACGATCACGAAGTCGCCCGTGTCGACGTGGGCGGTATAGGCCGGCTTGCCCTTGCCGCGGAGCACGCCCGCGATCTGCGTCGCGAGCCGTCCGAGCGTCTTCGACTCGGCGTCGACGACGTACCACTGGCGCTCGATCTCACCCGGCTTGGCGGTGTAGGTCTTCATGGCGACCCGGAACTGTAGACGAATGCGCGTGGCGCGGGGCACATCCGCCTGATTGCGTGCGCAAGCGACCTGCTACGGTTTCTCGATGCGCGAGGTTCTGGACGACGTCCGGCGGATGCTCGCCGCGGGCGACCGGGTCGCGGTCGCGACCGTCGTCGATACCCGTCGCTCCGCCCCGCGCCCGCTCGGCTCCAGACTTGCGCTCAGCTCGAGCGGCGAGATGGTCGGCTCGGTGTCCGGCGGATGCGTCGAGTCCGACGTGGCGCTGCGGGCCGAAGAGGTGTTGGCCGGCGGGCCGCCGCTGCTGCTGCACTACGGCATCTCCGACGACGACGCGTTCGACGTCGGCCTGCCCTGCGGCGGCGAGATCGACGTCTTCGTCCAGCCCGTCGACACCGAGGAGCTCGACCGCGTCGAGGCGGCGCTCGAGTCCGGCCGCCGCCTGGCGGTGACGACGACCCTCACGGGCGAGGCCGCCGGCGCCAAGCTCTACGGCGAGGGCGAGGCCCACTCCGCGGCGACGCGCACCGACGAGAGCACCTTCGTCGAGCACTACGCCCCGGCTCCGGTGATGATGGTGTTCGGCGCCGTCGACACGGCCGCGGCGCTGTGCCGGATGGCGAAGACCGTCGGGTTCCACACGATCGTCTCCGACGCCCGCGGCAAGTTCGCCACCCGCGAGCGGCTGCCGGACGCGGACGAGATCGTCGTGGGCTGGCCGGCGATGGCCTACGACCTGCACGCCCCGGACGAGGCGACCTACGTCGTCGTCCTCACCCACGACGCCCGCTTCGACGAGCCGGCGCTGGGCCCGGCGTTGCGCTCACAGACGCCGTACATCGGCGCCCTGGGCAGCCGCCGCGCACAGGATGCCCGCCGCCGCCGGCTGCTGAACGCCGGCTACAGCGAGGACGAGATCGGCCGCATCCGCGGCCCGCTCGGCCTCGACATCGGCGCGGTCACGCCGGCGGAGACGGCGGTGTCGATCCTGGCCGAGGTGCTGGCCGTGCGCGCCGACCGTGAGGGCGGCCCGCTGTCCAAGAAGGCCGGCCGGATCCACCCCGAGGCAGTCGCAAATTCGGCAGGCTTGCGGACCGGGCCGACGATCCGCCACACGGCGGCGATACCCAGGCCGACCCAGAGCAGGTAGAAGGCGCTGAACTCGCTGCCCAGGTGGGTGTGGAACAGGTCCCACGTGTGGCCGCTGAGGTATCCGTAGTAGCGCCCGCCGAGCGAGCCGAAGCGGTGCTCCGCATCGCGGTGGAGCAGATAGGCGAAGGCGGCGTACTTGCCGACCACGAGGGCGACGACGACGGCCACGGCCCCCGCGACCGCCGGGAACACGCCCCGCTCGCCGCCGGTGAACCGGTGGATCAGCCGGCCGGCCAGGAACCCGAGCCCGACCGCGGCGATGCCGATCGAGTGATTCGTGAGCACGACCATCACCGCCCATGCGGCGGCGCCCAGGGCCGCGGCGAGGGCGGCGGCCAGGACGGCGCGGCCGACCGGCGGGCGGGCGTCCTCGCGCAGGACGCCGGCAAGCGGCGACTCGGCCGGGACGGGATCGAGGGTGAGCGATTCGGACTCGGACATGCGGGCCTCGGCGGTTCGAAGACGGACGTTCCGTCAGTCTTCGACCTGCGCGGGCGCCGACTTGAGTCCCGGCACCGGTCGCTCCCGGCGGCCCGACGGCCACCAGTTCCAGTCGCCGAGCACGCGCATCGTCGCGGGCACGAGCAGCGAGCGGATCAGCGTCGCGTCGAGACCGATCGCGAGCGCCAGGCCGAGTCCGAGCTCCTTCACGATCACGACGTCTGCGGTCGTGAACGCGAGCCCGACGACCACGAGGATCGCCGCCGCCGACGTGATGATCCGGCCGGTGGCGACGAGCCCGGTCGCGACGGCGTCGCGGTTGCTCGCGCCGCCGCGGTAGGCCTCGGCGATGCGCGAGAGCATGAACACCTCGTAGTCCATCGACACGCCGAACAGGGTGCAGATGATCACGACCGGCATCGTCGACTCGATGTAGCCGAGCCGCGTGAGCCCGAGGAAGCCGTCCAGGTGGCCGTCCTGGAACACCCAGACGAGCACCCCGAACGCCCCGGCGATCGAGAGGCTGTTCATGACGATCGCCTTCACCGGAAGCACGATCGAGCGGAAGGCCAGGGCAAGCACGAAGTAGGTCGCGAGGATCACGAACGCCGCCGCCCACGGCGCCCGGCTCTTGATCTGGGCGAGGAAGTCGAGCTCGCCGGCGGTCTCGCCCGTGACGAGGAACTGCGGCCCGTGCCCCGGGAGCGCGCGGATGCGGTCGACGACTGCCCGGCCGGCGTCGGTGAACGGGCTGACCGAGGGCGTCAGGTCGATCGCCGACCCGCGCGGGCCGCGCTGCACCTGGGCGACGCGCTCCACCCCGGGCACGGCGGCGAGCCGGTGAACGAGCGGCGGCACCGCCACGCCGGGCTTGACCACGACGACGATCGGGTTGAGGGCCGCCTGCGAGAACTCGCGGTCGAGCAGCTGCTCGCCCCGCCGCGAGTCGAAGCGCGACGGCAGCACGTCCGCGCGGGCCACGTTCAGCGTGGCCGAAAGCAGCGGCGCCGCCAGCACGCCGATGATCGCCAGCGTGATGACGATGAACGTCCACGGCCGCGCCATCACCGTCCGGGCGAGCCGCTCCCAGAAGTGCGAGCCGGCCCGGTCGCGGCCGTACCGGCGCGGCAGCAGCGGTCCCCGCTCGACGCGCGGCCCCAGCATCCCCAGGATCGCCGGCAGGAGCGTGACCGCAGCGAAGGCCGAGACGGCGACGACGATGGTGCCGCCGGCGGCGATCGACGAGAGCACCCGCAGGCCGAACGCCCACATCCCCGAGAGGCCGATCAGAACGGCGACCCCGGAGAAGGCGATCGCCCGGCCCGCCGTCTCGACGGTGCGGACGACGGCGGCCTCGACGTCGCGGCCGGCCCGCAGCTCCTCGCGGAACCGCGAGACGGCCAGAAGCGCATAGTCCACCCCCACCCCGAGCCCGAGCATCGTCGCGATGTTCAGGACGAAGATCGAGAGCGGCACTTGGTGGGCCAGCATCCACAGCAGCCCGAGGGTGGTCAGCACGGCGACGCCGCCGACGACCAACGGGATGCCGGCAGCCACGGCCGTCCCGAACGCGAGCGCCAGCACGATCAGGGCGGCGGGGATGCCGATCGACTCGGCCCGGCGCAGGTCGGCCGAGGTGGCGAGCTGGATGTCCTCGAACACGGCCGGCGGCCCGGTCACGTCGACCGCGAACCCCGGCGGCGGCCGCAGCGCGGCCCGGAACCGCTCGACGTACGCGCGGGCGGTGTCGGGATCGACGTTCAGCGGGAACGCCGCATAGGCGGCCTTCCCGCGGCGGGCGTGCACGATGCGCGGGCCACTCGGCGGCAGCACGACATGCGGGAAGTGCACGAGCGGCGCGATCGTGCGCCGCAGGTCGGTGACGTTGCCGTCCGGCGCGACCACGACCAGCTCCGATCGCGGCCGCTGCGGGAGCCAGCGGTAGAGCATGTTGCCCGCCTTGACCGCCTCGGAGTCCTGGGCCACGAAGCCGCCCGACGCGAGGATGCCCTGGAGCTGCGGTGCGAGCGGTGCGAGCACCGCCACGGCGGCGAGCCACAGGACGACGACCAGCCGCCGGCGGCGGTAGACCCAGCGGCCGAGGGAGGCGAATCGCTGCGCCGGCACGTTCGAACCGTACTCGCGCACCCCGCGCCGGCCGTGCATCCAACCGGGGGATTGTGACGATGGCGACGCGGTGCCGATTAACAGTCTTGATGAGGCGGATCGCGCTTGCCACGACGCTGCTCACCCTGCTCGCGACGGGCCTGCCCGGCCCTGCGTCGGCGTCGGGCGGCTGCGTCGCGCACGTGACCCGGCTGCGCTACCGGCCCGACATCACGTGGACGTGCGCGGCGCCGGTCGCGACGGCGGCCGCGGTCGTGCAGCGCACGTCGAACCACGCCATCGTCGCCGCCGACCCGATCGCCGGCGCCGGCGGGCAGGCGCTCACCCTCTCGCTGCGCGGCGACCTGGCCTCGGCCGCCGCCTACTCGGTGACGCTCTCCTACGACGACGGCTCCGGCCCGGCGACGCTCAAGACCACGTGGAAGACGCTGCCGCCCCCGGCGCACCCCGCCCTGCACGTGAAGTACATCACCGCGATCCCGGCGGACGCCGTCATGGACATCGCCCACCGGATGGACGCGGCCAACCTCTTCGCGGTGCCGCGGCCCTCCGACTTCGTCGACGCCCACGCCCGCTCCCTCTCCGCCAAGGCGTACGCCGCCGCGCTGCGCGGCCGCCAGTCGGCGCTTGTCGTCACCGACCTCTCGGTGCAGAACCGGCTCGGGCTCGACTCCGCCCTCGCCGCCTACTGCAGCGCCGGCCACGGAGTCGTCCTCGGGGGCCAGACGCACTGGCTCACGGGCCACAACGAGGGCTGGCAGGTGGGCAGCGCCGTCGGCGGCCAGACGACCCGGTTCGCCTCGAAATGGGCCATGTACACCTACGACGACGTCTTCCCGAATCAGATCTCTGCCGGCGTCCACCAGCTCGCGCCTGGCTCGATCGAACCGCACTTCCTCACCCACGGCCTGCACCACTTCACCGTCGTCGGGCCGGGCTCCGGCGAGGTGATCATCCAGGACTACTCCTCCGGGCACATGCTGGCCCGGCTGAAGACGGCATCCGGCCCGTTCGCCGCCTTCGGCCAGGTGTTCCTGGCCGAGCGCCAGATCGGCGCCGGGCGCGTCGTCGATCTCGGCTTCCGGCCGTGGTCGTCGAGCGTCTCGGACGGCGGCTTCGACCCGGCGGTGAGCGCCGGCGGCGCGCTGACCGCACGGTCGCTGTGGTGGGCGACGAACCGGATCCCGCCGTCGGGGACGCGCTTCACCACGAAGCCCGCCAACCCGTCCGACCGGGCCACCGTCGTCTTCGCGATGGCCGCACAAGGACGCCGACCCGGACGGGTTCCGCGACCTGCGCTTCCGCTACCGGGTCGACAGCGGCCACTGGAGGTGGGCGGTCGGCAATTCGTTCGTGCTCTACGGCCTCGCCCACGGCAGCGTCCACACCGTCTGGGGCACAGGCCGTGGACTCGGGCGGGAACCTCGACCCGCACCCCGCGCGATACACATTCCGTGTCAGCGCGAACGCCCTCGGCTGACCGCCGGGAACCGTCGCTCAACCATCAAGACCCTTCCAGGCTGTGCGGTACAGTGATGGTCGAGTTGACGGGCCGTTCACCTATCCGCGTTGCGGCATTCGCGGCCTGCTGCGCCCTTGCGGGTGGCACGGCCGGTCCCGCCGCCGCTTCGTCGGTCGCGCACGCGCGAACGGCCCCGCTCGTCGCCCTGCCCGGGACGGCCGTTCCCGCGATCGCGGGCGCCGAGGCGGTGGGAGCCGTCGCGCCGGACACGACCGGTTCAGGCGGTGGTCACGTTCAAGCCGCGCAACGCCGCGCTGCTGCAGCGGCTCGCGCTGCAGTGGAGCGGCCGCCCGGGCATGAGCGAGGCCCGCATCCGCAGCCTGTTCGCGCCGTCGCCGCAGAGCGTCCAGGGCGTCGAGACGTACCTGCGTGCCCCGGCCTCACGGTGACCGGCCGGACAGACATGACGATGACGGTGGCCGGCACGGCCGCCGCGGCCGGGCGCGCCTTCGCGGCGCCGATGCAGACGTTCCACGCGGCGGGACGGACGTTCGCGGCGCCCGCCGGCCCCGTCCACCTGCCTGCGACGCTCGCCCGCTCGGTCGCAACCGTTGGAGGCCTCGACACATCTGTGAAGCTGCGACCGGCCACCGCGCAGACGAAGGTGGGCGCGTCGGTCGCGGTCACCCCGAGCTGCAGCGGGGCCCGCTCCGCCCAGCGCGCGCTCGGCGGCTACCTCCCGTCGAATCTCGGCCGCGCCAGCGCCTACGGCCACAACAGCCTGCTCGCGGGGGGCGCCGACGGCAGCGGTGAGCTGATCGGGATGGTGGAGTTCTCGGGCTACTCCCGCTCCGACGTCAACCACTTCCGCAGCTGCTTTCCGAGCATCACCGGCGTCTACCAGCCGGACGCGATCGTCGGGCAGCGCAACTTCGACTCGAGCGGGAAGAGCGAGGTGGCGCTCGACCTCGAGGTGGCGATGGCGGCCGCGCCTGGTTCCGACGTGCGCGCATACGTCTCGCCCAACGACCCCGCCTTCGCGCCGGCGATCCTGGACAAGATGCGGCAGGACGGCGTCAACATCATCAGCGACAGCTGGGGCGCCTGCGAGCCGCTCATCTCGCCGCAGCTCCTGACCGCCGAGAGCACCGCGCTCGAGCTCGCAGCCGTCGCCGGGATCTCGACCTACGTCGCCACGGGCGACTTCGGCTCGAGCGACTGCTTCCCGTTCACCGGTTCCACCAACCTGCTGATCGACGATCCCTCGTCGCAGCCGTTTGCGACCGCCGTCGGCGGCACGGCGCTCGAGATCCCGCCCGTATTCAAGGGCCATCACGAGACCGCGTGGCGCGGCGCCGGCGGTGGCGTCTCGATGTTCTGGCGGAAGCCGGGCTACCAGCTCGGCAAGACCGTCCCGGTGGCCGGCCGCAAATGCCGCGCCGGCAAGGCCCAGTGCCGGGAGACGCCGGACGTCTCGCTCGACGCCCGCCCCCGCCGCACCGGGTACATCATCTACTGCAACCGCTGCGGGAACGGGCCGGGCCTGCCCTGGGCGCCGATCGGCGGCACGAGCGCGGCGGCCCCGCTGATGGCGGCGCTCACCGCCGACGCCGACGAGGCTGCCGGCAAGCAGCTCGGGTTCGCGAACCCGTTCCTGTACGCCCACGCCGGGACGAGCGTGTTCCACGACATCGTCTCGGGGACGAACAGCCTCTTCGGCGGGCACCACTACACAGCCCGGCCCGGCTACGACCTGGCCACGGGCCTGGGATCGATCCGGGCGGGTGCCTTCGCGTCGGCGCTGGCCGCCTGGACGCCGCCGCCGATCACGCTCGACACGACCCAGCTGCGCCTGATCGGGCCGCTGGACAGCCACCGGCTGATCTACGGTCGCAAGGTGACCTTCCGCGGGCGGCTGATGGACACGACGACCGGGAAGCCGATCGCAAACGCCCAGGTGCTCGTCATCACGTCGGTCGACACGTACCGCGTGCGCACGAACGCCGGCGGGGCGTGGTCGGTATCGCGGTCGCGGGCGATCGGGCGCGACATGAGCTGGCACGCCGCCTACCTCGGCTCCGAGATGAACGCCTCGGCGACGACGCCGTCGCGCAAGCTGCTCGTGCAACCGCACCTCGGTCTCAGCATCCACCTCCCGTTCAGCAACGGGCACTACCTCGCCACCGTGGCGAGGCCGTTCTCGGCGTTCGGCAGGTCGCAGCCGCTGATGGCCGGCGCCATCGTGATGCTGCAGGCCCGCCGAGGCGCCGGGCCCGTGGCGGAACGTCGGGCCAAGTGCCGTCGTCGGCGGCGGCCGCTACCAGCACGACGGGGTGCGCCTGCAACGCGGCCAGGCGCTGCGGCTGCGCTGGGCCTACCTCGGCGGCTCGTTCCGGCGCTGGCTCCCGACCCACTCGCGGGCCGTCACGGTGGTGGCGCCGTAGCCGCCGGCGCGATCACGGTGCGGAACGCCGTAGCCGCCGACTATGACCGCATCGCCCCGCTCGTGGACGAGTGCTGGGGGCGTTCGTGGCCGAAGCCGGACGAGGCCTACATCCACTTCGTCGGCGTGTCGCCCGACCACCGCCGCCGCGGCATCGGCCGGCTGCTCTACGAGCGCCTCTTCGCCGCCGTCCGCGCGCAGTCCCGCAGCATCGTCCGCTGCGTCACGGCCCCGATCAACGAGCGGTCGGTCGCATTCCACCGCGCGCTCGGCTTCGAGGTCGACAGGGTGGCCAAGGGCTACGACGGCCGCGGCGGCGACAGGGTGCTGATGTCGAAGCAGCTCTGAATAAAAGGGGTCTGACCCCTTTTATTCACTCCCACTCGATCGTGGCGGGAGGCTTCGACGAGATGTCGAGCGCGACCCGGTTCACGCCCGGGATCTCGTTGATGATCCGGCTCGAGATCCGCTCCAGCACCTCGTAGGGGATCCGCGCCCAGTCGGCGGTCATCGCGTCCTCCGACGTCACCGCCCGCAGGACGATCGGGTAGGCGTAGGTGCGTGAGTCGCCCTGGACGCCGACCGAGCGGATCGCCGGGAGGATCGCAAAGCTCTGCCACAGCTTTTCGTAGAGGCCGGCCCGGCGGATCTCCTCCAGCAGCACCGCGTCGGCGTCGCGCAGCAGCTCGAGCCGCTCGCGCGTCACCTCGCCGATGATGCGGATCGCGAGCCCCGGGCCCGGGAACGGCTGCCGCCAGACCATGCCCTCGGGCAGGCCCAGCTCGGTGCCGACGCGCCGCACCTCGTCCTTGAAGATCATGCGCAGCGGCTCGACCAGCTCGAAGTCCATGTCCTTGGGCAGGCCGCCGACGTTGTGGTGGCTCTTGATCTTCGCGGCGGTGCGGCTGCCCGACTCGATCACGTCCGAGTAGAGCGTGCCCTGGACGAGGAAGCGCACGTCGCCGAGGCCGCGGGCCTCGTCCTCGAACAGGCGGATGAACTGCTCGCCGATGATGCGCCGCTTCTGTTCCGGCTCCGTCACCCCGGCGAGAGCGGCCAGGAAGCGCTCGGACGCGTCGACGTGCCGCAGCGGCACCTTGAAGTGGTCGTCGAACGCCTCCACCACCTGGGCCGCCTCGTCCTTGCGCAACAGCCCGTGATCGACGAAGACGCAGGTGAGCTGGTCGCCGACAGCGCGGTGGACGAGCAGGGCCGCGACGGCCGAGTCGACGCCGCCCGAGAGCGCGCAGATGACCTGGTCGTCGCCGACCTGCTCGCGGATCAGGTCGACCTGCTCCTCGATGAACTGGAGCGCTGTCCACGTCGGCGCCGCCTGGCAGGCGTCGAGCACGAAGTGGCGCAGGATGTCGGTGCCGCGGGGCGTGTGGGCCACCTCGGGGTGGAACTGGACGGCGAAGAGGCCGCGCACGCGGTCCTCCATGGCGGCGACCGGCGTCGTGTCGCTGGCCGCGGTGCCGGCGAACCCGGCGGGCGGGCGCACGACGCTGTCGCGGTGGCTCATCCAGGCGGTCTGCTCGGACGGGAGGTCGCCGAACAGGAGGCTGTCGGAGCCGAGCCGCACCGGCGTCTTTCCGAACTCGCCGATGCCGGTGTTCGCGACGTCGCCGCCGAGCGCGGCGGCCATCGCCTGCATGCCGTAGCAGATGCCGAGCACGGGAACGCCGAGGTCGAACAGGCCGGGATCGACGGCGGGCGCGCCCGGCTCGTAGATCGAGGCGGGCCCGCCCGAGAGGATGATCCCGACCGGGTTGCGCGCCGCCACCTCGGCGGCCGGCATGTCGTGCGGCACGATCTCGGAGTAGACGCGGCACTCGCGCACGCGGCGCGCGATCAGCTGGGCGTACTGCGCGCCGAAGTCGACCACCAGCACCGGCCGGTGCTCGGCGGACGCCTCGTGGGCGACCGCCGCCGAGCCGCTCAGGCCCGGTGCCTCGCTCAACGGCTCATCCCGACGCCTGCTCCTGCTGGAGCTTCTTGCCCTCGGTCTGGAGCGCCGGCGCGAACATGATCTCGGCCTTCTGGAACGCCTGGATCGAGTCGTACCCGGTCGTCGCCATCGACGTGCGCAGGGCGCCCATCAGGTTGAGCGTGCCGTCGTTCTCGGTGGCCGGGCCGGTGACGATCTCCTCGAGCGTGGCGACCTGGTCGGTCTTGACGCGGGCGCCGCGCGGCAGGCTCGGGTGGAACGTCGCCATGCCCCAGTGGTAGCCGCGGCCGGGCGCCTCGTAGGCCCGGGCCAGCGGCGAGCCGATCATCACGGCGTCGGCGCCGCAGGCGATCGCCTTGGCGATGTCGCCGCCGGTGCGCATGCCGCCGTCGGCGATGACGTTCACGTACTGGCCGGTCTCGAGCAGGTGCTGGATGCGGGCCGCCGCGGCGTCGGCGATGGCCGTCGCCTGCGGCACGCCGACGCCGAGGACGCCGCGGGTCGTGCAGGCCGCGCCCGGGCCGACGCCGACGAGGACGCCCGCGGCGCCGGTGCGCATCAGGTGCAGCGCCGCCTGGTACGAGGCGCAGCCGCCGACGATCACCGGGACCGGGAGCTCGGCGATGAACTGCTTCAGGTTGAGCGGCTCGACGACGGTCGAGACGTGCTCGGCCGAGACGACGGTGCCCTGGATGACGAGGATGTCGAGGCCGGCCTCGAGCGCGATCTGCCAGTACTCGCGCACCCGCTGCGGCGTGAGCGACGCGGCCGCGAGCACGCCCTCGGCCTTGATCTCCGCGATCCGCCGCGCGATCAGCTCCGGCTTGACCGGCTCCGCGTAGATCTGCTGCATCCGCGCGTCGCCTCGGCCTTCTCGAACTCGCGATGCGCTCGAGCTCCGCGTCGGCGTCGTCGTAGCGCGTCCAGATGCCCTCGAGGTTGAGCACCCCGAGGCCGCCCAGCTTGCCGAGGATGACCGCCGTCGCGGGCGAGACGACGCCGTCCATCGCCGAGGCGAGCAGCGGCAGCTCGAGCAGGTGCGGCCCGAGCTGCCAGGCGATGTCGACGTCCTCGGCGTCGCGCGTGCGCCGGCTCGGCACGATCGCGATGTCGTCGAACCCATATGCGCGGCGCGCCTTCTTGCCCCGCCCGATCTCGATCTCCACGGTCGACCGCCTCTCCGTCAGGCCGCACGCCCGAACGCACACGACCCAGGCGGCTGGGGGCCGGCCCGGGTCGTAACGTGGATCGCTGAGCGCCGCAACGAGCTTTCAAAGTTGGGCGCAGTCTACCAGCGGGTCAGGACGCAGCCCGCGTTCCCGCCGGCCTGATCTCCTGCACCTCGACCATGCCCGCGAAGCGGGCCACGTCGCGGGATCGAACACCCCGGCGCCCACCGTCTGCGAGTTGGCCGCGCCGCAGCGAGCGCCCGCCGCAGGCACTCCTCGAGCGGCAGCTCGGCCGCCTGCGCGGCGACGAACCCGGCCAGGAGCGCCTCGCCCGAGCCGACCGACGAGACCGCCTCGACCTGCGGGATCCAGGCCCGGTACATCTGCGCGCGGCCGCGGCCGGTGCGGAGCAGCGCGTAGCAGCCGGTGCGCAGCGTGATCAGCACGCTCGCCGCCCCCATCGACGCGATCTCGGAGAGCGCGTCCTGGAAGTCCTCGTCGGTCTGGAACTCGTGCCCGACGAGCGACTCCGCCTCGCGCTGCTCGGTCGACACGAGGCCGGGCTGGGCGACGAGCGCCTTGCGCAGCGGCTCGCCGTCGCAGTCGATCACCGTGCGCACCTTGCGCCGGGTCATGTCGGAGATCATCCCGGCGTAGAGCTCGGTCGGCACGCTGCGCGGCAGGCTGCCCGCGAGCACGACCGTCGAGACGGCGCCGCGACAGGTACTGCAGCTTCTCGCGCAGCATGGCGAGCTCGTCCTCGCCCACCTCGGGGCCGTACTCGTAGATCTCGGTCTGGACGCCGCTCGTCGGGTCGACGACCACCGTCGACGTCCGCGACTCGCCGCGGATGCGGACGAAGTCGTTCAGGATCCCCTCCTCGGTCATCCCGTCGAGGATGTGGCTGCCGGTGCGGCCGCCGGCGAGGCCGGTCGCGATCACGGGCTCGCCGAGCCGTTTCAGCGCGCGGGCGACGTTCACGCCCTTACCTCCGGGAATCACGATGCCCTGCTGGGCGCGGTGCCGGTGGCCCAGCTGGAGGTTCGGGACGGTGAGCGTCTTGTCGACCGCGGCGTTCGCGGTCACGGTGAGGATCATCTTCGTGCCCCCCTCATCGGCGTCGCCGATTGTATAGCCCCTGGCGCCAAGAAACTGTAAACTTGCAGGGATGTTCCGTACTCGCACCCGCACGATCGTGACCTTCGCGGTGGTGCTCGAGGGTGCGATCGCCGGCTGGGCGGTCGGCGCGGGGTGGCTCGGATTGCTGGCGATGATCGCCGCCGTCACGATCGCCGACACGGCCTGGGGGTCTCCCGGCGCGGCGTTCGCCGACGTGGCCGGGCTCGAGGTGGCCGTCGCGCTCGCGATCATGATCGCGGCCGGCGCACCGGGCACGATGACCGCGCTGACCGCGGCGGCGTGTGCGGCCTGGGTCATCCGCGACGGCCGGGCTGCATCCCCGGCGGCGACGCGCCGCGCACCAGAAGGGGTCTGACCCCGCCCGGTGCGTCAGCCGCGAGCGGCGAGGGCGACCACCTCGTCGTGCAGGGGCGGGCCGCACGTGGTGAGGCAGGAGCGGTTGTCGGCGATCGGCGAGCCGTCGATCTGTGTGATCGCGCCGCCGGCCTCGCGGACGATCACCTCGACCGCGGTCGTGTCCCAGGTGTGGACGATCGGGTCGACCATCACCTGGGCGGCTCCGCGGGCCACCAGCATGTGCCCCAGAAGTCGCCCAGCCCACGTACCCGCCACGCCGACTCGGACAGAGGCGATAGAACGGCTCGAAGCCGTGCTCCTGGGCCGAGCGCAGCCGCCCGAGACGACCATCGCCTCGTCGAGCGGGGTCGCCCGGACGCCGATCGGCTCGCCGTTCATGCGCGCGCCGCCGCCGGTCGTCGCCTCGTAGGTCTCCCCCACACCGGGCGCATGGCAGACGCCGACCACGACCGCGCCGTCCACGACCAGCCCCACCAGGGTCGCCCACAGCGGGATGCCGACCATGTAGCTGTGGGTGCCGTCGATCGGGTCGACGACCACGTCGGCGCGCCCGGCACGGGCTCGCCGCCACCGGCAGCGTGCAGGCCGTCCTCCTCGCCGAGCATGTTGTGGCAGGGGCGGGCCTCCGCCAGCCGAGCCCGGATGGCCTGCTCGGCGGCGACGTCGGCCTCGGTCACCCACGTGCCGTCGCCCTTGCGCGTCGCTGGCGGGTGGTGCATGTAGCGGTCGTGGGCGATGCCGCCGCCGAGCAGCGCCAGCTCGCGCGCCAGCTCGAGGTCGGCGGTGTGATCGCTCACACCGTGAGCACGGATCGGCGCAGCTCCGACGCGGCGGCGCGGATGCTCTGGCGCCAGTCGCCCCCACGGTCGCGCCAGGCATAGATGACCGAGCGCGACGGCGCGATCAGCCCGCCGGCGGGATGGGTCGACGTGGCGGCGTGGAGCACGTCGGGACGTCCACCCTGCGCCCCGATCCCCGGCAGGAGCAGGATCGCGTGCGGCATCAGCTCGCGGGCGCGCGCGACGGCCTCGGGCTGCGTGGCGCCGACGACCGCGCCGACGGCCGATAGGCCGCTCTCGCCGACGTGATCGTCGCCCCAGCGGGCGACCAGCGACGCCATCCGCTCCCAGACGAGCTCACCGCCGGCGAGCTCCGCCTCCTGCATGTCGGCGCCGCCGGGGTTGGATGTCCGCGTGAGGATGAAGAGCCCCGAGCCCTCGCCGCACGTCGCCAGGAAGGGCGCGAGCGAGTCGCCGCCCATGTACGCGTTCAGGGTGATCGCGTCGCCGGCGGGCGGGGCGCCGTCGCGGCGATGGAGCCATGCCTCGGCGTAGGCCTCGGCCGTCGAGGAGATGTCGCCCCGCTTGGCGTCGACGATCACGAGCAGGCCCGCGTCGCGCGCGTGGGCGCAGACCCGCTCGAGCGCCGAGATGCCGACGCCGCCGAGCGCCTCGAAGAACGCCACCTGCGGCTTCACCGCAACCGCCTCGTCGGCGACGGCGTCGACCACGCCGCTGCAGAAACGCTCGTACGCGCGGGCGCGACCGGACGCGCCGGGGTGCAGGCCGGTGATGACCTCGGGGGGCAGCAGGTCGATCCGGGGATCGAGCCCGACGCAGAGGCAGCTCTGCTTGCGCTCCACCGCCTCGGCGACGCGATCTCCGAAGTTCATCTCCGCAAGGGTACCGTCCGCCGCAGCCGGACGAGGCGCGCCGTCGCCTCGGACACCGTGGCCCGGTCGATCGCCACCGCCCGCAGCGACGGCGAGGGCCGCGCGAGCGCCGCCGCCACCACCCGGGCCTGGTCTGCCTGCGCCGGTGAGAAGGCGGTCGGCGGGCTGCGCAGGCCGTGGGCGAGCGCGGCGACGAGGGCGTCTGCCTCGAGGCGGCCGTCGCCCGCGCGCGGCAATCGCCGCCGCGCAACCACCCGGCCGCCGGCGCACGCGAACGACTGCACGAAGCGCTCGTCGACGTCGGGCGCGAGCACGATCCCGCTGCGCCCCGACGACCGGCGCAGCCGGGCGAGCGCGCGCCGCCCACGGTCGAGGGCCGCCAGCTGGTCGCGCGCGGCCGCGGCCTGCTCGTAGCGGCGCTCGGCGCTCAGCTTGCCCATCCGCGAGCGTACCCGTTCCTGCGGCCCCTCCCGGTCGTCGCCGTCGAGCCACGTCCGGGCCGCAGCGAGCGCGTCGGCGTAGGCATCGACGGCCGGCCCGCCCCGGCACGGCGCCCGGCACGTGCCGATGATCCCGGCCAGGCAGGAGCCGTCGTCGACGGGCAGGGCCGGCCGGCACACCCGCAGCCCGAAGGTCTCGCGCATCGCCGCCGCGACGGCCTCGGCCTGCCTCCGGGAACGCAGTGGGCCGGCGGTGACGTCGCCGGGCCCGCCCGGCTTGGCCGACACCCGCACTCGCGGCACAGCCTCGCCCAGCGTCAGCACGAGATAGGAGGCCTTGTCGGGGTCGGCCCCGCGCGTGTTCGCCGGCGGCCGCAGCCGCTCGATCAGCTCGAGCTCGAGCAGCGCGGCCTCGAACTCCGAGCCGAGCGGGCGGGTCTCGACCCGCGCCGCCGCCTCGACCGCGCGCTCGACCTGCGCCCGCAGCGCCCGCCCCGTGAAGTACGACCGCACCCGGGCGCGCAGGTCGGTTGCCTTGCCCACGTAGAGGACGCGCTCGGTAGCGTCGCGGAAGAGGTAGACGCCCGGCCCGGTCGGCACGCCGGACGCGAGCGCGCGGCGGCCGGAGGCCCGTCGCTGCGCCGGCGCGCACAGGCCGATCACCTCGCCGACCGTCGCCGCGCCGCGCTCCTGGGCGAGCCCGAGCAGCCGCAGCAGCACCTCGGCGGTCGCCTCGGCGTCGGGCAGCGCACGGTGGCAAGGGCGTACCTCGGTGTCGAAGCGTTCGGCCAGCGTCGCCAGCGCCATCCGCGGCAGCCGGTCGCCGATCACGCGCCGAGCCAGCGCGACCGTGTCGATGACGGGCGCCGCCAGACGCCCGCCGCGCAGCCGGCGCAGCTCGGCGTCGACGAAGCCGACGTCGAAGCGCGCGTTGTGCGCGACAAGCACCGCCCCGGCGCTGAAGCGCAGAAACTCGGCCATGACGCTCTCGATGCGGGGGCGCCCGCGCACGTGCGCCGGGGAGATCCCGGTCAGCGCGGTGATCGCCGGCGGAATCGGGACGCAGGGATCGACCAGGCGCTGGAGCCGGCCGACCGGCTCGAGGCCCGACAGCCGCACCGCCCCCACCTCGACGATGCGCGACTCGCCGGGCCGGGTGCCGGTCGTCTCGAGGTCGAAGACGACGTAGTCGGCCTGCTCGAGCGGCGCATCGAGCAGCGAGCCCGACACGTCCTCCCAGTCGGCCAGGACGACCTCGTCGCCGGAGCGCCACGCGAAGCGGGCGTCGGCCTTGATGACCTCGTCGACGAGCTGGCGCATGAGCGCCGCGGGGGCGCTGCGCAGGGCGAAGAGACAGGTGGCCGCATCGGACATCGACAGCGGCCGCCCGGCCTCGGAGAGACGGGCATGCAGGCGGTCACCGCCGTCGAGAGTGAGCTGGGCGCCGTTGGCTCGCATACGAACACATGTTCGCATACCCGACGGACGGCTGGACCCTCGCGTTGTTAAGGATCTCCGTCAGCTTCCGCTTGCGCGGCGGCGCCTCAAGAACGAGCGCCGGGCCGCCCGCGACGCAGCGGGCGGCCCGGCGGGCAGGTTCCTACTGCTTGACGGCAGCCTTCAGCTGGCTGCCGGCGGAGAACTTCGGCACCTTGCTGGCCGGGATGGTGACTTTCTGACCCGGGTTGCGCGGGTTCACACCGGTGCGCGCCTTGCGTGCCTGCACGCTGAACTTCCCAAAGCCGGTGAAGGTGACATCGTCGCCCTTCTTCAGGGCGTCCTTCACGGATTCGAGCACCGCGTCGAGCGCCGTGCCGGCGTCCTTCTTGGACAGACCGGGACCTGGTCGCCACGGCGTCGATAAAGTCGCTCTTGGTCACGTGTCCTCCTGGGTCGTTTATCCGGGAACCTGTGAAGCGGCCACACCCTATCACCGCGGTCGGACGGCCACAATCGCCCTACCGGAGCCAGTTTTAGGCTGTCTGAGGGGTGGGCGTGAGCCCGAGCGATTCGACCGTGAAGAGGGCGGTGTATGGCACCCCTTCTGCGGCGATCGCGGCGGCGCCCCCCTCCTGGCGGTCAACCACCGAAATTGCAGCACAAACGTCGAGATTTTCGGCTCGCAGAGCCGCAACTGCGGACAGCAGCGCACCGCCCGACGTGACCACATCCTCGATCACGCAGACGGCCGTCCCTGCCGCCCAGACGCCCTCAAGACGGTTGCCCGTCCCGTACTCCTTCGTATCCTTGCGCACAATTATGAAGGGCAGGCCGGCCTCGATCGACGTCGCCGCCGCGAGTGGCACCGCGCCGAGCTCGGGGCCGGCCAGGAGGGCCGCCTGGGGCGCGTGTGCGCGCACCATCCCGGCCAGTTCGCGGCCCAGCCCGGCGAGCAGCTCCGGTTCGGTCTCGAAGCGGTACTTGTCGAGGTAGTAGCGGCTGCGGCGGCCCGAGCGGAGGACGAAGTCACCCTCGAGGTATGCCCGCTCCACAAGCCGGCGGCCGAGCTCGGCCCGGCCGGAAGACGTCACCCGGCCTCCGCCAGCAGGTCGCGCGCGATCGGGAGCAGGCGGTCGGCGTCGGGGGCACCCGTCGCCAGCGACAGCATCGAGCCGTCGTCGAAGTAGAGGTCGACGCGGGTGCGATTACGGGCGCTCCGGCGGCGGTAGAAGATCGTGCCCGCGAAGGAGCCGGCGCCGATCAGGGCGCCGATGATGATGCGGCGCTTAGGCATCGCCGCTTTCTCCCGCCTCGGCCGGCGCGGCCGCAGCCCCGTCGTCGTCGAGCTGGCGCAGCAGCGTCTTTAGGTCGTAAAAGACGAGCCCGACCGTCGGGTCGGCGCCCGTCGTCGCGACCGCCATCCGCTCGCCGTCGAGCGCCACGAACACGCTCCCGTCGGGCGTCGCCGCCTGGAGCTGGGAGAGCGCGTCGCGGCCCAGATCGCCGCGGACGCTGTCGGCCCCCGCGACCAGGTCGCGGGCCAGGCTCCCGAGACGATCGGCCCGCTCGCCCTCGACCGTGGAGGCCGTCACCGACCCGTCCCGGCCGGCCACCATGATCACCTCGATCTGGGTAGACAGGCTCCGAAGCTCGTCGATCGCGGCGGCTGCGTCCATCGGGTTGAACCTAGCACATGCCGATATTCTCACCGCCGATGGCGGCAAACACTCCCAAGATGGTGCTCCACCCGCTGCGAACCGCGGCGCGGCTCGGGCATCCCGTGATCTCGAAGTACCTGCGCGACCGCGGTCCGCACCTGGCCGCGATGGTCGCCTACTACGCCCTGCTCTCGCTGGTGCCGTTCCTGTTTCTGACGGCGTCGCTGCTCGGGTTCGCAGGGCACGTCTCCCCCAACTCGTACCTGATCCGCGAGCTGACCCACATCCTCCCCGGCCAGTCCGCGCGCGACCTGCTCCGCACCGTCCAGGCCATCCAGCGCGACGCGGGAACGCTGGGAGTGATCGGCGTGTTCGGCCTCGTCTGGGGCACGCTCGGGTTCTACTCGGCGCTCGAGTCGGCGCTGAACATCGTGTTCGGCGTGCAGAACCGCACGTTCCTGCACCAGAAGTGGGTCACGTTCGTGCTCGTGACCATCTCGCTGCTGGTGCTCTTCACCTCGCTGATCGTGACGACGGCGGCGACGGGCTGGTACCACCGCCATGCGCCCCACCTCATCGACCTGAAGCTGATCCCGTTCGTCGCCACCCTGGCCGCGACGACGGTCGGCATCTTCCTGTTCCTGACCGCCGTCTACAAGTACCTGACCAACGTCGACCTGCACCTCGCCGACGTGTGGCCGGGGGCGCTCGTCGGGACAGTCCTCTTCCAGGCGCTCTTCTCGGGCCTCTCGCTCTACCTGCGCTTCTCCGACCAACTGCTCACCCTGCGCGCCTTCGGCGGGCTGGTGCTGCTGCTGGTGTGGCTCTACCTGATGGCGAACATCATCGTCCTCGGCGCCGAGATCAACTGGTGGCACTGGTCGCGCCGCCAGCCGACCGAGCCGGAGCTGGAAGGGCTCGCGTGAACGCGCCGGACCCCGTCGATGCGCAGCTCGCCGCGTACAACGCGGGCGATGCGGATGCGTTCGCCGCCTGCTATGCAGACGACGTCGTGATCGAGGACGCCGGCCGCCACGTGCTCGCGCGTGGCCGCGCACAGGTGCTGGAGCAGTACACGCGGTTCTTCGCAGCTTCGCCCGACGTGCACGCGGAGATCGTGACCCGGATCCGGATCGGTGCGCACGTGATCGACGAGGAGCGGGTCACGGGCGCGGGCGACGAGCCGATGCATGCCGTGGCGATCTACCACGTCGTGGACAGGCTGATCGACCGCGTGCAGTTCCTGAGGCCATAGGAGTCGTGTCGGCCGCGCTCGGCGACGTCGACCCGGCGGCGCGGCTGCTCGCCCGGGCGTTCTTCGCCGACCCGCTTGCGGCATACGTCTTCCCCGACGAGACGACGCGGTCTGGACGCGCTCGGCGCACTCGTTCGCGTGGCGTGTGCGCTACGGGCGGTCGTACGGGCACGCGTCGCGGCCGGCGGCGAACCTGAGCGCCGTGGCGCTGATCCTTCCGCCCGACCCCGAGCACTACTCCGCCGCCCGGCTCTCCGACTCCGGCTACGAGGGCGTAGCCGCGGCGCTCGGCCGCGCCGAGGCACACCGGATCGCCACGACGGCCGCGGCGGTGGTCGGGTACTGCGAAGGTGCCGCCGAGCAGGCCGGCGAGGCGACCGACTGGCAGCTCCACCTGATCGGAATGGATCCCGAGGCGCAGCACACCGGGGTCGGCGGCAGGCTGATGGCGGCGATCAACCGCCGTGCCGATGATGCCGGAGCCGGCATGCGCCTGCTCACGTTCCTCGAGGCCAACCTCGGCTTCTACGCGAGACACGGCTACGCGGTTGTGGTGAACGGCCGCGAGCCCGGCTCTGGTCTGGACTTCTGGGTGCTACGACGTCAGGCCCGCGTCCACAACGCGCCCGAGCTGTAGCGGCGCAGGCCGATCCGGAAGGTCGTCACCGCCGCGAGCGCGAAGAACGCCGCCGCGCCGACCGCTGCGAGCGCGACCGGCCACTGGAAGCTCGACACGAGGCTTGTCGGCAGCCCGGTCACGAACGCTGCTGGCACCGCGGTGAAGAGGAACAGCTTCGTCAGGCCGCCGAAGACGTCGATCGGGTACGAGGCGAAGATCAGGATCGCCTGGAAGCCGAGGTCGGCCTGCTCGCCGCGGCCGCCGGCGAACAGCGTCACCGATCCCAGCGCGACCAGGAACCCGACCAGCACCACGGTGCCGCAGAGCGCGCCGAAGACGAAGATCAGCGCCCGCTCCGGCGTTGGGTCGCCGGCGACGACGAACAGCACGGGCCCGAAGGCGAGGTCGCCGAGGAGCGCCGTGTCGACCCGCCGCGTCAGCAGGTAGGCGAGCGGGTTCGTCGGCAGCGCCAGCGCGGCGTCGAGCGAGCCGCCCGCGATCAGCTCGCCCAGCCGGCGCGAATTCGCGAGCAGGCCGAGCCCCGTCCCGCTGACGGTCGTCAGGATGGCGAAGAGCAGCAGCACCTTGTGGGTGTCCCAGCCCTTCAGCGAGCCGACCTTGCGGAAGAAGAGGACCCAGAAGATCACCCAGGCGACGTCGTTCGCGGCCATGATCCCGATCTGGAACCAGAACCCGCGCCGGTTCGACCACGCCTCCAGGAACGCGGTGCGCATCGTGGCGAGCGCGACGGTCATCCGCCCACCACCTCCAGCCGCCGCTCGCCCGCCCGGAAGACGCCGCCGGCGGCTGCCAGCAGGGCGACCAGCCACGCGGCCTGCACGAGCAGCAGCCACGGCTCCACGTGCCCCGAGGCGAGCCGCGCCGGGGCGTACGCCATCGCGGCGAACGGGAGCGCCTTGGCCACGTCGGCGAGGGCCGGCGGCAGGAACTCGAGCGGCAGCAGCATCCCGCCCAGCAGGAACACGAGCTTCTGGTACAGGAACCAGGTCGAGCGGGCATCGCGGAGCCAGAACGCCGCGCCCGCGAACGCGTGCTGCGCGGCCAGGTTGCAGCCGACCGCCAGCAGGCTCGCCGGCACGAAGAGGGCGATCCCGGCGGCGCTCGGCGGCGGCCCGGCGTAGAGCCACACGATCACGCAGCCGACCGCGAGCGAGCACACGAGCCGCACGATCGCCTCGCCCAGCTCGGCCGCCAGCCGCAGGCCGACCACCGAGGCCGGCCGCAGCATCTCGGTCACGATCGCGCCGGAGGAGATGTCCCAGCCGATCGTCTCGATCATGCGCGGCTTGGTCGCGATCACCGCGCCCTCGGCCGCCGCGACGTACCAGAGCAGCGAGTGGGCGGTGTAGCCCGCGATCGAGCCGCCGTTTGCCCGCGTCGCCGCCGACCAGAGCGCCGAGAAGATGACCAGGATGAGCGCGTAGAAGGTCACGCGCACGGCCAGCTCGCCCGGCTGGCGCATCGTCCGCCGGGCCGACAGCTCCACCTGGGCAAGGAGGGCGCTCACGTCCGCCCCTCGTAGATCTCGGAGATGACCTGCTCGAGCGGCGGATCGACCACCGAGATGTCGGCGATCGAGAAGCCGTCCAGCAGCTCGTCGAGCACCTCCCGCACCGACAGGCGGCGGGTGTCCACGACCAGGCTGTACACGGTGTCGGACTCCGGCGTCACCTGGACGCCCTCGATCGCCAGCGTCCCCGGCGCATCCTCGAAGCGCACCTCGAGCAGCTTCGTCTGCAGCAGCGAGCGCCTCATCCGCGCCACCTGGTCGTCGTAGATGATCGTTCCGTGGTTGATCACGACGACGCGGTCGGCCACGTGCTCGATGTCGGCCACGTCGTGCGAGGTCAGGAAGACGGTCGTGCCCTGCTCCTCGTTCAGGCGCACCACCATCTCGCGGAAGCGCTGCTTCGCGATCAGGTCGAGGCCGATGGTCGGCTCGTCGAGGAAGAGCACCTCCGGCCCGTGGAGCACCGTCGCGGCCAGCTCGCAGCGCATCCGCTGGCCGAGCGAGAGCGAGCGGACCGGCTGGTCGATCAGATCGGCCGCGTCGAGCAGGGCGGCCAGCTCGTCGGTGCGGCGGCGGGCGTCGTCGGCATCCAGCCGGTAGATCCGCGCCAGCAGGTGCAGCGTCTGCCGGGTGGTGAGCTCGAACCAGAGCTGGGAGCGCTGGCCGAAGAGCGTGCCGATGCGGCGGGCGAGCTCGCGCCGCTGCGTCCACGGCACCAGCCCGAGCACCTCCGCGTCGCCCCGCGTCGGGTGCAGGATGCCGGTGAGCATCTTGATCGAGGTCGACTTGCCGGCCCCGTTCGGCCCGATGTAGGCGAGCCGCTCGCCTCGCTCGACCGAGAACGTGATGTCGCGCACGGCCTCGACGCGGCGGCGGTCACGGCCGCGGCCGGCGGTGAATTCCTTCGAGAGCTCGTGGGTGGAGATGGCAAGCATGGAGTTCGGTCCAACAAAAAGCCCCGGTGGGTCCCGGGGCGGCGGCGGTGCAGAGATGATGCGAGATCGATCTAGTGCGCGCGACGCCCCGACCCGGCGGGGTATGCCGGGCGCATGACCTTCGTCGTGTGGGTGCGACACGTCATCGCGACCACGATAGCCGCATCCCGACGGGATACGCAATGAATAAAAGGGGTCTGACCCCGTTTATTCAGGCAGCTGGGGGCGGAGGGCCGCGGCGGCGCGGGCGCGGTGCGACATGGCGTCCTTCTCCTCGGGCGCCATCTCGGCCACGGTGCGCGTCTCGCCGTCGGGCACGAACGCCGGGTCGTAGCCGAAGCCGCCGCTCCCGCGCGGGGCGAGGGCGAGCGTGCCGGTCAGCTCGCCGCGGGCCTGCAGCTCCGCCCCGTCCGGGGCGATCGCGACCAGCTCGGCCACGTAGCGGACGCGGCGGTCGTCTCGGCCCGCGAGCGCGGCCAGGAGCTTGGCCAGGTTCTGCTCGTCCGTCGCGTCCTCGCCCGCGTAGCGGGCCGAGCGCACACCGGGGATCCCGCCGAGCGCGGCAGCCTCGATGCCGGAGTCGTCGGCCAGCACCCACTCGCCGCGGCCGATCGCCTCGTGCACGTGCCGCGCCTTGAGCAGCGCGTTCGCGACGAACGTCTCGCCCGTCTCCTCCGGCAGCCCGCCGCCGTACGGCTGCACGTCCCAGCCGGGCAGCACCCGGGCCAGCTCGACGGCCTTGTGCGCGTTCCCGGACGCGAGCACGATCCGGCGGCCGCTCACGCCTCCTGCAGCACCCGGGTCTGCTCGCGGCCGATCGCCTCGATGCCACCAGCCGCCAGCTCCAGCAGGCGATCGAGCGAGGCCCGGCCGAACGGCGTCCGCTCCGCCGTCGCCTGCACCTCGATCAGCTCGCCCGACCCGGTCATGACGACGTTCATGTCCACCTCAGCGCGGCTGTCCTCGGCGTAGGGCAGGTCGAGCAGCGGCTCCCCGTCGACGATCCCCACCGACACCGCGGCGACCGAGTCGCGCAGCGGCACGCGCGGAAGCGCGCCCTTGCCGACGAGTCGCGAGAGCGCCAGATGCAGGGCCGCGTAGCCGCCGCAGATGGCTGCGCAGCGGGTGCCGCCGTCGGCCTGGATGACGTCGCAGTCGATCCAGGCGGTGCGCTCGCCGAGCGCCTTGAAGTCGACCACCGAGCGCAGCGACCGGCCTACCAGGCGCTGGATCTCGACGGTGCGCCCGTCGACCCGGCCGCGGCTCGCGTCGCGCGACTTCCGCTCCGACGTCGAGCCCGGCAGCATGCCGTACTCGGAGGTGACCCAGCCGGTGCCGCGACCACGCATCCACGGCGGCACGGACTCCTCGATCATCGCGGTGCAGATCAGCCGGGTCGAGCCGATCCGGAAGAGCGCGGAGCCGGACGCCGACGGGATGAAGTCGAGCTCGATCTCGACGGGGCGCAGCTCGTTGGCCGCGCGGCCGTCGCCGCGACTCACGCGGCCACCCGCAGGGCATCGGCGTCGACGCGCTCGACCTCGGTCAAGGGCAGCTGCAGGAACCGGCCCGCCACGTCGCGGAACGCCGTCGGATCGCCGGTGCAGAGGAAGCGGTAGTCGCCTTCGCGGGCCGGGTCGTTGCCGACGCCGCGGCGGGCAATCGTCTCTGCCACCTCGCGGGCGATCTCCTCGGCCGAGGTGATCAGCGTGACGTCGCGGCCGAAGATGCGCTGGAGCATCTGCCGGATCAGCGGGTAGTGCGTGCAGCCGAGGATGACGGTGTCGGCTCCGGCCAGCTTGAGCGGCGCCGCGTAGGCCTTGGCCGCCTCGTGCAGGTCGTGGCCGTGCGTGTCGCCGGTCTGGATCAGCGGCACGAGCTCGGGGCACGGCACCTGGGTGACCTCGATGCCGGCGTCGAGCGCGTGCACCGCCGCCGGATAGCGGCCGCTCGTCACGGTCGCCTGGGTCGCCATCACGCCGACGCGGCGGTTGTGGGTGACCTGCACCGCCGCACGCGCCTCGGGTGCGATCACACCGATCAGCGGCACGGCGAACTCGCGCTGCAGCTCGGGCAGCGCCGCCGACGTGGCCGCGTTGCAGGCCACGACGACGAGCTTCGTATCGAGCGCGGACAGATGTGTGGCGATCTCGTGGGCGAAGCGACGGATCGTCGCCGCCGGCTTCGGGCCGTACGGAAATCGGTCGGGCGAGGAGTCGCCGAAGTAGACGAAATCCTCGTGCGGCAGCGTCACGAGGCACTCGTGGAGCACCGTCAGGCCGCCGACGCCGGAGTCGAACATCCCGATGGGGCGCGGATCCATGGGCGCATACTATGGGCGCCGTCCGACGGCGGCGCCTGGATACAATCGCCGCCAGATGGTCGATCTGATCCCCCGCGACGTCCTGTTCGGAAACCCGGAGCGGCTCGCTCCGGCGGTGTCTCCGGATGGGCAGCGGCTGGCGCACATCGCACCGGCGGACGGAATTCTGAACGTGTGGGTGGGGCCGCTCGGCGGCGAGGGCGCCAAGCAGGTGTCGCACGATCGCGAGCGGGGTGTGCGCGGCTTCGCCTGGTGCATGGACAACCGCCACATCGTCTACCCCCAGGACACGGGCGGCGACGAGAACTGGCACCTGCGCCTGGTCGACCCCGACGAGGGCACCGACGTCGACGTGACGCCGTTCGACGGCGTCCAGGCCCGCATCATGGCCGGCGACCGCGACCAGCCGCACCTGATCATGGTCGGCCTGAACCGCGACAACCCGGAGCTGCACGACGCCTACGTGCTCGACGTCCGCGACGGCTCGCTGGAGCTGGCGGCGAAGAACCCGGGGTTCGTCAGCTGGCTGGTCGACCGGCAGCTGAACGTCCGCGGCGGCATCGCCTTCCTGGCGGACGGCGGCGCGGAGATCCGGGTCGGTGACCCGGCCACCGGTGAGTACCGCACGCTCCTCGCCGTCGGCGCCGGCGACGCGATCACGACCGACGTGGTCGGCTTCACGCACGACGGCACCGCCGTGTACCTGGTGACGTCGAAGGACGCGAACGCGGCCCGGCTCCTGCGCATGGACGTCGAGACCGGCGATTTCGAGGTGCTGGCCGAAGACCCGATCTACGACGTGTCCGACGTCGAGATCGACCCCGACACGCACGAGGTGCAGGTGGTGACCTTCACGCGCGAGCGGGCGGATCACGTGGTGCTCGACGAGTCGCTGCGCGCCGACCTCGACGCGATGCGGAAGCTGCACGCCGGCGACCTGCACTTCAGCGGCCGCGACCACGCAGACCGCATCTGGATCCTCGGCTTCACCGCCGACGACGGCCCGGTCGCCTATTACGCGTTCGACCGCACGACCGGCCGGGGGACGTTCCTGTTCGCGCACAAGCCCGACCTCGAGGCGTACACGTTGGCAGCGATGGAGCCGTTCTCGTTCACCTCCCGCGACAGGCTCGACGTGCATGGGTACCTGACGTTCCCGCCCGGCTCGGACCGGTCGCAGGTGGCGACCGTGCTGTTCGTGCACGGCGGCCCCTGGGCGCGCGACGAGTGGGGCTTCAGCCCCGACCCGCAGTGGCTCGCGAACCGCGGCTACCTGTGCGTGCAGGTGAACTACCGCGGCTCGACCGGCTACGGCAAGGACTTCCTGAACGCGGGCGACCGCGAATGGGGCGCGCGCATGCACGACGACCTACTCGACGCGGTGGAGTGGGTGGTCGGCGAGGGGTACGCCGATCGCGACCGGATCGCGATCTACGGCGGCTCCTACGGCGGGTACGCCGCGCTCGTCGGCGCCACCTTCTCGCCCGATGCCTTCCGCTGCGCGATCGACGTCGTCGGCCCGTCCGACCTGCGCACGCTGATCCGCAGCATCCCGCCCTACTGGGCGCCGCTCGTGGCCCAGTTCCACCAGCGGGTCGGGAATCCCGACACCGAGCCCGACTTCCTGTGGTCGCGCTCGCCGCTTTCGCGCGTCGACGCCATCCGCATCCCGATGCTGATCGCACAGGGAGCGAACGACCCGCGGGTGAAGAAGGAGGAGTCCGAGCAGATCGTGGCGGCGATGACCCAGCGCGGCATCCCCCACCGCTACCTCGTGTTCGAGGACGAGGGTCACGGATTCCGCAAGCCCGAGAACAACCTGGCGTTCCACGCGGCCGCCGAGGAGTTCCTGGCGGAGCACCTGGGCGGACGGCTCGAGCCCGCCCACGCCGACGAAGGGATCGCCACATGACGGACGCCTGGTACGACCCGGCCCACTTCCCCGAGCTACGCGAGAAGCCGCCGTGGGTGATGCAGGAGATGATCGAGAGCGAGCCCGCGCTGGTCGAGCGCATCGTCGGCTCCTGCGATCCCGCCGCCCTCGCCCTGCTCTGCAAGGGCCCCGGGCCACTGGCGATCGTCGGCTGCGGGACGAGCGAGCACGGGTCGCTGGGCGTCGCCGAGATGCTGCGCGAGGCAGGGCTGTCCGCCCTCACCCGCGACGGCCTCGAGGCGGCACTCGAGCCGCAGACCGGCGGCGCCGTGATCGGCGTCTCCCACGAGGGCGGCACCTGGGCGACGATCCAGGCGCTGACCGCGGCGCAGGCGAACGGCTCCGCCACCGGCCTCATCACCGCGCAGCCCGAATCGGAGTCGACCCGCCACGCCGATTCGGTGCTGGCGACGCCCGAGGTCGACCGGTCGTGGTGCCACACGGTTGGCTACATCTCCCCGCTCTCGGCCGGCTACGCCCTTGCGGCGGCCGCGTCCGGTGGCTCGGCTGACGCGGCGGCGACCGGCCGCCTCGTCGCCGCCGGCTTCGAATCCGGGGCGGCCGCGAAGGCCGCCGCCGCGCGCCTGCACGGCTGCTCCCGGCTGCTCATCGCCGGCAGCGGCGCCGACCGCACCAGCGCCCGCGAGCTGACGCTGAAGATCGAGGAGGCGTGCCACCTGCCGACAGCGATGCGGAACCTCGAGACGCTGCTCCACGGACACCTGCCCGGCCACCGACGAGACCACCGGCGTCGTCATCGTCCTGTGCGACCGCCGGGCGACGAGGGCCGCGGACGGCCCGCGCCCGCACGGCGCTCCAGGCCTGCGCCCGCATCGGCATCGCCTGCGCGGTGATCACGACCGACCCCGGCCTGGCCGACCTGGCCCCAGCCGGCGTGCTGGTCGTGCCCGAGGCGGCCGGCCTGCCGGCCGCGGCGGCGGCCCTGCTCGGCGCGGCCGTACCGCTCCAGCTGCTGACGCTCGAGCTCGCCCACGCCCGCGGGACGAACCCCGACCTGATCCGGCGCGAGCAGGCCCCCTATCGCGAGGCCGCGAAGATCGTCGAGGGCGGATGAGCCTGCGCGCCCTCCACATCGTCAACGAGCCGAGCGGGCCCGGCGGGCTCTTCCTGCCGTCGCTCGAGAGCCGCGGCTTCGTCATCGACTCGGTCGACACCGCCCAGACGCCGCTCCCCGACACGCTCGCCGGTTACGACGCGGTCATCTCCTGCGGAGGCACGGCGAACACGCACGAGACCGACGTCTACCCGTGGATCGACCCCGAGATCGACCTGCTCCGCGAGGCGCTGCGCGACGAGGTCCCCGTGATCGGGCTCTGTCTGGGCGCGCAGCTGCTGACGAAGGCTGCCGGCGGCAGCGTGTACCACTGCGACCCGTCCGAGGTCGGGTGGGTCGAGGTGGAGACGAACGCCGCCGCCTCGGCGGACGCGGTGCTGGCCGACGTGCCGGACTCGTTCATGGCCATGCAGTGGCATCGCTACGCCTGCGAGCTCCCACCGGCCGCCGTCGAGCTGGGCCGAAACGGCACCTGCCTGCAGGCGTTCCGGCTCGGCGAGACGGCCTGGGGCACCCAGTTCCACATCGAGGTGACGCGCGAGATCCTGCTCGCATGGGCGCGCTGGGGCGGTGAGGATCTCGCCGCCGCCGGCTACACCCAGGAGCGCTACATGGAGGAGCTCGAGCGCAACCTGGACCGGCACGAGGAGATCGGCCGGGGCATGGCCGAGCGCTTCGCCGAGCTCGCCGCGACGCGCGCCCGCACCGCCGCCTGAGCCGTCCAGATGGGGCAGGCCGGTCGCTTTACTCCGACCGGCCCACGGTCTAGTGTCGCGCAGAACTAAGTCGACCCCCAAAAGGAGGGCGAATGAGCGTCGATCCGGGAGCGGGTGGAGGAGGGCCTCCGACCGCGGCTCCGCACCTGTCGGAGGACGAACAGACCCTGCACCGGCTCGGGTACGCGCAGGAGCTCCTGCGCGGATGGGGCGGGTTCTCGAACTTCGCGATCTCGTTCACCATTATCTCGATCCTTGCCGGCTGCCTGACCTCGTACTACATCGCGATCGGGTGGGGCGGCCCGGTCGCCGTAACGTGGGGCTGGCTGATCGTCGGCGGCTTCTGCGTCCTGGTCTCGCTCGCGATGGGCGAGATCGCCTCGACCTACCCGACGGCGGGCGGCCTGTACTACTGGTCGTCGCGGCTCGGCAGCCCTGCCTGGGGCTGGTTCACGGGCTGGTTCAACCTCGTCGGCCAGATCGCCGTCACGGCGGCGATCGACTTCGGCGCGGCGACCTTCATCTCGTCGCTGATGCACCTGTGGTTCGGCTACTCGCTGAGCAAGGGCCACGTGTTCCTCACCTACACGGTGATCGTCGCCCTCCACGGCCTGATCAACACGTTCCTGCCGCGCCTGCTGGCGATGATCAACAACATCTCCGCCTGGTGGCACATGGGCGGAGTGCTCGTGATCGTGGGCGTGCTGATCGTCGTCCCCGACCACCACAAGTCGCTCAGCTTCGTGTTCACCGACACGGAGAACTTCTCCGGCTTCCAGGGGCACGGGTTCGCGAACCCGGTGTTCTGGTTCGTGTTCGGCCTGGGCCTGCTGATGGCCCAGTACACGATCACGGGATACGACGCCTCGGCGCACATGAGCGAGGAGACGCGCAACGCGTCACGGTCGGCCGCGATCGGCATGGTCATGTCGGTCGTGGTCTCGGTGATCTTCGGGTTCATCCTGCTGGTCGCCGTGACGTTCGCGATCCCGGGCCCGGTGTCCAACACCGCCCTGCAGTACGGGTTCGCGGTGCAGTACATCTGGCAGACGGCCATGAGCGACAAATGGGCCGAGTTCCTGCTGGTGATCGCCTGCGTGGCCCAGTTCTTCTGCGGCCTCGCGTCGGTGACGTCGGCATCGCGGATGATGTTCGCGTTCTCGCGTGACCGGGCCATCCCGGGGCACCACCTGTGGCGCAAGGTGTCGGCCAAGGAGCGCGTGCCGGTGAACTCGATCTGGGCGATCTGCTTCCTGTCGTGGGCGCTGATGCTGCCGACGCTGAAGAACCCGATCGTCGGCTACGCGGTTGGTACCTCGATCGCCGTCATCGGCCTGTACATCGCCTTCGTCCTCCCGATCATCCTGCGCTACCGCGCGAAGGACAAGTTCGAGACGGGCGCCTGGCATCTGGGCAAGCACTACAAGTGGATCGACCCGCTGGCGATCCTGTGGATCGCGCTGATCTGCATCCTGTTCCTGCTGCCGCTCTTCCCGGACGGCATCCCGGGCAAGGCGTCCGGCAACCACTTCCTGCTCGACGTCAACTGGATCGACGTGAACTACGCACCGCTGACGGTGGGCGCGGCGTTCCTGTTCTTCGGCGGCTGGTGGGTGCTCTCCGCCAAGAACTGGTTCAAGGGCCCGGTGCGGATGGGCTCCGAGGAGGAGCTCGAGCAGATCGAGGCCGGTCTGGCGGGCAGCGGCGACTGACCGAAGCGGCCGGCGGTACCCCGCCAGGAGGGGTCAGACCCCTTCTGGCGGGCCGCAGCCCTCGTTCTTCGCGGCATCGAGCGCCCGCGTGACGAACTCCGTCTTCGCGCCGGAGTAGCCCAGCCTGTCTGCGCCGTACCGCTCCGCGAGCCCGCGCTTGAGGACCGCGTATTCCTGCGCCGTCCAGGGGTCGCCACGCAGGCGGTCGCGAAAGCGGACGTGGTTGGTGTGGGGGTCGTTGCCCTCGACGACGACGCAGACGTGGTGCTCCGGCGCGCCGGTCGGCCACAGGAACGCCTCACAACCCTTCACCCCCTTGTCGCCCTGGTACACGTACCCGAGCGCGCAGAGGCGCTCGATGGCGGCCGGCACATCGGCGGCCGAGCTGACGGCAACGTCGATGTCGATGATCGGCTTGGCCGCGAGCCCCGGGACCGACGTGCTGCCGACGTGCTCGACCCGCGCGCCGAGCCCCGCGACCGCCGCCACGAGGGGTTGGGCGAGGCGCTCGAAGAGGGCGGGCCATCCGGCGTCGTAGTCGCTGACGACGATCGCCGAGCGGGGCGGCGGCGTCCGCGCAAGGATCTCGGCGACGGTCTGCTCCGGCGTTATCGTCGCCGCGTCCAGCCACATGCCGACCCGCGGTCCCGCGCCCGCCGTGAGCGCATCGGCGGACGGAACCAGGACGACGACGTGGCACGGCCTGCTCCGGATCATCGTCCGGTAGTCGCCGAGCCGCGCGCCTGCGCCGACGTCCTCGAGCACGACGCTGAAGCCGTCCTCGGCGTATGTGTCCGCGGCGGCCGCGGCCAGCCGGTGGCTCGCGTACGAGTCCCCCTGCAGATGGACGCCGCGCCGGAGCCGCGATGCGAGCAGACGGGCGGCGGTCGATTTGGCGGCGGACGCCGGGCCGGCGATCAGGTAGACGACGGGCTCCTGCTGCACGGGGCGAGCATAGGCCCGGAGCCGCGTCAGCTCGCGAGCAGCGCCTCGCGCACGGTGTGGAAGTCGTCGAACGGGGTGTAGTCGAGCCCCATCTCGTCGAGATCGCGGGCCAGGTGGCGGCGGGCGAAGCGGCGGTCTGCGGCGACCGCCGCACAGCGGTCGGAGTAGCCGTCGCCGATGTAGGCGACCGGCAGGCCGTCGCGCATCGCGGCGACCACGCCGCGCTTGCACTCCTCGCCGCAGACGTCGCAGTCAGCGTCTGCTAGGAACTCGATCGTCGTCCCGTCCGGCGTGATCCGGAACTCGTGGGCGACCACCTTCAGGTGTGCGGCGCCGACGCGGTCGAGCACCGGCCGGATGACCGACTCGAACCCGCCCGAGACGATGACGAGCCGGTTTCCGGCCGCCTCCATCGCCTCGACGAACTCCCCGAACCCCGGCCGCACCTGGGCCGCCGCCACCGTCTCGGCGACGATCGCGGCATGGTCGCCGCGCACCGGCGCGAACTCGAGCTCCATGCACTCGCGCAGCGTCAGCCGGCCCTCCGACAGGCCGCGCTCGGCCTCCACGTACGCCTCCGGCGCGTAGCGCTCGAGCAGATCGTCCTGGGTGTCGCGCTCGGTGATGGTGCCGTCGAAGTCGACGACGACCAGCCAGGTCATCCGCGCCGGATCCAGCGGGCGACGGTGTCGGCGTCGTGACCGTGGGCGATCAGCTGCAGGAGCGGCTTGGGGCTCTTCAGCGTCTGCATCGTCTCCATCCTTCCGACCGAGATGCCCTGGCGCTGGCAGAAGCGCAGCAGCGCCTGGCGGTCGCTGGAGAGCAGGCGCCAGACCGTCTCCTGGCGGTGGCGGTCGAAATCGCGGTAGACGCCGACGTCGCCGGCGATCGCGCGGCGCACCGCCTCGTTGTACTCGGCCCGGTAGTCGTGTTCCTCCGACACGGCGAGGAGTCTAGATGGTTGCCCGGTACGCGGGATGATCTACGCTTGCCGCATGGCAGACATCGCCGCACCCAGCACGCGCCGTTTCGGCGCCCAGAGCATGACGGCGCCGCTCCGCGAGGTGCTCGTCAAGCGCCCCGGCGCCGCGTTCGGAAGCGCCTACGAGAACCCGGCGCACGGGTTCCTGCACCCGGTCGACCTGGCCGAGGCCCAGCGCCAGCACGACGCCTTCTGCACGATCCTGACCGGCCTCGGCGTCGCCGTCCACGAGCTCGAGACCGAGACGCACAGTCCCGATCTGGTCTACACGTACGACCCCGCCCTCGTCACCGATCGCGGCATGATCGCGGTGCGGCCGGGGAAGGCCAACCGGCAGGGCGAGGAGTCGGCCCTGGCGGGCTGGGCCGAGGCGCACGACATCCCCATCCTCGGCCGACTGGAGGCGCCCGAGACCGCCGATGGCGGCGACACCTTCTGGCTGCGCCCGGACGTCTTCTGCATCGGCCGCTCGCTGCGCACGAACGCCGCCGGCGCCCGCCGCCTGACCGAGCTCGTCGGGGGCGAGGTGCACGTCTTCGACGTCCCCTACGCGAACGGACCGGCGGAGTGCCTCCACCTCCTGTCGGTCGTCTCCCCCGTCGCCGACGACCTGGCCGCCGTCTTCCTGCCCCAGCTCCCCGCCGGGCTCTACGAGCTGCTCGGCGAGCACAGCGTCGACCTCGTCCCCGTGCCCGAGGAGGAGCTCGCCACCCAGGGCTGCAACATCCTTGCGGTGCGGCCGGGCGTGATCGTCATGGTCGAGGGCAACGCCGCCACCCAGCGGGCGCTGGTCGACCGCGGCTGCGAGGTGCACACGTTCCCCGGTACGGAGGTCTGCATCAACGGCTCCGGGGGGCCCACCTGCATCACCCGCCCGCTGCTGCGCGGATGAAGAACCTGACCCCGGCCGAGCTGGCCGTCGTCGCCCGGGTCGACCGCGACCGCGTCGCCGACGACCTCGCGGCGCTCGTCGCCGTCCCCAGCCTGACCGGCGCGGAGGGCGAGGTGCAGACCGAGGTCGCGCTGCGGATGACCACCGCCGGGCTCGACGTCGAGCGCGTCGACACGCCCGCCATCGACCTGGCCGCCGACCCCGACTTCCCCGGCGTCGAGGTCGCACGCGACTCCCACCCGGTCGTGACCGGGCGCCTGACCGGCGACGCCGCCGGCCGCCGCGTCCTGATCGCCGGCCACGTCGACGTTGTCGGCGCCGGTGACGAGCTGGCGTGGGCGTCGCCGCCGTTCCGGCCGCGGATCTCCGACGGCGTTCTCTACGGCCGAGGCGCGTGCGACATGAAGGGGGGCGTCGTCGCCGGCCTGGCCGCCCTGCGGGCGATCGCCGAGGCCGAGGTCGAGCTCGGCGGCGAGGCGATGCTGGTCACCGTCCCCGGCGAGGAGGACGGCGGGGCAGGCATGCTCGCGGCGATCCGGGCCGGATGCACGGGCGACTGGGCGGTGATCACCGAGCCGACCAGGCTCGAGATCGTGACCGCGCAGGGCGGTGCGATCACCTTCACCCTCACAGTCACGGGCCGGCCGGCGCACGCCGCCTTCCGCCGCCGCGGCGTGTCGGCGGTCGAGAAGCTCATCCCCGTCATGGAGGCGCTCGCCCGCAACGAGGACGAACGCAACGCCGCCGAGCGGATGCAGTCGATGCGCGACCTGGGCCTGCCCTACCCGACGTCGATCGGGCGCGTGAGCGCCGGCGACTGGTCGTCGACCGTGCCGGAGCGGCTCATCGCCGAGGGCCGCTTCGGCGTGCGCGTCGGCCAGACCACGGCGGAGGCGGAGGACGAGCTGCGCGCCGTCGTCGCCGCGGCCTGCGCCGGCGACGAGTGGCTGCGCGAGCACCCGGTCGAGGTGCAGATCACCGGCGGGCGCTTCGCCGCGGCCGCGGTGCCGTCGGATCACCCGCTGCCGTGGGCGCTGGGAGAGGCGGCCCGTGACGTGCGCGGGCGCCTGCCGCCATTCGTCGGCGTCCCCTACGGCTCCGACGCGCGCCTGCTGATCGACCACGGCGCGACGCCGACCGTGCTCTACGGCCCGGGCGACCCCGAGTACGCCCACTCGATCGACGAGCGGGTGCCGCTCGAGGACGTCGCGCAGTGCGCGCGCGTCCTCGCGGTCTGGGTCATGCGCGCGCTGCAGCCGGCGGGATGAGCAGGAGCTTGCCCCGCGTCGCCCGCGACTCGAGATCCTCGTGGGCCCGGCGCGCCTCGTCGAGCGGGTAGCGACCGCCGATCAGCACCCGCAGCCTGCCCGTCCCGACCCACTCGAGCACCTGCTCGGCGCGGGCCACCAGAGCGTCGTGCGTGGCGGTGTACGCCGGCAGGGTCGGCCGGGTGACGAAGAGCGAGCCGCCGCCGCCGAGGCGGTCGAGCACGAGCGGCTCGGGCTGCCCGCTGGCGTAGCCGTAGAGCGCCATCGTCCCCCGCGGCCGGAGGGCGGCGAGGCCGCCGTCGAACGTGTCCCTGCCCACCCCGTCGTAGACGGCGTGGACGCCGGCGCCACCGGTGAGCTCCTTCACGGCCTCCGCGAACCCGGCGTAGGCGATCGCCTCGTCGGCGCCGTGCTCGCGGGCGAGCGCGCGCTTCTCCTCGGTCGACGCCGTCGCGATCACACGGCCGCCGCGCAGCTTCGCCATCTGCGTCAGGAGCAGGCCGACGCCGCCCGCCGCGGCGTGCACGAGGACGGTGTCGCCCCGCCGGATCGGGTAGGTCGACGTGGCCAGGTAGTGGGCCGTCATGCCCTGGAGAAGGACGGCGGCGGCGAGCTCGGAGCTCGTCGCGTCCGGTACCGGGACGGCACGGTCGGCCTTCACGACCACGCGCTCGGCGTAGCTGCCGGTTGCGCTCGTCCAGGCGACCCGGTCGCCCGGCCCGAGCTCGGCCACGTCCGGCCCGGCTGCGACCACGGTGCCGGCGCCCTCCGCGCCCGCCACGAGCGGCGGCGGCGTGCCGTAGCCGCCGCGGCGTTCGTAGATGTCGCGAAAGTTCACGCCGGCCGCCTCGAGGGCGACGAGCAGCTCGCCGGGCCCGGGCTGCGGCTCGGGCCGGTCGCGCGGCTCGAGCACCTCCGGACCGCCGTTCCGCTCGATCACGACCGCGCGCATCGAAGCTCCGTCAGCTCAGCGCCGACGCCGGGGTGCCGTTGTCCCAGCCGCGCAGCTCGAAGCCCGCACCGCGGAGCCGGTCGCGCAGGTCGGCGGCGGCGGCGGTCGCGCAGACGGCCAGGATGCCGCCCTCGCGCCCGTCGTCGCGGCGCAGCGCTGCGGCAACGCGGTCGGGCGGCTGCACGTGGTGGCCGGCCAGGCCGAGCTCCTGGTACGTGTCCCGGACGACGACGAGCGCGCCACCCGGCCCGCGGACGATCGTCGCCAGCTCGACGAAATGCCCGGCGTCCCAATCGGCCGGCGGCGGCTCGGGCTCGGCGCCGGCCAGGTGGTTGAGGACGACGCTCGGGTCGGGCCGCGAGCCCCAGAAGAGCGCCGTGCGCAGGTTGGCGATCAGAACGGCTGCCGGGCCGGCGACGTCGAGCACGGCGGTGACGGTGTCGCCCGACCAGGGCCCCGCCACCTCGATCGCCTCGAGTGCCCCGCCCGACAGGCGCCGGATCGCGGCCGCGAGCTGGGTCGCGGCGGTGCCGGCGGTCTCCGGATCCGCCGCCATGGGCAGATCGACGCGGTAGTCGTTGCGCGGCGTCGCGCCGGGAGCGACATGCGTCTGCGGGTCGCCTCCGGGCAGGATCGCGCCCGCCTCGAGCGCGACCGCCTCCTGGTCCGCGTCGATGCCGGAGGCGCGCAGCGCCAGGCTGCCCCAGAAGCAGCCACAGAGATTGTCCATCTGCTGGCGCTCGGCGGCGTGGAGCTGCGCCAGCAGCTGGCGGTCGGGGATCGTGGTGACCGCTTGTGCTGCCACGGAGGGGAGCTTACGCCGGAACGGCAGCGAGCGCGGAGGGGCCTGGCCCCGCCACGCGGGGCCAGGCCCCGATTCGACGTCGCGCTAGGACGGCTCGGCGGGCGGCTCGAGGTCGAGGATCGTCGGCTCGTGGTGGCGGCGCGCGCTCGCCGCCCGCCCGAGGGCGACCCCGCCGACGATGACGGCCCCGCCCACGATCTGAAGGGCGCCGATCTGCTCGCCCAGCAGGATGGCGGCGAAGAGCGCGCCCAGAAACGGCTGCAGGTACATGAAGAGCGTCGCCCGGGCGGCGCCCACGCGCGGCAGAGCGGTGAAGTAGAGGACGTTCGTGACGATCAGCGGGAAGATCGTCGAGTACACGAGCGCGCCCCACCGCAGCCCGCCGATGCTGCCGAAGTCCTGCTGACCGAGCTGGACGATCGAGATCGGCGCCATCAGCACCGCGCCGACGATGATCATGAGGGTCGAGAGCCGCATCGCGCTGTAGCGGCCGAAGAGCGGCCGCATCATCACCGAGTAGGCCGCCCAGGTGAGCGCCGCGCCGATGGCGAGGACGTCGCCCTTGAGGCTGAATCCTTCCACCCCCGCGCCGCCCTGCACGACGAGGGCGACCCCGGAGAGCGAGACGCCGAGGGCGAGCCAGTGCACCGGCCGCACCCGCTCGTGGCCGAGGGCGACGGCGAAGGCGGCCGTGAAGGCGGGGGCCGCGCCGAGGATCAACGCCACGTTCGCCGCGGCCGTGTAGTCGAGCGCGTAGTTGAACGTGAGCTGGTTCAGGAAGATGCCGGTCGCGCCGGCCAGGATGACCCGCGGGACGTCACCCCGGGCGACGCCGAGGCCGCCCTCGCGGATGCCGACGATGAGCGCCATGCCGATCCCGGCGAGCGTGAACCGCAGGCCCGAGAAGGCCAGCGGGTTCCAGGCCTCGAAGGCGTACTTGGTGGTGGCGTAGTTCAGGCTCCACAGCACGTTGGCCAGGACCAGCATGCCGTCAGCCCGGTCGGGGCGTCGCACGGCGACAGCCTAGATGGTGGTGAGACAGCCGTGTTTCAGGCGGTGACGCGCGCGCCGGCCGCCGTGACGAGCATGTTGCCCGTCGTCTGCAGCGGCATCGGCAGGCGCTTCCCGGCCGCGGCGAGCGTGAGATTCCATGGCGCGCCGACCCGCACCCACAGGCGCCGGCGGGCGAAGCGCAGCCGCCGCCCCTGCGCGAGCGTGCTCTGGAAGAGCACCTTGCCGGAGGCCGACCCGGCCCGGACGTACAGCCAGACGTCGCCGCCGCTGGCGGCCAGGACGAGCTGGGCCGGCCCGGCGGGGGGCGGCGTCGTCGTCACGCCGGTCGTGCTCGTGGTCGCGGTGCTGGAGCTCTGGCCGGCCGGCGAGCTGATGCCCGTGTTGCCGCCCGGAGGCGGAGCCGACGCCCCGGACGAGGAGCCGCGCAGGGCGAGGAACGCGATCGCCGCGACGGCGACGAGCGCGAGGACGACGGCCGCGGCGATCCAGACGACGACGCGCGCACGGTGGTCGAGGAGCGGCACCTGCGCCACCTGCCGCGGCGGCGCGACGACAACCTCGTCCGGGACGAGCTCGGGCCGGGCGTTCAGCTCGGCGACGAGCTCCTGCGGGTCGAGGCCGAGCTGCTCGGCGTAGTCGCGCACGAACGCCCGCACGTAGGCCGGACCGGGCAGCACGTCGAACCGCTCCTCCTCGAGCGCGAGTAGGAACTTGGCGCGGATCCGCGTCTCGGCCTCGATCTCGTCGATGCCGATCCCCTGGCGCTCGCGCTCGTCGCGCAGCCGTGCCCCCAGCTCACCCATACCGTTCCGGATTCTGCCTGCATGCGCGGGAACCATCAAACCGCGCCGGCCGCGCGCCCGTCAGCCGTTGCGCAGCGTCGAGGTGTCGACCACCTCGAAATCGCTCCCGTGGATCTGGTTCAGCAGGTGGAGCGCAGAGTCGTTGAAGAGCGGGTTGGAGAAGCCGGAGATGTACCAGGGCGAGCCGTTGTCGGCGACGATCATCCCGTAGCGCTTGAGTGCCGCGCCGATCACGCGCACCGGCCGGGGCAGCCCGGAGAGGACGAACGACGCCTTCAGGCGCACGCGCAGCCCCATCGGCGGCCAGTTGGCGCAGCTGCCGGACCCTGCGTTGTGGCGGGCCGGGTAGATGTGACCGCTGCAGGTGTGCGGGACGGTGAAGCGCAGAGCGTGGTCGATCACCCCGGCCTTGACCTCGTTGTGACGGACGAGCCCGGGCAGGATCGGCAGTCCGGCGGCGTCGGCGCTCGTCCAGCCGTTGGGGCGCAGGTGGTTCGACGTCAGCGACCAGACGGCGCCCGACCCGGCGTGCCAGCCGGTGGCCGTGTGCCTGACGGCGTAGAGCTCGTAGAGCCGGCAGGTGCCCCGGTTCACGATCAGCATGTGGCGGTCGGAGCCGGCCTCGATCTTCGGGTGCGCCGGGATCGGATACGGCACGTGGTTCGACTCGGTCTTGTAGAGGAACCGCACCCGGTGCGTGACCTGGTTGCGCGTGACGACGTTGATCGGGATGCCGTAGCCGGCGAAGGAGCCGAAGTCGGGATGCAGGCCGACGTTCAGGCCGATCGCGCGGATCATCGTGGCCGAGTCAGCCGCCACCGGGAGGGTGTCGACGGGCTTGTTCCACACGTTCGTCGCCGGGAAGATGGGGCAGTTGGGCGCGCTCGGGAGGCGGCTCGACGGCGCGGGCGGCACGGCGAGCGCGGCCGACGCGGCGATGCCCGCCAGCACGACGACAAGGACGGCCGCCGACGCGACCCGTACCGAACGACCCCACATGGGGCGCATAATCGGTGCAGTTGGCGCCGCCCGCAACCCTCGCAAGGGTGAGCTTACGGAACGCTTACGCGGGCGTCCGCGTATCCTTACGAGCGATGGTGGTGAGGGGCGAGAGTGGGCCGGCGGTCGAGGTCGAGGGCCTCGAGAAGCGATACCCGAAGGCGCCCGTGAACGCCGTCGACGGCGTGACGTTCGCCGTCGAGCAGGGCGACGTGTTCGGCCTCCTCGGCCCGAACGGCGCCGGCAAGACGACCACGATCGGCGTGCTCACGACCCGCGTGAAGCTCACCGGTGGCGTCGCCCGCGTCGGCGGGATCGACGTCTCGCGCGACCCGGTGCGGGCGCGCACGCAGCTGGCCGTGGTGCCGCAGCGGACGAACCTCGACCGGTCGCTCTCGATCCGCCAGAACCTGATCTTCCACGCCGCTTATCACCGGGTGCCGGGCGGTGAGCGCAACCGCCGCGCCGACGAGCTGCTCGAGCTCTTCGGCCTGACCGACCGCGGCGACGACAAGCCGGACTACATCTCCGGCGGGCAGTCGCAGCGGATCATGATCGCGAGGGCCATGATGCACACGCCCCGGGTGCTGTTCCTGGACGAGCCCAGCACGGGGCTCGACCCGGCGGCGCGGCTGTTCGTGTGGGACCGCATCCGCGACCTGCGCGAGCGCGGCACGACGATCGTCATCACCACCCACGACATGGACGAGGCGGCGACGCTGACCGAGCGCGTCGGCATCATGGATCACGGCAAGCTGCTCGCCCTCGACCGTCCCGAGACGCTCACGCGCGGGCTGCCCGGCAAGACGACGCTCGAGATCGCCCTGGCCGGCGCCGACGGCAACCTCCACGCCGCGGTTGCAGCGCTCGAGCGGCTGTACGGCGTCGAGCGGCTGGAGCGCCTAGAGCACCGCGACGGCCACGTCCGCCTCTACGTCGCGGGCGACGCCCCGCTGATGGTGGCGCCGGTGGCCGGCGCCTTGGCCCGGTTCGGGATCACGCTGTCCGACGTGAAGATCGGCGAGCCCAGCCTCGAGGACGTGTTCATCAACCTGACCGGGCGGGCGCTGCGATGAGCGCGCCGGGAATCCGGGTGCGCACGACCGCGCCGGGCGTGTTCATGGCGGTGCTGTGGCGCGACGTCTTCGTCACCGGCCGCGAGCTGCCCGTCTTCCTCGCCCAGGTGATCCTGCAGCCCCTCTTCATGCTGTTCGTGTTCGGCAAGGTGCTCGCCAGCCTCGGCTACACCCGGCCCGGCTACACGCACCTGCTCTTCCCCGGCGTGGTCGCGCTGACGGCGCTGCTCACGGCGCTCCAGTCGACCGCGCTCCCGCTCGTGCTCGAGTTCAGCTTCACCAAGGAGATCGAGGACCGGCTGCTGGCGCCGATCCCGACCGCCCTCGTGGCCGTCGAGAAGATGGTGTTCGCCGCGATGCGGGCGCTGATCGCGGCGGTCTGCATGTTCCCGATCGGCGTCCTCATCCTCGGCTCGGTGCCGTGGCGGGCGGAGGGCGCGGCCGAGTTCGTCGTCATCCTCGTCCTGGGATCGCTCGTCGGCGCCGCGATGGGCCTGACGATGGGGACGCTCGTGCCGCCGAGCCGGATCTCGATCGCGTTCAGCCTCGTCCTCACGCCGCTGCTGTTCACGGGCTGCAGCCAGTACCCGTGGCCGACCCTCGACTCGCTGCGCTGGTTCCAGATCGTGACCCTGGTCAACCCGCTGACCTACGTCAGCGAGGGCATGCGCGGCGCGCTCGTCCCGAACGTCCCCCACATCCGGCCGTGGGTCTGCGTCGTCGCGCTCGTGGTCTCGCTCGCGCTCTTCTCGGCGATCGGCATCTGGGGGTTCATCCGCCGGGCGATCGACTGACCGCCCGGCGGGATCCCCGTCGACCATCTACTCGCCGGCGGCCTGCATCCCCTCCGCCGAGGTCAGGTTCGCACCGATCTTCGACGCCAGGCCGGGGACGGCCATGATGATGGCGAAGCCCGCCAGCAGCCACACCGCGACCACCCACGGGAACCAGTTGAACGGGTACACCTGGTCGACGGCATTGCGGTAGAAGACGTAGATCAGCACGATGATCGCGGCGACCGGGAAGACGAGCTCCCACAGCCGCTCACGGCTGTCGCGCAGGAACATGCGCCCGGCGCCGACGTTCGTCACGGCGTAGGCCACGATCATGCTGAGGACGCCGATCGTGCCGGGATAGAAGAACGCCAGCACGGGGTCGGTGATGCCGTACGCGCGCATCGAGATCAGGCCGGCCGCCGCGATCACGATGACCGTCACGAGGGCGGCCGTGGGCGCGCCGGTGCGGTTGGACGACCTCCCCAGTCGCGGGGTGGCGAAGCCGTCGCGGCCCATCGCGAACAGGATCCGCGATGCGCCCGTGGCAGTCCCGAGCGCGCTCGCGAACGCGCTCACGCCGGCGCCGAGGTTGATCAGGTCGCCCATCCACGACGCGATGTAGGTCTTGCCCAGCTCGCCCAGCGGGGAGCTCGATCCGGCGAATGCGGCCACGCCGGCCTTGTCGGTGCCGAAGCCCCATGACTGCGCGAGCATGCACAGCACGTAGAAGATGCCGGCGCCGATGACGGCGTTTCGGATCGCGCGCGGGATCTCGCGGCGCGGCTCGTTCGTCTCCTCGCCCAGCGCCGCTGCGCCCTCGAACCCGCCCCACGACAGGAACGCGAGCACGATCGCGAGGCCGAGAGCCGAGCTCGACGTGCCGCCGGGGAGCTTGAAGACGTCGGAGGTGAACCCCTGGTTCCCCGGCGTGTTGCCCGTGGCGAGCTTCACGAAGATGACGATCATGAGGACGGAGATCAGGAGCACCGAGACCGCCTCGATCGAGAGCAGCGTGCGGGTCGTGATCTTGATGTCGCTGTAGGCGAGGAAGCCGACGGCGACCGCCGCGGCGAGGGCGATCCAGATCCACTCGCTGCCGCTCCAGATGCCGACGCCGTTCGCGAACTGGGCGATGAAGAGCCCCACCTCCGCCGTCGAGGCGACGGTGAAGCAGAGGTAGGTGCCGAGCAGCGCCCAGCCCGAGAAGAAGCCCGCGCGCGGACCGAGCGTGGCGCCCGTGAAGGCGTAGACCGAGCCGGCGTGGCTGTAGTGGCCGGCCAGGCGCATGATGCCGAAGGCGACGAGGAAGACGAGGATCGCCGAGATCAGGAAGGCGAGCGGCACGGCCTGGCCGACGTTCGCGGCCACGCCGACGCCGTTCAGGGCCATGGCCGCCGTCGGCGCCATGATGCCGATCGAGAGCGCGATCGCCTCCCAGAACCTGAGCTCGCGGCGCAGGCCGCGGTCCTTCACACCCGTCGTGCTCATCGTCCCTCCTCATCGAAGATCATCAGGGGCAGGAACATGCCGACCACCCAGTTGGGCTGGTCGACCACCTCGTGGATACGCAGATCGCAGGCGACCGAGCAGAGCGCGTAGGCCGCTTGGCGGTCGAGCCCGCGGGTGCGGCCGAGATGCTCGATCATCGCCCGGGTCGCCGCCTTCGTCGCCTCCATCAGGTCCGGGCCGACGCCGGTCGTCACGTGGTAGGCGCCCGCCTCCGTGCGCGCCAGCTCGCCGGCGGGCACCGAGTACTGCGGCGCGGGCACGGAGAAGTCGCGGCGCACGCTCAGGCGCACGACGATGTCCATCGCCGCCTCGACCGCGGTGCCGCACACCTCGCCGTCGCCCATCGCCGCGTGTGTGTCGCCGACCGAGAACAGTGCGCCGTCGACCCCGACCGGCAGGAACAGGGTCGTTCCGGTGCGCAGGTGCTTGATGTCGAGGTTGCCGCCCCAGCTCGACGGCGGCACGATCGAGTGCTCGCCGGGCTCGGGGAGCGCGACGCCGATCGTCCCCGGGAACGGCTCGAACGGCAGCGTCACGCCCCCGCCGAAGCGGACGCGGCGGGCCGCGCCGTCGACGGCGGAGATGCGCAGCCACGGATCGGGGAACTCGTCGGCCAGCAGCCCGAACCCCGGGATGATCGCCGTCCAGCCCCAGTCGCCGGGCCGCAGCTCGAGGATCTCGACGGCGAGCACGTCTCCGGGCTTGGCGTCCTTCACGAACACCGGACCGCTGACCGGGTTCACGTGCGAGAAGTCGAGCGCCGTGACGGCTTCGGCGCCCGAGTCGCGGCCGATCTGCTCGTCGCCGGCGTCGCGCACGTGCAGCTCGACCTCGGCGCCGGAATCGACCTCGAGGGCGGGCGGGATCGCGTTGTCCCACACGTAGTTGAACGCCCCTGGCCTGACTTCGTGCAGAGAATGACGGTGCATCAGAAGACCCCTCTCCCAGTGACCGAGCGCGAGTCTACAGGTCGGGCAGGGCGGCGTTCGAGGATGGGGGCTACGCGTGCGCCGGGAGCGGTCGCAAGTCGGGGTCGACCCATGTCGCGCGGGCGGCCGGCGTGGCCAGCAGCTCGGAGCTGAAGTGGCGCCCCAGCAGGCCGCCGTCGAGCAGTCCCGGATAGCGCTCGAGGAACTCGTCGAACCCGAGCGCCGGGGCCTCGGCGAGGTGGTGGGCGACGAGCGCGGCCCACGCCTCGGTCATCGTGCGGTGGTACTTGCCCGGCGCGCCGTGGGCCTCCGCGACGTGGCGGATCGCGGTCTCGATCCGCGTCAGCGCCACCTCGCGATCGTGCTCGCGCAGCTCGCGCCACGCGAGGCGCAGGTGCTCGCGATGGCCGAACTCGCCCTCTGGGCCGAGCAGGTCTGGCGGGACGGCGGCCATGTGCACGATGGTAGCCCGGCAGGCCGATTGTGACGCGGCCGTGATCCCCGTGTGATGCAACTGGTATGCCGGCCGGGTGGATCGTGATGCCGCCGTGACGCGTGCGGTGCAACGGTGTGGATATGGCCGTTCGTTCCCCCATCCGATCCGCAGCCCGCTCGCCTGTCGTGCGGCGCCGCGTCGTGCGACCTCGCGCCGCACAGGGCCGCGGCGGCCTGTTCGCGTCGGGGTACGCCCGCATGGGATCGGGGGTCTTCGTGGCCCTCGGCGTCGTCACCGCCCACGCCGCGGGGCTTGCGCCGGTGGCGATGCTCGTCGCCGGGCTGCTCGCGCTCGCCGTAGCGGCAAGCTATGCCGAGGGCATCTCGCTCTTCCCCGAGTCGGGCGGATCGGCGGCCCTGGCGCGGCATGCGTTCGACGAGCTCGCGAGCTTCGTCACGGGGTTGGCGATGAGCCTCGCGCTGGTCGCAACCGCCGGGCTGGCGGCGCTCTACGCGACGCGGTACCTGAGCGTCTTCTGGAGCCCGCTGGCCTCCCGCGGATGGTCGTTCGCCGGCGGCCTGGCCGTCGTTGCGCTGGCGGCGGGAGCCTGTGCGCTCGGTCTCGAGCTCTCGGCGAGCCTGGCGGCGTTCGCCGGCATCATCGACCTCGGGCTCCAGCTCGTGCTCGTGCTCCTCGGCGTCGCATTCGTCTTCAGGCCCGATGCGCTCCAGCAGTACGTGCACCTGGGCTCGGCGCCATCGTTCGAAGGGCTCGTGCTCGGGTGCGCGCTCGCGACCGTCGCCTACCTCGGCATCGAGTCGATCGGCGAGCTGGCCGCGGAGGCGCGCGAGCCCGATCGCGACCTGGGGCCGGCATCCGCGGGCGTGCTCGCGTCGGCGGTCACGCTGGGAGCGGCGATCGCGCTTGTCGCGGTGACGGCGGGCCCACTGCCGGCCGCATCGCCGGCCCCCCTCTCGTCCCTCGTGATCGCCTCACAGGTGCCGCTGCACGTCCTCTCGACCGGTCTGCAGGACATCGTCGGGCTGCTCGTGGCGGCACTCCTGGCCGTTGTGGTCCACGCGGCCTTACGCCGCGCGTCGCGTCTCGTGCGATGGCAGGGCGAGCACCGCCAGCTGCCCGCCGCGGTCGCCGAGACGCATCCGGCGCGCGAGGCCCCGATCGCCGCGATCGGGGCGTGCGCCGCCGCGGCGGCGCTGCTCCTGGTCGTGCAGGAGGCCGCCGGCGATGCGAGCCTGCTCGCCGGGGCGTACGCGTTCGGTGCGCTGATCGCGTTCACGAGCGTGCACGCGTCGGTGCTCGCGCTGCGCTGGCGCGAGCCGGGCCGCTACCGGCCGGTGGCGGCGCCGGTCAACGTGGCGGTCGATGGCCGCCGACTCCCGCTCACCGCGGTCATGGGCGCCGCTGGGACGGTGTCGGCCTGGTGCGCCGTCGTGCTGTTCGAGCGTGATGCGCGCGCGTTGGGACTTGCCTGGATGCTCCTGGGCCTGGCCGGATACGCCGTCTACCGGCGGCGCCTCGGTCTGTCCCTGGGCGAGCGGACGCGACCCGAGATCGCGGCCCGCCGCGGCGACCCCGGCGTTGCGGTCGAGTACCAGACGATCCTGATTCCCGTGAACAGCGCCGCCACCGCCATCCCGGCCGACCTCCTCGACGTGGCGGCGCAGCTCGCCGCCGAGCGAGGTGCGTCCCTGGTCGTCCTCGCATTCACTGAGATCCCGCTCGGAGAGGAGATGGACATGGAGATCGACGACCTCGACGAGGCCGTGGAGCGTCTGACCGCGGCGGCCCGCGCCGTCGGCGACCGGTACGGCATCCGCATCCTCATGACCCACCTTCGCACCCGCGATCCGGCCGACTCGATCCTCGCCGAGGCCAACCGGCGCGACTCGCAGGTGATCCTGCTTCGCGCGTCCGGGCTGCAGCGCTCCGAGCTGCGCCGGGTCGCCTACGACCACGTCGTGCGCCGCATCGTGGCCGAGGCGCGCCAGCGGGTGATGATCGTCCGTCCCGAGCAGGCTCCGGCATGAGGCGCCACCTGCTCATCGTCTGCACCGACTCACGGCTGGAGCCCGCGCTCCTCACGGACGTCATCGGAGAGACGCTCGACCGGGTGCCGCGGGACGAGATCGCGGTCGTCCGCGTCGTTCTCCCCGCCGTGCTCCCGCCGACGCTTCCGATCAGCGCCTGGCCGCCGCGGCTGGCCGAGCGGCTGGAGCTGCAGCGGGCGGCGGTCGACGAGCGCGGTCGCGGGCTCCGGCCCCGCCTGCGGGTCGAGATCGTGCCCTGCCGCAGCATCCCGGCGCTGCTCGACGCGTCCTGGCCCGTCGACACGCTCGTGGTCGTCGGAGGCGCCGGCTGGGGCGTCCGCCGGGCCGCGCGCGGCGTTGCCTCCGACGTCACGATCGTGCCGTCCAGATCCACGCGCAGACGACCGCAGCCCGCCTCGACGCCGCGGCACGAGGCAGTCGCGAAGTAGTCGATGAGCACCCACGCGACCATCGAAGGCGCCGAACGGGCGCGCACCGCGCTGCGACGGCCGCGGCGACGGCCGGCCGCGGGCCCAGACGCGCACGCCGGCGGCCACGCGGCCACGGGATGGGCGTCGCTCGCGCTCTCGCTCGGCGCTCTCGGCGTGGTCTACGGCGACATCGGCACCAGCCCGCTCTACGCGGTCCAGCTCATCTTCAGCGGCGACCACCCGATGACGCCGTCTCCGCTCCGGGTGTACGGCGCCCTGTCGCTCATCTTCTGGGCGCTGGCGCTCATCGTCACGCTGAAGTACGTCCTGCTGATCCTGCGGGTCGACAACGGCGGAGAGGGCGGGATCATGGCGCTCGTCGCCCTCATCGAGCGGGTCGTCAAGAGCCGGCGCAAGACCGCCCTCGTGATCGTGGGCGTGCTGGGCGCGTCGCTGTTCTACGGCGACGGCATGCTGACCCCGGCGATCTCGGTCGTCTCGGCCGTGTCCGGCCTCAAGGTGGCCTCGCCGGCGCTGGCCGCACAGATCGTCCCGTTCTCGCTCGCGATCCTGATCGCGCTCTTTGCCTTCCAGCGGTTCGGCACGGGGGCGGTGGGAGGCCTGTTCGGCCCGGTCATGGTGGTGTGGTTCCTGGTCCTCGGCGCGCTCGGTCTCAAGGAGGTCGCGGCCCAGCCCGGCATCGTCCGCTCGCTGTCTCCGACGTACGCCTCCAGTTCGTCGCCGACGACCCCACGCTGGGCTTCTTCGCGCTCGGCTCGGTGTTCCTGGCCGTGACCGGCGCCGAAGCGATCTACGCCGACATGGGGCACTTCGGGCGCAAGGCGATCACCCGCGCATGGCTCGGCCTCGCCTTCCCGTGCCTGCTGCTGAACTACATGGGCCAGGGCGCACTCCTGCTGTCACGGCCCGCGACCGTCTCGAACCCCTTCTTCTTCCTCGTCCCCGGCGGGCAGACCGGTCAGAAGGCGATGGTCGTGCTGGCCACCGTCGCGACGGTGATCGCATCGCAGGCCGTCATCTCGGGCGCCTTCTCGGTCACCCAGCAGGTGATCCAGCTCGGCTTCCTGCCGCGCATGAACATCCGGCATACGTCCGAGCGGATCATCGGCCAGATCTACATCCCCGTCGTCAACTGGCTGCTGTGCGCCGCCGTCATCCTGCTGGTGCTGACGTTCCGCTCGCCGACGGGCCTCGCGAATGCCTACGGGATCGCCCTCAGCGCGATCTTCGCCACCAACACGCTCCTCGCGTTCGTCGTGTTCCGGAAGATGTGGCACAAGCCGCTCAAGCTGCTCATCCCCGCGGGGGCGTTCTTCCTCTCCGTCGAGCTCACCTTCTTCGTCGCGAACCTGACGAAGATCCTGAGCGGCGGCTGGTTCCCGCTCGTCGTCGGGGCGATCTTCTTCACGATCCTCACCACCTGGCACCGCGGCCGGATCACGCTCGGCCGCGCCATGCGCGAGGGGCGGGTGTCGCTCCGGCGCTACATCAACCGGATGATCGACGAGCCGCCGAACCGGATCCCCGGCACCGCCGTCTTCCTGACCGCCTCGCTGGACACCGTTCCGACAGCGCTCCTGAACAACGCCGAGCACAACGGCATCGTCCACGACCGCGTGATCCTCGTGCAGATCCGCACCGTCGGCGTGCCACACGTCCCCGCGGCCCGGCGAGTGGAGATCGAGGACCTGCGGCTCGGGTTCGTCGCCATCGCCGCGACCTACGGCTACCAGGACGAGCCCGACGTCGTGGCCGCCCTCGAGCAGGCCAGGCGCCAGGGCCTCGAGATCGACCTCGACCGCACCTCGTACTACATCGACCACGTGACGATCCTGCCCACCGGGCATGCCCGCATGGCCGCCTGGCGCAAGCGCCTCTTCACGCTCCTGTACCAGAACTCGACGCCGCTGGCGCGCTCGTACCACATCCCGCCCGACCGCGTCTTCGAGGTCGGCGCGTACGTGGAGCTGTGAGCGGGAGCGGCACCCGCCGACGCTATGCTCCCGCGCCGATGGCCGAGCCGACTGTCAGCGACATCGACGCCCTGTGGGGGCCGGCGACGCCGCAGTTCGCCTACCAGATCGCCGTCCGCATCGAGGAGCTGATCGCCGACCTGCCGGCGGGGCATCCGGTGCGGCGCCACGGGGAGCTGCGGCTGGCAGAGCTCGACGACCTCGGGCACGGCACGACCAAGGGCCCGGCGGCCGCGCACTAGGTCGGATCCGGCTTGACCCTGACGCGACGTCAGGGTCTATCGTCGGGTCATGGAGGCAACCAACCGGCCACCCACGTGGCGGATCGGCGAGCTCGCGGCGATGGCACCGGTCTCGGTACGTACGCTGCGCCACTACGAGGCGCTCGGGCTGCTCACGCCGACCGCGCGCACCGAGACCGGCTACCAGCTCCACACCCATGCAGAGCTCGAGGGGCTCTACCGGATCCTCGCGCTGCGCTCGCTCGACCTGCCGCTCGAGGAGATCGGGCGCCTGCTGCGCGACGACGTCGGCCTGGCCGATGTCCTCGCCCGTCAGCTCGGGGCGGTCGAGGGGCGGATCGCCGCAGACGCCGAGCTGCGAACGCGGCTGCGCGGGCTCTCGACGCCTGCGGACACACGGGCGGGCCGACGGTTGCCGAGCTGACCGACGCGATGGAGGCGATGGCGATGTCCGACCGCTACTACACGCAGGAGCAGCAGCAGGCGCTTGCGCAGCGCCGCGACGCGCTCGGACCCGACGGCATGCGCGCCGCCGAGCAGGCCTGGGCCGACCTGATCGCCGAGGCGGAGGCGGAGCGAGCCGCCGGCACCGATCCCGCCGCCCCGCGGATGCAGGACATCGCCCGCCGCTGGCGCGCACTGATCGAGCAGTTCACCGACCGCGATCCGGGGATCGGGCGTTCGCTCGGGCGCATGTACCGCGAGAGGGCGTCGAGCGGGCCTCGCGCGGCGCCGTCTCGAGCGAGCTCATGGCCTACGTCGGCCGGCGCTCAGGGCGCGCGAGGGATGAGCGCGCCCAGCACCGCCCCGAACGCCGCGTGCCCCAGCACTTCCTGCGCGAAGGCGTTCGGGTTGCGGGCCAGCGGCGGCCAGGCGCCCGAGCGGACGTCCGGATGGAGCCGGTCGAGCACGCCGACGGCCGGCCACAGGAGGGTGTTCTCGGCCTCGGCCGCCAGGATTCCCTGACCGACGCCGCCGAGCCCGAGCCAGGCGAACCCCACCCCGAACATGGCGCCGTTGGCGAGGTGGATCGCAAGGCCGGCCTGGTGCCACGGCCCGTCCGGCGCGGCCAGGCCGCCGATCAGACGCACCTGGGAGTGGTAGCCGCCGGTCAGCTCGCGCAGCCTCGGCTCGACCGCAGCCCAGGCCCCGGCGGCGAGGGCTCCAGCGGCAGCGGCGCGAAGCGTCCGGCCGGCGCTCATCGCATCCCCGGCACGATCGCGCGCACGACATCGCGGGCCACGTAGCCGGCGATGCTCGGGTTCTCCTTCAGGCGGCGCACCGAGTAGGCGTACCACGCCCGGCCGTACGGCACATACACGCGCATGTGGTGGCCGTCGGCGATCAGCCGCCGGCGCGCGTCCTCGGCCACGCCGAGCAGCATCTGGAACTCGTAGCGGTCGCGGCCCAGCCCGCGCCGGTCGATCAGGGCGCGCGCGCCCTCGAGGAGCGCGCGGTCGTGCGTGGCGATGGCGACGTAGCTGCCCTGGTCGACGAGCTGCTCGAGCAGTCGCAGGTAGCTGGCGTTGATCTCGGGCATCGTCTGGAACGCGACGTCCTCGGGCTCGATGTAGATGCCCTTCACGAGCCGCACGCTCGGCGTCAGGTCGCCGAGCGCCGCCACGTCGGCCTCGGCCCGGCGCATGTACGACTGGATCACGACCCCGACATCCTCATGGCCGGCGGCGCGCAGGTCGCGGTAGACCGCCAGCGTCTCGTCGGTCAGGCCGCTGTGCTCCATGTCGATGCGCACGAAGATGCGATGCCGCTCGGCGGAGGTCAGCACGCGGGCGAGCGTGCGGTCGACCAGCTCCCGGTCGATCTCGATGCCGAGCGCAGAGAGCTTTACCGACACATTCGCGTCGAGCTGGCCGGCGGCGATCGCGTCGAGCGCCCGCTCGTACTCGGTGGCCGTCTCCTCCGCCTCCTCGGCCCGCGAGATGAACTCGCCCAGCACGTCGACGGTGGCCATCGCGCCCCGGATGTTCAGGTTGCGCACGGTGGAGACCGCATCGTCGAGCGTCTCACCGGCGATGTAGCGGTCGGCGATGCGGCGCACGACGACCCGCGGCACCGCCGGCAGCGATGCCGCGATCAGCCGGTCGAACGCCCTCACGCCGTGAGCTCCACCCGATAATCGTCCAGCACGTCGGCGACGAGCGCCTCGACGGCTCCCGAGGCCGCCGTCATCGCGCGGGCGAAGTTGCCCGGCTCGCCGGCCCGCCCGGCTGCGGCGAGCGCCGCCCAGGCCGCCGCTGCGGTCGGCGTGGGCTGCTCCCCACCCTGGCCCAGACGCTCGGCGAACGGCACGAACGCCTCGATCGCCGCCGCCAGGTCGGCCGCCAGGGCGGCCAGCCGGTCGAGGTAGACCGGCGTCGCCGCCCGCGGGCCGGCGGCGGCCGCGCCCAGGCGCTCGCCGGCGACGGCGACCGCCTCGGCGGCTGCGGCCGCCTCCCCCTCCCCGGCCCGACTCAGCGTCCCCGACGCCTCCCGGAACTGCGCCACCAGATCGTCGGCCGCCGTCGCGCCCGACACCTCCTCGGCCCGCTCGGCCAGCGCCGCCAGCGAGACCGCGTCCTTCACCAGGCGGCGGTCGGCCACCGCAGAGCCCGCGCGGTCGATCGCCACGTACCCGAGCTCCTCGCCGGCTGCGAGCGCCACCACGAAGAGGCGCGTGCCGGCCGGCTCGGCCGCCATCACCGCCACCGCCTGTTCACCCGGAAGGGCGTGACGGCCCGCCGCTGCCACCGCCGTCTCGAGCTCCTCCTCGAGCGTCATGCAGCCGGCGTGTGGGCGGGCGCGACCGCCATCCGCATCTCGAAGGCGATGAGCACGGCGGCCGCGAGCAGCGTCAGCACGAGCGGCGGCTCGAGCAGCGTGGCGGCGCAGAGGGCGGAGGCGATCCCGGCGAAGATGATCACGGTCTCGCACATGGTGACCGACTCGACATCGGCGGGGCGGCAGCGCAGGTGCGCGGCCAGGCCGATCGCGTACCCGAACACGAGCGGCAGCAGCCGCGGCTGGGCGGCCGACCCCGCCAGCGCGCCGACCATGGCGAGCAGGCACCAGGCGATGGCGTAGCGGCGGCCGTTCACGAGGCCGAGGCGGACGATCGAGGTCACCTTTGGCGGATCGGCGGCGGCGTCCGCGTCGCGGTCGAGGTAGTGGTGCACCATGAGCATGGATACCGCATACGCGGCCACCGCAACCGCAGCTGCGACCGTCGTGCCGTCGATGGACTGGCCCTGCAGGAGGTGGGCGCCGCAGACGCAGTCGGCGAGACAGATGAACGCGATGCCCTCGCCGACGAACGGCCGGTACGCGGCCCGCACCGGCGGCAGCGTGTAGAGGATCGCACCGCCGACGCCGACCAGGCCGAACGGGAGCAGGATCAGGCCGGCGGCGGCCACGAGCGCGATCCCGATCACGGTCGTCGCCGCAAACGCCGCGGCGAACACCCACCACAGCGCGCGCGGCTGGAGCAGCCCGGCCACGATCACCTTGCTCCCGCCCGAGATGACCCTGGGCGACGTGTGCCGGTCGGTGCCCGAGCGCCAGTCCTCGACCTCGTTCACCGAGTGGGCCAGCAGGCCCTGGATCAGCACGCCCAGCGCCACCGCGCCGAGGTAGTACCACACCTGCAGCTCGTGCCCGCGGGCGGCGAGCGCCGTGCCGAGCGTGAGGGCCGAGAAGCTCCACAGGAGCACGGGGATGATCCGCACCTCGAGCCACAGGCCACGCAGGGTCTCGGACATACGCGACTGACGATACCAGCGACTTCTTGGTCCGTCCGAGGGCGCTCCTACCATGGCGCGCATGACTCCAGCGAATGTCCTCGACGAGGGCACCGACGCGGCTTCGCAGGTGGAGGCGTGGCGGCTGCACGTGCTGCTCCAGGCGGGGTATCCGCTGCGGGTGGCGGAGCGCCTCGCGAAGAGCCCGGCCGACCTACACCGGGCGGTCGAGATCCTCGAGCACGGCTGCACCCCGCACACCGCGGCGCGCATCCTCGCGTAGGTCGTCGCCCCGTAAACTTCGGGCGTGAGCGCGAAGCCGACGCCGACCACCTATGGCGACCGCACCGTCTACTCGGTGGCCGGGTTCAACCAGGGTGTTGCCGACTGGCTGGCCCGGCTCGGGAACGTGTGGGTCGAGGGCGAGCTGTCGGAGCTCAAGCGCACCGATCGCTGGGGCCTCGTGTACTTCTGCCTGAAGGACGGGACGTCGCTCCTGCAGGGCTCGATGCAGAAGGAGAAGTTCGACCGCATCCAGCCGCCGCCCGCCGTCGGCGACCGCGTCCACGTGCTTCGGCCGCGGGGAGCTGTGGCACCGCCGCGGGGAGTTCCGTTTCAAGGCCTATGCGATCGAGCAGTTCGGACTCGGCCAGCTCCTGCGCCGGATCGAGGAGGTGCGGCTCCGGCTGGCCGAGGAAGGCCTGTTCGCGGCCGACCGGAAGCGCCCGCTGCCGTTCCTGCCCCGCGTCGTCGGCCTCGTGTGCGGCAGCGATGCAGCCGCGAAGCGCGATGTCGTCGAGACGGCGACCGCCCGCCACCCGGGCGTGCGCTTCCGGATCGTCGAGGCCGCCGTGCAGGGCGCCGGCGCGCCCGGCGAGCTGCGGGCGGCGCTGCGCCGGCTCGACGCCGACCCGGACGTCGACGTGATCGTGCTCGCCCGCGGCGGCGGCAGCGTCGAGGATCTGCTGCCCTTCTCGGACGAGGCGCTGTGCCGGGCCGTCGCCGCCTGCGCAGACGCCTGTCGTGGCCGCGATCGGCCACGAGCAGGACACGCCCCTCGTCGACCTCGTCGCCGACGTCCGCGCCGGCACCCCCAGCCTGGCCGCGAAGCTGATCGTGCCCGACCACGCCGCCGTCACGACGGAGCTCGACGCGCTCATGGCGCGGGCCGGACGCGCGCTCGAGGGCCGGGCCACCCACGCCCGCCGGCATCTGGAGCTGCTCGCCGCCCGGCCGGCGTTCGCCGACCCGCGGAGCTGGATCACGACCCGGCGGGCCGCCCTCGACGCCTCGGCCGCGTCGCTGCGGCGGACGCCGGCGCTGCGGCTGGAGCGGGAGGCGACGCGCCTGCGCGGCGCCCACGACCGGCTGCGGCTGCTCGGCCCGGCGGCGACGCTCGACCGCGGCTACGCAATCGTGCAGGACGGGGCCGGCGCGGTCGTGCGCGAGGCCGGGACGCTCGCCGCGGGCGATCGCATCGGCGTGCGGCTGGCCGCCGGCCGCCTCGGCGCCCGGGTCGAGGAGGTGGAGCCGTGAGCGCCGAGCCGAGCTTCGAGCAGGCCCGTGACGAGCTGGAGCAGATCGTGCGCAAGCTCGAGGACGGGAGCACCTCGCTCGACGAGGCACTCGCGCTGTGGGAGCGGGGCGAGCAGCTGCACACGCTCTGCCGCGCACGGCTCGATGCGGCCGAGGAGCGGGTGGCGGAGCTGCTGGCCCGGCTCGGGCGCGCTCCAGGCGACGCCGGCCCCTCAGGCTGAGAAGCCGGTCTCGCCGACCGGCATCTCCTCCACCACCTCGATCCCGGCGACGACCGCCCCGGACGGCCCCTCGCCGCAGTAGCGCACCATGCCCGCGACGGCCGCCTCGTCGCCCTCGAAGACGGCCTCGACCTGCCCGGTCTCCAGGTTCCGCACCCACCCGGCGACGCCCCGCGTGCGGGCGTGCCGGCTGACCGCGGCGCGGAAGCCGACCCCCTGCACGCGCCCCGAGACAACGACCCGGCGGCGGACTGCCATGGCTGCACGCTAACACCGGGAATCTGGGAAGGACTGGGAGGTGCAGCGTCGAATTGGGAGGGTCCGCACGTAGAAGCGGACATCCATGCGCATTCGAATCGCCGCACTCGCAGCCATCATGCTCGCCCTCGCCGGGGCCGCTCCCGCGGCCGCGCGGCACGCACTATGTCGTGCGCTACGGCGACACGCTGACCGGCATCGCCCACGCCCACGGCGTCGGCCTGCGCCGGCTGGCGCACACCAACCATCGCCGCGTCCGCGGCATCCTCCGCGCCGGCACCGTGCTCGTCATCCCGGGCGGCCGGTCGTCCGCGCCGACGGGCACCTACACCGTCCGCTGGGGGGACACGCTCACCGGGATCGGCGCACGCTTCGGCGTGAGCGTCGACCGGCTCGCGCGGATCAACCGGATCTCGCCGCACGGCCTGCTCCTGGCCGGCGCGACGCTGCACGTGCCCGGCGGCACGAGCGGCGGCGGAGGCGGTGGATCAGGCGGGATGGGCGGCAGCTACGTCGTCCGCCCGGGCGACACGCTCTCGGGCATCGCCGCGCGCTTCGGCGTCGGCCTGCACCGGCTGGCGCGAACGAACGGCCTTCGCGTGCGCGGGATCCTGCTCGCCGGGATCACCCTGCGCGTCCCGGCCGCGTCGGCGCCGGCGCAGAACCCGCTCGGCCCGTGGTCGGTGCCCGCCTCGATCGACGCCTGGTCGGCGCACTACGGCGTCGACGCAGCACTGGCGAGGGCGGTCGCCTGGCAGGAATCCGGTTTCCACGTCAACATCCTCTCGCCGGCCGGCGCGTGGGGGCCGATGCAGGTGCTGCCGGGCACCTGGCGCTACGTCGAGGACGTCCTGATCGGCCACTCCGTGGCGCATACCGGCGACGGCGACGTCCGCGTCGGAGTCGCCCTGCTGCACCATCTGATCGGCGCCTTCGGCGGCCACGAACGGCTGGCGGTCGCCGCCTACTACCAGGGCGAGCGGTCGGTGCGCGTGCGCGGATTCCTGCCGGAGACGCGCATGTACGTCGCGAATGTCATGGCTCTGCGCGGGCGCGTCTGATCCTCAGCCGCCGTCGGCGGCCGCGATCGGCCGGCCCACGGTGAGCGCGTCGCGCAGCCCCGGCTCGAGCAGCTCGTTGAAGGCCGAGTCAGGCTCGCAGCCGACGGCGTCGAGCACCTTGCTGAAGAAGCACCGCGCCGCCGCGGCGAGGACGACGTCGAGGATCTCGGCATCAGAGAGGCCGAGGCTCCGCAGGCGCTCGACATCGGCCTCCGTCACCGTGGTCGCGTCGGCGGCAACCTTGTCCGCGAGGTCGATGACCGCCAGGTCGACCGCGTCGAGCTCGTCCGACGGCTGCCCAAGGGCGATGTCGCGCACGGCTGCCGCCGGCATGTGCCGCGCGAGCACCCGGCCGTGCGCGAGCGAGCAGTAGCTCGAGCGCAGGCGGCGGGCGGCGGCGAGCGTGGCGATCTCGTAGCGGCGCTCGTCCATGTTGGCCTTGATCGACCCGTTCAGCCCGCGCCAGGCTGCATAGACACCCGGGCGATGAGAGTATGCGCGAGTGAAGTTCGGCAGGAAGCCCCAGCCGACCCGGTCGGTCTCATACATGTCGGCGACGTCGCCCTCGGCGGCGTCCGGGGGGGTCGTGTCGATGAACGCCATCGTCCCTTCCTTGTCGTCTCGGCGGTGGTGGTCAGACGGGCTCGCGCAGGGCTGCTGCGCGCGCGTCCGCGTGCCGGCGAAGCGTCTCACACACCTGCGCGCAGAGGGTGAACACGGCGGGGTCGCAGACCCGGTAGTAGCCGTGCAGACCCTGGCGGCGGCGCTGGACGAGCCCCGCGTCGGCCAGCAGCGCGAGGTGCTTCGACACGTTCGCCTGGGTGCAGCCGAGCTCGTCCGCGAGGCTGCCCACGCTGCGCTCGCCGTCGCCGAGCAGGTCGAGCAGGCGCAGACGCGTCGGCTCGGACAGGAGGCGGAATCGCTCGGCGATTGCCGTGGCCATGGCGGGGGTAAGGGGACGGGGCAGCGTCACTTGCAAAAGTGTACCGCATGTGCAACTATATAGCTAGTCAGTTGAATATTGTTTGAAGGAGCATCTGTGTCCAGCATCGAGATTACCAAGAGCAACTTCCAGGCCGAGGTCGTCGACTCCGACGTTCCCGTTCTGCTCGACCTGTGGGCGGCCTGGTGTGGCCCGTGCCGCATGGTCTCCCCCATCGTCGACGAGCTCGCCGGCGACTACGCCGGGCGGATCAAGGTCGGCAAGGTCGACGTCGACGCCGAGCCCGAGCTGGCCGGCGCGTTCGGCGTCTCCAGCATCCCGACGCTTCTCCTGCTCAAGGGCGGCGAGATCGTCGAGCGCGCGGTGGGCGCGCGGCCGAAGGCACAGCTCGCGCAGGCCCTGCGCCTGGACGAGCACGTGACCGCAGCCGTGTAGTTCCGATCCCTCCGAATCGGGGAGGACGGATCACCGCCGATGGGAGTGTGGCCCGCCGGGCCGCGCACCGATCACAAATGCACGCGGGCCGATGACCTGCCGCCGGTGTCGGCCCGCGCTTCTCCTCCGATTGTCAAGGGGACTGTCCCCTTAACACCTTCTCGTGGATGTCGGCGCGCCAGGCGGCGTGCATGCCCGCCCGCTCGTACAGGCGTCTCGCGTCGGTCGGGTTCGCGGAGTCGACGCCGAGCCCGATCCGGCGCTCACCCCGCGCCCAGAAGAGCCCGAATGCGGCGAGCAGCAGCGCCAGGCCGAGGCCCCGGCGCCGCCATCGCTCGCGCACGGCGAGCACGTTCACGAACCCCATCTCGAACTGCCCCGGCGTCGAGAGCGCGACCCCGCAGACCTCGTCGCCGTCGCGGGCGACCAGCCACAGCTCCGGGTCGAAGCGCGGATCCGAGAGCTTGCGCTCCCGCCACTGCTCCATCGGCTCGGGCCTGTGTGTCCAGTCCTGCGCGAACGCCTCCTCCAAACAGGCGTGGACAGGGGCGGCGTCCACGCCCGGCCGAAACGCGCCCGCCACGACCCCGTCCGGCCAGCGCGGCGGCAGCGGCGGGCCGGCGAGATCGGTGCGCATGCGCAGGAAGCTGCGCACCGGGCGATAGCCGTGTGAGGCGAGCAGCGCGAGGGCGGCCGCGTCGGCGTGCAGCACCACATTTCGCAGCACTGCACTGGGCTCCGGGGACGCATCGGCCAGCTCAGCGGCCCGCGCCTCGGTGAGCGCCAGAAGGCGCGCGCCCACGCCATGGCCGAAGTGGTCGGGATGGACGTAGCCGTCGGCCTCCGACATGCCCCCGCCCTCGTCGCGCAGGGTCGCGTAGCCGGCCAGGTTCCCGTCACGCTCAACGAGCCAGGCGTCGCGCCGAAGGTCGCCGAGCTCGGCCCACTCCCGACGCACGTCCGTCTCGGCCCACTCGTCCGCCTCGCTGCCGGTCAGCGCCCGCTCGAACGCCTCGCCGAGCGCGGCCACCGCGGCGGCGTCGGCATCCCGCGGCGGCCGCACCCGCAACGTCATGCCCGCAGCGGCTGGGCGAGCGCCTCGTCGACGGCGTCCGCGTCGGCCGGGATCGCGATCGTCGCGACCGCCGGCGCCACCGCCTCGACGGTTTTCAGGCCGTCACCGGTGATGTAGGCCACCACCGTCTCGCCCGCGCCGATCTCGCCCCGCTCGGCCAACTTGCGCAGGACTGCGGTGGTGACGCCGCCGGCGGTCTCGGTGAAGATGCCGGTCGTGCGGGCGAGCAGCTGGATGCCCGCGACGATCTCCTCGTCGGAGGCGGCCTCGATGCTGCCGCCCGTGCGGCGGGCGACGCCGAGCGCGTAGACGCCGTCGGCGGGGTTCCCGATCGCAAGCGACTTGGCGATCCCGGTCGGGCGGACCGGCACGACCGCGTCCGCGCCCGAGGCGAACGCCGTGGCGACCGGCGAGCAACCCTCGGCCTGCGAGCCGTGCATGACGGGCACCGGCCCGGGCTCGACCAGCCCCGCCGCGCGGCCCTGCTCGAACCCCTGCAGGATCTTCGTGTACAGCGAGCCGGAGGCGATCGGCGCCACCACCCGGTCGGGCGCGCGCCAGCCGAGCTGCTCCGCAGTCTCGAGCGCGATCGTCTTCGAGCCCTCGGAGTAGTAGGCGCGCATGTTCACGTTCACGAACGCCCAGGGCCGGTCGTAGGCCAGCTCCGAGCACAGGCGGTTGACGTCGTCGTAGGAGCCGTCGACCGCGAACACCGTCGCGCCGTACGCGGCCGCGGCGATGATCTTCTCCCGCTCCAGGTTCGCGGGCACGAAGATGTAGGTCGGCAAGCCCAGCGCGGCCCCGGCGGCCGCCGTCGCGCCGGCCAGGTTGCCCGTCGAGGCACATGCGAGTGCGCCGAAGCCGAGCTCGAGGGCCTTGGCGGCGGCGACCGCGACCACCCGGTCCTTGAACGAGTGGGTCGGGTTCGAGGTCTCGGTCTTCACATAAAGCTCGCAGTCGAGGCCGAGCTCGGCTGCCAGCCGATCGGCCCTGATGAGCGGCGAGCAGCCGACGGGCAGGCCCTGCCCGGGCGGGTCGACGGGCAGGAAGTCGGCGAAGCGCCAGAGCGTCTGCGGGCCGGCGGCGATCCGGTCGCGGGCGACGGGATCGGACTCGTCCCAGCCCACCTCGAGCGGGCCGAAACAGCTGTCACAGGCGAACAGCGCCTCGAGTGGATATGTGGCGCCGCAGCCCTTGCAGGCGAGATGGGTTGCCTTCATGGTCGATCCCCTACGTTCGGGCCGGCGCCCTCTCGGCGCGGCCGTTTCACATCGTCCGGGATCCATGGATCCCGCCGGATTTGGCACCTTTCCCAGCCATAGCCGGGATGGTTGCCGAGGCTTCACAGGGCCGGTCCCTCCGCCTCTCTGGATGCGACGCCGGGGATCGCCCCGGCGGGTACGCAAACTGCTCCCCACATGGTAGACGTGCTCCGAGCGCAGCGGCAACCACGAACCGGGAGGGAAGATTCCGGTCGCGGCGCGCGTCCCTTGGACATGTTCGCAAACGCGCACGTGCACCAGGAGCTGTCACGGCTCCACGCCGCCGAGATCGCCGCCCAGGCCCGCCACGCGGACCTGCTCCGACGTGCCCGCGGCGGCAGCCTCCAGCCCGAGCTGCGGGCGGGACGCGAGCACGATTCGCGCCAACGCATGGCCGCGCGACGGCGCGGCCGGCCGGCGATGGCCTAGCGCCACGTCGGCGCCGGCTTGGCGGCCGTCTCTGAGCTCACCCCTCGCTCAGGCGGCCGCCTCGACCGGCTCCCGGGCCACGGCGACGCCGACGAGTGCCGCCAGGCGGCGGTCGGACTGCTCCTGTGCCCAGACGGCGAACGTGCCGTCGGCGGGCCGCTCGGCCGCGTACGCACGCACGATCCGCTCGACCGCGTAGCGGGCGTCGTCGGCCGGGATCGCCTTGGAGGCCACCCGCCGGCCGAACCCGGCGTCCGCGCCGAGGCGGCCGCCGATGTGGAGGATGAAGCCCTGCACGCGACTGCCGTCCTGGAGCCGGGCGATGCCGCCCTGGAGGCCGATGTCGGCGATCTGATACTGGGCGCACGCGTTGGGGCAGCCGTTCAGGTTGATCCGCAGCGATCCAGCCACGTCGCCCACCCGCTTCTCGAGATGCTCGATCAGCTCGCGGGCGCGCTCCTTGGTCTCGACGATCGCGAGCTTGCAGAACTCCATGCCCGTGCACGAGATGATGCCGCGCCGGTAGGTCGACGCCCGCGTCGGCAGGCCGATGTCGGCCAGCGAGGCCGACGCCTCCTCGACGTCGGCGTCGGGCACGCCGAGCACGATCACGTTCTGCCGGTTCGTGCAGCGCAGCTCACCGGATCCGAAGCGGTCGGCGATGTCGGCCACCCCGATCATCTGCTCGCCCGAGAAGCGGCCCCGCAGCGTCGTCGCGCCGAGGTAGTACAGACCCGGCTCGACCTGCGGATGGACGCCCAGGTGGTCGCGGTGGGGGTCGATCGGGTCGGCCGGGGCGACCGAGGTCGGCAACGTCCGGCCAAGCTTGGTCTCGACCTCGGCGCGCAGCCGCTCGACGCCCCACTCGTCGACCAGGAACTTGATCCGCGCCCGCGTGCGCTTGGTGCGCTTGCCCTCGTCGCGGTAGATCTCGGTGATCGCGGCGCACACCTCGGTGGCCTCCTCGGGCAGGACGAACGCGTCGAGCCGCCGGCCCATCCGCGCCGATGCGCCCAGGCCGCCCCCGACCCAGACGTCGTAGCCGAGCACGCCGTCGCGCTCGACCGCGACCAGCCCGATGTCGTTGATCTCGTGCTGCGCGCAGCGGTGCAGGCAGCCGGATACCGAGACCTTGAACTTGCGCGGCAGGTTGGAGAAGCGCTTGTCGCCGACGAAGGTGCGCTCGAGCTCGGCGATCAGCGGGCGCGAGTCGAGCAGCTCGTGGCCGTCGACGCCGGCCAGCGGGCAGCCGACAACGTTGCGCCAGACGTCGCCGCAGGCCTGGGTGAACGAGAGCCCGACGGCGTTCAGCTCGTCCAGGACGATCGGCAGATCCTCGATCCGGAGCCAGTGCAGCTGGATGTTCTGGCGCGTGGTGATGTCGCCCATCCCCCGCCCGTAGCGCTCCGACAGGCGGCCGATCGTGCGCAGCTGGTCGGAGGTGACGATCCCGTTCGGGAACTTGATCCGCAGCATGAAGAGGCCGTCGGTGTCGTCGGACGGCCCCGGATCGCCGGAGGCTGCCGACTCCTCGGCCCGCTGGGTGTAGATGCCGTACCAGCGGAACAGGGTGAGGTCGTCGGGCGCGATGGCGTCGAAGCCGAGCTCGGCGTACCGGTAGATGTCTGCAAGGACGTCCAGGCCGTCCTTCCGGGCCTTGATGTGCTCGATCTCCGGCAGCTTTGCGACGGCGTCTGCGGGCATGGCGGGACTCCTTCGGGGTGGTGTCCGCCACCATAGCAGTTTGGATCCAAACATCAATCGTAGGGATACATGAGGGCGATGTTCGGCTCACCGCAGTGTTACGATCGAGGGTGTGAGCCCGCACACACCCACGCTGTCGCGCGCCGACGACCTGGCCCACAGGCTCCAGGTCGAGATCGTCACGGGCCGCATCCCGCTGGGCTCGCGCCTGCGCCAGGAAGACCTCGCGAGCCGCTTCGGCGTCAGCCGCACGCCCGTGCGCGAGGCGCTGCGCCAGCTGCAGGCGATCGGGCTCGTCGACCAGCTCGGCCACCGCGGCGCGGTCGTGCGCCGGTTCAGCCCCGAGGAGTGCCGCAACGTCTACCTGGTGCGAGCCGAGCTCGAGGGCCTGGCCGCCGAGCGGTCGGCCGGCCGGCTCACGGGCTACGACAAGGGCGACCTGGACGTCGCCCAGGCGCTGCTACGCACCGGCTACGAGCGTCACCGCTCGCTGGCGCGCGACGACGAGGACGGCCTGGCCATCCTGTGCGAGCAGTGGTCGCAGGCGAACGAGCTCTTCCACAACGTGATCCTGGCCGCCGCGGCCTGCCCGCCGCTGCGCGACACCGTCCAGTCGCTCCAGAACAGCGTCCCCCGCTCGATCGCGTGGCGCACCTTCGCCGACGACCCGGACATCATCCCCCGCAGCGTTGCCGACCACGATCGCATCGTCGAGGCGCTCGTGAAGCCCGACCCTCGCCGCGCCCGCAAGCTCCTGCACCAGCACGTGCTCGAGACAGGCGACACCGCCGCGCGCTGGCTCGAACGCCAGAGCGGCTAGCTCAGCCGGGCACGCGGGCGGCGCCGAAGTACGAGCCGCCGCCCGAGAGCGACGAGATCTGCACCACCGTGCCGGTATGCGGCGCGTGGATGATCGAGCCGCCGCCGATGTAGATGCCGACGTGATTCAGCCCGTCGAAGAAGACGAGGTCACCCGGCTGGAGGTCGCTCTCGGAGACGTGCGGGAGCGCGCCGTACTGGGCGGCGGCGTTGTGCGGGAGCGACACGCCGAGCTGGGCGTAGACGTACATCGTGAGGCCCGAGCAGTCGAACCCGGACGGGCTGGCGCCGCCCCACACGTAGGGCACGCCCAAATAGCGCTCGGCGATCGCGACGGCCTGACCGCCGAGCGTGCTCGCCGGCGGGTTCGGCAGGTTCGTCGGCGGGGCCGAGCCGGAGCTGCCGGCCGCCGTGGCGCTCGCGGCCGCAGCCGCAGCCGCCGCGGCCTGCTGATCGTTGATCATCTTCTGGATCGACGCCTTGAGACCGTCGAAGTAGCGCTGCTGGCGGTCGACCGCCGACTTGGCCTGATCGCGCTGGCCGGCGGCCGCGGCCTGCTGGGCGGTTCGCTGCGCCTTCTGCTTTGTCAGAAGCTTCTGCCGCTGCACGATCTCGGCCTGGTCCTTCGTGATCTGGTTGAGCAGGCTCTTATTGACGCCCGTGGTGCGCTGGAGCACCTGCACCTGGTCGACGAGGTCGCCGATCGAGCGGGCGGCGAGCACATAGGAGATCGCGTCCTGGCTGCCGCTCTTGTAATCCTGCGTCAGGCTCGCCGCCAGCTGCTGCTGGGCCGCCTTGAGGTTTTGCTTGGCGTAGCGCAGCGTCTGCTCGTTGAGGCGCAGCGCGGCGAGGGTGTTCTCGTACTTCTGGTGGATGCCGTCGTAGACCTCGACCGCGTGCTCGGCCTGGCGCGAGAGCTTGCTGAGCTGCTGCTCGGCGGCTGCGGCCTCGCTCTTCTTCTGCGCGATCGACGTCGCGCTCGCGGGAGCCGCCGTCAGCGCCGCGGCCAGCATCCCGACAAGAACTCCTGTCGTGATACTCGCTCGGGTTGCGCGGGCGCGTCCGCTCGCCTGGCCTCGGGCGGTGGGCATGGCGAGGGAGGCTACCAAACGAGGCGGAGGGACGATACGGACCGGCCCATGGCCTTTACGTTTCCGTCACAAATCGGCCGCACAGAGCGGTCATCCGGCAGCCTGACCGGCGATCCAGACGGTCGCCGTGAGGGTACAGGCGACCGGCCAGCGCCACCACACCTCGTACGGCGATCGCAGCGACCAGACGCTGCCGCAGATATAGGCGACGACCGTCGCCGCCACGACGCCCGGAGCGTACGTCGTCGACCCGCCGCGCACAGCCGCGCCGGCGACGGCCGCGTCGAGCGCCGCCGCCCATGCGACGACGGCGGTGACGATCACGCGCTCGACAGCGCCCACCCGGCCCATCCCCGGAAGCGCAGCCGGGCCGACCCATGCGGCGAGGAGCGCGAGGACGGCCGCGCTGCCCATGATGATTCCGAGCGACGCCGACCCGGCGCCCACTGCCGCGACTCCCAACGGCGCTGCGGGCAGCGCCACCGCGAGGGTGCCCGCGGCCGCCCATCGCGGCGGCCCTGCAACCCGCACCTGCTGCATCAGGCGGCGCCGAGCAGGTCGAGGCCGATCGGCCGCTCCAGCAGGTCGTCCACGCCGCCGTCGGCGACGCGCCACACGTTGCGGTGGCCCCAGCGGCGAAGGGCGCTCGCCGCCACCGCGGCCCGGCGGCCGTCCGAGCAGCAGGCCACGGTGGGGACGTCGGGCAGCAGGTGGGCCGCCCCGCGCAGCCCCGCCAGCGGCAGATGCACCGACCCGGGCACGGAGCCGCGCGCCCAGTCGGCCGCCTCGCGGACGTCGAGGAGGAGGACGGCTCCCGTGGCGAGCTCGTCGGCCAGCCGCTCGACCTCGATCGCGCCGCCGCGCGCCAGCGGATGCCCGCCGACGGCGCGGCCGGGATGCTCGCCTGCGACCGAGCCGAGCAGCGCGCGGAACCCGGCGGCCCGAAGCTCGGCCTCGAGATCGGTCGCCTGACCGGGCCGTGCCGCAAGCGCGAGCACCGGGACGTCGCGCGAGAGCACGAGCGCCGCCAGCTCGCCGGCTCCCGGCCCGGCCGGCACGTTCACGGCGCCCGGCAGGTGCCCGGCGTCGAACGCCTCTGGCGCGCGCCCGTCGACGACGGTAGCACCGGCGCGCAGGGCGCCGGCCACCGGCGCTGGGCCGACCAGACGGACGCGCGCGGCCGCGCTCACCCGAGCGCCTTCCCGGCGACCAGCGCGGGCCACTCGTCGTCCCCCTCCTCCGCCGTGTCGGACAGGGCCCGCACCGGTGCCCGCTCGAAGACGCCGGCGGCCGCGCGGATGCAGCTGCCCGTGTCGGCGAAGAGCGAGTCCATCGTGATGCCGAACGCGGCCGCGATCCGCTGCGCCGTCCGTGAGCGCGGCTCGGAGCGGCCGTGGAGGATGTTCCAGAGCCCCTGCGGGGACAGGCCGAGATAGCGGGCGAGCCGCTGCTGGCTCACGTTGTGCATGCCGAGCAGGTGCCGGACGTTCGTTCCCAAGGTTGCTTCTGCCACTGGTGAATGCCTCTCCTGGTTCGCGTCGAGCTCCCCCATTTGAGGGTTCTCGCTTGACAGTCTCACGCACCCATCCTACCCTAATCTCAACTTAGTCGATAGATAAAGGAGAGAAGTTGAACCGAGTACAAGTACGGATCGCGGCGGCCGGTGCCGTCGCCCTCTCGCTTGTCGCGCTGGCGGCGGGCTGTGGCGGCGCGAGCGGCAGCACAGCCGGCGCCGCGACCAAGGGGAAGATCAATCTCGTCGCCTACTCGACGCCCGAGACGTCGTACGAGAAGCTGATCCCCGCCTTCAACAAGACGCCGGAAGGCAAGGGTGTCACGTTCACCCAGTCCTACGGCGCCTCCGGTGATCAGAGCCGAGCGGTCGCCGCCGGGCAGGCCGCCGACGTCGTCCACTTCGCCCTCGAGCCCGACATCGCGCGGCTCGTCGACGCGAAGATGGTCAGCCCCAACTGGAATCAGAACCAGTACAACGGCTTCGTCGCGGACACGATGGTCGTGTTCGTGGTGCGCAAGGGCAACCCGAAGCACATCACCAACTGGGATGACCTGGTCAAGCCGGGCGTCCAGGTGATCACGCCCAACCCGTTCACCTCCGGCGGCGCCCGCTGGAACGTGATGGCGGCGTACGGCGCGCAGCTGAAGGAGGGCAAGACGCCCGCCCAGGCCGAGCAGTACCTGAACGACCTCTTCCACAACGTGCCGGTGCAGGACGACAAGGCGTCGGCGGCCCTGCAGACGTTCACCGGCGGCAAGGGTGACGTGCTCCTGGCCTACGAGCAGGACGCCCTGCTCGCTCAGGAGAGCGGCGCGGACATCCAGATCGTGTACCCGCCGCAGACGATCCAGATCCAGACGCCGATCGCGACGACGGTGAAGGCCTCGTCCGCCGCGAAGAGCTTCGTCAAGTGGATGTACACCCCGCAGGCGCAGACGATCCTGGCACAGACCGGCTACCGGCCCGTGGACACGAGCGTCGAGTCCGCGTTCACCAAGGCGTTCCCGGACGCCGGCAACCCCACCCAGTTCACCATCGACGACGTCGACTCGGGCGGCTGGGACGACGTGATGACGAAGTTCTTCGACCCGACGAACAGCGTCATGCAGAAGATCGAGTCCAGCATCGGAGTGTCGACCAGCTCATGACGACGGTCGCACTCCCGCGCAGGCGGGTCCCCGGGGCGGCGCTTCCGAGCGTCGCCCCGGGCGTGGCGATCACCTACCTCTCGGTGGTCGTGCTCCTGCCGCTCGCCGCCCTTCTGTGGGAGTCGCAGAAAGGCGGCGCCGAAGCTTTCTGGCAGGCGGTCAGCGCCCCCGATGCGGTGGCCGCGCTCAAGCTCACCCTGGGGGCGTCGGTGCTCGTCGCCGTCATCAACGCGGTCTTCGGCACGCTGATCGCATGGGTGCTCGTGCGCGACTCGTTCTGGGGCAAGGGCCTCGTCAACTCGCTGATCGACCTGCCGTTCGCCCTGCCCACCGTGGTCGCCGGGCTCACCCTGCTCACCCTGTACGGCCCCTACTCGCCCATCGGCCTGAACATCACCTACACGCGCAAGGCGGTCGTGCTCGCGCTCCTTTTCGAGACGCTCCCCTTCGTCATCCGAAGCGTGCAGCCGGTGCTGCTCGAGCTCGACCGGGAGATGGAGGAGGCGGCCGCGTCGCTCGGCGCCCGCGGCCATGTCGTCTTCCACCGCATCGTCCTGCCCAACCTGCTGCCGGCGATCCTCTCCGGCATGGCGCTCGCGTTCGCCCGGGCGATCGGCGAGTACGGGTCGGTGGTGCTCCTGTCCGGCAACGTGCCGTTCTCGACCGAGGTGGCGTCGGTGCACATCTACTCGCAGATCCAGAGCGACTACGTGACCGGGGCGACCGCCATGTCGATCGTGCTGCTCGCGATCTCGCTCGCGGTGCTGCTGTCCATCTCCGCCCTCCACCGCTGGAGCTCGAAGCATGATCGTTAGATACGGCCTCCGCTTCGTGGCGCTGACCTACCTGGCGCTGCTCCTGATCATCCCGGTCTGCATCATCGTCGCGCACACCTTCTCCGGCGGGCTCGTGCCGGTGTGGGACGCGCTCACCACGCCCGACGCGGTGGCGGCGCTCGAGCTGACCCTCAAGATCGCGATCATCGTCGTGCCCCTGAACACGCTCTTCGGGATCACGATGGCGCTCGTGATGGTGCGGCGCGAATTCCGCGGCAAGGCGCTCCTGTCCGCGCTGATCGACCTGCCGTTCGCGGTGTCGCCGGTGATCGTCGGCTTCACGCTGATCCTCGTATACGGCCAGAACGGCTGGTTCGGCCAGTTCTTCATCGATCAGGGCTACCCGATCATCTTCTCGGTTCCGGGCATGGTGCTCGCGACCATGTTCGCCTCGCTGCCCTTCGTCGCCCGCGAGGTCATCCCGGTGCTGCGCGAGGTCGGTACCGAGCAGGAGCAGGCAGCGGCGACGCTGGGCGCACGGGCGCACCAGACGTTCCGCCGGGTGACCCTGCCGGCGATCCGCTGGGGCATCGTCTACGGCGTCGTCCTCACGACCGCCCGCGCGATCGGCGAGTACGGGGCGATCGCCGTCGTCTCGGGCAACGTCATCGGCCAGACCCAGACGCTGACGCTGCGGGTCTCGCAGGAGTACCAGAACTTCGACCACATCGCCGCCTACACGGCGGCGCTCGAGCTGGCGGTGATCGCCCTCGTGACCCTGTTCCTGATGAACCTGTTCCACCCCCGAAAGGACCACTAGCCCAGACATGGCAATCACCGTCCGCAACGTGAACAAGCGCTTCGGCGACTTCGTCGCCCTCGACGATGTCAGCCTGGAGGTGCCGGCGGGATCGCTGACGGCGCTCCTGGGTCCGAGCGGGAGCGGCAAGTCGACGCTCCTGCGCGTCATCGCCGGGCTCGAGAAGGCCGACGAGGGCGAGGTCTTTATCGGCGGGAACGAGGCTACGGCCCTGCCGCCGCAGCGGCGCGACATCGGCTTCGTGTTCCAGCACTACGCCGCGTTCAAGCACATGACCGTGGCCAAGAACATCGCCTTCGGGCTCGAGATCCGCAAGCGGCCGAAGGACGAGGTGCGGCGGCGGGTGGCGGAGCTTCTGGACCTCGTGCAGCTGGACGGCTTCGGCGACCGCTACCCGACCCAGCTCTCCGGCGGCCAGCGCCAGCGCATGGCGCTTGCCCGGGCGCTCGCGGTCGAGCCGGAGGTGCTGCTCCTCGACGAGCCGTTCGGAGCCCTCGACGCGAGGGTGCGCAGCGAGCTGCGGGCGTGGCTACGGCGGCTGCACGACGAGATGCAGGTGACCACGGTGTTCGTCACCCACGACCAGGAGGAGGCCATGGAGGTCTCCGACACGATCGTGCTGATGGATCACGGCCGCATCGTCCAGGAGGGCCGCCCGCAGGAGCTGTACGACCATCCCGAGAACGAGTTCGTGATGCGCTTCATGGGCCAGGTGAACCAGATCGGCGACGTCTACGTGCGCCCGCACGACGTCGAGATCCGGCTCGAGCCGAACGGCACCACCGAGGCGGCCGTGGTCGAGCGGATCCTGCACATGGGCCACCACATCCGCGTCGATCTGACGGTGAACGGCGGCGCACCCGTCTCGGCCCAGCTCACCCGCGACGAGGCGGAGCGGCTCGGCCTCGAGCCGGGCCGCCCGGTGTTCGTGCGGCCCAGCCGGGCGAAGACGTTCACAGGGGCGGCAGGCTCCTGATGGGCGTGGGGACTGTCCCCGGGGAGCGGGGACAGTCCCCGACTGTCACCCGACCGTCACACCTTCGCATCGGCCAACGTTCGGGGTCAGACCCCGGTCAGCGGCCGTGATGCCGCCCGTGTCGCGCATCAGGCGCTGGGCCAGGTGGACCGGGATCGCGGTCAGCAGGATCACGAACACCGCCACCGCGTTCACCTCGGCGGCCGTGTTCGGCAGCCGGAACTGGTTGTAGATCGTACAGCGGCAGCGTCTGCTGGCTGCCTGCGGTGAAGAGGGTCACCACCACCTCGTCGAACGAGAGCGCGAACGCCAGCAGGCCGCCGGCGACGAGTGCCGTGGCGATGCTCGGGAGCGTCACGTGGCGGAACGTCTGCCAGCCGTCGGCGCCGAGATCCATCGACGCCTCCTCGAGCGACGTCGACGAACGCCGCAGCCGCGCGACCACGTTGTTGAACACGACCACGATGCAGAACGTGGCGTGGCCGGCGACCACGGTCCAAAGCGACGGCGTGATGCCCAGGTAGTCGATCGTCGAGAGCGGCGCGAGCCCGGTGACGATCCCGGGCAGTGCGATCGGCAGCACGAACAGCAGCGAGACGGTGATGGAGGGACTTGAGCGTGTTGTACTGGTACGGCCAGGTCGGGCCGATCACGATCGACTTCTGCTTGAAGTCCTGGATCTGCGACGTGTAGCTGCTCCAGTAGTAGAACTCGCCCGCCACGACCTCGAGATCGACGCGGTCCACGGCAACGACGTCGCCGTAGGTCTTGCGCACGCCCCGGAGGCTGACGGCGGGTGCGGAGCTACCGGCGGGGCTAGCCGACGGCTGCGCCAAGCGACTCCTCGAGCCGGTCGAGCCCGGCCTCCAGATCCTCGTCCGGCGCCGTGATCGGCACCAGGATCCGGATGACGTTGTCGTAGATCCCGGTCTTGAGCAGGATCAGGCCGCGCTCGAGCGCGCCGCTGACGACCGCGCCCGCCACATCGGCGGCAGGCTCCTTCGTGACCGGGTCCTTGACGAGCTCGAAGGCCGCCATCGGGCCGATGCCGCGCACCTCGCCGATGACGTCATGGCGTGCGGCCAGCTCGCGCAGGCGCACCCCGATGCGCCGGCCCACCTCGACCGACCGCTCGAGGAACTCATCGCTCGAGATGGCGCGCAGGCTCTCGATCGCCGCGGCGCACGCGACCGGGTTGCCGCCGTACGTGGAGCCGAGCCCGCCCGGGTGCACCGAGTCCATCACCTCGGCGCGGCCGATGACGCCGGCGAGCGGCATGCCCGACGCGAGCGACTTCCCCACGGTGACCATGTCCGGGATGACGCCCGAGTGCTCGATCCCCCAGAGCGCGCCGGTGCGGCCCATTCCGGCCTGCACCTCGTCGTCGATGTAGAGGATGCCGTGGCCCTCGCAGCGCTCCTTGAGCCCCTGGATGAACTCGGGCGGCATGACGGTGAACCCGCCCTCGCCCTGCACCGGCTCGAGGATGACGCATGCCACCGACGCCGGGTCGACCGTGGCCTTGAACATCCAGTCGAGCGCTTCCAGGGCGTCGGCGGAGCTGATGCCGCGGTACGGATACGGGGCCGTGGCCCGGTAGATCTCGGGCGCGAACGGGCCCATGCCGCGCTTGTAGACGAGCTTCGACGTCAGCGACATCGTCAGCAGCGTGCGCCCGTGGAACCCGCGGTCGAACGTGATCACGCCGTCGCGGCCGGTGTGGTAGCGGGCGATCTTGATCGCGTTCTCGACCGCCTCGGCGCCCGAGTTGATCAGAAGCGCCTTCTTGTCGTGCGTGCCGGGCGCGAGCTCGCACAGCATCCGGCACACCTCGAGGTACGGGTCGTACGCGGCCACCGGGAAGCAGGCGTGCACGAGCCGCTCGGCCTGCTCGCGGATCGCGGCGACCACCGCGTCGGGCGTGTGGCCGAGGTTGAGGACGCCGATCCCGCCGGCGAAGTCGATGTACTCGCGCCCGTCGGCGTCGGTCAGCCGGGCGCCGTGGGCGTGGTCGGCGAAGATCGGTGCGATGGAGACGCCCCGGGCGACGTAACGGTCGCGCTTCTGGAGGAGCGCCTCGGTCTTCGAGCCTTGCTGGACTGCCATTTTTGACCCCCGCGGAGGAGCGATTCGTGCGCCGCCGAGTATAAGGGTCGTGGGGCCTTTGCGGGGACTCGTTCCGGTAGCATTGGCCGCGGTGTCCAACAGCCGGCACGGGCACCGCCATCGAAAGGATCTGAGCATGACGGACCACGCCAACCTGCAGGACCTCGCCAAGCAGCATCTGATGATGCACTTCACGAGCCAGGGCCGCTTCTCCTCGGAGGAGGTGCCCGTGATCGAGCGCGGCGACGGCTGCTGGCTGTGGGATACCAACGGCAAGCGCTACTTCGACGGGATGTCCGGCCTGTTCTGCACCCAGATCGGGCACAGCTACGGCGCCGAGCTGGGCGAGGCGGCGGCGAAGCAGATGGGGGAGCTCGGGTTCTTCATCAACTGGAGCTATGCGCATCCGCGCGTCATCGAGCTCTCCGCCAAGATCGCCGAGATCGCGCCGGGCGACCTCAACCGCACCTTCTTCTGCTCCGGCGGCTCCGAGGCCAACGAATCGATCATCAAGCTGGCCCGCCAGTACCACCAGATCCGCGGCCAGGGCCGCCGCTACAAGATGCTCGCCCGCCGCACCGCCTACCACGGGACGACGCTGGGCGCCCTGTCTCTGACCGGGATCGCCTCGATCCGCAACCCGTTCGAGCCGCTGCTGCCGGGTGTGCGGCACGTCTCCAACACGAACAGCTACCACCGCCCCGAGGGCGAGACGGAGGCCGAGTTCACCACGTTCCTGCTCGACGAGCTGCGCGACGTGATCGAGCAGGAGGGGCCGGAGACGATCTCCGCCTTCTTCGCCGAGCCCGTGCAGAACTCGGGCGGCACGTTCACCCCGCCGGAGGGCTACTTCCAGGGCGTCCGGGCGATCTGCGACGAGTACGGCATCCTGCTCGTGGCCGACGAGGTCATCTGCGGATTCGGCCGGCTCGGCTACTGGTTCGGGTCGGAGCGCTACGACATCCGCCCCGACATCGTCACCTTCGCCAAGGGCATCGGCTCCGCGCACGTGCCGCTCGGCGGCGTGCTCATGACCGACAAGGTCGCCGCGCCCTTCCTCGAGGGCTCGAACATGTTCGTGCACGGGATCACCTACGGCGGCCACCCGGTGTCGACCGCCGTCGCGCTGAAGAATCTCGAGATCATGGAGCGCGAGGACGTGCTCGGCAACGTCCAGCGCAACGAGCCCTACTTCAAGGCGGTGCTCGAGAAGCTCGGCGAGAAGCCGATCGTCGGCGACGTGCGCGGCGCGGGCTACTTCATGTCGCTCGAGCTCGTGCGCGACAAGGAGACGAAGGAGACCTTCTCCGACGAGGAGGCCAACCGCCTGCTGCGCGGGTTCCTCTCGCCGCGGCTCTACGAGGCCGGCCTGATCTGCCGCGCCGACGACCGCGGCGACCCGGTGGTGCAGCTCTCGCCGCCGCTGGTCGCGACCCGCGAGGAGCTCGACTTCGTGCACGACGTGCTCGACACGGTGCTCGACGAGGCCTGGACGGAGATGAACCGCTCCGGCCGCCGCGAGGCCGTCACCTCGTAGCAGCACCGTGCTCACGGTCTCAGACATCGTCGAGATCGAGGCGCTCAAGATCACCCTCCGCGGAGGCCGGTCCGGCGCGGGCCGGCCTGTGCGGTGGGTGCACATCTCCGAGCTCGACGACCCGACGCCCTGGCTGCGTGGCGGTGAGCTCCTGCTGACGACGGGGCTGCCGCTGCGGGCGGGCCCGGCCGCGTACGTCGAGCGGCTGGCCGCGGCCGGCCTGACCGGCATCGGCCTCGGCCTCGGCTTCGGCTACGACGAGGCGCCCGCAGACGCCGTCGCCACGGCCGACCGGCTCGGGTTCCCGCTGTTCGAGATCCCCTACCAGGTGCCGTTCATCGCGCTCACCGAGGCGGTGTTCACCCGCATCTCCGACGCGCGGGTGGCCGAGGCGGTGCGCCGGCTGGCCGGCGACCTGGTCGAGGCCGTGGTGAGCGGCGACGCCGGGCCGCGCGAGCTGCGCCGGCGGGCGCGGGCGTTCGGGCTGCGGGGCACCCTCCCGCTCTCGTTTGTCGCCCTGCGGCCCGCCGCCGACGAGGCGGCGACCCTGGCCCGCCTGGCCGAGGCGGCGGGCCGGTTCGGCCCGGCCAGCGTCCGCGACGGCGTCGTGGCCGTCCTGATCGAGGCTCGCGACGACGGCGAGGCCGAGCGGGTGGCCGCGGAAGCCCTGCTCCAGACGGGCGCGGGCGCAGCCGGCGTCGGCCGCATCCGCACCGACCCGGGCGAGCTCGCCCGCAGCTACGACGAGGCGCTCTACGCCGTCGAGGCCCGGCCCGTGAACGGGACGCCGACGGTGGCAACGTTCCGCGACCTCGGCTCGATCCAGCTCCTGCTCTCGCTCGGCGACGAGCGCGGCGTCGAGCTCTACTGCGAATCGATGCTCGGGCCGCTGCGCGCGCACGACGCCCGGTACGGCTCGGCGCTGATCGAGTCGCTCGCGGCCTACATCGAGGCCAACGGCCGCTGGGCCGACGCCGCCGCCGTGCTCGGCGTGCACCGGCACACGCTGCGCTACCGGATCCGCAAGATCGAGAACCTCACCGGCCGCAACCCGACGGAGGCACGCGACCGGCTCGAGCTATGGCTGGCGCTGCGCGCCCACGAGCTGCAGGGGCGGCGGGAGCTGGAGCCGGTTCCGTGAGCCGCGTCTGCGTGGTCGGCGCCGGCGGCATCATCGGCCCGGCCATCGTCGCCACCCTCGCCCGCGAGGACGCGGTCTCCGAGATCGCCTGCCTCGACATCGACGGCGACCGCGCCGCCGAGGTGGCGGCCGCCCGCGGCCGCGGCAAGGCGACGGCCGCGGCGCTCGACATCCGCGACGCCGCCTCGGCGCAGCGGGCCCTGGCCGGCGCTGCCGTGCTCGTGAACACCGCCGCCTACCGGATCAACCTGGCCGCGATGGAGGCGGCGCTTGCGGCCGGCACGCACTACATCGACCTGGGCGGGCTCTTCCACGTCACCCGCGAGCAGGTCGGCCTGGACGACCGCTTCGGCGACGCCGGGCTCCTGGCGGTGCTCGGGATGGGCTCGACGCCGGGCAAGACGAACGTCATGGCGGCGCGGGCAGTCGAGCTGCTCGGCGGCGACGTCGAGCGTATCGTGGTCGCCGCATCGGGGCGCGATCCCGAGCCGCCGCCGGGGCCGCTGGTCGCGCCCTACGCGGTCGAGACGATCCTGGACGAGCTGACGATGCCGACACCGGTCGTGCGCGACGGCGAGGTGCGCATGCTCGAGCCGATGACGCCGGCCGGGCTGGTCGAGTTCGGCGACCCCGTCGGCCCGGCCGAGACCGTCTTCACGATCCACTCCGAGATGGCCACCTTCCCGCAGAGCTTCGGCGCCCGCGACGTCGGCTTCCAGCTCTCGCTCGATCCGGCGTTCCTGGCCAAGGTGCGGCTGCTGGCCGAGCTCGGGCTGGCCTCGACCGAAGCGGTCGACGTGAACGGCGCCTCGGTGGTTCCCCGCCGGCTGCTGCTCGAGCTGCTCCGGCGCCTGCCGCGGGCGGAGCCGTCCCGGCGGACGGTGGGCGTGCACCGGATCGAGGCGTACGGCCCGGCCGGGACGGCGGTGGTCGAGTGCGTCACCCGCGCCGTCGAGGGGCTCGGCTTCGGCGGCGGCATCGCCTCGACCGCCTGCCCGCCCGCGGTTGTCGCGGCCATGATCTGCCGGGGTGAGCTCGATGCCCGCGGCGTCGTGCCGAGCGAGCGGTCGGTGCCGTTCGGCCCGCTCTTCGAGCGCCTGCGCCCCTACGGCGTCGAGGTGCGCGAGCAGGTGCACGCGGCGTGACGGTTCGCGTCGCCGTCGGCCAGACGCCGCTCACGGCAACGCTGGATGAGGCGGTGCCCGCCGCCGTCGCCGCGGTCGAGGAGGCCGGGCGGCTGGACGCGCAGGTGCTGTGCCTGCCCGAGACCTGCCTGCCCGGTCATCGGTCGCAGCCGCGCCCGGTGCCCGACTACACCGCGGCCGACATGGAGGCCGCGATCGATACGGTCGCTGCGGCCGCGGGCCGCGCCGGCGTCGTTACGATCGTCGGCGCCGAGCGGCCGACGCCCGCCGGCCGCGAGATCGTCGCGGCCGTCGTCGACGCCGACGGGAGCCGCCTGGGCGTCCAGGCCAAGACCCAGATCGACCCGTCCGAGGAGCGCGACTACGTCCCCGGCAGCGGCCGCCACGTGTTCACCGCCGCCGGCATCCGGTTCGCGGTCGTCATCTGCCACGAGGCGTTCCGCTATCCCGAGATCGCCCGCGCGGCCGCGCTCGACGGCGCCCAGGTGGTGTTCGTGCCCCACTTCGTCGTCACCGCCGACGGCTCGCTCGCCCGGCGCTTCGGCGACGCGGACAACCCGTACAACGAGAAGGCCATCCTGTGCCGGGCGCTCGAGAACACCGTCTACGTCGCAGCCGCGAACGCCGCGGCGCCCGACCAGGGCTCGGCGAGCTGCGTGATCGGGCCGGGCGGAGACCTGCTTGCGCAGGTGCCCTACGGCACGCCCGGGATCGCCGTCGCCGACATCGATCCGGCCCGCGCCGACGGGCTGATGGCGCGCCGGTTCGACCCCGAGCGGAACGGCCGGCGGTTCCCGTTTGACGGATCAACCTTCGCCGCCCTATGCTGTGAAGCGATGTCGAGCCGTGCCTGCACAGAGAGGATCTCTGCCCGCTCCCCGTTGAGCGGGCGTCCTGTCGGGCGCTCCCAGAGCTCGCACAACCTCCTCGGCCTTCTCATCCTCGCCCGTTAGGGCGAACGATTTGGCCTACGCGCCGGCTGCCGGCGCACACGCACCCAGGAACCGACGGGAGAGCTGCGTGCTCGCCCAGCCGAGGAGGATCTATCTGATGGCTTCACCGACGGACACCGTCCGCATCTTCGATACCACGCTTCGCGACGGCGAGCAGTCGCCCGGCATCGCCCTGTCGGCTCCCGAGAAGATCGAGATCGCACGCCAGCTCGACCGGCTCGGCGTGGACATCATCGAGGCCGGGTTCGCCATCTCCTCGCCGGGAGAGCGGGAGGGCATCCGCGCCGTCGCCCAGGCCGTCGACTGCGTCGTCGCGTCGCTCGCGCGAACGAACGACGAGGACGTCGACGCCGCCATCGAGTCGCTGCAGGGCGCGCGCAACCCGCGCATCCACGTCTTCATCGCGACATCCGACATCCACATGGAGCACAAGCTGCGCATGACGCGCGCACAGGTGCTCGAGGGCGCCGACCGCGCCGTGCGGCGGTCGAAGGCGTTCTGCAGCGACGTCGAGTTCTCGTGCGAGGACGCGACCCGCAGCGATCCCGAGTTCATGGCCGAGGTCGTCCGCACGGCGATCGCCGCCGGCGCGACCACCATCAACATCCCCGACACGGTCGGCTACACCGTCCCCGAGGAGTACACCGAGATCCTGAACGGCCTGCGCGGGCGCGTCCCCGAGGTCGACGGCGTCGTGCTGTCGGTGCACTGCCACGACGACCTGGGCCTGGCCGTCGCAAACTCGCTGGCCGGCGTCATGGCCGGCGCCCGCCAGGTCGAGGCGACCATCAACGGCATCGGCGAGCGGGCCGGCAACGCCTCGCTCGAGGAGATCGTGATGCTGCTCGCGACCCGCGCGCCGCGCTACGGCCTGCGCACGAACATCCGCACCGAGGAGATCACCCGCTCCTCGCGTCTGGTCTCGCGGCTCACGGGATACGTCGTCCAGCCGAACAAGGCGATCGTGGGCCGGAACGCGTTCGCCCACGAGGCCGGCATCCACCAGCACGGCGTGCTGGCGCACCGGCGCACGTACGAGATCATGGACGCCGAATCGGTCGGCCTGCAGGGCTCCGACATCGTGCTCGGCAAGCACTCCGGCCGCCACGCGCTGCGCCAGGCGTTCGCCGACCTGGGCTTCACCATCGAGGGCGACGACCTGAAGCGCGCGTTCGCCCGGTTCAAGGAGCTGGCCGACCGCAAGGGCAAGATCAGCTCGCTCGACCTCGAGGCGATCGCCTCCGACTCGCTGCGCGAGCGCGAGGAGCCGTACAAGCTCGTCCGGCTGGCGATCCAGACGGCGACCGGCGAGGAGGCCCGGGCCGAGGTCACCATCCAGAACGGCGAGGGCGAGCGCACGGCCGAGGGCACCGGCGACGGGCCGGTGGACGCGGCCTTCAGCGCGGTCGACCAGCCTGCTCGACCTGCCCGTGACGCTCGTCGAGTACACCATCGGCGCGGTCACCGGTGGCGCCGACGCCCTGGGCGAGGTCCGGGTCGTCGTCGAGGTCTCGGGCAGGACGTTCGCCGGCCAGGCCGTATCAACTGACATCACCGAGGCATCCGCCGAGGCGTACCTGCGGGCCTGCGCCCACGCCCGGATGGCGATCGAGCCCGGCAAGGACAAGGAGCTGATCGGAGTCTGATGACCGAAACCCGCCCTACTCCCATCGTCGCCTGCCTTGCGGGCGACGGCATCGGCCCGGAGGTGATGGCAGAGGCCGGCCGCGTCATCGAGACGGTCTCGGAGCTCTTCGGCATCCGCGTCCGGCAGGTGCACCTGCCGTTCGGCGGCGAGGCCATCGACCGGCACAACGACCCGTTCCCGTCCCACGTGCGGGCGGCGGTCAAGGCCTCCGACGCCGTGCTTCTGGGCGCCGTGGGCGGCCCCCGCTGGAGCTCGGCACCGCGCCGGCCGGAGCAGGGGCTGCTCGACCTGCGCAAGGAGCTCGACGCGTTCGCCAACCTGCGCCCGGTGCGGCACGCGGACATCGACCTGATGGTCGTCCGCGAGCTGACCGGCGGCCTCTACTTCGGCGCGAAGACGCTCGAGGCCGACCGGGCGATCGGACATGTGCACCTACGACCGCCCCCAGATCGAGCGGGTGGCGCGGTGGGCGTTCCGGCTGGCCCGGCGCCGCGGCGGCCGGGTCGTCTCGGTGGACAAGCAGAATGTCCTGGCGACGTCCAAGCTATGGCGCAAGGTGGTGTCCGAGCTACACGAGGCGGACTACGCCGACGTCGAGCTCACCCACGAGCTGGTCGACTCGTTCGCGATGAACCTGGCCACGCGGCCGCAGCGCTACGACGTGATCCTGACCGAGAACCTGTTCGGCGACATCCTCTCCGACTTGGCCGCGGCCGTCGGCGGCGGCCTCGGCATGGCCCCGTCGGCATCGCTCGGCCCCGAGGCGCCGGGGATCTTCGAGCCGGTGCACGGCTCGGCCCCCGACATCGCCGGCCAGAGCGAGGCGAACCCGATCGCGATGATCCTCTCGGTGGCGATGATGTTCACCTACGGCCTCGACCGGCGCGACATCGGCCGGGCGATCACCGCCGCCGTCGACTCGGTGCTCGCCGACGGGATCGCCACCGCCGACCAGGTGACCGGCGGGCGCGTGTACGCCACCTGGGAGGTCGGCCAGGCGGTCTGCGACGCCCTGGGCCACAGCTCGACGGCCGGCGCCGAGTTCGCCGAGCACCCTTTTGACGGGAGGCTGGTGGCCCGTGGATAGCACCCGCATCACCGGGGCGGAGGCGATCATCCGCTGCCTCGAGGCCGAGGGCGTGACCGACGTGTTCGGCCTGCCCGGCGGCGCGATCCTGCCGCTCTACGACGCCTGGGCGCGCCCACGAGCACACCATCCGCCACTACCTGGTGCGGCACGAGCAGGGCGCCGGTCACATGGCGCAGGGCTACGCCCGCGCCACCGGCAAGGTCGGCGTCGCCATCGCGACCTCCGGCCCCGGCGCCACGAACCTGGTGACGCCGATCGCCGACGCCTACCTCGACTCGACCCCGATCGTGTGCATCACCGGCCAGGTGCCGACGCACCTGATCGGCACGGACGCGTTCCAGGAGGCCGACATCCAGGGCATCACGATGCCGATCGTGAAGCACTCCTGGCTCGTCAAGGACGTGCGCGAGCTGCCGCGGGTCGTTCAAGGAGGCCTTCCACATCGCCCGCTCGCGGCCGGCCCGGGCCCGGTGCTGATCGACATCCCCAAGGACGTGCAGCTGGCGAGACGTTCGAGTTCTCCTACCCGCGCCAGATCGACATGCCCGGCTACAAGCCGTCGCGGCACGGCCACCCCAAGCAGATCATCACCGCGGCCGAGGCGATCCTGGCCGCCGAGCGGCCGGTGTTCTACGTCGGCGGCGGCGCGGTCACGTCCGGCGTCGACCCGGCCGAGCTGATCCGCGGTGGCCGAGGCGGTGCAGATGCCGGTGGTGACGACGCTGATGGCCAAGGGCGTCTTCCCCGACTCGCACCCGCTGTGCCTGGGGCTGCCGGGGATGCACGGCTCCAAGGCCGCCAACTGGGCGCTCAACCGGGCCGACCTGCTGGTCGCCTGCGGGTCGCGGTTCGACGACCGCGTGACCGGCAAGCTGGAGTCGTTCGCGCCCGGCGCCAAGGTCGTGCACATCGACGTCGACCCGGCCGAGATCGACAAGAACCGCGCCGCCCAGGTGCCGATCGTGGGCACCATCGACCTCGTCGTGCCGAAGCTGGCCGAGGCGCTCGAGTCACGCATGAACGGCGGGCCGCCGAAGGCGGCCGAATGGGTCGAGACCGTGCGCGGCTGGGGGCGCGAGAACCCGTTCCGCTACCGCCGGTCGGGCGCGCTCAAGCCCGAGTACGTGATCGAGCGGCTGCGCGACCTGACCGCCGGCGAGGACGTGATCTGGACGACCGGCGTCGGCCAGCACCAGATGTGGGCCGCGCAGTACCTGCGAGATCGACCGGCCGCGGCGCTGGATCACGTCGGGCGGCCTGGGGACGATGGGCTTCGGCGTCCCGGCGGCGCTCGGCGCCAAGGTGGCCTGCCCCGAGGCGATCGTGATCAACATCGACGGCGACGGCTGCTTCCAGATGACGATGCAGGAGCTCGCCACGGCCCGCATGTACGGCATCTCGGCCATCCACGTGGTGGTGAACAACGGCTGGCTGGGGATGGTGCGCCAGTGGCAGGAGCTGTTCCACTCGGAGCGCTTCTCCGAGACCAACCTGACCGTCGACCTGCCCGACTACGTGCGGCTGGCCGAGAGCTTCGGCGTGTCCGCCTTCCGGTGCGAGAGCGAGGAGGAGGTCGACGAGGCCATCCGGGCGGCGCTCGCCTGCGGCGGCCCGGCGGTCATCGACGCCCGCGTCGACCGCGAGGAGAAGGTCTACCCGATGGTGCCCGCCGGCGGCTCGGCGACCGACATCATCGACGTCGAGTGGGCCGAGGAGGACAACCAGTGGGTGGAGGAGGGCGTATGAGCGCCCGGTCAGACCCTCCACACGCTGAGCGTGCTCGTGCAGAACCGGCCGGGCGTGCTCACGCGCTGCGCCGGCCTCTTCGCCCGCCGCGGCTTCAACATCGAGTCGCTCGCGGTCGGGCCGACCGAGGACGCGAGCCGCAGCCGCATCACCATCCGGGTCGACTGCTCGCAGCACTCCGTCGACCAGGTCACCAAGCAGCTCTACAAGCTGGTCGACGTGCTGAAGGTGTCCGAGCTCGGACCCACCGCGGTCGAGCTCGAGCTCCTGATGATCAAGGTCACCTCGACCCCGGAGCGGCGGCCGGAGATCATCAGCCTCGCGGAGGTGTTCGAGTCGCGGGTCGTGGACGTCGGCCCCGAGGCGATCACGTTCGCCTGCGTGGGCCCGCCGGATAGGCTTCAGGCGCTCGACGAGCTCCTGCGGCCGTACGGCATCCGCGAGCTGGTGCGCACCGGCAGGATCGCCCTCGACCGCGACGGCGGGCTGGGACAACGACGACGAATAAGGGTGGTTGCATGAGCACGATCTACTACGAGTCAGACTGCGATCCCGGCGCCCTCAGCGGCAAGACGATCGCCGTCATCGGGTACGGCAGCCAGGGCCACGCGCATGCCCTGAACAACCACGACAGCGGGAACACCGTCGTCGTCGGCGCGCGCCCTGACTCGCGGGCGTGGAAGACGGCCTCGGACGACGGCCTCGCCGTCGCGACGGTCGCCGAGGCGACCGCCCAGGCCGACGTCGTCATGGTGCTCGTCCCCGACCACATCCAGGCCGGCCTGTTCCGCGACGAGATCGCCCCGAACCTGCGCCCCGGCTCGATGCTGATGTTCGCGCACGGGTTCACGATCCACTTCGGCCAGATCGCGGCCGCGGGCGACATCGACGTCGCCATGATCGCGCCCAAGGGCCCGGGCCACCTCGTCCGCCGCCAGTACGTGCAGGGCATCGGCGTCCCCGGCCTGATCGCCGTCCACCAGGACGCGAGCGGGCAGGCGACGCAGCTCGCCCTCGCGTACGGCCACGGCATCGGCTGCGCCCGCGGCGGCCTGATCGAGACGACCTTCGCGGAGGAGACCGAGACCGACCTCTTCGGCGAGCAGGCCGTGCTCTGCGGCGGGGTCACCCGCCTCATCCAGACCGGGTTCGAGACGCTCGTCGAGGCCGGCTACCAGCCGGAGATCGCCTACTTCGAGTGCCTCCACGAGCTGAAGCTGATCGTCGACCTGATCTGGGAGGGCGGCCTGGGCGGTATGCGCTACTCGATCTCGGACACGGCCGAGTACGGCGACCTCACCCGCGGCCCGGTCGTGATCGACGAGCACGTCCGCGAGAAGATGCGCGGGCTCCTGCGCGACATCCAGGAGGGCCGCTTCGCGCGCGACATCATCGCCGAGGAGGCCGCCGGCCGACCGCAGTTCCAGGCGCTTCGCCGCCGCGCCGCCGAGCACCAGATCGAGCAGGTCGGGGCCGAGCTGCGGGCGATGATGCCCTGGATCGGGCAATCGGCGAAAGAGAAGGCGAAGACCTGATCGGGCGCCGGCCTTAGCGCCGGCCGTCCAGGCGGATCGTCCACGGGTCGACCGATTCGACCACGAGGTGAGACTCGTGCCACGGGTCGCGCGCCAGCGTGCTCCTGACCTCGTCTTCGGAGGCGGCCTCGATCGCGAGGATGACGCGGTGCTCGTCGGCGAGCGGGCCGCCGAGCACGACGAACCCGGCATCGACGAGCCCGTCCATGAACGCGGCGTGCTCCTCCCACCCGGACTGGCCTTCGAGCGGCTGGGAGGGGTCCCATTCGGGGCCCCTCCTGCGCTCGAGGACGAAGAACATCGGCACCGGCCGGCTCAGCCGGTGCGGTGAAGCGGCGCACCGCCGCGCGGCGCGATCCGCCTCAGCGGCGTCGGCCGCAGCTGCCCGGCCCCGGCGACGCCGGGCCAGGTGGCGCGGGCGCTCACGGGCGCGGGCCGTCGCAGGCCGCCGGACGCGCCCAGCGGCATCGGCTGCGGCCAGCCTGCGGGGCTCAGGTCGCGCGGGCGCCCGGCGTAGGTGATCGGCTGGCGGCGGCCGTGCTCGGCGATCGGTGCGGCCGGAGGCGACGGCGCCTCGACCGTAGCCGTCGGCTCGGCCGCGAGCGGCTCCGGGGCCGCTTCGGCAGCCGGTTCGGGCTCGTCTACGAGGACGGGCTCTGACTCCGGCTCCTCGACCGCGGCCGGTTCGGGCTCCTCGACGGGCTCGGGGGAGATCTCGGCCTCTGCGACCGGCTCCGGCGCGGACTCCTCGGCGGGCTCGGCCTCGGCGACCGGCTCCGGCTCGACGACGGCCTCGGGCTTCGGCTCGATCTCGGGTTCCGGCTCGGCGATTTCCGGCTCGGGCTCAACCGCCACGGCGGGCGTGAACACCGCCTCGGGCGCGGGCTCGCCCGGCCGCTCCGGCGCCTGCGCGGGCGTCTCATACACCTCGCGCTGCTCCCGCGACCTGCGCCAGATCACGTACAGCGCCACTCCTGCTGCAGCGCCGATCAGGAGGCCCTTCCCGATCGCGCTCGACTTCGACGACATCTTGCCCTCGCTTCTGGGGGAAGGATCGTAGCGCCGATCCGGCCCACGCGACATCCCCCGTCCGGGTAGTGCCCCAGGCGCGCCGATCCGTTGCCGGGCGCGGTGCGAATGACCCTCATGGAGGCCCCGCCGACCGGTACCATCGCCGCTGCCGTGCCCGACCCCACCCCGTCTCTGGTCACCGTCGCCCCACGGAGCCCGGCGCGCGGCGTCGCCCTGATCGCACACGGCGGGAAATCCAAGAGCACGACGCCCGACTCGAACCTGCGCGCGCCCGCCCTGCGCATGCTCCCGTTCCTGGCCGACCTCGCCCGGGCCGGCCGCCGCGGCGGCCTGGCCGTCGCTCAGCTGCGCTACCGCACCGTCGGCTACAACGACGGCGACCCCGTCTCGGACGTGGAATGGGCCCTGGATGAGCTCTCGGGCCGGTTCGGCGCGCCGGTGTGCCTGGTCGGCCACTCGATGGGCGCTCGCGCCGCGTTGCGAGCCGCCGGACACGGGTCCGTGACCGCCGTGGCCGGCCTGGCCGCGTGGTGCCCGCCGGAGGAGCCGATCGCCCAACTCGACGGGCGCACCGTCATGCTGGTGCACGGCGCCCGCGACCGCATCACCGACCCGGCCGGGTCGCTCGACCTCGGCCGCCGCGCCCGCGGCACCGCCGCCCGGATCGCCCGCTTCGAGCTTGCCCGGGCCGGCCACACCATGCTCGAACGGCTGCCGCTGTGGCAGTCGCTCACGCGCCGTTTCGTCCTGGGCGCCCTCGGCCTCGAGCCGATGGACGAGCGCATCGCCGCGGCCTTCGCGCTCCCGGCCGAGCGGGCGCTGCGGGTGCCGCTGTGAGCCGCCTGCGCGTCGCCGTGGTCGGGAGCGGCGTCGCCGGCCTCACGGCCGCCCACATCCTCGGCCGGACCCACGAGGTGACCCTGTTCGAGCGCGACGACCGGCTGGGCGGCCACGCCAACACGATCGCCGTGCGAGCCGCAGACGGCCGCGAGGTGGCGCTCGACACCGGCTTCATCGTCCACAACGCACGCACCTACCCCACGCTCTTGCGGCTGTTCTCCGAGCTCGGGATCCGCACCCAGCAGAGCGACATGTCCTTCGGCGTGCGCTGCGAGGGCTGCGGGCTCGAGTACGCCGGCGCGCGTGGCATGCAGGGCGTCGTGCCCAGCCCCGGCGTGCTGGGGCGGCCGCGCTACCTGCGGATGCTCGGCGAGGTGCGCCGGTTCCACCGCCACGCCCGCGCCGTCCTCGCCGATCCGGCGGCAGACGACCTGACGCTCGACGGCTTCCTGCGCCAGGGCGGATACTCGCCGTACTTCGCCGACCACTTCATGCTGCCGCTGACCGGCGCGGTGTGGTCGTCGTCGGCGTCCACCATCCGCGACTTCCCGGCCCGGTATCTGATCCGCTTCTTCGCCAACCACGGCATGCTGACGGTCACGAACTCGCCCCAGTGGCGCACGGTCACGGGCGGCAGTCGCGAGTACGTGAGCGTGATCGCAGACCACCTCGGCGACCATGTGCACGCGGGTACGCCGGTCGTCTCCGTGGAGCGCGACGACGCCGGCGTGACCCTGAACGGCGAGCTCCGCTTCGACCGGGTCGTGATCGCGGCCCACCCCGACCAGGCCCTCGCCATGCTTGCCGACCCGAGCGACGCCGAGCGCGCGACCCTGGGCGGTTTCGGGTACTCCACCAACCAGACGGTGCTGCACACGGACTCCTCGCTGCTGCCACGGGCGGCCGGTGCGCGCGCCTCGTGGAACTACCTCCTCGACGCGTGCTCGACGAGCCAGCCGCTCGTGCACGTCACCTACCATCTGAACCGCCTCCAGGCCCTCCGCGAGCCGGTCGACTACTGCGTGACGCTGAACGGGACGTCCCGGATCGGCGCCGAGCACGAGCTGCGGCGGATGACCTACGAGCATCCGATCTACACCCACGAGAGCCTCGCGGCGCAGGCCCGTCTGCCTACGCTCCAGGGCGACCGCAACACCTACTACTGTGGCGCCTACCACGGCTGGGGCTTCCACGAGGACGGCTGCGTGTCCGGGCTGCGGGCGGCCGTCGCGTTGGGATGTGCCTGGTGAGGTCGGCGCTCTACGAGGGCCAGGTCGTCCACGACCGCCGAACACGCCTCCGCAACCGGTTCCGCTACCGGGTCTACATGTGGCACGTCGACCTGGACGAGCTGGACGAGCTCGACCGGCGGCTGTGGGCGTTCGGCAACGACCGCCGGGCGCTGACGACCATCCGCGCCCGCGACCACCTGGGCGACCCGCGCCGCACGATCCGCGAGAACCTCGACCGGTACCTGTCGGCCCACGGGGTCGACCTCGCTGGCGGCCGGGTGTCCCTGCTCACGAACGCGCGCGTGCTCGGCTACGTCTTCAACCCGCTCTCGATCTTCTACTGCCACCGGCCGGACGGGAGCCTGCGCTGCGTGGTCGCCGAGGTGCACAACACCTACGGTGAGCGCCACTGCTACCTGCTCGAGCCGGGCGAGCGCGGCCGGGCCAGCGCCGGCAAGGAGTTCTACGTCTCCCCGTTCCTGACCGTCGACGGCAGCTACGAGATGACCGTCGGGCCGCCCGACGAGCGGCTCTCCGTGCAGATGGCCCTGCGCCAGGCCGGCGAGCGCGTGTTCGCGGCGTCCCTGACCGGCCGGCGGCGGCCGGTCACGAACGCCACGGTCGCGCGGATGCTCGTGCGCCACCCGCTGATGACCGCCCGCGTGACCTCCCTGATCCACCTCCAGGGCATCAAGCTGGCGCTGCGCGGCGTCGCCCGCGTCCCCCGCCCCCACCACCCCCGCCAGGAGCACGTCGGATGACCGTCATCGCGCACCAAACGGGGGCTGACACCGCCTGGTGCATGCCGCGCGCGCCGCGGGTGGCGGCGCGGGCGCGGATCGCGCACGCGCTCTTCCTGCGCGCGGTGCGCGGGCTGCCGCTGCGGGTCGTGCTCCCCGCCGGCGCCACGCTGGGCGGGGGCGGGCCGGACGCGCCGGTCATGACGATCGAGCGCGACGCCTTCTTCCACCGCCTGGCCGCCGGCGGCAAGATCGGCTTCGGCGAGGCCTACATGGCGGGCGACTGGCGGGCCGACGATCTCGCCGGCGTGCTCGCCGCGTTCGCCGCGCGGGTCGAGCGGCTGCTGCCGGGCCGCTTCCAGCGGCTACGGGGGCTGTACGAGCCGCGCATCCCCACGGGCGAGCGCAACACCGTGGCCGGCTCGGCCCGCAACATCGCCCGCCACTACGACCTCTCGAACGACCTCTTCGCGCTCTTCCTCGACCCGACGATGACCTATTCGGCGCGGTTTTCGAGCCCGGCGACACGCTGGAGGCGGCCCAGATCCGCAAGTACGACGCGCTCGCCCGTCTGACCGGCGTCGGCCCGTCCGATCACGTGCTCGAGATCGGCACCGGCTGGGGCGGCTTCGCGATCCACGCCGCCTCGGCCTATGGCTGCCGGGTGACGACGGCGACGATCTCGCAGGCCCAGGCCGCGCTCGCGCACGGGCGGGTGGCCGCGGCCGGCCTGGCCGACCGGGTCGAGATCGTGCTGCTGCGACTACCGCAGCCTCGACGGCCTCTACTCGAAGATCGTCTCGATCGAGATGCTCGAGGCCGTCGGCGAGGAGTACTGGCCGGTGTTCTTCGCCGCCTGCGACCGGCTGCTCGAACCGGGCGGGTCGGTCGGCCTGCAGACGATCACCATGCCGCACCGGCGCTACCTGGCCTCACGGCACGCGTACGGGTGGATCCACAAGTACATCTTCCCCGGCGGCCTGATCCCGTCGCGCGAGGCGATCGACCGCGCGCTCCGCGACGGCTCGTCTCTGCAGGTGACCGACGCCGCCGAGATCGGCCGCCACTACGCGACGACGTTGCGGCACTGGCGCGACCGCTTCCTGTCCGAGCGCGAGCGGGTGCACGCGCTCGGCTTCGACGGGACGTTCGTGCGGATGTGGGAGTTCTATCTGGCCTACTGTGAGGCCGGATTCGCGACCGGCGCGCTCGGCAATGCCCAGCTGCGCCTGGCACGGCCGTGAGGCTGCGCAACGGCGCCCGGGTCCCGTCCGAGTGGCGCCGCTCTACCCCTTGCCTTCGGGGCTGCGCGTCTCCGGTGGAATCGGGTTCGGCCTCTGTGGCTCTGCGAGTCTCATCACCCTCATGGTAACGCCGTCATCGGAGCGTGACGATCCATGCGCCGATCTCGAGAGAGAGGAGCACGACCGCCACCTGGAGCGACCAGACAAGCAGCCGAAGCCGCCGACGGTTGCTCTCGTGGCTCCTGCTCATGTAGATCGCCAGGTCGCGACGGAGCATCGACGGCGAGAGCGGCGGCTGCTCTGCGTTCTCGATGCTGTCGTCGATGATCTGCTCGCCGATCACGTCGAACCGCCAGCCGTATCGAGGCCACAGCACGACGCCGCAGGCGAGGATCAGTCCCGCGAAGCACACGACGGCGACCCACGTCCATTCCGAGGCCGGATGGCCGCGTGCGAGGCCCCGGCCGCCGAGGAACGACCTCGCGATCGCTGCCGCCGAGATGATCGTGGCTGCGCGGGTCTGCTAGCTCTCGAGCACCGTGGCCTGGTTTCCGAGCGAAATCGAAGCCTGCTCGTACGCGATCTGGTAGGACTCGGCGAATTCCGGTTCGGTGTGAGGCATCTCCCCACAAGGCTAGAGGCCCAACGCGGCCGCGTTCGCATGAACACCTCAGACAAGGGGAAGGCGGCACAGGATTGAGACATCCCCGTGACACGGCTGGACGTCGGCTCGCCGGTTCGCATATCAGAGGGAGGCACCCGCGATGAGGCTGCGCGACGGCGCCCGGGTCTGGGTGTGCGGCGCCTCGAGCGGGATCGGTGCCGCGCTCGTGCACGAGCTGGCGGCCCGCGGCTGCCGGGTGGCGGCGACGGCGCGCCGCGCCGACCGGCTCGACGAGGTGGCCCAAAGCGCGCCGGGCGAGGTGGTGCCGCTCACGGTCGACGTGACCGACCGCGAGGCGATGATCGCCGCCGAGGCCGAGATCCGCGGGCGGTTCGGGGCGATCGACCTGGCCGTCCTGAACGCCGCCTACTGGGGCCAGTTCTCGGTCGATGCCTGGGACACGGACGTGATCCGCCGCCACTTCGACACGAACGTGATCGGGATGGCGCACGGCGTCGAGGCCGTGCTGGCCGACATGCGCCGCCGCCGCAGCGGCGCCATCGCCGGCGTGGCCAGCCTGGCCGGCTACCGCGGCCTGCCCCGATCCGAGGCCTACGGCGCGACCAAAGCGGCCGAGATCAACATGCTCGAGTCGCTGCGCATCGACCTGCGCCCGTCCGGGATCGCTGTGCACACGATCTGTCCGGGCTTCGTCCGCACCGACCTGACCGCCAAGAACACCTTCCGCATGCCGTTCATGCTCGAGGCCGACGACGCCGCCCGGCGGATCGTCCACGGCCTGGAGCGAGGCCGGGCGGAGATCGTCTTCCCGTTGCCGATGCTCCTCCTGATGAAGACGGCCAAAGTCGTCCCGGTGAGGCTGTGGGCAGAGGCGTTTCGGCTCATGCCGCCGCGCACGTAGCCGTCCGCCCGCGCGTCAGTTCTGCTCGAACTCGCGCAGGTAGCCCTCGAAGAGGCGGCGATGGCCCTGCTCGTCGCGCAGGATGCCGATCACCATGTCCTGGGTGACCGGGTCGACGCTCTCGGTCTCCTCGATGATCGTGGTGTAGTGCTCGATCGCGCCGGTCTCGGCCTCGATCACGCCCTTGATGACGTGCACGATGTCCGTCTGCTCGTCGGGCGGCTGAAGGTACGTCTGCTCGGCGCTGAAGTCGAGCGATCCGGGGACGACGCCGTAGAGCTCCTTGATCCGCTCCGCGAACTGGCGGGCGTGGCCGAGCTCCTCCTGGATGTCGCCCTCGAGCGACTCGACGATCTCGCGCGCACGCACGCCGTCGGGGTTGACGGAGCCGGCGATGTAGCTCATCACCGTCTCGATCTCCATCCAGTAGGCCTTCGTGAGCAGCTCGACGATGTGCTCGCGGGCGTCCGTCTGATCCTTGCCGAGGATGCCCTCGGTGTGTTGGTCTTGACCGCCATATTGATCCCTCCCTGGGCTGATGTTCGCACCGCCGATACCCCGGTCAGGGCGTCGGTACACTCCTCGGCCAGGATGGCGACGGCACCGAGAACGCTGGTCGAGAAGGTCTGGGACGACCATGTGATCGGGGACGATCTGCTGTTCGTCGACCTGCATCTGATCCACGAGGTGACGAGCCCGCAGGCGTTCGAGGGCCTGCGCACCGGCAGGCCGCAGGGTGCGCCGCCCCGACCGCACGATTGCGACCGCCGACCACAACGTCGCGACCGGGCCCGGCGAGCCGGACGAGCTCTCCCGGGCCCAGCTCGCGGCGCTCGAGCGCAACTGCGCCGAGTTCGGCGTGCGGCTCTACCCGCTCGGGCACCGCCGCAACGGCATCGTGCACGTGATCGGGCCGCGAGCTCGGCCTCACCCAGCCGGGCATGACGATCGTCTGCGGCGACTCGCACACCTCCACGCACGGCGCGTTCGGGGCGCTCGCGTTCGGCATCGGCACGAGCGAGGTCGAGCACGTGCTCGCCACCCAGACGCTGCCGCAGCGACGGCCGCACACCATGCGGATCGACTACGCCGGCGAGCTCGGCGCCGGGTGCACGGCCAAGGACATGATCCTGGGCACGATCGCCCAGATCGGCACCGACGGGGCCAGCCGGCCACGTGGTCGAGTACACCGGCGAGGCCGTGCGCGCGCCTCTCGATGGAGGGCCGCCTGACGGTCGCGAACATGTCGATCGAGGCCGGCGCGCGGGCCGGGATGATCGCGCCCGACGACACCACCTTCGCCCACATCGAGGGCCGGCCGGGCGCGCCACGAGGACTTCGATGCGGCGGTCGAGCGCTGGCGCCGCTACGTGACCGACGACGGCGCGCGCCTTCGACCGCACCGTGACTGTCGAGCTCGGCGGCATCGTCCCGCAGGTCTCGTGGGGCACGAACCCGTCGCAGGTCGCGCCCGATCACCGGCGTCGTGCCGGAGCCGGCCGACGAGACCGACGAGCGCGCCCTGCGCTACATGGACCTGCGCCCGGGGACGCCGCTTGCGGACATCGCCGTCGACCGCGTCTTCCTGGGCTCATGCACGAACTCGCGCATCGAGGACCTGCGGGCCGCGGCCGCGGTCGTCGAGGGCCGCAGGGTGGCGGCGTCGGTGCGGGCGATGGTCGTGCCGGGCTCGTTCCAGGTGCGCGCCGACGCCGAGGCCGAGGGCCTCGACCGCGTCTTCCGCGACGCCGGCTTCGAGTGGCGCGGCGCCGGCTGCTCGATGTGCCTGGGCATGAACCCCGACATCCTGGCGCCCGGCGAGCGCTGCGCCTCGACGTCGAACCGCAACTTCGAGGGCCGCCAGGGCCGGGGCGGGCGCACCCACCTGATGAGCCCGGCGATGGCGGCTGCAGCCGCGGTCACCGGGCGCCTGACCGACGTCCGCGAGCTGGTGGCCGGATGAAGCCGGTGCGACGTCGTCTCCGGCGCCGTCGCGCCGCTCGACCGGGCCTCGGTCGACACCGACCAGATCGTGCCCAAGCAGTTCCTGAAGCGGATCGAGCGCACCGGTTTCGGCGAGTTCCTGTTCTACGACTGGATGCAGCAGGCCGACTTCCCGCTGCTCTGGCCCGAGTACCACGGCGCGCCGATCCTGGCCACCGGGCGCAACTTCGGCTGCGGCTCGTCGCGCGAGCACGCCGCCTGGGCGCTGCAGGACTTCGGCTACCAGGCGATCGTGGCCGAGAGCTTCGGCGACATCTTCGCCACCAACTGCTCCAAGAACGGGCTCCTCACGGTCGTCCTCGAGCCCGCCGCAGTGCGTGAGCTGATCGAATCGGCGCCCGCGGAGGCGACGATCGACCTCGAGGCCCAGACCGTCGCCCTGCCGTCGGGCCGCGTCGTGCCGTTCGAGATCGACGCCGACGTGCGCGAGCGGCTGCTGAACGGCTGGGACGACATCTCGCTGACCGAGCAGCGCGAGGCCGAGATCGCGCGCTACGAGGCCGAGCGCGAGCGCACCGGGCCGGACGCGCTCGTCATCTAGACGATTGATTCATCTACCGGTCACCTCCAGCTCGTTCTCCACCATGGCCGTGCAGGCTGCGAGCATCCGCTCGCGGCTCATCCACGGGTCGCGCGAGGATGAGGGACTTGCCCAGCCCGTCGATCATCGCCGCCAGCCGCACGGCGAAGTCGCGGGCGTCGACGCCGGGCCGGAACTCGCCCGCGGCCTGCCCCCGCTCGACGATGCCGGCGTAGGCCGCGATCCAGCGCCCCTCCAGCTCGCGGCGGTGGGCGTCGACGCTCGGCGTTGCGGGGCGACCGCGCCCACACGTCGAGCCAGAGCAGCCACTGGCTGTGCGGCTCCTCGGCAGGGTCGGACGGCATCCCCAGCTCGATCAGCCGCATCAGCCGGCCGTGCGCCGCCGGCTGCCGCGTCGGCTTCCCGCAGCGCCCGGTCGAGGAAGCTCTCGTTCGCGAACCGCAGCGCCTCGATCAGCATCTCCTCGAGCGTGCCGAAGTAGTACATGACGTTGCCCGGGCTCATGCCCGCCCGCGCCGCGATGTCGCGCCACACGGGTGCCGGAGAGGCCCCGCTCGCAGATGGCGGCGATCGCCGCCTCGAGGACACGCGACGCGCTGGCCGCCGAGCTCCGCGCCGGACCGGGCGCGGTGCCGGCGGCGATCACCGCACCGAGGCGAGATCCCACAGGAACCCGCCCTGGGGGTTGTACTGGTAGCCGCGCAGCCGCTTGGAGACGAAGTCGACCAGCTTGGGGTTGAACAGGGTGATGATCGGCGCCAGATCGGTGACGCGCGCGGTCGATCTGCGCCCAGAGCTTGTTGGCCGCGGCCAGGTCGGTCTCGCCCACGCTGGAGGGCATGGTCCATCTGGCGCCTGCACGGAGCGGTCGCAGAACCCGGAGATGTTCGGGCTCGCGTCGCTTCCGGGTGGAAGTAGCCGCAGCCGAGCAGCACGTTCAGGAAGTCGGAGGCGGCGGGATAGTCCTGGAACCACTGCGAGTAGCCGACCTGGACGTGGTTCTTCGAGTCCTGGATGTACGGGATACTGGATCGCGTTCGAGAGCAGCTTCGGCGTGGCGTCATAGCCGATGCGATTGAGATCCTGCGACGAACTGGAGCGTGATCGCCTTGCCCAGCGTGTCGGTCGTGCCGACCACGGCGACGTGCGCGCCCTGCGTGCCGGACTGCTTGACGAGGCTGCGCGCCTTGGCCAGGTCGGGCGCCGTCCACTTGCCGTCCGCGCTGCGGGTTGCAGGGTGTAACGGGCAGTACGGCTTGTAGCCGGGGAAGTTCGGCGGCAGCACCTGGCAGGACGGCTGGGCCAGCGACGGGCCGCCGAAGATCTTCACGTACGTGCCGCGGTCGACGGCGTAGTTCACCGCCTGGCGCGCCTTGAGGTTGTTGAACGGCGGGACGTTGACGTTCAGCGCCATGTAGTAGATGGCCGTCTGCGGGTTCACGTGCGCCTGCGAGCGCGTACTTGGTGCCGATCTCGTTGAGGCGGTCGGCCGGCGGCGCGTCGGCCATCCAGTCGGCCTGGCCGTTCTCGATCTCGGTCACCTCGTCCTCGACCGTCAGGCCGAAGTTGAACTGGATCTGGCTCGGGTTGCCCGGCGGGCTGGGCGGCCGCCGACCACACGTGGAAGTGCGGGTTGCGCACCATCACGGCGCCCTTGTTCGGGTTGGTAGGACTTCCACATGTACGGGCCCGTGCCGGGGATCGGCGTGTTGCCCATGTCGTGCGGCGGGTGTCGAGCCGGGCACGGCGACGACGAACGGCAGCGCCAGCTTGTCCATGAACTCCGGATCCGGCGCCGTGAGGTGGAAGGTGACCGTGCCGGCTGCGTCGTTCGTGACGACGCCCTTCGACAGGTCGCACGGCCGACGGCTCTGCGCGCATGCCGGCGCCGCCGACGATGCCCTGCGTAGAAGCTGTTCGCCGGCCCCGGGACCGTGAACTGGCGCTTGAACACCGTGGCGAAGTCGCTCGGCTTGACGGGGGCGCCGTTCGAGTAGCGGATGCCCTTGCGCAGGTGGAAGACGTAGGTCTTGCCGCCGTCCGTCGGCTTCGGCACGGTCGTGGCGAGATCGGGGACGATCGCCGTGCCGGCGACCCCGGCGGCGCGCCGGAACCCGACCAGCCCGTCGTCGACGTACTGCGCCGACTGGAAGCCGAGCACCGTGTAGTTCTTGGCGGGGTCGAGGGTGCCCCAGCTGGCGTTGGAGAGCATGATCATGGTGCCCCCGCGGTGAGAGCTGCCGCCGGCGCTGCTTCCGCCCGACGAGCCGCTGCCGCACGCGCTGGCGGCCAGGGCCACCACCGCCGCGTATCCGATCATGCATCCGAGTCGCACGGTCCCTCCCATCGCCGTATTAGAACGGCCATTCTAGAAGGTGTGGCCGGACGGCGGCACCTGGCGTCAGGGAGGGCGGCTGAGCCACCGGCGTTCTGCGTGCCAGCGCCGGACTGTGCGGCAGCTCGGGGTGTGGCGGTGCATGTTTGGCAGGGGTGGTTGAGCGTGGTTGGGTTGGTGGGTGGGGCGCCCTGGGCGTACTGGGCTTCGAGGCGGCGTCGTAGCTCGGGCCAGGCGTAGCTGCCGGGCCTGATGGCGTCGGCGGTTGGGCGCGCACCTGGTTGACGTGGGCATCGACGGCACGATGGCGCGCGGCCGTCATGCAGCCGTTCGCCCGCCACACGCCCATCAGCGTCCGCACGAAGTCTCTGCCGCCGCGCCTGGTCTGGAACGCCTGCGACGCATGCCCGGGGCACAGCCACACCGTCACCCGATAGCCGAGGCGGATCTCCTCGGTGCGTCCCCGTGTCCGGTCGATACAGATCGCGCAGACCGGCCGCTTCAGCGGCAGGTTGCGCGCCTTGTAGAGGGTTGGGAGGGCATACATCGCACTGACGAGTGTGACGGGCCGGGGGTTACGGGTGGGTGACGGGGTGTGGCGAGTGTGTCGGGGATCTGCAAATGACACATGCAAACACCGCCAACTGCCCTTTTACCAGCGCTAACCGGTCACCCCGCCACGCAGGCGGCCAGCCGAGTGCGGCGCCCTTGCGTATCGCCCGCCAGCTCCGCCAGCTCACCAGGGAGCGCTGCCTTGCCGCGGAAGGTGGACGACTACGACCCGGCGACGCGACCGGCCGCCAGCCGCGCTAGCGACCGCGGGCGCCGGCGCCGCCGAGGCGCAGCGCCGGCAGGCCGGCGAGACGGCCGTCGCGCTGCAGCCGCGCCGCAGCCCACACGGCGGTCGACACGGCGATGACGCCGGAGACGACGAAGGCGAGCTCGGTGCCGCCCTTGGCCGCCAGCCAGCCGGCCAGGATGCCCGCGGCGGGCCCGGTGCCGTTGAACGCGAAGTAGTAGAGGCCGGCGACGCGACCGCGCAGGTGGTCGGGGGCGCCGAGCTGGAGCGTCGAGTTGGCGCTCGACGTCCACAGCGTGAAGCTGAGGCCGGTGAAGAAGAGGAGCACGCATGCGGCGACCAGCGACTGCTCCGGCGCGAGCAGGATCTGGGATACGCCGAAGCCTGCCATCGCGACGAGCAGCGCGCGGATGCTGGCCCGGCCGAGCGATGCCGAGATCAACGCGCCGAGCAGCGCACCGGCGCCGAATGCGGCGGTGATCGCGCCGAGCACGTTCGGGCCGGAGTCGAGCGTCGTCCGCGCCAGCACGGGCAGGAGGACGTTGAAGTTGAACGAGAAGGTGCTCAGGAGCAGCACGGCCACGAGCGCGGTCATCGCCATCGGCGTCCGCCGGACGTAGCGGATCGCGTCCGCCGTTCCGCCCAGGACGCTGGTCGGTCGCCGGCTGGTGTCGACCGGGAAGAACTCCGAGACGCGCATCCGCACGAGCCCGTAGAGGACGGCGAGGAAGCTGAGGCCGTTGATCAGGAAGCACGCGCCGGGGCCGGCGATGGCGACGATCAGGCCGCCGACCGCGGGGCCGACGACCCGGGCGGCGTTGAAGAGGCTCGAGTTGAGCGCGACCGCGTTCGGAAGCTCGTCACGGCCGACCATCTGGTAGGTGAGGGCCTGCCGGGAGGGCGCGTCGAGGACGAGCACCGTCCCCGCAGCCCGGTGAGCAGGTACACCTCCCACACCGTGACGACCCCGCCGAGCGTCAGCGCGGCCAGGGCGAAGGCGAAGATCATCGACAGCACCTGGGTCGCGATGATCGTGCGGCGGACGTCGAGGCGGTCGACGAGAACGCCGGCGAACAGGCCGAACACCGTGTAGGGCAGGAACTGGAACGCCGCCAGGATGCCGACGGCCACCGGCGAGTGGGTCAGCTCGAGGACGAGCCACGCGGTGGCGATGTTCTGCATCCACGTGCCGCTGACCGAGACGACCTGGCCCGCGAAGAACAGGCGGTAGTTGCGGTGCTTGCGGAGGCTGGCGAAGGTGCGCGTGTGGGCGCGGAGAAGCGCGTCCGTCACGCGGGCTCTCGGCCAGGAGCAGGGCGAGCGGCTCGAGCGCGGCGGCGACGGTCGCCCGCTCGGCGTCGCTCAGGCGGCGCAGCCGCTGGGCCAGCCAGGCGGTGCGGCGGGAGCGGGCCGAGCGCAGCACGCGCACGCCCTCGCCGGTGACGCGGAGGCCGACGCGGCGGCGGTCCTCGGCGGAGCGCACCCGGGCGACGAGGCCCGCGCGCTCCAGCCGGTCGATGTAGCCGGACATGGCCGGTGCCGACACGCCCTCATGGTCGGCGAGCGCCCGCACTCCGATGTCCGGGTGCGTGCGGACGACGTGCAGAAGGGCCGCCTGGCCGGCGGTGATCCCGAGCCCGGCCAGCTCCCGGCGCAGATGCCGGTTGAGCTGCAGGAGCAGCGGCCGCAGCCCGTTTGCGAGTTCCAGGGAATCAGGAATAGTTAACATCACTAATCATTGTAGCGTGAACGAGACAGTTCCGCCACGGTTCTCCCGGCGAACGGGGACCGCGGTCGGTACGATCTCCCGCCATGTACGTGGCCGTCCCGCGAGAGCACGCCGCCGGCGAGCGCCGGGTGGCGCTCACGCCGGACGCGGTCGGGCGCCTGGCGCCGCTCGGCATCGAGGTGCTGCTGGAGTCGGGTGCGGGCGTGCCCGCAGCGCTCCCCGACGACGCCTACCGCGAGGCGGGCGCCACCGTCGTCGACTCGGCGGCCGCGCTCCACGAGCAGGCCGACATCGTCGTCCGCGTGGGCCGCCTCGAGCCGGACGATGTCTCCGCGCTGCGGGAGGGCTGCGTTCTCATCGGCTGGCTGTGGCCGCGCACCAACCCCGAGCTCGTGCAGGCGCTCTGCGACCGCCGGATCACGGCGTTCGGGATGGAGTCGATCCCGCGCGCGACCCGCGCGCAGCGGATGGACGCGCTCTCGTCGCAGGCCACCGTGTCCGGCTACCGGTCGGTGATCCTGGCCGCCGAGACGCTGCCGAAGTTCTTCCCGATGCTGATGACCGCCGCCGGCACGGTCGCCCCCGCCAAGGTGCTCGTGCTCGGGGCCGGAGTGGCCGGGCTCCAGGCGATCGCCACCGCCCGCCGGCTGGGCGCGGTCGTCTCGGCGTTCGACACCCGCCCGGTGGTCAAGGAGCAGGTCGAGAGCCTGGGCGCCTCGTTCGTCGAGATCGAGCTGGCCGTCTCCGGCGCACAGGACTCCCGCGGATATGCGAAGGAGCTCACCGCCGACCAGCAGGCCCAGCAGCAGCGCGAGCTCGAGCGCCACATCGCCGACTCGGATGTCGTCATCACGACCGCGCTCGTCCCCGGCCGGCCGGCGCCGCGGCTCATCCCGGCGGAGGCGGTGGTGGCGATGCGGCCCGGCTCGGTGATCGTCGACCTGGCGGCCGAGACCGGCGGCAACTGCGAGCTGACCGAGCCCGGCGAGACGGTCGTGCGCGAGGACGTGACCATCGTCGGCCAGCTCAACCTGCCGGCCGGGATGCCGCTCCACGCCAGCCAGATGTACGCGCGCAACATCAGCGCGGTCCTCGAGCACCTCGTGCACGACGGCGAGCTCACCCTGGACCTCGACGACGAGATCAACGCCGATGCGATCATCACGCACGACGGCCGCGTGACGACGCGGCTCCTGCAGACGGAGGCGGCGTGAACGAGTCCCTGCTGGTCGAGCTGACGGTGTTCGTCCTGGCGGCGTTCGTCGGCATCGAGGTGATCTCGAAGGTGCCGACGATGCTGCACACCCCGCTCATGAGCGGCACGAATGCCATCCACGGCGTCGTGATCGTCGGCGCCATCCTGGTGGCCGGGTCGCACCACGGCGCCCTGACGACGGTCGTCGGCACGATCGCCGTCGCGTTCGGCGCGTCGAACGTCATCGGCGGCTTCCTCGTCACCGACCGGATGCTGGAGATGTTCCGTAAGCGGCCCGAGGCGGATGCGGCCGAGAAGGGCGGAGACACCGGTTGAGCCGCACTGACGCGATCGGCGCGGCCTACCTCGTCTGCGCGATCCTCTTCATCATCGGCCTGCGGCGGCTCTCGTCCCCGGCCACCGCCCGCTCCGGCAACCAGCTCGCAGCCATCGGCATGGCGTTCGCCATCGTGGCCACCCTGTTCGACGAGCGGGTGCTCTCGTACCAGTGGATCGTGCTCGGCGCGCTCATCGGCGGGATCGGCGGGGCGATCGGCGCCCGCAAGGTGAAGATGACCGCGATGCCGCAGATGGTGGCGCTCTTCAACGGCTTCGGCGGGGGCGCGGCGGCGCTGGTGGCGCTGGCCGACTACCACGACACGGTCGGACTGCCCGGCCACGTCGAGGCCAAGATCATCGTCTCGATCCTGTTCTCCGCCGCCGTCGGCTCGATCAGCTTCTCCGGCTCGATGGTGGCGTTCGGCAAGCTCCAGGAGATGATCTCGGGCTCGCCGGTGGTCGTGCCCGGCCAGCGCATCGTCACGGGGACGCTGGCGGCGGCGGTGCTCGTCCTGTGCGCGATCCTGGCGACGGGCCACGAGAGCCAGACGCTGCTCGTCCTGACGATGGCCATCGCCTTCGTCCTCGGGATCCAGATGGTCATGGCGATCGGCGGCGCCGACATGCCGGTCGTGATCTCGCTCCTGAACGCATTCACCGGTCTCGCGACGGCCTCGACCGGCTTCGTGCTCTCGAACAACGTGCTGATCATCGCGGGGACGCTCGTCGGTGCGTCGGGCACGCTGCTGACCCAGATGATGGGCCGGGCGATGAACCGGACGATCACGAACGTCATCTTCGGCGCGTTCGGCACCGGCTCGGGGGCGCGGCGACCGTCGGTGCGGGCGCGGTCGACGGCCAGGTCCGCGCCACCACCGCCGAGGACGTCGCGGTCATGCTGGCCTACGCCAGGCGGGTCGTGATCGTGCCCGGCTACGGGCTGGCCGTCGCCCAGGCCCAGCACAACGTGCGCGAGCTGGCCGACCAGCTCGAGCGCCGCGGCGTCGACGTCCGCTACGCGATCCACCCGGTCGCCGGGCGCATGCCGGGGCACATGAACGTGCTCCTCGCCGAGGCCGATGTGCCCTACCCCCAGCTGTACGAGATGGACGACATCAACCCCGAGTTCCCGCGCACCGACGTCGTCGCTCGTCATCGGCGCGAACGACGTGGTCAACCCGGCGGCGCAGAACACGCCCGGCAGCCCGATCTACGGCATGCCGATCCTGAACGTCGAACGAGTCGTCTGCGGTGGTCGTGCTCAAGCGGAGCATGAACACCGGCTTCGCCGGCATCGAGAACGAGCTCTTCTTCGACCCGAAGACGTCGATGCTCTTCGGCGACGCCAAGGCGTCGGTCACCGGCCTCACCGCCGCCGTCAAGGCGGTATAGGACGCACCGGTGCCTGGCACCGGCGCGCGGTACCAGGCACGGAGGGCGGTGCTACGAAGAGGAGGACGGCACGCGGATGCGGCCGCCCATCTCGAACGCGCCGTAGCCGGCGACGAGCGAGCCGATCAGCGTCAGCCACAGGCCGAGGGCGGTGTGGCTGTGATGGTCGATGAACTCGAGGATGACCATGAGCGCCGTGAAGGCGGCCGCGATGAGAAGCGCCTGCGGCAGCGGGATCGGCAGCTGCACGGTGTTGGGGATGAACATCAGGATGGCGCCCGCGAGCATCACGAGCGATCCGATCACGGCGAGCTTGCCGAGCGCGTTTGCATCCCACGCGCCGGTGCTGCCGGTTACATGGCCGAGCGGCCCGAGGTTCACCGTGATCGAGTACCAGTCGAGGAACAGCGCCCCGATCAGCGTTGCGATCGTACCGGCGACCACGATCCACTGGCTGCGCGACACCTGCGACCAGTCCATAGTCACACTCCTTGGGAAGACGACGGAAGGAAAACCTGCCCTTGTTCGCCGCACGGGCGGCGAATCCTTTCCAACCTTACAGCGCGACGAGCAGCGCGGAAAGGAGCGAGATGCGCTCCCCGAGCGACTCGATCGAGACGCGCTCGTCCACGGCGTGGGCGCCCGCCCCGGTCGGCCCGAGGCCGTCGATCACCGGCGTCCCAACCGCCGCGGCGAAGTTGCCGTCGGATCCTCCGGGTGACGCGTTCTCGGCGAGGTCGACTCCGGCGTCCTTCGCGATGGCGATCGCGGAGCGCACGAGCTCGGCCGCTCCGGCGGTCTGCACCATTGGCGGTCGCGTGACCCCGCCCGTGACCTCGATGGTCGCGCCGTCGAGGCGGGGCCGCAGCCCGCGGATCGACTGCTCAACCGTGCGCTGGCCGTCGGTCGTCCAGGCACGGGCATCGATCCGCGCCCACGCCTCCCCCGCGACGACGTTGTCGCCCGTTCCGCCGCCGACCTGGCCGACGTTCGTGCGGATGCCGGCCGCGGGATCGGCCATGCGGTGGACGGCGATGATCAGGTGGGCGAGCTCGTCGACGGCCGAGACCCCGGCGCGCGAGCCGTTGCCGGCGTGGGCAGCGCGGCCGCGGATGCGGAGCTGGTAGCGGGCGAGCCCGGAACGGGTCGTCGTGATCGTCCCGTCCTTGACGGGCGGTTCGAGCACGAGTGCCGCCCTGGCGCCCGTTGCGAGCTCCTCGACGAGCGGCCGGCCCGTCGGGCTTCCGATCTCCTCGTCGGCCGTGACCAGGAACTGCACGGGGCGGCGGAGCTCGCCGAGACGCCGTAGCGCCTCGAGGCCCGTGACGATGCCGGCCTTCATGTCGAGCGCGCCCGGCCCCCATACATAGCCGTCCTGTAGCCGGAACGGCATCTTCGGCAGCGTGCCCGCCGGCCAGACCGTGTCCATGTGCGCCATGAGCACGAGCGGGGGGCCGCCGTCGGGGCCGAGGCGGGCGAGGAGGTGCGTGTCGCGCGACTCGACGCGCGCGCCGAGAGCCTCGAGCTCGGCTGCGATGAAGCGGCCGATGTGGCCCATCCGCTCGTGGTCGCCGGTCGGGCTCTCGAGCTCGACCAGACGCTGCAGGAGCTCGACCGCGTCCATCATCGGCGCGAAGCGTATAGGGCGCGGATGGCCGCCGCAGCGGCCACCCGCACCCGGAGCAGGACTACTGGACGATCCGCGACTGGCCGGCGGTGATGTCCGAGGCGATCTGCTGGAAGATGCCGGTGAGCGACGTCGGGTTCGGCAGGTCGTAGAAGTACTGGGAACCCGGGCTCGCGATCTTCTGAAGCGCCGTCTCGGCGGGCAGTGACGGCGTCTCCGCCGTGCCCCAGTTGGACTCGCCGTACCACTGCACGGTCGTGCTGCCGATCTTGGCGCCGATGGCCGCGTCGCACTCGTCGCCGTCGGCGGTGTAGGCGATCGAGTAGACGAGCACCTTCGCGGCCTTGGCCACGCCGGCGCTGGTCACGCCCTGGCCGCACGGGTTCGTGCGGTACGGCGACGTGGAGGCCAGGAACGTCGGCGCGTCGTTGGCGGCGCCGTCCGAGAGGATCACCATCACCTTCTGTGTCCCCGCGCGGCCGTCCTTGACCAGCTCCTGGTAGGCGGCGTCGATCGCCTCGGCGTACGCGGTACCGCCGCCGGCCTTCACACAGTTGAGCGTCGACATGAACGGCGACGAGGCGTTCAGGTTGCCCGTGCTCGTCGCATAGGTGTTCGAGAGCGGCACGAGCACATAGGACGCGCTCGCGGAGCTGTAGGTCCCGCCGCTGCCGGCGTACTGCTGGCTGCCGTCCGGATACCGCTTCGTGTCGTTGAAGTACGAGGTCACGTCGGTGCAGCCCTGGCCCGCGGCCGGCGCGGGCGGCAGCACCGCGAGGCCGACGTTGTCCAGGGTTGGGTCCATCGTCTTCATGAAGGCGTTGATGCCCGCCTTCGCCTGCGTGAGCTTGTTGTTCGACGACATCGACCCGGTGCGGTCGAGCACCACCATGACATCGAGTGGCACGCCACCGCACGGCGAGCAGGCCTGGGCATGCGCCTTCAGCGTGATGGTGCTGAACCCGAGCAGCTTCAGCAGGTAGGTCGGCACGTTCGCCGTCTCATCGACGGTCACCGTGTTCGGGTAGCCGTTCGTGCAGTTGTAGCCCGCCTGCTGCGCACAGGTGACGCTGACGTTCTGGGTGACGTTGCCGGACGGGACGCCGTTGATCGGGTTCGCGCCGCCGGGCTGCGAGCCGTACCTCTGCGCGGCGGAGGTCGCGTTCGCGACGACCGGCGGGTACACCATCGTCAGCTGGCCGGCGCCGGCGGCGGCCGAGGCGTCAGCCGAAGCCTGGAGCGCCTTCTGGACGCGGTAGGCATTGCCGAAGTCGATCACGAGCCCGGCAAACACCAGGATCGAGAACATGAAGACCACGACGAGCGGCAGCGTCTGGCCGGACGTGTGGGCAAGCGCGCGCAGGCGGCGGCCGGCGGCGGATGCGACGGGGCATGGATCTCGGTGCTCAGGCGGGCTGGGCGCCACGTGACTGCCTCCCTGGAAAGATTGCGCGCGGCGGGGACGGCCTCCTCTGGTCCGACACCCCGGGGGGTACGCGTTCGTACCTCTGAACATCGACAGGAGCCGCTTGTGGCTCCATCACCCGAATTGGGGGACGCTGCCAGGCGCGGGGCCTGGCCCCGATCCCCGGGGCCAGGCCCCTGCTGGACTACTCGCCCAGGGCTACGAGCGCCGCCAGCTCGTCGTCGCCGAGGTCGGAGAGCACCGTCTCGACGCCGCGGTCGACGATCCGGGTCGCGAGGTCGCGCTTGCCCGCGATCAGCTGGTCGATCCGCTCCTCGATCGTGCCTGCACAGACCATCCGGTGCACCTGCACCACCCGTGTCTGGCCGATGCGGTGGGCCCGGTCGGAGGCCTGGTCCTCGACCGCCGGGTTCCACCAGCGGTCGAAGTGGAACACGTGGCTGGCGTTCGTCAGGTTGAGCCCGAGCCCGCCGGCGCGGAGCGACATGACGAGCACCCGCGACTCGTCGCCCGGGGCCTGGAAGGCGTCGACGACGCGCTCGCGGGCGGGCCGCGGCGTCGAGCCGTCCAGATAGAGCAGGGCGCCGTTGAGCTCCTTGCCGAGGTGCTCGGCGAGCAGCCGGCCCATCACGGCGTACTGGGTGAAGACGAGGGCGCTGTCGCCCTCGGCCACCACCTCGGCCAGCATCTCGGTGAGCCGGTCGAGCTTGCCCGAGCGGTCGGCCAGCGCCCCCTGCCGGCCGAGCGCGTGCACCGGGTGGTTGCACACCTGCTTCAGGCGTGTGATCAGGGCGAGCACGTTGCCGCGCCGCTCGATCCCCGAGAGGCCGCGGACGCGGCCGAGCATCGCGTCGATCGTGGCCTGGTAGAGCGCCGCCTGCTCGACGGTGAGCGTGCAGAACTCCGTCGAGTCCTGGCGCGGCGGCAGGTCGGGCAGCACCGCCGGATCGGTCTTCCGGCGGCGCAGCAGGAACGGCGCGGTCATCCGCCGCAGCGCGTCCTCCGCGCGGCCGTCTCCGCGCCGCTCGATCGCGTTCGCGAACAGGCGCCGGAACCCGGTGCGCGTGCCCAGCAGGCCGGGGTTCAGGATGTGCATGATCGACCACAGGTCGTCGAGCCGGTTCTCGACGGGCGTGCCGGTCAGCGCGACGCGGTGGGCGGCGGTGATCGCGCGTGCCGTCTGCGCCGCCCGGGTGAGCGGGTTCTTGACCGCCTGGGCCTCGTCGAGCGCGAACATGCGCCACTCGAGCGACGAGAGCAGCCGGCGGTCGCGCGGCAGGAGCGCGTAGGAGGTGAGGACGACGTCCCACCCCTCGAGGTCGGAGGCCCGAGACGTGCGGTCGGGGCCGTGATGGATCACGGTGCGCAGGCCGGGGGCGAACCGGTGCAGCTCTCGCTGCCAGTTCCCGAGCACCGACGTCGGGCAGACGATCAGCGCCGGCCGCTCGTCCTCGTCGCGGCGGTCGAGCAGGTAGGCGATCAGCTGGACGGTCTTGCCCAGGCCCATGTCGTCCGCGAGCAGGGTCCCCAGGCCGATCGCGCGCATGCGCACGAGCCAGCCCAGGCCGGCCTTCTGGTACGGCCGCAGGAGGCCGTCGAACTCCGGCGGCGGCTCCATCGGCCGGCGCAGGGCGGGGTCGCGGAGCTGGGCCGCCAGGCCGGCCAGGTCGCCGTCCGACTCGACCACGCCCATGACGACGCCGCGCACGTCCGTGGAACCGGCCAGCGCCGCCCCGAGGGCGGTCATGGCCGGCATCCCCGGGCTGTGCAGCGCCGAGGCGGCGAGCGCCCGGGCGCGCGCGAGCGCCTTGGGGTTGAGCGCCCGCCACTCGCCGCCCAGGCGCACGAGCGGCTGGGTGGCCGCGGCCAGGGCGCGCAGCTCCTCGACGCTGATCTCATGGCCGCCCAGCGATGCCTTGAGGTCGTAGCGGACGACCCCGTCGAGCTGGAGCGGCCCGCCGGCCAGCTCGAGACGAGCATCGTCGAAGTCGAGGTCGCGCTCCTCGGACACCGCCGGCGGGAGCTCGACCCGGGCGCCGGCGAACTCGAGCGCCGAGGTGGCCAGGCGCAGCTCGACGACGGCGTCCTCGCTCAGCAGCACGACGCCGTCGACGACGCGCCCGAGCGGCGCGAAGACATGGGCGGCACGGCGCCACAGGGCGGGATCGTCCGGCGTCACGGTGAGCGGCCAGCCGCCGGATGAGTCAACGGGCAGTTCGAGCCGCAGCTGGAGCGGCGCCAGCGAGTCACGCAGCCGCACGACGGGCGCCGCCATCCCCAGGTCGGGGGCGACGGCCCGCAGCAGCGGCTGCAGCACGCTCAGGTCGATTCCGGAGACCTGCACCTCGCCCGAGCGCAGGATCTTGGGGTCACGGACGGCGGCCGCGAGCGCATGCATGCTCGAGTCGACGAACCCCGCCACGGCGGCCTCGGGGGCGAGCGGCTCGGGCTCCTCGAGGTCCAGGTCGTCGACCACGGCGTGGCCCGCCTCGGGGAACGCGGCGGCGAACCGGCTCAGGTCAGGGACGGTGCCGCCGCCGAGCGACGGCCCCCTCCACCACCCGCGCCGCCAGCCGCCACGCCCGCACCGACGCGCTCGACGGGCCGTCCCGGTCGGTGAGCAGGTAGGCCAGGCCGGGCAGCGACGCCAGGCAGCGCATCTCGACCGACCGCCGCCGCCCACCGATCGAGACCGTCTGGTTCAGCCGCCGCAGCGTCGCCGGGAGCCCCAGGTCGTCCAGGAGGTCGATCCAGCCCCCGGGCGTGAGCGGCGAGAACGAGTAAAGCCCGAGCACCGGCTCCTCGACCCCTCGCGGGACGAAGGCCAGCTCGAGCGGCGCCCGCCGCGCGGTTGATGTTGAGGGCAGAGACAAATTGGTACCGTAGCCTGAGATGCAACTGCGGCTGACCATCAACGACCAGCGCCATGAGCTGGACGTGGAGCCGCACCGCCCCCTGGCCGACGTCATCCGCACCGAGGCGGCGCTCACCGGTACGAAGGTTGCATGCGGCGAGGGCACGTGCGGGAGCTGCACCGTCCTCGTCGACGGGCGGGCCGTCCTCTCGTGCCTGACGCTCGCGGTCGCGTGCGACGGCGCCGACGTGCGCACCGTCGAGGGCGACGACGAGCTGCTCGCCCGCCTCCAGGCCGCGTTCACCGCCGAGGACGCCTTCCAGTGCGGCTTCTGCACCCCCGGCCAGCTGCTCTCTGCCGTCGCGCTCCTGCGCGCGACCCCGCATCCGAGCGCGGGCGAGATCCGGGCCGGGATGAGCGGGAACCTGTGCCGCTGCGGCGCATATCCGGCGATCGAACGGGCCGTCGCGAAGACCGCGGCAGGGAGCTAGATGGCCCGGCTGGTCAAGACCCAGGTCGAGATGGAGGGGCGCTACGAGGAGCGCTGGACGCTCGTCGAGGACGACGCCACGCCCGAGTACGCGGATGGCGAGGAGCTCGCCGTCGTCGGCCGGCCCCACGTACGCGTGTCGGCCGCCGCCCGGTGTCTCGGGCAGCGCCCGCTTCATCTCCGACATCGACCTCGCCGGCATGGTGCACGCCGCGGTGCTGCGCAGCCCGCATGCGAACGCCCGCGTCACGGCGCTCGACCGGGCCGCCGCCGAGGCGCTCCCCGGCGTGCGGGCGGTGATCGGGCCCGGCGACCTGCCCGATCGCGATGGCCGGCCCGTGCTGACCGACGCCCCCGCCTACGCGGGCGCCGCGGTGGCAGCGGTGGTCGCCGACACCCCCGACCAGGCCGAACGGGCGGTCGAGGCGCTCGCACCGGAGTGGGAGCCGCTCGCCTTCGTCGTCGATCTGGACGAGGGCCTCGCCCGCCAGGAGTTCACCGAGGATCCTTCCGAGACGTCCCGTGGCGACGTCGACGCGGCCCTCGGGCGCCGCGGCGGTCGTCGAGCGCGAGTACCGCACGCCCGCCCAGATGCAGAACCCGCTCGAGCCGCACTGCGCGGTGGCGATGTGGGAATCGGGCGCGCTGACCGTGTGGTCGTCGACCCAGGGCATCTTTGCCGCGCGCGACGAGCTGGCGCAGGCGTACGACCTCGAGCCGGACGACGTGCGCGTGGTCTGCGAGTACATGGGCGGCGGCTTCGGCGGCAAGCAGGGCGCCGGCCCGGAGGGGTTTCTGGCCGCCGAGCTCTCCCGCCGCAGCGGCCGCCCGGTGCGGCTCGTTTTCACCCGCCGCGACGAGCACACGACCGTCGGGCACCGCGCGCCGACGATCCAGACCTACCGCATCGGCGCGGACGCCGAGGGCAGGCTGCTCGGGATCGAGGGCTCCGCGGTGATCGGCATCGGCCTCCATGGCTGGGCGTTCCCCGTCCTCAACCCGGCGGAGACCCTCTACGAGTGCGCCAACGTGCGCTCGATGGTGCTGCCGGTGAAGCTCAACCTCGGCTTCTCGAACGCGTTCCGGGCGCCGGGCGTGATGGAGGGGACGTTCGGTTTCGAGCAGGCCCTCGACGAGCTGGCCGGGGAGCTCGGCATCGACCCGCTCGAGATCCGCCTCCGCAACGAGGCGACGCTCGAGCAGGGCAGCGGCAACCCGTACACGTCGAAGCACCTCGAGACCTGCCACCGGCGGGCGGCGGAGCTGGCCGGCTGGGCCGGCCGCGACGCGCTGCGCTCGGATGGGCGCGTGCGCCGCGGGATGGGGCTCGCGAGCCAGATCTGGTGGGGCGGCGGCGGCCCGCCCGCGCATGCGATCGTGCGCCTGGGGAAGACCGCCCGGCCGACGCTCGTCTGCGGCTTCCAGGACATCGGCACCGGCACGATGACCGCGAGCGCGGTGATCGTGGCCGAGGCGCTCGGCGTGCCCGTCGATGCGGTGCGGGTGCAGGCGGGCGACACGGCCCGGTCCGGGTACGGGCCGACCTCCGGCGGGTCGATGACGCTCGCGTCGGTCGCGCCCGCGGTGCGCTCGGCCGCGTACGAGGTGCGCACGCAGCTGCTCGACCTGGCGGCGGACATGTTCGAGATCGCCGCTTCCGACCTCGTGCTGGCCGGCGGCCACGTCAGCTCCCGCGACGGGACGCTGCGACACGAGATCACCGAGATCACCTCGAAGCTCGGCAACTCGTCGCTCGTCGGCCACGGCTCCCGCGGGCCGAACCCCGACGGCATGCGCATCCACACGTTCGGCTGCCAGGTCGCCCAGATCGCGGTCGACACGCTCACCGGGGCGATCACCGCCGAGCGGATATGGGCCGTGCACGACGTCGGCCGTATCGTCAACCCGATGGGGGCGATCAGCCAGGTCACGGGCGGCGTCCTGCAGGCGGTCGGCTTCGCGCTCACCGAGGAGCGGGTGGTCGACCCGACGACGGGGACGGTCGTGAACGCCGGGCTCGAGGACTACAAGGTGCCGACGATGGCCGACACGCCCGAGATCGTCTGCGAATTCGTCGACTCCCCCGACCCCCACCTCGGGCTCGGCATCAAGGGTCTCGGCGAGCCGCCCATCATCCCCACTGCCGCCGCCATCGGAAACGCGTTCGCACACGCCACCGGCGTGCGCATGCGCGAGGCGCCGTACACGCCCCGGCGGGTGCTGGAGGCGCTGGCCGGATGACGCGCTTCGCCTACTCCGCACCGGCCTCGATCGCCGAGGCCGCCGAGCGGCTGTCCGCCCCCGGCGCGCGGGCGATGGGCGGCGGCACCGACATCCTGCCCCAGCTCCAGCGCGGCATCCGGCCCGCCGACGAGGTCGTCGACCTGCGCGGGGCCGTTCCCGCCGGGGTGCTGGCGGCCGGCCAGGGAATCCGCATCGGCGCCGCGACCCGGGTTGCCGACGTCGCCCGCGACCCCGACGTCGGCGCGCGCTACGCCGTGCTCGCCGAGGCCGCCGGGGCGATGGCGTCGCCGCAGCTGCGCGAGATGGGCACCGTCGCCGGCAACCTGTGCCAGGCGGTGAGGTGCTGGTACTTCCGCCACCCCGACCTGAACTGCTGGCTGCGCGGCGGCGACACCTGCTATGCCCAGATCGGCGACCACCGCAAGCACGGCCTGGAGCCGGGCGACTGCATCTCGGTCGCGCCGTCCGACCTGGCGGCCGCGCTGCTCGCACTCGACGCGGTCGTCACCACCGACCGGCGCGAGGCGTTCCCGATCGGCGACCTCTACCGCAGGGCGAGCGCCGATGACCGCTCGACGATCGCGCTCGAGCAGGGGGAGCTGATCACGGCCGTGACGGTGCCGCGGCCGCCGGCGGCAAGCGCGTACGTCCGCGCGGGCGAGCGGGCGGCATGGAGCTTCGCCCTGTGCGGCGTCGCTGCGGCGCGCTTCGACGACGGTGTGCGCATGGCGGCGATCGGCGTATCGAACCTGCCGCGCCTGCTCGACCCGGCCGACCCGCTGGCCGGCCTGCCCGGCCTCGAGATGACCGGCTGGAAACGGCGCCTCCTGGAGACGCTCACACAGGACGCCCTCGCGGCGGTATCGTGACGGCCGTGGGCAGAGTGGTGGTATTCGTAACGGTGCTCGTGGCTGCGCTGGCGCTCCCCGCCGCGGCCGCCGCGAAGCCGCTGCCACAGACGCCGCTGCGGACGAATCCGCCGCCGGTGAACGAGCAATCGCCGTCGGCCGCGCCGGGCTACTTCGCCTGGGTGCAGAACTCGCGCAGCCACCCGCACCTCTACAACCTCTACGCGCAGCACAACGGCCGCACCCGCTTCCGGGTCAATCCGGCCGGGACGCAGGCGGGCGAGGGGACGGGGATCGACGGGACGACGCTCGTCTACACCCAGCGTCACGGGGCCAAGTCGAGCATCATGATGTTCGACCTGCAGACGAAGCACCGCCTCGCCCCGCCGGCCGGTGTGAACACGCCGAACATCGAGGACGAGCCGACCGTCTCGGGCGACTGGCTCCTGTTCCACCGCCAGAACCGGTCGACCGCGTCCGGCGCGAATGCCGCGACGATCCTGCTGCGCAACCTGACGACCGGGGCCACGCGCACGCTGGCGACGGTGCCACAGGGCGGGTTCCTCGAGGCGGGCCAGGTGAACGGCGACTGGGCGGTGTTCACGAAGTCCGTGAACCAACGCCGCTACAACGTGTGGCTCTACCAGCATCTCGACGAAGACCCTGACGCTCGTGCCCAACCCGCGCGACAAGGTGCACTCGGCGGCCGCGGTGAACCCCTTCGGCACCGTCTACTTCGAGGAGAGCGGCAGCGCCTGCGGATCGAACGCGACCGTCGAGGTCTACCCGATCGGCGGGCCGATGATCACGGCCGGGACGCTGCGGCCGGGCATCGACATGTTCCACCCGTTCCTGTTCGAGCACGGTTCGACCGACAGCTTCCAGTTCGCCAAGCTGCACTGCGACGGCGGGGCGACGGACGTGTTCGAGTCGAACTTCGCCTGAACCGGTGTGAACAGGTGCCAGGCACCGCGAGCCGTGCCTGGCACCGGACCCGCCTAGCCCGCATAGTCGAACGTCGACTGGAAGCCGGTGCGCCCGTTGAACTCGAAGGCGAAGTGCTCGTCGTCGGCGACGAGCCGCTCCGCGACCACCTCGCGCCCGGGTTGGCCGTGGCCCGGGATGATGCACGACACCGTGCTCTCGGTCGCGTAGGGCGTCGTCATCGTGAGCGTCACGGCGCCGCCCGCGCGGAAGCGGCCGCGGCCAGGCGTGTGGTCGAGGTCGATCGCGCTCGCGTGCACCGCCAGTAGCTCGCTCGGCTTGAAGACCCACGGGAACTGCTCCGCCGGCGTCCCTCCCAGCCGGCCCAGGAACACGTCCTCGAGCGCCTGGCGCTGGCCGGCGTCGCCGCGGCTGTCGACGTGCAGCACGAACCGCCACGGCGAGCCCGGCTCGTCGTCGGAGTACCGGATCACCATGACGACGTCGAGCCCAGACAGGTCGGCGTCGCCGACCCCGCCCTCGTCCACGTGCCACGAGAGTGCGCCGATGCACTCGCCGTACGTCGAGCGCCCGCCGGGCACGCCGTCGATGCGCCGGCAGGGGCAGATCGGGTCGCAGTTGCACGCCTCGAGCGTCGTGCCCTGGAGGCGCCAGCCGCTCACGGCCGGGTCACGGCGCCCTCGCTCGCGGACGAGACGAGCGCGGCGTACTTGGCGAAGACGCCGTGCGTCGTAGCGCGGCTTCGGCGGCGTCCAGTCCGCAGGCGGGCGGCGATCTCGTCGTCGGAGAGCAGCACGCGCAGCTCGCGGGCCTCGACGTCGAACTCGATCGTGTCGCCCTCGCGCAGCGCGGCGATCGGGCCGCCGTGGGCCGCCTCGGGCGTGACGTGGCCGGCCATCAGCCCGTGGGTCGCGCCGGAGAAGCGGCCGTCGGTGAGCAGCGCGACCTGGTCGCCGAGGCCCTCGCCGACGAGCGCGGCGGTGACGTGCAGCATCTCGCGCATGCCCGGGCCGCCCGCCGGCCCCTCGTAGCGGATCACGACGACGTCGCCCGGCCGGATCGTCCCGGCCTTGACCGCGGCGAAGCAGTCCTCCTCGCAGTCGAATACGCGAGCCGGGCCGCTGTGGGTCAGGCGCTCGTGGCCGGCCAGCTTGACGACGCAGCCGTCCGGCGAGAGGTTGCCGCGCAGGATGGCCAGGCCGCCCGTCGGCTTGAGCGGCTGCTCGATCGGGACGACGACCGGCTGGCCCGGCGTCTCGACGACCTGGTCGGCGATCTCGTCCATCGTGCGGCCGTCGACGTTGCGGGCGCCGGCGTGCACGAGCTCGCGCTTGCGCAGCTCGCGGGCGACCAGGGCGACGCCGCCGGCGTCGAAGAGGTCCGTCGCGACGAACTGTCCGCCGGGCTTGAGGCTCGCGACGATCGGGCGTGCGGGCGGCGATCGAGTCGAACTCGTCGATCGAGAACGGGATGTCCAGCTCGTGGGCGATCGCCAGCAGGTGCAGGACGCCGTTGGTCGAGCCGCCCGTCGCCGCGACCGACGCGGCCGCGTTCTCGATCGCCTCGCGCGTGATGATGTGCGACGGGCGGATGTCCTCGCGCACGAGCTCCATGACCAGCCGGCCGCACTCCTCGGCGGCGTCGCCCTTGCCCCGGTTGAGCGCCGGGATGCCGTTCAGCCCGGCCGGGCTGATGCCGAGGAAGTCGAGCGCCATCGACATCGTGTTGGCGGTGTACTGGCCGCCGCACGCGCCGGCGCCGGGGCAGGCGGCCGACTCGACCTCGTGCAGCTCGGCCGGCGTCGATCCGGCCGGCGGCGTAGGCGCCGACCGCCTCGAAGACGTCCTGGATGGTGATGTCGCGGCCGCGGAACGTGCCCGGCGCGATCGTGCCGTTGTAGAGCACGAGCCCGGGCACGTCGAGGCGGCAGAGCGCCATCGCGCCGGCCGGGATCGTCTTGTCGCAGCCGACGATGCAGACGAGGCCGTCCATCAGGTGCCCGCGCACGACGAGCTCGATCGAGTCGGCGATCAGCTCCCGGCTGACCAGCGACGCCTTCATGCCCTCGGTGCCCATGGAGACACCGTCGGAGACCGAGATCGTGTTGAACTCCATCGGCGTGCCGCCGGCCTCCCGGATGCCCGCCTTCACCCGCTGCGCCAGCTCGCGCTGGTTGAAGTTGCAGGGCATCGTCTCGATCCACGTCGTGGCGACGCCGACGAGGGGCTTGGCGAGGTCGTCGTCGGTGAAGCCGATCGCCTTCAGCATGGCCCGCGCCGCGGCCCGGTCGGGGCCGTCGGTCAGCGCGGCGCTGTGGCGCTTGGCGGGATCGGAAGGGCGGTCGTACGGGTTCGTCGGCATGGCGGCCTAGCCTACCGCGCCCTCACGCCGAACGAGCCTCCACGGCGACGTAGAGACCCCAGGCCCGGCCCGACTCGAAGAGCTGGTCCGGGTCGACGTCGCCGACCTCGCCGAGCACGTGCGGCATCGGGTCGTCCTTGGTCGAGCCCCACACCATCTTGCGCGGCGGCGCCTCCTCGGGCTTGACGAGATGGTCGCCGCGCTCCTGGGCCGCGAGCAGCTCCTCGCCGGCGGGCCCGTCCGCGTATCCCTTTCCCATCCGGACAGTCTAGAGCGATTGCCTAGAGCGCCCGCGAGAGCAGGCCGAGCAGCTCCTCACGGTCGGGCGGCGGTTGCATGCGGGCGAGCTCAGTGCGCCGGAGCGCCGCGTCGGTCACCGCGCCGAGATCGCCGGCCGACACGCCCAGCTCGCCGAGCGTCCTCCGACCGCCGCCGAGTGCCGCGACCCGGCCGGGCACTGCATCGGTGGTGACGCCGAGGGCCTCTGCGAGCTGTGCGATCGCGCCCTCCTCGCGGCTCCGCATCGCGGCCAGCACGTGGGGGAGCATCGTCGCGTTCGTCGCCGCGTGGGGCGTCCCGCAGGTGCGCACGATCGTCTGGCAGAGGACGTGGTGAAGCGAGTAGCCCGCCGAATCCATCGCGTAGGCCGCCAGGAGCGACCCTCGCGCCAACCTCTCGCGCGCATCCAGTTCGTCCTCCTCCAGGCCGGCGGCGATGTCGGCGGCGGCCGCGGCGGCCGCCATGCCGGACACCGGGTTGCGACCCAGTCCGTACAGCGCCTCGGCAGCGTGGGCGAGGGCGTTCATCGCGCTGGCGCGGCGGTCGGGGCCGGGCTGGCCCGTCATCAGCGCCGGGTCGGCGAGCACGAGCACGGGCCTGTGACGCCCGCGGTCCTCGAAGCCGGGAACGACCCGGTGGCCGCCGGTCATCTCGGCGCCCGACAGTGTCGTCGGAACGGCGCAGACGCGGCCGCCGCGGGCAGCGGCGACGGCCTTGGCGGTGTCGATCACCCGCCCCCCGCCCCAGGCGACCACGGGCCCGTCGCCGACCTCGTCGACGAGCGCCGACGTGATGTCGGCGACCTGACCGGAGGGGACGTCGTGCACCGACCGCCACGCGTCCCGGATGGACGCCGGGATCGTTGCCCGCGCCCGCGGCGTGGAGAGCAGGTCGGCGCCCGGCCAGGCGTGCTCGCCGGCGCCCGGGCCGAACCGGATCAGGCGGTCGCCGTCGGCCCAGACGAACGCGCTCACTGGGCCAGCGCCACTCCGGCCACCACCAGGGCGCCTCCCAGGCCCAGCCACACCGTCACGTCCTCGCCCAGCGTCAGCGCTCCGATGATGATCGCCACGACGGGGACACCGTACAGGTAGGCGATCGTGCGCGAGGCGTCCAGCTGGCGCAGGCCGCGCGTCCACCCTATGTAGCCCGCGAGCGTGGCCGCGAGGCCGAGGTAGAGCAGGAGGGCGATGCCGCCCGCGTCCAGGTGCGGAGACGCGGTGGACGGTCGCGCCGCTCGCGAACGGCACGAGCGCCGCCGTCCCGATCAGCGAGGCCGCGGCGGTGACCGGCAGCGCGCCGTAGCGGGGGAGGAGCGGCTTCACGATCACGTTGTAGGCGGCGAAGGCGATCGGCGCGGCCAGGACCAGCAGCGGCCCGTGGGCATTCGCGAACGAGATCCGCTGGCCCGACCCGAGCAGCACCACCACGACGACGCCGGCGAACGAGATGGCGAGGCCGGCAGCCCGCCGGCGCGGAGAACCGCTCCTGGCCGACGGCGACGACCATCGCGAGGGTGATCCCCGGCGCGGCGGCCACGACGACGCTGGCCGTGCCGGCCGTCGTCAGCCGCTCGCCCGCGTTCAGGGAGAGGTGGTAGACCGTCACGACGAGCAGGCCGGCCACGACCAGCCGGACCAGGTCGCGGCGGCCGAGCCCGGGCATGCCGCGGGTGGCGATCAGGGCGATCGCGAACCCGGGCGCGGCGATCAGGTAGCGGCCGAGGGCGATGTCCGGCGCGGCCAGGCCGTCGTCGATCAGCTGCTTGATCGCCGCGAACGCACCGGCCCAGACGACCACCACCAAGGCGAGCAGCACGTGCGGGCTGCGTGGGAGACTTCCCCGCATGCCCATCAAGCGGATCGAGATCCGGTGGCGGGATCTGGACGGATTCGGCCACGTTAACAACTCCACCTACCTGACGTATCTGGAAGAGGCGCGCGACCAGCACCTGACGGACGTCCTCGGCGACGCGGTGCACCGCACCGTCATCCGCCGCGTCGAGGTCGACTTCCTCTCGGGGCTGACCCAGGACGACGACTACGTGGACGTCGACGTCCGCCTGACCGGCGTCGGCACCTCGAGCGTGACGCTGGAAGAGCGCATCGTCTCGGCCATGGACGGCCGCGTCGCGGCGACGGCGACGACCGTGATGGTGCATACCGACGACTCCCGCACCGCCTCGGCGCCCTGGCCGCACGCCTCGCGCGACGCGATCGACGCCGCCCTCGCAGGTCAGTAGAGCGCGGAGGCCAGCGCGCGGCGGTACTTGGAGGCCAGCGGGTCGTCCTGGCCGAGCTCGGTGAACACGCCGACCATGACCTGGCGGATGCGGTCGCGCAGGTCGGCGCCCGCGTCCTGCAGCAGGCCGAGCAGCATCTCGAGGCCGCGCTCCGTCTCGCCCTGCTCCAGCGCCGCGAGCGCCGGCGCGAGCACCGGGTCGCCCGTCGATTCGATGCGGACGAGCGCGGCGAGGGCGGCGGGGTGGTTGGGCTGCAGCTCGAGCGCCTTTCGCACCGACTCCTCGTCGCCCAGCGCCGCCAGACGATCGGCCTCGGACGGCATCAGACCGCGCAGGAACGAGTCGACGGCCACCCGCGGCACCGCTCCGGTGAACTCGTCCACGAGCCGTCCGTCTCTGAACGCCTTCACCGCCGGGATGCCCTGCACGCGGTAGCGGGCGGCGACGTGCGGGTTCGCGTCGACGTCGACCTTGACCAGCTCGACGCCACCGCCGGTCGCCTCGACCGCCTGCTCGAGCAACGGTCCGAGCTGCCGGCACGGGCCGCACCACTCGGCCCAGAAGTCGACCACGACGGGCACCTCGCGCGAGCGCTCGATGACGTCGGCCTCGAAGGTCTGGTCGGTCGCGTCGGCCACGTCAGTCGTCCCCCTCGTTGTTCTGCTCGCGCAGGTACCGCTCGAAGTCGGCGGCGAGCTCCTCGCCCGTCGGCGGGTCGTCCCGGTCGGCGGCCTGCTCCAGCTGCTCGACGTACCCGGCGACGTCCGGGTCGTCGGCGATCGCCGAGGCGACCCGCAGCTGGTATTCGCTCGCCGCCCGCTCGAGCTCGGGGCTGCCGGCCGGCGTTCCCGCCACCTCGGCGAGCCGCTCGAGCAGCGCGAGCGCAGCCTGCGGGTTCGGCGCGGCCGAGATGTAGTGCGGCGTCGCCGCCCACAGGCTGGCCGACACGAGGCCCGCCCGCGAGCAGGAGTCGTGGAGGATGCCGACGATCCCCGTCGGGCCCTCGTACGTCGAGCGCACGAGCCCGTGGCGCTCCATCAGTCCGGGTCGGAGGCGCTGGCCGACACCGGCACGGGCCGCGTGTGGGCGTGTCGGCGAGCAACGCGCCCATCGTGATCACGAGCTCGCAGCGGTAGCGCCGGGCCAGATCGACGATCGAGTCCGAGAACGCCCGCCAGCGCATGTTCGGCTCGGTGCCGAGGACGATCATGAGGTCGTGGTCCTGGAGGCGAACACCTCGGTCACGGGCCACTCGACGCTGCGCACGTCGCCGTCGACCATCGACACCGTCGGCCGCGTCTGCTGGTAGTCGACAAACGGCTCGGAGTCGATGACGGCGAAGCGCTCCGCGTCGGTGACGGAGCGTAGGTAGCCCGCCGCCAGGCTGGCGGCGCCGCCCGCATCGTTCCAGCCGCGGAAGGCCGCGACGACCCGCGGGTGGCGAAGCTGGGGTTTCCCTCGAGCTCGACGTAGTCCACGGCTGCAGTCTAGGACGGTATAACCCGGGCGGTGGCTGTCGACCTGATCGTGATCGCATGGGTGGCGGTGTCGGCGCTGCTCGGCGCGCGGCGGGGCCTGGTCGCGAACGTGCTCGGGCTCGCCGGCTTCGCGATCGGGGCGATGTCGGGGCGCGGATCGCCCCGCACCTGCTCAGCGGCGGCTCGTAGTCGACATGGCTGCCGTTCGCGAGCATGATCGGCGCACTCGTCGGCGGGAGCATCGCCCAGGGCGTGACCGGGTCGGTCGCCGGGCTCGTGCGCGGGCGGCTCTTCCGCGGGCCGTTGCGCATGGTCGACACGGCCGGCGGACTG
>CAVPSM010000012.1:0-36345 GCA_963708365.1 uncultured Actinomycetes bacterium
GAGGGATTCCGCGTGGATTCCCGTCGGCGCCAACTCGGGGTGGTGGAGTGCGTCGCCGCCGAGGACGCGATGGAAGGCACCGAGGTCGTCGCGGTGCGCACCGGAGGACTGCGGTCGCGCCGGGTGATGGTCGCGCTCGACGACATCGTCGAGGTGCGGCCGTCGGAGTGCCGGCTGATCGTGCTGGATCCGCGATGACCGAAACCGGTGGAGCGGGGCGCGGCGGCGGCGAGGACACCTTCGAGGCCCTGCGGTCGATGCTCGCCACCATGCTCGGCGGGGCCGGACTCGTTTCGGGCCAGCTCGCGCGCGCCCCGGCCATCGCCGAGATCAGCCGCGCGACCGCCCTGCTCCGCCAGGCCGTCGCCCTCGACGTCGCCGCGACGGCGACCCAGGCGCGGGCCGGCGTCGCGTTCGTTCGCGTGACCCGGCACACTGCGAGTGTGGCGTTCACGCTCGGCCGCCACGCTCCCCGGCTCGTCCGGGCCTGCCGCCGCTGAGGAGCAAGACAGCCACTCGTCGACCTCTCTGAGTGGCGGCGTTCACCCTCCCCGCATGATGCGCTCGTGTCCCACGCACGCGATATCTCCCTGCGGTGATTCGCGTGGGAGGGGTGTCAGAGGCTGCCGTCGCCGGCGAGCGGCTGCTCGAGAACCGGGAGACTTCCTGGGTGGACTTCGACGCCCGCGTTCTCGGCCTCGCGGCCGACGCTCGGCTCCCGCTGCTCCACCGCGTGCGCCTGTGCGGGATCGTCTCGTCGAACCTCGACGAGTTCTTCGCCGTGCGGGTCGCCCGCCTCGTCGCCCAGCGCCGCACCGGCGCTCCTCTGCGCTTGCCGGACGGCTCGACCGCCACGGAGGCGCTCGCCGCGATCCGGGAGCGGGTCGTGCGGCTCCAGGCCGACCAGGACCGGCTGTGGCTCGAGACGCTCTGCCCGCGGCTGCGCGACGAGGTGGTCGACGTCGGCCGGGTCGGGCGCTGCAGCCCGGCGGAGCGGCGCGCCGCCCGCGGCCTGTTCCGGCGCGAGGTGCTTCCCGAGCTCGATCCGATCGAGCTGGCGGCGGGGCAGCCGATGCCGGCGCCCGCGGCGCTCGCCCTGGGGATCCTGGCAGAGGTGCCCGGCGGGATGAACGGCCCCCGCCTGGTCTACGTCCCGCTACCCGACAGCCTGCCGCGGTTCGCGGAGCTGGGCGGCCCCCGGCAGACACGGGTCGCCGTCGAGGACGTGGTGCTGCACTGTCTCGCCGACGTCCTCGGCACGTCGGCGACGCGCCGGATGGTGTTCCGGGTGACCCGCGACGCGATCGTGCCCTCCGAGCTCGACCCGGGCCGGACGCGCGCCGCGATCGAGCTCGAGGGCATGCGCCGGTGGGCGAACCCGGTGGTGCGGCTGGAGACGGAGGCAGGGGCGCCGGCGGCGCTGGTCGACCGCCTCATGCTCGAGCTGCGCATGCGCCCCGACCAGGTGTACGAGTCGGCGGCGCCGCTGGGGCTCGCGGCCGTGCGGGAGCTGGCCGGGCCCGAGGCTTTCCCGGCCGCGCGGCCGCCCGAGGGTGCCGTGACGCCGCCGGGGGCGGGGCGGCCGGGGAAGACGCTTCGGCGCATCAGCCGCGGCGACGTGCTCGTGCACCACCCGTACGAGGCCTACGAGGCCAGCGTCGGGGCGTTCATGGCTGCGGCGTCCGACCGCGACGTCACCCGCCTGAGCGCAACGCTCTACCGCACGGAGCGGCCGTCGACGACCCTCGCAACCCTGATGGAGACGGCTGCGGGCGGCCGCGCCGCGCGATGCGTGATCGAGCTGCGCGCACGCTACGACGAGTCGCGGAACATCCAGTGGTCGGGAGCCCTACGACGCGTCGGCGTCACCGTGTCCCATGGCCCGACCGGGCTCAAGGTGCACGCCAAGCTCGCGATGATCGAGCGCCGCGAGCCGGCCGGTATCCGCCGCTACGTCCACATCGGCACCGGCAACTATCACGCGTCGAACGCGTCGACCTATGAGGATCTGAGCCTGTTCACGGCCGATCCGGAGATCGCTGCCGACGTTGCCCGCGTGTTCGACATCCTCACAGGGAGCCACGATCCGCCGGCGTTTCGCAAGCTGATCGTCGGACCTGGTTCCTGCGTTCGCGGCTGATGGCCGAGATCGGACATGCGATCGACGCCGCCCGTGCGGGTCGCCGCGCGCGCATCCGGATCAAGGTGAACGCCCTGGCCGACCCCGCGTTCGTGAACGCGCTCTACGCGGCATCGGCCGCCGGCGTGCACGTCGACGTCGTCACGCGCGGGATCTGTGCCCTGCTCCCCGGCGTGCCGGGGCTGAGCGACCGGATCACCGTGCGCAGCGTGCTGGGGCGATACCTCGAGCACAGCCGCATCCTCACCTTCGAGGCGGGCGAGCGGAAGGTCGTCCTGATGGGCAGCGCCGACCTCCTGACGCGCAACCTCGACCGGCGCGTCGAGGTGCTCGCGCCCATCGCGGACCCCGATCTGCAGGCCCGCATCGAGGGCATCCTGGACGCCCTCCTGGCCGACACCCAGCACGCCTGGGAGATGCATGGGGACGGTACGTGGTCGCCTGTCCGCCCCGTGCCCGGCGAGCCGGCGCTGTCGGCGCAGACGAGCCTGGTCGTGCCGCCCGTCCCGGCCTGACCCCGGCGTACGCCACCCGCCGAACGCGCAGCTCCGGCCCGGCGGGCAACCCCCGCCGGGCCGGCGCGACATCGGCCGTTACGCGCTTACGGTCTGCTGGTTCGAAAGCGCTTCCTGCAGCTTCGCCGTGTCCTCGTCGGACAGCGACGTGCGCATCACCGTGCCGCCGAACTGCTGCAGCGCGGCGATGGCCTTGTCGGGCGTGACCTTCTCGATGACCAGGAAGAGCGCCGATGTGCCGGGCTTCAGCTGGTCGCGCACCTGCTCCTGGAAGTGCTTGTCGATCGCGTTCTTCCCCAGGTGCCCGAAAAGGGCGCCGAAGCCGGCGCCGATCGCAAGACCCGCGAACGGAATGAAGAAGAGCAGCCCGAAGAGCATGCCCCAGAACCCGCCCCACCACGCGCCGGCGCCTGCGGAGGCGCCGCCGTGTGTGGTCGTGACGTGGTACTTCCCATCCGGATCGCGCGAGATCGCCGCCACCTGGTCTGCCTGGATCACCAGGTCAGCCTGGAGCGTCTGAACGACGCCGCGTGCTTCTTCTGCCGTCCCCTGATCGGGGTAGGCAATCGCAACGAGCGTTGCCATGACACCTCCCATACTTTTGGAGTTTGCGTGGCCCAGCATATCGCCGCGCCGCGAGACCGCCGCGTAACCCCAACGGGACGATTCGCGCGTCGCGCCCGCTCATCCGATCGGGACGATGGCGCCACGCCGCGCCTGCGCGACCATTGCGGCTGAAAGGAGAGTGAGCGAATGCTGAGACGACGACGCCCGCTCCTGCGTGCCGCTGCGGTCGGAGGAGCCGGATACATTGCCGGGAAGAAGATGGGAGAGCGGAACGGCGGGACCGAGCCCGGCTCCGAGGAGCCGGCGGCCACGCCGGCGCCGGTGCAGTCCGCCCCGGCCGCCTCGGGCATCTCGAACGACTCGATCGCCCGCCTGAAGCAGCTCGCCGAGCTGCGTGACCAGGGCGTGCTGACCGAGGAGGAGTTCAACGCCGAGAAGCAGAAGGTGCTCGGCGGCGTCTGACTCCCGGCGCGGGACCAGCCGCATGTCACGGATCTCGTTAGACGGTGTGCGCGCGGCCGTCGCCGCGTTCGCGGTCGTTGCCGCGCTCACGGCGGCGTCGGGCTGCGGCGGGAGCAGCTCGTCCGCCGACACCGCCAAGACGAACGCCTGCAACGCGAAGGCGGACATCGACACCCAGATCGCCACGCTTCAAGGCCTGCCGGCTTCGCTCGCGTCGCTCGACACGGCGAAGACCGCGCTCCAGAAGATCCAGAAGGACCTCTCGACGATCAACGAGTCCGTCCCCGAGGTCACGGGCGACCTGAAGGATCAGCTCAAGGCGGCGAACTCGGCGTTCAGCTCGCAGCTCGCACAGGTCACGCAGGACATCACCTCCGTGCAGGCGGCGACGGACGCTGCCGGCACGCTCACGACCGCCGGTCAACACCTCGCCCAGGAGTACCAGAAGGCCTTCGCCGGCGTGAAGTGCTGAGATGGACCCGCGGTGGCGGCGGCCTTCGGGTGGGCGGATTCATGCCGATCGGACGACCGCGGCCCGAGCCGGCCGGGCCACGATGCAGTGCGGACATTCCTGACGGAGGTGTGAGATGACAGCATCAACGACGATGAAGTCCGGGGCGGAGAGCGGCCGTATCGGGCTCACGGGGTGGGGAGTCTTCGCGGCGGCGGTGCTTGTCGTGCTCGGCGCGGTGAACGTCATCAACGGCTTCACCGCGATCCAGCATTCGAGCTATTACCGCACCGACATCGTCTACAACAACTTCACGTTCTGGGGCTGGATGTTCCTGATCTGGGGCGTGCTCCAGCTGGTCGCCGGGGCGCTCGTGTTCGCCCGCAGCACGACCGGCTATTTCCTGGGCGTATCGCTCGCGCTCGTGGCAGCGATCCTGTGGTTCTTCATGATCTTCGCGGCGCCCATGCCGGCGCTCGCCGGGATTCTTCTCAGCATGGCGGTCCTGTTCGCCCTGACCCGCGGGTCCGAGGAAGCGTTCTGATCGCCGCCGGGCTCGATCGGCTCGTCCGGCCGCGCGCGGCGTCGGACGAGCCGGTCGACGGCCCGGACAACGCGGTTTCGCCCGGTCGGGACGATGCGCGCACACCCCACGCCGTCACGATCCCGGGGCAACCGTCACGATGTTCGCCGCGGCGGTCCCTCCCGCCATCCGGGCAGGTGCGGCGGGTTCGACAAACGGCCTACCTGGAGGTACAGAATGAGTGCGGTGACCACACCCCCCCGGCGACGCCCGCGGCGCGACCCGAAGCACCCGACGACGGCGGAGCGGATCGCGCTCGGACGTGCGGCCCGCAAGGACGTGCCGAGGCTCCGCCACGCCGTCCTCGACCTGCCGGCCGACCGGCCCGATCCGGTGGCGGTGCTCGAGCGGCAGGCCGAGTCGCGCGTGCCCGAGCTCGTCCCGATCCGGTACGGGCGCATGCTCGTGTCCCCGTTCACCTTCTACCGCGGCGCGGCAGCGATCATGGCGGCCGACCTCGCCGCCGGCGCGCGCACGTCGCTGCGCGTCCAACTCTGCGGCGATGCCCACCTGTCCAACTTCGGCGTGTTCGGATCGCCGGAGCGGCGGCTGGTCTTCGACATCAACGACTTCGACGAGACCCTGCCGGGGCCCTGGGAGTGGGACGTGAAGCGGCTCGCGGTCAGTCTCGAGGTGGCCGGGCGGGACAACGGGTTCGGCGCAGGCGATCGGCGCGAGGTCGTCCGCCGCGGCGTGTGGGAGTACCGCACCGCCATGCGGCAGTTCGCGCCGATGCGCAACCTCGAGGTGTGGTACGCCTCGATGGACGTCGACACCCGCCTCTCGGAGTTGCGCGCGGTGGCGACGCGAAAGCAGGTCCGGCGCACCGAGCAGACGCTGGCCAAGGCGCGCACCCGTGACAGCATGTCGGCGTTCTCGAAGCTGACGCACATGGTGGACGGCGAGCCGCGGATCATCTCCGACCCGCCGCTGATCGAGCCGATCGAGGATCTTGCCGAAGGCATGGAGGCCGAGGAGCTCACCGGGGCACTGCACGACGTGCTGCGGGCGTACCGCAAGACGCTCCCGCACGACCGGAAGGCCCTCCTGGAGCAGTACCGGCTCGTCCACGTCGCCCGCAAGGTCGTCGGCGTCGGCAGCGTCGGCACGCGGGCCTGGATCGCGCTCATGCTGGGCCGCGACGAGGTCGATCCGCTCTTCCTGCAGATCAAGGAGGCGCAGCCCTCGGTGCTCGAGGACCACTGCGGCAAGAGCGTGTTCGCCAATTGCGGCGAGCGCGTCGTCGCCGGCCAGAGGATGATGCAGGCCTCGAGCGACATCTTCCTCGGGTGGACCCGCATCGCCGCGGGGTTCGACGGCGCCCGGCGGGACTTCTACGGCCGCCAGCTGAAGGACTGGAAGGGGTCGGCCGTGATCGAGACGATGACCCCGAGGGGGATGATGCTCTACGCCGGCATGTGCGGCTGGACGCTGGCGCGGGGGCATGCGCGCTCCGGCGACCGGGTGGCGATCGCGGCATACCTCGGCAACGGCGACACGTTCGATCGCGCGATCTGCGATTTCGCGGACGCCTACGCCGACCTCAACGAACGCGACTACAAGGCGCTCGCCGCGGCCGTCGACTCCGGCCGGATCGCGGCCGCCAAGGGGCTCTAGGAACGGCGACGGGTGCGGCGGCGGCCCGGTCCGGGTTCACCCGGTCGGGATGACGTGTCGCCGCACCCGGAGCGACACGATGCACTGAGCCTACAAAGGAGACGGATCGATGGTCGTGTTGTCAGTGGCGGAGTTCCTGTGGACGTGTCTCGCCATCTTTTTCATGGTGATCTACTTCATGATGCTCTTCCAGGTCATCGTGGACGTCTTCCGGCGGCACGACGCCTCCGGTGGGAAGAAGGCGGCCTGGCTGGTCTTGCTGTTCATCGTCCCGTTCTTCAGCCTGATCATCTACATGGTCATGAACTCGGAAGGCATGGCCCAGCGCCAGCAGGCCCTCATGGAGTCGCGCGGCTACCCCTCCTCCGGCGGCGGCGGCGGCGGCAGCAGCAGCAGCTCCGGCTCCGGTCCGGCGACGGAGATCGCAAGCGCGAAGGAGCTCCTGGACAGCGGCGCCATCACGCAGGAGGAGTACCAGTCGATCAAGTCCCGCGTGCTGGCTTGACGGCCCGCGCAAGGGGCGCAGGACGAGGAAGGAATTGATCATGGCAGTTGGACCCGTACAGCTGATCGTGCTCGGCTTCAATCACCCGAACTTCCAGGGTGAGGTGCTGGCGGAGCTCGAGCGGCTACGCGACACGGACACGATCCGGGTCATCGACGCGCTCGCGGTCAGCAAGGACGCCGACGGCGACGTCGCCATCCTGAAGATGGACAACCTCACCCGCGACGAGCGGATCGAGCTCGGCGCCACCATCGGCGCGCTGATCGGCATCGGCGCCGCCGGTGACGACGAGGAGGCGGTCGAGGAGATGGCCCTGGCCGGCGCCGAGGTCGGCGCGGAGGAGGGCATCGACGTGTTCAACGAGGAGGAGGTGTGGGACGTCGTCGATGAGATCCCGAACGACACCGCCGCTGCCCTCATCCTGATCGAGCATCACTGGGCGGTTGGCCTGCGCGACGCCGTGGCCCGGGCCGGTGGCTTCCGCATCTCGGACGGCTTCGTGAGCCCGATCGACCTCGTCGAGATCGGGGCGATGACCCGCGAAGACGCCGACGCCCACGCGCTGGTCGATACCCGCTAGACAGGAAGGACGCAGATGTTCGGAGCACGCAGAGTCGCTCGCAGGACCGGCCGCCGCACCGCGCGGCGCGTCTCCCGCCGCCGGTAACGGCGCGACAAGCTTCGCCCGGTGGGCGCCCGAGGCGGCGCTCACCCGGCGTTGGCATGGTCCGGAGCCTCAGCCCGGAGCGAGCCGGCGCATGCCCCCGCCGACGCCCGCCGCGATCGCGCCGCCGAGCAGGGCTCCCCCGATCACGTCGCCAGGGTAGTGGGCCCCGCCGTGAACGCGCGAATACGCAACCGCGGCCGCAAGACAGCGCAGCGGGAAGGCGAGCACGGGGAGCTCGGCGCCGACCGCCGTCGCGAAGGCGAACGCCGATGCGGCATGGCCGGACGGGAACGACGCCGAACGCGGCATCGGGACTGCGCGCTCAGCGCCGATCCCTGCGGCGACGGCGTCTGGCCGGGGCCGGCCGTGGAGATGCTTGAGCCCGGCGTTCGCGAGCGCCGACGTGACGGCGACGGATCCCATGCCTGCGGCAGCGGCGCGACGGCCGGACGTGCCGCCGGCCACGGCCAGGCCCGCGGCGATCCCCATCCAGAGCACCGACCGGTTCGCGACCTGCGAGAGGCGGGCGAGGTTCCGGTCGAGTGCGGGCGACGGGGTTGCAGCGACAGCCTTGTAGACGGCGTCGTCGATCGCCGCCAGGTCGCGGAGCGCGAGCCGCCATGGCGGCTCGGCCGCGGCCGTCATTTCGCGGAGCCGCGAGGCTGCCCGGCCGGCCGCGCCCCGGCTCCCCCGGTGCGGGCCGCGTCCCATAGGTCGGCAATGCCCTCGCGCGACATGCCGGCCGACAGGGCCGCCGGCGAGGCGCCACCGGCGCTCCGCGGGAGCAGGACGGTGAGCGCGCCCGGGACGCTCTCGAAGCGCACCGGCGGCTCGAGCGTCATCGCCTCGCCGTCGACGCCCGCCGCGATCGGCCCGCTCGACTCGATCGAGAAGGTCGCCGCCGACCATTCGAGCCAGCCGCCGAAGTTGCGGGCTCGGCCCATCGATTCGAGCGCGAACAGCTTCGCAGCCTGGGTCGAGCTCTCGATCTTGATCGCGAACACTCCCAGCGTGCCCGTGCCGAGTTCGGGCCGCGACCCGGCGCCGATCATCCGGTCGAGCGCGTAGGGGTTGTTCGAGACCATCACCAGCTGCGCGGTCTCGTGGCGGACACCGTCGCCGTCGGCGAACCGCAGGTCGAGCGGCTGCGCTTCGGGGCCGAGCAGGTCAGGCAGCATGCGCTGCATCGTCCGCAGCTTCGCGTCGCGGTACTCGTCGGACTGCACGATCTCGGCATAGACGCCGAGCGAGACGTTGTTCACGAACACGCGGCCGTTCACCCGGGCGAGGTCGATCCGCCGCTCGACCCCGTCCGTGAAGCCGTCGAGGGCGGCCACGACGTCGTCGCGGTCGAGCCCGAGATCGAGCGCCAGGTGGTTGCGCGTGCCGGCGGGCACGCACACGTAGGGCACGTCGTGCTCCATCGCAACCTCTGCCACGATCGCCTGCGACCCGTCGCCGCCGGCCATCCCGATCGCCGGCGCGGTGCGGATCGCCTCGGCTGCGAGGCTGCGCAGATCGTCGCCGAGCTTCAGCTCGATCGTGCGGATGCCCCGGCTGCGGGCCTCGTCGGCCAGGTGGAAGCGCTCCACCTTGCCGCCGCCGGATTTCGGGTTCATCAGGAGGACGGGCTGGGCCCGGCTGCGTGATGCGCGCCGCTCCGGCGCCCTCGCAGGCCGCGCCTGCCCTCGCCGGCGGGCCCGCCCGGCCGAGCGACTGGCGCCCGTGAACGCGGCCGCGCTCGCGACGAGCGCGACGATCGCCCAGAGGATGTCGCCGCGCGCGAGCGCGACCACCGCGGCGAACGTCGCGACCCCCGCCCCGGCGAGGGCGAGGACCCGCACGCCGCCGGAGCGCGTGAGCGCGAGCCACCCGCATCCGACCGCCACGCACACCGATGCCGCTCCCACGGCCACCTCAGCGGGGCTCGTGAAGACGGCGAGGACAAAGAGGAGCACCGCGACAACGGCAGCCCCGAGCGCGGCAAGCGCCGCGAGCCGGACGCTCGACGTGCGATGGGATGTCATCTCGGAATGGTGTACCGGGGCTCCCGATCCTGCCTCCTCCCATCGGGATGAGCCGGATGGCCCGGGGAGCGCGCGTGATCCCGAATGGACGATGCGGGCCGGGGCGGCCGCAGGGAGAGTCGGGGCGCCAACCCACGCGAGAGAGGTGAGCGGTGGCTTCGAGTTCGACGTCCGACGCCGCACACGGCCGCGGCCGGTATCTCGCCGGCGCGCGCCGGTACGTGCCCGGGCTGCAGATGGTGTCGGATTACCAGGCCGGCTGGCTCCCGCATGACCTCGTCGCCGGGCTCGTGCTCACGACCCTGCTCGTCCCGCAGGGCATGGCCTACGCCGAGCTCGCCGGCCTGCCCGCGATCACCGGCCTCTACACGTCGATCATGTGCCTCCTTGGCTACGCGGTGTTCGGGCCGTCGCCGGTGCTCGTCCTCGGCCCGGACTCGTCGCTCGGGCCGATGATCGCCGCGGTGATCCTGCCGATCGCGGGTGCCCAGGGCGACCCGGAGCGGGCGGTCGCGCTCGCCTCGATGCTCGGTCTGCTCGTGGGCGCGATCACGTCGCTCGGGGCGATCGCCCGGCTGGGCTTCATCGCCGACCTCCTGTCCAAGCCGACCATGATCGGCTACATGAACGGGCTGGCCCTCACGATCCTGATCGGCCAGCTGCCGAAGCTGTTCGGGTTCTCGACAGACGCGACCGGCCTCCTGGCCGAGGCGCGAGCGTTCTTCAACGGCGTGCGGGACGGCGAGACGGTGACCGCCTCACTCGCCATCGGCGTCGCCGGGCTCCTGGTGATGCTCGTGCTGCAGCGGTTCTGGCCGAAGGTCCCGAGCGTGCTCGCCGCGGTGGTCGTCTCGATCGCGGCCGCCTCCGCATTCGGCCTCGCCGATCACGGCGTCGACCTCGTCGGGGCGCTGCCGCAGGGCTTCCCCCCGCTCACGGTTCCCGACGTGCACGCATCCGACATCCCGCTCCTGATCGGAGGCGCGTTCGGCATCGCCCTCGTCTCGCTGGCCGACACCATCGCCACCGCCTCGGCGTTCGCGGGCCGCAGCGGCAGGGAGATCGACGGGAACCGCGAGATGCTCGGCATCGGCGCCGCGAACATCGCCGCCGGGTTCTTCCAGGGCTTCCCCGTGAGCACGAGCGGCTCGCGAACGGCGGTCGCCGAGCAGGCCGGCGCGAAGTCGCAGGTGACCGGCGTCGTCGGTGCAGTCGCGATCGTGACGATGCTGCTCGCATTCCCGGGCCTCCTGCGCGACCTGCCCCAGCCGACGCTCGCCGCCGTGGTGATCGTCGCGTCACTCTCGCTGGCCGATATCCCCGGCGTCGTGCGGCTCTGGAAGCAGCGGCCCACCGAATGCGGGCTCTCGGTCGCCGCGTTCCTCGGCGTCGCCCTGCTCGGCGTGCTGCCCGGCATCGTGGTCGCGATCGCGCTCTCGGTCGCGAACGTCTTCCGGCGGGCGTGGTGGCCGTACCAGACGGTGCTCGGCCGGGTGCCGGCGATGCCCGGCTGGCACGACATGCGCAGCTATCCCGCGGCCGAGCAGCTGCCGGGCCTCGTCGTGTTCCGGTTCGACGCGCCGCTCTTCTTCGCCAACGCCCGCACCTTCCGCGACCAGGTCGCGCGGCTGGCGGCGGCCGATCCGCCGCCGGCCTGGATCGTCATCGCCGCGGAGCCGATCACGGATATCGACACGACGGCGTCCGACATGCTGCACGGCCTGGACGAAGCGGTGAACGCGAAGGGCATCTCGCTCGTCTTCGCCGAGATCAAGGATCCGGTGCGGGCCAAGATCGAGCGCTACGAGCTCACCCGCACCATCGACCCGGATCACTTCTACCCGACCGTCGAGGCGGCGATCGGCGCCTTCCGTCAGCGTGCCGGCGGGACGGGCGAGGCGGTCGGGACCGGCGCCTCGCCCCTCGTCGAGCCGTAGACGACGACCGTCCCGGCCATCATGTCGGCGATGCCGCGGCGGCGACGGTCGAACAGCACGGGCAGGAAGCCGACGAACAGCGGAATGATCGCGAGCGCCAGGCCGACCAGCCGCACCACCGACCGGCGGATCGACGGCGGTGCGGGCGAGTCCTCCACCGCGACCCGCAGGTGCAGCAGGTGCATGCCCGGCGTCCGCCCGGCCGTGCTCCAGAAGAAGACGAAGTAGCCGCCGGTGAGCGCGGCGAGGCCGACCGTCGCCAGCGTGGCGACAAGCCACTCCGGGCGCAGCCCGCCGACGATCCATCCGACCAGCGCCGCGACCCCGGACACCGACACCCACAGCGCCGCGCAGAGGACCGCGTCGGCCACGAAGGCGAGCGCCCGCGACGCGATCCCGGCGTACGCCCCGCCCGGACAGCGCGGCGATCGGTGTGCTCGTCCATCCGGGCGGCGCGGCCGCGCAGGCCGCCCACGACCTCGTCGGAGAACCCCGCGGTCTGGTCGACCAGGGCGTGCCGCACCTCGGGCGAGGTGAGGACGTCCCGCATCACCCGCTGCATCTCGTCGCTCGCGACGATGCGGTCGACTAGAGCCTGGGTCTGGCGGCTCTGAAGCGCGCCGCTCATGAGGTCGTCGAGCGCGCCCATGGCCGCCAGCTCGGAGAGCATCCGCTCGAGCACGTGGTTTCGCACTGCCGACCGGACGATCTCCTCGGGCAGTGGGCCGGAGAGGATCCGGTCGACGGCGCGCAGCGTGCTCGGCGAGGCCAGCATCGCGTCGGCGACGTCCTCGAGGCGGTCACGTGCCACGTTCGCGGCCGCCCTGGCGGGGATCGCCGCCGCCCCGCGCGCCGCCCCGCGCGCTGCGCCGGCGACGACGCCTAGTGGGCCGTCATTGCGCGACGGCATCCGCGGCGACCGGTGTTCCCTCGGTATCCCCCTCGATCCGTTGCCGGGCGATCGCCTTCGCCGCCTCCCAGGCGACGAGCAGGGCGAGCGCGCAGAGCAGGGCGACGCCGAACTGCTGGGCGGTCAGCTGCACCGTCCCCAGCACGCGGTTGAGGAAGTCCCAGCCGGTGGCGGCGGCGGCGCCGATCACCTCGATGGCGGCGATCATGTTCATCCGCCGGCTGTTGAACGTGTCGACGGTGAGGATGCTCTCCGTCTCGCTGCGGCACTCGAACGCCGCTCCCACCAGCATGAGCGCGAACGCGGTGAACGCCATCGAGTTCCCGATGGCGACGCTCGAGTAATGGTGGATGCCCAGCTCGAGCACGAGCAGCGCCGCGACCGCCATGAACAGCCCGACCAGTCCCGCCGTGAGCTTCACCGGCAGGGTCAGGATCGACTCGCCCCGCGCTCGCGGGAGCAGGCGCATCAGGCCCGGGGTCTCCTCGTCGAACCCCAGCGCGACGCCGAACGGTGCGCTGATCAGGAAGTGGATCCACAGCACCTGGGGCGAGGTGAACGGCTCACCGGAGGCGATGTTGAACAGGCTCGCGCCCAGGAAGGTGAGCACGAACGCCACCAGCATCACGAGCACGAACCGGATGTACTTGGTCAGGTTGTCGTAGAGCTTGCGGCCCTGCTCGACCGCGAAGACGATGGTGGCGAAGTTGTCGTCGGAGAGGATCATCCGGGAGGCGTTCTTGGCCACCTCCGTGCCGCTGCCCATGGCGATGCCGATGTCGGCGGCCTTGATCGCGGGCGCGTCGTTCACGCCGTCGCCGGTCATCGCGACCACCTCGCCCTTGGCCTTGAGCGTCTCGGCCAGGAGCACCTTGTGCTCGGGGGCGACCCGGCCCACGACGCCGATCGTCTCGATCCGCTCCATCCGCTCCTGCTCGGACAGCGCGGCGAACTCGGCGCCCAGGATCGCCTCCCCCTCGATCCCAAGCTGAGTGGCGATGGCCGCGCCGGTGACGACGTCGTCACCGGTCACCATGCGCACGCGGATGTGCGCCGCCTGGGCGTCCGCCACGGCCTGCCGGGACTCGTCGCGCGGCGGGTCGAGCATGCCGACGAGGCTCGTGATCTCGAGGTCGGTGACGAGCGCCAGCAGGTCGCCGCCGGGGTCGAACCCCTTCGGATCGATGTCGCGCACGGCGGCGGCCATCACCCGCAGGCCGTCGCCCTCCATGCGGGTGACGTTCTCGTCGGCCCGCTGCTCGAGGGTCTTGTCCCAGGAGACGCTGCCGCCCTCGGAGAGGGCCGACGCGGCCCGCTCGAGCACGGCCGGCCCGGCGCCCTTCACGTACACGCGCACGACCTCCTTGCCGGCGGCGTCGGCCTCCTGGTTGAAGGTCGCCATGAGCTTGTACGTCGGGTCGAACGGGAGCGTGGCGAGCCGCGGCCGGTCGTCCCGGGTGGCCTCGATGTCGAGGCCGGCCTTGTGCGCGAGGACGAGCAGCGCGCCCTCGGTGGGGTCGCCGACGACCTTGCCCGACTCGAGCCGGGCGTCGTTTGCGATGAGGTAGGGGAGGATCGCCGCGTCGATGCTTCCGGCCTTGCCGGCGGCGTGGTGCACCTGGCCCTCGAGGCCGTAGCCGATGCCGGAGATCGTGTAGCGGTCGCTGGCGGCCACCACCTCGACGGCCGTCATCTGGTTCATCGTGAGCGTGCCGGTCTTGTCGGAGTTGATCGCCGACGTGAACCCGAGCGTCTCGACCGACGGCAGCTCCTTCACGATCGCGTTGCGGCCGGCCAGGTCGACGCTCCCCAGCGAGAGCACCACCTGGACGACGGTCGGCAGTGCCTCGGGAATCGCCGAGATCGCCAGCGCGACGGCCGCGACGAACAGCTCTCGATACGGGTCGCCGCGGTGCGCGCCGAGGATGAACATGATCACCATCGTCACGCCGGCGGCGGCGGCGATCCACAGCGTGAGCACGTTCATCTGCTTCGTGAGCGGCGTCTCCTCGACGGCCGTCGACTCGAGCATGTGGGCGATCCGACCGACCTGCGTGCGGCCGCCGGTCGCCGTCACGACCATGGCGCCGCTGCCGTGCGTCACCGGCGTGTGCATGAACGCCATGTTGGTCTGATCGCCGGGCGAGCGGTCGCCGCCGCCGAGCGTGTCCGGGCCCTTGGCGACGGGCGCGCTCTCGCCGGTCAGGGCCGACTCGTCGATCTGAAGCGCGCTCGCGGATATCAGGCGGCCGTCGGCGGGCACCTGGTCGCCGGCTGCGAGCAGGACGACGTCGCCGACGACGAGCTGGTCGGCGGGGATCTGTGCCTCCTTCCCGTCGCGGCGTACGCGGGCCGTCTCCTTCATCATCGAGCGCAGTGCGTTCATCGCGCTCTCGGCCTTGCCTTCCTGGCGCAGCCCGACGACCGCGTTCAGGAGCGTGATCGCAACCAGGATCACCGCGGTGCTCCACTCCTTGATCGCGAGCGAGACCACGGCCGCGCCGACCAGGATCATCTGCATGTAGCTGGTGTACTCGTCGGCGAACCGGCGCCACTCAGGCTTGGGCTTCTCGGTCGGGAGGGCGTTCGGGCCGTCGTGCTCGAGGCGGTCGGCGGCCTCGCCCGCCGACAGCCCCCGTTCGGGCTTGACGCCCAACTCCTTGGCGGCGGACACCACGTCGCGGGCGTACCAGCGCTCCGCCTGGTCGGCTGACGGCGCGGGTGACTCGCCGACCGCGGCGGGCGTCACGACCCTGGCGCCTTCCCGTCGGCGACGCTCGCGACCACGAGCTCGGTGTCACTGGCGTCCGCGTGCTTCTTGGCCTTCCGGCGCTCCCGGGAGAGCTTCTCCTCGAAAGGATCGGCGGCCGCCCCCTTGGGTGCCTGCGCGAGGAGCAGGTCCTTCACCTTCGCCAGGTCCTTGCGCGCCGCCGCGCTCACCTTCGGGTACTGCGGGTCGATCTCCATCAGCGCGTTCGCGAGCACGACTGCCGAGGCGATCCGGGCGAACCACTTGCGGTCGGCCGGGATCACGTACCACGGCGCCCACTTCGTGCTCGTGTGCGAGAGCATCTCCGAGAAGGCCTCCTGGTAGTCGTCCCAGCGCTCGCGCTCGGCGAGGTCGTGGGATGAGAACTTCCAGTTCTTCTCCGGGAGGTCGAGCCGCTTCAGGAACCGGGTGCGCTGCTCCTCCTTGGAGAGGTTCAGGAAGATCTTGACGACCCGGATGCCGTTGTCGGTCAGGTAGCGCTCCCAGTCGTTGATCTCGCGGTAGCGGCGCGCCCAGATCCCCGGGCCCTTGTTCTCGCCCGGAAGCTTCTGGCGGTCGAGGTTCTCCGGGTGGACGCGGACGACGACGACTTCCTCGTAGTGCGAGCGGTTGAAGATCGTGATCTGCCCGCGCTCGGGCAGGCGGCGGGCGTAGCGCCACAGGAAGTCGTGGTCGAGCTCCTCGGCCGACGGCACCTTGAACCCGTGCACGGCGACCCCCTGGGGATTCACGCCGCTCATGACGTGGCGGATCGTCCCATCCTTGCCGCCGGCGTCGAGCGCCTGCAGACAGACGAGCACGCCGTAGGTGTCCTGCGCCGCCAGCCGGGCCTGGTAGTCGGCCAGCAGGGCGATGCCGCGGCGGAGCAGCTCGGCGCCCTCCTTCTTGCGCACGACGTCCGCCTTGAAGGCGGGATCGAAATCGCGTGCGAGCTTCACCTTCGACCCCGGCTTCACCCGGAACAGCGGGGCGTACTCGGCGATCCGCTTCTCCTGCTTCGTCATGTCTTCGAGTCCTTTCCGCCCAGGAGGGTCCGGCCGGGCGCGCGCTTGAATGGCTGGGGCCTGGCCCCGCCGATTCAGGTGCCTGTGCCCTCGACCCGGGCGCGGATCTCGTCGAGAACCGCCTGCTCGGCAGGGCTGATGTCCTGTCCGTGCTCGGCGTGCGCGGCGGCCACGTGTTCGGCGAGCTTGAGCAGGAACGAGCTGTACTCCTCGACGTCCCGCGCGGTGGACTTGGCACGCAAGAGCGAGATGGCTTCGCCGATACGGGCGAGGCCCGCGTCGTGCAGCTCGGCCTTCGTGTGGTAGCGGTGGCGGTCGAACTGCGGCTTCGAGGAGACGACGTCGTCGAGCAGCTCGCTCTGGCCGTGCTGCTTCCGGGCGTCGGCGTACGCGTGTGCAAGCGCGATCGTCTCGCGGAACGTGCCGCCGCCGTCGGCGCGGATCATGATCATTCCGGCCGTCGTAGGGCCCTCCGCGATCAGCTCCCACTCGTCTTGTGCGAAATCGGCTTTCGCCGTCATGTCCGCCGGAGCGTGTCCGCGCGGCCACCTTCGCGCATCACCCCGATGGCACGATCGGAGCGCCTGCCGGGGCGACAGGGATACCCGGTCGCGTTCGCGGGTATACGGGGGCTGCTCCCCCGCCGCAGGTACCGCGATCGGGGGAAGCACCGCCCTCCGGCGAGCAGTACGTTACGCCACTGACCTGGCCCGGGTCAGAGCGTCAACCACGATGCGAGCAGACGCGATTCCATGAGCGCACAGAATGGCCTTGCCTTCGAAGTGCAGGCGCTACAGCGCGAGCTCCAGGCCTTCGACCTGGGCCCGCACACCGAGGCGTCCGACGCCGTGCTCGCGCTCGTTCGTGCGGCGAGGCGGATCAGCCGGCTCGCCCACCAGGTTGCCATGGATCCGGCCGGCGCCGCGTGACGCGCGCGACGAGGTCTCGCTCGCGCGCGTCACCGAGCGTGCCTGGGCGACGAGGGCGCCCGCGTGGAGCAGGGCGATCTCGAGGCCGCGATCGCGCTGATCGCCAAGCGGCTGGGCCGTCCGGCGGCCGAAGCGAACGGGGAGCTGAGTCGCGTCCAGCGCACGCTGGCCGCGATCGCGAGCCTGCCGGGCCTCAGCGCCGGCGACTAGCCGGCGGCTGCACCCGACGGCGGGCAGCCCCGCTAGGAGCTGCCCGCCGTGGTGACGATCGCCTGCACACGTCTCGTCGCGTGAGACGTCCCCGCGCATGTCGGGTGCCGTGCCGGACGCGTCCCGTCGAGCGGGTGTGCTCATCGGCAGAGGCGGGCCGTGCGGGTGACGGGCAAGTCACGGCGCAGGGCCTGGCGGCGGCGCCCGAGCTGGGCGATCGCAGCGTTACGCCCCCTCGGGAGCGGCCGAGCCATGCAGGGCGCCCTGCAGCCCGGCCTCCGTCCCCGTCGAGAGCGATGACGTTCCAACCGGCATGACGAGGTCGTGGGCCAGGCAGACCGGCCATAGTGACGCTCCCTCCCCTCCGCGTTCAGCAGCCCGTTGGGATCCAGGGTGGCTCCGGTGGCCCGGTGCGGCATCGTCCGGTTGGGGTGATGGAGAGACGCCTCGTTCGACCTAGCTTGCGTCCCCGCCGGCGATCACGGCTGCTTGCAAATCCGGGAGGCATGAATGAGCGCGGCCAGGACACCCACACGGCGCAAGAAGGCCCCAGAGCCACACGTGCAGAGCGCGGCCGCGCCGTCGCCGTTCCCGCCGATCGCGGAGTACGCGTTCCTCTCCAACTGCCACACGGGCGCCCTGGTGGCGCCGGACGGCGCGATCGACTGGTTGTGCGTCCCCTCGTTCGACGCGCCCAGCGTGTTCGGGAGCCTGCTCGACCGCCAGGCCGGGTTCTTCCGGTTCGCGCCGTACGGGATCAATCACCCGTCGATGCGGATCTACGAGGCGGGTTCGAACGTGCTGCGCACGACCTGGAAGACGCCGTCGGGATGGGTGGTCGTCCGCGATGCGCTGACCATGGGGCCGCGGAACCACGAGGACGAGATCACGCCGCACACGCGCCCGCCCGCCGACGACGACGCCGAGCACGTGTTGGTGCGCACGGTCGAGTGCGTCGAGGGCCAGGTCGAGGTCGAGCTCGTGTGCGAGCCGGCGTTCGACTACGGCCGCGCGGCGGCGGACTGGAACGTGCTCGACGGCGACCGCCACACCGCCGACGCGAGCGGCGCCGGCCTGACGCTGCGGCTGTGCTCCGACCTCGCGCTCGGGGTCGAGGGCAACCGCATCCGCGGTCGCCACGTGCTCACGGCGGGCGACCGGGCCTGGTGTGCCCTGTCGTGGGCCGAGGGTCTCGCGACGCCGGAAGACGTCGACGACGCCACCGCCCGGCTCGACGTCACCGCCCGGTTCTGGCGCTCCTGGCTGGGCCGCGCCCGCGTCCCCGACCACCGCTTCCGCGAGCCGGTGCAGCGCTCGGCGCTCGCGATCAAGGGCCTCACCTACATGCCGACGGGTGCGACCGTCGCGGCGCTGACGACGTCGCTTCCCGAGACGCCCGGCGGCGAGCGCAACTGGGACTACCGCTACACGTGGATGCGCGACTCGACGTTCACGCTCCAGGCGCTGCACTGGCTGAATCTCGACTGGGAGGCGGACGAGTTCATGCAGTTCGTCGCTGACCTCGAGCCGACCGACGACGGGTCCTACAGATCATGTACGGCATCGACGGCCGCCGCGACCTGACCGAGACGACCCGCGACGACCTCTCCGGGTACGCCGGGGCGCGTCCCGTGCGGGTCGGCAACGGCGCGTACGACCAGCGCCAGAACGACGTCTTCGGCGCCGTGCTCGACTCGATCCTGCTGCACACGCGACGGAGCGAGCGCCTCCCGCGGCGGCTGTGGCCGATCGTCCAGAGCCAGGCGGAATGCGCGATCAAGGTCTGGCGCAAGCCGGATCAGGGCATCTGGGAGGCCCGGGGCAAGCCGCGCCACTACGTCTCGTCGAAGCTGATGTGCTGGGTCGCCCTCGACCGGGCGGGCCGGCTGGCCGCGCTCCGCGGCGACCCCGAGCTGAGCGAGCGCTGGAGCGGGATCGCCGACGAGATCCGCGAGGACATCCTGTCGCACGGGCTGACGAAGGACGGCGTCCTGCGCCAGCACTACGACACCGACTCGCTGGACGCGTCCAATCTGCTCGCCGCGATCTTCGGGTTCCTGCCCGATGACGACAAGCGCCTGCGCGCCAGCGTGCTGGCCATCGCGGACGACCTGACCGAGGACGGCTTCGTCCTGCGCTACCGCACCGACGAGACCGATGACGGCCTCTCCGGCAAGGAGGGAACGTTCCTGATCTGCTCGTTCTGGCTCGTGTCGGCGCTGGCCGTGATCGGCGACATCCAGCGGGCGCGCGACCTGATGGAGCGCCTGCTCCGGGTCGCCTCACCGCTGGGCCTCTACGCGGAGGAGTTCGATGCGGGCACGGGACGCCACCTGGGGAACTTCCCGCAGGCCTTCTCTCACCTGGCGCTGATGGAGGCGGCGGCGCGGATCGTCGTGCACGAACGCCTCGCCGAGCTCTGAGGCGCCGGGGGCGACGGCACGGTCCCGCAGGGGTCACCCAAAGTGGATGACGGCTCGGGTCGTGGCGGCGGCCAAGATCGTCCCGGGCGCTGACGGAGGGAGTTGCGCGTGCCGGTGACGAAGGCGCAGGACGCGACGGCGGGACCCCCGCCGGACGGATCCACCGCGAGCCATACGGGGAACAGCCGAGGGCGCAAGCTGGCCGTCGGCGTGCTCGTGTTCCTGGGCTCGCTGATGCTGTGTGTGGCGATCTTCTCCATCTGGGTCGACCGGGTTGCACTCGATTCGGGTGCCTGGTCGGATACCAGCACGAAAGCGCTGCAGCAGCCGGCCGTGCGCACCGCCGTGTCCGAATACCTGGTCGACCAGCTCTACGCCAATGTGAACGTGCCGGCGGCGCTATCGGAGTGCGCTTCCGCCGCGGCTCCAACCGCTGGCAGGGCCGATCGCTGTCGGTGCGGAGCCGTATATCGAGCGGGCCGTGGCCGCCGGCCTGGCGCGTCCGCACGTCGTCGAGCTGTGGCGCGCGGCGAACCTTCGTGCCCATAGTCAGCTGATGCGGATTCTGAACGGCGGGTCGGGGCCGTTCTCGACCGCCAGCGGCACGGTGTCGATCGACCTCAGCCCGATCGTCGGGAACCTCTCGAGCACGCTGAGCCAGCGCACCAACGGCGCGGTCGCGCTCCCGCCGGGCACCGGCAAGATCGTGCTGCTGCAAAGCGACCAGCTGAGCGCGGCGCAGTCCGGCGTGAAGTTCCTGCGGCTGGCGTCGATTCCCCTTGCCTTGCTGGCATTGGCGGTGTTCGCGATCGCGGTCGCAATCTCGCGTGATCGCCGAAAGACGTTGCGCGCGATCGCGATCGGCATGCTCGCCGCGGCGGTGGTGCTCATCTTCGTCCGCCGCGTCGTGGGTGACGCGCTGATCGACTCGCTGACGACGCTGCCCCAGAATCGGGACGCTGGTCACGCGATCTGGTGGGTCGCGACCGATCGGCTCGGAGCCGCCAACCTCACGACGGTGATCGTGGGGCTGCTGCTCCTGATCGGAACCTGGTTCGCCGGCCCCGGTCGGCGTGCCGTCGCCTCCCGACGGAATCTCGCGCCGTATCTCCGCGACCCGGCCGTGGCCTACGGCACGTATGCCGGCATCATGCTGGTGCTGCTCGCCTGGGCGCCGGTACCCGCGGCCAGCGACCCGGTCATCGCCCCCATCCTGATCATCCTGGGAGCGATCGGTATCGAGGCGCTGCGCCGGATCGTCGTGCGCGAGTTCCCCGACGCGACCGAGCGCGACCTCGGCCACCGCATCCATTCCGGGCTGCGCTCGGCCTACCACGGCGTCCGCCACCGCACGCCGTCGGAGCCGGCTGCGGAGGCACGCTACAGCTCGCTCGAGAAGCTCGCCTCGCTGCACGACCGGGGGGCCATCTCGGACGACGAGTTCGCGACCGAGAAGGCCGAGCTGCTCGCGCACCGCTGAGCGGCGGTCAGGAGGCGGACGTTCCGTCGGCCGGGGCCGGGTCCGTCGCCGACGCCGCGCGGGGTCGCGGCCGGGCCGGGCCGGGCTTGGCGGCCGAGACCGGGATCGTGGCCGTGACCACCGTCCCGTGGGCGCGCACACTCTTCACCCGGAAGCTGCCGCCAACGGTCTCGACGCGGTCGCGCAGGCCCTGCAGCCCCGAGCCCCGGTCGGAGGCGCCGCCCACCCCGTTGTCGCCGACCTCGATCGTGAGCGCCTCGCCGCGATCGACGACCGAGACGTCGATCGCGGACGCGCCGGAGTGCTTCTGCGCGTTCGCCACGGCTTCGGCGAACACGTAGTAGGCGGTCGTCTCGGCGGTCTCGTCGACTCGCCGGTCGGGCAGCCGGTGCAGCTTGACCGGCACCGTGGAGCGCAGCGCCGCCCCGCGGATGGCCGTCGCCAGGCCCAGGTCGGTGAGCACGGAGGGGTGGATGCCGTGGGCCAGGTCGCGCAGCTCGTCGATCGCGAGCTCGAGCTCCGCCTCGGCTTTCTCGAGCATCGCCGGGGCCTCCTCGGGCGATCGGCGGGCGCGCACGGCTGACCGGCGCAGGTCGACCGCAAGCCAGGTCAGGCGCTGCTGGGCGCCGTCGTGCAGGTTGCGCTCGAGCCGCCTGCGCTCCACATCGGCCGCGCCCACGAGGCGGCTGCGGCTGGCGCCGAGCTCGCGGGCGAACCGCTCGCGCTCCGCCACCACCGCCGACAGGTAGAGCGTCGACACCGCGGCGACGGCGATGTAGAGCTGCGTGTTCAGCACGCTGCGGGTGATCGAGTGGTAGGCGAACGGCCCCAGGTAGTGGGTCGTGTTCGTCACCGTGGACCCGACCGAGATCGCGATCGCGAGGGTGGCGCCGCGCGGCCCGAACCGCAGCGCCGCCCAGATCAGGGCCGGGAACACGACGTACACGATGGGGCTGTGGCTCCTCGACGCGATCTCGCTCAGCGTGGCGACGACGACGAGGAGCACCCCCGCCTCGGCGATGCGCGCGGGCGGCCAGCGCCGATCGAACGGCTGGCCGTACCAGGCGAGGGCGAGCGGGACGACGACGAGCGCGCCCACGAAGTCGCCCAGCCACCATGTTCGCCACACGGTCGGCACGTTGGCCATGTGCACGACCCCGGCGAGCCGCAGCGACACCGTCCCGATCGTCGCGCTGATCGCCACGCCGGTTGCGAGCGCGGCCAGGAGGCTGCCCAGGCCCCTGATCGAGTCGAGCGGCGAGCCGCGCGGGACGAGTCGGCGGATCAGTGCGGTGGCGACGACGACCTCGAGCACGTTCCCGACCGTCTGGGCGAGGCCTGCCGTCAGCGTGAGCGCCCCGTAGTCGTTTGCCATCAGATCGCCGGCCAGGACTCCCGGCCACAGGTGCAGGCCGCCGAAATAGAGGAATCCGATGGCGACGCCGACGGGCAGCCACACGATCGCGGCTACGGGGCCGGCGAACTCGAGGTGGAAGCTCAGCTGGGCCGCCCCGTAGTAGGCGGCCATCACGGTGAGCGAACTGGCCAGCCAGCGGATACGCGGATTCGCGATCAGCCGGCGTACGGTTCGCGCGACTGCGGGCGGCTTGGACACGGGCGCCAGATGGTACTTGATCGCCGCCCGCCCGTCCCCCCGGCTACCCGATGTGAAAGGTCTCCGTATGCCCGTCGACGGCGATGGCCTGGCCCGTGATCATGCGCGAGGCGTCGGAGGCGAGGAACAGGCACAGGTCGGCGAGCTCGGCCGGCTGGACGAACCGGGCGATCGATTGGCCCTCGAGGTACTCGCGCTCGACCTCGGCGGCCGCCGCCCCGCGGGCATCCGCCTCGCGGGAGATCACGCCGCGCATGCGGTCGCCGTCGACGGAGCCGGGGCAGATCGCGTTGGCGCGCACGCCGTGCGGCCCGAGCTCGATCGCGAGCGACTTCGTCAGGCCGATCACCGCCCATTTGGCGGCGACGTAGGGGGCGCGCAGGCCGATCCCGTACTGGCCGGCGGTGGAGGAGATGTTGATGATCGAGCCGCTGCCGGCTGCCTTCATCGCCGGTACGACTCGCGCACATGTGCGGTAGTGGCTCGTCAGGCTGACGGCCAGCGAGCGCTCCCACTCGCCGGCGGCGATGTCCTCGATGAGCGCGGTCGGCCCGGCGATGCCGGCGTTGTTCACGAGCACGTCGAGGCCGTCCCCCGCGGCCAGGGCCGCGTCGGCCCAGCGGTCGAGCGCCTCACCGTCGGCGACGTCGACGACGCTGGCGTTCAGCCCTTCGGCCGCGGCCGCGCGCACGGCGTCGGCATCGACGTCGCACACGTGCACGTCGGCGCCCTGCGCAGCGAAGGCGCGGGCGACCGTGAGGCCGAAACCGCCCGCGGCGGCGGTGATCGCGACCCGGAGGCTCATGCCGCGATTATGTCGCGGCGAGGCCGGCGACGACACGGGTGATCCGCGGCCGCAGAGTGCCTTCGAGGAAGCCGTCCTGCGGGACGGTGACGTGGTCGAGCAGCGCCCCCTCGATCAGGTCGCTCAGGATGCGGGCCGCCTCATCTGGCTCGGCGATACCGGCGGCGGCGACGATGGCCTCCAGGCCGCCGAGGTAGGCGCCGTCCCAGCGGGCGGCCAGCAGCCGCAGCTGCGGCGAGCGGCCGGCCTCGATCAGGAGCTCGTACTGGGCGGCGAGCGGCGCCTGATCGTCGGCGCACAGCGCCTCGACCAGGTCGACCAGCCGGCCGACGAGGGCGGCCGGCGTTCCCGGGTGGGGAGGGGCGGTGCAGCGCTCGACGGCGGCGATGGAGCGGTCGATGGCGAGCTCGAGCGCCTCGGCCGCGATCTCGCGCTTCGACGAGAAGTGGTACGTCGTGGACGCCAGGGCGACGCCGGCCTCGGCGGCAACGGCGCGGTGGGTGGCCGCGTTCACCCCGTCGCGGGCGATGACTCGCAGCGCCGCCTCGACGATCAGGCGGCGCCGGTCGCTCACGGCCCCTGCCCGCGCAGCCACGTGCCGGCGCGGATGCCGGTCTCGATCGCGCCGTCGATGAAGCCGGCCCAGCCGGCCGCCAGGTCGGAGCCCGCCAGGAAGACGGGCCCCTCCGGCCGGCGCATCTCGGCGTAGTGGTGCGTGTACCAGCCGGGCCGGTGGATCGCCCACGTTCCGTTCGAGAACTCGTCGGTGAGCCAGTCGTGCGCGGTCGCCGCTGCGGCCCGGTAGCCGGGCATGATCGTGTCCAGGGACGCCTGCACGCCGGCGAGGTCGGTCGCGTCGCAGCTGGCGGCGTCGTACCCGAACCCGATCATGATCTGGCTCCCGTCGGCGTCCTGAAACTCGGTGTCCAGGTAGCCGAAGGGATGCCCGGGCCGGATCGCGTTCTGGGCCGACGGGTCGCCCTCGGCGTGGATGAAGATCTTGATCCCGCGCGATGCCTGGCCGAGCGCGATCCCGGCCCGCTTGCCCTCGGACAGCGGCGGGTCGAACTCGATCGCGCCGAGCGTGTTCAGCGGGACGGCGACGACGGCGCGGCGCGCCCCCAGAACGTCGCCGGCGCGGGTCTCGACCTCGACCGAATCTGCCTTGCCGCGGACCGCGGCGACCGGCGTGGACAGCCGTGTCTCGAACGGCGCCTGCGACGCGATCGCCTGCAGGAGGCCGCGCGTGCCGGTCGCGAGCGTGACCCGGCCGCCGGTGTACTGGGTGAGGGCGAGGCTGTAGCCGGAGAGCGCGTGCCAGCGCAGGACGCTGACGGCGCCCGCGTCGTCGAGCGGCCCGTGCGCGAGCGACTCGAGCTCGGCCCAGAGCACCTCGTGCTGCTCCTGGTCGAGACCCAGCTGCGCGACGCGCTCGGCGATGGTGAGCGCGTCCATCGCCGCGAGCCTGTCGGCGGCGTGGAGCGGATCGTGCGGGTTCGGCAGCGACTGCTCGACGCCCTCGACGAACCGCACCCAGCCGGCGTTCGCGATCGCGTCCCGCTCGGCGATCGTGCCGGTGCGGCGCTCCTCGCCGACATACCAGGCTGTCGCGTCGGGGTCGCCCGAGAGCTCGACGGCGAGGCCGGCGCGGGTTATCTCCGAGAACGTGAACGGCTGGTGCCAGTGCACCCAGCCGCCGCCGTACTCGATGTCGTGCCCGTGCCACGGGGCCGTCCAGGTGCGGCCGCCGAGGCGGTCGCGCGCCTCCAGGAGCAGGGTGGAGCGGCCGTCCCGGGCCGCCTCTCGGGCAGCCGTGACGCCGGCGAATCCGCCGCCGACCACGATGACGTCGTACCGGTCGTTCCTCACGATTGGTACAAATGTACCAGTTTTGCCGAGGTCGCGGATCGCGCATGATCGACGTTCCGGTATCGGGAGAGCCAAGTCGGTAGGATCCCGGGTCCTGACGTAGGCGATACTGACGAAGGAGCACGATGAGCGACTACGCGGTCATCAATCCGGCAACGGGAGAGACGCTCAAGACCTACCCGACGATCTCGGACGGCGAGCTCGAGGCGGCCATCGCAGGCGCCTACAAGGCGTACCAGGAGTGGGGTCGGACGACGAGCATCGAGGAGCGCGCCAAGCTCGTGCGCAGGGTCGCCGAGCTGCATTCCGAGCGGCGCGAGGAGCTGGCCGCCATCACCGTCCGCGAAATGGGCAAGCCCATGGAGCAGGCGCTGGGCGAGGTCGACTTCTGCGTCGACATCTACGGCTACTACGCCGACAACGGCGCGGAGCTCCTGAAGGACGAGCCGATCAAACTGCTCGCGGGCGATGGCACGGCCATCATCCGCCGCAGCCCCTACGGCGTCCTGCTCGGGATCATGCCGTGGAACTTCCCGACGTATCAGGTTGCCCGGTTCGCCGGCCCGAACCTGGTGATCGGCAACGCCATCCTGCTGAAGCACGCGCCGCAGTGCCCGGAGACCGCCGAGGCCCTGCAGAAGATCTACAACGACGCCGGCTTCCCGGCGGGCGCCTACACCAACATCTACGCCACCAACGACCAGGCGGCGAAGGTGATCGCCGATCCGCGCGTGCAGGGCGTCTCGGTGACGGGCTCGGAGCGCGCCGGCGCAGCGGTCGCCGAGGTCGCGGGCCGCAACCTGAAGAAGGTCGTGCTCGAGCTGGGCGGCGCCGACCCGTTCATCCTGCTCAGCACGGACGACCTCGACGCCACGGTGGAGGCGGCCGTCTCGGCCCGCCTGGACAACACCGGCCAGTCGTGCAACGCGGCCAAGCGCTTCATCGTCCACAAGGATCTGTACGACCCGTTCATGCAGAAGTTCACCGCCGCGATGGACGAGTGGAAGGCGGGCGATCCGACGGGCGACGCGGCGATGGGCCCGCTCTCGTCCTCGACCGCCTCGGACCGCCTGCAGGATCAGCTCGACCGCGCGAAGAAGGACGGCGCCAAGGTCGTCCTCGGCGGCGAGCGCAAGGACAACTTCTTCACCCCGACGATCCTCGCCGACATCCCCGAGGGCGCCAAGGCGCGTTACGAGGAGTTCTTCGGGCCGGTGGCGTCCGTCTACAAGGTCGGGTCGGAGGACGAGGCTGTGAAGCTCGCGAACGACACGCCGTTCGGGCTCGGCTCCTACGTCTTCACGACCGACGCCGACCAGGCGGAGCGGGTCGCGAACAAGATCGACGCCGGCATGGTCTACGTGAACATCGTCGGCGCGGACGGCGCGGAGCTGCCGTTCGGGGGCGTCAAGCGCTCCGGCTCGGGCCGCGAGCTCGGCCGCTACGGCGCGGACGAGTTCGTGAACAAGAAGCTCATCCGGGTCGGCTGATCAACCGCCGTCGCTGCCCCCGGCCTGCCGGCCGGGGGCAGCAAAGCGGGGTCTGACCCCGAACGCCGGCTGTTGCACATTCGTTTCAGGGTGTGAGGGCAGTCAGGCCGGATCGAGGCCGAGGGCGTCGGCCAGTGCTGCCAGGTCGGCGACCTGCCGGTCGACCTCGCCCGGGGCCGGCGCGAAGGTGGCCCCTTTCCCGGTGCACACGAGACAGGTCGCCATCCCCAGCTGGGCGGCCGGGCGAAGGTCCGACTCCAGGTCGTCGCCGACCATCATCGCCTCCGCCGGGTCCGCCCCGGTGAGCGCGCACGCCGCCGCGAAGATCGCGGGCGAGGGCTTGCCGATGACGGTCGCCTGAACCTCGGCGGCGTACTCGAGGCCGGCGACGAACATGCCCGCGTCCAGGGCCGGGCCGGCGCGCGTCGTCCACCACCGGTTGCGCTGCATCGCCACGAGCGCCGCGCCGCGCATCAGGGCGGCGAACACGTCGTTCAGCACCGGATACGTCCACCGGGCGTCCGGCCCGCCGAGCACGATCGTGTCGGCCTCCGAGGGGCGCTCGACGAGGTCGAGCCCGGCGAACTCGGCGAGCACCCCGGGCTCCGCGAGCGCGAACACCCGCGACGTCGGCGTCGCGTTGCGCAGGTGCTCGGCCGTCGCCGAGGCCGAGGTCACGATGCGCTCCGCCGGAACCGGGATGCCCAGCCCGCCCAGCCGGTCGGCGATCTCGGCCCGGGTGCGGCCGGTCGTGTTCGTGAGCACCGCCACCTCGATGCTGGCTGCGAGGAACCACCCACCGCCTCGGGACTCCCGGGGAGCGCCACCCAGTCGACGTGCAGGACGCCCTCCATGTCCAGGACGAGCGCCCGCGGGCGCGTGCGCGGATCGGCCATCTCCGCCGAGTCTACGCGTGCCCCCGCCGGGGCGCTCAGCCGTCGCCGAACCGCCCCGAGAGCGCGTAGCGCATCAGCACCACGTCGCCGATCTGCGGACGTCGGCGAGCCGTGCCCGCCGGGCCGGATTCCAGGGGAAGGTGCCGTCGCGGACGAACCGCGGCGCGTCGGAGTCGCCGACGAACACGGGCGCGACGACGAGCTGCAGCTCGTCGACCAGGTCGGCGGTCAGGAACTGGGTGTGGACGGTGCCGCCGCCCTCGACCATCAGCCGGTCCACGCCGCGTGCGGCGAGGTCGCTGCTCAGCCGCTGCATCTCGACGGTGCTCCCCCCGTCGACGACGGTCGCGACCTCTCCCAGCCGGGCGCGGGCGTCGCCGACGCGCGGGCTGGCGCAGTAGACGAGCTTCTCGGCGTCGCCCGCCGTGAAGAAGTCGGCCTCCGCATCGAGGTGGGCCCGGCGGGTGACGGTCACCTTCGCCGGCGACGGCGGCAGCCCCCGGGCCGCACGCCGCTCGCGGCGCTGCTCGGAGCGCACCAGGAGCCGCGGGTTGTCGATGCGCACGGTCGCCGCGCCGACGAGGATCGCGTCGCACGACGCGCGCACGGCGTCGACGCGGTCGAAGTCGTCGCCGTTCGAGAGCAGCAGTCGCGACGCGGCGCCAGCGATGTAGCCGTCGATCGACATGCTGCAGGAGAGCAGGGTGTAGGGGCGATCAGACATCTGCGACTCCGTCGGTCTTGGCCGCAGAGACGAGCGCTCGCAGCGGCGCATCGAACCGTCCGCCGAGCAGGACGAGGGCGCCCGGCAGGCTGGCGACGAGCGCCATGACCCCGTACACGACGGCGGTTGCCACGCCCTGGTCCGCGCCCAGGCCGGCCGCGCCGAAGACCCATGCCGTCGCGCCCTCGCGCGGGCCCCACCCGGCGATCCCCGGCACGACCATCCCGAGCATGGCGAGCAGGGCGAGCGGCAGCATCTCGCAGGGGCGGCGCGGAGACGCCGGCGGCGCGCGCGGCGACCAGGAACGTGAGCGCGTGGCCGAGGACGACGAACGCGGACGTGAATGCGACCACCGGCAGCGCCCTGCGGGCGAGGAGGCCGGCGCGCACGTCGCCGGCTGCGCCGCGGCGCAGCCGGGCCCACCATGACCGGCCGTGCGGGTGGGCGCGCTCGGCGAGCAGGGCGACGAGGAGCCCGACGGCGATGACCGCGACCGCGACCGGCACGACGAAGGCGCGGGCGGGCGAGGGCAGCGCGAGGAGGACGACGAGCGTGACGAGCGCCTGGACGACCTGACCGGCGGTGCGCTCCCAGGCGACCGCGCGCAGACCGCGGCCGACATCGCCGGCGTCGCGCCCGTGGCGGACGCCGCGATGCACGTCGCCGACGACCCCGCCTGGGAGCGTGAGGTTGAGGAAGATCGACCGGTAGTAGGCAGCGACGGCTGCGGGCAGCGACAGCTCGACGCCCAGGCCCCGGGCCACGACCGTCCAGCGCCACGCACAGCAGAACGTCGTCAGCACGCCGATGCCAAGCGCGGCCGCCAGCACGCCCGCGTCGACGGCGCGGATGCCGTCGCGAATCGGGCCGGTGCCGACGTGCCAGACGATCGCCGCGAGCACCGCGGCGGCCGCCGTGAACCGCACCCATCGCCATGCCCGCCCGCTCATCCGCCGCTCCGACCCGGCGGGAGGGCGAGCAGGTCGGCGTGGCCGACGAGACGCCGAGCCGCCCTGCGCCGCGCCGCGGCCAGCCGCCGGCGGCCCGCGAGATCGATGTCGGCCCAAAGCCCGGGCTGCTGCTCGCAGGCGGCGCCGACCCAGCCGCTGAACCACTCGGTCGCCAGTGCCAGCGTCGGCGGCGCCGAGCCGCCAGGGGCTCGGCCGGACGAGCACCTCGCCCCCGCCGCGCGGAACCCCTCGACGGCGGCCCCGACGGCCTCTGGCCCGAGCAGGCGGCCGCGGTCGGTCGTCCGCCGCTGGTGCGCATCGAACGCGTCGGCGACGCGGGCGTCGAGCGGATCCGCGGGGGTGAGCTCGACCCGGCCGACGACCGAGAGCGTCATCAGCACGGGACACCCCGCCGCGAGGCAGACGTCGATCAGCCCGCCCAGCTCTGCGGGCGTGAGGAGGTCGAGCAGGGCGGAGGCGGTGACGAGGCCGGCGCCGGCCAGATCGGCCGCACTCAGCCGCGTGATGTCGCAGCAGCGCGTCTCGATGTCGACCGGCGCGCCGTCTGCCGCCGGCGCCGGACAGTGGGCGGCGGCCATGTCGAGGAGGTCGGCGTCGCGGTCGTACAGCACCCAGTGCTGCCGCCCGGGGAGCAGCGGGGCCAGCCACCTGCCCATCGCGCCCGTGCCGCAGGCGAGGTCGTGGATCACCCGCACGCCGGACGCCGGGAGGTGTCTTTGGAGCTGGTCGACGAGCTCGCGGGAGCGGGCGGCGGAGTCGGCGCCCTCGCGGAGGTCGAGCCAGTTGGTGCCGACGCGGATCGGCTCGGCCGTCATCGGGCCGCTCCCGCCAGGACGCCGGCGATGGTGGACACGGTGGCGGACCACGGCGTGAGCGAGGCGCGCCGCTCCCGCGCCGCCCGCCGCCACCCGCGCCGCAGCTCGGCATCGCCGAGCCAGGCCCGCAGCGCGGCCCCGAGCCCGGCGGGATCCTCCGGACGGACGAGGGCGCCGGGTCGCGCCCCGTCCGCGCCGTGCCCCAGCGCCTCGGGTACACCGCCGACATCGGCCGCGACGACAGGCAGGCCGCGCGCGAGCGCCTCGGTCACGACCATGCCGTACGTCTCACCGCGCGAGGCGAGCACGAGCAGGTCGGCGGCGGCGTAGCTGCGGTCGAGATCGGGCGCCGGTCCCGGCCCCGGGAACGACAGCCGCTCTCCGAGCCCGAGGTGGGCGATGCGGAGCCGCAGCCGCTGGGCGAACGTCGGGTCGCGGTCGAGGCTGCCGACGCAGCGGCAGTGCCAGGGCAGATCCGCCATCGTGGCGAGCGCGTCGAGCAGCACGTCGTGGCCCTTCCCCGGGGTCACCGCGGCCACGCAGAGGAGCGCCCCCGCGGTCCCGGTGCCGGGCGCGAGCTCGGCCGCGTCGACGCCCGGCTCGGCGACGTGGACACGCTCCGTCGGCAGGGCGTAGAGCTCGACCAGCGTCCGCTGCGCCCACTCGCTCGTGGTCACGACCGATGCCGCGGCGGAGAGGACGGCGGCCTCCCGCTCGCGGACGTCGCCGCCCGCCCGGCTCTGGCCGAGGGGCATGTGCACCAGCGTGACCAGCCGCAACCTGTCTGCCTGCGGCACCAGCAGCTGCGGAGCGGTCGAGGCGACCAGGCCGTCGAGCAGCACGGCGGCGCCGTCGGGGACCCGCTCGAGGGCATTCGCGAGCGCGGCGTACGCTCCAGGGTCGGGATGCGGCCACGACCCGGGCACGGCGTGCAGGTGCACCGACCAGCCCATCTCCGCGAGCCCCTGGCAGACGCGCCGGTCGTAGGTGTTGCCGCCGCTCGGCCGGGCCGGGTCGTCGATACCGTCGGGGACGATGACGTGGACGTCGCTCATAGCGCCCGCTCGTAGCTCGCCCACGCGACGTGGGACTCGTGCAGGGTGACGACGACGCCGTCGAGGCCCCGGGCGCTCTCGCCCAGGGCGCCGTCATGCACCCTCTCCGCGAGCCGGTCGGCGATCAGGCGGGCGAGCGCCTCCGTCGTCGTGTTGCTGCCGGCGAAGGTCGGGGTCGTCGTCCAGGTTGCGGTAGGTGAGGCCCTCGACAACGGCGCGCAGCTCCGTCGGCCGCCCGGCCGATGTCGACGACGATCCCGTCGTGGTCCAGCGCCGCTCGGCGGAATGTCGCGTCGATGACGTAGGTGGCGCCGTGCAGCTGCTGGGCCGGCCCGAACACCTCGCCGCGCAGGCTGTGCGCGATCATCATGTGGTCGCGGACGGTCACGCTGTACACGGCTCGCCCCGCTCGTAGGTGATGGTGTGGCACAGGGCCGGGAGGCTCCCCGCGGACAGCCGCGCCATGACGTCCGGCAGCTCGGCGAAGGGCGATTCGCCCGTGATGAGGACGTCGAACGCCGGATCGCGCACCAGGTCGAGCGCGAGCGCAAGCCGGTCGGCGGTCGTGCGGCTCGCGCGCCGCGCGGGCGACACCGCGCCGACCTGGCTCGAGCGGATGCCGAGGCGGCCGGTGTGGAACGCGCCGCCGAGCGACAGGGTGATCTCGTTCTCGCCGTACCAGCTGAGGTCGATCACGGTGCCCTCGGGCGCGAGCAGCTCGAGCGAGCGCTGCAGACCGGCGGAGGTCGCGCTGGTGTGCACGACGAGGTCGCGGCCGTCAGCGGCGTCCTCAGGCAGGGCGAAGCCGGCGCCGAGCGCGTCGGCAACGGCGGCGCGGCCGGGGTCGACGTCCACGAGTGTCACGTCGACGCCCGGTATCCGGCCGAGCAGGCGGGCGACGCAGCACCCGAGCATGCCGGCGCCGACGACGGCGACCCGATCGCCGACCATGGGGGCGGAGTCCCACAGCGCGTTGACGGCGGTCTCGACGGTGCCCGCCAGGACGGCACGCGCGGCCGGCACGTCGTCGGGCACCACGGAGACGGACCGGGCCGGGACGACGTAGGCCGTCTGGTGCGGGTAGAGGCAGAACACGGTTCGGCCGCGCAGGCTGCGCGGGCCCGCTTCCACGGTGCCCACGCTCAGGTAGCCGTACTTGACCGGGCCGGGGAATTCGCCGTCCTGGAACGGCGCCCGCATCGTCCCGTACTGCTCCGGCGGCACCCCGCCCCGGAAGACGCGCAGCTCTGTGCCGCGGCTGACGCCCGTGCGCAGCGTCCGCACCAGGACGTCGTCCCCGCCGGGCTGCGGCAGCCGCACCGGCCGGATCTCCCCGCAGCCGGGCGCCCGCAGCCAGAACGCATGTGCGATTCCCTGGTCCCCTGCCATCGGTTCGCGCGCTTCTATCACGACGCGGCCCGCCGCGAGTACGGCCGGATCCCGGCCGGGAGTGACGGCAGGTGCAGGCCCGGCCAGCCGCGATGACGCTGGAACGGGATCTCGAAGACGGCGGCGAAGGCGCGCGCGGACACGATCGAAAGCGGCACGATCAGGACGACCGCGAGCAGGAACGAGGGCACGCCGTGGCCGACGCGGCCGGCCACGACCTTCTCGTACACGACGACCACGATCGGCCCGTGGATCAGGTACAGGCTGTAGGACGAGAGGCCGAGATTGCGAATCGGCCGCGAGTCGAGGAAGCGCAGGAGCCGTGCCGGGCGGCCGGTCACGAGTGCCGCCAGGAGACATGCGATGGCCGGGCCGAGGGCGAGATCGACCCAGAACAGACGGTCGAGCGTCCACACCGATCCCTGCCATGCGATCGTCGCGAGCACGGGCACCGCGGCGGCCAGCGCGATCCAGGCCCACGGCAGCGACCGCCGCTGCTCGCTCGCGATCACGATGCCGCCGGCCATGACGCCGAGCGCGAAGAGCGCCGCCAGGTCGGGCGCCGATTGGATCACGAAGGTGTCGATGCCGGCGACGTGCGGGCCGGCGATGCCGACGAGGGCGACGACGAGCGTGACCATGGCGACCATCACGACGGCGCCCCGGCGGCGGACGAGCAGGAGCAGCAAGGGAAAGAGCACATACAGCTGCGCCTCGACGGCGATCGACCAGAACGCTCGGCTGGGGGTCGGCGCGGAGACGATGTTCTGGACGAGCAGGCCGTTGACGAGCGGCCGACCACAGGTCGGGGACACCCTCGCCCGGCTGCGGGACGATCAGCCACGCCACGAGGAGGCTGAACACGAGCGCGGCCCAGTACGGCGGCAGGATGCGCCACGCCCGCCGCCGCGCGAACCTGGACACGCGCGTCGAGGCGCCAGCCGTGCCGCGCCGGTGCGAGCGCCAGGGACAGGCCCGAGAGCACGATGAACACGACGACCGCGAACCGGCCGTAGATGAACCATGCCGCCCAGAACGGCGCCGTGTCGGACGGGTAGCCCGGGAACGCGCGCAGGAAGATGTGGTTGATCACGACGTAGAGCGCGGCCAGCCCGCGGACGCCGTCGAGACCCGCGCGATCCGTCGCTGAACGTCACCTGCAGAGCGCATCGTCACGACAGGCTACGGGGACGCAGGTCGCGGGCAGTCGAACGCGCCGAGGAAGCGGTTGCGGAACGCGCTCATGCGCCACACCGGCCCGTGCGGGCTCGGCCGCATGCCGCTCGCCCAGCCCCACGGCGCGATCCGCCGGATCACCGACGGGTCGTGGGCGATGATCGAGATGGGCACGTCGTGGTCGACGCCGTAGCCGGAGACGACGTGGGCGGGCTGGTGGTCGCCCAGCACGACCATGACGAGGTTCTTGTTTCCGTAGTTCTCGATGTACGAGAAGAGCGCCTGCAAGGAGTAGACGATCGAGTCGCCGTAGCCCTGGCCGGATTGCTCGAGCCGGCGGTGTCGACCGGCAGGGTCTTGAAGATCGAGCCGTCGCCGACCTCGCCCCAGCTGACAGCGGCGGGATGCGCGTCCACGGCTCGTGGCTCGACACGGTGTCGATCTCGGCGAAGACGGGCTTTCGATGCGGCTTCGCGAGCTCGAGCCGGTGCAGCGCGAGATACGTGAACTGGTCGGGCATCGCTGCGTACGCGTACGTCGGCCCGTGGTAGCCGACGTTCAGGCGGTTGTAGATCTTGTCGAAGTGGTAGAAGGCCGTCCCGTCCTTCCAGGGGCGGTTATCGGATGGGATGTCGTCCACCGTTCGCCAGCCCGCCCGCTTGAAGGCGTCGTCGAGCGTGAAGCGGTTGCTCGCCATCAGCTCGTCGTAGCGACCCTGGTTGTCGACCCACGATCCCGACTGGAGGGTCGAGTGGGCGAGCCAGCTCGTGCCGCCGAAGGTGGCCGAGGTCAGCCATCCGCTGGCGGCCGAGAACCCGGCGGCGTGCAGGCTCCGGGTGCCGGAGGCGAGGGTGGCGTCGACCTTGGGCGAGAAGGACGACCCCTGAACGGCGACCTTGCCGTAGCTCTCGACGAAGACGAGGAGGACGTCCTTGCCGCGGAGCCCGGTCAGGAGACTGCTCGTCGGCGTGTTGCGGTAGCGGTCGTGGCGGATCGCCGCGGCGTAGCGGGCGCCGTCCTGCAGCCCCGCCTCGACGGCGCGCACCTCGTGCACGGCCAGCTCTGCCGCACTCGTCGAGGCGATCGGCTCGCCGGCCAGCTGCGCCCCGACGGCCCAGCACAGCGCCCAGACGACGGCGAGCGCGGCCACGGCCCTGACGCACACCCTGCGGTGACCGGCTGCGACCCGGGTCACGCGCAGTACCGCCAGCGTCGGCAGGGCGAGCGCCGCGATGATCACGAGCACGACGCCGGCGATGACCAGGTCGGCGCGCGTGCGGCCGATCGACTCGCGCAACGTCTCGATGCCGATCGACGCGTAGCGCCAGTCCTCGACGGGGTTGAACGGCCGGTCGAAAGCTGTGAAGAAGCCCACGTCGAGGAGCTTCAGGACGACCAGCACGCCGAGCAGCGGGCCGACGACCCAGGCCAGCACCCGGCGCGCGTTCCGCGGCAGGACGAGGGCCAGCCCGAGCACGACGAGACCTTCGATCGGGAGCCGGGCGAACGCGTCGAACGTGATGTGGTTCGGCCGGTCGGGCGCGACGAGCGCGGCCCATACGAGCGTGACGGCCGCGATCGTGAACGCGATGCCGAGCGTGGTGCGGATCTGGCGGCGGCGGGATGGGTCGGACCCGGGAGCCGTGGTCGTGCTGTCCGCCGCCGCGGTCGAAGGCTCGGCGGTGGCGGCGGGGCGGCGACGCCAGAGCCAGAGGACGTCGCGGCCGAACGACTCCGCCAGCATGCCGAGCGCGACCGCGAGGGCGAGGCGGGCGATCGGGAGCGGCACGACGTCGGCCGCTGCGACCGCCAGCACGATGCCCTGCGTGGCGGCGACGGTCTTGCGCCAGTCGCGCCGCGGCAGCGTTGCCCGCATCCACGGAAGCAGCCATCCGGCGGCCAGGAACGCGTAGCGCGCGACGCCGATCGCCAGCACCCAGGCGCCGGCGACGGGCGCGACGTACACGCTCAGCGCAAGGATCAGGAACGCGTCGACCTCGCCGTCGAGGCGTGCGCCCAGCTCGGACACCGTCCCGGTGCGGCGCGCCACCTCCCCGTCGACGTAGTCGAGGGCGAGCGCGAGGGTCGCGAGGGCGACGAGCAGCGCGACGGGCACGTTGTGGAGGAACGAGTCGGCGGTCAGCGCCGCGACGCCGAGAGCGAGTGTCGCCCGGGTGAGGGTGACCCAGCCGGCCGGGCCAAGCCGTTCGGCCGGGTCGCGGATGAGCCCGAGCGCAAGCGTCACGTCGACGAGCGCGGCGGAGGCGAGGCCGGCGATCCACCCGGCCGGGCCGAGCCCGACCGTCCCCGTGAGGGCAGTGAGCAGGAGCACCTGGCCTACCA
>CAVPSM010000013.1:0-206438 GCA_963708365.1 uncultured Actinomycetes bacterium
GCACCGCCGAGGTGCCCGAGTCGCAGGCGGTGAACGTCCGCAACCGCTCGTTCACGATCGGGGCGCTGGTCGACATCCCGGCGCACGGCGCCGAGGGCGTCCTGTTCGCGCACGGCTCGCCGTTCGGCGGCCACGCGCTGTATGTCAAGGACAACCGGCTCCACTACGTCTACAACTTCGTCGGCATGTCGGAGGAGCATGTCGTCGCCACGGAAGACATCCCGACCGGCGAGAAGCTGATCCTGTCGGCCTCCTTCGACAAGGCCGGCGAGGACCCGCCGGGCGTCGCGACCGGCCGGCTCACGCTCTGGCATGACGACAAGAAGGTCGGAGAGGGCCAGATCAAGACCCAGCCCGGCAAGTTCATGATCGCGGGCGAGGGCCTGTGCATCGGCCGCGACGGCGGCGCGGGCGTCACGAACGACTACCCGGGCGTCCAGCCGTGGCGGTTCACCGGAGGCACCCTGCGGCGCGTCGCGGTCGACGTCAGCGGCGAGCAGTACGTCGACCTCGAGCGCGAGGCTCAGGCGATGCTGATGCGCGAGTAGCGCGGCCGGCGATGGCGATACAGCGGGCAACAGTGCGGGCGGTGCTCGACGCGCCGCCCGCATTCCACCTCCTGGCCAAGCCCACCGGGGCGGTGTGCAACCTCGACTGCGCGTACTGCTTCTTCCTCTCGAAGGAGATGCTGTACCCGGGGTCGCGGTTCCGGATGGCGGACGACCTGCTCGACATCTACGTCCGTCAGCTGATCGAGGCGCATGCGCGTGCCCCGGAGGTCGTCATCGCCTGGCAAGGCGGCGAGCCGACGATGATGGGCGTCGAGTTCTTCCGCCGCTCGGTCGGGCTCGCGGAGAGCTATCTGCGGCCCGGCCAGCGGGCGGCGTACACGATCCAGACGAACGCCACCCTGGTCGACGAGGAGTGGGCGGCGTTCTTCAAGGAACACGAGTTTCTCGTGGGCGTGTCGATCGACGGCCCGGCCGAGATGCACGACGCCTACCGGGTGAACAAAGGCGGCCGAGGGTCGTTCGACCAGGTGATGCGCGGGCTCGACCACCTGCGCGCGGCCGGCGTCGACTGGAACGCGCTGACGACGGTGCACGCCCGCAACGGCGACCACGGCCGCGCCGTGTACCGGTTCCTGCGCGACGAGTGCGGCGCCGGATTCGTGCAGTTCATCCCGATCATCGAGCGGGTGAGCGAGGCCGACGAAGCGGGGACGGTGCCGTGGTCGTCATGGCGTGACCGGCCGCTCTACGTGCAAGAGGGCAGCCGGGTCACGGCGCGTTCGGTGACGGCCGAGCAGTACGGCCGCTTCCTGATCGAGGTGTTCGAGGAGTGGGTGCGCCGGGACGTCGGTGAGGTGTACGTGCAGATGTTCGACGTCGCACTCGCCAACTGGGTCGGGGAGCCCCCCAGCCTGTGCGTGCACTCGGAGACGTGCGGCCTCGCACTCGCGCTCGAGCACACGGGCGACGTGTATTCCTGCGACCACTTCGTGGAGCCGCAGTACAAGCTCGGAAACATTCGCGAGCGGCACATGCTCGAGCTCGTCGCGTCCGACCGGCAGCGCCAGTTCGGCCTCGACAAGCGCGACACGCTCCCGCGCTACTGCCTGGAGTGCGACGTGCGCTTCGCCTGCCACGGCGGCTGCCCCAAGGATCGGTTCATCGAGACGCCCGCCGGCGATCCGGGGCTCAACTACCTGTGCGCCGGCTTCAAGGACTTCTTCCACCACGTCGAGCAGCCGATGCGCATGATGACGTCGCTGCTGGCCCAGAACCGGGCGCCGTCCGAGATCGTGGCGCACTATGCCGCGGCCGACGCCCGGCGCGGCCGCAACGACCCTTGCACGTGCGGCAGCGGCCGCAAGTGGAAGCAGTGCCACGGCGCGGCCTGAGGGTTGCACGACCTTCTGCTCCAGCTGCTGGTGAACGGGATCGGCATCGCCGCGGCCCCCTGGTGCATCATCGGGGTGATACTGATCCTCAGCGGGCCGCGCGGCCAGCGCAAGGCGATCGCGTTCCTGCTCGGGGCCTCGACTTCCATGATCGTCATCTACGCGGTCTGCTCCGCCGCCTTCGGGCACTTCACGGTGGCGAAGCCTGCGTCGGCGTCGACGGTGGTCGTCTGGGCGAAGCTCGCGACCGGGGTCGCGCTGTTCGCGTTCGGGGCATGGCGGCTGCGGCGGCCGCCGGCTCCGGCCACGACGCCGCGATGGCTCTCGCTCGTCGACGGCCTGAACCTGCCCACCGCGTTCGCGATCGGCCTGCTCATGCCGAACCCGATCTTCGCGGCGGCGGGCGCGCTCGACATCATCAGGGCCGACGTCCCTCCGGCCGAGGCGGCCGCGTGGCTCCTCCTGTTCATCGCGATCTCGCTCTCGACGATGCTCACCCCAGTCATCCGGTACCTCACCGCACCGGCTGCGACCGCGTCACAGCTGGCGGTGTGGAAAGCGTGGCTGGCCCACCACACCGCGCAGATCGTGACGGCCTTGCTGCTCGGCTACGGACTCCTGATCGTCGCGCACGCCGTGCTCGCGCTGACCTGACCCGTGCCGAGCGGATCAGAAGACCCTTGCCCAGTCGCGCTTCAAGCTCGCGACCGTCCAACCGTCGGCCGAGGCCTTTGCGAGCGCCTGCTCGGCGCCGGTCGTGTAGTCGTACTCGCGCGCGCCGTCGTCGTGCCGGATGAGGAGGCGCAGGTACGGCCTGTCGTCGTGACGGCTGTAGTCGAGCATCTGGATGTCGCCGTTCGAGTTGCCCGCCGCGAGCAGCGGCCGCCGGCCGGTGCGGCTCCAGATCCGGATCGGCTTCTGCGGACCGTCGTCCAGGTAGTCGACCGTGGCCTTGTGGGTGATCGTGCCGCCGCGCTCGTCGCTCGTGTACGCGAACGCCGACGCGCTCCCGATCACGCGATCGCGGGGGACGCCGTACACCTCCTGGGTGATGGGTCGCATGAAGTCGCGCCCACCGCCCGAGACGATGTAGTTCGAGAACCCGTTGGCGTCGAGGTAGCGCAGGAGCTCCACCATGGGCGCGTACACGCACTCGAGGTATCCGCGACCAAGGGTGGGATGCTGCGCCGTGCGCAGGAACGCGGTCGCGCTCTCCTCGAAGTCCTCGACGCTCATGCCGTCGTATGCCGCCAGGATGCCGCCGGCGAGGATGTTCACGTTCGTGTCGTCGCCCGCGTAGTGCTCGGCCATCAGCCCGCCGAGCCATTCGTGGTCGCGATCGTAGGCCGCCTTCCACGGCTGCCGGTCGCGCAGGTCCGGCGCGGCCTCGGCCATTGCGACCAGCCGGCGGAGAATGAAGTCGAGCTGGATCGGCATCGGCTGCTCGCACCAGAGCGTGCCGTCGTTGTCGAACACCGCGATCCGCTCGTCGACCGGGACGCCATCTGCAACCGTGCGTTCGACGAAGTCTATGAGCGCCCGCCGGGCCGCCCCGTCATTCCACGTCGCCAGCTCTCCCGCCATGCGCCGAGGCTAGATCCTGTCGCCCGGCGGCGGCATCGTCCCGGGCGGGTGATGCGGATCCAGGGGGCGCGCGGGCGGAACACGCGCGTGCATCTCCGCCCGCACGCCCCTCTAGCGGGTGCAGTGGCCGCTCGTGATCCGGAACTTCGTAAGCGTCACCTTCGCCGGTCCGGCGAAGACGGGCAGTCCTGACCACACCTGCAGGCCGAGGCTCACCCGAGCCCCGTAGTCCGGCGAGATCGCCGGGTTGGCGAGCGCGTCGGTGATCGTTGCGAAGTGCCCGCCGGTCGTGGCGTCGCGGTACTGGGACGTGATCGTGCCGAGGTGCTGGACGACGCGCAGCGTGCCGCTCATCGCCGCCGTGGGCTGGACGATGAACCCACCGCCGGACGAGATCCCGTTCTGGATGTAGTTCTCGCCCACCCCGACGTCGCCGCTCGCGCCGAAGCTCGTGCGCTCCGTTGTCACCGAGTCGGGCTGCGCCGGGTAGTCCGGGTTGTTGACCAGCAGGCCGACCCGGACGCCGTTGGCCGGCGGCCACCGCGCGAGCCGGTAGTGCACCTGGGCGGTGAAGTTGCTGCCCAGCCGGCAGCGCGTGAAGTACGTCGCCGTTGGATCCGCCGTGGCGAGCGCCGGCATCGAGATGCGGAGCGCGCGGCGCGACTGGACGACCGTCGCCCCGCCCTTCGCCGACGTGTGCCAGCGCAGGCCCTGCCAGTGCTTCAGCGGAGCAGCCGCGGCGCTGGCGGCCGTCACCAGCGTGACCGTCAGCGCCGCGGCGAGCGCCGCCGCGGCCAGGCTCCGCGGCCGTAGGAGGACGGGTCGTTCGGGGGAGATCATGGTGGCTCCTTTCGCCGTTCACCGGTCCAGGGTGGACGCGAGCGCCGCGGCCGTCATCGATCGCGGCCACACACGCACCGTGACGGCGCGCACGCACATACTTCGGATCGATGGCTGAGCCAACCCTCACCGAGCTCGAGCCGGGCCTCGTCCAGGTGACGATGCCGCTGCCGTGGGCGCTCGACCACGTCCATTGCTACGCCCTCGCCTCGCCGGAGGGATGGACGGTCGTCGATGCCGGCCTCGGCACACGCCGGACGCTGGACTGGTGGGAGGACGTCCTCCGATCGCTGGGCCGCCCGGCGGTGGCGCAGCTCTTGCTCACGCACTACCACCCCGACCACCTCGGGGCGAGCGCCGGCCTCGCGCGGCTCACCGGCGCGGCGGAGATCGTCCAGGGCCGGCTCGACCGCGCCCTGTCCGTCGCCGGCTGGGAGGAGGGCGACGACGCCGAGTACGAGCGCTACCTGGTCGCCCACGGCATGCCGGCCGACCTCGCGGCGGCGTCGACGCGGGCGGAGATCGGCACGGCGGTCGAGCTCGCCGCCCCCACCCGCCTCGTGGACGAGGGCGACCTCGTGGAGGCCGGCGGGCGCAGCTGGCGCGTGCTGCACCTGCCCGGCCACGCCGACGGCCACATCGCCCTGCACGACGAGGCCGGCGGCCGGCTGCTCGGCGGCGACGTGCTGCTCGACGAGATCACCCCGAATGTCGGTCGCTGGCCGGACACCGACCCCGACCCGCTCGGCCGCTACCTGGCGACGCTGGACCGGGTGGCCGACCTCGCCCCGGCGGTCGTGTATGCGGGCCACGGGCCGGTCATCCGGGCCGCCGCCGACCGCGCCGCCGCGATCGCCGGCCACCACGACGAGCGCCTCGACGTGGCCGCGGGCGCGCTCGCCGAAGGCGCCGAGTCGGCCTACGACGCCGCCCAGGTGATCTGGCGCGACGAGCCGCTCGGCTTCCACGAGCAGCGGTTCGCCCTCGTCGAGGCCATCTCCCATCTCGAGCGCCTGGCCGCGACCGGCCGGGCCGTCGAGCACCGCCCGGCGCGGTGGCGACCGGCGGACTGAGCTAGTCGGTGTCGCCCGCGAGCGCCGGGTCGCCGCGCTCGAACTGCTCCTTCTCCGCAGGCGTCGCGCGCCGGAGCTCGTGCGCCGGCGGAGGCTCGGCTCGCAGCATCGCGACGAGGATCTCGTAGATCACCACGCGCACGCCGAGCGGCAGCCGGTTCTTCCGCAACACGTGCCCGCGTTTCATGTAGCGGTTGTTCGGGACGATGAAGACGCGCTCCCCCGGCATTCCGTAGTGCTCGGCGTAGCGGCTGCGCGCGCTCGGCCGTGCGCCCAGGATGACGATGATCCCGCCGCGGACCTTCTCCTGCATCCCGAGGCCGGCGTAGGCGTCCATCGTGTTCTTCAGGTCGTCACCCTCGTCGGTGGGATCCTCCCGCCGGAAGTCGACCACCGAGTCGGCGCTGTTGACGTTGCCCATGAACACGAGCGTGTCGGCCATCTCGACCGCGCCCAGGTTGCCCGAGCTCTTGATGCCGTTCCCGAGGTCGCAGAAGACGCTGTGGAACCCGTCGGAGAGCTTCTCGAGGCCGAGCTTGACCTGGTACTTCGGCACCGTGGTCTTGGCGACCGCCTCCGACGAGATCACGAAGAGGCCCGACTCGCGCGGCCACTCCAGCTGGTCGGCGATGCTCTGCGCCGTCGAGAACTCGCCGCCGCGGTACCTGCGCAGATACTCCTGCAATTGCAGGGTTTGCCGGCGCTTGATGCCGAGCCGGCGAGCCGTGCCGCCCGGCGAATCGTTCATGTCGATGACGACGCAGTCGCGGTTGATCGCATCGGCGAAGAGCAGGCCCGAGGTCGTCGACCCGGCCGTCTTCCCGCTCGCGCCCTTGCTGTTCAGGAAGGCGTAGATCTTCTTCGTCCGGCGCCGGGCCCAGAGCTCGTCCAGGGCGGCCCGGTTGCGGCGGCGCAACCCAGGGCGCAGGAGCCATTCCACCGCGTACCGGATGTACGAACCGACGACGATCAGCGTGTCGAGGCCGCCTCGAGGGGTCCGCACCTCGGGCTCATCGCTCCGCTCCGGCGGGCGTGCCGGCTGCGGCTGCTCGGCTCCGACGACGTCCTCGTCGGCCGTCGGCTGAGCGCCCTCGAAGATGGCGGTGACCATGTGCTCGCTGCGGGACGCCTCGGTCCGGCCCGTGTCCTCACGGTTGAACCCAAGACGACCCATATGACCCAAGCCCGAACCTGAGCGTGGCGGCGTGCTCATTCGCGCGACCTCCTCGTAAAGGTTGCGCGACGATAGCACTAGTCCCTGCAATTGTCGCAAAAACAGTGGGCGCAACAGGGCTCGAACCTGTGACCTTCCGCGCGTGAAGCGGACGCTACCGGTTCCGCGGGGGAACCCAGGGTTCCCCCGCGGGCCCCCTCCTTAAAGCAGTCCTCGAACGATGGGCGCAACAGGGCTCGAACCTGTGACCTTCCGCGCGTGAAGCGGACGCTCTCCCAGCTGAGCTATGCGCCCCAGATGCAGCCGCGCGAGCGGCCAATCCGGTCGAAAGAGTGTACCGGCCGCAGGCCGGCGGCGTGACCGCGACCCTGCCGCCTCGTCAGTACGATGGCGAGGCCGTGTATCTGGTCCGGCATGCCGCCGTGGTCGTGGATCGGACGCTGCCGTCGCACCGGTGGCAGCTCACCGCCGAGGGCCGCCGTGCGGCCGCGCTGCTGCAGCTACCCGCGGGTCGGGCGCTCACGAGCAGCGAACACAAGGCCCGCGAGACAGCCCGGCTGGCAGGGCTCGACGCGGCGCCTGACGGCCGCCTGCGCGAGGTCGCCCGCCCGTGGTCGGACGACTACGAGACCGACGTCCGCCGATATCTCGCCGGTGCGGCGCTGCGCGACTGGGAGCCGCGCGACGATGCCCTGGCGCGCTTGCATGCGGCCCTGGACGGCTACGACGGGGTCGCCGTCACGCATGGCCTCGCGATCTCGCTCTACGCCGGCCTGACGTTCGACCAGTGGCGGGCGCTGCCGTTCCCCGCCGTGATCGAGTGCTGACTCAGAGCTCCGCGTCGGTGCCGATGCCGGCCGTCCGCGCGGCGGCGAGCACGGCGGCGGCGGCAGCCGCGTCCTGCGCGGCGACGCCCACCGACTTGTAGAGCGTGATCTGGTCGGCGCTTGCGCGCCGCGGCCGGGTGCCGGCGACCAGCTCGCCCAGCTCGGCATGGATGTGGTCGGCCGTGATCGCCCCGTCACGGATCGCCCAGCCGATCTCGTTGGATCCCGCCGGGAAGGCCGCGAGCGCGGCGGCGCGCGACTCGACGACGAGCAGCGACCGGGCCACGGTCTCGGAGTCAAGCTCGCGGCCGTCGCCGTTCACCCCGACCGACGTCACGTGCATCCCCGGCTCGAGCCAGGCGCCCTCGACGACCGGCTCCGGCGAGTGGGTGCAGGCGCACACGATGTCGGCCCCTGCGATCGCCTCGCGATAGCCGGCGGCGGCCGACGCAGGAACGCCGAGGTCTGCCCCGAGCTCGGCAGCGAGCGCCTCGGCCTTGGCGCGGTCGCGGCCTGCCACGCGCACCTCCCGCAGCGGGCGCACCCGCGCGAGCGCGCGGCCGTGCGACCCGGCCTGGACGCCCGTGCCGAGGATCGCGAGCACCGCCGCGTCCTCGCGTGCGAGCAACCTGGCCGACAGCGCCGAGCCCGCGGCCGTGCGGGCGGCGGTGATGACCTCCCCGTCCATGACCGCCTGCGGCACCCCGGTCTCGGGGTCGAACACGGCGATCAGGGCGACGTGGCTCGGGAGGCCCCGGGCCGGATTCTGAGGGAACTGGCCCACGAGCTTGGCCGCGAGCGCACCGGCGCCGGGGACATACGCCGGCATCGCCAGGAGCGCCCCGCCGACCTGCTCGACCATCGCCGCGTTTCGCTGCGGCACCGACGCGACGCCGCGCGACAGCTCCGCCATGGCGGCTGCGACGGCCTCGAGGAGCGCGTCCAGATCGAGGACCGCCTCCACATCACGCCGGGACAGGATCAGCACCGGCGGATTCTTTACGCCCGGCGGCGGCGAGTCAACCGGGGCCCGGGGAGGCGGTTCACCCGGAAGGGGTACGGAGCCGGGCCCGCCTGGCGACGATGACGAGACCGGCCCCGCCTAGGCCTCCATGAACCGGATCATCGCCCTCACCATCCTCTGTACCGCGTCGCTCGCGGCCGGCGTCGTCGTCGCCTCGCCGTCGCTCGCGACCGCGTTCCGCAGCCACGCGCCGCGCATCCACCACCCCAAGTGGCTGTGGCACTACTCCGTGTCCGGCCCGGCCCCCGGCAGCGCGAATCCCGAGGCCGAGACCGACCCGTCGACGACCGCGCAGCGCGCGAAGCACCACGCCGCGGACGCGTGGGCCACCACTCCCGCTCCCGCCGCCCTGACCCCTCCGGCGGCGACGACCGATTCGGCGCCGACCACCGACCCGACGACGACCGAGCCGACGACCACGACGACGCCGCCGCCGAAGAAGTCGCACCGGCCCCCCGAGCTCTCGCGCTTCACGCTGCGCAGCGTGGACCGCCGCTGCTTCACGGCGCCGACGGCGGCCGGCGGCTGGCCGTTCGCGCCCACGACCGCCGTGCACCCGATCCGGGGCAGCTTCGACGAGCCGCGCGACCCGGTGCACATCGGCGTCGACGTCGAGGCGCCCAGGGATCAGGCGCCGGTCTACGCGATGCAGGCCGGCACCGTCCGCAACATCGCCGCCGACCACTTCGACGTCTACGCGACCCACGGCCGCAAGGGCACCTACCTCCAGTACTGGCACGTCAAGCTGGCCGCCGGGATCAAGCAGGGCACGGTCGTGCGCCGGCGGGAGACCCTCGGCACCGTCAAGCCGACCATGAAGCACGTGCACATCTCCGAGTACGTGCCCGGTTGCGGGCTCGTCGACCCGGCCCGTCCGACCGGCCTGCTGGCCGATGCCTACAACACGGAGTGGCCGACGATCGGCTCGCTCAGCGCCTACGCCGCCGGGACGCGCGCGTTCGTGCCGCTGAGCCTGTCGCAGTCGCCCGCCGACCTCACCGATCCCGCCCAGCAGGTCGATCTCGATCACCTGTCGGGCACCGTCGACCTGCGCGCCAGCGTGACCGACATGCCCAGGGTGCGGATGCAGCACGGCCCCCAGCTCCCGCTCGCCCCGGCGGCGATCCGGGCCTATCTGACGCCGGCCGGGAACACCCACCGGCACCTGACGATGCGCCTGATCTTCGACGGGTCGAAGCTGCTGCCCGACGGCACGGGCCTCTGGCACTACTGGGCCTTCGGCACGTACCGCCAGAACGGCTGCTACTTCACCGCCGACGGCACCTGCGGGATGCAGATGGTGTGGCACGTCGGCGGCCCGAACGGCTTCAACACCCGCTCGGTCCCCAACGGGTCGTACAGGTACTGCGTCGAGGCGCTCACGATCGCGGGCGTCGACGCCCGCCACTGCACCGCGGTCAAGATCGCGAACTGACCGGAGCGGGCCCGCCAAAACGGTCTGACCCGTTTGGCGGAGAGCGGAGAGGGCGGGATTCGAACCCGCGAACGAGGAAACCCCCGTTACGCGATTTCCAGTCGCGCTCCTTAAGCCAACTCGGACACCTCTCCGGGCGGACGGAGTATGCCATCCGCTTGCCGCACACGTCTGGATCCGGAATAGTAGGCTGGTTAGGGCACGTTCCCCCGGAGACGAAACGAGGTACGAACGGAATGGCAGACGACCGCCTTGAGACTCTGCGCAAGGTTTCACTCTTCGAAGGCCTGACCGATCGGGAGCTCGAGGCCGTTGCGCACGCCGCCAAGGAGCGCCGCTTCGACACGGGAGACACCGTCGTCGTCGAGGGCGAGGGCGGGGTCGGGTTCTTCGTCATCGCCGAGGGCACTGCCCGGGTCGAGGCCCACGGCGACCGCCTGGGGGCGATCTCGCGCGGCGGCTCGTTCGGCGAGGTGGCGCTGCTGGACGACTCCGGCAAGCGCACCGCGACGGTCATCGCAGAATCGCCTCTGCGGGTGTACGGGCTGACGGCCTGGCAGTTCACACCGCTGCTCGAGCAGCACCCGTCGATCGCGATCAAGATCGCGAAGATGCTCGCCCGCCGGCTGCGCGTGGCCGAGGAGCGCGCCGCCGCCGTCGGCTGACCTGGCGGGTCGACCCTCCGCCTGCCTGGTACGATCCCGCGCGACCGTGCTAGGCGGGGAGCTAGCGGTTCCCTGTACCGGCAATCCGCTCTAGCCGGGCTGAATTCCCGCCCCAGGGGCGGTCGGATTCGGGAGAGGGCCTGCGCAGTTGGTGTTGATCGCCAGGTCCCACGCAACGGAGGCTTGCGAACCGCGTCAGGTCCGGAAGGAAGCAGCGCTAAGCAAAGTCACCCGGGTGCCGTGGGCGAGCCTGGCAGGAGCCGGCGGCGTGAGCACCGCCCGAGGCCGGCGCTTCGAAGGCGGGTGCACGGTCGTTTCACTCCGCTGCCTTTCAGGCCCTCCGGCTGGGCCTCGCGGCATCGGTAAGCTGCAACCCCATGTCCGCCCTCTACCGCAAGCACCGCCCGCGCGACTTCGACGAGTTCTCGCCAGGGCAGCCGCACGTCGTCCAGACGCTGCGAAACGCGATCGAGATGGACCGGGTCGCGCACGCCTACCTCTTCGCCGGGCCGCGCGGCACGGGCAAGACCTCGATGGCGAAGATCCTGGCCAAGTCGCTCAACTGCGAGCACGGCCCGACCACGACGCCGTGCAAGGAGTGCGAGTCGTGCCGGAGCATCCACGAGGCCACGTCGATCGACGTGATCGAGCTCGACGCCGCCAGCCACCGCGGGATCGACGACATCCGCGAGATCCGCGACCGGGTGGCGCTGCAGCCGGTCCGCGGCCGGCGCAAGGTCTACATCATCGACGAGGCCCACATGCTGACGAAGGAGGCCTCAAACGCCGTCCTGAAGACGCTCGAGGAGCCGCCGCCGCACGCTGTCTTCGTGCTGTGCACGACCGAGATGGCGGCGATGCTGCCGACGATCCGCAGCCGCTGCCAGCGGTTCGCGTTCGCCCGCCCGGGACTGCCGGAGATCTCGACCGTGCTGCACCGGATCGCCCGGGCGGAGTCGATCGAGATCGAGCCGGCCGCCGTCACGATGATCGCGCGTGCCGCCGGGGGCAGCTTCCGCGACGCCGTCTCGGCGCTCGACCAGCTGGCAACGGCCTGCCCCGACGCGATCACTGTCGCCGCGGTGCGTGACCTGCTCGGCACGACCGACTCTGAGGTGCTCCTGCGGACGATCGACCTGGTCGCCGACGGCGACGCCGCCGACTGCCTGCGGCTCGTCGACGAGCAGGCCGACGCCGGCACCGATCTCGGCATGCTCGTCACCGACCTGCTCGGCCACCTGCGCTTCGTGTTCCTGAACCAGCAGCTCGGCGAGCTCCCGGCCGACGTCCCGCTGACCGAGGACGAGCGCGCCCGCATCGGCGCCCAGTCGGGCCGGATCAGCCCCGGAGCCGTCCACCGGCTGGTCGACATGCTGCGCGACGTGCTCGAGCAGGTGCGGGAGGGCGCCGACCCGCGCCTGCCGCTCGAGCTCGCGCTGGTGCGCGCCTGCCGGCCCGCCGCCGACCTGTCGCTCGATGCGCTGAACCAGCGCGTCTCGGCGCTCGAGGCCCGCGCGGGCGGAGGCGCGCCGACGCCCGCACCCGCGCCGCCCCCCCAGCCCGCACCGGCGCCCGGCCCCACGGCCGCCGCGACGGCGCCGCCGTCCGACCCCGCCGCCGGAGCCGCCGCCCCCCTCGCCCCTGACGGCCGCGGTGACCACGCCCGACCTGGAGCAGCTCACGGCCAGCTGGAGCGACGCGATCGTGCCGGAGATCGGCCGCCGGTCGGTCCCGCTGCAGTCGCTCATGCAGTACGCGAGCCCACGCGCGCTGGGCGACGGCGAGGTCGTGCTCGGCCTTCCCCCGCTCGCACCAGTTCGCCCTCACCACCGCCGACTCGCCGCCCAACCGCGAGGTGCTGGAGGAGGTGCTCGGCCAGGCCGTCGGCAGCCCCGTCCGGGTGCGGCTCGAGGTCGCGCCCGCCGGCGCCGAGCCGGAAGCCGCCGGCCGCCGAGCAGGAGGCCGAGCCGATCGACGAGAACGATCTGCTGACGGAGCTCAAGGAGAAGTTCGACGCCCGCGAGATCGAGGAGCGAAGGTGACCAAGATCGACCCGCAGAAGATGATGGCCCAGCTGGGCAAGATGCAGGAGCAGATGGCCCAGGCGCAGGAGGAGCTGAAGACCGCCTTCGTCGAGCACAGCGCAGGCGGCGGCGCGGTCACCGTGAAGGCGTCGGGCTCGCTCGAGATCGTCGACATCAAGATCAAGCCGGAGGCGATCGACCCCGACGACCCGGAGATGCTCCAGGACCTGCTCGTCTCGGCCGTGAACGGCGCGATCGACGTCGGCCCAGCAGCTGCAGCAGCAGAAGATGATGGGCCAGCTCGGCGGCCTCGGCGGGCTCGGCCTCCCCGGGATGTAGCCGCACGCGCCCGTGTACGCCCCGTCGGTCGACAACCTGATCGTCCAGCTCGCCCGCCTGCCGGGCGTCGGCCGGCGCACCGCGCAGCGGCTTGCGTTCCACATGCTGAAGGCGTCCGAGGCCGACGCGCTCGCCCTCGCCGACGCGATCCGCGAGGTGAAGGAGCGGATCGGCTTCTGCACCGAGTGCGGCAACCTGGCCGAGGAGCGCGCTGTGCCCGATCTGCGCGGACGCCCGGCGTGACCGGTCGCTGATCTGCGTCGTCGAGGACCCGTCCGACCTCGTCGCGCTCGAGCGCACACACGAGTATCCGCGGCCTCTACCACGTCCTCGGCGGGGCGCTCTCGCCGATCGACGGCGTCGACCCCGAGCACCTGCGCATCGCGGAGCTCGTGGTCCGCGTCGAGCGAGGCGGCGTGGTCGAGGTCCTGCTCGCGACGAACCCGACGATGACGGGCGAGGCGACGGCGGCGTACATCGCCGACCGTTTGCGCGATCGTACGCGTGTGACACGGCTCGCCAGCGGTCTGCCGGTGGGCGGGGATCTGGAGTACGCGGACGAGGTGACGCTGGGGCGCGCCCTGGCGGGAAGGAGAGAGATGTGAGCGCCGAGCGTGAGCCCGCACCCGACCAGGCCACCGCCGATCCGGCGGCGATGCACACCGTCACGCCCGAGATCGAGCGGGCGGCGGAGGAGTCTTCGACTATGCGCGCCAGAGGCTGCACGCCCAGCCGCGCCGGTTCGCGGCGGCGCGGACGCCCGCGGAGATGCAGGCGGCCGCCGGCGAGACCGTGACCGAGGACGGCATCGGCGCCGACGCGGCGCTCCGGCTCTTCGCCGAGACGCTCGCCCCGCCAGCGTGCCCGTCGAGAACCCGCGCTTCCTGGCGTTCATCCCGACGCCCCCACGCCGGCGGCGAAGCTGTTCGACATGGCGCTCTCGGCGACGCCGATGTACGCCGGCAGCTGGCGCAGCTCGGCCGGGTCGGTGTACGCCGAGAACCAGGCGCTGCGCTGGCTGGCCGGGCTGGCCGGCCTGCCGGACACGGCCGGCGGCTGCTTCGTCCAGGGCGGCACGGTCGGAAACCTCTCGGCGCTCGTGTCCGCCCGGCACGCGTACCGGGCCGAGCACGGCCGCGGCGGCGCCCCGCTGCGCGTGGCTGCCACAGGCCAGGCCCACTCCTCGGTGGGCCGGCGCTCGACGTGATGGACGTCGGCCTGCTCGAGGTCGAGCCGGACGCCCGCGGCCGCATGACCGGCGCGGCGCTCGAGGCGGCGCTCGCCCGTGACGGCGGCGAGGGCGTCTTCGCCGTCGCCGCGACGGGGGGCACGACCAACCTGGGCGTGATCGACGACCTGGCCGGCATCGCCGACGTCTGTGCCCGCCGCGGCCTGTGGCTGCATGTGGACGCGGCCTACGGCGGCGCGGCCCTGGCGGCGCCCTCGGTGCGGCCGCGGTTCGACGGCATCGAGCGGTGCGACTCGTTCATCGTCGACCCGCACAAGTGGCTCTTCGCCCCGTTCGACAGCTGCGCGCTGCTGTACCGGCGCCCCGAAGTCGCCCAGGAGGCGCACCGCCAGCACGCCGGCTACCTGGACGCCGCCCGCGTCGGCGCCGACTGGAACCCCTCCGACTACGCCATCCACCTCACCCGCCGCGCCCGCGGCCTGCCGTTCTGGTTCTCGCTGGCGACGCACGGGACGCGCGCGTACACCGACGCGGTCGAGGGGACGCTGCGGGTGGCGCGGGAGGCGCGCGCCGAGATCGAGCGGCGCGACTACCTGGAGCTCGCGAACGACACCGACCTGACGGTGCTCTGCATCCGCCGGGTCGGCTGGGCGGCCGACGACTACCGGGAGTGGAGCGCGCGCAACCTGGCCGACGGCCTGGCCCTGGTCACGCCGACCGAGCTCGACGGCGAGATCATGACGCGGATCTGCATCCTCAACCCGCGCACCACGGTCGAGGACGTCGCCGCCATCCTGGACACGATGGCCTGACCGCCGGCCGCGCGCCCGCCATGCCCGATCCGACGTCGATGCACCGCTATAGCGACGAGACCGAGCGCGTCGCACAGGCCGCCCTGGCCTACGCCCGCGAGCGGCTGCGCCTGCACCCGGTGCCGCTCGACGGACCGCGCACGCCGGACGAGCTCGCGGCGGACGCGGGCGAGACCGTCACGCCGCTCGGCCTGGGCGGCGAGACGGCGCTGCGGCTCTTCGACCGAGGTGCTGGCGAACGCGACCGTGTCGGTCGACAACCCCCGCTACCTGGCGTTCATCCCCGGCGGCGCCGACCGAGGCTGCGACGCTCTTCGACCTCGTCGTCGGCGCGTCGTCGATCTACGGCGGCAGCTGGCTCGAGGGCGCCGGTGCGGTCTATGCCGAGAACCAGGCGCTGCGGTGGCTCGCCGACCTCGCCGGGCTCCCCGAGGCGCGCCGGCGGCTGTTCGTCCGGGCGGCACCGTCGGCAACCTCTCGGCCCTCGTCGCGGCGCGCCACGCCTTCCTGGCGAGCACGGCGGCGAGCGGCCGCCCGGGCGGCTGCAGGTGGCCGCCACCGACGAGGTGCCACTCCTCGATCGTGCACGGCGCGCACAGGTGATGGACGTCGACGTGATCGCCGTCCCCACCGACGCAGCGCGGGCCGCATGCACCGGCGACGCCCTCGAGGCGGCGCTCGACCGAGCGCGCCGGCGAGGGCCTCTTCGCCGTGGTCGCCACGGCCGGGACGACCAACCTCGGCTCGTCGACGACCTGGCCGGCATCGCCGCGGTCTGCGCGCCGAGCGCGGATTCTGGTTCCACGTCGACGCGCGCCTACGGCGGCGCCGCGCTGGCCGCGCCGTCGGTCGCGACCGCGCTTCGCCGGCATCGAGCAGGCGCGACTCGCTTCATCGTCGACCCGCACAAGTGGCTGTTCGCGCCGTTCGACTGCTGCGCCCTGCTCTACCGCGACCCGGAGCTGGCCCGGCGCGGCGCACACGCAGCACGCCGGCTACCTCGAGCCGCTGCACGGCGGCGCCGAGTGGAACCCGTCCGACTACGCCGTCCACCTCACCCGGCGGGCCCGCGGCCTGCCGTTCTGGTTCTCGCTCGCGGCCCACGGCACCGAGGCCTACCGCGACGCGATCGAGCACACGCTGACGGTCGCCCGCGAGGCGCCGGGCCGAGATCGCGGCCCGCCCCTACCTCGAGCTCCTGAACGAACCCGATCTGTCGGTGCTCTGCTTCCGCCGCACCGGCTGGGCGCCCGGACGACTACCGCGCCTGGAGCGCGCGGCTGCTGCGCGAGGGCGCGCGTTCGTCACGCCGACGACGGTCGCGGGCGAGGTCGTGACCCGCGATTGCGATCGTCAACCCGCGCACCACGCGCGGCAGATCATCAGCCGCCATCCTGGATACCATGCGCGTGATGGCCCAGCCGGAACCCGCAGGCCGCTCCCGGCCGAGTCCTCGTGATGAAGTTCGGCGGCACGTCCGTCGCCGACGCGGACAAGATCCGCCGTGTTGCCGCACGGCTCGTCGCCGCGCACCTGGCCGGGCGCCGGGTCGTCGGCGTCGTCTCGGCGATGGGGCACACCACCGACCAGCTCGTCGAGCTGGCCGAGCAGGTTTCCCCGCGGCCGCACCCGCGCGAGATGGACATGCTGCTCTCGACGGGCGAGCGCATCACGGCCGCGCTGTGGCGATGGCGATCAACGACCTCGGCCACCACGCCGTCTCCCTGACCGGGTCGCAGGCCGGCATCGTGACCGACACGGTGCACACGAAGGCGAAGATCGTCGAGATCCGGCCGCGGCGGATCTCCGAGGCGCTCGAGCGGGGCGAGATCGTGCTCGTGGCCGGCTTCCAGGGCGTCTCGACGGCCTACGACGTCACCACGCTCGGCCGCGGCGGGTCGGACACGACCGCGGTCGCGCTGGCAGCCGCGCTCGACGGCGACTGCGAGATCTACACCGACGTCGACGGCGTGTTCACGGCCGATCCGCGCATCGTCCCGGGCGCCCGCAAGCTGCGGGCGGTCTCGCCGATGGAGATGCTCGAGATGGCCGGCGCGGGGCGCGCGTGCTGCAGCTGCGGGCGGTCGAGTTCGGCCGCAACCACGGGGTTCCGATCCACGTGCGCTCGACCTTCTCCGACGCAGACGGGACATGGATCCGCGAAGATGCGGGGATGGAAGACGCGATCATCTCGGGGATCACGCACACCACCGACGAGGCGTACGTCACCCTCACCGACGTCCCGGACAAGCCGGGGACGGCGGCCAGCATCTTCAACGCGGTGGCCGGCGCGCACATCAACGTCGACACGATCATCCAGAACGCCGTCACCCACGGCGACGCCGACATCACCTTCTCGGTGCCGCTCGACGACCTCGAGCTGATGACCGACACGATCGAGGGCCTGTGCGCCGAGCTCGGCCTGCACTGGCGGGTGATCCGCGACGTCGCCAAGGTGAGCATGATCGGCGCCGGGATGAAGTCGAACCCGGGCGTGGCCGCGCGCATGTTCCAGGTGCTGGCCGACCGCGAGATCAACGTCCGCATGATCGCGACGTCGCCGATCAAGGTGTCGTGCGTGATCGACCGCACCCGCGTCGGCGAGGCGGTCGCCGCCCTGCACGACGCCTTCCAGGCCGAGCTCGAGGTGGCGGCCGACGGAGCGGTCGGTGTCTAGCCCGCGCGTCGCCGTCGTCGGCGCGACCGGCGCGGTCGGGCCGGTGGTGCTCGAGGTGCTGGCCGAGCGCGGCTTCCCCGCCTCCGAGGTGGTCGCGTTCGCGTCGGCCCGGTCGGCCGGGTCGCGCATCCCCTTCGCCGACGGCGAGCTCGAGGTGCACGAGCTCCACGACGACTCTTCGACGGCTTCGACCTCGCCCTGTTCTCGGCCGGCGGCTCAACCTCGAAGCGCTACGCGCCCGAGGCCGTCGCCCGCGGCTGCGTCGTCGTCGACAAGTCGAGCGCGTTCCGCATGGATCCGGGCGTGCCGCTCGTCGTTCCCGAGGTGAACCCGGAGGCGCTCGACGCCCACCGCGGCATCGTCTCGAACCCGAACTGCTCGACGATCCAGCTGGTCGCGGCGCTGAAGCCGCTCCACGACGCCGCCGGACTCACCCACGTCACCGTCGCCACGTATCAGGCGGTGTCGGGAACCGGCTCAGGCGCGGTGCGCGAGCTGCACGACCAGTCCCGCGCGCTGCTCGCCGGAGAGGCTGCCGAGGCGGCGGTCTACCCGCACCAGATCGCGTTCAACGTACTCCCCCACTGCGATGCCTTCGAGGGCGACAGCACGACCGAGGAGACGAAGCTCGTGCACGAGACGCACAAGATCCTCGGCGACGCGACCATCGCGATCAGCGCGACATGCGTACGCGTCCCGGTGTGGCGCGGGCACTCGGAGGCGGTATGGATCGAGACGCGCGAGCCCCTCACCGCCGAGCGGGCGCGGGCGCTCCTGCACGCCGCACCCGGTGTTTGCGTGGTGGACGACCCGGCGGCTGCCGCCTACCCCCTTCCGTCCGCGGCGGCCGGCACGGATGATGTCCTGGTGGGACGCATCCGCGACGACGCCTCGCGCCGCAACGGCCTCAGCCTGTTCGTGGTCGCCGACAATCTGCGCAAGGGCGCCGCCACGAACGGCGTCCAGATCGCCGAGCTCCTGGTGGGGCGAGGCCTCGTCCGTGTCCCCGACCGGGCGGCCGCCTGATGGCGGTAGCAGGGCGGGGCAGGCTGTGCCCCGTGTGTCTCCGAGCCGGCCCGCGACGGCGCCTGCGTCCAGCACGGGCCGTGGCAGCCGCATCAACTGGCCACGATCGACGACCGGCGGTCGGCGAGCCGCGCCGCCTGGCAGCCGTTCGAGCCGCTGCTGCACGCCTGTCCGCGCTGCCTCGGCGAGGTGGCCGAGGGCAGGCGCGGCTACGAGTGCGTCGAGAGCGCCCACGGCCGCGACCCGCACGGGCCGTACGAAGTGGACGAGCTGCTCGGCGCTGCCGGCCAGCGCGACGGGGCCGCCTGCCGCGCGCGCTTCGCCCGCCGCGAGCAGATGCGCCAGCGCTCCGGCCCGCAGCTGCCCGCACTTCCTGCGATCGATCCCGCCCGGCTGTGGCGGCTGATCGCCGCGGCGACGGTGCTCGCCGCGACGGTCGCGTTCTTGTCGCGCTAGCCCGGGTGTGGGCGGGTGGGCGATAGCCTCCCACGCATGCAGACGATCACCCCGTATCTGCTCTACGAGGACGCTGCGGGTGCGGTCGACTTCCTCTCACGCGCGTTCGGCTTCGAGGAGTTGCGGCGCGTCGCGGGGTCGGCTGGCGGCGTCAACCACGCCGAGATGCGAATCGGCGACGGCGAGGTGCACCTCGGGCAGCCCGGGGAGCCGACGAGCCCCAACCGCTTCGGCGGCACGGCGGTGCAGCTGTACGTGTACGTCGCCGACGTCGATGCCCACTTCACCCGGGCACGTGCCGCCGGGGCTGAGATCGTGGACGAGCCGGCAGATCAGGACTACGGAGACCGGCGCTACCACGCCCGCGATCCCGAGGGTCACTCCTGGTACTTCGCGCAGCGGCTCGAGCGGCGCCGTCCCGCGTAGCTAGACGGTGTGCGCCGCGATCGGCGTGGTCGTCGGCGCCTTCGTGCCGCCCGCCGGCTCGACGGTCACCGCGATCACGTCGCCCGGGCGAGCGTTTCGCGACAGCTTCAGGTTCACGGTGCCGCCGCCCTGGAAGAGCCCGGCTGGCAGCGCGACCTTGCCACGGATCACCCACGCCTCGTAGGTCTTCCCCGGAGGCGCCTTGCGGATGCTGGCGTAGAGGGTCGTGTTGCCGTCCTGCTTGACGACCACGTTGCCGACGCCGCGGAGGTTGCCGGCCTTGCCGTGGTAGAGCTGGTCGTGCACCCCGGACAGGTCGTTGCTCAGCGAGACGTTCCAGATCGCGAGGCCGACGACGGCGGCGGCCAGCGCCGGCACCGCGACGGCCGCGACGCGCGGCCACCACGACCGCGACCGCCGTGTCTGCGGCGGACGGGCCGGGGCCGGACGCGCGGGGGCGGCCTCGACGACCGGCTCGACGGCGCCGAGCACGCGGTCGCGCAGGTCGGGCGGCGGCGGGGCGGCCGGCACCGCGTAGGCGAGCGACGCGGCGAGCGCCTCTGCCTCGCGCAGCTGGCGGCGGCAGCTGTCGCACTCGGCGACATGCAGGGCGACGCGCTCCTCGTCGTCCGGGGAGAGCGCGTACAGGGCCTGCCCTGCGATCAGCTCGTCGACGTGTTCCACTCGTCCTCCGGGTGCATGCCGGCTGCGGCCAGCGCATCCTTCAGCGCGCGCATCGCGGCGAAGGTACGGCTCTTCACGGTGCCGATGGGAAGCGCCAGCCGGGCGGCGAGCTCCGACTGGCTGTAGCCGGCGAAGTAGGCCAGCTCGATGACCTCGCGATGGGGGTCGGGCAGCCGCGCCATGGCGGCGCGGACGTTGTCGCGGGCGACGCCGCGCCAGGCCTCCTCCTCGACGGTCGCGCCCTCGGCGGGATCCTCGCCGGCGGCGTCGAGGGGCTCTGCCCTGCGGCGCTCCTCGCGCCGCACCATGTCGACGGACTTGTGATGGGTCATCGTCATGATCCAGGTCGACGGCTGGCCGCGGGCGGGGTCGAACTGGGTTGCGCCCGTCCACACGGCCAGGAAGACGTTCTGGACGACGTCGGCGGCCAGCTCGCGGTCGCGCACGATCCTCACGGCGAGGGCGTATGCGGCGGCGCCGTACAGGTCGTACAGCCGCGCAAATGCCTCTCGATCGCCGCGTCCGATGAGCGCGAGCAATCCATGATCCGACAGGTGCTCCACCCGTCCTTCCCGTGGTGTGTTGCCGGAATGCATTCGCGTTCGCGCCCTCCGCGGTTCAGCGTACCGCGGCAGGGGCGGGGTTGATGACCGGGGCCAGGCGCTCGCGCAGGCGGCCGAGCAGGATCCGTTCGGGCTCGAGCTCGATGGCGCGGAGGTCGAGCCGCATGAGCTCGATCCGGCCTGCCGTCCGGCGGCCGTGGAACCCGAAGTCGGCCAGGAAGTCGGCCGGGAAGATCGTCCGGTGGCCGAGGAACCGGGTGGCGAAGTCCTCACCGGATGGATACCGGTAGGCGAAGGCCTCGAGGGCGGGCTTGCCGTTGTCGCGGCACTCGCCGATCGCCGCCAGGAAGAGGCTCTGCAGCACCCACGGGCTCTGCGCGTCGGTCAGGTAGGCGCAGGTGACGAGCACGGCGTCGCGGCTGGGCGGGCCCGGCGGGGAGCGTCTGCGCGCGCGGGAACTCCTGGGCCGGGCCGTACTGGATCAGGCCGATCACGCCCGTCTCGTCCCGGTAGAGCTTGCCCCACGGCCCCGACTCGTCCTCGGCGGCGCGCGTCCAGCTCCTCGCGGTCGCCCGGGTCGCGGCCGGGCCGTGTCTGCCACCACATGCAGCCGCGGCACGGGTGCGGCGCTTCGCCGACCGTCGCGCCCGTGAGGTGGTCGACCGACGTCACCGTGCGGCCGGCTCCGGGGCGGCGACGTCGTCCACCACCACGGCGAGCGTGCCCACGTCGAGGTCGACCATCGACGCCAGGTACGTCCGCACCGACCGGTCGACGCTCGCCGCAACGGTGGGGATCGACGCGCCCCACTCGGTCACCAGGTGGAGCTCGAGGTCGACGCCCTCGCCGGCGGTTGCGACCCGCACCCCCAGGCGGTCGGGGTCGCCGCGCCGCTCCAGCCGGCCGAGGTAGCCGCCGGTGAGGGCGTGGACTCCGGCGACCTCGCGAGCCGCGGCGGCGGCATAGGCCGCGATCACCGCGTGCGAGATGTGGGCCGAGACACCGGCAGAGTGCACCGACTCCGCCGCGCCGGCCGCCGTCGGGTCGGTCATGGATCGAGTATACGACCGCCCGTTCGCAGGGGAACCGTTACGCGTCTGCAACGGGGCCGACGCGTGCCGCTGCTACCTTGGAGGCATGGGATGGAACGCCCGGCTCGGCGTCCGGATCGGCGCGGGCATCGCCGCGACCACCTCTGCCTCGGCGGCGGCACGGTGCGCCGCGCGCCACGCGGCCCCGCCGACTCTCGCGCAGCTCGTCGGCCAGCGGCTGGTCGTGGCGATGAAGGGCACGCGCGCCAACGGGCCGCTGCTGGCCCGGATCCGGGCCGGGCCAGATCGGCGGCGTGATCCTGTTCTCGGACAACGTCGTCTCGCAGGCGCAGGTCCCCAGCTCACCGCCGCGCTCCAGGCCGCGGCGCACGCCGGCGGGCAGCCGCCGCTGATCATCGCCACCGACCAGGAGGGCGGGCTCGTCCGCCGCATACCGTGGGCGCCGCCGAAGCGCTCCGCAGCCCAGCTCGGCGCGCTGCCCTCGTCGGTGTCCGGCGACAGCCGGCACGAACGCCGGCGCGGCGCTGCACGCGATCGGGATCAACCTCGACCTGGCCCCCGTCGCCGACGTCCCGGCCGGGCCGGCGGACTTCATCGAGCAGCAGCAGCGCGCGTTCTCGACGAGCCGGTTCACGGTCGCGGCCGACGCGGCCGCCTTCGCGAAGGGGCTCGAGCAGGGCGGGACGCTGCCGACGCATGAAGCACTTCCCGGGCCTCGGCCGCGCCACCGTCTCGACCGACCAGGCGGTCGTCCGCATCGGCCCTCGGGCGGTCGACGGCTGATCCGCGACCTGCTGCCCTACGAGGTCGCGTTCCGGCAGACGCTCGGGCCGGTGGTGATGCTCTCGACGGCGATCTACCCGGCGCTCGACACCCGCGCCGCCGCCTGGTCGCGGCCGATCATCCACGACCTGCTGCGCCGGTCGCTCGGCTTCGCCGGCGTCACGATCACCGACTCGCTGGATACCGCCGCCGCCGCGCGCGGGCTCACCGACCCGGTGGTGGCGCTCCGGAGCGCCGAGGCGGGCGCCGACCTGCTGCTCGTGACCGGCTCGCAGGCGACCAGCAAGGCCGTGTACGACAGCCTGCTGGCCGCTGCAAGGCCGGGACGCTGCCGCGGTCGCGGCTGACCGCCTCGTACGACCGCATCATCGGCGCTCAGGGGCCGGCTCTAGCGCCGGCGGGCGCAGGCGCAGCAGGCAGACCTCGGGCCGCGCCATCAGCCGGAACGGCACCAGGGTCGTGCCCAGTCCGCGCGAGACGACAACGGTCGTCTCCGGCTCCTCGTACACGCCCTCGTCGTAGCGGTAGGAGCGGTGCGAGAGCCGCATCTTCCCGCGCGGCGTCGGCAGGCATATCTGGCCGCCGTGCAGGTGGCCGCACAGGGCGAGCGCACACGTCCCCGGCGGCATCTCCGCCGGCACGTCGGGGAAGTGCGAGAGCAGGATGCGGAGCGCGCCCGGCCGCGAGAACAGCAGCTCCGGAGGCCGGTGCCGGCCCATCGCGAACAGGGCCGGGTCGACGCCCGCGATCTCGATCTCGTGCCCATCCGCCTCGACCACGGCGACCTGGTCGCGCAGCACCGTCACCGGCGCCGCGCCCCAGTCGTCGATCACGATCCCGCGCGAGAACGGGTCGTTCGTGTCGCCCACGTCGTGGTTCCCGAGCACGGCGAAGATCCCGAGCGGCGGCCGTAGCTCCTCCATCGCGCTGACCACCGCGCCGCGCGCCCGGCCGTGGCTCAGGATGTCGCCTGTCAGTGCGACCAGGTCGGGTCCCAGGCGACGCCCAGCGCCGCGGCCTTGCGCATCGCGCGGACGTTCAGCGACGGCGTGCCGGCGTGGAAGTCGGACAGGTGCAGCACCGAGAGCCCGTCGAGCGCCGCCGGCAGGCCCGGCACGCCGATCTCGAGCTCGCGGCCCTGCACCCACTGCGCCTCGTAGAGCCCCCACGCCGCCATCGCGGCACCGGCCCCGGCAAGCGCCCCGAGGGCGCGGCTACTCGCCACGCACGGGGGGCACGTCGCCCTGCATGCGCGCGCGGGCGGCGGCGATCCGGTCGCGGAGGACCGACAGGCGGCCCTCGTCGGCGGAGTGCCCGTTCCCCGATGCGGCGACCGGACGCTCGCGGTTGAGCGCCATCCGGACGCCACCGGCGACCGCGGCGAGCCCGGCGAGGAGCAGCAGACGGCGCATGGCGACCAGTGTACTTCGGGCCTACTCGCACGCGTGCCAGAGCCCCCTTCCGGCAACGGCCGCCGACCGCTCCAGGCCTGCGAACAGCGCCGCGTGCGCGGTGTTTGGCGGGAACGGGTAGCTGCGGGCATATCCCGCGCCGGACGAGCTCGGCGTTCACGAACAGCGGCCGCGAGCCGGCCAGCCAGACGTAGGCCAGGAACCGCCCGTACTTGTCGTGGAGCTCGCGGTCGTACCGGAGCGTCACCCTCCGCCCGGTCACGAGGTGCTTCGTGAAGGCCGACGCCTCGGGGCCGTAGCAGCCCACCGGCCGGCGCGGGTCGACGGTCTCGGGCGTGTCGATGCCGAGCAGCCGCACGTCCTCGATCCGCCCTCCGCCGCCCTCCACGATGATCGTGTCGCCGTCGACGGCCCGGACGACCGTCCCGCGGGTGAACGGATCGGCCGACCCGCCGGCGACGCGCCACCACCCCGCGAGCACCACGATCGCAACGGCGATGCCGGCCAGGATGAGGTCGCGTCGAGTCACGGGAACGACGCTACGCCCGTCCCCCGTTACCTGTCAGTCACGACGTGTGCCGCCCCTGCACCGGATCTGTAAGGCGGGCCGGGTTCCAGCCGACGTCGTTCCTACACTTGAGAGTCCACCCATGAAGCTCCTGCACATCGCCGACATCCACCTCGACCGCGTCTTCCACCGCGCAGAATCCCGCCCGGCCGCAGTCCGCCGCCGCGGCGAGCTGCGCGACGCGCTCGCACGCGCGCTCGCCCTCGGCAGGGAACGCGAGGTCGACGCGGTCTGCATCGCCGGCGACGTCTACGAGCACGAGTACGTGAGCGAGGACACGATCTCGTTCCTGCGCGACGCGTTCGCCGCCACGGGCGTCCCCGTGCTCGTCACCCCCGGCAACCACGACCCCTACCTGCCCGGATCCGTCTGGCAGCGGACAGAGTGGCCCGCCAACGTACACGTGTTCGCGCGCGACGAGGTGGAGCCCTATCCGCTAGGCGGCGGCGTCACCGTGTGGGGCGCTGCGTTCACCGCCCGCAACTGCGACGCCTCCGCGGTCACGCGCTTCCGCGCGCCGGACGACGGCGGCCGGCACCTGCTCCTCGTCCACGCCGCACTGATGGGCGAGCAGTGGGCCGAGGAGGCCGACTACCGGCCCGGTCACCCGCGCCCAGCTGCGGGCGACCGGCGTCGCCTACGTGATGCTCGGCCACTTCCACGACGGACGTGGCGACGGGTTCCTGTGCTATCCGGGCAGCCCGGAGCCGCTCGACTGGGGTGAGCGCAGCGGCGCCCACGGCGCGTCGATCGTCGACGTCGCCGGCGCGGCGGTGACCGCCGAGGCGATCCCGATCGCGAACCGCCGCTACGCCGAGCGCACGGTGTCGGTCGCCGGCGCCGCCGGCTCCGCCCAGGTCGAGGTGGCCGTCGCCAGCCGCGGCGGCCCAGGAACCAGGCGCCTCGCTGCGCGTCGTGCTCACCGGCGAGATCGAGCCGGGATGCGAGATCGACGTCCGCAGCATCTCCGAGCGCTGCGGCGCCGGCCTGACCGAGCTCGCGGTCATCGACCGTACGGTGCCCGCCTACGACCTCGACGCGATCGCGCGCGAGAGATCGGTGCGCGGCCGGTTCGTGGCCCGGCTCCGGCACTCCGGCGATCCGGCCGCCCACGAGGCGATCCTGGCCGGTCTGCGCGCCCTCGACGGCCGCGCCGAGGTGATCCATGCGGGTTGAGCGCCTCACCGTGAGCGGCTTCGGGAAGCTGGCGCGGAGCCGGCTCGAGCTCGGCCCCGGGCTGACCGTGGTCCACGGCCCGAACGAGTCGGGCAAGAGCACGACCCACGCCGCCCTGCGGGCGAGCCTCTTCGGCCTGGCGGCGGGGGGACGGCGGACGCGTGACGAGAGCGGCCGCGATCGAACGCCACCGGCCCTGGTCGGAGCCGCGCTACGGCGCCGTGCTCGAGCTGGTCGACGGAGCAGGCCGCCGCCTGCGCCTGGAATGGGACTTCGACCGCGGGCGCTACGCACTGCGCGACGCGGCCACCGGCGCCGACCTCACGGCGGATCACGGCGCGGGCACGGACCCACGGCTCCTCGCCCGCACCCTCTACGGCGTCGAGCGCGACGTCTACCTGCGGCTGGGATGCGTCGACCAGTCGGAGCTCGACCGCATCGGCGATGCCGGCTCCGTGCGTCACGCGGTCGAGTCGGCCCTGACGCAGGCCCGGGCCGACGCGTCGGCGGCAACGGCCGTCGAGGCACTTCGGTCACATCGGTCACGGCTCGTCGGCATGAACCGGGCCCGCACGAACGCGCTCCCGACAGCCGAGTCCGAAGCGGAGTCCCTGCGCACGGAGCTCCAGGCCGCCACGGCGGAGCGGGCCGAGGTCGAGCGGGCTGCCGCCGGGCGCGACGCCGCCCGTGGAGAGGCGGACGGCGCTGCGGAGCGGGTGCACGTGCTCGAATCGGTCCGCGACCACCTGCGCGCCGACGAGCTGCGCCGCCGCCTCGACGCCGCCGAGGGGCTCGCGGCGACCGTGGCGCTCGCGACCGACCGGCTCGAGGCCGAGACCGACGGCGCCGGGTTCGCCGCCGTGGATCAGATGGCCGCGATGCGCGACCGCATGCACGACCTATCGGCCGAGCTCGGCGAGCGCACGCCCGTGGCCGCGGCCGACGCGGAGCAGGCGGCCGCACTGGGGACGCGCTGCCGCGACCTCGAGGCGGCGATCGCGCCGCTCGAGCCCGACCGGGGCGCGGCCGACCGCGCTGCCGCCGTGGAAGCGGCCGCGGCCACGGCGAGCGCAGGATCGACGCCGCGCGGGGCCGTCGCCGCGATCGCCGTCGGCATCGTGGGCGCCGTGGCCGGTCTCGTTGCGGGGCTGCCGCTGCTCATCGGAATCGGCGCGGTGGCCATCGCCGCCGGGGCCGGCTGGGCGATCGCCGCCCGCCGCAGCGGCGCCGTCCGCGAGCTCGACCGGCTCCTGCCGGGGGGCGGAACGTGCGGTGAGCGGCTGGCGGCGTTCCGGGCGTCGGTGGAGCGCGACCGCACCCTCGCTTCAGCCGAGCGCGAGCTCGGGGGCGTCAAGGTCGAGCTGGCCGAGCTCCGCACGCGTCTGGCCGGGACGGCCCAGCTCGAGACCGAGTTGCGCGGGCTGCACGGGCGCGTCGCGACCGCGCTCCGTGGCTGCGGCATCGATCCGACCGACCTGGGCGAGGGCCTGAGGCTCTACGACGGCCGGGAGGTCGCGGCCCAGATGCACACCGAGGCGACGCTCACCCGGACCCGCGCGTCCGAGGAGCTGCGCCGCCTGCTCGGCTCGGACTCGCTCGAGGACGCCCGCGCCCGGCTCGAGCAGCTCGAGGAGAGCCTGAACGGGCATGCCCCGCTCGCCGCCGGTCGCCGGCTCGACGACGTCGAGCGCGAGCTGGCCGCAGCCCGCGAGGCCCGCGCCCGCGCGTCCGCCGAGAGCGAGCGGCTGAGCGCGACGGTCGCCGAGCGGCTGCGGATGCTCCCGGACGTCGCCTCGCTGCGTGAGCGGCTCGACGCGGCCGACGAACGGGTTACGGCCCTCCAGCACGTCGACCGCGTTCTGCGGCTCGCCGAAGACGAGCTCGCCGCGGCCGCCGCCGACACCTACCGCGACTTCGCGCCTCAGCTGAACGCGTCACTCGAGTCGGGCATGTCGCGGCTCACCGCCGGGCGCTACACCCACGCGTTCGTCGACGAGGACCTGAGCGTCCGCGTCGAGGCGCCGGAGACCGGCGCCGTCGTCGACCTCGACCGGCTCTCGGTCGGCACCCAGAAGCAGGCCTATCTCGTCCAGCGCCTCGAGCTCGTGCGACTGCTCTGCCCCGGCGACGGCGCGTTGCCGGTGCTGCTCGACGACCCGTTCGCCCACTTCGACGCCGACCGGCTCGCCCGCACGCTGGAGTGGCTGGCGGAGGCCGCGGCCGAGCGCCAGATCATCCTGTTCGCCACCCAGCGGCGCGTCGCCGAGCTGGCGCCGGACGACGCGACGGTCGTGTCGCTCTAGCGGAGGCCGGCGGAGGCGCTGCGGCCGGTCCGCAGCGCGGGCGGCGACAGCAGCCGCTCGACGTGCAGCGTCGCCAGGCTCAGCACCGGCACGTCGCGCGTGCGCTCGAAGCAGATGTAGCGCGTCCGCCACTCGGGGTGGAACTTGCGGTTGAAGCTGAAGAGGCGGTCGAGCTGGAACGCGCGGTCGAGCCCGACGACCAGCTGGCGGGCGGCGCGCATGTGCGCCGGGGAGTCCTCGTCTGCGCGCAGGACGTCGGCGAAGACCGAGAAGTTCAGGGACAGCTCTTCCGCGCCGTCCGCGCGCGCCCAGGCGGTCGCCTCGCAGATCAGGAACTCCATCAGGCCGTTCGGCGTCCCAGGCCGCGGCGCATCGCCGAGAGCGAGTAGCCGCTGCTCGAGGGCACGAGGTGCAGGAAGCCGCGGATGCCGCCCTCACCGTCGAACGCGACGGCGAAGCGGGCCGCCTCGTGCGCGTAGAGATCGTCCATCGCCATCGAGAAGCCGCGCTCGGCGGCGCGGCCACGCCACTCGGCGCTGACCTGCGCGATCGCCGTCCGCTGCGCGTACGGGATCTGCGACGGCGCGAGGACGCGCACCTCGTAGCCCGCCTTGCCCAGGCGGGTCACGGACTGCCGCACCTTCCGCATCACCCGGCCCTCGAGCGAAAAGGCCTCGGGGCGGACGATGGCCTCGTCGCCGATGGCGACCGCGCGCATGCCGCGCTGCCGGTAGAGGTCGAGCCATTCGGCCGAGGCGTGCAGGACGACCATCCTCCAGCCGCGCTCGCGGCACAGAGCGCCGAAGTCGTCGACGAGGTCGGGGATCTCGTCCTCGGCCCCAATCGGGTCGCCGGCGACGAGCGCGCAGCCGGCCACGACCCGGTAGGCCAGGAACGCGTTTCCGGCCCGCGAGAAGGTGTAGCGGCGATCGGTCCGCAGGGCGAAGAAGGAGAGGCTGTCGCGGCCGTACCGGGCGACGAGCCGGCGGGCGCGGGCACGATCGTCGTCCGACGGGTGGGCGGGCTCGCGATGCGCGCGCAGCCAGTGGTGCAGGGCCCAGAAGGCGCCGCCGGCGAGCAGGATCTCGAGGCCGACGTTCGCGATCCGGTTCGCGTGCTCGCCGCCGTACAGGGCGACCGAGCCCCATGCCACCGCGGTCACTGCGACGCCGCCGGCCAGGGGGCGAATGCTGGTGGGGTCGCCCGTCACGTCGAACCGGCGGCGGAGGCCGAGCAGGGCGCCGAGGAGCGCGGCGCTTCCGACGCGCCTCTTCCAGGTCGAAGCCGCGGGCGAGATGTGCGACCGCCGCGAACGCCACCAGGGCGATCGCGAGCAGCCAGGCGCGGTGCTTGCGGCGGGCGAGCCCGCCGGCCAGGAGCAGGAGCGCGGCGCCGGCCGCGAAGGTGATCGAGCCCGCGAGGGCGGTCGTACCCGTCGGCAGCATCGCCTGGAACAGGTCGTAGCGGTCGGTCAGGGTCGGCCGGATCGCCGTCACGATGTCGACGATGCCAACCAGAAACGCGCCGAGCGCGATGAGCGCTTCGGCTCGCAGCCTGCTCTGTGCCCACTCCAACACCTTCACCATACCGGCACCGGCTTGGAGGGACTTTAGGTCCGGGGCGCGGGGCCGAGGGTGTCGAGCGCGGCGGCGGCGGCGCGGCGCACCTCGTCGGACGTATCGTCGAGCGCGGAGACGAGCGCCGAGCGGGCGCGGTCGTCGCCGATCTCACCCAGCGCGACGGCCGCCAGCCGGCGCTGGTCGTCGCGCTCTGCCGCTGCCAGCACGCGGACGAGGAACGGGACACCCTCGCGGTCGCGGCGGCGGCCCAGGTCGGCGATCTGGGCCTGCAGGGCGGCGTCGCGGGCGGTCGCCGCGGCCCGCCTCGGCCCGGCATCAGGCCGGCGGACGAGCGGATAGAACCCGTCGGTCTTCTCGAGCGTCCCGGCGGCGATCAGGCGGTCGATGCGGTCGAGCACGTCGTTCTCGGTCATCCCGGTGAGCGCACCGTACGAGGCCAGCGCGTCGTGGCCGGCCGCCCGCAGCGCCTTGCCCGACGAGCCGCGCAGGATCTGGGACAGCCGCGTCCGCCCGACGGCGCCGGCGGTCTCGTCGACCGCCTGGAGGATCGCCTCGTCGATGTCCACGGCGACGCGCGGCCGGGTGCGCGCGACCGGCATCGGCCGCGAGACGTCCTCGCCCGCGATCGGCGTCCAGCCGTGGTGGTCGCAGCAGGGCTCGGGCAGGGGCCGGGCCGGCTCGTCGCCGAAGTAGCCCAGCAGCGCCTCGCGCCGGCAGCGATCCGAGGTGGCGTAGCCGTCGATCGCCTTGAGCCGGTCCCAGCGCTGGCGCTCGACCCGCTTGCCGGCGACCAGCGCCGCGGCCAGGTGCGCGCGCGAGAGCTTCGCGTCGGCGATCCGGCCCGCGAACGTGCCCATCGGGGCCGGGAAGAGCTCGAGCGCACCCGCCCGCTCGAGGGAGGCCACGGCGGCACGCGGCTCCTCGGCGGGGACGTCGCGCTCGGCGACGCGGAAGACGCCGCCCGGATCGGCCCGCTCCGCCAGGCGCCGGTGCACGTCCGACAGGTCGCCGCCGTCGAGCTTCGCCCGGTTGATGAAGAAGACGATGAGGCCCTTGTCGCGCGGGCTGTAGAGCAGGGTGCACCGGGCCGGGCCTCCGTCGCGGCCGGCCCTGCCCGCCTGCTGGTAGTACTCCTCCGGCGAGGCCGGCAGCGCCCAGTGCACGACCGAGCGCACGTCCGGCTTGTCGATCCCCATCCCGAACGCGGTGGTCGCGGCCACCACCTCGAGCTCGCCGGAGAGGAACGCCTCGAGCGTGGCCGACCGGCGCTCGCCCGTCAGGCCGGCGTGGTAGGAGGCGGCCTGGATCCCGGTCGGCGACCAGTGCCTCGGTCACCTCCTCGCAAGTGCGCCGGCGGCCGCAGTAGACGACCGCGGGCAGCGCACCGGGTGCCTGCAGAAGCCGCATCAGCATCGGCGGCTTGCCGTGGTCGCCGGCCACCGGCACGACTGCGAACGCCAGGTTGCGGCGGTCGAACCCGTGCGCAGCATCACCGGGTCGCGCAGCCGCAGCGCGGAGACGATGTCCTTGCTGACCCGGTTCGTCGCCGTCGCCGTGAGCGCAATCGTCGGTGGCGATCCGAGCCGTTCGCGGACGTCTGCGAGGCGCAGGTAGTCCGGCCGGAAGTCGTGCCCCCACTCCGACAGGCAGTGGGCCTCGTCGACCGCGAGCCGGGCGACGCCGGCCGCACCGATCGCGTCGAGGAAGCGCCGGCTCGAGAACCGCTCCGGGGCGACGTAGACCAGCCGGGCCTCGCCCTCGCCGATCCGCTGAAGCGCGGCGTCGACGGCGCCCGGCGCCATGCTCGACGAGAGCATCTCGACACCCTTCAGGCCGCGGTTGCGCAGAGCCGCGTACTGGTCCTCCATCAGCGCGATCAGCGGCGAGACGACCAGCGTCACGCCCTCGGAGAGCAGCGCGGGCAGCTGGTAGCAGAGCGACTTGCCCGAGCCGGTCGGCATCACCGCCAGGACGTCACGGCCGGCGAGGACGGCGTCGACCGCCTCCCGCTGCCCGGGGCGGAACTCGGCGTAGCCGAACAGCCGCTGCAGTCCCGCCGAGGCGTCGGCGGCCGGGGCGGCCGGGCTCATCCGGTGCCGCGGACGGCGGGCTCGGAGCCGGCGTCGGCGGTCGGGAACTCCGCCAGCTCGGGCAGCAAGCGCTCGGCCCGCCCTGGGGCCGCCAGATCGCGGCGCAGCCAGAAGCAGGCGACGACGCCGATCGCGCTCACCGCGGTGACCGCCAGATAGCTCAGGCGGGCGGCGTGGACGACGGCGGGGACGTGCGCGCCGGCGTGCTCGGCCGCGCTGACCTGGGGGTGCTGAGCGTCGCGGCGAAGACGATGCCGGCGATGGCCGCACCCGTGCCCGAGCCCTACCTGCCGGGTCAGCGGGATGCTGGATGTGGACCGGCCCTCGCGGCCCTCACCCCCGTCGGCGAGGACGGCCGTGAAGAGCGCCGGGCTGGCGATGCCCATCCCCAGGCCGGAGACCGCGTACCGAGGACGGGCACCGACGCGCCGCCGTCCGGGATCGCCATGACCGCGGTCGCGAGCGAAGGTCAGCACCGTGCCGAGCATGATCTGGTTGCGCGGCCGCGAGTTCGACCCGGGCGGCACCCATCGACCCGGCCGTCCAGCCGAGCGTGCACAGGAGCAGGGCGACGCCGACCAGGCGCACGCCGGAGAGGGTGTAGCCCGGCAGGTCGATCCCGTGGGCGAAGCCGACCTGGAGCTGGAGCGGGAGGTAGGTCTCGGCGCCGAGGAACGCGACGCCGGCGCCGAACGCCGTGACGTTGGCCGCAATCGAGTTGGCGGTGTGCGTGAAGACCGGAGCCGCGGCCCGCCGCTCGTACCAGACGAAGAGCGCGGCGGGAAGGATTGCGAGCGGGATCAGCAGGGCCGCCGGCAGCCAGTGCCGCGTCACCGCGAGGAGCACTGCCACGATGGTGCCGAGCAGGATCGGCCCGAGCACGTTGAGCGGCTGGCCGGCGTCGGCGCGCACGGGCCGGGCCCGTCCGCGCAGCGCCATCGCCCCCGCCCAGGCGACGATCGCGATCATCGGCAGGTTGACCCAGAAGACCCACCGCCAGCCGACCGTCGCGGTGAGGATGGCGCCGAGCAGCGGCCCGACCAGCGCCGAGACGCCCCACATCGCCGCGTTTATGCCGAACGCGCGCGGGCGCAGGGCCTCCGGGATCGAGACGGCGAACAGGCCGAGCGGCACGGCGAACATGAACCCGGCGCCGGCGCCGAGGATCAGGCGCGACAGCGCGACGACCGGCATCGACGGCGCCAGGCCGCCGATCACGTTGGCGACCGCGAAGAGCGCGCACGCGAGCGCGAAGCTCCACGCCACCCCCTCGCGGTCGATGACGGCGCCGGCGACCGGGAACGTCATCGCCACGGCGACCGTATACGCGCCGACCGTGACGGCGATCAGGCCGACGCCGCCGATGTCCTGCGCCGCGGTCGGCAGCGCCGTCGTCACCATCAGCGCGTCGAGCGAGCCCAGGAACGTCGCCCCGAGCGCGGCCACCATCAGGGCGCCGTGGTTACGGAAGAGGGCTGCGTAGCTCGGAGTCACGACGTTCCCCGGGCGGAAGCCGGCCCCGCCCTGCGGCTGTCAGGAGCCCTGCGCGTAGATCTTGTCGGTTGCGGGGTGCGTCTTGGTGATGTGGCGCTTGAACAGCAGCTCGTCATAGGTGAGCCCCGCCGCGGCACCCACCAGCTGGGCGAGGTGGAAGATCGGCATGCCGAAGTCCATGTCGGCCTCGCGGGCCGCCTTGCCCTGCCACGCATCCAGCGAGAGGTGGCACAGCGGGCACGGGGTCACCATCGCGTCGGCGCCGGCATCGCGGGCCTCGGCCAGCGGCTGGATCAGCTCACCCAGCGCGACCTCCTCGCGGGCGAGGACGATCGGGAACCCGCAGCACTTGATCTTCGACGGGTAGTCGACCGGCTCGGCCCCGCAAGCCTCGATGATGCGCTCGAGCGACTGGGGCCGATCGGGATCCTCGAACCCGAGCAGCTTCGACGGCCGCAGGATCTGGCAGCCGTAGAACGGCGCGATCCGCACGCCCACGAGCGGCTTCTCGGCGATCTGCTTCAGCCTCTCGTAGCCCTCGCCCTCGGCGATCTCCCACAGCAGGTGCCGCACCTCGACGCCGCCCGCGTAGGGCGCCGCGCCGACGTCACGCAGGTTGGTGTTGACGCGCTCGAGCAGCTCCGGGTCGGCCTTCAGCTTGATGTCGGCCTGGCGCAGGTTCAGCGTGCAGACGTTGCAGATCGTGAGCAGCGTGTCCTGCTCGAGCTGCTCGGCCTGGCCGAGGATGCGCGCGTTCAGGTGCAGGTAGTACTCCGGCCGGGCCTCGTGCACGTCGCCGGCGCCGCAGCAGGTGAAGCCGGGGATGTCGACCAGCTCGAAGCCGAGCTTGGCCGCGATCGCCCGCGTGGAGACGTCGAGCTCCTTCTGCGACAGGCTGGCCAGGCAGCCCGGGTAGTACGCGTAGCTCTGCTTCACGAGCCGGCCTCCTCACGGTCGACGGAGACCCCGGCCCGCTTCTCGGCGCGCGCGTCCTTCTCCTGCGCCTTCAGGAGCTTGTGCAGCTTGCGCACCTCGTCGAGCTTCTTGGCCCGGTGCGGCCGCAGAGGGTTCGGCACCTTGCCGGCGCGCGCCATCTGCATGGCGAACTTGACGTCCATCGCCTTCAGGGGGTCGGTGTAGGGGACGAGCGCCGTCTCGAGCAGGTAGCCGGTCGTCCGGGTGGAGACGTCGAACACCTGCGCATGCCGGGCGCCCTTGTCCGAGAGCATGCCCTCGGCGTAGATCTCGGCCCCGATCTTCGCGATCGCGTCGCGCGGGTCGACGCCCTTCGGGCAGCGCTCGTTGCAGAAGTAGCACCGGGTGCAGTCCCACACGCCGTGGGGGCCGTTGTAGAGCTCGAGCCGGCCCTTGCGATCGCGGTCGCGGACGTCGCCGACGAACTTCGCGCCCTTCGCGAGCGCCGCCGGCCCCAGGAAGTCGGGGTCTGCCTGCATCGAGTTGCACTCAGAGACGCAGCAGCCGCACTGGATGCAGAGCGCCTCCTTCATGATCCGGTCGAGCTCCTCCTGCTGCACCCGCCACTCCTTTACCGGCGGGTGGTCGTCCTCCTCGAGCCACGGCTTCACCTTGCGGAACTTGTCCCAGAACGGCTCCATGTCGACGACCAGGTCCTTGACCACCGGGAGGTTGCCCATCGGCGAGATCACCGGGACGCGACCCTCGCGGGCAACCTCCGCCATCGGCGTCTTGCACGCGAGCACGGCGGCGCCGTCCATGCGCATCCCGCACGAGCCGCAGACCGCCATGCGGCAGCTCTTGCGGTACGTCACCGACCCGTCGACCTCGTCCTTGACGACGTCGAGCACGTCGAGCAGCGTGGCCGTCTCGGGCGCCTCGACGGTGAACTCTTGCAGCCCACCCTGCTCGGTGTCCGGGTTCCAGCGCTCGATCTTGAGGGTGAACTGCATGCGGCCCCTTTGGGTCTGGTTCTTCTAGTAGGTGCGCACCGCGGGCTGGTGCTCGGTGATCGTGACCGGCTTGTAGTCGAGCGCCACCCCGCCGTCGTCGTAGCTCGTGAGCGTGTGCCGGAGCCAGTTCTCGTCGTCGCGCTCGGGGTAGTCGAGGCGGCTGTGCGCACCGCGGCTCTCGGTGCGGGCGATCGCGCCCGTGACGAGGCAGTCGGCCATCTCGAGCATCGAACCGAGCTCGAGCGCCTGGATCAGGTCGGAGTTGAACGTCCGCGACTTGTCCTGGATCACGACGCCCAGGCCGTCGCGGTAGCGCTCGCGCAGCTCGGCCACGTCGGCCTTGCACTGGTCGAGCTTGTCGGCGTGGCGGAAGATGCCGGCGTTCTCGTACATCGTGTCGGCCAGCTGGTCGCGCAGCACGTGCGGGCGGACGCCGTCGAAGTTGTAGAGCAGGTGGCGGATCCGGCGCTCGGCGACGCGCACGGCCGACGGCGAGAAGATCGCCTTCGAGCCGTTCGAGCGCACGTCCTGCGCCGCGGCCGCGCCGGAGCGGCGGCCGAAGACCACCGTCTCGAGCAGCGAGTTGCCGCCGAGCCGGTTGGCGCCGTGCACCGACACGCACGCGCACTCGCCGCTGGCGTAGAGGCCGGGCATGGCAGTGCGCCCCCACATGTCGGCGTCGATGCCGCCCATGTGGTAGTGGCTGCCCGGCCGCACCGGGATCGGCTCCTCGATCGGGTCGACGCCGGCGTAGTCCATCGCCAGCTCGCGCGACCCGTGCAGCACGGTCATGATCTTGCGCGCACCCAGGTGGGTCAGGTCGAGCAGGACGCACCCGTCGACCCCGCGCCCCTCGTCGATCTCGGTCTGCTCCGAGCGGGAGACGACGTCGCGGCTGGCCAGCTCGCCGGCGTTCGGCGCGTAGTTGAACATGAAGCGGTCGCCCTCGGCGTTGCGCAGGTAGCCGCCCTCGCCGCGGCAGCCCTCGGTGATGAGGACGCCATTCGCCTTGAGCGTCGTCGGGTGGAACTGCATGAACTCCATGTCCTTCAGCGGGACGCCCGCCCGCCAGGCCATCGACATGCCGTCGCCGGTGCAGGCGTAGGCGTTCGTGGTGCCGCGATAGATACGCCCGAGGCCGCCCGTGGCCATGATCACGGCGCCCGCCTCGACGCCCTGCACGCCGCCGCGGAGGAGATCCCAGGCGGTGAGTCCGACGCAGCGGTCGCCGTCGGTGACCAGGTCGAGCGCGAACCACTCCTCGTAGACCGTGACGCCGCTCTTCACCAGCTGCTCGTAGAGGACGTGCAGCAGCACGTGGCCGGTGATGTCGGCCGCGTAGGCCGTGCGCGGCGCGCCGCCGGCGCCGAAGGGGCGCTGGGCGATGCGGCCGTCGTCCATGCGCGAGAAGACCGCGCCCATGTGCTCGAGCTCGTAGATGTCGCCTGGGCCCTCCTCGCACATCACGGCGATCGCGTCCTGGTCGCCGAGGTAGTCGGAGCCCTTGACGGTGAAGAAGGTGTGCTTCTCGGGGCTGTCCTCGCCGGCGTTGCCCAGCGCGGCGTTGATCCCGCCCTCTGCGGCGCCCGAGTGGCTGCGGGTGGGATGCAGCTTCGAGACGACGCCCACGTCGACGCCGTAGCGGGACGCCTCGATGGCGGCGCGCATCCCCGCCAGCCCGGCTCCCACCACCACCACGTCGTGTCTGACCATCAGGCCTCCGGAGTCCAGCTCGTGCAGAGTTTCTCGAACATGCAGCCTACCAATCACCCTGGCCGGTGGTCGCACGGCGCTGTCCGGCCATGGTAAGGACTTTGTGACACCCGCTGTGCGTGTTCCAATGTGGGGAAATTGCAGTAAACTTGGGCGTGGCCATGGAGCGACCGTGGCCTTTGTGACTTCTGGAGGACACGTGGCGAAAACGGCCTTTCCGATGCCGGCGGCGAGCCGGGTCCTGCGCGATCTTCCGCAGCAGGAGCTGCACGAGCTGGCCAAGGGAATGGGCACGGCGCGAACCACGGACTACGGCGCGGTGAACGTCACGACGACCGTGCTGTCGCGCTCGACGCGGAGCACCTACATCGTCGCCGACGACCCCGATTCCTACCCGCACCAGGCCATCGACCGCGACGAGTGGGAGCGCGTCTCGGCGCTCCAGGACGCCTACATCGCCGATCAGGAGATGATCCAGGTCGACGGCTTCATCGGCGACGACCCCGACCATCGCGTTGCCACCCGCCTGTTCATCGAGGCGCAGAACGCGAACATCGCGGGCATGCAGGACGTCCTCTACTTCCAGCACCCCGAGGCCGGGCTGATCGAGCCCGAGCTGGTCGTCATCTACACGCCCAACCTGGCCGTGCCCGGCTACCCGGACGATCGCCTGATCGCGGTCGACCTCGACCGCCTCGTCACCCGCGTCTTCAACTCCGACTACTTCGGGGAGTCGAAGAAGGGCGGCCTGCGGATGTGGAACAAGCTCGTCTTCGAGCGCGGCGGCCTCGCCCTGCACGCCGGCTGCAAGGTGATCCCGACCGGCCGGCGGCGACCGCGTCGGCCTGACCGTCGGCCTCTCGGGCACCGGCAAGACGACGACGACCTTCACCCGCCAGAACGGCTCGCTGCCGGTGCAGGACGACTTCGTCGCCTGGTGGCCGGACGGCACCGTCTCGGCGACCGAGGCCGGCTGCTTCGCCAAGACCTACGCGCTCAACACGACCGACGAGCCCGTCATCCACGGCGCCGTCACCCGTCCCGGCGCGTACCTCGAGAACGTCAGCATGTCCGAAGCCGGCGAGGTCGACTTCTACGACCAGAACTACACGAAGAACGGCCGCGCCGTGTTCTCGTTCTCGGACATCGAGGCGGCCGACGCGGCCGACCTCGACGCGGGCGGACTTCCTGCTCGTCCTGAACCGCAACGAGAACGTGATCCCGGCGGTCGCGAAGCTGGAGGGCCCGCGGGCGGCGGCCTTCTTCATGCTCGGCGAGACGACCGGCACGTCGGCGGGCGGCAAGGACGAGGAGGGCAAGTTCCTGCGCGTCCCCGGGACGAATCCGTTCTTCCCGATGAGCCACGACCTCCAGGGCAACCGCTTCCTCGAGCTGCTCGCCGGCAACCCGATCGAGGTGTACCTGCTGAACACCGGCCGGGTCGGCGGCCCGGAGGCGGACGAGCGCTCCCTGAAGGTTCGCATCCCGCACTCCTCGGCGATCGTGAAGGGCATCGCCGAGGGCACGATCGAGTGGGAGACCGACCCCGACTTCGGCTACAAGGTCGCCGCGCACGTGCCGGGCATCGACGCATCCGACGGGATGATCCTGCAGCCGCGGCTGCTCTACGCCGAGCAGGGCCGGGCCGAGGAGTACGCGCGCTGGGTCGCGCGGCTGAAGGGCGAGCGCAGCGAGTTCCTGTCGAAGTACCCGAGCCTTACCCGCGCAATCGTGGAGTCGGTCGGCTAGAACCCCTGCTCGTGGCCGATGATGTCCCCGTGAAGCTGGCGGTGCAGCGAACCGCCCGTGGGCTCGAAGCCGCCGTGAACGCGCACGCACCGGACGCGACCGCCGGCCGGCTCTCCCAGGACTTCGGCGATCGCGACGACGAGCTGCGCCCGCTTTTCGCGCGCACCGATCGCACCGAGCTGATCGGCACGGTCGCGAACCGCACCCTCTTCCACCTGCACCTCGCCGACGGCGACACGCGCGTGGTCGAGCTCCTGTGGCGCGAGCACGACGGCACCTGGCTGATCGAGGACGCGCGCGTGTTCTCGCTGCTCGCCGGCGAGTAGCCGCCAAGCGGGGCCAGGCCCCGCGGGCGGGGCCTGGCCTCCAGCCGCGGTGCGACCGATGAGTTTTCGTTGGCCGCCAGGTCGTAGAAGGGAAATCCCCGCTATCGAGGTATCTTTACTGACCATGCCAGCCTCCAATCGACCACGAGCAGTCTGGACCGGCGCCATCTCCTTCGGACTGGTGAACGCGCCTGTGCGGATGTACAGCGCGATCGCCGAGAAGGACCTCCGCTTCAACCAGCTGCACGAGACCGACGGCGGCCGCATCGGCTACGTCAAGGTCTGCAAGGCCGACAACGAGCCCGTGCCCGCCGATGAGATCGTGAAGGGCTACGAGGTCTCGAAGGGCGAGTACGTCCGCATGACGGACGAGGACTTCGAGGCCGCGCGCGGCGAGCAGCACCGCGGCATCACGATCCACGACTTCGTGCCCGCCGACCAGATCGACCCGGTCTACTTCGAGCGCACGTACTACCTCGGCCCCGAGGAGGGCGCCGGCGAGGCGATCTACGCGCTGCTCGTCGAGGCGATGGAGCGCTCCGGCCTCTCGGCGATCGCCACGTACGTGCACCACGACCGCGAGAACCTGGCCTGCCTGCGCGTCCGCGACGGCGTGATCACGCTCGAGAAGATGTTCTTCGACGACGAGATCCGCTCGATCGACGGGATCGTCCCGTCAGCCACGAAGGTCGACTCCAAGCAGCTGAAGATGGCCGAAGACCTGATCGGCGCCTACACGTCGGACTTCGAGCCCGAGCGCTACAAGGACACCTACCGCGAGCGGCTGCTCGCGATCGTCGACCAGAAGCGCCAGGGCAAGACGACGAAGGTGCCGGAGCCCGAGGCGGGCCCGACCGCGCCAGACCTGCTCACCGCGCTGACCGCGTCGCTCGACGCCGCCCGCGCGGACAGGGAGAAGTCGCAGAAGCCGGCCAAGAAGGCGACGGCGTCGAAGTCCCGGGCCAAGGCCGGGGCCGGCGGGTCGTCGCGGCGCAAGACCGCGTAGGGGCCCTCCGGGAGAACGACGGAGGGCCACCCGGATCGGGCGGCCCTCGGTCGTACGCGGTGGGGTGGACAAAAACTACACGGCGGTCGGCACGCGTCTGCGGCGCATGTCGAGCAGGAGTCCGAACAGCACAAGTGCCGCCGCGGTGGTGGTCGCGGCGCCGATCCCGGCGTCCGTCCAGTCGAAGCCGGTGCCGCCGGAGGCCGCCTTCCCCGGGTGAAGCACCAGGACGGAGTGATCGAGGTAGGGCAGATTCGGCGGCGTCTGATTCGCCGTCGACTGTGCCATCCCCGCCGCCCCGCCGCTCCCGTGCACGAGCACGGGATTGTTGGTCGTCCAGCCCGACCCTTCATGCGCTGGTTCTACGCGGACAGGTTCACGCTCGATCGCGAGACCGCTCCGGCGATCAGGACCGTCGCCGAGACCGAGCTGCGCCGTCACTTCGACTGGATCGACGGGCAACTCGCCGGTCGCGCATGGCTCGTCGGCGACGAGCGCACGGGCGCCGACATCTATCTGTTCATGCTGATGTGGTGGGGCCGGAAGCTCGACCCGCCGGCCCGGACGGCACCCAACCTGGGCATGCACTTCGATCGGATGCTCGGGCGGCCGGGCGTCGCCAGGATGCTGGTGGAACAGGGCCTGATCGAGACCTCAGACCGAGCCTGATAGCCTCGCCGCATGACCATCGGCGAGCGGATCCGAGGGGCGCTCGTCGCGCTGGCCCCGCTCGACCCTGCGGATGCCCCGGCGTGGGAGCGCTGGCTGTCAGACCCGGTGACGACCCGCTATCTGTACGGGCGGCGGGGCCCGCCGGACAGCGCGGCGACCCTGCTCGAGCTGCGCTCGTGGGGCCGGCAGGCGCTGGCCGACCCGCACCTGGTCGCCTTCGGCATCGAGGAGGCCGGCGGCGGCACGGTGATCGGGAACGCCCGCCTGCAGCTGTGGGCGTGGAGCCGGGCCCGCTTCTCGATCCTGATCGGCGAGGCCGCCCACCGCGGCGCCGGCCAGGGCACCGAGGCGACCGCGCTCGTCTGCGAGTACGCCTTCGACCGCCTCGGCGTCCGCGAGATCATCCTCGACGTCGACCAGCGCAACGCGGCCGCCGTGCGGGCCTACATCAAGGTCGGATTCGTGCCCGGCCGGGGCGACTCGATGCGGCTGCGGCCCGAGGGGCTGCGCTACACGACCGCGGGCGCCTCGCGGCGCTCGATCGGCTCGTAGTCGCGCACCGCCGGCCCGACGTACTCCGAGCTTGGGCGGATCAGGCGGTTGTCGGCGTGCTGCTCGATCACGTGCGCAGCCCAGCCGACGACCCGGCTCATCGCGAAGATCGGCGTGAAGAGGCCGGTGTCGATGCCGAGGTAGTGATAGGTCGACGCCGAGTAGAAGTCGACGTTCGGGTAGAGCCCCTTCTCCGAGACGACCGTGTGCTCGATGCTGCTCGGACATGTCGTACCAGCGCGGGTCGCCGGACTCGTCCGCGAGCTGCTTGGAGAACCGCTTCAGGATGACGGCGCGCGGGTCCCACGTCTTGTAGACGCGGTGGCCGAAGCCCATGATCCGCTCCTTACGGTCGAGCCTGGCGTGGATCTCGTCCTCGACAGAGGTGCCCGCGGGGATCGACTGCAGCAGCTTCATGACCTGCTCGTTGGCGCCGCCGTGCAGCGGGCCCTTGAGCGCGCCGATGGCGCCGGTGATGGCCGAGTGCATGTCGGAGAGCGTCGAGGCGATCACGCGGGCCGTGAACGTCGAGGCGTTCATCTCGTGGTCGGCGTGCAGGATCAGGGCGACGTCGAACGTCTTCGCCGCGGCCTCGCTGACCGGCTCGCCGTTCAGCATGTGCAGGAAGTTCGCGGCGTGACCGAGCGAGGGATCGGGCGGGATCGGGTCGAGGCCGTTGCGGCGGCGGTGGTAGCGCGCCACCATCGTCGGCATCTTGGCGATCAGCCGCATCGCCTTGCGCACGTTGGCATCGTCGGCGTTCGAGTCCTTGTCGGGGTCGTCGAAGCTGTCCGACGAGACGGCGGTGCGCAGCATCTCCATCGGCGCCGCGTGGGTCGCCAGCATGTCGACGACGCTCTCGGTCTCCTCGGAGAGGTCGCGATGATTGGTCAGCTCTGAGGTGAACTCGTCCATCTCGGAGCGCGTGGGCAGCCGTCCGCGCAGCGTCAGGAAGCACACCTCTTCGTAGCTGGAGTGCTCAGCCAGATCGCCGACGTCATACCCGCTGTAGATCAGTACGCCGTTGATGCCGTCGATCGAGCAAAGACGGCTGCGAGCGACGACAACACCCTCGAGTCCACCCTTGTCAGCCATGCCCGGAATCCTACCCCCGACGCCGCAGGGTCAACCCCACCGCCGCGCGACGGGTGTTGGGTACGCTTTCGCGAAACATCCGGAAGGACGAAACCCGCGTGAGTCATCGTGTCACACTCATTCCCGGCGACGGCACCGGCCCCGAGATCGCAGATGCGACGAGGCGGGTCCTGGAAGCCTCCGGGGCAAGCTTCGACTGGGACGTGCAGGACGCCGGCGCCGACGTCATGGGTCGCAACGGCGGCAACCCGCTGCCCGATCACGTGGTCGAGTCGATCCGCCGCAACGGCACCGCGATCAAGGGGCCGATCACGACCCCGGTCGGCAGCGGTTTTCGCTCGGTCAACGTCGGCTTGCGCAAGGCGCTCGACCTGTACGCGCAGGTGCGCCCGTGCAAGCACTACCCGGGCGTGCGCACACGCTACGCCGACGCCGGCGTCGACCTCGTGATCGTGCGCGAGAACACGGAAGACCTGTACGCGGGCATCGAGTTCGAGCGCGGGTCGGAGGGCGAGCGCGAGGTCGCCGAGACGATCGAGCGCGTGTCCGGCACGAAGATCCGCGAGGGCTCGGGCATCTCGATCAAGCCGATCTCCGAGTCCGGCACCCGCCGGGTGGTGCAGTTCGCGTTCGACTACGCGCGCGCCAACGGCCGCCGCAAGGTGACGTCCGTGCACAAGGCCAACATCATGAAGCACACCGACGGCCTGTGGCTCGACGTGTCGCGGCAGGTCGCGGCGGAGAACTCGGACATCGAGTTCGACGACCGGATCGTGGACAACATGTGCATGCAGCTCGTGCAGAAGCCCGAGCTCTACGACGTCCTGGTGCTGCCCAACCTGTACGGCGACATCGTGTCCGACCTGGGCGCGGGCCTGGTCGGCGGCCTCGGCGTCGCTCCCGGCGGCAACTTCGGGCACGGCCGGAGCGGTGTTCGAGCCGACGCACGGCTCGGCGCCGAAGTACACCGGGCAGAACAAGGTCAACCCGATCGCGATGATGCTGTCCGGCGTGATGATGCTGCGGCACCTCGAGGAGCGGGAGGCGGCCGACCGGCTGGAGGGGGCGATCGCCTCCGTGATCGCCGAGGGCAGGTCGGTGACGTACGACATGAAGCCGACGCCGGACGATCCCGGCGCCGTCGGCACCTCGGACGTCGCCGATGCGATCATCGAGCAGATGGGAGTTCGTGCATGAGCCGTCCCAAGATCACCGTCGTCGGGGCCGGGAACGTCGGCGCCACCACCGCCCAGCGGCTGGCCGAGCGCGACTATGCCGACGTCGTCCTCGTCGACATCGTCGAGGGGCTGCCGCAGGGCAAGGCCCTCGACCTGAACGAGGGCGGGCCGGTCGTCGGCTACGAGCCGAACGTCGTCGGGACGAACGGCTACGACGAGACGGCCGGGTCGGCCGTGTGCGTCATCACGTCTGGCCGCGCGCGCACCCCGGGCATGAGCCGCGACGACCTGCTGAAGACGAACCAGGCGATCGTCGCCGACGTCACCCGCAACCTCGTCCAGCGCTCGCCGGAGACCGTCCTGATCGTCGTCACGAACCCGCTCGACGCGATGTGCCAGGTCGCGTTCCACGAGGCCAACTTCCCTCGCGAGCGGGTCATCGGGATGGCGGGCGTGCTCGACACCGCCCGGTTCCGCACGTTCCTGGCGTGGGAGCTCGGCGTCTCGGCCCGCGACGTCACCGGGTTCGTGCTCGGCGGCCACGGCGACCAGATGGTGCCGGTGACCTCGTACACGAACGTCGCCGGCATCCCGATCTCGGAGCTGATCCCGGCCGACCGGCTGGCGGAGATCGTCCAGCGGACGCGCGACGGCGGCGCCGAGGTCGTGAAGCTGCTGAAGTCCGGGTCGGCCTACTACGCGCCGTCGGCGGCCGTGAGCGAGATGGTCGATTCCATCGTCCACGATCAGAAGCGGGTGCTCCCGTGCGCCGCCCTCCTGCAGGGCGAGTACGGGCTCGACGGCCTCTACATGGGTGTGCCGTGCCGGCTCGGCGCGGACGGGCTCGAGGAGGTCATCGAGATCACGCTGAACGAGGGCGAGCGCACGCAGCTCTCCCGCTCGGCTGACGCCGTCCGCGAGCTGATCGGCGTCATGGGCCTCTGAGCGACAAGGCGACTCCGGTGGCCGCAACTGCCGAGCACACCGGGATGGGGACGCGGCTGCGGCAGCTGGCCGGCCAGTCGTTCGTCTACGGGCTCGGCGGGATCGTTTCCAAGCTCGTCGGCATCTTCCTGCTGCCGATCTACACGAAGCCGCAATATGTGAGCCAGGCCGGCTTCGGCCAGGTCGAGACCGTGATGGCGGCGAGCTCGCTGGCGGCAATCGTGTGCCAGTTCGGGCTGACGACGGCGATGTTCCGGTTCTGCTGGGACCACCGCGAGCCGGACGCCCGCCGGCGCACGATCCGCACCGCGTTCACCGCGGTCATGATCCTCTCGACGATCGCCACGCTGGCCGGGGTCGTCGCCATCGACCCGATCTCGTCGGGCCTCGAGGTGACGCGTGAGCTGACCCTGATCGGCCTCGCCGGCCTCTGGGTGACGATCCAGTACACGATCGTCACCGGCATCTACCGGATCGAGCAGCGGCCAACGGCGTTCATCGTCTACTCGTTCATCAACATCGCGATCACGATCGTGCTCTCGATCGTGCTCGTGATTCCGCTCCACATGGGCGCCGCCGGGATCATGCTCGGCAACTTCTCGGGCACCTACCTGACGTACTTCCTGCTCCTGTGGGCGCGGCGCGACATGATCGGCTTCTGGGTCAACTGGTCGCTGCTGCGCGAGATGCTCGCATTCTCGGTGCCGCTCATGCCCTCCGGCGTGGCCCTGTGGGCGCTCAACCTGGCCGACCGCATGCAGGTGCAGCGGCTGACGCCGGGGACGCAGCTCGAGCGCAGCGCACAGCTCGGCACCTACTCGGCCGCGAACAAGATCGCGCTCGGGATCATGCTGATCATCTCGGCGTTCCAGACCGCCTGGATCCCGTTCGCGAACCTGATCATCGACGACGGCGACGCGAAGCGCACGTACCGGGCGGTGCTCACGTACTGGTCGATGGTGATGGCCTGGGGCGTCGTGGCGATCACCGCCCTCTCGACGCCCTACATCCACCTGACGATGAACCCGGACTGGTTCGGGGCGGTGCCGGTCGTGCCGCTGCTCATGTCCGGCTCGGTGCTCTACGGGGCGTACTACATCCTGAACATCGGTGTGAACCGGTCGAAGCGGACGAAGCTCACGCCCGTGGTCACCGGCACGGCCGCGGCGGTCAACATCGGTCTGAACTTCTGGATGATCCCGAAGTGGGGCATCCTCGGAGCGGGCTGGTCGACGGTGATCGGCTTCTCCGTGCTCGTCGTGCTGGGATGGCGCAACGCCCAGCGCAGCTATCCGGTGTCCTACGACTTCAACCGGGTGCTGCGCGTCGTCGCGATGGCGGCCGTGTTCATGGTGGTGCTGGTCGAGCTCGTGCCGCCGGTCGGCATCGGCGGGATCGCGCTGCGCGTCCTGCTCGTCGCCGCGTTCCCGCTGGCGCTGGTCGCCATCGGCGTCGTCACGCCGGGCGAGCGCACGCGCATCCTCGCGCTGGCGAAGCGGATCCGCTCGCCGCGGCGGGGCAAGCGGGCCGACCTCGAAAAGGAGCTCGAGATCGAGCGCGAGTCCGAGGAGGCGCCGCTGTGACCGGGCCGGAGCGGGCGGCGGACGCCGACCGCGAGCGCGCCGTCGCCGCCCTGCGCGAGCACGCCGTGGCCGGCCGGCTGACGCTCGAGGAGCTCGCCGACCGGGTCGGAAACGCGCTGACCGCGACGACGCAGGGCGACTTGGAGGCCGCCCTCGACGACCTCCCCGTGACCGTCGGGCCTCCCGACGAAGACGAGCCGTCCCGGGTGCTGGCGCTGTTCGGCGACGTCAACCGCAGCGGCCGCTGGCGGCTGGGCCGGCGCGTCCGCGCGCTCGGCCTCTTCGGCGGCGTGCGGCTCGACCTGCGCCACGCCGAGGTGACCGCCGGGGAGATCACGGTCGAGGTGGACGCGGTGTGCGGCGCCGTCGACGTGCTCGTCCCGCACGGCGTCGTCCTCGACATGTCGGGCTACGCGCTCTTCGGCGCCCAGCGGGCCGACGCGGGCGAGGAGCGGCCGCCGCCCGGCGCCCCCGTCGTCCACCTGCGGGCCCGCACGGCGTTCGGCAGCCTCACCGTCCGCCGCGGCTAGCGAGTTCTCCGGGTCAGCCCGAGCGGCGCTTCTGGTGCGCCCGCTCGCGTCCCTCCTTGCTGGTCGCCTGCCAGCGCTTGCGCTCCTCCGAGCGGGCGCGGGCGTCATGGCGGATCTCCAGGTAGTGCAGCTCGCGCTGGAGATGGCGGAAGCTCTCGAGCCGGTCCGCCTCGAGCGCCCCGTCCTGATCGCGGCCCGCACGGCACAGCCGGGCTCGGTGCGGTGCTCGCAGTCACGGAACTTGCACTCACGGGCCAGTTCGTCGACGTCCTCGAAGGCGCGGTCGAGCCCCTCCTCGGCGTCCCACAGGACGAGCTCGCGCATGCCCGGTGTGTCGATCAGGCAGCCGCCGGCGTCCAGGACAACCAGCTCCCGGTGGGTGGTGGTGTGGCGTCCGCGGCCGTCGGAGCGGACGGCCGCAGTCGCCAGCCGCTCCGATCCGCACAGGCGGTTCACGAGGGTCGACTTGCCGACGCCGGACGACCCGACGAGCGTGGCCGTGCGACCGCCGGCGAGGTGGGCCTGGAGGTCGTCGACGCCCTCGCCGGTCACCGCCGAGACGACGTGCACGGGCACGCCGAAGGTGACGCCGGAGACGTGCGCCACGGCGGCGTCGACCTTCGTGCACAGGTCAGCCTTCGTGAGGACGACCACGGGCTCGGCGCCGCTCTCCCAGGCCATTGTCAGGTAGCGCTCGAGCCGGCGGGCGTTCAGGTCGTCGACGAGCGAGGTGACGCAGAAGACGACGTCGACGTTGGCGGCGATGACCTGCTCCACGGACTCGAGCCCGGCCGTCTTGCGCACGAACGCGGTGCGCCGCGGCAGGACGGCCTCGATGACGGCCCGGTCGTTCTCGCCGCCGCGGCGGTAGGCCACCCAGTCGCCGACCGCCGGCAGGTCGATCGGCGAGGCGGCGCGATGGCGCATGCGGCCGGGGATGCCGGCCCAGATTTCGCCCTCCCCGGTCAGGAGGACGAGGGCGCCGCGGTGCTCGACCGCGACGCGGCCCGGCGCGAGGCCGGTCTCTTGGAACGGCTCGAACTCGGCGGCAAGCGCCGGCCCGAAGCCGAGGTGTGCAAGGCTCACTGGAGGGGTCTCCTCGGGTACGGATGGACGGACGCGGTGCGCGCCGTCGTCGACTCGGGAGGTCAGCCCTGCGGTGTCGCCGGGCGGGCGGTTAGACGCGGCGCATGGAGGCGGATCGGGCGGTCGTGCTCATTTGTCTGCCTCCTTCCGTCGCGGACCGGTACCAACTCAGGGTAGCCAGCATGCGCGAGGGCGTCAACCCGCGCCGGCTACAGGTAGCCGAGCTCCCGGAGCCGCTCGGCGATCTCCTCGTCGTCGTCGGCGGCCATCTCGACCGTCTCGGCCCGCTCGGCGACGAGTCCTCGCAGCGTCTCGCGCAGCTCGTCCGCGAGGCCCTGCTCGGCGGCGGCCAGGTTGTGCAGCTCGCCCCGGTCGGACTCGACGTCGTAGAGGGCGTCCGTGACGCGCTCGTCGTCGAACGAGGTGATCAGCTTGTGCCGGCCGAGGCGGATCGCCTGCTGGCGGATGGCCGGGATCGACGGCGCGACGGCGATCTCCATCGCCACCGGGTGGGATGGCGGCTCCGTGCCGCCCCACAGCGCGGCGGCGAGGCTCACGCCCTGCCAGCCGGCGTCGGGATGGGCGGCTCCGGCCAGGTCGACCAGCGTCGGCGCGAAGTCGACGTGGCTCACCGGCGTGCGCCGGGCCCCGGGCACGATGCCGGGACCGGAGACGACGAGCGGCACCCGCACGAGCGGCTCGAGCAGCGTCTGGCCGTGGTTCCAGAAGTAGCGCGGCGCCAGCCGCAGGGCGCGCTTCGAGCTGCTGCGCACCCCGTGGTCGACGGTCGCCTGCGCCCAACGGGCGATCGGCAGGCGCTGGTTGATGCGCCGCCACGCCGCCTGCTCGCGCAGGTTGTGGGGCTCGAAGACCGTGTTCTCGCCGTGGTCGCCGGTGAGAACGACGATGGTGTCGGGCCCGGCGGCGTCGATGGCCTCGCCGATCCAGGCGTCCATCCCCGCGATCGCGCGCTCGTACGCGTTACGGCCGTGGCCGCGCGACTCGAACCGGGGCGGGTAGGTGCGCGGCGTATGCGCGTCCCACAGGTGGACGAGGCCGAAGAACGGCCGCGCGCCGCCGGCGAGGCGGGCGATCTGGGCGATCCCCTCGCGGCCCCAGTCGGAGTGCACGGAGCGGCGGGGCACGTCGCGGTACTCGGCGGCGGCGAAGCCGCGGAAGGTGCCGACGGTGTCGAGCAGCGGCCCGGTGGCAGAGCACCAGGTGGCGACGCCGCCGCGGCCGAGCTGCTCGGCGGCGGTCGGGATCGACTCGCTGAGCTGCGTCCCGCGCAGGCCCTGGACGCCATGGGCGCTCGGGTAGCGGCCCGTCAGGATCGCCGTCACCGCCGGAGTGGTCGTCGGGCAGGTCGAGTAGCAGGCGTTGAAGCGCGCGCCGCCGGCGGCAAGGTCGCTGAGGCGCGGCCACGACCGGCGGCCGCGGGCGAGCATGTCGGCCCGCAGGCAGTCCACGACGATCAGGAGCAGGTTGGCCACGGCAGCGCAGTCTACGCATGAATAACCGGTGCCTGGCACCGGTTATTCAAGCCGCGACCGCCTACCGGTAGGAGATGAGCTCGACCAGTGTTCCGTCCGGGTCGCGGAAGTAGACGCTCTGGCCGTCACCGCGGGCGCCGCCGCGCGCGACCGGGCCGACCTCGATCACGACGCCCACCGCTGCCAGGTGCTCGACGGCACTCGCGATGGGGCCGTCCCAGACGAAGCAGACGTCGCTGTTACCCGGGCGCACCGGATCGCGCGCAACGGGGGAGGCGTTCACGCCGGGGCCGTGCACGTTCAGCTGCTGGTCGCCGAACCGGTACGCGTAGCCGGCCCCGCGCAGGACGAGCTCCGCGCCGAGCACGTCGACGTAGAACGCGTTCGCCCGCTCCCAGTCGCTCACGGCGATCACACAGTGGTCGAACCGGATCTCAGCCATCGCGGCGGCGAATGGCGAGCAGCGAGAGCATCTCGTGGCACACGGTCGCGGCCAGCCAGGACGTGATCCCGGCCGGGTCGTACGCCGGCGCCACCTCGACGCAATCGAACGCGCGGAAGTCGATCCCGGTCAGCGCGCGCACATACGAGAGCGCCTGCGCGCTCGTCGGGCCGCCCACCTCGGGCGTGCCCGTGCCGGGCGCGAAGGCCGGGTCGACGAAGTCGATGTCGAACGAGAAGAACGCCGGCCGGCCGCCGACGCGGGCGCGCACTCTGTCGCCGTACTCCTGCGGCGTCATCTCGGCCAGCTGCGGCCACGGGATGGCGTCGTACCCGAGCCGGCCCGGCTCGGCCTCGTCGGAGGCGCCGTACAGGGTGCCGCGCATCCCCGCCTGCACGGACGCCGCGGTGTCGACCAGACCCTCTTCGGCGGCGCGCTTGAAGATCGTGCCGTGGAAGTACCGGGCGCCGTAGTAGGACTCCCAGACGTCGGCGTGCGCGTCCAGGTGCACGAGGGCCAGCTTCCCGTGCACGGCCGCCGCGGCGCGCAGCTCGGCCAGCACCATCGAGTGGTCGCCGCCGATGCAGATCGGCGTCACCCCGGCGCGGTGCACCGGCTCGAGGAACGCCCGGATCCGGGCCAGCGTCTCCTCGTGGTAGCCGGGCACGGTCGGGGAGTCGCCGAAGTCGATCATCGAGAGGTGCTCGGTCACGTCGACGCCGAGCACCGGGTTGTACGGGCGCAGCAGCACCGACGCCGAGCGGATCCCCTCGGGGCCGAAGCGGGCGCCGGAGCGGAACGAGACCGCGTCGTCGGTCGGGATGCCGATGATCGCCGCGTCGACGTCGTCGAGCGAGTCGCGCAGCGGCAGCCGCATGAACGTGCGGGGGCCACTGAAGCGGGGAGTCTGGCTCGAATCGGCAGGGCCGTACCGCACCCTGAGGATGTTAGATGGTTGATCGGCAAGTCCACGCGCGCCTGGACGCACAGCGGTAGTCGGCCGTGCGTGATGCGGGTGGCGCTGCGGCCGCGAACCGTCGCGTCGCGGCGTCCTCGGTCGCGCCCATATTTCGGCCCAATATGCGCGCTCCCTCCGTCCTTGCGCTGCTCGGTTCGCAACCGCCCAGGACATCACGGGACCCACCGATCAACCATCTCGTATAGCCTCGCCCCATGGATCTAGGCCTCTCGGGTACGGCGGCGATCGTCGGCGGGGCGTCGTCGGGAATCGGCCTCGGCATCGCGCGGGCGCTCGCGGCCGAGGGCTGCGCCGTCACGGCCGTCGCGCGCGGGCAGGAGCGGCTCGAGAGGGCGGTCGCGGACATCGGCGGCGGGGACGATCGCCGCCGCCGGCGACGTGCGCGACACGGACTTCCAGAGGCGGGTGGTCGACGACACCGTCGCCGCCCGCGGCCGGCTCGACATCCTCGTGAACAACGCCGGCGGGCCGCCGCCGGGCACGTTCGACGAGACGCCCGACGAAGCCTGGGCGGCAGCGTTCGAGCTGTCGATGAACGCCGGGGTGCGCATGACCCGGCTCGCCCTCCCGCACCTGCGCGCGAGCGGCCGCGGCCGGATCGTCAACATCACGTCGTCGTCGGTGCGCGAGCCGATCCCGCACCTGATCCTCTCCAACGCGATCCGCCCCGGCGTCGTGGGGTGGGCCAAGACGCTCGCCCAGGAGCTCGGGCCGGAGGGCATCACGGTGAACACGATCGCGCCCGGCAAGATCGACACCGAGCGCGTCCGCGAGCTGTGGGGGCACTACCCCGACCCGGCTGCGGCCGAGCGCGCCGACATCGACCGGGTGCCGGCCCGGCGGCTGGGACAGCCCGACGAGATCGGCGCCGCTGTCGCCTTCCTCTGCTCGACGCGGGCCGCCTACATCTCCGGCACGGTGCTCCCCGTCGACGGCGGACTCCTCCGCGGCCTCTGGTAGCCGCACCGGCCCGTCGGGTCACACCTTCTGCTTAGTCCGCCCGCCTACAATTTCCGCCGTGGACACCTGCTACCGCCACGCTGACCGCGAGACCGCCCTGCACTGCTCGAACTGCGGCCGGCCGATCTGCGCGGAGTGCATGACCTACGCCGCCGTCGGCATCCGCTGCCCCGAGTGCGGCGGCCGGAAGACGCCCCTCCAGCGGGCCGGCTTCACCATGCCGCACGCGCCGGTCGTGACCTACGCCCTGATCATGATCAACATCGCCGTGTTCGCACTGACGAACCAGGTCGGCGGTGGAGGGGGCGGGGCCTTCGGCTTCGGTTCCGCCGACCTGAACTCGCTCGGCGACCGGCTGGTGCTGTTCGGCCCCGCGGTCGCCCACGGCCAGACCTACCGGCTCCTGACCGCGGCCTTCATCCACTACGGCATCCTCCACATCGGGTTCAACATGTACGCGCTCTTCATCCTCGGGACCGCGTTCGAGCGCTACGCCGGCCACATGCGGTTCGCCGCCGTCTACTTCACCGCGGCCCTCTCCGGCAGCTTTGGCGCGCTGATCCTGACGCCCCACTCGGCCACTGCGGGGGCGTCCGGCGCCATCTTCGGCATCATGGGCGCGCTCTTCGTGCTCGAGCGGCAGCGCGGGATGGCGCTGCTCCAGAGCCCGATCGTCGGGTGGATCTTCATCAACCTCGCGATCACCTTCAGCATCCCCGGCATCTCGGTCGGCGGCCACATCGGCGGCCTGATCGGCGGCGGGCTGGCCGGCTTCGCCCTCTCGGACTACGGCCGCAGCCACATGGCCTACGGCCGGCTCGGCGTGCTCCCGGTGCTCGGCGTCGCCGCGATCGTGATCGCGTCGGTGGCCGGATCGCTCGCGGTCGCCGGATGACGGTTCTGCGCTGGCTGCGCCGGGGCTGGCCGGCGCTCCTCGGCATCCTCGCCCTGATCGTCGCCGTCGGCCTGATCTGGGCATGGCGGACGCCGTCCGGCTACTTCGTGCTGTGGCCCGACAAGGCCCACGCGGCCGCCGACTACCTGCACATCCCCGGCGGCAAGCCACCGGCGCCGGGCACCGGCTTCTACTTCGTCGACGTCCACGAGCTCGACGCCAACAAGCTCGAGGAGTTCTGGGGCCGCCACGTCGTGGGCGGCGCGACGCTCATCCCCGACCGCGAGATCGTCGTGCCGGGCGAGTCCGAGCAGCAGCGCGTCAAACAGGACTTCCAGGCGATGGACACGTCGCAGGTCGTCGCCGAGGCGGTCGCCGAGAAGGCGCTCGGGCGCAACGTCACCATCCGGCACCTGGGCGCGCTGGTCGAGGAGGTGTCGCCTGGCCTGCCCGCGGCGAAGGCCGGCGTCGAGGCCGGCGACGTGATCACGGGCGTCGACGGGCACCGCGTCCGGTCGGCTGCGGATCTCATCCGCCTGACCCACGGCCTGCACCCGGGTGACGCGGTCGCCTACACCTTCGGCCGCAACAGCACGAAGCGCCTGCGCACCGTCGCGAGCACCGACGGCAAGCACCGGGCGATCATCGGCGTCGCGATCGGCGACGACGTCCGCATCGGCCGCATCCCGGTCAAGGTGCACTACACGATCAGCGGGATCGGCGGCCCATCCGCCGGGCTCGCATTCGCGCTCGAGATCTACGACAGCCTGAGCGGCCGCCACCTGCTGCGCGGCCATCGCATCGCCGCCACCGGCGAGCTCGACCCGCTCGGCGACGTGATCGAGATCGGCGGCGCGAAGCAGAAGGCGCTCGGGGCGATCGACGCCGGCGCCGACACCTTCCTCGTCCCCCGGGCGAACGTCGCCGAGGCCCGCAAGGCGGCCGCCGGCAAGCTGCGCGTGATCGGCGTGGACACGTTCGCGCAGGCCCTCAAGGTCATCCGCAGCCTGCCTCCGAAGTCGTCGGGCTGACAGTTCGCGCTCTTTGCGGGGTCGTTCTCCCGATGGTGGTGGAGTGGGTGGTCAGGGTTCCGTAGACTGCCCGACTCGACCCGCCGAACCGACGAGGAGCCCCGTGGCACAACCCCCCCGCCGTGCGACCTGCGACGACTGCTACTTCCGCAAGACCGAGCTCTGCGCGCTGCGCCTGAGCCGGCCCTGCCCGACGTTCCGGCCGATGCAGCGGGGGAGGATGGTGCCGCCGCGCCAGGCGCGCCTCGTCGAGGCGGCGGCGACCGCCGTGGCCTGACCACCGGCGCCGGAAGAACATGTCACCCCGGCGGGACGGCCGACCGGACGCAGGCGGGGCGCGATCGTCCCGACGGCCGTCGTTGCAACGACCGTCGCACCGAAAGATGCCGGAGTGCGACCCGAGATCGCGCCCTGCCTGTGGCTACCGTCCGCTCCTCCTCCGAGTGGGAAGAGTGTGACGGAGATCCCGGAAAATGTCAACTACGCCAGGCGGGGCGGCCTTCAGGCAACGGCCGCCGGGTGCGATGTGAGCACGCCCGCCAGCCGGGCGATGCCCTCGTCGATGCGATCGCCCGGGCAGGCGCTGTAGGCCAGCCGCACGGCGCCGCGGCCGCCGCCGTCTACGAAGAAGTCCGCGCCCTTGACGTAGGGCACGCCCTGCTCGGCGGCGGCGGGGAGCGCGTCGGTCGTGTCGATCCCGTCCGGGAGCTCGACCCAGAAGAAGTAGCCGCCCTTCGGCGTCGCCCAGCGGGCACCCTCGGGGAAGTGGGCCCGAAGCGCCGCCTCCATCGCGTCGCGGCGCGTGCGCAGGCCGGCCGTCGCCCGGGCCACGTTGGGCTCGAAGCGGCCGGCGTCGCAGTAGGCGGCCAGCACCGCCTCGGCCAGCGTGTTCGGGCCGATGTGGGTGTTCTCGGAGAGCACCGCCAGCGGCTGGACGAGCCGCTCGGGCACGACCAGGTAGCCGGTGCGGACACCGGGCGCGACGGTCTTCGTGAACGACGAGCAGTAGATGACGTGCTCGCCGCCGTCGAGCTCGTGCAGGGTCGGGACGGGGTCGCCCTCGAACCGGAGCAGGCCGTACGGGTCGTCCTCGACCAGCACCAGGTCGTAGCGCTGGGCGAGCTCGACCAGCGCCTTGCGACGCTCGACCGAGGCGCACGCGCCGGACGGGTTCTGGTAGGTCGGGATCAGGTACACGAGCCGGGGCCGCAGGCCGCCGGCCAGGAGCGCGGCGAACCGGTCGACGTCGACGCCGTCGGGGTCGACGGGCACCGTGTGCAGGTCGGCGCCTGCCTCGCGCAGGATCTTCAGCGTGCGGTCGTAGGTCGGAGCCTCGACCACCGCCGCACCGTCGCCGCCGGCGAAGAAATGCCGGCCCAGGAATCCGATCGCCTGCAGCGACCCGTTCGTGATCAGGACGCGGCCGGCGTCGACGCCGTGGCGGGCGCCGATCCACTCCCGCAGCGGCCGGTAGCCGCCCGGCGCGTAGGAGAGTGCCGCGACCGGATCGGCGTCGAGGGCGCGCCGCGTCGCGTCGCGCAGGTCGTCGACCGGGATCAGGTCTGCGGCGGGAACGCCGCGCGTGAACGGGATCGCATCGGGCATGGGATCCAGCCTACCCGATGGGCAGGCGGGCGCTGCCCGGTATCAGCTAGCCGAGCTTGGCGTAGGCCTCGACGGCCAGCTGCGCGGCCTCGGTGGGGCTGCGGCCGACGCGGACGCCGTGGCCTTCGAGCGCCTGCTTCTTCGCCTGGGCCGTGCCGGACGAGCCCGAGATGATCGCTCCGGCGTGGCCCATCGTCTTGCCCGGCGGGGCCTGGAACCCGGCGATGTAGGCGACGACCGGCGTCGACATGTGCTCGCCGATGAACTCGGCGGCCTTCTCCTCCTCGTTGCCGCCGATCTCGCCGACCATGACGACGAGGTCGGTGTCGGAGTCGGCCTCGAACCGCTCGAGGACGTCGATGAAGCCGAGGCCGACGATCGGGTCGCCGCCGATGCCCACGATGGTCGAGTTGCCCAGGCCGGCGTCGGCCAGCTCCTTGCCGATCTGGTAGGTGAGCGTGCCGGAGCGGGAGACGAGACCGATGCGCCCGTGCCCGAACACCTGGGCGGGGATGATGCCGACGTTGGCGACGCCGGGCGAGAGCGCGCCGGGGCAGTTCGGCCCGAGCAGCGTCGCCCCGCGGGCGCGCACGTACGGGTACAGCTGGAGCATGTCGTGGGCGGGGATGCCCTCGGTGATGCAGATGACCGTCCCGATGCCGGAGTCGACGGCCTCGTAGATCGCGTCGGCGGCGAACCGCGGCGGCACGAACACCATCGCCGTGTTCGCGTCGCGCTCGGCGACGGCGCCGGCAACGGTGTTGAAGACGGGGATGCCGTTGACCTCCTGGCCGGCCTTGCCGGGGGTCACGCCGGCGACGACGTCGGTGCCGTAGTCGCGGTTGCGGGTTGCGTGGAAGCTGCCCTCGCGGCCGGTGATGCCCTGGACGACGAGACGGGTGTCGGCTCCGACCAGGATCGCCATCAGGACGCCCCCGCCAGGGCGACGACCTGTTCGGCGGCGCCGAGCATCGTCTCGGCGACGTGCAGGTTCGGCGGCGCGGCCTCGGCCAGGATCGCGCGCCCCTCGACGTCGTTCGTCCCGTCGAGCCGCACGACCATCGGCACCTTCACGTCGAGCCGGTCGAGCGCCGCGAGCACGCCGCGGGCGACCTCGTCGCAGCGGGTGATCCCGCCGAACACGTTGAAGAGGACGGCGCGCACCTTCTCGTCGGAGAGCAGCACCTCCATGGCGGTCACGATCTCGTCCGCCTGGGCGCCGCCGCCGACGTCCAGGAAGTTCGCCGGCGTGCCGCCGGCGCCCGCGACGACGTCGAGCGTGGACATGACCAGGCCGGCGCCGTTACCGATGATGCCGACCGTGCCGTCCAGCTTCACGTAGGTGACGCCGCGCTCACGCGCCATCCGCTCCTGCGCGTCGAGGGCATCGAGGTCGCGCATCGCGGCGATGTCGGGATGCTTGTAGAGCGCGTTGTCGTCGATCGTGTACTTGGAGTCGAGCGCGCGCAGCTCGCCGTCGGGCGTGACGATGAGCGGGTTGATCTCGACCAGCATCGCGTCGGTCTCCACATACGCGCGGTACGCGCGAGAGAGGATATCGGCGGCCTGGCGCATCTCCTCGGCGGGGATTCCGGCCGCGAAGCAGAGCCTGCGCGCGTGGAACGGCTGGAAGCCGGTGAGCGGATCGATGTGGACCCTGGCGATCCGCTCGGGCGCGGTGTCGGCGACCTCTTCGATGTCGATCCCGCCGGCGGTCGTGAGCATGACGAGGGTCTGCTTCGCGCCGCGGTCGAAGGTGATCGAGCAGTAGTACTCGCGCGCGATGTCGGACGACCGCTCGATCCACACGCGCCGGGCGACGTGGCCGTTGATGTCCATGCCCAGGATGTTGCGCGCGTGGGCCTCGGCCTCGTCCGGGGTCGCCGGCCCCTTGATCCCGCCTGCCTTGCCGCGCCCGCCGGTCAGCACCTGCGCCTTCACCATCACCGGGGCGTCGAGCCGCTCGGCCGCCTCGCGCGCCCCCTCGGGCGTGTCGACGACCTGGCCGTCGGAGACGGGGATCCCGAACCGGCTGAAGAGCTGCTTGCCCTGGTACTCGTAGAGGTCCATCGGCGGCGGGAGTCTAGATGCGTGCGGCACCAGACGGGGTCAGACCCTTTTGGTGCGCCGCCGGCCGGTCCGGGGTATCCTCAGGCCGCTCTGCAAGCCGCTTTACCAGTTCTTGGCTCCATTGCATGTTTACAGATCACTAACACATAGCCAACGCTTCCCGAACAATTCCGGTCAAGAATCGTCATCGGACGCTGCGACCGAACGTGCCCACACTTCGCAGCTACCTGCCTCCTCCGACGACCCGTCCGCGGGTCGTCGGGCTTTAAAGAGTCAGTCACGCTCGGGCAGTGCGGCGGGACAACCCCTGGGCGCTCCTACGCGGCCGTGAAGCCGGCCGCGCGGACGGCCCCGCGGATCGCATCCAGGTCGGTCTGAGCCGGGTCGAAGATGACCTCGACCTCCTCGGCCACGAAGTCCGCCCGGGCACTGCCGACGCCCGGCACGCCCTGAACGGCGCGGCTGACCGTGCGCTCGCAGCCGCCGCAGTGCATGCCGCGCACGGCGACGATCTCCGTCCGGGCGGCGGTCACGGCGGGGAGGAGCCGGGGTTGTACTGCTGCGCCAGCTTCACGCCGGCGACGCTGGCGACGTACGCAGCCACGTCGTCCGCCTCCTGGCCCTTGAGGAGGTGGCGCGGCATCGGCGGGTCGGCCAGGTCGATCTGCTGGCGCACCAGCGCCTCGAACGACGAGTCCTCCATCCCGACGATGCGGTCGGCCGCGTAGGCCACGTCGAGGTCTGGCCCGATCTTCCCCGTCGTGCCGGCGTCCTGGAGCGTGTGGCAGGAGCCGCACGTGGCCGTGAAGAGCTGCTTTCCCTTGGCGAGGTCAACCGACGAGGAGGCGGGGACGCCCGTGCCGCCGCAACCGCTCAGCGCAGCCGCGCCGAGCACGGTCACCATCACGCTGCACAGGGCTGCCCGGCGGCTCATCTGGGCAGACATTAGCAAGCGGGGATTACGGCGGCGGGGGCAACGCACCCCGCCACGTGAGCGCCTCGGCGGCCCGCGTGGCGGCATGTGCGAGGGTGCGATCGAGCGGCCATCCGGAGGCGAGCCCGAAGAGCACTCCGGCGACGAACGTGTCGCCCGCGCCGTACGTGTCGACGACCGGCCCGGGCACCGGCGCGGCCTCGTAGCCGGTGCCGCCGCCGGCGCCGTCGGTGACGACGACGTGGTCGGGCCGCTCCTTCAGGCGGCCGAGGTCGAAGCGCTCGCCGCGATCCTTGCCGCTGCCGACCAGCGCGTCGACGCGGACGCCGCTCTCGACGAGCACGTCGAACCGGCGCGCCGTCACGACCAGCACCCGCGCCTGCCGAGCCAGCCGCAGCGTCTCCGGGTCGTACCCCGTGAAGTAGCAGCCGTCCATCTCGGCCAGCGCATCCCAGTCGAGCGGGTCGTCCACCCGCGCCGCGTCGTTCTCGCCGACGACGAAGAGCGTCCGCTCGCCCGCCGGGTCGACGACCGCGAGCACCTCGGTCTGCGGGTCGGGCCGCTCGGCCGCCTCCAGCCGCAGGCCGTGACGCTCGAGCGGCTCCCGAGCGCGGCCGTCGCTCCCGAGCGAGGTGTAGAAGGTGACCTCGGCGCCCATTCGCCGAAGGGCGACGGCCGTGACCGCGCCGCCGCCGCCCGGCTGCGGCAGCGGATCGGTCAGGTGCACGATCTCGCCGGGCTTCGGCACGAACGGCGCGTGGGCAAAGGTGACCCACTCGATGTGCCCGATCACCGCCAGCCGGAGCATGGCCCGCATCCTACGGGGTCAGACCCCGAACGGAAGCGTCACGAAAGTGCAACGGCCGCCGTTCGGGGTCAGACCCCGGTTAGGGCACGTAGACCAGCTTGCCCTGCACCTTCAGGTCCTCCATCAGCTGCTGGGCCTTGGGGACGTCGCGCAGGGGGAACACGTGGTCGATCACGGGCTTGATATGGCCGGCCTCGACGGCGCGCAGGGCGGCCGCTAGCTCGGCCTTGCTCGCCAGATGCGAGCCGAGCAGGTTCTGCTGCTTGTTCCACAGGAAGCGCAGGTCGGTGACCGCCTCGAACCCGGTCGAGGCGCCGCAGACGACCAGGCGGCCGCCCCACCGCAGCGCGGCGACCGACGTCGGCCAGGTTTCCTGGCCGGAGTGCTCGAACACGATGTCGGCACCGACCTTGCGGGTGATCTCGCGCACCCGCGCACCGACGTCCTCGGAGGTGCGATCGATAACGTCCGTCGCGCCGATCTCCTGCGCTTTGGCGACCTTGGCCGCGCCGCCAACCACCGGGATCGGGTTGGCCCCGAACATCCGGCAGATCTGGATCGCCATCACGCCCAGGCCGCCGACGCCGCCCCAGATGAGGACGTTCTCGCCGGCCTGGATCCGGGCCCGGGTGACCAGCATCCGCCACGCCGTCTCGAGGACGAGCGGCATCGACGCGGCCTCCTCGAAGCTGAGGTTGGCCGGCTTCGGCAGCACGTTCACCGCGGGCATCGTGACGAGCTCGGAGTGGCCGCCGTCGTTCGGCCCCGTCTGGAAGCCCCAGATCAGGAACTGGCGGCAGAAGAACTCCTGACCCGACGTGCACATGTCACACGTGCGGCAGGAGATGCCGGGGTGGACGACCACCTCGTCGCCGACGCGGACGGGCGACGACCCGAAGCCGGTCCCGCCGACCTCGGATCCGATCGCCCGCACCACGCCGGCCACATCCGATCCGGCCACATGCGGGAAGACGACCTTCATCCCGGGCATCCCCCGCCGCGCCCAGATGTCGTTGAAGTTCGCGCCCGCGGCCCTGACCTCGATCAGGACCTCGAACGACTTCGGCTCCGGGTCGGGGATGTCCGTGTAGTTCAGGACATCCGGCCCGCCGTGCTCCTCGAAGACGACAGCCTTCATACGATCGCGTCGGCCATCTGCTGGAAGTTGTCCACGTAGCGGCGGACATCCGCCTCGGAGTGCTGCACCGACAGCGTCCAGTTCTCGGACTTGCCCCACGGCGCCATGAACACGCCGCGATTCAGCTGCACGAGCCAGTTGATGTACCCGAGCTCCTCGGCCACCTCGAGGTAGTCGCGGTAGTTGCGCACGCGCTCACCCCGGTAGGTGACCGCGCCGCGGGCCGACCGCACGGTCGTGTAGCCGGCGATCCCGGAGCGCTCCATCACGCCGTCGCAGCCCGTCTGCAGGATCTCGCCAAGGCGGTCGAACTCGGTGTACGCGTCGTGCGTGAGGATGTCGACGAGCGTCGTCCTCATCGCGGCCATCGTCAGCGGGTTGCCGTTGAACGTGCCGACCTGGTCGATCTTGCCCGACGCGATCCACTCCATGACCTCGTCCGAGCCGCCGATGGCGCCGCAGGGCAGGCCACCGCCAACCGACTTCGCCAGGCAGAGCAGGTCGGGGGTGACGCCGAAGCGCTCGACGGCACCGCCGTAGGCGATCGTGGCGCCGGTCTTCACCTCGTCGAAGGTGAGCAGACCGCCGGCGGCGTGCAGCCGCTCCTTGACCCCGGCCAGATAGCCGTCCTCGGGCAGCACGAAGCCCGCGTTCATCATCGCCGGCTCGACGATCATGCCCGCCACGCGGCCCTGGTACTTCGCGAGCGTGCGATCGAGCGCGTCGAGGTCGTTGAACGGCACGACGCGAGTCAGCTCGGAGACTTCCCTGGGGATGCCGAGCGTCTGCGGTACCGAAACGGGATCGTCGTAGGGGCCGATCTTGTCCGCCGGCGGGGCGACCGACACCATCACCGGGTCGCCGTGGCCGTGGTAGGAGCCCTCGATCTTGAAGAGGATGTCGCGGCCGGTGATCGCCCGCATGAGGCGGACGGACTCCATCGTCGCCTCGGTGCCGGAGTTGCAGTACCGCCACAGGGGCAGGCCGAAGCGCTCGCGCAGGTGCTCGCCGACGACGATCGCGTCCTCCGTCGGCTGGGCGAAGTGCGAGCCGCGCCCGATCCGGTCGGAGATCGTCTCCGCGATCTTGGGGTGCGCGTGGCCGACGGCGACCGCGCCGTAGCCGTTGTGGAAGTCGACGTACTCGTTGCCGTCGACGTCGCTCACCTTCGAGCCATGCCCGTCGGCGAGCCAGATCGGGTGTGGGTCCGTCGCCTGCCAGCTCGAGGCGACGCCGCCTGCGAGCGACTTGCGCGCCCGCTCGGTCATGTCGCGCGAGCCGTGATGTCGGGCGTTGAACTCGGCCTCCTCGGTCTCGATCAGCTTTGCGAGCTTCGTGGGGTCGACGGTCTTCTGCGCAACGCTCATGCCTTCACTCCTCCCAGTACCTCGCCGTAGCGGCTGTCCCGCCAGGCGAGGGCGGCCTTGAGGCCGGATGACTTGACGATCTCCATGAACTCCTTCTGCTCGGGCGTGTCCGCCGCGTTCAGCATGGCGGACAGGTCGAGATTCGTGCCGACCGCCGTGCGCAGGCCCATCGCCTCGTACGCCCGCAGGAGCGCGAGCTTGGTCAGGCGCAGCACGGGCAGCGGCGTCGGTGCGATCTTGCGCACCAGGCCCTCGACCTCGGCCTCGATCTCCTCGTCCAGGACGACCCGGTTCACCAGGCCGGCGCGCAGCGCGGCCTCGGCGTCGATCACGTCTCCGGTGAAGAGGAGCTCGTTCGTCTTCTTCTGGCCGAGCACGAAGGGCATCAACAGCGTCACAGGGCCGGAACCGTACCGGATCTCCGGCTCCCCGAAGCTCGCGCCGGCGCCCGCCACGATGATGTCGCAGGCCATCGCGAGCTCGCACCCGCCGGCCAGGCAGTAGCCTCGCACGGCGCAGATCGTGGGCTTCGGGAGCGCCCACAGCCTCATGGTCGCGTCGACGTCGTCGCCGAGGACGTGGTGCCAGTCGTGCGCGGCCCCGTACTCGCCCGCGGCCTCGTCGGCGAGGTCGTACCCGGCCGAGAAGGCGCGCCCTGCCCCGGTCACAACGACGACCTTCACCTCGTCGTCGGCCGTGGCCCGGTCGATCGCCTCGTGCAGGCCCGTCAGCACCGCCCTGTTGATGGCGTTCAGCTTCTCGGGCCGGTTGAGGGTGATCCACGCGGCCGGGCCACGCGTCTCGTAGAGAACGGCTTCGCTCATTCGCACTCCTTCAGGACGATCAGACAGTCGAGGGCCACGGCCCGCTCCGGCGAGACCAGCAGCGGGTTGACGTCGACCTCGAGGATCTCGTGGTGCTCGGCAACCAGTCGCGACACGCCGACGACGGCGTCCAGCAGTCCCGCCGGCGGCTCGCCCCCCAGCATGCGGCCCAGGGCGGGCAGCGACCCGATCAGGCGGCGGGCGCCGTCGGCGTCGACCGGGGCGAGGCCGACGGCCACGAGGTCGAGCTGCTCGGCCATGGCCCCGCCGGCGCCGACGACCACCGTCGGTCCGTAGTCTGGGTCACGCACGGCGCCGACGAGCACCTCGACGCCACCGGAGACATGCTCGGCGACGAGGACGCGCCCGCCCATGCGCTCCGCCGCCGCGCGGACGGCATCGGCGTCGGACAGGTGGAGGGCCACGCCGCCGACGCGGGCCTTGTGGGCGACGCCGTCGACCTTGCAGACGACGGGGTAGCCCAGGCCGGCGGCGGCGGTCACCGCGGCGTCGGCGTCGCCGCAGCGGACGCTGCGCACGTAGTCGATGCCGTAGCCGCGGGCGATCTCGGCCGAGTCGATCTCGGCCAGGACGCCGGAGCCCGCGATCGGCCCCGCGGCGGACCCGGCCCGGGAGGCCGGCACCCGCGCCTCGTGGGCGAGCCGGGCCGCCAGCGCCCGCAGGCCGGGCAGGCTGCCCTTCAGCATCGGGATGTCGTGCTCGCGCGCCCAGCGCAGATCCTCGAGCGGCGGGTCGGCCGTGGTCACCGTGATGACGGCGGGGAAGAGGTCGGTGCCGGCGACGGCGGCCTGGAGGTCCTCGCCGATGTTCGTCGCCAGCTGGCGTTCGGTGCCGTGCAGCCAGTGGCTGTGGTCGATCGCCGACACGAGCACGTCGAACTCGCCCGACTCGGCCATCAGCTGGAACACGCGCGGGAAGACGACGCGGTCGTCGGCGATCGCCCAGCAGTCGGCCGGGTTGCCGACGTGGGTGAAGTTGGGGAACTCGGCCTGGATCCGCGCCCGCAGCTTGGCCGAGAAGAGCTGGAGCGGGATGCCCGCCTGCTCGGCCTTGTCGGCGAAGTACTCGCCCTCGCCGCCCGAGTTGGTGACCGCGCCGATCCGGCGTCCGCGCGGCGGCCGGTCGCGCGAGAACACCTCGAGGTGCTCGAGCCAGTCGCCGAAGTCGTCGACGCGGATCGCGTTGTAGTGGCGCAGCATCGCCGTCAGGCCGCGGTCGGAGCCGACGAGCGCGCCGGTATGTGCGCGGGCGGCCGCCGCGCCCATCTCGGAGGTGCCGACCTTGAGCACGATCGCCACCTTGCCCGCCTCGGCGAGCCGCTGCAGGGCGGCCTCGAACGCCGCCGGCCGCCGCACCGCCTCGAGGAAGAGGCCGACGACCCGGGTGGCCGGATCGTCCGCGAACCAGGCGACGAAATCGGCCGCGTCGATGACGGTCTCGTTGCCGGCCGAGATGATCGTCCGGAAGCCGATCCTTGGGCCGAGCGAGACCAGGATCTCGCCGATCGAGCCCGAGTGTGCAAGCGTCGCCACCGGCCCGCCGACGAGCGTGGAGTGCAGGCTCCCGATCCACGGCGACGGGAAGCCGGGCGTGGCGACGCCCATGCAGTTCGGGCCGACCATGGCGATGCCCGCCGCGCGCAGCCGGTCGCTGATCCGCTCCGCGATCTCGACGCCCTCGGCGCCGGCCTCGTTGCCGAGCCCGGGCGTAATCACCGCCCGGACGCCCTCGACCGAGAGGACATCGTCGATCGCCGCGTCGATGCGGCCGTGGCCAACGCCCATCACGACCATCTCGGGCACGGTCGGGCAGGCGGCCATGTTGGGGTAGCAGCGCACCCCGCAGGCCTCCGTCTTCGTCGGGTTGACCCCGTAGAAGGGAACGCCGGGGATGGTCATGTTCTCGGCGATCCGGGCCGACGTGCGCTCGGAAATGCCGTAGATCGCCACCGACGCCGGGTTGAAGACGGCGTCGAGGCTCGGGTGGAGCTCGGCGCCGTCCCGCGGCGCCGTCACGTCGGCTGCGGACAAGCTACTCCTCCGCCTGCTCGACGAAGAACCGCCCGGTCTCGCCTCCCGAGAAGAACCGCGAGGTGATGGTTTTCTTGCGCGTGTAGAACTCGATCGCGTCGGTGCCGTGCGCGTGCAGGTCGCCGAAGAACGAACCCTTCCAGCCGGAGAACGGGAAGAACGCGACCGGCGCTGCGACGCCGATGTTGATCCCGACCATGCCGACCTGGACGTCCTGCCGGTAGCGGCGCGCGGCCGCGCCCGACTCGGTGAAGAGCGACGTGCCGTTGCCGTAGCGGCTGCCGTTCACGATCCCGATCGCCTCGTCGAGCGAGTCGGCATGGATGACCGAGAGGACGGGCCCGAAGACCTCCTCCTGGGCGATGTCCATGTCCGGCGTCACGCCGTCGAGCACGGTCGGCCCGACGAACGACCCGCCTTCGGGGGCGGCGGCGCCACGGCCGTCGACCACCGGGGTGGCACCGCCGTCGATGCCGCGCTCGATCCACTCCGTGATGCGGTCGCGTGCGGGCGTCGAGACGACCGGGCCGACGTCGATGCCGCGCTCGAGGCCGTCGCCGACCGAGAGCTCCTTCGTGCGCGCGACCAGCTCGTCCATGAGCGGCTTCTTCGCGTCGCCGACGGTGACGACGACGGAGCCGGCCATGCAGCGCTGGCCCGCCGCGCCGAAGGCGGAGCCGAGGATGTTCGAGACGGTCTTCGGCATGACCGCGTCGGGCATGACGACCATGAAGTTCTTGGCGCCGCCGAGGGCCTGCACCCGCTTGCCGTTGGCCGCGGCGCGCTCGTACACGTACCGCGCGACCTTGGCGGAGCCGACGAACGAGATCGCGTCGACGTCCTGGTGGTCGAGCAGTGCGTTGACCACGTCGACGGAGCCGTTCACCAGGTTGACGACGCCGTCGGGCAGGCCGCCGTGGTCGTCGATCAGGTTGAAGACGAGCTCCTGTGTCAGCGGCACCTGCTCGGAGGGCTTGAGGACGAAGGTGTTGCCGCAGGCGATCGCGAACGGCAGGAACCAGAACGGCACCATCGCGGGGAAGTTGAACGGCACGATGGCGGCGCAGACGCCCACCGGCTGGCGGATCGTCTCGCAGTCGACGCTGCGGGCGACGTTCTCGAGGATGCGGCCCTGCATCGTCTGGGGGACCGCGGTCGCGGCCTCGACCATCTCGACCGCGCGGCCGACCTCGGCGCGCGCGTCGGGGAGGGTCTTGCCCATCTCACGCGTGACCGACCGGGCCAGCTCGTCGGCGTGCTCCTCGATCACCTGGCGCAGGCCGAACAGCCAGCGGGCGCGCTCGATGACGGGCCGCGCGCGCCACTCGGGCAGCGCCGCCCTGGCAGCCTGCACGGCCGCGTCGACGTCTGCGGCACCCGACAAGGGCACGCGGGCGAGGATCTCTCCGGTGGCGGGGTTTGTGACGTCCTGCTGCTCGCCGGCGGTCGCGGCCACCCAGCGGCCTCCGACATAGTTTCCGAGCAGGCGTGTGTCTGCGGTGGTAGCCATGACGGCATTCAATCCGAGGTCGGGCCGGGCCGCCACCTTACACTGTGTCCGTGAATAGGCCTGAAACCGGACAGTCTGTCTTCACGGTCGCCGACCTGCTCGGCCTGGAGGAGTTCCGGTCGGGCGACGTCACGGTCGCCGCCGGCGGCCACCGGCTCGGCAACCGGGTGGAATGGGTGCACGTCTTCGAGACGCCCGCCGTGAGCGAGGTGCTGCGCGGCGGCGAGTTCCTGCTCACGACCGGCATCGGCCTCGCCGGGATGTCGCCGGCGGGGATCGAGGCGCTGGTTGCGGCCGTGGCCCGCTCGGGCGCGGCCGGGATCGGCTTCGAGCCCACCCACGCCGCCGCCGACGTGCTCGTCCCCGCCTGCCGCGGCCCACGAGCTGCCCCTGATCGTGTTCGGCCGCGACGTGCGCTTCGTCGACATCACCCACGTCGTCCACGAACGGCTCGTCTCCGGCGAGCTCCAAACCCTGCGGCGGGCGGTCACCCTGCAGGCGCAGCTGCGCGACGCCGCCCGCGAGGGCCTCGGCCCGGGCGGCCTGGTCGCGGCGCTCGGAGGCGTGCTCGGCGCGCAGGTGCTCTTCGAGCGCATCGACCGCACCCGCATCGCGACCTCGCCCGAGGACGGCCTCGACGTCGCCTTCCTCGACGCGCTCGACCGCCAGCGCCAGCGCCTGCCGACCGCGCTCCAGTCGCGGCCGGTGAACCCGGGCTGCTGGCTGCACGTCCTCTCCCGCCACGGCGACGAGCTGGACGAGCTCGCGCTCGATGAGGCCGCCTTCCTGCTCAGCGTCGCCCTGGCGGCGCAGCCGCCGCCGGACGAGGTGCCGGCCGCCGAGCGGGCGCGGCTTCTGCAGCGGCTCGCAGAAGGCCGCGCCGGCGACGCGGCCGACGTCGTCCGCCGGGCGCGGTCGGTCGGCGTTGACCTGTCACGCGCGACGCTCTGGGCCGTCCACGGTCGGGGGTCGCTGGAGCGGCTCGAGCGGATGGGCCTCGACGCCCTCGTCGACGGCCACCGGGCGATCGTGGCCGTGCGCGGCGACGTCGACATGCCGGCCGTCGCCCGCGACCTCGTCCGCCGCGGCGCCGTGACGGCAGTCGGTCTCGATGCGCGCGGCGGCGAGCCGGGCCAGCTCCGGGCCGCCCTCACCGGGCGCCGAGCGCGCCTGCCTGGTCGCGGCCGCCGCCGGGCCGCCGGTGCGCACGCGCCGACGGCCTCGGCGCCTTGCGGGCCGTGGCGGGGTCGGTGCTTGCCGGCGAGCGGGTGGAGCCGCGCTTCGACGAGGCCGCCCAGCGGCCTGCTCGAGGCGCTGGTCGCGACGGGCTGGTCGAAGGCCGCCGCCGCCCGCCGCCTGCGCGTCTCCCGCCAGCGGCTCTACGAACGGCTGGCGGCGCTGAACGAGCGCCACGGGATCGACGTCGACCTGCCCCAGACCCGGGTCGAGCTCGCGCTCGAGGTGTGGGCGGTGCGGATGGCCGAGCTGACCGAGTAGGTGGGGCCAGGCCCCGGACGGGGCCTGGCCCCGGTTCCGCTACACCAGCCGCACGAGCGCCTGGCCGCTCGCGACCTGGTCGCCCTCTGCCACCTCGACCGCCTCGACCTCGCCGGCATGATGGGCCAGGATCTCGTTCTCCATCTTCATCGCCTCGACGACGACCAGCACCTGCCCGGCGGTGACCTCGTCGCCGGCGGCCACGCCGACCCGGAGCACCGTGCCCTGCATCGGGCTGCGGACGATGTCGACATCGCCGTGGGCGGCCGCCTCGCGCTCGGCCAGCGCCGCCCGCCGAGCCCGCAGCCGCGTCCGCCCCTGGTGCTCCGGCACCTGCACGGTCACCTCGAAGCGCTTGCCGTCGACCTCGGACACGTGCCGGCGCACCTCGTGCTCGGCAACCGGAACGGTGCCAGGCACCGGATCGGTGCCTGGCACCTCGTACTGGGCCGCGAAGCCGCCGCCCTCGACGAAGTTGCGCAGCGTCCCGCCGGCGGCGAACTCGGGGTGGCGCATGATCGCCTGGTGGAGCGGGATCAGCGTCTTCACGCCGCCCACCTCGAACTCGCCCGAGCGCCCGCAGCATCCGCCGCCGGGCCAGGTCGCGGTCCTCGTCCCAGACGATCAGCTTGGCCACCATCGGGTCGTAGAGATCCGAGATCACCGTGCCCTCGACCACGCCCGAGTCGACCCGGACGCCCGGCCCGGACGGCTCCCGGTAGCGGGTGACGCGGCCCGGCGTCGGCACGAACCCGGCGGTCGCGTCCTCGGCGTTGATGCGGCACTGGATGGAGTGGCCGTACGAGCGCACCTCGCTCTGCGTCCACCCCAGCGGCTGGCCCGACGCGACCCAGATCTGCTCGCGGACGAGGTCGAGGCCGGTCACCATCTCGGTGACCGTGTGCTCGACCTGGAGCCGGGTGTTCATCTCGAGGAAGTACCAGCGCCCCGTCGGCAGCCAGCAGCCCCTCGACCGTGCCGGCGCCGGTGTACGACGACCGCCTGCGCGGCGTCGACGGCGATCGCGCCGATCCGCTCGCGCAGCTCGGGCGAGACGGCCGGCGACGGCGTCTCCTCGACGATCTTCTGGTGCCGGCGCTGGATGCTGCAGTCGCGCTCGCCCAGGTGGATGACGTTGCCGTGGGCGTCGGCGAGCACCTGCACCTCGATGTGGCGGGGGTCGTCGAGGTAGCGCTCCAGGTAGACGGTGTCGTCGCCGAAGTAGGCCGCGCCCTCGCGGCGCGAGGACGCGTAGGCAGACTCGAGGTCGGCGGGGTCGCGCACCACGCGGATGCCCTTGCCGCCGCCGCCGGCCGCCGCCTTGATCGCGACCGGGTAGCCGATCTCCTCGGCGATCGCGCCGCGCGTCCTCGACGGACGTCACCGGCTCGGTGCCGCCGGGCACGATCGGCACGCCGGCGGCCGCCATCGCCTCGCGCGCGGACGTCTTCGAGCGCCATCACCTCCATCGCGTCGGGCGGCGGGCCGACGAAGACGAGGCCGGCGGCTGCGCAGGCGCGGGCGAAGTCGGGGTTCTCGGCCAGGAACCCGAACCCGGGATGCACCGCCTCGGCGCCGCAGCGGCGCGGCGACGTCGACGATCACGTCGCCGCGCAGGTAGCTCTCGGTCGACGGCCCGGGGCCGATCAGGTAGGCCTCGTCGGCGTAGGCGAGGAACGGCGCGTCGCGATCCGCCTCCGAGTAGACGGCGACCGACGCGATCCCCATCTCGCGCAGGGTGCGGAAGACGCGGATCGCGATCTCGCCCCGGTTGGCCACGAGCACCTTGGTGAACACGGGCGCGATTCTACGGGGCGGGTTCGCCGTCGCCGGACGGCTCCGGCTCGGCGGCCGGCGGCTCGATCAGCCCGAGCGCGGCCAGCGCCCGGCGCACCGCCTCGGCCTCCTCCGGGGTGGCCTCGGGCTCGAGGTGGACGCGCTCGTCGCTCACAGCGGGATGTTGCCGTGCTTGCGCTGCGGCCGCGTCGACGCGCTTGCGCCGCGACGCCTCGAGCGCCGTGATCAGGGCCGGCCGCGTCCGCGACGGCGCGATCACGTCGTCGACGTAGCCGCGCTCGGCCGCGGTGAACGGGTTCGCGAACCGCTCCCGGTACTCCTCGATCAGCTCGGCCCGGCGGGTGTCGGGGTCGCTCGGCCGCGTCGAGCTCCTTGCGGAAGACGATGTTGACCGCGCCCGTCGGGCCCCATCACCGCCACCTCGGCGGTCGGCCAGGCGAAGTTGAAGTCGGCGCCGACGTGCTTGGAGCTCATGACGTCGTACGCGCCGCCGTAGGCCTTGCGGGTGATGACGGCCAGCTTGGGCACGGTCGCCTCGCAGTAGGCGTAGAGCAGCTTCGCGCCGTGGCGGATGATGCCGCCCCACTCCTGGTCGGTGCCGGGCAGGAAGCCGGGCACGTCGACGAACGTGACGACCGGGAGGCCGAACGCGTCGCAGGTGCGCACGAACCGGGCGCCCTTGACCGAGCTCTGGATGTCGAGCACGCCCGCGAGCGCCCGCGGCTGGTTGGCGACGATCCCGACCGGGTGGCCGCCCAGCCGGGCCAGGCCGCAGACGATGTTCTCGGCGAAGCGCTCCTGCACCTCCATGAACTCGCCGTCGTCCACCACCCGCCGGATCACCTCGTGCATGTCGTACGGCTTGGCCGGCTCGTCGGGGATGAGCGTGTCGAGCTCGGGGTCCATCCGGTCGGGCGGGTCGGACGGCGGCTCCCACGGCGGCGGGTCGCCGCTCGATTGGGGCAGGAACGACAGCAGGTAGCGGCAGTCGCCGAAGAGCGCCTTCTCGTCGGGGGCGGTGAAGTGCGCGACGCCGGAGCGGGTCGCGTGCGCCGTCGCGCCGCCGAGGTCCTCGAAGCTCACCTCCTCGCCGGTCACCGTCTTCACCACCTCGGGCCCGGTGATGAACATGTGCGCGGTGCCCTCCGCCATCATCACGAAGTCGGTGATCGCGGGCGAGTAGACCGCGCCGCCGGCGCAGGGGCCGACGATCAGCGAGATCTGGGGGATGACGCCCGAGGCCTGGACGTTGCGGACGAAGATGTCCGCGTAGCCGGCCAGCGAGACGACGCCCTCCTGGATGCGGGCGCCGCCCGAGTCGTTGATCCCGATGATGGGGCACCGGTACCGCAGGGCCATGTCCATGACCTTCACGATCTTCTCGGCGAATGCCTCGCCCAGCGACCCGCCGAAGACGGTGAAGTCCTGGGAGAAGACGAACACGCGGCGGCCCTCGATGGTGCCGTGGCCGGTGACGACGCCGTCGCCGTACGGCCGGTTCTCCATCATGTTGAAGTTGGGGCTGCGGTGCTGGACGAATGCGTCCAGCTCGGTGAAGCTGCCGGGGTCGAGCAGGAGGTCGATGCGCTCGCGGGCGAGGAGCTTGCCCCGAGCATGCTGCCGTTCGACGGCCCGTGGGCTGCCTGCGTTGACGGCTTCGGCCCGCAGCCGCTCGACCGCCTCGAGGCGCTCCCGGGTCGTGTGCTCGGCCATCCGCCGGAGCCTACCCGAGTCACCGGGTGGAGAATCCCCCTGCAGAACCCGACAACCCGACACCCGCTCGGACGGGTATCATCGGCCCCGCGACGCAGGTAAGGCTCAATTGCAAAAGGTTTGGTGAAGATTCACCTTGACGCGGCCAGTTAGGCACGGTACGTTCGACGATGCGAGGCACAACTCCGAGGAGGGTGGGCACCCTGTGGGCGAGCATGCGAGAGCAGATCGTTCTTCCTCCGCGCTACGCGTGGAGCGAGGACGCCGTGGTCTGAATACGGTCGTGACAGCGCCGGGCAGGGCGCATCGAGCCGTCATCAGGCGACCCCGGCCGGCGGGCAGGACACGCCGGTCGACCGTCCGTTGGGCGCTGGTCATGGCCGACCTGCTCGGCCTGACGACCGCGGCCGCGATCGCATACCTGCTCACGCACGGCGGCATCGGGTTCGACCCGCTGCTGCTCGCGCTGCCCGCGTGGGGCGTGCTGGCCGGCTTCTACGGCCTCTACAAGCGCGACCGCGTCGGGGCGGACAACGCCACGCTCGACGAGGTCTGGCCGATCTTCAACTGCGTCACGGTGGCGTCGTTCGCCGTGTTCGCGGTGGTGCAGGCCGGCTGGCCCTCGAGCCTGCACGGCGGCCGCGTCGTCGCCTTCTGGGCGCTGGCCGCGGTGGCGATCCCCGCCTACCGCAGCATCGCCCGCACCCTGCTGCGCCGCCAGCTCGCGCTGAAGCAGCGCGCGGTCGTGGTCGGCGCCGGCCTGGTCGGCCAGGAGATCGCACGCAAGGTCCTGCGCCAGCCGAGCTACGGGCTCGACCTGGTCGGCTTCGTCGACCCGAACCCGCTGCAGCTGCACGACGAGCTCCAGCACCTGCCGGTGCTCGGCTCGACCGACGACCTGGCGGAGCTCCTCGTGACCAACGACATCGACCACGTCGTCCTCGCGTTCACGGCCGATCACCAGGCCGGCCTCGACGTCGTCCGCGTCTGCAACGAGATGGGCGTGCAGGTCGACATCGTCCCCCGCCTGTTCGAGGTCGTCGGCAGCCGCGCCGCGGTCTATTCGCTCGAGGGCACGCCGCTGCTCGGGCTGACGCCCCCGATGCTCGGCGCCTCGCACCGCTTCGCCAAGCGGGCCATGGACGTGATGGGCGCGATCTTCGGCCTCGTCGTGCTCTCGCCGCTCTTCCTCGCCTGCGCCATCGCGATCAAGCTGAACAGCGACGGCTCGATCTTCTTCCGCCAGGTCGCGGATCGGGCGCGGCCAGAAGCCGTTCACGATCGTCAAGTTCCGCACGATGGTGGCCGACGCCGAGGAGCGCAAGGCCGAGGTGGCGCACCTGAACGCGCACTTCGGGCTCGGCGACGACCGCATGTTCAAGATCCCCGACGATCCCCGCCAGACCTCGGTAGGGCGGTTCCTGCGCAAGTACTCGATCGACGAGTTCCCGCAGCTCTGGAACGTCCTGCTGCGGCCAGATGAGCCTCGTCGGCCCGCGGCCGCTGATCCCGCACGAGCACCAGTTCGTGAACGACTGGGGCCTGCGCCGGCTCGACCTGACGCCGGGCCTGACCGGTCTGTGGCAGGTGTGCGGACGCAGCGAGGTGACGTTCTCCCAGATGCTCGTCCTCGACTACCTGTACGTCACCAACTGGAGCCTCTGGGGCGACATCAAGCTGATCCTGCGCACCGTGCCGGCCCTGATGGGCAAGACGCGCGGCGCGATGTAGTCGGGGTCTGACCCCGAACGGAACAGCAACGGAAGTGCAACGGCCGCCGTTCGGGGTCTGACCCCGACTAGCGGCTTGCGCGCAGCGCGTCGTGGGTGCCCCACTCGTCGCGGAGCACCTGGCATACCTCGCCGACCGTCGCCTCGGGCGCGCAGGGCGGCCCGCATCGGCACGAGCAGGTTCGCGTCGCCGGTCGGCGGCGGCGCGGACGTCGGCCAGGGCCGACTCCACCGCGACCGCGTCGCGCTCCGCCCGCACGGCTGCCGTGCGCTCGCACTGGCGCAGCTCGGCCTCGGGGTCGATCCGGTGCAGCTCGATCGTCGCCTCGCGCTCTGCCGCGTAGCGGTTCACGCCGACGATCACCTGCTCGCCCGACTGCACCCGCTGGTGGTGGGCGAACGCCGCCTGCTCGATCTGATCCTGCACCCAGCCCGCCTCGACGGCGGCGACCGCGCCGCCCAACTCGTCGACGGTGTGGATCAGCTCCCGGGCCTGGTCGGCGAACGCGTCGGTCAGCGCCTCGACGTAGTAGCTGCCCGCCAGCGGATCGGCGGTGTCGATCGCGCCGGCCTCGGCGGCGAGGATCTGCTGGGTGCGAAGCGCGATCGTCGCGCTGTGCTCGGTCGGCAGCGCGAGCGCCTCGTCGAAGGCGTTCGTGTGCAGGCTCTGGGCCGACCCGCACACCGCCGAGAAGGCCTGGACGGCGACGCGCACGATGTTGTTCTCCGCCTGCTGCGCGGTCAGGGTCGAGCCGCCGGTCTGGGCGTGGAAGCGCAGCATCAGGCTGCGCTCGTCCTTCGCGCCGAAGCGGTCGCGCATCACCTCGGCCCACACGCGTCCGCGCGGCGCGGAACTTGGCGACCTCCTGGAAGAAGTTGTTGTGCGCGTTGAAGAAGAACGACAGCCGGCGCGCGAACGCGTCGACCTCGAGCCCCGCGTCGACGGCCGCCTGCACGTAGGCGATGCCGTTGGCGAGCGTGAAGGCGATCTCCTGGGCGCCGTCGAGCCGGCCTCGCGGATGTGGTAGCCGGAGATCGAGATCGTGTTGAACCGCGGCAGCCGTTCGGTGCAATACCGGAACGTGTCGACGGTCAGGCGCATGCTCGGCCGGGCCGGGAAGATGTAGTTGCCGCGGGCGATGTACTCCTTGAGGACGTCGTTCTGGATCGTCCCCGCAGAGCACCTCTGCAGGCACCCCCTGCTCCTCGGCCACGAGCTCGTAGAGCAGCAGGAGCAGCGCCGCCGGCGCGTTGATCGTCATCGAGGTCGAGACCGTGTCGAGCGGGATGCCCTCGAGCAGCGCCCGCATGTCGGCGATCGAGTCGATCGCGACGCCGGTGCGGCCGACCTCGCCGCGCGCGAGCTGGTGGTCGGAGTCGAGGCCGAGCTGCGTCGGCAGGTCGAAGGCGACCGAGAGACCGGTCTGCCCGCGGTCGAGCAGCAGCCGGAAGCGCCGGTTCGTCTCCTCCGCCGACGAGAAGCCCGCGTACTGGCGCATCGTCCAGGGCCGCTCGCGGTAGCCGTCCGGCCGCACGCCGCGCGTGTACGGGTACTCGGCCGGAGCCGGCCGCTCCTCGGGCGCATCCGCGGCGCGATAGACGGGCTTGATGGGGATACCCGACTCCGTCGAGCGCTCGCGGTCTCTTGCGGTCACGCGCGCAGGATAGAGGAGCCCCGGCTGCCCGGATCGCCTTCTTCGACACGGCTGCACGGAGCGCCGCGTCTCCGCCGATCCGGAACCTCCGGGGCTCCGCGGCCAACAGTAGAACGCAGCGGCTCGTGCTTCAACCCGGCGATCCGCACGGCGGATACCCTTGGACGGATGCGGGTCACGGTGAGGCTTTTCGCCGCCCTGCGGGAGCGGGCGGGCTGGTCGCGGCGCGACCTCGAGCTGCCCGACGGCGCCGTCATCGGCGACGTGTGGACGGCCCTCGAGCTGGGCGACGAGCCGCCCGGCCTGGCCTATGCGCGCAACCGCGAGTACGCCGATCGCGAAACCGGTGTCGCCGCCGGCGACGAGGTCGCGCGTGATCCCGCCGGTCTCGGGTGGCGGCTTCGCGTCGGGCCCGAGTCCGCTCGACCTCGACGCGGTCGTCGCCCAGGTCGCCGACCCGGCGGCGGGGGCGATCGCCACGTTCGTCGGCAGCACCCGCACGCAGAGCCGCGGGCGCACCGTCGTCCACCTCGAGTACGACGCATATCCGGAGATGGCGGAGTCGGAGATGGCACGCATCGCCGACGACGTGAAGAGCCGCCATGACGTGCTGGACGTCGCCATGGCGCACCGCACGGGGCACGTCCCGATCGGCGAGGCGAGCGTCATCATCGCCGTCTCGGCGGCCCACCGCGGCCCGGCGATGGACGCCTGCCGCGAGGCAATCGACACGCTCAAGCAGACCGTTCCGGTGTGGAAGAAGGAGGTCTTCGAGGGCGGCGAGGAGTGGATCGGACGCGAGGGCACATAGACGCCGGCCGGACGGCGAGTACGCTGTGAACATGAGCTATGAACCCTGGGAGCCTCGCGACGCGCCGACCGGCCTCGCGCCGATCCCGCCGGAGCACCAGCAGCCGGAGTTCCACTCGCCGGTGCAGGAGCACCGCGGGCCATTGCGCCGGCTGGGCGGCGGCATCGTCGGCGGCGGCCTCCTGGCGCTCAAGTTCCTGGGCCAATTCGCGGTCCTGTTCAAGTTCAAATTCCTGTTCACGTTCGCGATCACGGTCGGGGCCTACGCGCTCTTCTGGGGCTGGTGGTTCGGGCTCGGGTTCGCCGTCCTCCTGCTCGTCCACGAGCTCGGGCACGTCATCTGGCTGCGGCGCGAGGGGATCACGTCGTCGATGCCCGTCTTCATCCCGTTCATGGGCGCGTTCGTGGCGATGAAGGAGATGCCGAAGAACGCCTACGTCGAGGCCAAGGTCGGCCTGGCCGGCCCCGTGCTCGGCACCGCCGGCGCGCTGGCGGTGCTGGTGTGGGCCGAAGAGGCGAACAGCAACCTGCTGCGGGCGCTGGCCTACATCGGGTTCCTGCTGAACCTGTTCAACCTGATCCCGATCGTGCCGCTCGACGGCGGTCGCGCCGTCTCCGCCCTCCACCCCGCGTTCTGGTTCGCCGGACTGTTCGCACTCGCGCTGCTCTTCTTCAAGTACGAGAGCCCGATCCTCCTGCTCGTCCTCCTGTTCGCCTGTTACGAGCTCTACCGGCGCTGGAGCCGCCGCAGCATGCCCGGCTTCGACGAGTACCACTCGGTGACGATGCCGCAGCGGATCGGCATCGCGGCGGTGTACCTGGGGCTGGTCGTGCTGCTCGTCGCCGGCATGCACGCGGCGTACGTGCCGCGCCCCTCGTAGCACCGGGCCGCACAGCTCAGCGATCGCGCCGGAAGCCCCAGTCGAGCAGCCGGGTCGGCGGCGGCGAACTGGTCGCCGCGCACGTGCAGGGGGACGCCGACCATCGTCCGCCCGTGGCGCACCGCCGCGACCGCCAGGCAGTTGCCGGCCGCGGTCGTCGACCCCGTCTTCACGCCGATCGCGCCGTGGTACGCCCACAGCAGCCGGTTGCGGCTGACGAGGAGGTTTCGGCCGCTCTGGTAGGCACGCTTCCCGACCAGCCGCCGCAGCAGCGGGTCGTCGAGGACGTGGCGGGACAGGTCGGCGACGTCCCATGCCGATGACCGGTTGTCGCGGTCGAAGATGCCGGACGGGTTGGAGTAGTGCGTGTCCGACAGGCCAAGCTGCGCCGCCTCGGCGTTCATCCGGCCGACGAACTTCGGGAGCGAGCCGGCCGTGTGTACCGCAAGGGCGTTGGCAGCGTCGTTCGCCGAGGCGATCAGCGCCGCAGCCAGCATCTGACGCGCGGTCACCCGCTGCCCCGCATGCAGGGAGATCGTGTACCCGGGCACGCCGACCATCGCCGCCGTGATCGGGAACTGCCGGTCGACCTGCTTCGCGTCGGGGAGGGCCAGGAGGGCCGTCATCAGCTTCGTCAGGCTCGCGATCGGCAGGCGCAGGTGCGCCTCGTGCCCCCACAGCACGCTGCCGCTGGCGCTGTCGACCAGGACGCCGGCCGAGGCGCGCACGCCGGGGATGTGGACGCGAGACTCGCTCGGCGCGGTCAGCGGTCGCAGCGCCGGCGACGGCGGGGGCGCCGCGCCCTGCGTGTGGCGGCCCTTCGGCACGGGCGGCCCGATGACACCGGCGCCGCGATCGGTCAGCGGCCACAGCCGGTAGGCGACGAACGCGCTCCCGGCGGCGATCACCGCCAGCAACACGAGGGCGACGGCCGCGAGCGGCGGGAGCCGCAGCGCGGGCAGGCGGCGGCGGCGCCGGCGACGGCGGCCGGCTTCGAGGCCATACAGCGGTGGGCGCACGGGGCGATTCATCCCACCACGTACAATCGCAGCCATGGCGGCCAATCCGCTACGTCAGCTGCCCTCGGTCGACGCCCTGCTCGCCGGCGCCACGGAGCTCGTCGCCACGTACGGCCGTCCGGCGACCGTCGGCGCGATCCGGGCCGCGCTCGCGCAGGCCCGCGCCGCCGGCGAGGCATGGACGGCGGAACGCCTGCTGGCGCGCGCCGCGGAGCTGCTCGGCCGTCCGCCGAGCCTGCGCCCGGTGCTCAACGCGACCGGGGTGATCGTCGCACACGAACCTCGGCCGCGCGCCCCTGGCCGGCCAGGCGCTCGAGCGGGTCGCCGGGCCGTCGCGTCCGGCTACGCGAACCTCGAGTACGACCTCGACGCCGGCGCGCGCGGATCGCGACACCACCATCTCGGCGCGCTGCTGCGCCGAGCTGACCGGCGCCGAGGCCGGCCTGGCCGTGAACAACAACGCGGCCGCCGTGCTGCTCTGCCTGGCCGCCGCTGGCCGCCGGCCGGCGAGGTGCTCATCAGCCGCGGCGAGCTGATCGAGATCGGCGACGGCTTCCGCATCCCCGACATCCTGGCCCAGTCCGGCGCCCGCCTGGTCGAGGTCGGCACCACCAACCGCACCGCGCTGCGCCGACTACGAGCGCGCGATCGGCCCCGAGCACCGCGGCGATCCTGCGCGTGCACCAGTCGAACTTCCGCATGGTCGGCTTCACCGCGCGCGCCCGGGCTGGGCGAGCTGGCGGAGCTGGCGCCCGAGCGCGGGGTGACGCTGATCGACGACCTCGGCTCGGGCCAGCTGCTCGACCTGCCCGACCTGGCGGACGAGCCGACGGCGCGCAGCTCGGTCGCGGCCGGCGCGCACGGTCGTCTGCTTCTCGGGCGACAAGCTGCTCGGCGGCCCGCAGGCGGGCGTGATCGTCGGCACGGCCGCGGCCGTGGAGCGCGTCCGCCGCCATCCGCTGGCACGGGCGCTGCGCATCGACAAGCTCTCGCTGGCCGCGCTGGAGGCGACGCTCGAGCTCTACCGCGACCCGCAGCGGGCGCTGCGCGAGGTGCCCGGTGCTGGCGGCGGCCGCCGAGCCGAGCCGAGGCGGTGCGTGCGCGGGCCGAGCGGCTGGCCGCGCGGCTCGGCGGCGACGTCGTCGACACGACGGCCCGCATCGGCGGCGGCGCCGTGCCGCTGCTCGAGCTCCCGAGCTTCGCCTGCGCGCTGGACGGCGGCGAGACGCTGCGCGCGCGGCCTGCGAGCGGGCGACCCGCCGGTGTCGCGCGCGTGCACGAGGGCCGGGTGCTGCTCGACTGCCGCACGCTGAGCGACGAGCGAGTGCCTGCAGATCACGCCTCTGACGCTCGGCACCGCCGGCCACATCGACCACGGCAAGACGGCGCTGGTCGCGGCGCTCGACCGGCGTCGACACCGACCGCCTGCCGCAGGAGAAGGCGCGCGGCATCTCGATCGAGCTCGGCTACGCGCCGCTCGAGCTGCCGTCCGGCCGGCAGCTGTCGGTGGTCGACGTGCCCGGGCACGAGCGGTTCGTGCGCACGATGGTGGCCGGGCGCGACCGGCATCGACCTGTTCCTGCTCGTCGTCGCCGCGACGACGGCGTGATGCCGCAGACCCGCGAGCACGTCGCCATCCTCGAGCTGCTCGGCGTGCCCGCCGGGGCGTGGTCGCGCTGACCAAGCGCGACCTGGTCGACGACGAGCTGGCCGAGCTGGCCCGCGCTCGGGATCGAGGAGCTGCTCGAGGACGGGCCGTACGCCGGCGCGCAGGTCGTCGAGGTGTCGTCGCGCACGGGCGCCGGCCTCGACGACCTGCGCGCCGCGCTCGACGGGCTCGCCGACGGCGCCGAGCCGCGGACCGCCGGACGGGCCGGTCCGGCTGCCGATCGACCGCGTCTTCACGCTGCGCGGGATCGGCACGGTCGTGACCGGGCACGCTGTGGTCGGGCACGGTCGCCGTCGGCGACCGGCTCGCGCTCGAGCCGGGCGGCCGCGAGGCCCGCGTCCGCAGCGTGCAGGTGCACGACCGCGCGGTCGAGCGCGCCGGGGCCGGCCAGCGGGTGGCGCTCGCCCTGGTCGGCGTCGAGCGCAGCCAGGTGCGGCGCGGGCAGACCGCCGCGACGCCGGGCGATGCTGCCGCGCTCCTACCGGCTCGACTGCCGTCTGCGCGTGCTCGGCTCGGCGCGCCACAGCCGCTGCGCCACGGCGAGCTGCGTGACCGTGCACCACGGCACGGCCGAGGCGCCGGCGACCGTCGTCCTGCGCGACGGCCCGGAGCTTCGCCCGGGCGCGACCGGCGACGTGCAGCTGCGCCTCCGCCGTCCCGTATCGGCGCTGGCGGGCGATCGGCTCATCCTGCGCCTGACGAGCCCTCAGGTCACCGTGGCCGGGGCGACCGTCACCGATCCCGCCCCGCCCCGCAGTCGGACGCCGGCGCGCACGCCGCGGCCGAGCCGGCGCCACCTCCGGAACGTCCCTCCGTCTCCCAGTCGGCGCTCGCCGAGCCTGCACGCCCGCCTGGCCGCGACGCCGCTCCAGCCGCCCGCACTCGAGCCGGGGGCCGCCGCCGCGATCGCCGCGCTCGTCGAGCAGGAGCGGGCCGTGCGGGCCGGGCGCGATCTGGCGTTCACGGCCGAGGCGTTCGCCACCGCCCGCGACGCGGCCGTCGAGATCGCACGCGGCGGCGGCAGCGTCACGCTCGCGCAACTGCGCGACCGGCTGGGGATCTCGCGGAAGTACGCACAGGCGCTGCTCGAGGCGATGGACGCGAACGGCGTCACCCGCCGCGTCGGCGATGCGCGCGTCCTGCGCCGCCGTGCGCGGGAGTAGCGCCGAGGACGCGGGGCCTGGCCCCGCTACTCCATCACGGACGTCTCGGAGCCCGGGCTGTACGCTCTTGCGCGTGCGCTCGCGCCTGCTCTACCCGCTGGTGTTCATCGCCGGCGCGTCCACGATGTCGACCGAGATGTGCGCCTCGCGGCTGCTGGCGCCGTTCTTCGGCGCGTCCATCCTGGTGTGGGCGAACATCATCGGCCTGATCCTGATCTACCTGGCCGTCGGCTACTTCATCGGCGGTCGGGTGGCGGACCGGCATCCCTCGCATGACCGTGATGGCGCGGCTGATGCTGATCGCCGCCGCGGCCATCGCCGTCCTGCCGTTCATCGCCCAGCCGTTCCTGTCGGCGGCGGTGAGCGCGTTCGCCAGCACGTCGGTGGGCGCGTTTCTGGGCTCGTTCTTCGCCGTCATGCTGCTGTTCTCCGTGCCGGTGACGCTGCTCGGTATGGCGTCGCCGTTTGCGGTGCGGCTCGGCGTCCGCACGATCGAGGAGGCCGGCGAGGTGGCCGGGCGCATGTACGCGCTCTCGACGATGGGCAGCATCCTGGGCACGTTCATGCCGGTCGCGCTGCTGATCCCCGTGATCGGCACGCGGCGGACGATGCTCGGCTCCGCCGCCCTGCTCGCCCTCGCTTCGGCGCCTGCGCTCGGGCGCCGCTACATGCTCGCGCCGGCGGCGATCGCCGTTATCGCCCTGATCCCGCCGGGAGCGGTCAAGCCGGGCAGCGGGATCATCTACGAGGGCGAGTCGTCGTACCAGTTCATCCAGGTGCAGCGGCTCTCCGACGGCGAGCGCGTCCTGCACCTGAACGAGGGCTGGGCCGACCACTCGGTGTGGCGGCGCCACCAGGTGCTCACCGGCGGCTACTGGGATCAGTTCCTGCTCGCGCCGCTGCTGCACGGCCGGCCGTTCCGGAACCTGGCGATGATCGGCTATGCCGGCGGAACCGTCGGCCGCGCGTACGGGGCGTTCTGGCCGGCCGTGCACATCCAGGGAATCGAGCTCGACCCGCAGGTGACGGCCGTCGGGCGGCGCTACTTCGGCCTCGCCTCGAACCCGCGCGTGTCGGTCGCGACGGCCGACGGGCGCGTCTACCTCGAGACGCACGACGGCCGCTACGACGCCATCTTCCTCGACGCGTTCCAGCAGCCGTACATCCCCTTCTACCTCACCACCCAGGAGTTCTGGGGGCTCGCGGCCGACCGGCTGAAGGCGCGCGGGATGGTGATGGCGAACGTCGGCCGCATCCCCGACGACGACACCCTCGCCCGCGACGTCGCCGGGACGATGGCGACCCGGTTCGCGTCGGTCTTCCTGTGGCAGCAGAGCGGCTACAACGACATGGTGATCGGCTTCCGCCACCACGTCAGCCGCGCGACGCTCGCCGACCGCCTCCTGAGCGCGCCCTACCCGCTCGAGCCGGCCGCGGCACTCGCCCGCCGGCTGCGGCCGATCGGGCCTTCGAGCAACCCGCTGACCGACGACAAGGCCCCGGTCGAGTGGCTCACCGACAACATGATCATCCAGTACGTGTCGGCCCACTGACCGTGGCGGGCGCCGCCGCAATCGTCCTCGCCGGAGGCGCGTCGACGCGCATGGGCACGCCGAAGGCGCTGCTCGACTGGCACGGGACGCCGCTGGTGCACCATGTGGCCTCGATCCTGTTGGGCGTGTGCAACCCGGTCGTGGTCGTCGCCGCTCCCGGCCAGGAGCTGCCGCTCCCGGCGGGCGTCGAGACCGCCACCGATGCCGTTGCCGGCCGCGGGCCGCTCCAGGGCGTCGCCGCCGGGATGGAGGCGGTCGGGGGCCGCGCCGGCGCGGTGTTCCTGGCGGCGACCGACCTGCCGCTCCTGCACCCGCAGGTCGTCGCCGAGCTCATCGCGGCGCTGCCGGGCTACGACGCCGCCGTCCCGGTGGTCGCCGGGCACGACCAGACCCTCGCCGGGGCATACGACGCCCGCACGCTCCTGCGCGCAGGCGAGCTGCTGGCCGCCGGACGGCCCCGGATCGCGGCGCTCCTCGACGGCGCCCGGGTCGCCCGCATCCCCGTCCGCCGGCTGTCACATCCCGACGCGGTGCGCAGCGCGAATACGGCGGAGGAGTACGAGCGCCTGCTGGCGCTCAGTCGCCCGAGTCGTTGACGGGCGAGGCCGCGGCCGACGGCTTGCGGTTGCGCTGCGAGCGCCGCCAGACGACGTGCCCGGCGATCGACAGGACGACGGCCAGGAGGCCGGCGAACCCGATCGCCTCGAACAGGTTCGACGCACTCGACCCCAGGATGTACGCGGCCGAGCCGACCGTGCACACCCAGCCGATGGCGCCGAGGGCGTTGAAGACGAAGAACCGCGGCCAGGGCATCTCGTTCACACCGGCCAGCAGCGCCGCGGTGAAGCGCAGCACCGGCAGCCAGCGGCCGAAGAAGACGGTCTTGCCGCCATGGCGGCCGAAGAAGTGCTCGCCCTCCTCGACGAACTGGCGCCGCTGGCGCTCCCAGCGACCGGGCGCCATGAGGACGCGGTGGCCGACCCGGCGGCCGAACAGATAGCCGAGGTTGTCGCCGATGATCGCGGCCGAGATCGCGACGGCGAACACCACCGGCAGCGACAGGTTTCCCGACGACGCCAGCACGCCCGCGGCGATCAGGCTCGTCTCACCCGGCACCGGCGCGCCGGCCGACTCGATCAGGATCAGCCCGAACAGCACCGCGTACCCGAGATTGGCCGGGACGTGGTAGAGCGAGATGGCGAGCAGCAGCGAAATCGGAACCTCCGTGCTCTGATGGTAGCCAGCCCCGGTTCGGATCCGGATTGCAGGAGACGCCGGGCCGCCGCAGAACCTCGCCCACATGGAGAATCTCGATCTGAGTCAAGCCGAAGGGATGCCGGTCCTGGCACGGATCGTCGTGCCCCTCATGGCCGTCGAGCGCGAAGCGATCGGCGAGGTGCGGGGCATGTCCCGCGAGTCCTGCCAGGTGCCGCTGCCTCCCGCCGCACGGGTGGTGCAGGCGGAGCGCACCGAGGGCGCCTGGGTCGTCTGGTACGTCGAGAAGGTCGACGCGATTTAGATGGTGATCGGTAACCCCCGCGCGCCTGGCCGCCAGACGGTCGCGTGGGTTCGGTTCGTGGTGGGGCTGCGGCTGCGAACTGTCGGATCGCCGCGTCCTCGGTCGCGCCCATACAACCAGGTATGAACGCTCCCTGCGTCCTTGCGCTGCTCGGTTCGCAACCGCCCAGGACACCACGGGGGTTACCGATCAACCATCACCGGTGGTGCCGGTGGTGAGGCGGACCGCCCGCGTGGCGGTGGCGCCGGCACCCGCCCGAGCGGAACGCGCCGCCGTGGTGGCTGCGGCGGTGACGCTCGTGGTGCACGCGCACCCTGTGGTGATGGTGCACGCGGCCGTGGCGCGCGTGATGCGAGTGGTGGCGCCCGCCGCGCTCGTGGTGGCGGGCGTGATGGCCGCGGTCGCCGTGATGCCGGTGCATCCCGTGATGGTCATGCCGTGAATGACCATAACGACGGTTGTGGTGGCGCCGGTGGTGCTCGTCTCGCCGATGGTGGCCGTGGTGGTGGCTGCGGTGATGGCGAGGGTGTTCCCTGCGGTGATGCCGGTGATGGCGCCGCTCCCGCCGGTTCGCGGCCACCTGCCCGTGCCCCTGGTGCGTCGGCGCCGGGGAATGCGCGACGGGCGTTGTTGCGCTGACCGGGCTCGAGACCGGGGCGACGGCCGGCGGCGGCACGCTGGCGACGGCCGCGTGCACACGCGAGTGGTGCGCGGGGGAGCTCTGGAACAGCGTCGTGAAGCTGCCGGCGTCGGCGCGCACCATGCTCCCGAACGAGGGCACAGAGAGCGCGTTCGGCGCGGTCAGCGCGATCGCGGCCAGGACGGCGTAGACCGCCGTGACGGCAGCGCCGAGCGCGACCGCGGCGACCATGCCGCGCGATCGCGGAACCATCAAAGACCCTGCCGTATCCCTACTCCATGCATCCATGCTTCAGACCCCCGGTAGGTATACGGGCGATCGGGGGCCCGTCCTGTGCCCCGAAAGGGGGAATGTGCAGCGAGTTTTCAGATGGCTTCGTCGGCGAGGCGGGCCCCGCCGATCAACCAGTGACGGCCGCGCCACCGAGCGAAGCCGAGGGCCGTCCGGATCCAGATGAACGCGGAGATGCCGATCCAGATCCCGGCCAGGCCCCAGCCGAACCTGGCCGTCGCGAGCGTGATCGGCAGGTAGCCGAGCACCGCAGCGGCAGCCGTCACGTTGCGCATGAAGCGCAGGTCGCCGGCGCCGAAGAGGATGCCGTCGAGCGCGAACAGCCAGCCGTTGAACGGCATCATCAGCACGAGCAGCGGCCACAGGACGTGGGCCTGGTCGATCACCGCCGGATCGGACGTGAACGCCTGCGGGATGACGGCGTAGCCGGCCGCGAGGATGACTGCGAAGCCGATCCCGAGCCACGCCCCTGCCCACAACAGCCGGCGTCCGAGCGCCAGCGCCGCCTCGGTCTGGCCGGCGCCGAGCAGACGGCCGACCAGCGCCTGCGCCGCGATCGCCGTCGAGTCGAGGAAGAGTGCGCAGAACGTCCAGATCTGGGCGCCGATCTGGTGGGCGGCGAGGGTCGTGTCGCCGATCCGCGCCGCCACCGACGCGGCCACGGTGAACGCGACGAAGAACGAGGCGGTGCGCAGCGTGAGGTCGCGCGCCGCGGCGAACTGCACCCGGATCCGCGCGAATGACGGTCGCAGCGCGACGCCGCGCCGGGAGAGCAGCACGAGGAACACCAGGCCGGACGCCGCCTGCGCCGCCACGTTGGCGACTGCGGAGCCGCGGATCCCCATCCCGACGCCGAACACCAGGGCGGCGGAGAGGGCGATGCTGACGAGGTTGGCGAGCCCGATCACGACGAGCGGGGTGCGGGTGTCCTGGAGCGCCCGCATCCAGCCCTGGGCCGCGGCCGTGACGAGGACGAAGGGTGCGCCGAGCGCCGCGATCCGCATCCACTGCAACGCCTGCACGGAGGCCGCCGTGTTACCGCCGGCCATCGCATGGATCGCCGGGGCGGCCACGATCTCGATCCCGATCACGAGGACCGTCCCGAGGCCGAGCGCGAGCCAGGTGGCTTGGACGCCGACGTCGAGCGCCTCGTCGACCCGCCCGGCCCCGTACAGGCGCGCCGCCCGCGCCGTCGTCCCGTACTCGAGAAAGGTGCAGAAGCCGAAGATCTCCGAGAGCAGGAGGCCCGACAAGGCGAGCCCGGCCAGCGGAACCGTCCCCAGGTGGCCGATGATCGCCGTGTCGCCGAGGACGTAGAGGGGTTCCGCGATCAGCGCGCCGAGGGCGGGGATCGCCAGCCACAAGACCTCGCGGTCGGTCGGCATCCCGATCGGGCGGCTCATGGTCGATAGTCTTGCGGGCGCGCCGGGCTGCGGTGGAGGTACCATCCCCCGTCATGACGACCGCCGTCCGCACCACGCTCCGCGACCTGATCGCCGCCCGCGGCTGCGCCCTCTTCGACGGCGCGATGGGCACGATGCTGCAGAACGCGGGGCTCGAGGCGGGCGAGTCGGGAGAGCGCTGGAACCTCGATCGGGCCGAGACCATCGCCGAGATCCACCGCGGCTACGCGGCCGCTGGATCCGTGCTGGTCACCACGAACACGTTCGGCGCCACGGCGCCACGACTGGCGGCCGCCGACCTGGAGGACCGGGTGGCCGACGTCAACGCCGCCGCCGTCCGCATCGCCCGATCGGTGGCCGACGAGTTCGGCGTGCTCGTCGCCGGTGACGTCGGGCCGACCGGCGAGCTGATCGAGCCGCTCGGAACGCTCTCGGGCGCCGAGGCGCAAGCGCTCTTCGCCGAGCAGATCGAGGCGCTGGCGGGCGCCGGGGCCGACCTGATCCTGGGCGAGACGCTGAGCGACCTGGCCGAGGCAGAGGCCGTCGTCCGGGCGGCACATGAGGCCGCGCCCGAGCTGGAGGTGGCCGTCACCCTCAGCTTCGACACGAACCGGCACACGATGATGGGCGTGTCTCCCGCGCAGGCGGTCGAGACGCTCGCCGACCTCGGCGTGACCGCCGTCGGCGCAAACTGCGGCCGCGGCCTCGACGACATGGAGGCGGTCATGGTCGAGATGGTGGCCCACCGCCCCGAGGGCCTGCTGCTGATCGCGCAGTCGAACGCCGGGCTGCCGGTGATCCACGGCGAAGAGTTCCACTACGAGACGTCACCGGCCGAGATGGCCGACTACGCCCGCCGGATGCGCGAGCTGGGCGTGGAGCTGGTGGGCGGCTGCTGCGGCTCGACGCCGGCGCACATGGCCGCGATGGCCACCGCGCTCTCTGCATAAGAGGTGCCTGGCACCGGATATGCACGCGCAGCGTGAATAGGCGGTGCCTGGCACCGGTTATTCAGTCGATCGGCGTCGGGGGCGGGTCGCCCCTAAGCACCGCCGCCGCGTTCTCCGCCGCCAGCACGCCCATCGCGGTCCGGGTCTCGATCGTCGCCGAGCCCAGATGTGGGAGCAGCACGACGTTCTCGAGCCCGAGCAGCGCCGGCTCGATGACGGGCTCGCGCTCGAACACGTCCAGCCCGGCGCCGGCGATCGTGCCGTCGCGGAGCGCCGCGGCCAGCGCGGCCTCGTCGACCACCGGGCCGCGGGAGGTGTTCACCAGGTGCGCCGTCGGCTTCATCAGCCCGAGGCGGCGGGCGTCGATCAGGTGCCGGGTGGCGTCGGAGAGCGGCGTGTGGATCGAGACCACGTCCGCCGTCGCCACCAGCTCGTCCAGGTCGAGCATGGTCGCGTCGAGCTCGGTCTCGAGCGCCGCGTCGGCCCGGCGCCGGCCCGCGTAGGCGATCCGCATCCCGAAGGCGCGCGCCCGGCGGGCCGTGGCCGCGCCGATCTGGCCCAGGCCGACGATCCCGAGCGTCTTGCCCTGGAGCCCGGTGCCGAGCATGAAGAACATGCTCCACGACCACGAGCCGCCCTCGCGCACCATCCGCTCGGCCTCGCCGAGCCGCCGTGTCGACATCAGGATCAGCGACATCGCGATGTCGGCGGTCGCGTCGACCAGCACGCCCGGCGTGTTCGTCGCGACCACGCCGCGACGGGCGCACGCCGGCACGTCGATGTTGTCGTAGCCGACAGCGACGTTCGCGACGACGCGCAGGCCCGGCCCGGCTGCGTCGAGGAAGGCGTCGTCGACCCGGTCGTGGAGGAGCGTCACCACCGCGTCGGCGCCCGCCACCGCCGCGTACAGCTCCTCCGTCGTCATCGGCCGGTCGTGCGGCGAGAGCCACACCTCGCCCGCGGCGCGCAGCAGATCGAGCGCCGGCTCGGGGATCCGGCGGCTGACGACGATCCGCGCCGCCGCAGGCGGCGTCATACCGCGACGGCCTCGAGCAGCCCGCCCATGGCGGCGAGCGCCTCGGCGATGTTCTCGAGCGAGTTGGCGTAGGAGAGGCGCAGGTAGCCCTCGCCGTACGACCCGAATGCCGTGCCGGACAGCACCGCGACCCCCGCCTCCTCCAGCAGCCGGTCGGCCACCGTGCGCGCCTCCATGCCCGTCCCGGAGATGTTGGGGAAGGCGTAGAACGCGCCCTGCGGCATGACGCAGGAGACGCCGGGAAGGGCGTTCAGGCCGTCGACGACGGCACCGCGACGCCGCTCGAACTCGGCCAGCATCGCGTCGACCTCGCCGCGGGGGCCCGTCAGGGCGGCCACGCCGGCGAGCTGCACCGCCGGCGGGGTGCACGAGACGGAGTTGATCAGGAGCCGCGTCAGCGGCTCGACCAGCTCGGCCGGAAGCGCCGCGTAGCCGAGCCGCCAGCCGGTCATGGCGAACGTCTTCGAGAACCCGTCGACGAGGATCGTGCGGTCGAGCAGACCGTGGTGGGCGGCGACGGTGTCGTGGCGCTCGCCGTAGAGCATCTCCGAATAGACCTCGTCGGAGAGCACGTAGCAGTCATGGCCGGCCAGCACCTCGGCGATCTCGGCCGTCAGCGCCGGCGGCACGATCCCCCCGGTCGGGTTCGCCGGAGAGTTCAGGATCACGAGCCGCGTGCGCGGGCTGAGCCGCTCGGCCAGGTCGTCGGCCGTGAACGCGAAGCCGCGCTCCTCGACCAGCGGCAGCGGCACCGGCGTCGCGCCGGCGAAGCGGATCACCGACTCGTAGATCGGAAACCCGGGGTTCGGGTAGATCACCTCGTCGCCGGGCTGGCACGTGGCCAGCACGCCGAAGAAGAGGAACGGCTTCGCACCCGGGGCGACGAGGACACGGCCGGGGTCGACGGCGATGCCGCGGTGGTCGGAGAGGTGCGCGGCGCAGGCTTCGCGCAGCTCGGGCAGGCCCGCCGCCGGGCAGTAGTGGGTGTGGCCGTCGCGCAGCGCGCGCATCCCGGCCTCGACGATGTGCTCGGGCGTGCCGAAGTCCGGCTCGCCGATCTCGAGGTGGATCACCCGACGTCCGGATGCCTCGAGCGCCTTCGCCCGCGCCAGCACCTCGAACGCGGTCTCGGTGCCGAGCCGGCCCATGCTCTCCGCAAGCTTCTTCGCCATGGTCGCTCCTTTGGTCCCGGTCAGTCGCCGAGCTCGATCCGCCGCCTGTCGACGTACTCCTTCAGCTGGTCGCGCACGGCCGGGTCGAGCGGCGGCGGCTCGTACGCCGCGAGCGTCTCCCGCCAGATCTCGCCCGCCCGCTCGGTCGCATCGCGGCCGCCCTTCGACTTCCACCGCTCGAAGTTCTCGGTGGACGAGAGCAGCGGCCGGTAGAAGCAGGTGCGGAACCGCTCCAGCGTGTGCGCCGCGCCCAGGAAGTGGCCGCCGTGCCCGACCTCCTGGTGGGCGCCGTAGGCGAGGCTGGCCTCGTCGATCTCGAGCGGCGTGAACTCCTCCTGCAGCATCCGCAGGATCTCGATGTCGACGATGAACTTCTCGTAGCAGCTGACCAGGCCCGACTCCAGCCAGCCGGCCGAGTGCATGACGTAGTTCGCGCCGGCCAGGAAGGTCGGCATCATCGTCATGAGCGCCTCGTAGGCGGCCTGGGCGTCGACGGTCTGGCTGGAGGTGAGCCCACCGCCGCTGCGCCAGGGCAGGCCGAAGTGGCGCGCGATCTGGCCGGTGCAGAGCAGGCCGATGGCCGACTCCGGCGTGCCGAAGCTGGGCGAGCCCGACTGGAGGTCGGTGTTCGAGAGGAACGAGCCGAAGACGACCGGGCAGCCGGGCCGCACGAGCTGCGTGAGCGCGATCCCCGCCATCGCCTCGGCTATCTGCTGCACGAGCGTCGCCGGGATCGTGACCGGCGACATCGCGCCCATCAGGAGGAACGGCGTGATGATCACGGCCTGGTTGGCGCGGTTGTACTCGAGCATGGCCGCCAGCATGCGGTCGTCGAAGCGCAGCGGCGAGTTCACGTTGATCAGCGAGATGGTGACGGGCGCGGCCTCGATCGCGTCGCGCCCGCCGTGCAGGATCTCGCTCATGGCGATCGTGTCCGCCGCGTTCGGGCCGGAGGTGACCGAGCCCATGTGCGGCTTGTCCGAGAGCGTCTGCAGCGCGAACACCATGTCGAGGTGGCGCGAGTCGAGGGGCGTGTCGTTCGGCTCGCAGATCGTGCCGCCGGCGGAGTCGAGCTGGTCGAACTGCTGCGACAGCATGACGAAGCGCTCGAAGTCGGCCATCGTCGCGTCGCGGCGCTCGTCGCCGTCGCGCACGAACGGCGGGCCGTACACGCCCGTGAACACCATGTTCTCGCCGCCGATGCGCACCGATTTCTCCGGGTTGCGGGCGACGAGGTCGAACTCGCGCGGCACCTTGGCAACCTGCTCCATGACGAAGTCCGGGTCGAGGAAGACGGTCGCGTCCTCGGTGCGGCAGCCGGCGGCACGGAAGACCTCGACGGCCTCGGGAAGGATGAACTCGACACCGATCTCGGACACGATCCGCCGCCAGCCGCGGTCGAGCGTGTCGATGGCCTCCTCCGAGAGGATCTCGTAGCGCGGCATCGTGTTTCGGAACATGCTTGACGGCCCCCAGGTCGATCCCTATGATCCTTATCGTGGAACAATAGTTCCACATCGTGAGTCGATTTTCAATGCCGAACACCTCCGGGACACAATCGATCGACCGCGCCGCCCAGCTGCTCATCGCAGTTGCGGACAGCGCCGCGCCGATCGGAGTGGGCGAGCTCGCCGAGGCAACCGACCTGCCCAAGAGCACGGTCTCGCGCCTCGTCGCCGCGCTCGAGCGGCACGCGCTCGTCCAGCGCGACGGCGTCCGCGGCCCGCTCCGGCCCGGGCCGGTGATGATGCGCCTGGCCGCCCGCCGAGGCGTCGGCGACCGCGACCTGACGGGCCTCAGCGCCGACGCGCTGCGGCACCTGGCCGATGCGAGCGCCGAGACGATCAACCTGGCCGTGCCGACGCCGCTCGGCGTCGAGCACCTGAGCCAGGTCGACAGCCACCACTTCATCGGCTCGACGAACTGGATCGGGCGCCGTGTCCCCCACGAGACGACGGCCGTCGGCAAGGTCTTCCTCGCCTTCGGGGCCGTCCGGATCGCCGAGCAGCAGGCCGGACTGGTGCCCGAGCTCGAGGCGGTGCGGGTGCGCGGGTATGCGACGGCGATCGGCGAGCTCGAGCCGGGTCTCGCGGCGATGGCCGCGCCGGTGCGCTCGGGGGCGGGCGACGTCGTCGCCGCGCTCTCGATCTCCGGGCCGGAGGCGCGGCTGACACGCGAGCGAATCGCCGACCTGGCGCCTGTCCTCCTGCACGAGGCGGCTACGGTGTCGGCACGACTGGGGTATGGGACGACCACGCAAGGAGCAGCATGACCCACGACGAGATTCTCCAAGGCCTGTACGACAACACGCTGATCGGGAACGCGCCCGAGGTGAAGGACCTGACGAATCAGGGCCTCGAGGACGGCATGAACCCCGAGTCGTTGCTCTACGACGCGCTGATCCCCTCGCTCGAGGAGGTCGGCGCACGGTTCGAGCGGGGCGACTTCTTCGTCCCCGAGATGCTGATCGCCGCCCGGGCGATGCAGGGCGCGCTTGACATCCTCCGGCCGCTGCTGGCCGAGACCGGCGCGAAGCCCATCGGCACCTTCGTCATGGGCACCGTCAAGGGCGACGTGCACGACATCGGCAAGAACCTCGTGAACATCATGCTCGAGGGCGCCGGGTTCACCGTCTACGACCTGGGCGTGAACGTCGCGCCAGAGAGGTTCGTCGAGGAGGTCGTGAAGCACGAGCCGGACATCGTCGGCTTCTCGGCGTTCCTGACGACCACAATGCCGATGTTCAAGGCCAACATCAACGCGCTCCAGAAGGCGGGCCTGCGCGACCGCGTCATCGTCATGGTCGGCGGCGCACCCGTCACGAAGGAATACGCCGATGCGGTCGGCGCCGACGGCTATGCGGCTGACGCATCGACGGCGGTGCGGCTGGCGAAGGCGCTGATCGAGCAGCACCGGCGCGAGCCTGCCGCGGTCTAGCTCGCGTGGGTCTCGTGACGGCCATGGAGGCGGCGGTCAAGAAGCCCGTCTTCGGCTGCCATATGTGCGGCCAGTGCGTCCTGCACTCGACCGGGATGACCTGCCCGATGAACTGTCCCAAGACGCTCCGCAACGGCCCCTGCGGCGGCGTGCGCGCCGACGGCGGTTGCGAGGTGAAGCCGGAGATGCGCTGCGTGTGGCTGCGCGGCTACGAGCGCTCGCGCCGGCTGCCGCTGCTCCCGGCGACATGGCGGGACGAGTTCAACCACCTGCGCCCGCCCCTCGACAACACGCTCTGCGGCACCTCGTCGTGGCGCAACCTGGCGAGCGGGCGCGACCGGCGCACCCCGGCGGGCTGGGAGGCCGGCGAGCATTGAGCCGGCTGGAGCAGGCCCTCGAGCAGGGGCGGTTCGTGGTCACCGCCGAGATGCCGACGATCGACGGCGGCGGCATGGACGAGGTGCGCTTCCAGCTCGACCCGATGGCGCCCTACCTGGACGCCTGCAACGCGACCGACAACACGGCCGCGCACGCGCATGCCTCGCCGCTCTCCATCGCGATCGCTCTCCAGCAGTGCGGAATGGAGCCGATCATGCAGCTCGTCTGCCGCGACCGCAACCGGCTCGCACTCCAGGCGGAGATCGTCGGCGCAGCGCTACACGGCATCGAGAACATCTCCTGCCTGACCGGTGACGATACGAGCGCCGGCGACGAGCCCGAGGCCCGGCGCGTCTTCGACCTCGACAGCCCCCAGCTGATCGCGACCGCCCGTTCCATCGCGTCCGGCCGCTACCTGGGCGGGCGGGGGATCGACCCGCCGCCGCATCTCTTCCTCGGCGCCGTCGAGAACCCGGGAGCGCCCCCGTTCGACTACCGCGCGGAACGGGCACTGAAGAAGGTCCGGGCCGGCGCGCGGTTCCTCCAGCTCCAGATCTGCTTCGAGCCGCGCCGGCTCGAGGACTTCACCGCCGCGGCGGTGCGGGTCGGCGTCACCGCGCAGGCCGCGGTCATCCCGTCGATCACAATCCTGCGCTCGGCCCGGGCGCTGCGCTTCATCGACGAGAAGGTGCCCGGCATCTCCGTGCCCGCCGGCCTGATCGCGCGGGTCGAGGCCGCGGACGACCAGCAGGAGGCGTGCTTCGACGTCGCCTACGAGCTGGCCCGGCACGCCATGGCGCAGCCCGGCGTGCGCGGCCTGCATTTCATCAGCTTCCGGAAGGACGCGGGCATCGCCGCCCTCTGCCGGCGGCTCGGGATCCCCACGCACGCCGAAAGGGTTGAACATGGATACGGTTCTCCAGTCGCGGTCTAACACGGTCGTCATCGGCTCGGACAAGCCGTTCTGCATCATCGGGGAGCGGATCAACCCGACCGGGCGCAAGGCGTTCCAGGCCCAGCTCCAGGCCGCCGACCTGTCCCAGATCGAGCCCGACGTCGCCGAGCAGGTGGCGGGCGGGGCGGACATGCTCGACGTGAACGTGGGCGATCCGCTGGCCGACGAGATCGAGCTGATGCGCAGCGCGATCCCGCTCGTGCAGAGCCTGACCGACCTGCCGCTCGTGATCGACTCGTCCGTGATCGAGGCGCTCGAGGCCGGCCTCGGCGCGTACGAGGGCAAGGCGCTCGTGAACTCGGTGACGGCCGAGGACGAGCGGCTCGAGGCCATCCTGCCACTCGTCGCCCGGCACGGCGCCGCGGTGATCGCCCTGCCCAACGACGACGAGATCCCGATGGATCCCGAGCGGCGGCTGGAGCTCGCCCGCAAGATCGTCTCGGTGGCCGGCGACTACGGCATCCCGCCCGAGGACATCGTCATCGACCCGCTGGCGATGCCGGTCGGGGCCGAGCCGCGCGCCGTTACGCTGTTCATCGAGACGGTGCGGATGATCCGCGACGACCTGGGCGTGAACATGACCTGCGGCGCCTCGAACACCTCGTTCGGCCTCCCCGGACGGCACGTGCTCGGCGCCGGGTTCCTGGGCATTGCGGCCAGCCACGGCCTCACGAGCGCGATCATGGACGCCCGGGCGCCGGTGTGCGTCGAGGCCGTCCGCGCGGCCGACTTCCTGCTCGGCCACGACGAGTGGGGCGCCCGCTGGATCGCGGCCCACCGGGCCAAGCTGGCGGCGGCCCAGGCAGCCGGAGCCGCGTGAGCGAGGCCGCCGCCGCCGCGGGCACCGGGAGGGGTGCGGCTGCAGTTCCGTCCCGACGGCGGCGACGTCCGCGTCCCCGCGGGCACGACGGTGTTCGACGCCGCCTCCTGGAACGGGATCGCGATCGATTCCACGTGCGGCGGCCACGGCACGTGCAAGAAGTGCAAGGTGCGCGTCCTGTCCGGCGCGGTGCCGATCGACAGCGTCGACCCGCGCGCGTTCACGATCGACGAGCTCAAGGGCGGCTGGCGGCTGGCCTGCCGCGCGGCGGCCACGGAGGACCTCGAGATCGACGTGCCGCCCCTGCAGACGCGGCCCAAGGCCGCCCTCGTCGGCGTCGGCCGCCACGTCATCCTGCGCCCGTCGGTGCAGAAGCGCTACCTCGAGCTGGACGAGCCGTCGCTCGAGGATCAGGTTTCCGACGTCGAGCGCGTGGTCGCGGCCGTCGACGACTTCGAGCTGCGCGTGCACCCGGGGGCCGTCCGCACGCTGGGGCGGACGCTGCGGGCGGCCGACTACAACGTCACGGCGGTGATCTGCGACGACGTCCTGATCGACGTCGAGCCGGGCGACACCACCGCGGATCGGCACGCGATCGCCTTCGACCTGGGCACGACCACCGTGGTCGCGACCCTGCTCGACCTGGCCACCGGGCAGCCGCTCGCCGTTCGCTCCGTCCTCAACCGCCAGCAGCCCTACGGGGCCGACGTGATCTCGCGCGTCTCGGCGACGATGATGGATCCCGACGCCCTGGAAGCGCTCCAGGCCCGCGCGGCGGAGACGCTCAACCTGCTCGCGACCGAGGTGTGCGAGGAGGCCGCCATCGACCGCGCGCGCGTCTACGAGATGGTGATCTGCGGCAACGTGACCATGACCCAGATCGCGCTCGGGATCGATCCCGAGCCGCTGGCGATGGCGCCGTTCATCATCGCCGCCCGACGGCTCCCACCGGTGACCGCGGCCGACTTCGGCGTGCAGCTGCACCCGCGGGCGCCCGCGTTCACGTTCCCGGCGCTCGGGGCGTACGTCGGCGGCGACATCGTCGCCGGGATGCTCGCCACCGGCCTCACGCGCGACCGGCGGGTGCGGCTCTTCATCGACGTCGGCACGAACTCCGAGATCGCGCTCGGATCGCAGGAGCGGGTGGTGTCCACCGCCGCGCCCGCCGGGCCGGCGTTCGAGGCCGCACAGATCAAGTGCGGCATGCGCGCCGCCGAGGGGGCGATCGAAGGTGTGCGGATCGACGGCGACGACCTCACGCTCGAGGTGATCGGCGACACCGCCCCGGTCGGCATGTGCGGGTCGGGGCTGGTCGACGCCGTCGCCCAGCTGGTCTCGGCCGGCCTGCTCGACAACTCTGGCCGGTTCGTTCCGGACGAGACGGCCGCCGAGGTGCATCCCGCGCTGGCAAAACGGCTCGTCAAGGTGGGCGAGGAGCGCGTGTTCGTGCTGGCCTGGCGCGGTGAGGAGCCTGAGAACGCCGTGTACCTGTCGCAGCGCGACGTGCGCGAGCTCCAGTTCGCGAAGGCGTCGATCGCCACCGGCTGGAGCATCCTCATGACCGAGCTCGGGATCGGGCCGGACGACGTCTCGCAGGTGCTGCTCGCCGGCAGCTTCGGCTCGTACCTGTCGCCGGCCAGCGCCGTTCGCATCGGCCTCGTGCCGCGCCTGCCGCTGCCACGGATCGTCTCGGCCGGGAACGTCGCCGGCGAGGGCGCCAAGATGGCCGCGCTCTCGCTGCGTGAGCGGGCCGCCGCCGACGCCATCCTGGACGAGGTCGAGTACGTCGAGCTGTCCGGGCGGGCAGACTTCAACGACATGTTCATCGACCAGCTCGCCTTCCCGGGATGAGCACGCGGACACACGCCCGGGTGGCGGTCGTCGCGTGCGGCGCGCTCGCCCTGCACGTGCAGGGGATCGCACGGCGGCGGGGCTGGGACGTCGACGTCCATCCGCTGCCGCCGGAGCTGCACAACCGGCCGGAGCGGATCGCCCCGGCGGCCCGCGAGCTGGTCGCCGGCCTGCGCGACGACTACGACCGGATCGTCCTCGCCTACGCGGACTGCGGCAGCCAGGGCGCCGTCGACGACCTCGGCCTCGAGCGGCTCGAGGGCGACCACTGCTACGACGTCTTCGCCCGATCCGAGGTGCGCGACGCGCTCCGTGAGGAGCCGGGTACGTACTTCCTGACCGACTTCCTGGCGCGGACGTTCGACCGCACGGTGGTGCGCTCGCTCGGCCTCGACCGCCATCCGGAGCTGCGCGACGACTACTTCCGCCACTACCGGCGAGTCGTGTGGCTGGCGCAGCGGCCGACGCCGGAGCTGCGCGCGAAGGCGCAGGCGGCGGCCGACCGCATCGGCCTCCCGCTCGAGGTGGTCGAGGTGGGCGAGGGTGGCCTCGAGCGCGATCTCGAGCGCCTGGTCACCGCGGAGGGCAATGGCTAGCGCGGTCACCACCCGGGCCGCCCTCCTGCCCGCCGTGGGCACGCGCCTGCGCGTCGTCGACCTCGAGCTCGACCCGCCCGGCCCCGGCGAGGTGCGCGTGCGCCTGCATGCGAGTGGCGTGTGCAGCGACGACCTGAACGCGTTCGACGGCTCGATCGAGGTGCCGTGCCCGGCCGTGCTCGGCCACGAGGGCGCGGGCGTCGTCGAGGAGGTCGGCGAAGGGGTCGAGGCGCTGCGGGTCGGCGACCACGTCGCGCTCTCGTGGGCGCCGTACTGCGGCCACTGCGAGGAGTGCCTGCGCGACCTGCCACATCTGTGCGGCACCGCGTGGCCGAAGATGCTGACCGGCGGCCTGCTCGACGGCACGACCCGGCTGCGGTTCGGCGGCGCGACGGTGCACCACTACTGCTTCCTCTCGTCGTTCGCCGAGCGCGCCGTGGTGCCGGAGCGCTCGTGCGTCCGCATTCCGGCCGACGTCCCGTTCGACGTCGCGGCCCTGGTCGGCTGCGCCGTCGCGAGCGGCGTCTGCGCGGTGTGGCGGACGGCCGGCGTCCGCCCGGGCGAGCGCGTGGCCGTCTTCGGGCTCGGCGGAACGGGGCTGGCGGCGGTGGTCGGCTCCGTTGCGGCCGGGGCTGCGGACATCGTCGCCGTGGATTCTCAGGAGTCGCGCCTCGAGCGGGCGCGCGAGCTGGGCGCGACCGCCACCGTCCGCTGGCAGGGGTCGCCGGCCGACGTGGCGGCGGCGGTGCGCGACGCGAGCGGGGGCGGCGTCGACTACGCCTTCGAGGCCCGCGGCCGGCCTGCGGCGGCCGAGGCCGCGTTCATGTCGACCCGCGTGCGCGGCGCCGCGGTGCTCTGCGGTATCCCCCGCGCCGACGCGACCATCACGCTCCCGGCGCTCTCGATCCCGCGCATGGAGCGGAGGGTGCTCGGCTCGATCTACGGCTCGGCGCGGCCCGACCGCGACTTCCCGCTGATCCTCGACCTGCACCGGCGCGGCCACCTGCCGCTCGACCGGCTGATCTCGCACCGGCTCCCGCTCGACGAGGCCGACGCAGCGATGGATCTGGTCCGCTCGGGCGACGCCACCCGCGTCATCCTCGACCTCGCGTAGACCGGGGCCAGGCCCCGAGGGGCCCTGGCCCCGCTTGCCTTACTCGCCGGCCGCGGCCGCCTTCGGCTGGTGCCGGTAGAAGTCGGCGTGCTGCGGCTCGAGCGGCGTGTTCCCCAGGATCATGTCGGCGGACTTCTCGGCCGTCATCATCACCGGGGCGTAGATGTTGCCGTTGGTGACGTACGGGAACACCGAGGCGTCGACGACGCGCAGGCCCTCGAGCCCGTGCACGCGCATGGTCTGCGGGTCGACCACCGACTGCGGCCCCGTTCCCATCGCCAGCGTGCACGACGGGTGCAGCGCCGTCTCGGCGTCGCGGCGCACCCAGTCCAGCACCTCTTCCTCGGTGGCGACGCCCGGCCCCGGCGAGACCTCGCCCGCGTTGTAGAGGTCGAACGCCGGCTGGTTGAGGATCTTGCGGGCGATCTCGATCGCTTCCTTCCACTCCTGCCGGTCCTCGGGCGTCGACAGGTAGTTGAACTGCAGCGCCGGCTTCACCTTGGGATCGGTCGACGTGATCTTCACCCACCCGCGCGAGTTCGAGTACATCGGCCCGATGTGCACCTGGTAGCCGTGACCGCCGGCCGGCTGGCGTGCCGTCGTAGCGGATCGCGATCGGCAGGAAGTGGAACATCAGGTTCGGGTAGGCGACCTCGTCGTTCGAGCGCGCAAACCCGCCGCCCTCGAAGTGGTTCGTCGCGCCGTCCCCGCGGCGGGCCAGCCACTCCAGGTAGACCTTCGGCCGGTTGCGGTAGAGCATCGACGGGGCGACCGAGACGGGCAGCTTGCTGCCGTACTGGACGTACACCTCGAGGTGGTCCTGCAGGTTCTCGCCGACGCCGGGCAGGTCGTGCACGACCGAGACGCCGAGCTTCTCGAGCTCCTCCGCGTTGCCAACGCCGGAGAGCTGCAGCACCTGCGGGCTGTTGACGGCGCCGCCGCACAGGATGATCTCCTTCCCGTGCGCGCGCCGGGTCGGGCCGCGCAGCAGGTCGAACGAGACGCCGGTGGCGCGATTGCCCTCGAACACGATGCGGCGCACGAACGCGTTCGTCTTCACCGTCAGGTTCGGCCGGTCCATCACCGGGTGCAGATAGGCGCGGGCCGCGCTCAGCCGGCGGCCGCGGTGGATGTTACGGTCGAACGGCGCGAAGCCCTCCTGGCGGTAGCCGTTGACGTCGCTCGTCAGGTGGTAGCCGGCCTGCTGGACGGCCTCGAAGAAGGCCAGGAACAGCGGGCTCGTCGCCGGGCCGCGCTCCATCACGAGCGGCCCGTCGCCGCCGCGCCACTCGTCGGCGCCGGCGAGGCACGTCTCCATCTTCTTGAAGTACGGCAGGCAGTGCGCGTAGTCCCAGCTCTCCATGCCGGGGTCGCCCGCCCAGCGCTCGTAGTCGAGCGGGTTGCCGCGCTGGAAGATCATCCCGTTGATGCTGCTCGAGCCGCCGAGCACCTTGCCGCGGGCGTGGTAGATGCGGCGCCCGTTCATGTGCGGCTCGGGCTCCGACTCGTACTTCCAGTCGTAGAAGCGGCTCCCGATCGGGTAGGTGAGGGCCGCCGGCATGTGGATGAAGACGTCGGCCTTCCAGTCCGGCCGGCCGGCCTCGAGCACCAGCACCTTGTTCGACGGGTCGGCCGAGAGGCGATTCGCGAGCGCGCAGCCCGCGCTGCCTCCGCCGATGATGATGTAGTCGTAGGGCGTTCGCGCCATGTCCCCTCCCCGGGGTCGCTGGACGTGGAGCCAGCGCGATTCTACGCCCTCGACGCTACGCGTCGAGCATGGCCTGGAGCCGCTCGGGCGGATGGGCCTCGTCGAGCTCGGCGGCCACGCGCGCCGCCACCTCGTCCGGCGTGCCGTCGGCCTCCTGCCAGTCGCCCTGCACCCATGCCTCCAGGTAGGCGTCTGAGCCGGCCAGGCCCTGGCGCATGGCTGCCTCGTCGACCGCCTCCTGGAACCTGTCCGGCAGCGCCACTTTGGCGGTCGCGCCGCCGGCGTCGCGGGCAGACACCATCGTCGGGATCTCGCGCCAGCTCGTGATGCGGTACTCGGCCACGGCGCCGGATGATAGAACGGCCGGCCGCCGGCCTCGCGTCAATCCCCGCCGGCCGCGGCCGATAACCACCCCGTGAAGTTCGACTACGACCTCCTCGTCATGGGCTCCGGCCCGGGCGGCCAGCGCGCCGCCATCCAGGCCGCCAAGCTCGGTCGCCGCGTCGCCGTGATCGACCGCCGCGAGACGCTCGGCGGCGTCTGCACGAACACCGGCACGATCCCGTCGAAGACGCTCCGCGAGGCCGTGGTCTTCCTGACCGGCATGAGCCAGCGCGGCATCTACGGCCAGAGCTACCGCGTGAAGGACGACATCACGAGCGAGGACGTGTTCGCGCGCATCCAGCACGTCGTCCAGCGCGAGATCGACGTCGTCCGCAGCCAGCTCGGCCGCAACAAGGTGCAGGTGCTCGCAGGGCACGGCCGCTTCCTCGACCCGCACGCGGTGTGCGTCGAGAGCGCCTCCGGCGAGGAGCGCCGCGTCACCGCCGCCAAGATCGTGATCGCGACGGGCACCCGCCCGGCGCGCCCGGCCACCGTCGCCTTCGACGGCCGCACCGTGCTCGACTCCGACGACATCGTCTCGCTCGACTGGCTCCCGAACTCGCTGGTCGTGGTCGGCGCCGGGGTGATCGGCATCGAGTACGCCTCGATGTTCGCCGCCCTCGGCACCCGGGTGACCGTCGTCGAGCAGCGCCAGCGCCTCCTCGAGTTCTGCGACTTCCAGGTCACCGAGGCGCTCCAGTACCACCTCCGCGACCTCGGCGTGATCTTCCGCTTCGACGAGACGGTGACGGGCGTCGACAAGCATCGCGACGGGGCCGTGACGCGGCTCGCGAGCGGCAAGCTGATCCCGGCCGACGCAGTGCTCTACTCCGCCGGGCGTCAGGGCGCCACCGACGCGCTCGACCTGGCCAAGGCAGGCCTCGAGGCCGACAAGCGCGGCCGCATCGCCGTGAACGAACGCTTCCGCACCGTCGTCCGCCACATCTACGCCGTCGGCGACGTGATCGGCTTCCCCAGCCTCGCCGCCACGTCGATGGAGCAGGGCCGGCTGGCCGCCTGCGACGCCTTCGGCATCGCCGCCCACGCGATGGACCAGACGCTCCCGATCGGCATCTACACGATCCCCGAGATCAGCTTCGTCGGCCGCACCGAGGAGCAGCTGACCGAGGCCGCGGTGCCGTACGAGATCGGCGTCTCGCGCTACCGCGAGCTCGCTCGCGGCCAGATCCTCGGCGACACCTCGGGCATCCTCAAGCTGCTCGTCTCGCCGGTCGACCGCACGCTGCTCGGCGTCCACGCCTTCGGCACCGGCGCAACCGAGCTCGTCCACATCGGCCAGCTGGTGATGGCGATGGGCGGGACGATCGACGTCCTCATCGACACGGTCTTCAACTACCCGACGCTGGCCGAGTCGTACAAGGTCGCGGCCCTCGACGCCGCGAACCGCCTGAGCGCCATCGAGCGCATGGCCGCCTAGCGGTCAGTCGTCGCCTTCTCCGCCACCCGGGTAGAAAACTGACGCCGAGCAGCGCGTGACCGCGGCGCCCGACGGCACACGGGTGTGGCCGTCGAGCCAGCGCCACTCGCGAACCGCGCCGGCCGGCACCGTGACGAAGTCCTCCTCGCGTACCGAGAGGACGCCGCGCCCGGTTACCGCCACGTCCGGCCGCACGTCGAAGGTGGCGTCGCGTCCGCCGAAGTTGAGCACGGCGCCGCGCGCACGGAGGTAGCGGCCATCCCGGTGGCAGCGGATACCCGAGATCGCTGCCTTCGGGGGATCCGACCGCCAGACGTGCAGCGCGACCGCGACGACCGTGAAGCCGATCACGGCGACCGCGGCGGTGACGGCAGCTGCGCCGATCGCGAGCTCGATCGCGATCGTCAGCCTGCGCCAGATGCTCGCACCGAGAGAGCGCACCCACCGATCGTACGAGCTGTCACGAGCCCCGGAACCGTCCCGGCCATACCGAGACACGACCGTTACACCCCCGAAACAGCCGCTCAATACGGTGGCCGGATGCGGATGACCCGCAGACGCGCAGTCGCCGGGGTCGGCGCGGCGGCCCTCGCCGCCGGCGGCGCGGCCGCGGGAGGCAGGCGCCTGCCGCTGCACACCTGGTACGACGAGCTCACGGGCGCCTGCGGACCGAGCGGGCCGTCGCCGCCGCGGCTGGCGGGGACTCGCGTCGTCTCGGGCACGCTGCATTCGGCGTCCGTGCCGGAGCCGGTCGACTATGCGATCGGCTTTCCGCCGGGCCATGCCGGGAGCGCCGCCGCGGTGTGCCTGCCCGGCCGCGGCAGCTCCGCCGACTGGGTGATGAACGTGCTGCACACCGTCGACTTCGTCGCGGCCGCCGGCCTGCGCTACGCCGTCGCGGCCGTCGACGGCGGCTCGAGCTACTGGCACCGACGGGCCGACGGCGAGGACCGCATGCGGATGCTGATCGACGACTTCCTGCCGCTCCTGCGCGGCGACCTCGGTCTCAATCCGGGGGCGATCATGGGCTGGTCGATGGGCGGGTACGGCGCCCTGCTCGCGGCCGAGCGTCACCCTCAGCGGTTCCCGGCCGTCGCAGTGTCGAGCCCGGCGATGTGGGAGACGCACGCGCAGCAGCGCTCGGCGGTGCCCGATGCCTTCGACGGTGCCGCCGACTTCGCCCGAAACGACGTCTTCGCCGGGATCGGCCGCCTCACACGAACCGCGGTGTGGATCAGCTGCGGCACCGCCGACCCGTTCCTCGCCAACGACCGGGCGTTCGCCGCGCGGCTCGCGCACCGGCCGGCAGGGTCGTTCGTGGCGGGCTGCCACGACGAGGACTTCTGGCGGCGGATGCTGCCCGCGCAGGTGCGGTTCCTCGGCAGCCACCTCCGGGGCTAGTCCGCGTCGCGTCCCAGCGCAGGCGCCTCCAGGATCCGCCCGAGGATCTCGGCGGCGAGCGAGAGGTCGCCCGCGTCGATCTGCGAGCCGAGCTCGTTCGCCCACGCCCGTTGAGCGTCCTGGATCCGGGCCAGCGCCGCCGCCCCGGTGGTCGTGAGCCGGACGAGCTTCGCCCGCCGGTGATCCGGGTTCTCCTCGTAGCTGATGAGGCCGTCGCGCTCGAGCTCGTCGGCGACGCGCTGGACGCTCTGGCGGGCAAGGGTCCACGCCCTTGCGATCTGGGCGACGCTCATCGGCGTCGACTCGACGGCTGCGAGGACACGCCAGCGGGCACTCGTCTGGCCGGCCGGACGCGCGAGCGCGTCGCCCGCGGCTTTGAGGGCACCCTCCAGGCGGAACACGAGCACGGCGAGCCGGCTCACAGCCTCGCCCTCGGGTGTGCGCACCGGATTGACAGCATGCTGTCGTTCTGATAGATTCCCACTCATGACGACAGCATACTGTCAAATACGCGAAGGAGTTGCGAGATGAACTTCAAGCTCGAGCTGGTAGCCGTTCCCGTCACCGACGTCGACCGGGCGAAGGCGTTCTACGTCGAGAAGGCCGGCTTCGTCGCCGACGCGGACCACCAGGTCGACGAGGGGCTGCGGTTCGTGCAGATCACGCCTCCGGGCTCAGCCTGCTCGATCGCCATCGGCACCGGCCTGACGGACTCCCCTCCGGGGTCCGCAAACCTCCAGGTGGTCGTGTCCGACATCCACGCCGCCCGCGCCGAGCTGCTCGGTCGCGGCCTCGAGGTCGGTGACGTGCAGACCTTCGACTGGGGCTCGTTCGTGTTCTTCGCCGACCCCGACGGCAACCGCTGGGCCGTCCAGCAGGTCCCTACGCGGGGCTGAGCCGGCGAACCGGGGACTGTCCCCGTGCGCGGGGACAGGCCCCGCGCCGACGGCCGGTCGCTACGGCCGCACGAGCGGCTTGTACTTGATCCGGTGGGGCTGGTCGGCCTCTGCGCCGAGGCGCGTGCGCCGGTTCTCCTCGTACTCGTCGTAGGCACCCTCGAACCACACCACCTCGGAGTCGCCCTCGAACGCGAGGATGTGGGTCGCGACGCGGTCGAGGAACCAGCGATCGTGGCTGATCACGACCGCGCAGCCGGCGAAGGAGACGAGCGCCTCCTCGAGCGCCCGCAGCGTGTCGACGTCGAGGTCGTTGGTCGGCTCGTCGAGCAGGAGCAGGTTGCCACCGGAGCGCAGCAGTTTGGCCAGATGGAGCCGGTTGCGCTCTCCGCCGGAGAGGTCGCCGACCCGCTTCTGCTGGTCGCCGCCGCGGAAGTTGAACGACGCGACGTAGGCCCGCGACGCGATCTCGCGAGTGCCGACGGTGATGCGATCCTTGCCGCCGCTGATCTCCTTCCACACCGTGTTGACCGGGTCGAGGTCGGCGCGGGCCTGGTCGACGTAGGCCAGCTCGACCGACGGCCCCAACCGCAGCTCGCCGCCGTCCGGCTCCTCCTGCCCCGCGATCATGCGGAAGAGGGTCGTCTTGCCGGCGCCGTTCGGGCCGATCACGCCGACGATGCCGCCGGCGGGCAGCGAGAAGTCCAGCCCGTCGATCAGCAGCCGGTCGCCGTAGCCCTTGCGCACCGCGGCCGCCTCGACGACGACATCGCCCAGCCGCGGCCCGGCCGGGATGTGGATCTCGACCGTGTCGAGCTTGACCGCGGACTCCTCGGCCAGCAGCTGCTCGTACGCGGAGACGCGGGCGCGGCTCTTGGCATGGCGGGCGCGCGGCGCCATCCGCACCCACTCGAGCTCGCGCTGGAGGGTGCGGCGACGCGCCGACTCCTGCTTCTCCTCGACTGCGAGGCGAGCCTGCTTCTGCTCGAGCCACGACGAGTAGTTGCCCTGGAACGGGATGCCGTGGCCACGATCGAGCTCGAGGATCCAGCCGGCGACGTTGTCCAGGAAGTAGCGGTCGTGCGTCACGGCGAGCACGGTGCCCTCGTACTCGTCCAGGAACCGCTCGAGCCATGCGACCGACTCGGCGTCGAGGTGGTTGGTCGGCTCGTCCAGCAGCAGCAGGTCGGGCGAGGAGAGCAGCAGCCGGCACAGCGCGACGCGGCGGCGCTCGCCGCCGGAGAGGTTGGCGACGACGGCGTCGGGCGGCGGCAGCCGCAGCGCGTCCATCGCGATGTCCAGCATGCGGTCGAGGCTCCAGGCGTCGGTGCGGTCGATCCGGTCCTGCACCTCGCCCTGCTCCTCGAGCAGCGTCTGCATCTCGTCGTCGGACATCGGCTCGGCGAACCTGGCGGAGATCTCGTTGAAGCGGTCGAGTAGTCCGCGCTTCTCGGCGACACCCTCCTCCACGTTGCCGCGCACGTCCTTGGCCGGATCGAGCTCGGGCTCCTGGGGCAGGTAGCCGACCGTCGCGCCGGGCGAGATCCGGGCCTCGCCGTTCGAGGGCTCGTCCAGCCCGGCCATGATCCGCAGGAGCGTCGACTTGCCGGCGCCGTTCGGGCCGAGCACGCCGATCTTCGCCCCCGGCAGGAAGGAGAGCGAGATGTCGCGCAGCACCTGCCGCTCGGGGCCGAAGAACTTGTTGCACCGGTACATGGAGTAGACGTACGTCTGGTTCATGGCTGGAGGATATGCAGAGAGGGCACCGGTCCCGGTTCAGCCTCGGCGGGACGACCAGACGATGCCCAAGATCGCTGCCGCCGAGAAGCCGACCGCGCCGGACAGAATGCCGACGGCGACGCCACCGCCCAGATAGCTCACGCCGATCAGCCCGGGGGCGGCGATCAGGAAGACCGGCGTCAGCACGATGATGCGGTCGCGCAGGTACTCGCGGGGTCCCACGGCCCACCACCAGAAGCAGCCGACACCGACGACGACGGCCAGCGCGACGGCGATCCGGCCGGCGGCGAGCTCGGAGATGATCCCCAGCCGGCCGGCGACCAGGAACGCCGCCGCGGCGACGGCTGCGAACGCGCCGACGGCCGCCACCACCAGGTCGCGGCGGACGAGCCGCCGCAGCTGTTCGGGGGCAGCGTCATCGGTTCCGACGCCGCCCCCCGTGGAGGCTGATCAGTCGCCCTCGGCGGGCACGGCCATGTCCGCCCGATGCTCGGCGATCACTGTCCCGTGGTGCTGCTGGCGGCCGTAGTAGAGCGCCAGTCCAGCAATCACCACCACGGCGATGCCGGTGATCGGCCCGTACTGCTGGTACCAAAGGGTGCCGTAGTAGTAGTCGCGCGGCCAGGCCAGGTTGATCGTCATCGAGGCGCCGTAGATGATCGCGATGACGTTCGTGACGACGGCCCAGCGTCCCAGCTTGAACAGGCCGTCACCGGCATCCTTCAGATTGCCGGGCCAGCCGTTCAGCCGCTGCTGCAGAAGCGGGATCGTCACGCCCAGGTAGGCCATGTACATGAAGATGATCCCCAGCGCGATGATGACCTCGAACGCGTACTGGTTGTAGATGTTGAACGCGAGCACGACGAGCGCGATCGCCCCGACCAGCACTGCCGGGAATACCGGGACGCGCCGCGTCCCGGAAACGTGGGCCAGTCGGGCGCCGCCGGGCAGGTTGTCGTCGCGGCCCATCGCAAACAGGATCCGCACCGACATGGCGTGGATCGCCAGGCAGCAGACGAAGATCGCCACCGCCACGTCCGCCAGGAAGATCTTGCCCCACGTGGTGCCGAGCACATCCTCCGTGATGGCCGGCAGGTTGAGCGTCGTCCCGTCCTTGAAGAGCGAGTCGCTCACCGCCATCGTGCCGAACAGGATCAGCAGGAAGCCCATGGTGCCGGCGGTCGCCAGGGCCTGAAGCACCGCCCTCGGCGCCTTCCGGCGGGGATCGTCGGTCTCCTCGGCCAGGGAGCCGGCCGTATCGAACCCGTACATCACGTAGAGCGGCATGATCGCGCCGACAAGCAGCGCTCCCAGATACCCCCACGCGTGGTGGACGGGGACGTTCGCCGTGTTGGCGGTCGTCGTCAGCACCTTGGCCGGGCCGCGGTTTGCATGGACAAGGAACAGGACGATCAGGCCAGTGGCGCCGATGAGCTCAGCGATGACGCCGATGTTGTTGATGCGGGCGAGCAGCTTGACGCCCGTGGCGTTGATGATCGTGGTGAAGACGACCATCACCATTGCGAGGATGATCGCGTTCTCGGCGAAGTCCTTGCTGTAGATGTTGCCGGAGTTGGCGGATGACCCGATGATCTGAAAGTGGGTCGAGATCTGCGGCAGGATGACCTGCCACGCGAGCGCGACGGCCGGCACGGTGATGATCTGGGCACACAGGTACATCCAACCCGTGTTCCACGCCCACGCCTTCGACGCGAGCTGCTTCGACCACTGGTAGACCGAGCCCGCCAGGGGATAATGCGCCGAGAGCTCGGCGAACTGGAGGGCGACCATGAACTGGCCGAACATGACGACGAGCCAGGCCCAGGCGAATGCGGGGCCGGCGAAGGCGAATCCGAGCGCTGCCGTCTGGAACATGCCGGTCAGGATCGAGATGTAGCTGTAGCCGGCGGCGAACGATGAGAAGCTGCCCAGCGTACGGTGCAGCTCCTGGCGATACCCGAACTGCGCCAGGTTATGGCTGTCCGAGTGGGTGCCTTCTTGCATACCCTCCCCTCCTCTGCGGAGACGGTTGTGGTCTAGACCACGGAAATCTTCCCCGAGATCGGGAGGGAAGTCAACACGCTCGACGCGGCTTGCGGACGAGCCCGAATGCCAACGTGGGAGCCGGTTTCCCGGCTCCCACGCAGCGCCGGCTCATTCGACCGGGATCTCGGAGTTGATCATGGCGAGGTCGATGCCCTCGCGACGGCGGACGATCCGGCTCCCGACATAGATCGCGATCGCGATCAGATAGAGCACGCCCATGTACTTGAGCGAGTTCGCGTGGTTGATCCCGTAGGCGTCCGTGAAGAACCACTTGTATCCGCAGAAGGCCAGGAACGCCGCGAATATGACGCCGGAGATGGTCACGAGCGGAATGCCGGCCAGCTCGTACTTGGCGATCGGCGACGCCTTGTAGATATCGCGGCGGCGCCAGGGGAGCACGATCGCCGAGAGCGTCGTCCCGAAGTAGGTGATGGCGATCACCACCGTCGCGTCCAGCGTGTAGCCGTAGAAGTTCGTGTTGTACGCGTACAGGTAGCTGATCGGGATCGACGGCACGAGCATCAGCATCAGGGCCGCCACGGGCACGTGCGTGCGGTCGTCGACCTTGGCCGCCCACTCGGGCAGGATCCGGTCGAACGCGGCCGCGAAGATCACCCGCGTGGAGCTCAGGAACACGCTCCCGGCCCAGCCGAAGAACCACAGCGAGAGGAACAGGAGCAGCACGACCTGCACGAGCCCGTTGTGGAAGAACATCGCCGCCAGCATGCCCGGGTACGGGAACCAGTAAACGGGAGCCTTCGACACGGTCACCCAGTACTCGCCGCTCAGGATGCCGTAGAAGTTGTACCCCATGGCGTGCGCCATCGCCGCGAACGTGAGGATGACGACGATCGTCGTGAACACCAGCGCCCCACCCATCGCGTAGATGTTCTTGCGGAAGTCCGACGCCCCCCGCACCTCGCCGTAGAGCGTCGCGCCCCAGTTCGGCCAGAGGTTGAAGAAGAGCATGAACGGGACGAGCAGCAGCGTGGCGTGCAGCGGGAAGGCGCCGAAGCCCTTGGGGTGGACTCCGGCGGAATGGGCCGCGGCGACCGTCTTCGCGTAGGCGTTGGGGTCGTGCGAGCCGTAGATGTCGGTCTGCCGGTTGAAGGCCGAGATGAAATCCGCCTTCGAGTGGAACAGGAAGATCCCGAGCATGACCACGAGCCCGAACACGGCGCCGTAGAAGCACCACTTCTGGAAGCGGGCGTAGTTGCGCATGCCGATCGACACGACGACGCTGGCGATCGCGGCCGTCGCGAGCGAGGCGACGAAGATGCCGGTTCCGTGGATCGGGTTCCACCAGGCCGCGTGGAACGTGCTCGTGCCGTTGTACCCGAGCACGTTCAGGATCGGCTGGATGACCTCGATGATGAGGATGTTGGCGTAGATCGGGACCCAGTGCCAGAGGATGAACCACCAGCCCGTGGCCGCGAGCACGAAGCCGATGCCGCCTCCGAACACGCGGCTCTGCCACACGTAGTCGCCGCCGGCCCTGGGCATCACGGCGATCAGCGACGCGTATGTGATGACCTCGAAGATGATGAACAGGCCCGAAAGGACGATGGCGGCGATCAGCCCGCCCTCCGGGAAGACGGCGATGCCGGTGAACGCGTATCCGAACCCGAGCGCCATCAGGTTGATGGCGAACGCCGAGTAGATGAAGGCGTCGAACACCGACCACCCCTTCACCAGCCCCGTCGCCTTGCGCACGAACATGGTGCGCTCCATTGGCGTATCTGCTGCAGCCATCCCCTCTCCTTTCAGCCGCTGGTGAGCACGAAGTTCTTCACCTTCTTGCCGTTGAGCTCGATCAGCGCGCCCATCAGGTCGCCCTGCTCGTACGCGCTGCCCGGGTTGATGCAGAGGGTCTTTCCGATGCGCGCGTGTCCGCGAGACTCGTGGATATGCCCGTGGAGCGAGAGCACTGGGCCGGTCTCCTCGATCGCCTCCCGCACGGCCGTCGAGCCCACCGGCTCGGGGGCGTGGCCGCCGTGCTTCGGCTTCAGATCCTCGTCGACGCCGGGGGCGTCGTCGAGTCCCGATCCGTACGGCGGGCAGTGCAGGTTCAGGATCGTCCGCTCGGGCGCGGCCGTGAGCTGCGACGTCACCGACCGGATCCGTTCGAGCAGGACGTCCTCGGCCTCCTCGCGGTAGGTGTGCCACGGCGTCGGGTTCGACCATCCCGTCGACGCCATCTGGAAGCCGTCCACGTCGACCACGCGGCCCTCGGCGAGCTCGACCCGGCGGGCGGCGGCCAGGATCTCGTCGACCTCGAACTGGTCGTCGTTGCCGGGGCAGACGAACATGCGCTGGGACTGGCCGGCGAGCTTCTCCTCGGCCATCTGCATCCACCGCTCGACCGTGCCGAGCATGTGGCTGTGGAAGAGCTCGTCGAGCCGCTCGGAATCGGCTTCGAGCTCCGTCAGCTCGTCCGGGTCCGTGCGGAACGGGTAGTACCCGCGCCGGATCACGTCCTGCTCGAACGCCGCGACCTCGTCGTCGCCCGAGAGGTCGCGGCGCTGCTCCTGAAGCGTGCCGTGCCAGCGCCCGTCGCCGTCGGCGATGACAGGCACCAGGGCCTTCCCGGTCATGTCGCCGCCCAGGATCAGGACGTCTGCCTTGTAATGCGTTCCCGAGTTCAGGAACTTACGCCAGCACGTCTCGGACCCATGGATGTCCGTGGCGAAGAAGACACGCACCTCTCGGGATTGTCGTCCCGGCCCAGGACGGAAGTCAAACGGGGAAAAACACCCATGTTCCAGGCTGCCGGGACGGCGAAGACCGGGGCCAGGCCCCGCGGCGCGGGGCCTGGCCCCGAGGTGGTGAGGGCCCATGGGTATAGTCGGCCCGCCATGGCCGCCGACCCGCGCTTCGACATCCTCTTCGAGCCCGTCCAGATCGGGCCGAAGACGCTGCGCAACCGCTTCTACCAGGTGCCCCACTGCACCGGATTCGGCGTCGAGAAGCCGTGGTCGCAGGCGGCCCACCGGGCGGTCAAGGCCGAGGGCGGCTGGGCCGCGGTCTGCACCGAGTACTGCACCGTCTCCGCCGACGCCGACGAGACGCCCTACATCTCGGCCCGCATGTGGGACGACCACGACCTGCGCCACCTCGCGATCCTGTGCGACGCGGTGCACGCCCACGGCGCCCTGGCCGGGCATCGAGCTCTCCCACTCCGGCGCGCACGGCGAGAACTGCGAGACGCGGCTGCCGCCCCCGGCGCCGTCACAGATCGCGAGCGACTTCTCGAACATCACGCCGAAGCGGATGGAGAAGCTCGACATCGACCGGATCATCTCCGACTGGGTGCGCGCGGCCGTCCGCTCACGGGACGCCGGCTTCGACATCGTCTACGTCTACGGCGGCCACTCCTACCTGCTCGGCCAGATGCTCTCGCCGTTCTACAACCAGCGCACCGACGCGTACGGCGGCTCGCTCGAGAACCGGGCGCGGATGTGGATCGAGACGCTCGCGGCGGTGCGTGAGGCGGTCGGCTCGGACTGCGCCATCGCCTGCCGGATGGCGGTCTCGGCGGCGGGCGGCCCGGCGTGGAGCTGGACGAAGGGCTCGAGTTCGTGCGCATGGCCGACCATCTCGTCGACCTGTGGGACGTCCACATCGGCTCGATCCTGGAGTGGTCGAAGGACTCGGGCGCGTCGCGCTTCTTCGCCGAGGGCTGGCAGCTCGAGTGGACGGGGCACGTGCGCGAGGCGACGGCGAAGCCGATCGTCGGCGTCGGCCGGCTGACGACGCCCGAGCGGATGGCCGAGATCATCGAGTCCGGCGCCTGGGATCTGATCGGCGCCGCCCGCCCGAACATCGCCGACCCGTTCATCCCCGAGAAGATCCGCCAGGGCCGGTTCGCCGACATCCGCGCCTGCATCGGCTGCAACATGTGCATCTCGAAGGGCGACGTGCGCCGCCACATCGGCTGCACCCAGAACGCGACCGCCGGCGAGGAGCATCGCCGCGGCTGGCACCCGGAGCGGTTCGACCGGGCTGCCAACGCCGACCGCGAGGTGCTCGTCGTCGGCGCAGGGCCGGCCGGCATGGAGTGCGCGATGGTGCTCGGCCGCAGCGGGCATGCGCCGCGTCCGCCTGGTCGATGCGGCGGACGAGCCGGGCGGGCTCACCCGCTGGATCCCGCGCCTGCCCGGCCTGGCCGAGTGGGACCGGCTGCGCACGTGGCGGCTGGGCCAGCTCGCGCAGCTCCGAAACGTCGAGATCGAGACCGGCCTCGCATGGACGCCGCGGCCGTGCGCGCGTCCGGCGCCGACATCGTCGTCGATCGCGACCGGCGCGGCGTGGGCGAAGCGATGGCCGAAACGGGGTCACCCGCGGCCCGATCCCGGGCGCCGACGCGTCGCTCCCGCACGTGCTGACGCCCGAGCAGATGATGCTCGACGGCAAGCGCCCGCCGGGCTCGCGGGCGGTCGTCCTCGACTGCGAGGGCTACTTCATGGGGGCCGGGCATGGCGGAGCTGCTGCACGCGCACGGCCACGAGGTCGAGCTGATGACCTCCTGCGAGAAGGTCGCGCCGATGTGCGACGAGACGCTCGAGGGGCCGATCCTGCGTCGTCACCTGCACGACCTCGGGATCGGCATGCAGGCCGAGGCCTGGCTGACCCGCATCGACGCCGGGCGGCGGCGACGGCGAGACGGAGCTCGGCGAGACGTTCGCCGGTCACGGCGGACGCCTTCGTGCTCGTCACCCAGCGTGTCTCCAACGAGGCGCTCTACCTCGAGCTGGCGGCCGACCGGGCGGCGCTGGCCGCGGCGGGGATCGAGCGGCGTCTACCGGATCGGCGACTGCGTCGCCCCGCGGCTGATCGCCGACGCGATCTGGGACGGTCACCGGCTGGGCCGCGAGATCGACTCGCCCGACCCTGCCAGCCCGCTGCCGCACCTGCGCGAGCGGCCGGGGCTGGATGCGGATCCGCTGACCGCGGTGCGATAGTTCGGCACGAGTGGCCGCTCCCGAGCATCCCGCAATCACCTACTCGTCGTACCTGCACCTCGACGAGCTGCTCGCCTGCCAGCAGCCGCTCTCCGACGGGCCGGAGCACGACGAGATGCTCTTCATCGTCATCCACCAGGTCTACGAGCTGTGGTTCAAGGTGCTCCTGCACGAGCTCGAGCGGCTGCAGGACCGGCTCGAGATCGGCGACCGCGGATCGGCGCTCATGACGATGAAGCGGATCCTGACGATCCTGAAGACGATCGTCGCCCAGATCGACGTCCTCGAGACGATGACGCCGCTCGGCTTCTCCAGCTTCCGCGGCCGGCTGGAGCGGGCGAGCGGGTTCCAGTCGGCCCAGTTCCGCGAGCTCGAGGCGGTGCTCGGCGGCCGTGACGCGAGCGTGCTCGCCCACCACCCGGCGGGCCCGCAGCGCGACCGGATCGATGCGGCGATGTCGCGCCGCAGCCTGTGGGACTCGTTCCTCCTGCACCTCGAACCGGCTCGGCCACTGGATCCCCGAGGATGTGCTCGAGCGCGACCCGGCGCTGCCCGTCGAGGCGTCGCAGGCGGTGCAGGACGTCCTGGTCGAGGTGTACCAGGCGGATCCCGGCAGCGCCCAGGTGTGCGAGCGGATGGTCGACATCGACGAGGGCATCCAGGAGTGGCGCTACCGGCACGTGAAGATGGTCGAGCGCACGATCGGGCGCAAGGCCGGGACCGGCGGCTCCGCGGGCGTCGACTACCTCGCGTCCACCATCGGCCGCCAGGCGTTCCCCGACCTGTGGGCGATCCGCAACCGACTCTGAGGCGCCTGGAGGCGCTCGCCGAACGCTGGGGACCTGACCCTCGGCGAGCCGTACCCGCCGGGCGCGGCCGGGTACGCCGTGCGGGCGACGCTGCCCGACGGGACGCCGGCGGTGCTGAAGGTGATCGACCTGCACCGGGAGTCCGAGCACGAGGCCGACGCGCTCGCTCGCTGGGACGGTGACGGCGCCGTGCGCCTGCTCGACCGCACCGACGACGGCTCGGCGCGTTCTGCTCGAGCGATGCGAGCCGGGCACGCCGCTGTCCGCAGCGGGGCCGGAGACGGCGCTCGCCGTGCTCATCGGCCTGCTGCCGCGGCTCTGGGTCGCGGCCGGGCCGCCGTTCCACACGCTCGCCGACGAGGCGGCCTGGTGGGCCGGCTATCTGGCGGACGAGTGGGAGGCGGCCGGGCGGCCGTTCGAGCGCCGGCTGGTCGACGCCGCCGTCGAGGCGCTGGCGGCGCTCGCCCCGACCCAGGGCGAGCAGGTGCTGCTGCACCAGGATCTGCACGGCGACAACGTGCTCGCCGCCGCGCGCGAGCCGTGGCTCGCGATCGACCCGAAGCCGCTCGCCGGCGAGCGCGAGTTCGCGGTCGCGCCGATCGTGCGCTCGTTCGAGCTCGGCCACTCCCGCCGGGCAGGTGCTGGGGCGGCTCGACCGGCTCACCGTCCGAGCTCGGGCTCGACCGCGAGCGCGCCCGCGGCTGGACGATCGGGCAGACGGTCGCGTGGGCGGTCGGGGGCGGCCCGCCGGAGCACGTCGAGGCGGCGCGGTGGCTGCTGGATACGTGATCCGGCCGCCGGCCGCGGACGAGCTCGCCCGGCTCGTGGAGATCGAGGCGGCGGCCGGGCAGCGCGTTCGCCGGCCACGGCATGCCCGAGATCGCGGCCGACGATCCGGGCACGCCGGCGGAGCTCGAGGCATCACCGGGCGGCGGGCCTGGCCTGGGCGGCCGTCGGACGGCGACGGGCCCGTCGCCTACCTCGTGGCGGCGGAGGTCGACGGCTGCCTGCACATCGAGCAGGTGAGCGTCGACCCGGCCCACGCCGGCCGCCGGCATCGGCGCCGCGCTGATCGACCACGTCGCCGGCGTCGCCCTCGCGGCCGGGCGCCCGGCGCTGACGCTGACCACCTTCCGCGACGTCCCCTGGAACGCCCCCTACTACGCCCGGCTCGGGTTCGCGGAGCTGCCCGAGCCGGAGTGGGGGCCCGGAGCTGCAGGCGCTCGTCGCCCGCGAGGCGGCGACGATCCCGGGGAACCACCCGCGCGTCACGATGATCAGACGGCTCGGATGAACCTCGCCGCCGGCTCGGCCAGCGACGCGCCGATGACGCTGGCGTCGCGCGGCCCGCCGGGGACGCGGAACGAGTGGTCGCCGCCCGTGACCTCGACGTACTCGGCCCGCGCGCCCAGCCGGGAGATCACGGCGGCGAGCAGGTCGGGCCGCGCGAACGCGTCGCGCGATCCCTGCAGGAAGAGCATCGGCGCGCCCACATCGGCGAGGTGCGCGTCGCGGATCTTCTCGGGCCGGCCCGGGGGATGCAGCGGATAGCCGAGGAAGACGAGGCCGGCCGCCGCCATCCCCTCCGCGGCCGCCATCGAGGCGATGCGCCCGCCCATCGACTTGCCGCCCGCGAAGACCGGTCGGCCGGACGCACCCACGACGCCCTCGGCGAACGCGTCGCGCCACGCGTCCAGCAGCACCTGGGGCCGGTCCGGGCGCGCGCCGGCCGGCCTGCATGTAGGGGAACTCGAACCGCAGCGTCGCCACGCCCAGGCGCCCGATCTCCTCGGCGAAGCCGGCCATGAACGGCGTGCGCATGCCCGAGCCGGCCCCGTGCGCCAGCACGAGCGCGGCGTCTGCGCCGGGTGGGTCGATCCACATGCCCGGGATCGTACGACCCCGGTCACCGGCTCAGCAGAACTCCTCGCGATAGTCGCCGGTGCGGCGGCCGAGGGTGCCGTCGGACGCGACCTCGTAGAAGCCCATCTCGCCCAGCGGCGGCGAGTAGACGTGCAGCGACGTGGCGAGCGCCGAGCCGGTCTGGGAGACGTCGTGTATGTGCGCCGCACCGAACGAGAAGGCCGCGCCGGCCGGGTGGATCGCCGTCGGCGGCGGCGAGCAGCCCACCGCGAGCCGCCGCTCGGCGAGCGCGCCGCCGACCACCGCCACCGCACCCCGGCTGCCGTCGTGGTCGTGGAAGCCCGTGTCCTGCTTTTGCGACCAGCAGATCAGCCACAGCTCCAGGTGCTCGTCCAGATGCAGGCGGACGTACAGCCGCTCGACGGGCGAGTGGCGCACGTGCTCCCGCCACAGATCGGGGAGCGCCGCCAGGTCGCGGACGAGCTCCTCGAGCTCGGCCCTGGTCGACTCCCGGCCCAGGTCGCGCGCGGCCAGCCACGCGTCCAGCGCGGCGGCGGCGGCGACCGTCTCGTTGGCGACCCCGGCGCCGCGTGCGAACGTGCCCATCAGCGTGCCTCCCTGACCGTCACCGCGATCCGGTGGACGGCGTTGTTGCGATAGCCGCGCCTGTTCCAGACCGGCTCCTCCGGTTGCGTATCGCCGCCGGCGTCACGGGCGCGCACGGCGATCGTGTGCGTCCCGGGCTCCACGGCGAAGACGTGCTCGAAGCGGGTGCGGCCGTAGAGGCCGGCCCGACCAGCGATCGCCGCCCGCCGCCACTCGCCGCCGCCCACCTGCACGTCGACCCGCGTGATCGCGCCGCCGCCGCTCCAGGCGATCCCGCGGACGCGGGCCGTGCCCGGGGCGAGCACGGCCCCGTCGGCGGGGTCGGTCAGGAGCGACGAGACGGGCATCCGCTCCATCCGCGTCCCGGAGCCCGGGTCGTCCGCGGCCGCGAAGCGGTAGTCGATGGCCTGGAATGGGCCGGCGAACTCCTCGGCGGTCACCTGCATCCGCTCGAGCCACTTGACCGAGTCGGTCGCATACCAGCCGGGCACGATCGCCCGGACCGGCCCGCCGTAGGCGGCCGGGATCGACTCGCCGTCCATCTCGTAGGCGAGCAGGGTGTCCGGGTCGATCGCCTTGCGCAGCGGCAGGGAGCGGCCATACGGATGGCGGCCGCCGTCGCCCTCGAACGGCCCGCGGTCGGCGCCGGTGAGCACGACCTCCGTGGCGCGGGGGTCGACTCCGGCGCGCTCGAGCACGTCGCGCAGGCGGGCGCCGGTCCAGCGCGCCTCCGAGACCGCCCCGGCCTCCCACTGCAGCCCGGGAACGGCCGGCGAGAGCTCGGCGCGGCGGTGACCGGCGCACTCGAGCACGACCGGGAGCGTCCGCGCCGGCAGCTCCACGAGGTCGGCCAGCGCCATGATCGCCGGGGTCTCAACGAGCCCCCCGAGCACGAGCCGCCAGGCCAGCGGGTCGACCTCGGGGGCGGGGAAGTGCTCGCGGCGGAAGTGCTCGGCCGCCGGCATCGTCTCGGCGCCGAGCGCCGTCAGCCGGGCGGTGGTGTTGTGCACCGCGGGCACGGACGGTTGCGCCTCGACGGGTCTGACCGTACCCTGAACGTGGGGCTCCGTCATCAGTAGTCGATAATCTCGATCGGCATACTTGAAAATATACGTGCGCCTTTCCAGACCGTCAAGCGGCACCGGCGCTGTCAGGCGGAGCGGGCGGCGTGGCCGCCGAGGTACAGCTGGGCCATCCGCGGGTCTGCGAGCAGCTCCGGGCCGCCGGCGGTGATCGCAACGGCGCCGCCGTCCATCACCGCCCCGCGATGCGCGATCCCCAGGCCCGCCCGGGCGTTCTGCTCGACGAGCAGGATCGTGTGGCCGTCACCGTTCAACCCGGTGATCGTCTCGAACACGAGCCGCCGCGCCTTCGGATCGAGCCCCATCGACGGCTCGTCCATCAGGATCAGGCGCGGCTCGAGCATCAGCGCACGGGCGATCTCGACGATCTTCTGCTCGCCCGCCGGAGAGCGCCCCGGCCCGGTCGCGGCGCCGCTCGGCCACGATCGGGAAGCGCTCGGCGATCGCCTCGGCCCTCCGGCGCACCGTGCCGGCGTCGCGCAGGATGTGGGCACCCATCAGCACGTTCTCCCACACGGTCATCCCGGCGAACAGCCCCCGCTCCTGGGGAACGTGGACGACCCCACGGCGGAGCACGGCGCCCGGCGACATGCCGGCGATGTCGTCCCCGTCGAGCAGGATCCGGCCCTGACGCGGCCGCAGCAGGCCGGAGACCGTGCGAAGAACGGTCGACTTGCCGGCGCCGTTCGGGCCGACCAGGCACGTGATCGTGCCCGGCTCGAGCGTGAGGTCGACCCCGCGCAGCACGTCGGCGGCACCGTAGCCCGCCCGCACCCCGTCGAGCGCGAGGACGGTCACGTGCCGAGGTAGGCGTCGAGAACGGCGGGGTCGTGCTGGACGACCTCGGGAGGCCCCTCTGCGATCTTCGACCCGTGGTCGAGGACGATGACCGGATCGCATAGGCGCATCACCGTCGGCATGGAGTGCTCGACGACGAGGAGCGTGAGCCCGCGCCCGTGCAGCTCGCGGATGTGCCGCTCCATCGTCTCGACCATGACCGGGTTCACCCCGGAGGTGGGCTCGTCGAGCAGCACGAGCCGCGGCTGGCCCATGAGGACGGAGGCGAACTCGAGCAGCTTGCGCTGGCCGAACGAGAGCTGGTCGGCCCGGGCGCCGGCCAGCCGGGCCAGCCCGAACTCCTCGAGCAGCGCCGCAGCACGCTCCCTGTCCCCCGGGAGACGGCCCGGCGGAAGACGCTCCTGCGCGGCTGCTGGACGGCCGCGACCATGTTCTCGACGAGCGTGAGCGACCCGAACACCCGCGCCTGCTGGAACGTCCGGGTGAGGCCGCGCCGGCACAGCGCCGTTGGCTCGGGCCGGCGCATGCGCTTCCCGGCGAACGTCACCGACCCGGAATCGGCCCGCAGGTATCCGGTGACGAGGTTGAACAGCGTCGTCTTGCCCGAGCCGTTGGGGCCGATGAGCGCGGTCACCGTGCCTTCGGTGACGGAGAGCGAGCAACCGTCGACCGCCGCCACTCCACCGAAGCGCTTGGTCAGTCCGTCGACCTCGAGGATGGCGCTCACGTGACCGCCTCGGGCATCTCCGCCCGCGGGCCGTCGGCGCGGTGGGCGCCGTTCGACGAGCGGCGGGCGGCGACGTGGTCGGCGATCGACGGCAGGATCCCGCGCGGCAGGAGCAGCATGACCCCGAGGAAGATCGCCGCGTACGCCACCAGGTAGAGCTCGCTCGCGCCCTCGCTGAACGCCAGGTACTGCTGGGCGGGGACGAGGATGAGCGCTCCGAGGGTCGGCCCCCAGATCGTCCCCCGACCGCCCAGGAAGGCCATCAGCACCGCCCCGACCGTGACCAGCGGGTCGACCGCGAACTGGGGATAGATGAAGCCGATGTAGTACGCCCACACGCCTCCGGCCATCGCCGTCAGGCCGGCGCTGATCGCGACGGCGAAGAGCTTCGCGTAGGTGGTGTGCACGCCCAGCCCCCGCGCGCGGTCCTCGTCGTCGCGGATCGTGAACAGCATGAGGCCGAGCCGGCCGGTCGCGACGTACCATGAGAGCAGCACGGAGGCGACGTAAACCGCCACCATCGCCAGGTAGAACGGACGCTCGAACGTCGTGTTCGGGAACGGCGGCAGCGGCATGACGAGGCCCTGCGCCCCGTTCGTGAGCGAGTGCAGGTTGAAGGCGAGCTGCTGGGCGATGAAGAGCATCGAGATCGTCACGATCGCGAACGTCGCGGACCGCACGCGCACCGCCACCCACGCGACCGGGAGCACGGCCACGGCGACGCCGAGCCCGACGGCGGGGAGCACCAGGAACGGCCGGTACCCGCTGCCGATCGAGACGTGCTGGAACAGGATCGCCTCGCCGTATGCGCCCATGCCGAAGAAGGCCGCGTTTCCCAGAGACAGGTATCCGGAGAACCCGCCGAGCACGTTCCACGCCGTCGCCAGGGCCGCGTACATGACGGTGAAGATGCCGATGTTCACCACCCACGACTCGCTGAAGACGAACGGGAACGCGACGAAGAGCGCCGTGAACCCGAGTCCACGGGCGAGCCCACGGGCGGACAGCGTCCTCACAGCCGGCCCCGCTCCGTGGTGCCCATCAGGCCCTGCGGCCGCACCACCAGGACGGCGATGAGGATGACGAAGAACACGAGCGACGACCATGTCGGCGAGATGGTCGCGGCCAGCACCGCCTCGGAGACGCCCATCACGAGCGCCGCGACGACGGCGCCGGTGAGGCTGCCGAGACCGCCGAGGACGACGATCGTGAGCAGCCGCGAGATCAGGTCGTAGTGGCTGCCGGGGTTGAACGGCTCGACCATGCCGAACACGGCGCCCGCGGCCGTCGCCGTGGCGACGCTCAGGCCGAACCCGTAGGCCGACACCCGTTCGGCGTCGACGCCGAGCAGCCGGGCGGCGGTCGGGTTCTGCACTGTGGCTCTGATCGACCGGCCCAGCCGGGTGCGGTGGAGCACCAAATAGAGCAGGAGCAGGATCACGCAGGACACGCCGAACGCCGCCAGCCGGACGACGGAGATGCGGTAGCCGGCCACGGTCAGGGTGTTGTTCACGTAGCTCGGCAGGGTGGCCCGGTAGGTCGTCGTGTAGATGACGCTCAGGACGCCCTCGAACCCGAGCGCGATCGCCCACGTGACGAGCAGTGAGAGCTCCTCACGCTCATCCGAGCGCAGCGGCCGGATGAAGACCAGCTGGAGAACGACCCCGACGGCGAACGCCGCGGGCGTCATCAGCACGATCGACACGAACGGGTCGATGTGGAAGTCGGTGAAGAGCGTGTAGCTGACGTACGCGCCGGCGACGATCATCGCCCCCTGGGCGACGTTGATCACCCGCATGACGCCGAAGGCCAGCGTCAGGCCGCTCGCCATGAGGGCGTAGACGCCTCCGGTGAGGAGGCCGAGGATGATCGCCTGGACGACGAGGTGCAACCGACCGCCTCAGCGGATCCGCGGGCCCATCAGCCGCCCCAGGGCGGCTTCGGGACGACCGGCGGGTGCAGCGCGACCGAGGGCGGATACACCGGAAGGAGCGTCCCGTGGACCCACTCGGTCAGCATCGTGCTGCCATTCGGCGCGCCGTACTTGTCCCACGACAGGTTTCCCTCCACGGTCGGCCAGGTGCCGGAATGGAGCGTCTTGATGATCGTGGCATTGTCGATCTTGCCGGTCTTCTTCGCCACCTCGGAGACCACCTCGCCGACGGCGTAGGCCTCGGCCGAGCCGGAGTCGATGCTGGCGGCGGTGCCGCCGTACTTGGCGATGTACGCCTTGATGAACTGCTGGTTGCCCGGCGCCTTCGAGTTCGGGAACCAGTCGCCGCAGCTGAAGATGCCCTCGGTGTTCTTGGCCCCGACCTTGCTCGGGAACTCGACCGGCGAATTGGCGCCGTTCGCCTGGAACAGGAACTTCGGGCTGAACCCGAGCTGCACCATCGCGTTGACCATGGCGTAGGCGTCGTCCGACTGCGTCCCCGCGAAGACCATGTCGGGCTTGGCGGCGGCCATCTTCTCGACGATCGGCGTCAGATCGGACATCTCCGGCGGGTAGACCTCCTTGAACACGGTCTTGATCCCGGCCGCCTCGAACTTCTGGCGGGCGCGTTCGGCGATCGGCGCTGCGAACGGGTCGTCGAGTTCCGGGTAGGCGGCGGTCTTCGGCCGCTGGCTCGGCGGCAGCGAGAGAATGTAGGACACGAACGGGTCGCCGCAGTTGACCACCGGAGCCGGCTGGACGAAGAACACGTTCCCGAGCTTCTCCTGGAACACGATCGGGCCGCCGCCTGACGGCTCGGGGAAGGCGTAGCCGTACCGGGCGGCGACCCGTGCCGCGGGGGCGGTGAGGAGGGTCGAGAAGGGGCCGAACACCAGGTTGACCTTGTCCTTCGAGATCAGCGTCTGGTAGTTGGTCACGACCTGGTTCGGGCTGGACGCGTCGTCGACGATCTTGAGCTGGACCTTGCGCCCGAGGATCCCGCCCTGCTTGTTGACGGTGTCCGCCCACAGCTTGTAGCCCAGCTCGGCGGCGTGGCCGGGGTCGGAGAAGTCGCCCGAGAACGACAGCGAGATGCCGACGACGAGCGGCTTCGACCCGCCCGAGCTCGACCCGCCCGAGCCGCCGCCGCAGGCCGCGGTGACCGCGAGGGCCACGACGGCCATCGCCAGTGAGACCTTGTGGGATGCGACCGTCACGACGACTCCTCTCTCGTCGGGGAAGCGGCTGGTGCTGCATTGGCGCCGCCTGCAACAGGACATGCAATCGGTTGCATCAACCTACTCCCTCAGACCCGGGCATGTCAATGCGCCCTCGCGCCGGCCGTCCCGTCGGCCCGGGCCGCGAGGCCGTCCGAGACGGGATCCGGGTCGGCCGCCATGTCCAGGCCGGCGCGCGCGGCCTCGAGCTCGATCAACGCGGCGAAGTCGACGCCCGTGTGGCCGGCGTCGATCGCCTCCTGTACCACGCCTCGCACGAGCCGCATCGTCGGCAGCGGCACGCCCATACGCTCGCCCGCCTCGAGGCCGAGGTCGAAGTCCTTCCGCAGAAGCTCCATCGTGAACGTGGGCGTGTACTCCCGGTTGATGTACGCGGGGGTCTTGTAGCGCGTGAACGTCGATCCCAGCACGCTCGCGTTGAGAAACTCGAAGAACGCGCGCCGGCCGACACCTCCGGCCTCCGCGAGGACGGTGATCTCGGCCAGCGACTGGGCGACGACGCCCAGGAGCAGGTTGTGGCAGATCTTCACCAGCCGGGCGGCGTCCCCCTCGCCGACGTAGGTGACGCCCTCCCCGAAGTGCTCCAGATAGGGCAGCGCCTCGTCGTATGCAGCGCGCGGGCCAGACGCCACCACGGTCAGCCGCCCCGCCTTCACGACCTTGGGATTGCCGCTCACCGGCGCCGCGAGGAGCGCCGTCCCCCGGCCCGCAGCGGCGGCGCGCACGGTCTCGGATGCCTCAGCCGACACGGTGGACGAGTCGACGAGCACGGCCGGCGCGGCGTCGGCCCGGCCGAGCACCCCATCGGGCCCGGTCGTCACGGCGATCAGGTCGTCCGAGTCCGCGACCATCGTGAACACGATGTCGCACCCGGCCAGATCGGCGGGCGTGTCGACGACCGCCGCACCGCGCTCGGCGAGCGGCTCCGCCTTCGCCCGGGTGCGGTTCCACACGGACACGTCGCAGCCCGCGGCGAGCAGCCGCTCGACGAGCTGGTAGCCCATCCTTCCTGTACCGATCCAGCCGATCGACCGGCCCGCAGCAGCACCGTCGTCCACGCGCTCCGTCCCCTCTCTCCGGTCACCGACCGGCTACAGCAATCGATTGCAGCTACTATATGCATCGCGCCCGCGGGCGTCAACAGACCCCGACCATCTAGAGTGAGCCATGTCGCAGAGGCAGGTCACCATGCGCGACGTCGCCCGCACTGCCGGGGTGCACCCCGGCACCGTCTCGCGGGTGCTCAACCCGCGCACCCGCGACCTGGTGAACCCGGCCACCGCCGACCGCGTCGAGCACGCGGCGCGCGAGATGGGCTACTCGCTGAACCCGATCGCGCGGGGGTTGAAGACGCGGCGCACCTTCAGCGTCGGGGTGCTGATCCCCGACCTCGAGAACCCGCTGTTCCCGCCCATCATCCGCGGCATCGAACGGGTGCTGGACTCGGCCGGGTACACGGCCCTGGTCGCGTCGACCGACGGCGAGCCTGCGCAGGAGCGGCAGCGGCTCGAGGCGCTGATCGCGCGCCAGGTGGACGGCTTCGTGATCGCGACGGCCGAGCGCCGCCATCCGGTCGTCGCGGACGCGATCGCCTCGGATCTCGCGGTCGTGCTCGTCAACCGGACGATCGACGGTGGCGGTGTCTTCGCGGTCGTGCCGGACGACCGCCGCGGCTCGGCGACCGCGGTCACCCACCTGGCCGGCCTCGGCCACACCCACATCAGCCACATCGCCGGGCCGCAGTCCACCACCACCGGGCTCCTGCGGTATCGCGGCTTCGTGGAGGCGATGCAGGACGCCGGTCTCGGCACCGGCGCCGAGCGGGTCGCCCACGGCGAGACGTTCACGATCGCCGGCGGCGCCCGGGCCGCCCGCACCCTGCTCGCCTCCGCCAACCCTCCCACGGGCATCGTCGCGGCCAACGACCTGCTGGCGCTCGGCGCCTACACCGCCCTCGCCGACGCCGGCCTGCGCTGCCCTGACGACGTGTCGGTGGTCGGGTTCAACGACATGCCGTTCGCCGACCGGTTCGCCCCGCCGCTGACGACGATACACATCCCCCACGGCCACATCGGCGCCCGCGCGGCCGAACTCCTGCTCGAGCGCATCGAGGACCCGGAGGCGACGCCTCAGACGCTCATGTTCGAGCCGACGCTCATCGTGCGGGAGTCGACGGCCCCGCCCCGGAAGCCCCGCCGGAGCCGGGCCGGTTCAGGTGGGACTGCGGCTCGCGGACCCCGGGGAGCTGGCCCGACACGGTGAAGTAGTTCCGGCGGCCGGCGACGAGCAGATCCTCGGCGGGGAACCGCGTGATCACCTCGCACCCCGTCGCGGTGACGACGAGCTGCTCCTCGATCCGGGCCGCGCCGAACCCGTCGGTGGTCGGCCAGAACGTCTCGAGCGCGAACACCATGCCCTCCTCGATCGTCTCGGGATGGTCGAGCGAGACGAGCCGGCTGATGATCGGCTTCTCCCAGATCGAGAGGCCGACGCCGTGGCCGAACTGGAGGGCGAACGCGGCCTCCTCGCTGGGGAACCCGAACTCCTCGGCGTGCGGCCACACGCTTGCGACCTCGGCCGTGGTCACGCCCGGGCGGACGAGCGCAATCGCCCGGTCGAGCAGGTCGCGGCACCGGCGGTAGGCGTCGACCTGGGCCCGCGAGGCGCTGCCGATCGCGAACGTGCGGTAGTAGCACGTCCGGTACCCCAGATGGCTGTGGAGGATGTCGAAGTAGGCCGGGTCGCCCGGTCGCAGGACGCGGTCCGAGTAGACGTGGGGATGCGGGTTCGCCCGCTCTCCCGAGATCGCGTTCACGCCCTCGACGTGCTCCGAGCCGAGGTCGTAGAGCACCTTGCTGACGAGGCCGACGCACTCGTTCTCGCGCATGCCGGGGCGCATCTCGCGGTAGAGCTCCTCGTACGCGGCGTCGACCATCATGCAGGCCGTGTCGAGCAGGGCGATCTCGTCTGCCGTCTTGACGACGCGGGCCGACTGCATCAGCTGCTGGCCGTCGACGACCTGGATCCCGCGTGCCTGGAGGGCGAACAGGACGGCCGGCTCGACGACGTCGACGCCCAGCGGCTCGCCGGCGAGGCCACGGGCCTCGAGCTCACGCCACACCTTGTCGGCGACGTCCTCGGCCCGGCCGCTCTCGGGCGACATCGCGCCGCGCATCGTCGAGATGCCGGCGGGCGTGCGGCCCTCGAGCCACGGGCAGTACAGCTCGTGATGGCGGGCCGCCGAGCCGAAATCCCACACGATCGGCTCGGCGCCACGCGGCAGGAGCGAGAAACGGGCCAGCTTGTCCATCGCCCACGTGCCGATATGGGTGGCCGTGACGTAGCGGATGTTGCCCATGTCGAAGCACAGGAGCGCCCCGAGGTCGGAGCGTTCGAGCACGCCCGAGATCCGCGCGAGCCGCTCCCGCCGCAGCCGGTCGACGTCGATCCGCTGCTCCCAGTCCACCGCGTTCAGACCGAAGGTCTTCCCCATCAGACCGCCCCGCCGACGGAGAGCCGCGCCAGCACGCTGCGGGCGATGGCGGCGGCATCCGGCAGGTAGGCGTCCTCGAGCACCGGGCTGTACGGGATCGGCGTGTCGGGCGTCGTCAGCGTCCACACGTCGTCGAGCTCCCCCAGCGCGGCCTCGGCGACCGCCCCGACCAGGCCGCTCGCCCAGCCTCCGACCCGCGGCCCCTCCTCGACTGCGACCAGGCGCGTCGTGCGCGATACCGACTCGACGACGGTCGCGACGTCGAGCGGGCGCAGGCTGCGCAGGTCGATCACCTCGGCCTCGACCCCGGAGGCCGCGAGCTCGTCGGCCGCCTGAAGGGCGTCGTGGACTCCGCGCATCGCCGAGACGATCGTGACGTCGGCGCCCCGGCGCACGATCCGCGCCGAGCCGATCGCCACGGGCGCGTCGCCGACATCGCCGGTCACCGGGTAGAGCCGCTTGTGCTCGAGCACGACCACCGGGTTCTCGTCGCGCACTGCCGCCTCGATCAGGCCGCGGGCGTCATCCGGGAACGCGGGGGCCACGATCTTCAGGCCGGGAATGCCCTGCAGCCACGTCGCCGGCGTCTGCGAGTGGACCGCGCCGAAGCGGCCGCCGCCGCCAACCGCACACCGGATGACGAGCGGCGCCGACCCCTGCTCGTTCGACATGTACCAGTACTTGGCGGACTGGTTCACGAGGCTGTCCATCGCGAGCGCCATGAAGTCGCCGAACATGATCTCGACGACAGGGCGCAGGCCGGTCACGGCGCAGCCGAAGGCGGCACCGGCCAGGGCCAGCTCCGAGATCGGCGTGTCGAACACCCGCTCGGGCCCGAACTCCTCGGCAAGGCCCGGCGTCGCCTTGAACACGCCGCCTGCGGCGGCGATGTCCTCGCCGAACAGGACGACACACTCGTCGCGCCGCATCTCGGCGGCGAGGGCGTCGCGAACGGCCGTGCGCAGGTCGGTGCTCACGCGTACTCCGCCACGGGCACGGCCGGGTCGGGATAGGGATCCGACACGGCTGCGGCCACCTCCGCCGCGACGTCGGCGCGAACGGCGGCGGCGCACTCGTCGATCTCGGCGGGAGCCACGCCGGCCTCCGCCAGCGCCGCCGCCCCGACGAGCAGCGGGTCGCGCTCGAGCCACGCCTCAAGCTCGCCCGGCGGCCGGTAGGTGCCCGGATCCGTCTTGGAGTGGCCGACGTGGCGATAGGTCAGGCACTCCATGAAGGCCGGCCCGTCGCCGCGGCGGGCGTGGTCGATCGCGCGCTCGGCGACCGCCCGGACGGTGGCAACGTCGTTGCCGTCGACCTTCTCGGCCGGCATCGCGTACCCGGCAGCGCGGGCGCGGATGTCGCCGCCGGCCGTCACGTCGGCCATCGGTGTGAACTCGCCGTAGAGGTTGTTCTCGCACACGAACACCACGGGCAGGCGCTGGACGCTCGCGAAGTTGAGGCACTCGTGGAAGTAGCCGTGGTTGGCCGCCCCGTCGCCGAAGAACGCAACGGCGACGCCGCCGGCGCGCCGGAGCGCCAGGGCCGCGCCGGCCGCGGCCGCGATGCTCCCGCCGACGATCCCGAAGCAGCCGATCAGGCCGTGGGCGCGGTCGACGACGTTCATCGATCCGGCCCGGCCGCCGCAGACGCCCGACGCCCGGCCCATCAGCTCCGCCGCCAGGGCTCGTGGCTCGGTGCCCATGGCGAGGGCGGCGCCGTGACCGCGGTAGGTGGCCGCGACCTGATCGCCCGGCACGAGCGCCGAGCACACACCGACCGAGCACGCCTCCTGGCCGGTGTACAGATGGACCGTGCCGTGCACCTCGCCGCGCAGGAACAGGCGCTGCATCTCGTCCTCGAACGCGCGGATGCGGACCATCGCCGCGTACAGGTCGAGCGCGCCGGCACGGCTGCCGCCGTCGGGAATCCGCGCTCCTTCGATCTTCGCCATCTCGATACTGCAAACGATTGCAAACCTCGTGCGTCATGTCAAGGACAGGCGCAGCCTCTAGATTGAGGCATCTCCGCCTCGCTCCCCCCGCTCGCCGTCTCCGGCCACGGCCTCACGCCCACCGACCTCGCGGACGTCGCCCGCCGCGGCCGCGCCGTCGAGATCGCCCCCGCGGCCCTGGAGCGCATGGCTGCGGCGCGGGCGGCGCTCGACCGCGCCCTGGCCGAGAACCGGCCAGTCTACGGGCTCACGACCGGGCTCGGCGCCCGCGTTGGGGAGCCGATCGCGGCCGACCAGGCGGCCGAGCAGTCGGCCCGGATCGTCCGCGGCCGGGCCGCCGCCGTGGGCGAGCCGCTCCCGGCCGAGGCCGTTCGCGCGGCCATGCTCGCGCGCCTGAACGGCCTGTGCGCCGGCGGCAGCGGGGCGTCGCCTGCGGTCGCCGAGACGCTCGCCGGGATGCTGAACGCCGGCGTCCATCCGGTCGTCCCGCGCAGCGGCTCGATCGGCTCCGGCGACCTCTGCCTGCTGGCCCATGTCGGCCTGGTGGTGATGGGCGAGGGGGAGGCCGACCTCGGCGGCGAGCGGCTGCCCGGCGCCGACGCGCTGCGCCGGGCCGCGATCGAGCCGGCGCGGCTCGGCCCCGGCGACGGCCTGGCGCTCTGCAGCTCACCCGCCGTGGCCGCCGGCGTCGCCGCCCTGGCGCTGGAGCGGGCCGACGGCCTGCTCGAGGCGCTCGCCATCGCCGCGGCGCTCTCGATGGAAGGCTTCCGCGCATCGACCTCGCCGATCGACGCGAACGTCGCCGGCGCCCACCCGGCGCCCGGCCAGGAGTGGGAGGCGGCCGGCCTGCGCGAGCTCCTGCGCGGCGGCTCGCTCCTCGACGGCCCCGGCCGCCGCCTGCAGGACCCGCTCAGCTTCCGCTGCGCCAGCCACGTCCACGGCGCCCTGCGGTGGGCGCTCGACGTGCTCGCGACCGCCGTCGCCGCCACGCTCAACGGCGCCGGCGAGAACCCGCTCGTGCTCCCCGGTGGCAAGATCGTCTCGACCGGTAACTTCCACACGCCGGCCCTCGCCCTCGCCCTCGACGCGTGCGCGATCGGTCTCGCCCAGGTCGCCGGCCCGGCATCGGAGCGCCCCGCCCGGCTCGCCAACGATCGCCTGAGCGGCCTGCCCGCCAACCTGACCGCGGGCGGCGACGGCCGCTCCGGTGTGGCGCCTCTCCTCAAGACGTCGCAGTCGCTCGCCGTCGACATCCGCCACCTGTCCGCGCCGCTCGCGGCTGACCCGCGCTTCGGCGCCGACGGCGTCGAGGACGACTCCACGAACGCCGCCGCGGCGGCGCTGCGCCTGGAGACGCAGCTCGGCCTGCTCGAGCGCGTCATCGCGGTCGAGCTCGTCTGCGCGGCGTTCGCGGTCGACCTGGCCGCCCCCGACCGGCTTGGCCGGGGCACGGCCGCCGCGCACGCGGCCGTGCGCGAGCTGGTCGCGCCGCTCGCGGACGACCGGCCGCTCGGCGGCGGCGTCGAGCGGGTCGCGCGCGAGCTGGTGGCGTCAGGACGGCTGCGGGAACGGGTGCGCGAGGCGGTGCGGTGGCAGGAATCGAGCTGACCTACCTGAGCGGCGGCGACGTCGACCGGCTGGAGCTCTCGGGCGACGCGATCATCGACCCCGTGGCGGACGTGCTGGCCGCCCAGGGCCGTGGCGACGTCGTGCTCGAGCCGCGCGTCCACCTGTTCCCCGGCGCGGGCGCGGACGGCCACTTCAACGTCCTGCGCGGGTCGCTGCCGCGCGACGGCGTCGCCGGCGTGAAGGTGGTGGGCGACTTCGTCGCCAACGACCGGCTCGGGCTCCCGTCCGAGCTCGCGCTGCTGCTGCTGCTCGACCCGACCACCGGCGTCCCCATCGCGATCGTCGATGCGACGGCGATCACCGCCATGCGCACCGGCGCCGTGACCGCCGTCGGCGGCCGCCACCTGGCCCGGGCCGACAGCCGCGTCCTCGGGCACATCGGCAGCCGGGGGACGGCCGAGTGGAACGTGCGCCTGCTCTGCCACGTCCTGCCCGGGATCGACGAGGTGCGCATCCACTCGCGCACCCACGAGAGCCGCACGGCGCTGGCCGAACGGCTGGACGCCGAGCTCGCCGCCGACGTGCGTGCGGTGGACACCTGGGAGGAGTGCGTCCGCGGCGCCGACATCGTCGTCGAGGCGTCACGGCTCCAGGCGCCGGAGCCGCTCCTGCGCACGGCCTGGATCGGGCCCGGGACGCTGGTCGTCCCGTACGGCACGGTCAGCGCCGTCGAGCTCGACCTGACCGAGGCGATGGACAAGATCGTCGTCGACGACTGGGGGCAGGCGGGCGCCGGGCCGCTGGGCGCGCTGCGCGTCCACGTCGACTCCGGCCGGCTGACGGCCGGGCGGCTGCACGCGGAGCTGGGCCAGATCGTCTGCGGCGACCGCCCCGGCCGGGAGCGCGGCGACGAGCGCATCCTGCTCTGGCACCGCGGCCTCTCGACCACCGACATCGCCCTCGGCCGGGCGATGCTCGAGCGTGCCCGGGCGATGGGCGTCGGGACGCGGCTGCCCTACCGCTGAAATGCGAACGCCGGCCGGGGAGCTGCCTCCCCGGCCGGCGTCTGCGCTGTTGCGACTAGAAGGTCACGCGGGCCGAGGGAGACCAGCCCGACATGTTGCCGCCGTTGACGGTGCGCACCTGGAACTTGTACACACCGTGTGCGCTCGGGTTGTAGGTGAGCGTTGTGTTGCTGGTGCTGCCAGCGGACGCGAACGTGCTCGCCCCGGGAACCTCGACCTGCACGTCGCAGGTGACGCTGCCGGACATCGCGGAGTTGCCGACCGAGACGATGATGTTCCCGCTCGAGAGCACCGCGCTCGGGGTGACCTTGATCGTGCCGGTCATCGTGTCCGAGCCCACGGTCGAGTGGTAGGTGAACGTCCCGGCACTCCCGAACGTGGTGCTGAAGTTCGTGCCCGGCGCCTGCGTGCCCGAGCTGAACAGGCCGAGGCCCGTCGTGTCGACGACGCTGTGGCTCTTGCCCCCGCGGAACAGCCACTCCACCTTGGTCGGCGTGTGGTTCTTGCCGGTCTGGAGCGCGATACCCTGCGACGACGGCGCGTAGCCGTGGTCGTTCACGGCCACGAAGCTCGTGTGGCCGGGGGCGTCGGCGAGGCGGCCGATCTTGTTGCCGGCGGTCTCGCTGAACCAGATGTTGCCGTCATCGCCGACGGTGATGCCGCTCGGGAGCGACTTCGCGGTCGGGACGGTGAACTTCTTGACCGTCCGCGGAGCCGCGATCGGGATGCGGGCGATGGCGTTGCCACCGGTGCCCGTCTGGAGCGTCGCCCACATGAAGTTGTCGGCGCCCGAGGTGATGCCGGTCGGCTTGCCGGCGATGCCGATCTGGCTGATCGTGCCGGAGGGCGTGACGACCGCGACCTTGTTGACGCCGGGCTCGGTCACCCACAGGTTGCCATCAGGGCCGGAGACGATCCGGGACGGCGCGGCCTTGGCCGGCAGGTTGAACTGGGTGACAGCGCCGCCGGGCGTGACCCGGGCGACCTGGTGGCTCGTGGTCTCGGTCACCCACAGGTTGCCGTCGGAGCCGGTCGTGATCCGCACCGGGCCTTTGCCTGCGCCGAGGCTGGCGATCTTGGTCACCGTGTGCGGCGTCCCGACGTTGATCCGGGCGACGTCGTTCGTGCTGAAGCCGACCACGTAGAGGTTGCCGTCGGGCCCTGCGGTGATCCCGCGCGGGCTCTTGACCGCGTTCGCGCCCGTGGTGGGCAGCACGATCTGGTTGATGGTCGACCCCGTCACCGTGCGGGCGACGCGGTTGACCGCCGTCTCGGTGAACCAGACGGCGCCGTCGGACCCCGTCGTGATCCCGACCGGATGGCTCGCCTTGGTCGCCAGGAAGCCCGCGATGCCGCCGGACCTGGTGACCCGGGCGACCTTGCTCGTGGCCTGGTCGACGAACCAGACGTTGCCGTCGTTTCCGATCGTCATATCACCCGGCTGGTTGTTCGGGCTCTTGATGGTGAACTGCGAAAAGTTGTGCGTTGCGGCCCCTGCGGGACCCGCGGAAGCAACCGCGGCCACCGCAAGCAACGCGATCCCCGCCAGCGCTCGGCCGGCGCGTCGACGATGCGACATGTGTGCCCTTCCCTCCTTGAGTTCTCGTCGAGCCCCGTAGACGTCCATGGGGCCTCCAGTCCAAGGGTACGGCTCCCGCCGCGCGCGGCAACCCCCCTGCAACGAACCTCCAACTCGGCCCGTCCACGGCCGAAGCCGCGATGCTAGCCTGACCGGGGGTGCGTTGATGCCATTTCAGCTCGGGTTGCCCGAAATCATCCTGGTGCTCGTGATCGCGCTCGTGTTCCTCGGGCCGAAGCGTCTGCCCGAGGCCGGGAACGCGATCGGGCGCGGCATGCGCGAGTTTCGCGCGGGCATCAGCGGCCTCGACGACGACCGGCCGGCGCAGACGCTGCACGAGCCCCCGCCGGTCGCATACGTGCCACCGCCGTCCTACGTCCCGCCGGTCGACTCCACCGAGACGTACGCGCCGCCGGCGTCCTACCACCCGCCGGGCGCCGCTGCGGAGCCTACGAAGCCGCCCGCACGCAGCCGGCGCCGGTCACGGCCGGCGCCAGACGCAGATCAGATAGCGCAGCTCGAGGCGACGCCCGTCGCCCCGGTCGACGACGCGGAAGACGTCGGGAGCGGGGACACAGTCGGCGAGCGCCCGGGCGATCAGGCCGGCTGAGCCGGGCCCGCCGCTGCCGCGGCCGATCCACTCGTCGAAGTCGATCGAGATCGGCGTCTCCTCCTCGCGCTCCAGCGTGAGTCCGGCGTCCTCGCCGAGCGCATGCAGCCGCGCCGGCGTCAGGCAGGCCCAGTGCGACGGGTCGCGCAGGCGCTCGATCTCCTGGTGCCAGGCGGCCTCGTCAGCGTCGGCCGACGTCACGTGATCGGCGAGGACGACTGCGCCGCCGGGGCGCACGACCCGGGCCAGCTCGGCGACGACCCTGCCGGGAACCGGGATGTGGTGGAGGCTGAAGCGGGTGACGGCCCCGTCGAACGTCGCGTCTGCGAGCTCGAGCGCGGTGGCGTCTCCGACCGAGAACACGGCGTTTTGGATCCCCTCGCCGGCCGCCTCGCGGCGGGCGACGTCGACCATCGCCGGCGTCACGTCGACGCCGTCCACCCGGCCGACGCGCGGCGCCAGGCCGCGGGCAACCAGGCCGGGGCCGCAGGCCGCGTCGAGCCACCGCTCGCCCGGGGCCGCCGGGATCAGGTCGACCAGCCGCCCAAGCGTGTCGGCCGAGCGCATCACCGGCGCGACGTTGAACGACTCCGACTGGTGGGTGAACTCGCGGACGACCTGGTCGGGCTCCATGGACGTGTTCTACCTGTTCCACGGGGAGCGGCACCCGTCGTCCCCTAAGATCGGCGGCATGGAACCGACCCAGGCGCCTGCGCTGCGCGACGGCCCGGTCGGGCTCCCCGACGGCGACTTCGTGATGGTCGAGTGGGGCGATCCCGGCGGGGTCACGGGCCCCGACCGGCCCATCGCCGCGCTTCACGTCCACCACGCCGACGACGAGGCCTGGTACGTGCTCGAGGGCACGCTCGGCTTCCGCGTCGGCGACGAGGTCGTCGAGGCCGGGCCCGGCGCCGCCGTCCTCGTCCCCCGTGGCACGCCGCACACGTTCTGGAACGCGCGGCCCGAGCCTGCCCGCTACGTCCTCGTGATGACGCCGCGCATCCAGGGGTTGGTGCGGGAGCTGCACGCCCCGGGCGCGGGCGACTATGCCGCCATCTTCCGGGCGCACGAGTCCGAGCTGCTCTGACGCGGACGGCCCCGTGCGGGGATAGGCTGGCGGCATGCTCGTCGTCACGGGATCCACAGGCCACGTGGGCCGCCTGGTGGCCGGCGAGATCTCGACGCGCGGCATGCGCCAGCGCCTGCTCGTGCGCGACCCCGAACGGGCGCCGGACATCGCCGGGGCCGAGATCGGGATGGCGGACTACGCCGACCCGGCGTCGGTGGCCGCGGCGCTCGAGCCGGACGACCGCGTCTTCATGGTCTCGCTGCACGAGGGGCCCGACCAGCGCGTGCCCCACCACCGCGCGTTCATCGAGGCTGCGGCCGGCGCCGGCGTCGCCCACATCGTCTACCTGTCGTTCGTCGCGGCCGGGCCGGACGCGATCTTCCTGCACGCCCGCTCGCACGGCGAGACGGAGCGGATGCTGGCGGAGTCCGGCGTCGCCTGGACGTCGGTCCGCAACTCGATGTACGCGGACGACATTCCCGGCTGGTTCGATTCCGACGGGCTGAACACGGTGCCCGCAGGCGAGGGCCGAATGAGCTTCTCGTACCGCCCGGAGCTGGCTCGCGCAATCGCGGTCACGCTCACCGAGCCCGGCCACGAGGGCAAGGTGTACGACATCGTCACACCCCAGTCCGTCAGCATGCGCGAGCTGGCCGAGATCGCGTGGGCGGTCACCGGCCAGAACTACCGCTATGCGGCGACCAGCGACGCGTGGTGGGAGGAGCGCTGGCGGGCGCGGGGCAAGGAGGCCTGGGAGATCGAGGCCGGGCTCACGTCCTACGCCGCCCTGCGCGCGGGCGAGTTCGACGTCGCGAGCGGCGACTACCGCACCCTCACCGGCGAGGATCCACTGTCGGTCTCCGACATCGCCGGCCTCCTGGCCGACCGCCTGCCGCTGCACGCGTGAGCGTCGCGCAGGCGCTTGGGGTGAGCAGCTACCGGGAGCTGCTCTCGGCGGGCGAGGCGCGCCGCGTGGTCTCGTGGGGCCTGCTGGCGCGGATGCCGATGGGGATGAGCGCGCTTGCGCTCGTCCTGCTCGTCCGCAGCGAAGGTGGGTCCTACGCGACGGCCGGGATCGTTTCCGGCACATACGCCGTGGCCTCCGGCGCCGGCAGCGTCGTCGGCGGCCGGCTGGTCGACCGGCGCCCGCCCGCGCCGGTGGTGATCACCTACGCGCTCGCCTACGGCACCGCGCTTGCCGCCCTGCTCGCGCTCGCGCACGCGCAGGTCGCCGAGCCGGTGCTGGTCGCGGCCACGCTGGTCGCCGGAGTGCTGGCGCCGCCGGTCGGCCCGACGATCCGGATGATGTGGCCGGCGATGCTGCCGCGGCCGGAGCTGCGCACGACGGCCTACGCGCTCGAGGCGACCATCCAGGAGGTCATCTTCGTCGTCGGGCCGCTGGTCGTGGGTGTGCTCGCCGCAACCATCCTCCGCCAGCGCCGGCATCGTCGCCGCCGGCGTGGCCTGCGTCGCCGGCTCGATCGGGTTCACGGCCACTCCGGCCGTCCGCGCCCGCCGGCCCGACCCGAGCCACGACCGTTCCGACCACCACGTGCTCCAGGCGCTCGTCCCGTGGGGGATCCGCCGCCTGCTCATGCTCGGCATCGCCTACGGCGTCGCGTTCGGCGCCGCCGAGGTGTCGATGCCGGCGTTCGCCGAGGGCCACGGCGGGCGGTCGCTGGGCGGCATCACGCTCGCCGCATTCTCGGGCGGCAGCCTGATCGGCGGGGTGGTCGCCGGGGCCGCCGCCTCGAAGGGGCCGCTCAACCGCCGGCTCCGGGTGATCAGCGCCGTCTTCGTGCTCGTGATGATCCCGCCGCTGCTGGCCGGGTCGGTCGCCCAGATGGCGGTGGTCATGTTCATCGCCGGCCTCCCGATCGCGCCGAGCGTGGCGGTGGCCTACAACATGCTCGAGCGCGCTGCCGTGCCGGGCACGCAGGCGGAGATCTTCGGCTGGATGTCGACCGCCGTGACGATCGGGATCGCCATCGGCACCGCAGCCGGCGGCAGCCTGATCGCACACACGGGCGTCCACGCCGCGCTTGTGCTCGGCATCGCCGGTGCCGCGGTCGCCTGCGCGATCACGTTCACCTCCGAGGAGTAACCGGTGCCCGGCACCAAACGGTGCCAGGCACCTCCTCTCCCTAGCTGATCGGGACCGGCGTCGCCGTCTTGGCGGAGTTCAGGAGCGGCACGCCGTACACGTTCTCGAGCCCAGCCAGCAGGCCGAAGTGCGTGTACGCGTGGGAGTCCTTCACGCCTGCCCCCGCCGAGCCGCCGATCGCGATCGTCGCGATGTGCTCGTTCGCCCGGTTGCCCTCGTCCCACGTGACGATGACGAGCGCACCGCCGGCCACCATCGCCGGGACGTGCGCCTTGAGCCACGCGTCGCCCGCCTTGATCTGGGCGGTCCGGCTCGAGCCGGTGTGCATGTTGTCGTTGTCGTTCGGGATGACGTAGGAGAACGACCGCAGATGGGCCGGGTCGAACGACGTGAAGGGCAGCATGTTCGCGCACGCGGCCGGCTTCGACGTGATGTCGCTGTAGAACGCGACCGGGTTGTGGTTCTTGTCGTACGGGAGCGGGCCGGACCTCGTGTAGCAGGCCGACGGCATCGACTCCTCGTACTCGCCCCAGCTCTGCCCCGTGCCCTGCAGCTGGTTGAACAGGTTGTCGGAGTTCTTCGCTGCCGACGTCGTGGCGACGCCGCTGGTCATCCGGAAGTAGTCAGGCAGGCTGCCGGGAGCCGCCTGGTAGTTCGTGTACAGCGTCCCGCCGGCGATCAGCGACTGGATATACGGCGCGTTCGAACTGCCGACGATGCTGTCGTACGTCTTGTTCTCGAGCACGATCAGGACGACCGGCTCCCTCGGCGCCGCCTGGGCAGCGCCGACCATCCCGGCGCCCACCGGCGCCGCAAGCGTGCAGACGAACGCGGCCACCGCCGCGATCGCGCGAATCCATCCGTACTTCACAGCACGACCTCCCCTGGCCCCACCTCGATTAAGGCAACGGTACAGGCAACAGGACGTGCTGCCTAGATCTAGGGCTGGAGCTTGAAGATGAAGTCGAAGTTCCCGTCCTTGCGCGTGTGGAGCACCATTTGCCCGCGCACGTTGCGGTAGGCGCCGGTGCCGCCGGTCACGGCGAGAACGGTGGTCGGGAAGGCGTCGCGGAACGGCCCCTCGACGGTGATCTGGCCGTGGCGCAGGAACGTCGTCCACATGCACTCCCACCGGCCCTGCTTGGCGCTCGCGCGGACGCAGTTGCCCTCGTCGGAGCCGACCTGGTGCTTGTTGGCGGCGTCGAAGACCGGGTTCGCGAACGGCAGCTGGTCGCCGGGCGAGTCGCCGGGCGCGCCGATGTCGATGACCTGGTCGGTGATCGGGTGCTCGACGACGTGGATCCGGGTCGGCGAGACGATCCCGCCGGAGCTCGAACCGATCGCCATCGCCCCCGCCGTGAGCGCCGAGGCGAGCACCGCCGCGGCCGTCGTCAGGATGAGCGTCCTTCGCATTTCCGGCCTCCTTGTCGTGGGAGGCCGAGTCTACGACACCATGCGGGCCACGATCTCGGCCGCGGGCTCCACCTTGGTGATCCGGCCCACACCGCGGCCGGCGTAGAGGCACATCGCCTCGACCTCGCCGGTCGTCGAGCGGTGCGGCTCGTCGGCCGAGTAGCGGGCGATCGGCTCGCCGTCGGTCTCGGCCACGACCTCGCCCTCGTTCGGGCGCCGGCCGCTCGCAGGGCTGCCCGCCTCCTCCCACGCACGGTAGGTGCTGTTGCGCAGGACACGGTGGGCGGCGCCCGGCCAGCCGCCGTCGAAGAGGTGCGTGAGTACGGTGTCGTCGGGGCCGGCGGCGAGGAGGCGGTCGGCGTATTCCGCGTGGATGTCGGCCTCCGGCGTCGCCAGGAAGCGGGTCCCCATGACGACGCCCTCGGCGCCGGCGGCCAGGGCCTGGCGCAGCCCGTCGACGTCGGCGATCCCGCCGGCTGCCACGACGGGGACGCCTCCGCGCAGCGCCGCAACCAGGTCGAGCAACGGCGCATGGCCCTCGACGTGGCCCCCGGCCTCGACGCCCTGCGCGATCAGCGCGTCGGCGCCGGCCGCGACCGCCGCCCTGCCCGCGGCGACCGACCCGGCCTGCGCGACCACGACGCACCCGGCCGCCTGTGCCCGCTCGATCAGCCGCGCCTCGACCCCCCACGAGAACGAGACGATCGGGACGCCCTCCTCGCAGACGAGCTCGAGCCGCTCCTCCTGGTCGAAGGCCAGCACCAGGTTGACGAAGAACGGCCGGTCGGTGAGCCGCCGGATCGCCCGGATCTGCTCGCGCAGGGCGGCCGGCTCCGTCCACGACGCACCCAGGCTGCCGAGCCCGCCGGCGGCCGAGACGGCGGCGCTCAGCTCCGGCGTCGCCGCCGGGCCGATCGGCGCTTGCATCACCGGCACCGTCCAGGGGAGCGTCGCGTCGGCCATCGCGGCGATCGTAGTGCAGCTGGTACCGAACCTGACCGGCGACGGTGGCACGATGCCGGGATGCGACGGCGCCAGCTGCTCGAGCGGGCGGCCGCCCTGCCGCTGGCCGGGGCGCTGGCGGCCTGCGCAGGCACGGGCAGCTCGTCGTCCTCCACGCCGGGGACGGCGCGATCCGCCGGCGGGCAGATGACGCTCGCCGATCTGGCGGAGCAGATGCGAGGGCCGCTGCTCCGGCCGGGGACGACGCATTACGCGAACGCGAGCGTGATCTCCAACGAGCGCTACGCCGGCGTGCACCCGCGGGCGATCGCACGGGCCGTCGTCGAGGAGGACGTCGCCGCGTGCGTGCGCTTCGCCGCCCGGTCGCCGCTGCCGTTCACGGTCCGCTGCGGTGGGCACAGCTATGCCGGCTACTCGACGAACACCGGGCTCGTCTGCGACATGCGCCGCCTCGACGCGATCAGCCTCGCCGCCGACCGGCGGTCGGTGACCGTCGGCGCCGGCGTGCTCGCCATCGACCTGATCACCGCCCTGGCGGCCCACGGCCTGGCCGTGCCCACCGGCTCATGCCCGACGGTCGGCATCTCGGGCCTGGCGCTGGGCGGCGGCGTGGGGTTCGCCGCCCGCACCATGGGAGCCACCTGCGACAACATCCTCGCCGTGCGGATCGTCACCGCCGACGGCCGCGTCCGGATCGCCGATCCGGCGACGAACCCCGACCTCCTGTGGGCGTGCCGCGGCGGCGGCGGAGGGAACTTCGGAGCCGTCACGGCCCTCACCCTGGCCACCCACCCCGTCTCGACGGCGGCCTATGCCTTCTGCGACTTCCCGTGGTCGCAGGCGGCCGCGGCGCTGGCCGCCTGGCAGCGGGTCGCGCCCGACGGGCCGGACGGCCTGTACCTGATCTGCGCCATCGAGACCGGTACCTCGGCGCCCCTGGTGCGCGTGTTCGGCCAGCTGCTCGGCGGCACCGAGGCGGCGCTGCGCGCGGCCATGGCGCCGATCGCGGCGGTCGCCGGCGCGTCGCTCACGACCGGGACGGGGGCGTATCTTGCCGTGCAGCAGATATGGGCCGGGTGCGTGGGTGAGACGCCGGCCGCCTGCCGGACGATCCAGCCGTCCAGCTTCGCCGCCCGCTCCGCCTACGTCGCCAGGCCGCTCGATGCCGGCGGCGCCGCGGCGATCGTGCGGGCGATCGAGCAACGCCAGGCGGGCGGCGTCGGATCCGGCGCGGTGTTACTCGACCCCTACGGCGGCGCGCTCAACCGGGTCGCTCCGGACGCGACCGCCTTCGTGCACCGCGACCAGCTCTACTCCGCCCAGATGCTCGCCTACTGGGGCTCGGCCGGCGAGGGTACGGCGGCGAACACCTGGCTGGACGGGCTCGCGGCCGGCCTCGGCCCGCACACGTCCGGGCAGGCGTACCAGAACTACATCGACCCCGGCCTGCACGGCTGGGAGCAGGCCTACTACACGACGAACCTGCCCCGCCTGCGCGCGATCAAGCGCACGTGGGACCCGGACCGGGTGTTCCGCTTCCCCCAGGGCATCCCGCCCGCCGCCGCCTGATGACTACGGTACTCGCGTGCACGAGACGGCGGCCGACCTGGAGGCGCTCCAGCGCCTGCTGGACACGAGCTACGAGGCGTCCGGCGCCCACATGCGGCGGATCGTCACGCCCGAGCGGCGGATCGGTGCGGCTGCCCTGGCGGCGCGCCTGACGGGCGTGCGCCTGCTCGCGCTGGCGACGGCGACCGCGGACGGGCGGCCGATCGTCGGCGCGGTCGACGGCATCTTCTACCGGGGGGCGTTCTGGTTCGGCTCGGCGCCCGACTCGGTGCGCTTCCGCCACATCCGGGTGCGGCCGGACGTGAGCGCGACCCACATCGAGGGCGAGCCGTTCGCGGTCACCGTCCACGGCCGTGCGCACATCAACGACCTGCGCGATCCCGCGGCGGCCGGCTTCCGCGACGCGCTGGTCGAGGTGTACGCGCCCCGCTACGGCGAGGAGTGGATCGGGTGGGCCGAGCAGCACCCCTACGCCCGCATCGACGCCCGCCGGATGTACACGTTCGTCTACGAGGAGGAGGGCGGGTGAGGCACGCCCGCGCACCGGAAGGGGTCTGACCCCGCCTGGTGCGTTCGGGCATATCCTCCCTTCTCGAGAATGCGCGCCCTTGTGAAGAGCCGCGCCGAGGCGGGCCTGTGGCTCGAGGACGTCCCGGACCCGGAGCACGGCATCAACGACGTCCTGATCCGCGTCCGCCGCACCGGCATCTGCGGCACCGACGTCCACATCGAGCGGTGGGACGCCTGGGCGCAGCGCACCATCCCGGTGCCGCTCGTGATCGGGCACGAGTTCGTCGGCGAGGTGGTCGCCGTCGGCTCGAACGTGAGCGACTTCCACCCCGGCGACCTCGTCAGCGGCGAGGGCCACGTCGTCTGCGGCCGCTGCCGCAACTGCATGGCGGGGCGGCGCCACCTGTGCGCCCACTCGCAGGGCGTCGGCGTGACCCGGCCGGGCGCGTTCGCCGAGCTGATCGCCCTGCCCATGACGAACATCTGGCACCACTGGCCCGGAGTCGACGAGGCGGTGGCGGCCATCTTCGACCCGTTCGGGAACGCCGTCCACACCGCCCTCGCCTTCCCGGTGCTGGGCGAGGACGTGCTCATCACGGGCGCCGGGCCGATCGGCTGCATGGCGGCGGCTGTCGTCCGCCACGCCGGCGCCCGGCACGTCGTCGTCAGCGACCCCAACCCGTACCGGCGCGCGCTGGCGGCGGGCATGGGCGCGAGCCTCACCGTCGACCCGGGCGAGCGCACGCTCACAGACGTGCAGCGCGAGCTGGGGATGACCGAGGGGTTCGACGTCGGCCTCGAGATGTCCGGCAACCCGGAGGCGCTGCACCAGCTGATCGCGAGCATGTCGCACGGTGGCCGCATCGCCCTGCTCGGCATCCCCACCGAGGAGATCGCGATCGACTGGACGCAGGTCGTCTTCAACATGCTCACGCTGCGCGGGATCTACGGCCGCGAGATGTACGAGACCTGGTATCAGATGACCGTGATGCTGCAGTCGGGGCTCGACATCTCCCCGGTCATCACGCACCGCCTGCCGTACGCCGAGTTCGCCGAGGGCTTCGCCATCGCGGGCTCGGGCCGCTCCGGCAAGGTCGTGCTCGACTGGACGGAGGGCTGACCGTGGACACCGACCTTCGCGACGACCTGCGCGGGCGCCTGGCCGAGATCCGCGAGGCCGGCCTCTACAAGTCCGAGCACCTGATCAGCTCGCCGCAGTCCGCCCGGGTGCGCGTCGTCGACCGCGGCCAGGTGCTGAACCTCTGCGCCAACAACTACCTCGGCCTGGCCGACCACCCGGCCATCGTCTCGGCCGCCCACGAGGCGCTCGAGCGCTGGGGATACGGGATGGCGTCGGTGCGCTTCATCTGCGGCACCCAGGAGGCCCACCGCGAGCTGGAGGAGCGGCTGGCGACGTTCCTCGGCACGGAGGACGCGGTCCTGTTCGGCTCGTGCTTCGACGCGAACGGCGGCCTCTTCGAGGCGCTGCTCGGCCCCGACGACGCGGTCATCTCCGACGCGCTGAACCACGCCTCGATCATCGACGGCATCCGCCTGTGCAAGGCGCGGCGGCTGCGGTTCGCAAACGGCGACATGGACGAGCTCGAGGCCCGCCTGACCGAGGCGGCCGACGCCCGCCACCGCCTGATCGCGACCGACGGCGTGTTCTCGATGGACGGCTACTACGCGCGCCTGCCCGAGATCTGCGACCTGGCCGAGCGCCACAACGCGATCGTGATGGTGGACGACTCGCACGCCGTCGGGTTCATCGGCGAAGGCGGCCGCGGCACCCACGAGCTGCACGGGGTGATGGGGCGCGTCGACATCATCACGGGCACGCTGGGCAAGGCCATGGGCGGAGCCAGCGGCGGCTACGTCGCCGCCCGCGCCGAGGTGGTCGACCTGCTGCGCCAGCGGGCGCGGCCGTACCTGTTCTCGAACAGCCTGGCGCCGCCGATCACGGCCGCCAGCCTGCGCGCGCTCGACCTGATCGAGGGCTCGTCGGAGCTGCGCTCGCGCCTGGCCGCGAACACCGAGCACTTCCGGGCGCGGATGGGCGAGCTCGGCTTCGACATCCTGCCCGGCACCCACCCGATCGTGCCCGTGATGGTGGGGGACGCCGTCAAGGCGGCCCGCCTGGCCGACGGGCTGATCAGCCGGGGCGTCTACGCGGTCAGCTTCTCCTACCCGGTCGTCCCGAAAGACACTGCCCGGATCCGGACGCAGATGTCGGCGGCCCACTCGGCCGAAGACCTCGACTTCGCGGTCGAGCAGTTCGAGGCCGCCCGGACGGAGCTGGAGTAGGGGGACTGTCTCCGGTTCGAACCGGGGACAGTCCCCTGTCGCGACCTACTCCTTGAACTGGGCGAAGTGCATCTGGGCCACTCCGCCGGCCTTCGTGAACTGGCCGCCGATCGTCACCGAGCTGTCACCCGCGGCCATGGCCTCCATGCCGAGGGTGGTGTTCACCGACGGGTGCCAGCTCTGCAGCGCCCCGGTGTTCTCGTCGACCGCGATCAGCTTGTCGCGGGCGGCCTGGACGGTGCAGAAGTTGTTCCCCGGGATCAGCCCGCAGTAGCCGGAGAAGTGGCCGCCGAAGTAGACGAACCCATCGAGCACCGCCATGTCGGTCACGTTGCCGTTGGTGCCCTCGATGTAGTTCAGCGTGCCGGTCTCGATGTCCCAGCTGATCATCGAGCCGCCGTTGCCGGTGGCCGCACCGAACAGGGTGTTCCCGTCCTGTGTGAACTTCAGGAGCTGGAAGGGCCGGAACGTCTGCAGATCGGCCGTGTGCCACGCCCACGGGACCGTTGCGCCCGTGTTCGTATCGACCGCGCCGACCCCGATGAAGGAGGCGCCGTTCAGGTTCCGGAAGAACCCGCCGAGCACGGCGCGCGTGCCGGCCGAGTCGATGGCGATCGCGTGCACCTCGGCGTCGACCACGGGAGCCCAGGTGGAGTTGAGGGCGCCCGTCGAGGCGTTCACCTCGGCAAGGAACGACTTGGTCGTGCCGCCCATCTTCGTGAACGCGCCACCGAGGAACAGGTTGCCGCCCGAGGGCGTGATGGCGTACACGGTCTTGTTCGGCGTGGGCGGCTTGAAGCCGGCCACGACCGCGCCCGTCGAGTTGTTCACTTCGACGATCTTCTTGTGGGTCGTGCCGCCGGCGACGGTCGAGAAGGCGCCGCCGAGGTAGAGGTTCGAGCCGGACGGCTTGATGGTGTAGACCGTGCCGCCGGTCACGTTGGGGTTCCAGGACAGGAGCGCCCCGGTGTCGAGATTCATGGCCGCCGCGCCGTTGCGCGTGACCGCGCCCGAGCCAGTCGAGCCGGCAGGAAGCATGGCGGTGAAACTGCCACCGAGATAGACGATGTTGCCGACGATTACTTCGGTCCGAACCGTGCCGTTCGCCTGCCACGTCAGGATCGGTTTCGAACCGACAATTGCGGCGTCAGCCACCGACGCCATTGCCAGGGTGGCCATGCTCACACAGAGCAGGACCACGCCACGGACACCCGTTCTCCTCACACCAGCCTCCTCTAGGTCCAATAAACGCGCCGCTTTCGGGCGTCATCCTACCCGCTGTTTGGAAACTGTCAATCTCTCGTGACGCAGATGTTTGCGACGAGTCGCTCAAGCCGATCCGACGAACCGCCGATGTGCAGGCGTTATGGCCTCCATCGCGTCGGAACAGATCGTCGGCGCCGTCACGTTCACGGCTGCGCTCGACTGGCGCGAGCCGTCGGCGGCCGGATTACTCGGCGGCTACGCCGCGCAATTCGGCGCCCGAGACGGCGTGACGCTGGTAATCCACGGCGGCGCAGCGGCGGACGTCGTACCGGTCGCAGCGCAGCTCGGCGACGGCTCGCCGGACATGGTGCTGGTCGAGCACGTCGAGGCCGCGGAGCTCGCGCCGCGCGTCGACGCCGTGCTCTCCGAGGGCCCTGCCGCCGGCGCCCTGGCCGACGTGCCCTGGCTGGACGCGGCCGGCCTGCGCGCGCTCTACGACCTGCGCGTGCCCGGAGCCCGGCGCACCCACCGCTTCACCTGCAATCTCTGCGGCGCCGCGTCGGCGGCCGAGACACGGGGCTGGCCGCGTGACACCGCGACATGCCCGCGGTGCGGGTCGGCGGCGCGTTTCCGCGGCCTCGCCGACCTGATCGCGCGCGAGCTCTTCGAGAGCACGGAGCCGCTGTATACGCTCGCGGCCCGGCCGGAGCTCACGGGTGTCGGCATGAGCGACCCGCTGCAGCTGGCCGCCCTGCTCGGCCGGCGGATGAGCTACACCAACACCTTCTATCACTGCGAGCCACGCCTCGACGTGTGCGCGCCCGGCGCCCACGCCGGTCGCTACGACCTCGTCGTCTGCAGCGAGGTGCTCGAGCACGTCCCGCCGCCGATCGAGCCGGCATTCGCGGGCCTCCACGACCTGCTGCGGCCGGGCGGGCTGCTCGTCTTCAGCGTGCCGTATCGCGCGGACGGCGAGACGGTCGAGCACTACCCCGACCTGCACGACTACGACATCGTCACCCGCGCCGGCGAGCACGTGCTGCGCAACACGACCCGCGCCGGACGCGTCGTCGAGCACCGCGACCTGGTCTTCCACGGCGGCCCCGGCGAGACCCTCGAGCTGCGCCACTTCGCGCTGCCCGACCTGCTCGCGCGGCTCGACGCCGCCGGGTTCTGCGACATCCGCGTCCGCCGCGAGCCGAACTTCGCCCACGGCGTCTGGTGGCCGGGCGCGGACGGCTGGCCCGTCACCGCCCGCCGCCCGGCCGCCTAGCTGCGCTCGGAGGACGCCGCGATCAGGTCGTGGCCGCGGACGCGACCTCCGTCTCCGGCGCCGGGGCAGCCTCGCCCTCGAAGAGCTCGGCGACGCTCGAGTCGATCGCCTCGGTGACGATCTGGGTGGAGCCCAGCACCTTCAGGATCTGCTCGGCCTGCGGCACCGCGTCCTGCGAGATCTCGATGACGGACGCCGATGAACCGGGCTGCATCGACTTGCCGAGCCTCTCGAGCTGGCTGTTCTTGAACCCGGAGTCGCGCAGCTTCGCGGTCAGCCCGCCGATGGTGCCGCCGGCCAGGATGCCGATCGGGCCGCCGATGATGCCGATCGCGCCGCCGAGCAGCGCGCCCCGGCCGGCGCCCCAGTCCTTCGACTCGATGAACTTCACCTTGCCGTCTTCGCGTACGACGAGGACGGCGGTGTTTCCGACCCGGTCGGGGAACGCTCCGCCCACCGAGGCCGCACCGCGCGTGCCGCCGTCGAGGGTGGTGAAGCTCGCCGCCAGGATCATGCGGGTGGAGTCGGCCATTTCGCCTCCGTATTCGTTGGGAGCTCACCACCCTACCCCTGCGGATTGAAGACGGCATTAGGATCGGAGCCGGACGTGAAGATCGACGCCTTCGCACACATCTCCCCCATCCGCTACCTGGAGCGGGTCGAGGCGATCCTGGCGGCCCCGGGCGCGAGCGCCGCGGTGCGCGAGCACGGCCCGTGGCTACGCGAGGATCCGGTGCTCTACGACCTCGATGCCAGGGCGCGCACCCTGGAGCCGTTCGACGACTATCGCCAGGTGCTCGTGCTGGGAGCGCCGCCGATCGAGGAGCTGGGCGAGCCGGCCGTCACCCGCGACCTGGCCCGCTTCGCGAACGACGAGATGGCGGCGCTCGTGCGCGACCACGACCGCTTCGTCGGCTTTGGCGCGGCGCTGGCGTTGAACGACGTGGACGCGGGCCTCGAGGAGTTGCGCCGGGCGGTGCGCGACCTCGGCGCGCTCGGCTTCCAGGTCTACTCCAACGTCAACGGCCGGCCGCTCGACGACCCTCGCTACCGGCCGCTGTTCGCCCTGGCCGAGGAGCTCGACGTCGCGATCTGGCTGCACCCGACCCGTAGCCCGGCCTGGCCGGACTACCCGGTCGAGACGGCGTCGCACCACGGCATCTGGTGGTCGATCGGCTGGCCGTTCGAGACGGCGGCGGCGATGTGCCGGCTGGTGTACTCGGGAGTCATGGAGGACCACCCGCGGCTGCGGATCCTGACCCACCACGCCGGCGCGATGATCCCGTACTTCTCGGGCCGGTTTCGCAAGATTCAGACCGAGGACCAGCGGCCGGCGCTCGAGCGGCTGCCGCGCGAACCGCTGGAGTACTTCCGCCGCTTCTACGCCGACACGGCCCTGTTCGGCGCGCCGCACGCACTGCGCTGCACGCTCGACTTCTTCGGCCCCGATCGCGTCCTCTTCGGCACCGACATGCCGTTGGGCGGCCCCAACGTGGTGGGCGAGACGATCGCCGACGTCGACTCGCTCGCGCTCGCATCCGCCGATCTGGAGCGGGTCTACTCCGGCAACGCCCGCGAGGTGCTGCGGTGTGAATAAAAGGGGTCTGACCCCGTTTATTCAGGGCGCCGTCGTCTACCAGATCTACCCCCGCTCGTTCCAGGACTCGGACGGCGACGGGATCGGCGACATCAGGGGCATCGTGCGCCGGCTGGACGAGCTTCACGCGCTCGGCGTCGACGCGCTCTGGCTCTCGCCGATGTACCCCTCGCCGCTCGCGGACGGCGGCTACGACGTGGCCGACTTCACGGGCGTCGACCGCCGCTTGGGCAGCCTCGACGACATCGGCGGAGCTGATCGCCGAGGCCCACCGGCGGGGGATCGCGGTCCTGCTCGACCTCGTGCCCAACCACACGTCGATCGAGCACCCGTGGTTCCGCGAGCGCCCGGGCTGGTACATCTGGGCGGATGCGCCCGCAGAACAACTGGCGGGCGGCGTTCGGCGGGTCGGCGTGGACGTGCGACGAGCCCAGCGGCCGCTGGTACCTGCACTCCTTCTACCCGGAGCAGCCCGACCTCGACTGGCGCAACCCCGAGGTCGTCGCGGCGATGCAGGACGTCGTCCGCACCTGGCTCGGGCGCGGCGTGGACGGGTTCCGCCTCGACGCGCTCGACTGCCTCGGCAAGCACCCCGACCTGCTCGACGACCCGCCGGCGACCGCGCCGCCGCCGTTCCCCGAGCCGGAGGAGGTGGCCGCGCTCGAGCGGCTCCACTCGCGCAACTGGATCCCCGACGGTGCGCCCGGCACTCGCGGCCCTGCGCGAGGCGGCCGGCGACGCGTTCCTGGTGGGCGAGGTGTACCGGCCGACGGCCGAGCTCGGGCCGTACCTCGAGTCGCTCACGTGCGCGTTCGTGTTCGAGCTGCTCTTCTCGGACTGGCGGGCTGACGCGCCTCGGCAGGGTGCTCGAGCGGGCGGGCGGCGATGGGCGGGCCGGCGTGGATGCTGTCCAACCACGACTTCGGCCGGGTCGGCTCGCGCATCGGCGAGGCCAACCTGCGCGCCGCGGCGATGCTGCTGCACACGCTGCCCGGGCCGGTGTTCCTCTACCAGGGCGACGAGATCGGCCTGCTGGACGGGCCCGGCGCCGATCCGCCGCTCGACCGCTACAGCCGCGACGGCGCACCGCCACCCGATGCAGTGGGACGCCGGCCCGCAGGGCGGGTTCACGACGGCACGCCGTGGCTCCCGGCCGTCGACCCCGGCCGAGCGCAACGTCGCCGACCAGCGCGGCGACCCCGGGTCGCTGTGGTCGCTCCACCGCGATCTGATCGTCCTGCGCCGGCAGCTCGGCGGAGGGCTGAAGCTGGTCGCAGCGGACGCGGACGGCCGGCTCGCCTACCGCCGCGGCGACGTGCTCGTCACGCTCAACCTGGGCCCGGGGACGCTCCCGCTGCCGGACGGCGAGGTGGTCCTGCGCACCCACTCCGGGCCGCAGCTCGGGCCGGGCGAGGGCGCGGTCGTGCGGAACCCTGGGTAGGCTACGAGCCATGCCGTGGGACACGGGCCTGCACCAGCTCGACGCGGAGACCGACTTCCAGCGGGCGCGGCGGCGGCAGGTGCTGGCCGCGCTCTCCGGACGGCTGCGCCGCGAGCCCGACGACATCAACCTGATCCTCCCGTTCGACGAGGTCGTCCAGGCCCTCGGCCGCAGGGGCGAGCGTGCGCTCGGGCTGGAGACGATCGCGCTCTCGAGCATCGTCGGGCACGCGTCGACCGCACCCGTGACTTCGACCGCCGCTTCCGCCCCACCTCGAACCGGCTGCGGGAGCGGTGGCAGGGGATCGACATGGCGCTTCGGCGGGGGCGGGGGATGCCGCCGATCTCGGTCTACCGCATCGGCGACCTGCACTTCGTCCGCGACGGCCACCACCGCGTCTCGGTCGCGCTCGCGCTGCGCCACTCCGTGATCGAGGCCAACGTCACCGAGATCGAGACCGAGATCCCGGCCGACGGGATCTCCAGCCGCGGCGACCTCGTCGTCCGGGACTACCAGCGTCTGTTCCGCCAGCGCGTGCCGCTGCCCGCCGACATGGCGGCGCGCATCCGGATGAGCGACCCGTGGGACTACGCCCAGCTGTCCGAGACCGTCGAGGCATGGGCGTTCCGGCTCGTCCAGAACGAGCGCGCGTTCCTCGACCGGCGCAAGGCCGCCCGGCGCTGGTTCGAGGAGGAGTACCTGCCGGTCGTGGGCATGCTGCACGACGCCGGCCTCGTCGGCGACGGCACGGCCGCCGAGGCCTACCTGCGCGTCGCTTGCGACCGCTACCGGCTCATCCGCACCCACGAGTGGAGCGACGAGATCGTGGCCCGCCTGCGCCCGCGCCCCCGTCGCGGCAGGCGGGCATAGTCCGGGGGAATCCCGTGAATAAACGGGGTCAGACCCCTTTTATTCAGCCTTGGGCTCTGGCTCCGCCGGCACCGTCTGCTGCACCGTCGTCTCGGCCTCGGAGCCGTTCGCCTTGGCGCCCGCACCCAGCGTCAGGTTCTCGCCGCTGTCCGGGTCGAATACGTGGATCTTCTCCAGGTCGAGCCAGATCTCGAGCTCCCTGTCCTCGGCCGCCTCGCTGGCCGCGTCAAGCCGTGCGGTGATCTGCACGCCCTCCGCGCCGGCGCCCAGGTCGCCCGTGCCGGCGTCGGCGGCGAGCTCCTGCAGGTGTTCCGCCGTGGCCCGCTCGCCCTGGACGGTGAAGTAGGCGAACTTGTCCGAACCGAGCGACTCGAGCAGGTCGATCTTGGCCTTCACGGTCGCGCCGTGGCCGCGCTTCTCGTCGCCGATCAGCGATGCGTCCTCGAAGTGCTCGGGCCGGATCCCGATGATGACGTCGCGCTCGTTGCCGTCGAGGCCGCGGGCGCGGCCGGCCGGCAGCTTCAGCTCACCGAGCGGCGTCTGCAGGACTCCGCCGCCCTTTGCCTTCGCAGCCAGGAAGTTCATCGACGGCGAGCCGATGAAGCCCGCCACGAAGAGGTTGATCGGGGTGTCGTAGAGCACCTCGGGCCGGTCGACCTGCTGGATCTCGCCTCCGCGCATGACGGCGACGCGGTCGCCCAGCGTCATCGCCTCGACCTGGTCGTGGGTGACGTAGACCGTCGTTGTGCCGAGCCGCTTCTGCAGCCGCGACACCTCGGTGCGCATCTGCACGCGCAGCTTGGCGTCGAGGTTCGAGAGCGGCTCGTCCATCAGGAACGCGTTCGGCGTGCGCACGATCACGCGGCCCATCGCCACGCGCTGGCGCTGGCCGCCGGAGAGCTGCGCCGGCTTGCGGTCGAGGTGCGGGGTCAGGTCGAGGATGTCGGCCGCCCAGTCGACCCGCTCCTTGATCTTGGCCGAGTCCTCCTTCGCCAGCTTCAGCGAGAACGCCATGTTCTCGCGCACGGTCATGTGCGGGTAGAGGGCGTAGTTCTGGAACACCATGCCGATGTCGCGGTCGCGCGGCGTCTTCTCGTTCGCGACCTCGCCGCCGATGCGCAGCTCGCCGTCGGAGATGTCCTCGAGCCCCGCGATCATGTTCAGCGTCGTCGACTTGCCGCAGCCCGACGGGCCGACCAGGATCACGAACTCGCCGTCGGCGATCGTGAGGTTGACGTCGTTGACGGCCAGGGCGCCGTCCGGGAATCGCTTGGTGACGTGGTCGAGGACGATCTCTGCCATGTGGCCCCTACCCTCCTTCGATTAGCCCTTCACCGCCCCGGCCGTGAGGCCGGCGACGATGCGGCGCTGGAACAGCAGCACGACGACCGCGACAGGGATGGTGATGACCACGGCCGCAGCCGCGATCGACCCGGTCGGCTGCTGGAACTGCGATGCGCCCGTGAAGAAGGCGATCGCCGCCGGCACGGTGCGTGCGTTGTTGGTGGACGTGAGCGAGATGGCGAACACGAAGTCGCTCCAGCAGTACAGGAACACCAGGATCGCCGTCGTGAAGATGCCCGGCGCCGCGAGCGGCACGATGACGCTCCGGAAGGCCTGCAGGGGCGTCGCGCCGTCGAGCGCCGCGGCCCGCTCGAGATCCCATGGGATCTCGCGGAAGAAGGCCGACAGCGTGTAGATCGCGAGCGGCAGCGAGAACGTCATGTACGGGATGATCAGCCCCGGCCAGGTGTCGAACAGGCCGATCTGGCGCCACAGGTTGAACATCGGGTTCACGAGGGCGATCGGCGGGAACATGGCGATCAGAAGCGCCGAGGCGATCAGCAGCTGCTTGCCGCCGAACTCCAGGCGGGCGATGGCGTAGGCCGCCATCGCGCCGAACGCGACGCCGAGCACCGTGGCGATCACCGCGATCCCGATCGAGTTCACGAGCGCATGGGTGAACAGCGGCTGGTTGAAGATGCCCGCGGTAGTTCTCGGTCGTCCACTTGTGCGGGTAGAAGCTGCCGTCGGTGAGCGTGCTCGGGTCCTTGAACGAGAGCGAGACAGCCACAGCACCGGGAGGCGGCGACGATCAGGACGAGAGGATGTTGGCGACGCCCCAGCCGAGCTTCTGCTCGAGGCGTGGACCTCATCCCAGGTCCTGTCCGGGCGCAGCCGCGCCGAAGCCCTTGATGAAGGTGAACGCGATCAGCGCCACCGCGATGAAGATCAGCACCGACATCGCCGAGCCCACCCCCAGGTTGAGTGCCGTGAACAGCTGGTCGTAGTTCAGGATCGAGACGGAGCGGGTGTTCTGCGATCCCTGGGTCAGGATGTAGATGTTGTCGAAGATGCGGAACGCGTCGAGCGTGCGGAAGAGCAGCGCGACCAGGATCGCCGGCTTCATCACGGGCACGATCACGCTGGATGAAGCGCTGCCAGGCGGTGGCGCCGTCGACCTTGGCCGCCCGCAGGAGCTCGTCGGGGACGAGCGAGAGGCCGGCCAGCAGGAGCAGCGCCATGAACGGCGTCGTCTTCCAGACCTCGGCCAGGATGATGATCGCGATCGCCTGCCACTGGTGGGTCAGCGGGCCGAGTGCTGTTCGCCGAACAGCTCGGCCAGGTAGCCCGTGCCGGGCGTCCATGCGTACTGCCAGCTGAACGCGGCGACGACCGTGACGATGCCGTACGGGATGAGGACGGCGGTGCGGACGAGCCCGCGGGTGAAGAGCGTGCGGTGCATGACGAAGGCGACCGCCATGCCGAGGACGAGCTCGATCGCCACCGAGACGACCGTGATCACGACCGTCACCCCGAACGCCTGCCACCACAGGCCGGTCGACGTCAGGATCGCCGTGTAGTTGGAGAAGCCGATGAAGCTGGCGTCGGTCGGGAAGCGCAGGTCGTAGCGCTGGAACGACAGGTAGATCGCGTAGACGATCGGGTAGACGGCGACGAGCGCCATGATCGCCACGGCGGGCGCGCACAGCATCCAGGCCAGCTTGCGCTCGGCCCGCCGGCGCTCGGTGAGCGGTCCGCTTGCGCGGCCGGCCGACGGCGACGCTCCGCGCCTGCGTCGGCGACGGCGCCCATCCTCTCGGTCCCGAACGGAGCCTCATGGCACCAGCCCCTTCGAGTCGATGGCGTCCTTGATCGCGGATCTCAGCGTGCCGAGCTCGCTGGCGGATCGACGGACACGGCGGCGACAGCGTGTAGGAGATCTGCAGCGACACGCTCTGGTAGGCGGGCGTCTTCGGGCGCACGCTGGCGGTCTTCAGCGTGTCGAAGATCGCCTTCCACATCGGGTAGGCCTTCTGGAACGGCGTTTCCGAGTAGATCGACTCGAGCACCGGCGGCAGGCCGCCCAGGACGGCGTTGCGGATCTCGTTCTGCGGGTTGCGCAGGCACTGGATGGCGGCGAACGCCTGTGCCTTGTGCTTCGAGAACTTGCCGACCGCGAGGTCGATGCCGCCGATGGTCACGTGCGCGGGCTCGCCCGGCTTCACCGTCGGGTACGTCGTCCAGCGCATGTTCTTGAAGATGTCGGGCACGTCGGCCTTGGCCGACGGGTAGACGTACGGGTAGTTCAGCTCGAAGGGGGCCACGCCCGCCTCGAACTGGAGCCGGTTCTGGTCCTCCATCTGGTTGCCGAGCGACGGATCGGCGGCCTGGGAGTGGGCCAGCGCGTGGATCGTGTCGAGCGCCTGGATGGCCGGCTTGCCGAGGACGACCTTCTTGCCGTTCGGGCTCAGGATCTGGCCACCGGCGCGAGTTCACGAGCGTGTTGAACCAGACCGTGTAGCCCTCGTACTGGGCGCCCTGGATCTCGATGTAGTGCGGCTTGCTCTGCTTGGCGAGCGCCTTCGCCATCGCGATCATCTGCTTCCACGTCTTGGGCGGGTGCGGCACCAGGTCCTTGCGGTACCAGAGCAGCTGCGTGTTCGTGTTGAACGGCGCCGAGTAGAGCTTCCCGGTCCACGTCGCGGTGTTCGACCATCGACTTAGCGTGCCCTGCTCGACCTGGCGGGCGACGTTCGCGGGCCACGGCGTGATCCAGCCGGCCGCGGCGAACTCCGGCGTCCAGGTGACGTCGAGGCCGAGGATGTCCATCGACGGAGTCGTGCGGCCGCGAGCGGCGCACCATCTGCTGGCGCTGGCCGTCGGCCGCGTTGGGCAGCGTCTGGATCTTGATCTTGTAGGCGCCCCCGAGTGCGCGGAGCACTGCTGCGGCGCTCTTCACGAAGGCGCCCGAGAACTCGGGGAAGATGTACCAGTTCAGGGTGACGGGGCCCTTGGTGTTCCCGCTGCTGCTGCCGCACGCGGCGGCCACAGCCAGGAGGCCCATGACCCCCACCACGACGCCCAAGACTCGACGCGTTCTCACGGTAGGCCAATGTTCCCCGGCCCATCACCGGCGAAACATGACCGCCCCGATACAGGGGCCAGGCCCCGATTCGGGGCCTGGCCCCGGGGTTGTCAGGCGGGCGCGGAGAGCTCGCCATCCGCATCTGGTTGCCGGACGGATCGCGGAAGCCGGCGTCGATGCCGTACGGCTGCTCGGTCGGCTCCTGCGAGAACTCGACGCCGCGCTTGACGAGCTCCTCGTAGGCGGCCTGGCAGTCGTCGACCGAGAAGAAGAGCCCGCCGGCGGCGCCCTTGGCGACGAGCGTCTCGAGCGCGGCCTGGGTCTCGGCGTCGAAGACGGGCGGCCCCGGCACGGTCATCAGCGCGAGCGCCACGTCGTCCTGGCCGGGCAGCCCGACCGTCAGCCAGCGGAACCCGCCCATCTCGGGCAGGGTGACGTCGGAACGCACCTCCATCCCCAGCTTGTCCGTGTAGAAGGCGAGCGCCTCCTCCTGGTCGTGCACCCAGACGTTCACGTTGGTCAGCTTTTCAGCATGGTTTCCCTCCCGTGGGATCTCGATTGAGACCACGCTACCGAGCGGTCAGCGCGGTGTCTTCTCGAAACGTGCTGGACGGCTTCCGCGCCCAGGCCAGGGCGAGGCAGCCGGGCACGGGAACCCGGTTTGCGGCGGGGGGATGGGCGGCGCGATAAGCCGTCGGCGAGAGCCCGTAGGCGCGGCCGAAGCTGGTCGTGAACGAGCCGACGCTGCGCAGGCCGACCGCCATGCAGATGTCGGCGACCGAGTGCTCGGTGTGCCGCAGGAGCGCGGCGGCCCGCTCCAGGCGACGGGTGAGCAGGTACTGGTGCGGCGCCTCGCCGAAGGCGCGCCGGAACTCGCGGCTGAAGTGGGCCGGCGAGAGGTGGGACGCCCGCGCGAGCGCCTCCACGTCGAGGCGCTCGCGGTAGCGGGCGTCGATCAGGTCCTTGGCACGCAGCAGGTGCCGGGCCGGAGGGACGGGCCTCATGCCGCGGCGGCACCTCCCTCGGCGAGCGGCCGCAGGGTCATTACGGCGACGGCGCCGGTCGGGCGCACGTCGACCGCCTGGTAGCCGGCAGGGCTCGCGCCGTCGCGGAACAGACGCTTGCCGCTGCCGAGCACCGTCGGGTAGATCATCAGCCGATATTCGTCGACGAGGCCTGCGTCGTGCAACGCGTGGACGAGCGACGTGCTGCCGGCCACCAGGATGTTGCCGGCGAGCCTGCGCCGCAGGTCGGTCGCCCCGGCGACGGGGTCGCCGGGCAGGATCGTCGAGTTCTGCCACTCGGCCTTCTCGAGCGTCGTTGAGACGACGTACTTGGGCATGCCGTTCATCTTCGCAGCAAAGCCCTGGTCGTCCTCGACCGACGGCCATGCCGCCGCGAAGCCCTCGTAGGTGACGCGGCCGAGCAGCATCGCCTCGGCGTCCTGGAGCTCCTCGAGCTTGTACGTGTCGCCGGCGGCGCCGCGCTCGAACCGGAACGCCCAGCCGCCCGCCGGCGAGCCCTCGGACCCGCCCGGGTCCTCCATGACGCCGTCCAGCGAGACGAACTCCGAAACCACGATCCTTCCCATTGGAATCCCTCCTCAAAGAGTGTGCTGGTGGACTGACCGGAAGGTCCGGCGAAACTCATCTACGCTTGCCGTACATGAAGGGATGATGAACGCAAAGTGTTAAGGGGACTGTCCCCTTACCACTTGGAAGGAGCGAGCGTGCGCGTGCTGGTGGTCGAGGACGAGCCGCATATGGCGGCCCTGATCCGCAAGGGCCTCTCCCGCGACGGCTTCGCGGTCGACGTCGCCCCAGACGGCGAGGAGTGCATGGCGATGGCGACGGCGACGACCTACGACGCCATCGTGCTCGACATCATGCTTCCCGGGATCAGCGGCTTCGAGGCCTGCCGCCGGCTGCGCGACGACGCCGTGTGGACGCCGGTGCTGATGCTGACGGCGCGCGGCTCGGTCGACGACCGCGTGACCGGGCTCGACGCCGGCGCCGACGACTATCTGGTGAAGCCGTTCGCCTGGCCGGAGCTGCTCGCCCGCCTGCGGGCGCTGATCCGCCGCGGCGCCCGCGAGCGGCCGACGGTGCTCGAGGTCGACGACCTGCGGCTCGACCCGGCCACCCGCGCCGTCCACCGCGGCGAGGAGCCGATCGACCTCTCCGCCAAGGAATTCGCGCTGCTCGAGACCTTCATGCGCCGGCCGGGCGACGTGCTGCCGCGATCGCACCTGCTCGAGCGGGCGTGGGACGTGGGCTACCAGGGCCGCTCGAACGTCGTCGACGTCTACGTCGGCCACCTGCGGGCGAAGATCGACGTGCCCTTCGGCCGGCGGACGCTCGAAACGGTGCGCGGCAGCGGCTACCGGCTGCGTTGCGGCGACCGATGATGCGGCGGGCGCCGATCCGGATGTCCTGCTCGCGACCGGGTTGCTGCTCTACGTCCGCATCGGCGGGGAGCTTCAGACCGCGCTCGACCGCGAGCTCGAGCTGCGGGCCGTCGACATGACCACCATCGTCCACGACCCGGACATGTCGCTGGCGTCTCGGGCGCGTTCTTCAAGCCGCTCGTGCTCTCCTACGGGCTGGCGGTGCTGGCGTCGATGGTCGTGGCGCTCACCGTCACACCCGCGCTCGCACTGCTGCTGCTGGCACGGGCGCCGCTGAAGGAGCAGCAGCCGCCGCTCGTGCGCCTGCTCCAGCGCGGCTACACCGCGCCCCTGCGCCGGGTGATCCGGCGGCCGTCCGTGGTGATCGTGGCGACTGCCGGGACGCTCGTCGCCGGCCTGGCGGTGCTGCCGTACACGGGCGAGTCGCTCTTCCCGACGTTCAAGGAGCGTGACTTCCTCGCCCTGTGGGTGACGCGGCCGAGCACAGGTCACCAGGAGATCGTGCGCATCACCAAGCGGGCCAGCCACGATTTCCGCGCCATCCCGGGCGTGCGCGGCTTCGGCGCCAACATCGGCCGGGCGGTGCAGGGCGAGGAGATCAACGGCATCAACTTCGCCGAGGACTGGCTCAGCCTCGATCCCCACGCCGACTACACCAAGACCCTCGAGCGGATCCGGGCCACGGTCGACGCCTATCCCGGCCTCTTCCGCGCGCGGACGACGTATCTGAATGAGCGCATCGACGAGGTGCTGGCCGGCTCGAGCGAGGCGATCACGGTGCGTATCTTTGGCCCCAACCTGGACACGCTCCGCGACGAGGCGGCGGCGGTGCACCGAGCGCTGCACGGGATCAAGGGCGTGGTCGACCTGCGCACCGAACTCCAGGTGGACGTGCCCTATATCAGTGTCGTGCCCAACCTGCGCAAGTCGGCGCACTACCGCCTGAAGCCCGGCGACATCCGCCGCCAGGCTGCCACCATCGTGGCCAGCGAGGAGGTCTCCGACCTGCACGTGAACAGCAAGGTGTACGACGTGATGGCGTGGAGCGTGCCGAGCGCGCGCAAGGACGTGCAGAGCATCCGCGACCTGCCCCTCGACACGCCGGGCGGCGGCCACGTGCTGCTGTCCGACGTCGCCAAGGTCTACATCGGCTCGACCCCGAACCAGATCTCGCGCGAGGACAACTCCCGCCGCATCGACGTCGGTATGAACGTGAAGGGCCGCGACCTCGGCTCGGTCGTCGCCGACGTGCGCGATCGGCTGGCCGAGGTGAAGATGCCGCACGAATACCACTCCGAGGTGCTGGGCGAGTTCGCCGAGCGCGAGGCCCAGGGGCGCCTGCTCGCCTTCGGACTCGCGGCGGCGATCGGGATCTTCCTGCTCCTGCAGACGTGCATCGGCAGCTGGCGGGTGGCGACCTTCTCGTTCCTGACCCTGCCGCTCGCGCTCGTCGGAGGATTGCTGGCGGCGTTCGCGGCCGGTGGCGTGATCTCGCTCGGCTCGTTGGTCGGGTTCCTGACCGTGTTCGGCATCGCGGCCCGAAACGGCATCCTGCTCATCAACCACTACCAGCACCTCGAGCGCGAGGAGGGCCAGAAGTTCGGGCCGAGCTCGTGCTGCGCGGCTCCCGCGAGCGGCTGGCGCCGATCCTGATGACGGCGCTCGCCACCGGGTCGGCGCTCGTGCCGCTCGTGATCTCGGGCGAGATCCCGGGCGCCGAGATCGAGTACCCGATGGCGCTCGTCATCCTCGGCGGGCTGGCGACGTCGACGCTCCTGAACCTGTTCCTGGTGCCGACGCTCTACCTGCGCACGCGCAAGACCTGATGTAAGCGGCGCGCGGCCGCGTGCGACCTCTTGCGTATGTGGCTTAAGATTTCGCGCCGGTGGGGATGGAACGACCGACCTCGTTCGATGCGCTCCGCGTCATGTCAGACGCGGACCTGGTCGCGCACGCCCGCGAGTGCCATGCCCAGGGCGAGCCCGGACTGGAGACGGCCAAGCGGTGCGTCGCGCTCGTGTTCGAGCGGCATCGTCCGCTCATCCGCGCAATTGTCGTTTCCAAAACGCCAATTGACATGGTCGACGATCTCGAGTCGGCGGTCTACGAGCGATTCGTGCGGGTCGTCTATCTGCGCTCGAAGCCGATCGACCGGCCGGCGGGGCTGCTCGTCGTCATGGCCCAGAAGGTCGTCGCGACGTACTACGGGCGGCGCAAGCCCGACGGCGTCCCGCTCGACGACGCCGCCGATCATGGGGTACGACGAGGACGGCTACGACGCGTTCGCCGCCGAGGAGATCGCCGAGCGGCTTCTATCCGTCCTCAGCGACCGGCAGCGCGACGTCGTGTGGGGGCGGGTGTGGGAAGGGCTGACGAGCGCCGAGATCGCCGAGCGGCTGGACACGACGCCCGGCAACGTCGATGTGATCTTCTTCCGTGCCATGAGACGGCTGCGCGAGGAGCTCGACCGGTGAGCGCCGAGCACGCCTTCGACGACGTTCGTCGCCGCCGTGGGAGCGGGGCGAGCAACCCGACCCGGCGGCCGCGATCGCCGCCGCCGGGGAGGCCGACCGCGAGGCGCTCGGCGGCAATGCTCGCCGCCTATCTGGCCGCGAACCCCGCGCACGGACGTCACCGAGGCCGAGGTGGCGGCCCGGGCAGCCGACCCGCGCAGCGAGCCGCCGCGGGCGTGGCCGGAGCTGCTCCCGGCGCTGCGGGCCCGGACGGGCACGACGCCGAGGCGCGCTCGTGACGCGGCTGGCCGCGGCGCTCGGCCACCCCGAGGCGAAGGCACAGGTGGAGGAGCACGTGCACGAGCTCGAGACGGGCCAGCTGGCGGCGGCCCGGGTGCGCCCGCCGTCGTGACGGCGCTGGCGAAGATTCTCGATGTGCCCGAGTCGCTGCTCGAGCTCGGGCGGCGGATCGTGCCGCCGCCCGCGGGAGCGACCGCCGCGTCGCTGTTCCTGCGCGAGGCGCCGGCCGGCGCGCCGCCTCCGATGACGGAGATGAGCGCCGCCCCGCGCGTTGCCGAGATCGACGACCTCTTCACCGGTGGATGAGCTCGTCGCGGCGCGCGACGCGCTGCACCGCTTCTGCGACGTGTACGCGGCGCACGGTCCCGCCGGTCGACGTGGAGGAGCTCGCCGCCAGCCTGTGCCGCCTTCGCGTGCGGGCGGCGGACGACCTCTGCCCGATCGCCGGCGCGGTGCCGACAACGCAGCTCTCGGGGGTGCTGCTGCCGTCCCGCTGGGAGATCTGGGTGCGCCGCGACGAGCCGGCGCCGCGGCGCCGGTTCACCGTCGCCCACGAGATCGGCCACCATTTGCTCCACTCCGACGGCGCGGCGGTGCTGTGCCGTCCGCCGACGTCGAGACCGCCCAGGGCAACGAGCGGGCGCGGGAGCGCGAGGCCAACCGCTTCGCCGCCGAGCTCCTGATGCCTGAGGCGATGGTGCGCTCGGCTGCCGACCGCGACGGCCCCGACCCGATCGTGCTTGCCCCTCGGTTCGGCGTCTCCGACGTGGCGATGGGCTTCCGCCTCGTCACACTCGGCTATCTGCAGGCGCTCCCGGTCGACCTCCAGGCGGAGGTCGACCGGTGGCGAGGCGCCTGACGGCTGTATCAGCCGCCGATGACCGCAGTCACGTTCGCGACCCCGACGAGCAGGCCGCGGGTGAACAGGTGCGTGCCGAGCGACGCGTCGAGCGCCGCGGCCGCGCCGCGGGTGAGCCGGGCGCGCACGCCGTTCACATGGACGGTGTGGCCGTGGGTGACGACGCTCACGCGGGAGAGATCGAGCTTGAAGAGCGTCACCCGGGTCGAGCTGTCCAGGTTCACGGCCCCGGTCAGGTAGGCCTGGCCGAAGTTCGCGATCCGGAACAGGCCGACCGAGAGCGACGCCGAGCCGTGGCTGAACATGAGCCCGCCGGTGTGGTCGATCGTGCCCCGCAGCGTCGTGGCATCGAGGCGGCCGCGGCTGATCGGGAACTTGAAGACGGCGGTCGGCTTGCCGCCCCACGTGCGAGGCGCCGCCGTCGCCGGGGCGATCGGCGCCACGCCGACGCCGGCGTCCCCCAGGGCGGCCAGGATGGCCGGGTTGATGATGAGAGCCGTGCGGCCGCCGGTGACGTGCACCTTCGCGGCGGTCGCCTGGCCGTGGCCGCCGTGGCCGCGATCGCGAGCGCCGCGGCGGCGATGACGAGCGGGAGAAGTCGGTGTCTCACGTGATGTACCCCCTGTGCGGCGTGTGTTGACCTCGGGGGTACGCACGGGGCCGCCGCCGCCGGTTGACGACTTCGCTCAGACGCGGGTGCGGCCGCGCAGCACGGACTCGTCCGAGTGCGCCGAGGAGCCGTGCAGCGGCTGCACCGACACGTCGAGGTAGCGGTACCGGCGCGGGTCGAGCGGGACCGGCACCGGGACGTGGGTCGCGCCGCCCTTCCCGACCTGGAACGTCCCCAGCGAGACCAGGTCGCTGGTCGACGTCATCGGCCAGAGCTCGTAGACGTGCCCGCGCCCGGCCGGCTGCAGGCCGCGCACCGTGAGGGTGGCGGTGCGGCCGTCGCCGGCCAGGGCGGCGAAGTGGGCGCTCGCGCCCGGGTCGGCCGTCCCGATCGGCGCCAGGCTGGCGGAGTATGCGCCGGCCGAGGAGCCGCCGGAGCGCTCGTAGGCCGCGCCGCCGAGGGCGCCGGCGACGACCAGCACGATCGCGGCGAGCGCCGCCACGACGGGCGAGAGGGTGAGCCGGCGCCTGCGCGGCGCGCGCTTCGCGGGCGCGTCGATGTCCGGTGGGGCGGGCGGCTCCGGCGGCGTTCACGCCTCTTCGGGCAGGGATTCGAGCCGGGCCACGAGGTCGCGGTCGTCGCTCATCCCGCTCCCTCCGTCTCGAGCAGGCGGCGCAGGCCGGAGACGCCCGACACCATCCGTGACTTCACCGTGCCGAGCGGCAGGTCGAGCCGCTCGGCGATCTCGGCCTGCGAGAGGCCGGCGTGGAACCGCAGCCGGAGCAGCCCCGCCTCCTGCGCCGGGATGCGCGTCAGCGTGTGCGCGAGCGTCCAGCGCTCGACCAGCTCCTCCGCGGCGTCGGGCTCGGCCAGCTCCTCCAGGTGGCTGTCGACGTCGGCCGCGGCACGAGGGCGGCGGCGGACGTGGTCGACCAGGCGGCTGCGCGAGATCAGCAGCACCCACGCCAGGAACGGCGCGCGTTCGGGGCGGTAGGAGCGGGCGGTGCGCCAGGCGTCGAGCCAGGCCTGCTGGTGGACGGCCTCGGCCGCCGGTCGCTCGCGCAGGTGCGAGACCAGCATCGCGAACGTCGTGCCGCCGTAGCGGGCATAAAGCTCGTCGAACGCCCACCGCTCGCCGCGGCAGAACGCCGCCTCGGCCGGCTCCGGCCGGCGCGGCGCCGCCGGCGTGCGCACGTCCCGTCCCGACCGCAACATCCGGCCAGGATAGCCGTGTAAGGATCGCGCCGGCCCGGCGGACGTCTCCTCGGCAAACGCCACGAGGAGGCCCCGCCCAGATGCCGATCACCCTGCCCGCCCAGCTCGACGAGCCGACCGTCCACCGCGGGATCACGGTCGTGCCGCTTTACCCGCGCCGCGACCCCGAGGCCGCGTACGCGACGCTCACCGACGGCCTGCGCCGCGGCGTGCGGATCACCGAGGCTGGGCCGGACGGGACGGTGCCCGAGCTCGTCGTCGAAAACCCGCTCGACGAGCGTGTGCTGCTCTACGACGGCGAGGAGCTGATCGGCGCCAAGCAGAACCGTATTCTCAACCTGACCGTGCTGATCGCGCCGAAGTCGGTGACCCCGATCCCGGTGAGCTGCGTCGAGGCGGGGCGGTGGCGGATGCGCTCAGCCGCGTTCGCAGCGGCGGCGCACACCGCCGGCCCGGAGCTGCGCCTGCGCAAGGCGCGTGTGCTCGCGACCGATCCGCTCGTGCGCGGGGCCGCCCAGGGCGAGGTGTGGAACGCGATCGACGAGCAGTCCCATCGCCGCGGCGTCTCCTCGCCGACCGCCGCGCACGCTGACCTCTTCACCCACCACCGCGCCGCGCTGCGCGAGCTGCGGGAGGCGTTCCCGGGCCGGCCCGGGCAGTGCGGGGTCATCCTCGTCCTGCCGGACGGGCACACGTGCGTCGACTACCTGTCGCGGCCCGACGCGTATGCCGAGCATCACACCAAGCTGCTCGAGGGGTACCTGATGGACGCCCTCGACCAGCTCGACCGGCCCGCCGCCGGGATCGAGCCCGTGAACCGGCTGTTGCACCGGCTCTCGCTCGTGCCCCTCTCCCGGCGCGGGTCGGCGGGACTCGGCACCGACCTGCGATCGGCGACGAAGCAGGTCGCGGCGACCGGACTCGAGCTCCACGACGAGCTGCTGCAGCTGTCGGCGTACGCATGAGCGGCGCGCCGTGGGGTCCGTAAATAGCGGGATAAACCGTCACTCTGCCAAGAACCGGCTGGTAGAGTCTGGGACTTCTCATGGGAGGCCGATTCGAAGACCTGAAGGGTCGCCTGCTGGACGCCATGGACGGGCTCCGCGACCGGGCAGGGGGCGTTAGGACGTGGGCCGGCGGGCTGCGCGGCCGGCGCCCGAACCTGGACGGCGTGCGCGACCGGCTTCAGGACAGCAGCCGCGGCTGGCAGGGGCGAAAGCCGCATCTGCCCGCGATCTCGCCGGCGCTCGACGACGCCCGGGAGCGATGGCGCGAGGCGGGCTGGCTGGTCGCCATGCGCGAACGGATTCGGCCGTGGTTCGCCGTACCTGCCATCGTCGCGTCACTGGCGCTGATCGTGGGCGGGTTCTGGCTGGGCGGCGCGATCGGCGGTCACGCGAACGCCGCCGTGCTTGTGAGCACGGTCAAGCTGAAGGGCAAGGTCGTGACGATCGACGGGAGCCGCTTCATCTCCACGCCGGCCGTCACCGTGAAGGTGAAGGGCAAGACTGTGCACATCCCCGCCCGCACGGTGAAACTCCCGGCGAGCACGGTCGTGAAGGGCAAGACTGTCCCCGTCAAGGTCGACGTGAACCGCACCGTCAAGGTGCCTGTGACGGTCTCGACCACGGACACGAACACCACCACGGTCAACCACACGACGACGACGGTGACAACGGTCATCCGGAGTGTGACCGGGCCGACGACGACGGTACTCGGCCCGCCGGTCACGATCACGCTGCCGGGATCGACGGTGACCGTGACGGTGACGACGTAGGCTGGCGCCCTCGCCCCGCCGGCCACGGCGTATAACAATCCGGAGCGGCATGGAGCAGGTTGACGGTGAGCTCATGTCCCGGTCATTCGATCTCACCCGGTACCGGCGCCGGCTCATTCTTCAAGTCGTGGCTCGCGGGCGGGGCCAATGACGAACATCCGGGGCGTCCCCGGCCAACGGACGACTTCGCCCTGCCGGTTTTGAAGACCGACCGGGTTGGGCTCAACGAAGCGGTTGGGGCGGGGGTCTGCGCCCCCGATCGCGCCCCCGGCGTGCCGGCAGGCGCCGGGAGGCGGGGGCGAGTGCCAGGGCGGCGCCGACCGGGACGCCTGCTGCTGGGTTGTTTTTAGGTTCTCCTGCCGCCTGGTTGAACGGGAGATTGTCGCCTTCTGGGTTCTTACGTGCCGGCTGCTGGGCTGCTTACGTGGCACCCACCGGTTTCGGCTTAACCACGCGGGCTCAGCTAGGCGTGCCTCGAGGGCGGCACGCCGTGGATGCCTCACGCGAGTACACGCCCGGCGGTGCTTGGCAACCCCGAAACGCGAGAGCCCGGCAGTTCACAGAGTCAGGTTCAAGGCTCCGAAGGCCCCAACCCCCAGAGGACGACCGATGACTGTCGTCCGCGCACGGCGACCTCCCCGATGTGCTGGAGGTCAGGCGGCGGACGAAGAAGGGCGGTTCGGGTCGACTCGGCCAGCAGAATCGGAGTGCCGATCGTCTTGGTCAGCCCCTCGATCCGCGACGCCGTGTTGACGGTATCTCCGTGCACCGTGTACTCGAGCCGCCGCAGTGAACCGACGTTGCCGGACATGAACTTGCCGCTGTTCAGTCCCACTCCCATCCGCACCTCCTGCCCCAGCCCATTCGTGCGCAGCCAAGCGTTGAAGCGCGGGAGGCGTGCTTCTACCATCTCGCGAGCCGTGGCTAGTGCCCGATCGGCGTGGTCCTCCACCTCGATAGGAGCGCCGAACACGGCGAGGAAACCGTCGCCACGGTAGGCAACGAGCGTCCCGCCGTTCTCGAGGATGGCGTCGCTCGTCTCGTCGAAGTAGTGGTTGAGTGCCTCGATCACGAGCTGCGGCGATCGGTTCTCCGAGAATGCGGTGAACCCGCGTAGATCGGTGAACATGACGGTGCCGATCGTGCTCACGCCACCCAGGCGAAGGTCGCCGGCCGCCCTCTCGAGGACGTCATCGACCACATGCTCGGGGAGAAACCGGCTGAACGTGTCATGCACCCGCGCGCGCTCCAGATCGTGCAGCCGCTTCTTGGTCAGGCCGGCATTGATCCTGGCACGCAGGATCACCGGATTGAACGGCTTTGGTAGGTAGTCCTCCGCCCCGATCTCGATGCAACGGACAACGCTCGCGGTTTCGTCCACCGCCGAGATCATGATCACCGGTACATCCTGCGCACCCGGCGTCGCCTTGAGCCGCTCCAGCACCGACACGCCGTCAAGCTCGGGCATGAGGATGTCCAGCAGAACCACGTCGCTCGCCTCCTCGGCGAACAAGTCGAGTGCTTCGGCGCCGTTCGCAGCCGCTCGCACGACATGGCCATCCCGCTCAAGCAGGCGGCGGAGAAGCTTGCGGCTGACGCCGTCGTCGTCGGCGATGAGAATTGTGGCGCACAAGACAAGGGGGGATTCTCGCTCTCGCAGTGAGCCGGGTCAAACGCGACGGCCACACGGTTGGAAAGGCCCCGGAAACCGTATAGGCTCGCCGTGCCCCAAGACGATCAGGGATGACATGGAACCGTCCGCAGTCGACATGACGACGATCCGCGAACTGCGTGAGAACACTGGGGGAGATCCCGAGTTCCTCGCAGAGCTGATCGACGAGTTCATCGACGATGCTCCAGTCCAGCTGGAGGCGATGCGCGCTGCTCTCGGATCGGGAGATGCGACCGGCGCGAGGCGCGCCGCGCATACGCTCAAAGGCAATAGCCGGACGTTCGGAGCCACGAGCCTTGCGACGCTCTGCCAGGACGCCGAGCACGCGGCGGCGGCGGGCGATCTGGACGCGGTGCGCGACCGTCTGGCTGGGATCGATCAAGGGTGGGCACGGGTGCGGGCCGAGCTTCTGGTTCTTCGCGACGGCCGGGCCTTCTGATGAGGCCTGTGACGACCGTCGAGCGCCGATGACCGAAACCAGCCCTGCCGCCGAGCTGGAGCAGCGCAACGCCGAGCTTGCGCTAATCCGCGGCGTCCAGGAAGCGCTCGCGCAGGAGTTGGAACCGCAGGTGATCTATGACCTCGTGGGCGACCGGCTACAGGAAGTCTTCGATGCGCAGGTTGTCGACATTGCGGTCTATGACGAAACCGCCGGCCTCTTGCGTTTTCCGTATGCGATCGAGCGGGGTGTGCGCTTTCCGGACGAGCCCGTGGAGCTTATGGGGTATCGAAAGCACGCTATGGAAGTTGGGCGGCCGCTACTCATCAACGAGGACTCGGCGGCGGCCTCGGGTCGGTACGGCAATCCGGAGGTCCTGGCCGGCGAACCCGCCAAGTCCTTCCTCTTCGTACCGCTCCTTGTGGGCGGCCGGGCGATCGGAGTCATCTCGCTTCAGAACCTCGACCGCGAGCATGCCTTCTCCGACTCTGACGTAAGTCTCCTGACAACGCTCTGCGGCAGCCTCAGCGCCGCGCTCCAGAATGCACGCCTTCTGCACGAGACGCGCCAGCGCGCTGCCGAACTGGCGTTGATCAACAGCGTGCAGGAATAAATTGCCGGAGAGTTGGATCAGCAAGCGATCTACGACATCGTGGGGGAGCAGTTAGAGAAAGTGTTCAGCGCCCAGGTAGTGGACATCGCCGTCTATGACGAGGACGACGAGCTGCTGCGGTTTGTGTATCAGGTCGAGCGGGGCGTGCACTATCCGAATGTGACAATGCCGCTGATCGGATTCCGCAAGCACGTTATGGAGACGCGTCAGCCGCTTGCGATCCACGAGAACATCTCGGCTGCGATCGTTGAATATGGGAACCCCGAGGTGGTCACAGGGGAGGTCTCGAATGGCTCCGCTATCTTCCAGCCGCTGGTGGTCGGCGGGCGGGCGCGGGGAGTCATTTCGATTCAGAACCTCGATATCGAGCACGCCTTCAGCGCATCAGACCATCAGCTGCTCGCAACCATCGCCGGCAGCCTCGGCGTGGCGCTCGAAAATGCGCGCCTGATCGAGGAGACACGTCAGCGGATAAACGAACTCGGGACGGTGAACAGCGTGGGACAGGCCCTCGCCGCACACCTCGAGCTCGGCGCGCTGATCGAACTGGTCGGCGAGCGCGTGCGGGAGACGTTCGAGGCGGATATCGCCTACGTCGCGCTGCTCGATAGGGCACTCAATCAAGTGGACTTCGCGTACTACTACGAGTCGGGAGACCGATCGCCTCAGCCGCCGCTGGAGTACGGAGAAGGGCTGACGTCGCACATCATCAAGTCTCGCGAGCCACTCCTGTTGAACCGCTCCGAGCACTTCGAACGGCTCACGTCCGTGGGGACACCATCGCGGTCATTCCTAGGCGTTCCGATCCTCGTTGGAGACGCGTCAATCGGCGCCATAAGCGTCCAGAGCATTGAGAAGGAGGGGCGATTCGGCGAGGCCGAGGCGCGTCTTCTGGCCACGATCGCCGCCAACGTCGGTGTGGCGATCCAGAACGCGCGCCTGTTCGCCGAGGTGGAGCGGCAGCGTCAGTACTTCGAGTCGCTGGTCGACGTCAGTCCAGTAGCCGTGATCGTCATGGATTCGGATCAGCGGGTGATCGATTGGAACCCGGCGGCCACTGTACTCTTCGGCTACACCGCGGAAGAGGCGCGTGGACAGCTGATCGATGACCTCGTTTTCGGAGACAGCAGTCGCGAAGAGGGCGCGGAGATCACGCACGAGGCCGTGTCCGGTGGCCGCGCCCACCGGATCACGCGTCGGCGGCGGAAGGACGGGTCCACTGTCGATGTCGAGCTGATGCTCGTCAGGCTGGCAGCACCGGGGTCAGAGGTCGGCTTGCTCGGCATCTACCACGACATCACCGAGCTGCAGCGCGCACGAGAAGAAGCCGAGGCCGCGACCCAGGCAAAGAGCGCATTCCTGGCAACGATGAGTCACGAGATCAGGACACCGATGAACGCAGTCATCGGCATGACGGATCTCCTGCTCGGCACTCAGCTGACGCAGGAGCAGCGCGAGTTCGCCGAGGTTGTTCACTCCAGCGGTGACGCTCTGCTCCACGTGATCGATGACATCCTCGACTACTCGAAGATCGAGGCCGGGATGCTCGAGCTCGAGGACCAGCCGTTTAATCTCCGCGAGTGCATCGAAGGCGCGCTCGAGATCGTGGCCCCGCGGGCGTGGGAGAAGGCGATCGAGGTGGGCTGCCTGATCGACGAGCAGACGCCAGCCGGGATCAGAGGCGATGCTGCGCGGCTCCGACAGGTGCTCCTGAACCTGCTCTCAAACGCGGTCAAGTTCACGGACAGTGGCGAAGTTGTGGTGCTTGCCGACGGTGAGCCAACCGGCTCGGGCGCCTACCGGGTGAATCTCGACCGTCAGAGACACCGGAATCGGGATTCCGCCGGACCGGATGAACCGGCTGTTTGCATCGTTCAGCCAGGTCGATGCATCGACAACCCGCCGCTACGGCGGAACTGGGCTGGGCCTTGCGATCTCGAAGCGCATCGTCGAGTTGATGGGAGGCTCGATCTCCGTCGAAAGCGTGGAGGGGCAGGGATCGACCTTCCGCATCACGCTCATCGCTGAGCCCGTCGAAGCACCTGCAAGCGCTGAAACGCTGCCCGCGCTGCGTGGTAGGCGGATTCTGATCGTGGACGACAATACGACGAACCTCGAGATCGTCAGCAGGCATGCTCGATCATGGGGGATGGAGCCGGTCGCGGCCGAGCTGCCTGGAGCGGCCCTCGAACTCGTGCCTCGGGCGAGCGGTTCGATGTCGGCGTACTGGACATGATGATGCCGGAGATGGACGGTCTGCGCGCTCGCACGGGAGATCCGTCGGTACAGCGATCGGCGTAGTCTCCGCTGGTACTTCTGACCTCGCTCGGTCGGCTCGCCGACGCCGAGCCTCACCGAGGAGTTTTCCGCGCCAGTGTCGAAGCCGTTCAGGGCGTCGCAGATATACAACACCCTGGTCCGATCGATCGGCGCCGACGTCGCCGTGGAGGTACCGACAGGACTGGAGACCGCAGATGCGGCAAGCCGGCCGCTCCACTGCGGATCCTGCTCGCCGAGGACAACCGCGTCAATCAGAAGGTCGCCCTCAGCCTCCTGAGCGGCTTGGCTACGGCGCCGACGTGGCATCGAACGGCCTCGAGGCGCTCGACGGCGCTGGAGCGCCAGCCGTACGACGTTGTGCTGATGGACGTCCAGATGCCCGAGCTGGACGGACTGAACGCCTCCCGGCAGATCAACGAGCGGTGGCCGGCCGACACACGCCCGCGCATCATCGCGATGACTGCGAATGCAATGCAGGAGGATCGGGAGGCGTGCCTGGCGGCGGGTATGGACGACTACGTGGCGAAGCCGATCCGCCCCGAAGAGCTCGCGGCGGCGTTGAGGCGCGTTCGCCCAGTGAGCGTGGAGTAGCTCAGAGCCGGGCCAGCACGCCCACTCAGGGCGGATCGGGCAGTCGTCCGCCCAGTGGGTGTCTCAAACGCCAGCACGGTCGGCCCACCGCCGTATACGCTTGCGACTTGGATCGGCTTCGAGCATCGGCGGGCGTGTTCGCCGCCGCAGCGCGGAACCGGACGCTGCTCCGTGTGGGCGTTGCCTTTACGGCATTCGTCGGCGCGCTCACGGGTGTTTGGGTCGCGCTGCTTGTCTACGCGTATGGCGACGGTGGGGGGGCCACCGCGGCGAGCGTGATGGCGCTCGTGCAGCTTGTTCCGGGTGCGCTGTTTGCCACTCATCTCGGCTCGCTGGCGGATCGTCATCGGCCTGGCCGTGTCTTGTTTTGGGCGTATGCGGTGCTGGCGCTGTCGCTGGCGGCGGTGGCGGTGTTGATAGAGGTGGGGGCGCCACGGTGGTCGGTGTTCGCGCTCGCGCCGGTTGTCAATCTGGCCGTCTGCGTCCCGCGCCCGGCGCAGGCCGTGCTCCTGCCGTCGGTGGTGACGTCCCCCCATGAGCTCGCGGCCGCGAACGCTGGTGAGGGATGGCTGGAGAGTGCCGGCACGCTGGCCGCGCCGATCGGTGTCGCCGTGCTGCTGACCGTGGGCGGTGCGGGCGCGGCGGTGAGCGGCATGGTCATTCTCGCCGTCGTTGCGATGCTCTGTGTTGCGACGATCCCGGGTCCGGCGCCCTACTCCCCGGGCTCGGACAGTCGACTCGACGCGCCAGAAGAGTCGGGTGGCCTACGACTGTTGGTGGGGAACTCGGCGGCTCTCACGCTAATGGCGGTGCTGGGTGGCCAGAACATCCTGGTGGGCGCGCTGGATCTGATCTTTGTCGTGCTTGCCTTCGGTGAGCTCGGGATGGGGCAGGGCGGGGCTGGCTATCTGACTGCCGCATTCGGCGCCGGCGGACTCCTCGCGATTACGATCACCGGCCTCATGGTCGGCGGGCGCCGGCAAGCGCACGCCCTGATCGCCGCAGGGCTCGCAGGACCCGTTGCGCTCCTCCTGCTCGCCGGGTACACGTCGGTTGCGAGTGCCATGATCCTGTTCACCCTGGCGGGCCTGGGCAGGGGCGTGTGCGACGTGACCGGCCGCACCCTGCTGCAGCGAACCGCGCCACCACAGATACTCGCGCAAGTCTTCGGGATGCTGGAGGCACTCGCGTGCGCCGGACTCGCCATCGGCGCCATCATCGTCCCGCTCCTCGTCGGCCTGGGGGGCGCCACGGGCGCGCTGGTGGGAACTGCGCTCGTGGTCATCGCCATCATCGCCCTACTCACCCCCCGCCTGCGCGCCGTCGATGCATCAGCGAACGTGCCTATTGTCGAGTTGCGCCTACTGCGATCTATTCCTCTGTTCGCAGCGCTGCCGGCGCCATCGCTGAAACGCTTGCGGCGTCGCTCACTCCGGAGCACGTACCCGCCGGAACGGTGGTCATTCGCGAGGGTGATACCGCCGATCGCTACTACGCCATCGCACGCGGCGAACTCGACGTCCTCAAGCACGACACCGTCGTGGTGACCCGCAGCCGCGCCGAGGGAGTTGGCGAGATCGCGCTCATCCGCAACAGCCCACGCACCTCAACCGTCATCGCCCGAACCGACGCCGACCTCTACGCCCTCGAACGCGAACCATTCCTGTTCGCCCTCACCGGTCACACCACCACGCGCACCACCGCCGACACCATCGTCGACCAACGACTCGACGAACTCCAACCGCCAGCGACCAACCCGTCACGGCGCTCCCCGGGCCGGACGAAGCCACCGGCACATAGGCAACACGGGCTCCCCCCACGAGCCCCCACATCGGGAACGATGCGCCCGGCACGATTCGAACGTGCGTACGGACTTGCGGTCTGGACCCCGGTCGGGACTGCCCGGGTACATGACTCGGTTGGGTGTTCCGACGGTACGGGTCGCGCTGGGCGAACCAGAACGGTTGTGCTCCGGTCGGGCGGCCGTCGAGATCAAGCGGGTTGCTGAGAACGGCGGATTCCAGCGGACGGGAGCGGATCACGGCGATCACTTGCGGCGTGGCCGAATGAGGAAAACGGGTCAACCATCGGTGTTTCGGCCTAACGGAGCGGCGCAGGATCGAACCTACCAACCGTTGGGTTACAACGGCCTGCCGGTTTTGAAGACCGGACGGTCGCTCCACGCCTTGACCACGACCCAGCCCCTCGGTGCGTATCGGCACCTGCCCACGCCACCCCATGTCTGCGCGCGCCGGACGCGGCCCGAGCGCTACATTTGACCCCACCCCACCCACGGGAGGCCACAATGGATGTCGACCCCGCAAAGACCGCCGTCGTCCTGATCGAGTACCAGAACGACTTCACGACCGATGGAGGCGCCCTGCACGACGCCGTCAAGGGCGTCATGGACGACTCCGGCATGCTCGCCAACTCGCGCCGCATGGCCGACGAGGCGCGCAAGGCCGGCGCCACCGTCATCCACGCGCCGATCACCTTCGCGCCCGGCTACGGCGAGCTCGGGAACCACGAGAAGGTCTACGGGATCCTCAAGGGCGTGATCGACTCGACCGCGTTCGTCAAGGGCACCTGGGGCGCCGAGATCTGCGACGAGATGGCGCCGGCAGGGCGGACATCGTCGTCGAGGGCAAGCGCGGGCTCGACACATTCGCGACCACGAACCTCGACTTCATCCTGCGCAGCCGGGAGATCGAGACCGTCATGCTCGGCGGCTTCCTCACCAACTGCTGCGTCGAGTCGACCATGCGCTCGGCCTACGAGAAGGGCTACGACGTCATCACGCTCACCGACTGCACCGCCGCCACGAGCGCGGAGGAGCAGCAGTCGGCCACATCGCAGGACTACCCGATGTTCTCGCAGCCGATGACGAGCGCCGAGGCCATCGGCATGCTGCAGGGCGCGGGCGAGGTCGTCGACTCGAGCAAGGCCTACAACGACATGGCCGACACCGGCTCGACCGCCTCATGGACCGCCTGACCTCACGCCACACGAAGATCGTCGGCGCCGGCCATCCCCCCGGAGACACGGAGCCGGAGACCGGCTCGGACGAACTGTCCGAGGAGCTCGAGGCCGACAACGGAGCAGATTCTCCGGCGGCGGAGCCACCGCCCGCGAACGACTAGCAGCTCCGTACGAGGTCGCCGGCATCGGCGTGGCACACATCGAGACCGACGCCGCCATATACGATGTCGCCCGGCATGCCGTCGTGTCCGTCGACCGTATCGTCGCCAGGGCCGCCGTAGAGGTGATCGCGTCCTGGCCCGCCGATCACAAAGTCAGCGCCCGCCATGCCGCGGAGGATGTTCGGGACGTCCCCGCCGTGGATCGTGTCGTCCTCCCAGCGCGAGCCGATGACATCCTCGATCCCGGAGAGAAACTCGGTGCCTCGAGCGAAGGCACGGAACGCGACACGAACGCGAAGCCCCGGCCGCGGCAGCCACTGGTACGACACCGTGTCGTGCCCGCCACGCCCACCCGAGATGACGTCCTGGCCGCCCCGCCCGGCGATCGTGTCGCCGCCGCCGAGCCCGCAGATCACGTCGTTGCCGGGCGTGCCGACGAGCCGGTCGGAGCCGCTCGTGCCGGTGATCGTGCATGCGACCGGCTTCCACGCCGGCTCACGGGTATGCCGGCAACGAGGATCGGTCGCGCCCGTCGGGCCGCATCGATCATCGTGTCGATCTCGTGTGGAAGCCCGCGTGAGAAGGCGATCTCGCCGCCGTCGGGCGACCAGGCCGGATCGGACGCGGACAGCGCCAGCGGGGTGACGAAGTGCTTCCCCGACCCGTCGCTGTTCATGACGATGATCCGGTCGATTGTCAGCCGCAGCGTGGCGTCGTAGAAGCGGTCGAACGCGATCCGGGTGCTGTCCGGCGACCACGTCGGGCTGAAGTCCTGCGTCCCGCCCATGTTCTGGCGACGGCAGGACGTCAGCGCCCGCCGGGCCGGTGCCGTTGGGATGCACGACCCAGATCCGGTTGCAGAGTCCTCCGTGGAGGATCGCCCGGTATGCGATCAGGTGCCCGTCCGGTGACCAGGCCGGATCGGTCTCGAGAGCGCCGCCAGCTGTTCGTGATCGGGTGCTGGTTCGCGCCGGCGCTCGTCATCACCCAGATGTGGCAGTCCGTCGATCCGCAGCGGGTGAAGGCGATCCGCGTTTCCGTCCGGCGACCAGGCCGGCTGGCTGTCCTCGGCGGAATCCGTCGTCAGCCGCACGACGCCCGACCCGTCGGCGTTCATGACGTAGATGTCGCCGCCGCCGGTGCGGGTGCTGTCGAAGGCGATCTTGGCGCCGTCGGGCGAGAAGGCGCGGGTCGAGATCCTTGCCCGGGCCGTGGCTCACCTGCACGCGATGCGAGCCGTCCGGGAGCGCTCTGACGATGCGGGCGTTCGGCGCGACGAACGCGAACCCGCCGTTGGCGGCGGGCGTCGCCGCCTGCGCCGAGCTCACGCCCGGCGCCGCTCACAAGCGCCGCCAACGCAAGCGCTCGGCCCCACCGCCATCGGGCCATCGTCCACCCTCCCCGTCGACCCTTTGTGCGAACTGTCACTCTCCCACAACACGTGGCGGCGTGCAACCACTACACTCCCCGCCATGAACTGGCTCGACGGACTCATGGATCGGCTCACCAAGAAGGGCACGAAGGTGGTGGCGGCCGGCCATGGGCCCGGCGACACCGAGCCGGAGACGGGATCGGGCGAGCTGTCCGAGGAGCTGCAGGCGGACTACGGCGCCGACTCGGCCGCCGCGGAGCCGCCGCAAGCGGCCGACACGACCGAGGGCTGACGCCGCCACATCATCCCAATCGGACGATCGCCAGCCTGCAGGGAGGACGAAGCTGGTCGCCATGGGAATACGTGAGTGGTTTGCCAACCGGAGCAAGCACGCCGACGAAGACGCCATCAAGCGTGCCGAAGACAAGATGCGAGGCGGTTCCGTCGAGGAGCGCGAAACGATCTCGGGCGACATGGAAGGCCTGGCCGCCGACAACCGGGCCGAGGAGCGCGGGGTCATGTGGACGGGGAAGGCGTCGACCCCCGCAGCGGCTTCTAGGCGAGGCCGTCGCCCTCAAGCGCGGCAAGCATCGTCTGCAGCTTCGGGCCGGAGCTCGTCGGCCCGGTGGCAGAGTTGTACAACGGCCCGTGCACCGGCCGTGACCAGCCGGTAGGCCAGGGCGACTCCGCGCGGAGCGACGGGCCGTGTGCGGTCGTCCAGCCGGTCGCCGACGGCCAGAGCGCGGGCGCCTGCGGGCGCAGGATGCGCCGGTTGTAGCCGCGCCGGTGTGACGGACCGGCCGAAGCTGTGCGCCTCGCTCGCGATCCGCCGGAACGAGCGCGCGAGCGCATCGCGCAACCGCGGGCTCGCGAGCTCGTCGATCCGGGCGAGCAGGACGCGTCGTCGGGCTGCGCGCCCGCAGCGCATGCTGATCCAGCCGTCGGCCTTTTCCCGACGCCTCGATGCGCTGTGCTCGACGCCGTGCGCACAAACGCGCAGAGCACCGCCGACGCGGCGACCGCGGCGAAGACGCGCGTCGACTCGAAGCCGGCCGCGACGCCGCGACGCCGCCCCGAACGGGACGTGGTAGGGCAGAGAGGCGAGGGTCGCCGGGCTGCACGAGCCCGCGCGCTCCTCGACGCCGAGCGTTCGTAAGTGCCTTGCTGCAGCATCGGTGCTCAGCGAGCCGTCACGCGGCGACGGGCTCCTGCCGCGGACGGCATGGAACGTCTCGCGCGTCGTCGACGGGGTGATCACCATGACGGGGCACGGGCGCGTCGTGCAGCAGCCGCTGCGTCACGCTCGACGCGAGCACGCCGACGACCGGCTTGTGGCCACGGGTGGCGATGACGATGGCGCCTGCGCCGTGCTCCTTCGCCTGGCGGGCGATGACGGTCGCCGGATGGGCGAGCGACGTCGAGGCGAGCTCGAGATCGGCCTCGAAGCCCTCCGCACGCAGCTTGGCAACGATCTCGTGCAGCCGGGCGATGCGCTCATCCTCGTCGACGTGCACCGCGAAGCGGCCGCCGCGGGCGCCGGCCATGAGCTGGTTGACGTGCAGCACGACGATGCGCGACATGAACTGGGTCGCGAGCTCCTGGGCGGCCGGGAGGGCCCGCTCCGATTCTGTCCCGTCGAGTGCGACGATGATGGTTTCCATGATGGAATCGCTCCTCTTCCGGTACTGGTTGGGGCAGGCTAGAGCGATCGTCATGAGAATCCATATTCTCGACAGCAACGCTTCATAGCGACTCGATGGCGGACGACGACGGCCCCCACTATCCCGTCGCCAGCACCGGTGTCGCTGACCTGGACAGCGCCCTGCACGGCCTCTACTGGGGCGACAACGTCGTCTTCGAGCCCGACAGCACCGATACTGCCGTCCCGTTCTTCGCCGCCATCGCCGAGCACAGCGAGCCCTACGACCAGGCCGCCTACGTCACGCTCACGCTCGACCCGGAGCCGATCAACCGCGACTACCCCAGCCTCGGCGTCGTCGACGCGCGCCCGCACACGCCGCTCGCCGAGGCCGGCGCGCTCCTGAACGAGGTCCGCCGCCGCTCCAAGCCGCAGGCGCGGACGCTGCTCCTGTTCGACCCGCTCGACGACATGGCCGCGCGCTGGGGCACCGACATGGCCCGGCGGTTCTTCACCCGCTGCTGCCCGCTGCTGCTCGAGGTCGGCGCAATCGCGTACTGGACGCTCTCGCAGGGCGAGCGGTTCGAGGCGCTGCGGCGCGACGTCGAGGACGTGACCCAGTGCGTGCTCGTCGTCCGCGACGGCCGGCTGCGGATCGCGAAGGCCGAGGGCCGGCCCGTGGGCGTGCAGGGCAGCGTCTACCACTACCGGCTCGCCGACGGGAAGCCGGAGCTGACCCAGGCGCCGGCCGCGGCCCGGCTGGGCGGGGCGCTTCGGGCAGTGCGCATGCAGCGCCAGCTGAGCCAGGCCCAGCTCGCCCAGCTCGCCGGCGTCTCGGCGAGCGCGATCTCACAGGCCGAGCGAGGCCAGCGCGGCCTCTCGCTCGAGACGCTGCTCACGCTGACCGCGAACCTGAACATCACCGTCGATGAGCTCCTGCGCGGCCACGTCTCGCCCGGCTACCGGCTGGGCCGCCGCGACGACCCGGCGGCCGCCCCGACGGGCAATCCCGATCCCGCTGCTCGACGACCCCGAGGCCGGCCTGCGGGCCTACCTCGTCCGGCTCGCCCCGGGCGCGACCGCGACGCCGAACATCGACCACAAGGGGAGCGAGCTCGTCGCCGTCATCGGCGGGCTCGTCCAGGTGCAGCTGACGAGCGGACGGCCGGTACTGCGCCAGGGTGAAGCGCTGCTCGCGGACCGGTCGAGCATCCGTGGCTGGCGCAACATCGCCCAGCGTCCGGCCGCGCTCTTCTGGGTGATCAGGGACTAGCTGAGCGTGATCGGCACGTTCCAGGGATACATGTACGGGCCGTCCGATTCTGCGATCGACGCCCACGCCTGCACGTCGGCGGGGCCGGCCGCAAAGGCCGGGCCGGACACATGCGTGACATCGGCGGTCCAGCGGAACGAGCGTCCGCTCGCCGGCCGGTGAAGCAAACGGGATTCCCCGATGCCGACTGCCGTCGAGCCGTTTGCGCCCTGCTTGATCACGAACGTGACCACCGCCGCCTGCTCGGCGTTCTTCCAGGCGCCGGTCGGACCGTTGATGACGAAGTTCCCGTTCGCGTTTTGGAGCTTCTGCTGCTTGTTGACCTTGGGGCTCATGGTGCGCTCCCTCCGTGGAGTGTTCACCCACGAGACGCGGCTGACAGGTGTTTCCTTCCGCAGTCGGCGGAGTCTGCGGGATGTCAGAGGTCGACCGAGATGTCGACGTCGCAGTCGTACGTCCCGAGGCCGCCGCCTTCTGCGATCGCGGCCCAGGCGTGGACAGCCGCCGCGCCGGTCTCGAACGGCGGACCCCGACCGGACGGTTGTACACCGTCGTCTCCCCCAGGCCGGCGCTCACGGAACCGGTCTCGACTGCGTGACCACGAAGAACATCACTGGCTCCGATTCGTCGCTATCCCCAGTCGCCGGTCGGCCCCTTCATGACGAACCTGTCGAACCGCTCCCTTCTCGTCTCGACTGCCCTTCACCTGGGCGGCATGGGCCTGGCCAGCCGCACCGGCAGTCTCCACTCATACACCCAGGATCCGCCGTCGGTATCCGCGTAGAGCGCCCACGCCGCGGCCGTCGCGCCGCCTGGCTCAAGCGCAGCGCCTCCAACAACGTGCGCGGTGAGCTCCCACTTCGGCTCGGATGGCGTCGGGTCTGTCGGCTGCTCATACCTGCTTGACCAGCCGATCGATGTGACGATCGTCGGCTCGTCCCCATCGCCGACATCCTGCGAGACCACGGCCGTGTAGACGGCGGCGCTGGTCGCCGGATCCCAGGTGCCCGCGGGTCCCGCCACCGCGACAGATTTCCCGTCAGGAGCCAGGTAGAGCACGTTGTCGATCTTCGGGCTCATCAGCGGTTTGAATGCCGGGGGTGGCATGGGAGCTCCTTTCGCTAGGAGGCGACGCCTGCGATCGCCTGTTCCAACCTGACGCTGCTGACAGCATTTCCCTTCCGCCGGTAGACGTCCAGGGCGCTCTCGCGGGCATGTAGCGCTTCCTGTGAATCGCCGGCCGCCTCGCGCACGACGGCCAGGTCTTCGAGGGCACCGGCGTGGTCGTTCAGGTAGTCGGTCCGCTCGGCAAGCGCGACCGCGTCGCGTGCCAGCCGCTCGGCCTCGCGCAGCCGTCCCTGCCCGGCCAGCGCACCGCCCGCACCCGCCGCCACATCACCTGTGCCGCCAGATCGCCGTCGGTGGTGAGCCTTGCGGAGCGGCGCGCGAGCCGATCGGCCTCCTCCACCCGGTCCTGGGCGAGCACGGCCATCCCCAGCATCGCCTCGGTCGAGGCGAGCACGGCCTTCTCGCCCATCGCCTCCAATTGGCGCCGACCGGAACGCAGGTGGCGCTCGGCTCGCGCCGGCTCGCCTGCAAGCATCGACACGAGCACCTCGGGGTGCGAGACCGCCGCGTCGACCGTCGGAGAGAAGCCCGCCAGCGCCTCGTTCGCGTCATCCAGCAGCGCGAACGCGCGATCGAACTCACCGCGCATCGCGTGGAGGCCCGCGACCTGATGCTGGACGAGCGCCGCTGCCCACGGGTTCGTGGTCAGGCGCCCAAGGATCTCCGTACAGCGGGCGAATGCCTCCTCCACCGGTGTCGGACCTTGTGTCGCCGCGGACGCCTCCCAACCGAGCGCGTCCGCCAGGGTGCGGTCGTCCGTGGCCAACGACGCATGCTCAGCGGCCCACCGCCAGCACTCCGACGCATCGCCCGCGCGAGCCTGGATCCACGACAGCAGTCCCCGCAGATGCCACAGCCGCGCCAGTCCGGCGTGGTCCTCGGCCTCGGTCAGCGTCGCCGACAGCCGTGCGCCCCGGCGCGAGGCCTGACGGGCCACTCCCTCGGGATCGACCTGCAGCTGCGCCAGCATCCGCTCCACCTGAGCGCGCGCGACAAGCGCCGAGTCGTCGCAGACCTTCGCGATCCGCGTCGCCTGGGCAAGGGCGGTGTTGGCCTCGTCGAAGCGACCCTCCTCCCCCAGCACGCCGCCGAGGTCGATCAGCAGGGCAGCCCGCTCCGGATCCTCTGCCGGCCGCAGCGCAACCGCGCGGCGGAGCAGACTGGCGGCCGCGGCCCGGTCGCCGGCCCGCAGCACCCGCCGCCCGGCGGCGCTCAGGTACCCCGAGGCGTCCGCAGCCAGAGCGCGGTGCGGCAGCGCATCGACCCGGCCCAGCTCGCGCCGGTACGCGTAGGCCCGCTCGAGGTGGTAGCCGATGATCTCGTCGAGCTCACGCTCCTCGGCGGCCGGCCCGCGCAGCCAGTCCGCGAACCCGATGTGGAGCTCGGCCCGGCGCCGCTTCGGGATCAGCTCATACGCCGCATCGCGGACGAGGAGGTGGGTGAAGCGGTAGGCATCGTCGGCCGCGACGTCGCGCCGCGCGGGACGTACCAGCTCGCGCCTCTCGAGCTCCGCGAGGCCGGCGTCGACGTGCACATCGGGGTGGTCGGCGAGAAGCGCCGCGATGACGACGCGCCGGAACTCGCGCCCCTCGACTGCCCCCGCCTCAATCACCCTGCGGGCGTGGTGCGGCAACCCGTCGACGCGGGCGGCAAGCAGCGCCTGGATGCTCGGCGGCACGGCCTTGGAGGGGTCATCCGAGCGCATGGCCACGAGGTGCTCGAGGAAGAGCGGGTTCCCCTCCGCCGCCGCCAGGATCTCGAACCGGCGTAGCTGCGCGCCCTGACGGCCGGCAAGGCCGCGGAGGAGCTTCGAAGAGTTGGTGTCCGAGAGCGGCCGCAGCCGAAGCGTCGCCCCGCGCCCGAACGCGGTCGCCCACGACGGCCGCCGCTCGAGCAGGTCGTCCCGGGCGAGACACACGATGCCGACCGGTGCGCTCGTCACATAGCCGGCCAGGTACTCGATCAGGTCGAGCAGAGGTGGCTCCGCCCACTGGATGTCGTCGAACGCGACGAGCAACGGCTGCGGCCGCGCGATCGACTCGAGCAGGCGGCGCACCGCCCACTGCACGTCCTGCGCGGTCGCGGTCGACTGCGACCGGCCGATCGCGCCGGAGACCATCGCCGCGGCCAGCGTGTCCTGATCGTCACCCGGCATGAGCCGCTCGAGCGCGTCGACCCCACCCAGGTCGTCGACGATCTCCTTCAGCGGCCAGTACGTGATGCCCTCGCCGTAGGGGAGGCAGCGGCCGACCACGATGCGCGCCTCCGGCTCGACCTCGGAGACGAGCTGGCGGACGAGCCGCGACTTGCCGATCCCCGCTGGACCGAGGACGGTCGTGACGACGCAGCGGCGCGACTGGGTGGAGACCGCGAAGCGGCGGCGGAGCGCTCCCAGCTCTCGCTGCCTCCCCACCATCGCCGCGCCCGAGCCGCGGCGCAGGCGGATGCGATCGGGCGCGAGGCCCTCGACCCGCCACGTGCGCATCCGCCCGGTCTTGCCGCGCAGCTCGAGGTCGTCATGGCGGCGGACCCGCACGGCGGCGGCCACGAGCCGGTGCGTCTCGGGGCCGATCAGCACCTCGCCGGTCGGCGCCGACGCCTGCAGGCGCGCGGCGGCGTTCACCGCGTCACCGGCGATCAGCCCCTGGTCGAGGGCGCGCTCGTCGGTGATCACCTCGCCCGTGTGCACGCCGATCCGTACGCCAAGCTCGACGCCGTACTCGCGGTCGAGCTCGCGGTTCAGGTCGGCCAGGCCGTCCCGCATCTCGAGGGCCGCCCGGACGGCTCGGAGCGCGTCGTCCTCGTGCAGCACCGGCACCCCGAACACGGCCATCACCGCGTCGCCGATGAACTTCTCGACCCGGCCGCCGTGGCGCTCGAGCACCTGCCGCATCTCACCGCCGTAGCGGGTCATTACATGCTGGAACGACTCCGGATCGAGCCGCTCGCCGAGGCCCGTCGACCCGACCACGTCGGAGAAGACGATCGTGACCGTCTTACGAACCCGCGCACCCACCGCAGACTCGCGACTCACGTTACGAGCCTCCACACGCGCGATCTTACGGGACGGGCCGAGACGGCGGGCGTTACGGTACGAAAGGTTTCCGCGGCGTCCGCGGACGCCTCACTCGATGCGCCGGTTCGACGGACAGCCGCTCCTCTCCCCCTCCGACCTGAACAACCTGCTCGAGTGCCGCCACCTGATGGCGCTCGAACTCGCCCGGTTCAGCGGCAACGGGGTCGCAACGGTCGGGCCGCGGCGCGCACGTCGACATCCTCGCCCGCTACGGCGAGCAGCACGAGGCCGCGATCCTGGAGGCGTACGAAGCGAGTGGGCGAACCGTCGAGCGCGGGTCGGGGCCGGCGCGAGGATGAGTTCCGCGCCGCGCATCGAGCAGACGCTCGAGGCGATGCGCGCGCGGCGTCGACGTGATCCACCAGGCGACGCTCGAGGGCGACGGGTTCGGTGGATATGCCGACTTCCTGGAGCGCGTCGCGCTGCCCTCCGCCCTGGGCGACTGGAGCTACGAGGTGGCCGACGCGAAGCTGGCGCGCGCGACGAAGGGCTACTTCCTGGTGCAGCTGTCGGTCTACGCCGCGCTGCTCGAGAGCCTCCAGGAGCTCGAGCCCGAGAGCTCGGGTGCTGCTCGGCGACGGCCGCCGGGACTCCTACCGCACCGACGACTTCGCCGCCTACGTGCGGAGGACCGGGCGTGCGCGGAGCGAGACCATCGCGGCCGGGCTCGGCAAGACCTATCCCCTGCCCTGCGGCCACTGCCCGCATCTGCGTCTACCGTCAGCACTGCGACCAACGACGGCGGGCAGACGACCACCTCTCTCTCGTGGCGGGCATCCGCCGCGACCAGGTGGCCCGGCTGGAGCTGGACGGGATCGCGACGCTCGCGGCCCTGGCGGGGCTCGATCCCGAGCGGCCCGTCCAGCAGTTTCCCAGCGACTCGCTCGCGAAGCTGCGTCGCCAGGCGGCGCTCCAGCTACCCGAGCGCGAGACCGGGGAGCAGTGCTACGAGCTGCTCGATTACGGGCCGGGCCACGGCTTCGGCCTGCTGCCCGAGCCCGCGCCAGGCGACCTCTTCTTCGACATCGAGGGCGACCCCTACATCGGCGACCGCGGCCTCGTGTATCTGTTCGGCTCGGCTGGCTGGAGGTGCCGAGGAGCACTACGAGGTGTTCTGGGCGCACATCGCGAAGCAGGAGAAGGCGGCGTTCGAGCGTGCTGGTCGACTTCATCATGGGCTGGCGCGCAGCGGCACCCGGGCTGCCACATCTACCACTACGGCGCCGATCGAGGAGACGGTGCTGAAGGCAGCTCGCGATGTACCACGCCACCCGCGAGCCCGAGGTGGACACGCTGCTTCGCGCCGGCGCCCTGGTCGACCTCTACGGCGTCGTCCGGCAGGGCGTGCGCATCTCCAAGGAGAGCTACTCGCTGAAGAAGGTCGAGGACTTCTACTGGGGCGAGCGCGCGAGGCAGGTGAAGGAGGCGGGCGGCTCGATCGTCGCGTACGAGAGCTGGCTGGGCACGGCGACCAGGCCCAGCTCGACGCGATCGCGCTCTACAACCGCGAGGACGTGCCAGTCGACGCGCGGCTTGCGCGACTGGCTGCTGCGGCTGCGCGAGGAGCTCGTCGCGACCGGCGCGGCGGTCGAATGGCGGCCCGACCGGCCGAGGGAGCCGAGGAGGCGGCCGAGGAGATCGATGCCGAGACGGCGGCGCTGCGGGACACGCTGCTCGCAACCGGCGAGCCCGACGACCGGCTGCTGGGCGAGCTGCTGATGTACCACCGGCGCGAGGCCAAGCCCTCGTAGTGGTGGTACTTCGAGCGAGTCGAGAAGACCGAGGAGGAGCTGCGCGACGACGACGACGAGGCGATCGGCGGCCTGAGCCCGCCGGCCCGGAGATCCAGCTGGCGCAGTCGCGCGGCGTGCCGATGCGGTTCCCGCTCCAGTCGATGAAGCTCGATGCGGGCGGCGTCGGTCGACCCGGCCAGCGAGCGCGGCGCGGAGATCGTGGAGATCGACCCGGTCGCGGGCACGCTGACGCTGAAGCTCGGGCCGAAGAACTGGGGCAGGATCCGGTGCCACGGTCGCTGATCCCGGGTGAGCCGCTGCCCGACACGAGGTGCAGCGCGCAGCGCTGCGCCGCCTGGCGGCGTGGCGTGCTCGGCGGCGGCACGGCGGCTATCCGGCGGCGCGCGCGCTGCTTCGCCGCGACGGCCCGCGGATCGCCGGCAGTCCGCCCGGGAGCCCGCTCCTGGCCGGCGGCTACACGGTGGAGCAGGCCGTCGACCTGGCGCTCCGGCTCGATGCAGCGATGCTCCGATCCAGGGCCCCCGGGGACGGGCAAGACCTACGCGGGTGCGCAGATCGCCGTCGCGCTGATGGCGCGGGACGACGGGTCGGCGTCACCGCGCCCAGCCACAAGGCGATCCACAACCTGCTCGAGGAGATCGAGCGGATCGCGCGCGCCGCGGGCGTGGCGTTCCGCGGGCTACAAGCGAGCGGCGACAGCGACAACGCGTACGACTCGCCGCTCGGCGACGGGGGCTCGATCGAGAACGTCGCCAACGACGCGATCGAGGCGGCGTCCGGCGACGTCCTGCTCGTCGCCGGCACGGCGTGGCTGTTCGCGCGGGAAGGGATGGCGGACGCGATCGACACGCTGATCGTCGACGAGGCGGGCCAGGTCGTCCCTGGCTGACACGCTCGCCGTCGGCACGAGCGCCGCAACGTCATCCTGCTCGGCGATCCGCAGCAGCTCGCCCAGGTCGCCCAGGGCGGGCACCCGGAGGGACGGCGGTGTCCGCGCTCGCACACGTGCTCGGCGGGGATGCCGGACGATCGCGCCCGAGCGCGGCCTCTTCATCGACGTCAGCCGGCGCATGCACCCCGACGTGTGCGCGTTCGTCAGCGAGATCAGCTACCCGGCGAGCTCCACAGCCGGCCGGAGTGCGCCACCCAGCGGGTGGACTCCGCCGGCCTGTCCGGGACGGGCCTGCGCTGGTTCCCGGTCGCGCACGGCGGGAACCGCCGCGAGTCGCCCGAAGAGGGCGACCTCATCGCCAACCAGGTCGCGCTGCTCGAGGGGGGAATCGTGACCCGGTTCGACGGCAGCACGGTCCCGATCGATGGGGCCGGCGTGATGGTGGTGACCCCCTACAACGCCCAGGTGCGGCTGCTGCGGGACCGGCTCCCGGCCTGGGTCGAGGTCGGCACGGTCGACAAGTTCCAGGGCCGCGAGGCAGCGGTCGTGTTCTTCTCGATGGCCACGTCGAGCGGCGAGGACGTGCCTCGCAACGCCGAGTTCCTCTACTCCCGGAACCGGCTCAACGTCGCGGTATCGCGGGCGAAGTGCCTCGCCGTGCTCGTCGCGAGCCCGGACCTCCTCACGGTGCGGTGCAAGACCGTCGAACAGATGCGGCTCGTGAACGCCCTGTGCCGCTTCGTCGAGCTGGCCTCCTAGCACCGCGGCCGCGGTGGTAGGCTCGCGGCCGTGCGAGGGGGACGCGCGATGCTGGTGGCGGCCGTTGCCGCCGGGACGATCTTCGGCGGGGGAGGTGTGCCGGCTGTCGCGCACACGCCAATTGGCGTCGCGCACACGCCAATTGCGACGGTGCGCGTCGCCCAGTTCAACTGCGACATCTCCGACGAGTTCCCGATCATCAAGGCCTCGCTCGTCGCCCGCGCCATCCGGGCCAGCGGCGCCGACGTGGTCGGGATCGAGGAGGGCGGCGGCGAGATCCCCCAGATCGCGCACGCGCTCGGCTGGCGCTACTACGACATCCGCATGCAGATCGTCTCGCGGCTGCCGCTGGTCGACCCGCCCGACGGGCACGGCCTCTACACCTACGTCGAGGTCTCCCCCGGCCGTGTCGTCGCGATGGAGAACGTCCACCTGCCGTCGGCGCCGTACGGCCCCGTGTGGGTGAAGCACGGCAAGACCCCGGCGCAGGTGATCGCGATGGAGAAGCGCGTGCGCCTTCCGGCGATCGAGCCCGACCTGACCGCCGCCCGGACGCTCCACACCCGTGGAATCCCGACGTTCCTCACCGGCGACTTCAACTCGCCGTCGTTCCGCGACTGGACGAAGGCGACGGTCGGCACGGAGCCCTGGCGCGACTACCCGTTGCGCTGGCCGGTCTCGGCCGCGGTCGAGGCAGCCGGGTTCACCGACTCGTTCCGGGCCGTCCACCCGAACCCGGTGAAGACGCCCGGGCTGACCTGGCCGGCGCACCGCACGATCCCGGGGGTCGACCTTTTCCTCGGCGAGCCGACGGACCGGATCGACTTCGTCTTCGCCCGCGGGGCGCGTCCGGTCGCGAGCACGATCGTCGGCGAGCCTGGCGCGCCCGGCACATCGGCGACGGTGGCGCCGTGGCCGTCCGACCACCGCCTGGTCGTCTCGACGTTCCGCGTCCGCGGGGCAACGCCCCCGGCGCTCGTCACCGTGCCGCACCGACTGGTGCGCATCGGCGACACGGTGCCGGTCTCATTCCACGCGGGCGGGCCGGTGACCGCGGTTGCCGTCGAGCACCTTCGCGGCGGGACGGCGAACACGGTGGCCACCCGAAACGTCGCCGGCGCGCACGGGATCGGGACGGTCGCCTTCTCGAGCGGCGACTGGGCGGCGGGCGCGTACGCGGCCGTCCTGCTCGGCCCGGGCGGGCACGCCCTGTCGCAGTTCCCGTTCTGGGTGGCCGCGCCCGGCGCGCCGCCGGTCATCCACGCCACTAAACCGGTCTTCGCAGTCGGCGCGCCAGTTGGCGTGACCGTCAAGAACGCGCCCGGCGATCGCTGGGACTGGCTCGGCATCTACCGCCGCGGCGCAAACCCGCTCGTCGCGTCGTACCTACTCTGGGGCTACACGCACTCCGCCATCGACGGCATGTTCATGTTGCGCCCGAGCGGCATCTTCGCCGTCCCGCTCACGCCCGGCCGCTACACGGTCTACCTGCTGCGCGACGATCTGTACGTGAAGATCGCCGGCGCGAACTTCGTCGTGCGCTGACCGCGTGAATAAAAGGGGTCTGACCCCGTTTATTCAGTCGCCCGCCAATCGCGCCAGGAGCCCCGTCGCCTCGGCGAGCACCTTGCGCTCGCGGGTGTTCAGGTCGGTGCGGATCGCGTCAGCCAGCCAGCCGACTCGCTGAGCGCGGTCGGCGGCCAGCACGTCGCGGCCGGCCGCCGTGAGGTCGATCGCGACACGGCGGCGATCCTGAGCGTCCGGTGAGCGCGCCACCAGGCCGGCGTCCTCGAGCGCTTCCACGGTCGCGGCCATCGACTGCGGGCGGACGTGCTCCGCAGCGGCCAGCGCACTGATCCCTGAGGGCCCGCCGCGGTCGAGCCGGCCGAGCACGATCACCTGTGCCAGCGGGATCCCGTGGCGCTGGACGCGCTCGGCGCGCAGCCGGCGGACGATCCGTCCGAGGACGACGCGCAGCTCGGCGGCAACCATCTCGGGCTCGACCATGTATGCAGCATACCTGAACAGTTTGCCTGTAGAATTGGTGAGTGGCCGCCGACCGATACAAGTGGATCGCGCTCTCGAACGTGACGCTCGGCGTCCTCCTCGCGACGCTCGACGCCTCGATCACGCTGATCGCGATGCCCGACATCTTCCGCGGCATCAAGCTCGACCCGCTCGTCCCGTCGAACAGCTTCTATCTGCTCTGGATGATCCTGGGCTACCTGGTCGTCTCGAGCGTGCTGATCGTGAGCCTCGGCCGGCTCGGCGACATGTACGGCCGGGTGCGGATCTACAACCTCGGGTTCGTCATCTACACGGTGGCCTCGCTGTTCCTGACGGTCACCTGGATGACCGGGCGCGCGGGCGCGACGTACCTGATCGTCTTCCGGATCGTCCAGGGCCTCGGCGGCGCCTGTCTGCTGGCCAACGCCGCCGCGATCATCACCGACGCGTTCCCGTCCAACCAGCGCGGCATGGCGCTCGGTATCAACAACATCGTGGGCGTGAGCGGCATGTTCGTCGGCCTCGTGCTGGGCGGGCTGCTGGCCCCGATCAGCTGGCGGCTCGTGTTCCTCATCTCGGTCCCGGTCGGCGTCGCGGGCACGATCTGGGCGTACATGAAGCTCGAGGAGCGCGGGCTGCGCAAGCGGGCGCCGGTCGACTGGTGGGGGAACATCACCTTCGCCCTCGGACTCGTGCTCCTGATGGTGGCGGTCACCTACGGCATCCGGCCGGCGAACGGCCACGCCACCGGCTGGACGAGCGCTGCGGGTCCTCGCCCTGGTCACCGGCTCTGTCGTCAGCCTGGTCGCCTTCGCCATCATCGAGCGGCGCGTCGAGAACCCGATGTTCCGGCTGCCGCTCTTCCGCATCCGCGCATTCACCTTCGGGACGCTCTCGACGTTCCTCTCGGCGGTCGCCCGCGGCGGGCTCATGTTCATGCTGATCATCTGGCTGCAGGGGATCTGGCTGCCCCAGCACGGCTACGACTTCAAGGACACGCCGCTCTGGGCAGGCATCTACATGCTGCCGCTGACCCTGGGGATGCTGGTCGCCGGGCCGACGTCGGGCTACCTCTCCGACCGCTTCGGCTCGCGCCTGTTCGCGACGGCCGGGATGATCGGCGCCGCCTGCAGCTTCGGCCTCCTGCTCCTGCTCCCGATCGACTTCTCCTACCCCGTCTTCGCCGCCGTACTGGCGCTGAACGGGATCTCGATGGGCCTCTTCGCCTCGCCCAACCGGGCCGGGGTGATGAACAGCCTGCCGGCTGCCGACCGCGGCGCCGGCGGCGGGATGAACCAGACCTTCCAGAACTCGGCCCAGGTGCTCTCGATCGGGATCTTCTTCACGCTCATGATCCTCGGCCTGGCCGCGACGCTCCCGGATGCGATCCACACCGGCCTCGTCGGCCACGGCGTCCCCGCAGCGACGGCCGCGCACGTCTCGCACCTGCCGCCCGTCTCGATCCTCTTCGCCGCCTTCCTCGGCTACAACCCGATCGGCCACCTGCTCGGGCCGGGGGTGCTGCACGCCCTCTCCGTCCACCAGCAGGCCGTGCTCACCGGACGCTCGTTCTTCCCCGATCTGATCGCGACGCCGTTCGAGAACGGCCTGCACGCCGCCTTCGGCTTCGCGATCGTCGCCTGCCTGGTCGCCGCAGGAGCCTCGCTCATGCGCGGCGGTCGCACCGCCGCCCAGATCGAGCAGGCGCCGCCGCTCCGGCGGGCCGAGGCCGAACGCGCCGCCTGAGCTCGGGCAGCGCCCTCACGCGGCTCTCAGGGTCCGGGGGTACCGTGCATGAGGACTCACCGGAAGGAAGCGTGCCATGGGCATCATCAAGCGTTCGTCCGCCACCAGCCTCGTCGGCTGGCTCATCCTCGCGGTCGCCCTACTCTCCGCGGTCTCCGTCACCGCATATGCGATGACCCGAAGCGGCGCAGCCAAGCCGCCCAAGCGCTCGCTCGCGAGCGCCGTCCACCGCATCTTCACCGCGAAGCCGGTAACAGGCGTCTCGGCCCAGTTCCGGGTCGACCAGCACCTCCTCGCCGGCACATCGACCACGCTCTCGTCCAACCCGCTCCTGGCCGGCGCGACCGGAAGCGTCTGGGTCGGCGGCGGCCACGCGCGGCTCGTCGTGAAGTCGCAACTCGGCACCACCTCCGTCGCCTTCGACGGTCATCAGGTGACGCTCTACGACCCCAAGCAGCACGTCGCGTACGTCCTCCCGGTGAAGCACCACCAGAAGTCCGGCTCGGCCTCCGAGCACAGCATCCCGACCATGGCGTCGATCACCCACGCGCTGGCCGAGGCCTCGAAGTTCGCCGTCATCTCGGGCGCGATTCCGAGCAACGTCGCCGGCCGCGAGGCCTACACGGTGCACGTCTCTCCGCGCCAAAACGGCGGCCTCTTCGGCGAGTTCGACCTGGCCTGGGACGCCGCCCACGCGGTGCCGCTGCGCTTCGCGATCTTCCCGCGCGGGTCGAGCACGGCGGCGATCTCGATCTCCGTCACGCACATTCGCTTCGGCGCGATCCCGGCGCAGGCGCTCAGCACGACGCCGCCGGCCGGGACGAAGATCGTGCATGTGCACATGCCGAGCCGGCATGAGCACTCCACGAACCAGGCGCACGTCGCCCCGGCCGTCGGCGCGGCCGCCGTCTCCAAGGCGGTCGGGTTCACGGTCGCGGCGCCGAAGACGCTCGCCGGCCTGTCGCAGAACAAGGTGCGCGCGGTCTCCATCGGCTCGCACCACGCCGCGCTGGCCACCTACGGCCACGGCCTCGGCACGGTGTTCCTGCTCGAGCAGCGCACGAGCGGCGCGAATACGGCGCTCTCCTCGCTGCCGTCGGTCACGGTCGCCGGGATCAAGGCGCACGAGCTCGACACGACGCTCGGTTCGGTGATCCAGTGGAGCCACGGCGGCGTGACATACACGATCGCCGGGTCGCAGTCGGCGACGCGGATCATGTCCGCGGCAGAATCTCTGGCGTGAGCCAGAACGGCGGCGCTGAGCCGCTCGTCGAGATCGAGGGCGTCACCAAGCGCTACGGCGGCATCGTCGCGCTGGACGGCGTATCCGCCACGGTGCGCGAGCGCGCCGTCGGCCTGCTGGGCGCGAACGGCGCAGGCAAGTCGACGCTGATGCGGGTCATGCTCGGCCTCATCCGGGCGGACTCGGGCTCGGCCAGGGTGCTCGGCATCGACGCGTCGAAGCCGGCGTGGGAAGTGCGGCGGCTGCTGGGCTACATGCCCGAGCACAGCTGCCTGCCCCTGGGCATGACCGCGCGCGACCTGGTCGTGCACATGGGCGAACTGCGCGGCCTGCCCCGCCGTGTGGCCGTGTTGCGCGCGTCCGAGGTGCTGTTCCAGGTCGGTCTCGAGGAGGAGCGCTCGCGGCTCATCCGCACCTTCTCGGTCGGCATGAAGCAGCGCACGAACCTGGCCCAGGCGATCGTGCACTCGCCCGGCCTCGTGATCCTCGACGAGCCCACGAACGGCCTCGACCCGGCCGGGCGCGAGGAGATGCTCTCGCTCGTCCGCCGGCTCTCGACCGAGCTCGGCATCGCCGTCATCATGTCGTCGCACGTGCTGGAGGACGTCGCCCGGACGTGCGACTCCGTCATCGTCCTGCGCGAGGGCAAGGTGGCCGCGACCCGGACGATCGACCACTCTGCTGCCGCCGTGCGCGGCGACGTGCGGGTGCGGATCGCCGGCGACGCGGACGGGTTCGCCCGCGCGGCCCAGGAGCTCGGCCTCACCGTGCACCGCGACGGCGGCGGCGAGGACGCCTGGCTGGTCGTGCAGGGCACCGACGCCGACGGCGTCCTGACCGGCGTGCGCGACGCGGCCTGTGCCGCCGGCGTGGGCCTGCGCGAGCTGCGGCCGGCCGGGCCGACGCTCGAGGAGTCGCTGATCGGAGCCATCGGATGAGCACCGACGCCCGCGTCGCCGATGTCGCCTACAGCACGCTACGACGGCCCCCGCGCCGGCCGCATCGCGGCCATCTGGTCGCTGGCCCGCTGGAGCTCCCTGCGCGCGCTCGGCGCCCGCCGCGGCTGGAAGGCGAAGGTCATCCCGATCACACTCATCCTGCTCGGCTTCGCACCGGCCCTGGTCGTGCTCGGCCTGCGGGCGCTGTTCGGGGCAACGGCCTTCGGAACCGGCGGGCTGCAGGCCGCGCTGCCGTACTCGGACTACATGGGCGCGATCGGGGTCGTGATCCTCGTCTTCAGCGTCGTCGTCACGCCGGAGCTGGTCTGCCCCGACCGCCGCGACCGCACCCTCTCGCTCTACTTCTCGACGGCGATCAGCCGCGGCGACTACGTGGTCGGCAAGGTGGTCGCGGCGCTCATGCCGATCTTGCTCGTGACGCTGGCTGCCGCCGCTGATCCTCTACGCCGGGAACGTGCTCTTCGCCATCCACCCGCTCGGCTACGTCGAGCGAGCACTGGGCGGACATCCCCCGGATCATCGGGGCGGGGCTCCTGATCGGGTTCTTCTACGCGCTCGTCGGCCTCGCGATCTCGTCGCTCACCGTCGCGGCGCGCCTTCGCGGTCGGCGGCTACCTGGCGTTCCTGGCGATCCCGACGATCGTCGGCGGCGTGCTCTCCCACGCGCTGAACGAGAACTACCTGCGCCTGCTCGCCTTCGCAGCCGTGCCGATCCAGGCGGCCCGCGGCCTCTACCCGGACTACTCCGACCGCGGGCCACCTCAGCGCCGGCCTCTGGGCGGCAACGTCGGTCGAGGTGATGGTCGTCGCGATCGTCGTGCTCGCCGTCCGCTACGGGCGGGACACTGGATGAGCGACGCCGCCGCGCGATCGCGTTCGAGTCGGTATCGCGCTGGTTCGGCGACACGGTCGCGCTCGCGGACGTCTCGTTCAGCGCCGACGGTGGCGTGATCGGCCTGCTCGGCCACAACGGCGCCGGCAAGTCGACCACACTCAAGCTGTGCGCCGGCTTCTCGTCGCCGAGCAGCGGCACCGTGCGCATCTTCGGCACGAACCCGCGGCGGACGCCGGACGTCTACCGCCGCATCGGCATCGTCCCCGACCACAGCCCGCCGTGGCCGTTCCTGACGGCCCGCCGGGTGGTCGAGCTGGCCGCCGAGCTGCACCGCGTTGCCGACTACCGGGCGGCGGCAGTTGCCGCGCTCGAGACGGTCGGGCTCGAGGACTCGGCCGACCGGCCCGTCGGGGGCTTCTCGCACGGCATGCGCCAGCGGGTGAAGCTCGCCCAGGCGCTCGCACACGACCCCGAGCTGCTGCTCCTCGACGAGCCGCTGAACGGGCTCGACCCGACCCAGCGCAGCCATATCATCGAGTTGCTCACGCGGCTCGGAAGCGAGGGCCGCACCGTGATCGTCTCGTCGCACGTCCTCCACGAGGTCGAGCGGATGGCGCCGCGCGTGCTCGTGCTGGTCAACGGCCACCTGGTCGCCGAGGGCGCGACCGACGCGATCCGGCGGCTGATCAGCGAGCGGCCGCGGCGGGTGCTCGTCCAGCCCGACCGCGACGGCCGGTCGCTCGCCCGCGAGCTGCTCGCGCTGGGCGACGTGGACGCCGTACGCCTGCAGAACGGCACGATCGAGATCGAGACGAGCGACCCGGCGGCGCTCAGCCATCGAGCTGCCGCAGGCGGCCAAGCGCACGAACACGCTCCTGCGCGGGATCGAGCCGGTCGGCGACGACCTCGAGAGCGTCTACGCGTACCTGCACGAACGCGCCCGGGGGCAGGCGCGATGATCGACGCGGTCTACGGGCTCACGCTGCGCTCGCTGCTCCTGCAGAAGCGGACGATCGTGCTCGTCGTCGTCGCGCTGACGCCCGTGTTGATGGCGCTGGCCTACGCGCTGGCGCGGTCGCCCGGCGACCACGACCACTCGTTCTACTCCGACCTCGTCCAGCAGCTGTTCGTCCCGACGGTGGCGGCGCTCATCTCGCTCGTCTTCGGGGTGTCGGCGTTCGGCGACGAGCGCGAGGACGGCACGATCCTCTACCTCGTTGCGACGCCGCAGTCGCGTCTGCGCCTCGTGGTGGCGAAGGTGGCCGCGGCATGGACGGCGACGCTGCTCCTGCTCGTCCCAAGCCTGATTCTGAGCGGCGCGCTCAGCCTCCGCAGCGGCCTCACCGCCGGCCTCATCGGCTGGCCGCTCGCCGGCGTCGTGCTCGCCACCCTGGCCTACTGCGCCGCGTCGGTGCTGCTCTCGCTCTACACCCGCCGGCCGATCGTGATCGGCGTCCTCTACATCATCCTGTGGGAGGGCTCGATCGCCACGTTCGCCGCGTCGGCGGCGAAGCTCTCGATCTCGGCCTACGGACGAGCGTTCGTCGGCCACGTGCTGCCGCAGGCGGCGGCGCCCGTGTCGGGCACGCTCGTGGCGGGGATCGTGCTGCTCGCGGTCACGGCGGCGACGGCCTGGATCGCCGCCCGCGCGCTGGCCCGCGTCGAGCTGCCGTAAGGGCACGCCCGGACCGATGAGCCTCACATCCGCATCGGGCACGATGCGGGCGGATGCAGGATGAGCTGTCCCAGCTGGGCACGGCGACGGCCGCGTGGGGCGATCGCTTCGGTGACACTCACCTTCTCCCGCTGACCCTGGCGCTCCTGCTGCACCTGGCGAGCCTGGTCGTGCGGGCGGGGGTGTGGCGCAGCATCCTTGCGGCCGCGTTCCCGGGCCGGCGGGTGCCGATGCGCTCGGCCCTCCTCGCCTATCTGGCCGGGATCGGCGCGAACGTCGTTGCGCCGTTCCGCGGCGGCGATGTCGTCCGGGTGGTCGCGATCAGGCGCGAGCTCGGCAACGTGTCGGTGACGACGATCGTGTCGACGCTCCTCGCCGAGACGATCTTCGGCGCCGTCGTCGTGGCGGTGATGGTGGTCGCGGCAGCCGGGCTCGGCTGGCTGCCGCCGATCGTGCACCTGCCCTCCGCCGGGGCGTTCGAGTTCTCCTTCTCGGCGCAGCACGCGGCGCTGGCCGTGGGCGTCGTCCTCGTGGTCGCCGGAGGCACCGTGGTCGCCGCCGAGTGGGCGGCCCGGCACGTCGTCGGCTTCTGCCAGCGGGTGATGGCAGGGCTTCGGATCCTGCGCTCGCCGGGGCGGTTCGCCCGGGTCGTGGCGGCGCCGCAGCTGCTCGACTGGGTGCTGCGCGTGGGCACCGCCTATGCGCTGCTGGCCGCGTTCGGTCTGACCGCCAGCCTGCGCTATGCGGTGCTCGCCGTCGTGATCGACTCGATCTCGACCGCCCTCCCGTTCACGCCCGGCGGGATCGGCGCCCAGCAGGGGCTGCTCGTCCTGGCCCTCGCCGGCGCGGGCAGCTCCGCCCAGGTGCTCGCCTATTCGGTCGGCGCGCAGGCGATGATCCTCGCGTTCAACCTCGCCCTCGGCATCGTGGCCGTGTTCGTGCTCTTCGGGCAGGTGCGGTTCGGCGCGCTCCGCCGCGAGGCACACGCGTCCGGCTGACTATCCTCGATCGGGTGGGACGCCTCCGGCTCGCCGTCGTGCTCGCGGCCGTCTGCGCCGCTGCGGCGTGCGCCGGCGGCTCGGGATCGGCGTCGAGTGGCCCCGCGGTTCCCCCGAGGCCGCTCGGCCTTCGGCTCACGAGCGCAGCGCTCCAGCTTCGCAGTGCGCTGCAGGCGTGGCACAACGCCGATCCGGGGCTACGCTCCCGGCCGCCGGCGCAGGTCCTGCGTGCCGCGGCGACCGAGCGGGCAATCCTTCACAGGCTGGCGCGGTCCCCAGCGCTCGCCCGGGAGACGATCGGCCAGCTTGGCGCGCCACTCCACAAGACCGTCGCCCTCGACGTGCGCGCCGCCGTCGACCTGCGCCGCCTGGCCGGCCCGCCCACCGGCAAGCCCGTGCACCTGCACCTCGTGCCCCCACTTCCCGCGGGCGCCCTGCTCGGCGACTACCGCCGCGCGCAGACCCGCTTCCACGTCCGCTGGCAGCTGCTCGCCGCCGTGAACCTGATCGAGTCGGCGTTCGGCCGCGTCGTCAACAGGTCGAGCGCGGGCGCGCAGGGGCCGATGCAGTTCATGCCGGCGACCTGGCACGCGTACGGCCTGGGCGGGAACGTGCACTCCGCCCGCGACGCCATCCTCGGGGCCGCGAACTACCTGCACCGCTCCGGCGCTCCGGGCGACGAGCGGGGCGCGCTCTTCGCCTACAACCACTCGACCCTGTACGTCGACGCAGTGCTCGCCTACGCGCGCGTCATGACGCTCGACCCGCTCGGGTTCGCCGCCTACTACGCACGGGAGGCCAGCCTACCGTCGGTGCTGTGAGAACCGGGGCCGGCCCCGCCAGGGGCCAGGCCCCATCAAGACGCCTCCAGAACCTCCTTCAGCCGGCGCAGGTCGCCGCGGTTCGCACGCCGGATCGAGGCGGCCATCATCGGCGACGCGACCGCCGAGAAGCCGGACGGCCGGCCGCGGTTTCGCAGCGCCATGATCGTCGTGCCGCCCGGGCCGTCGGCCCACACGTAGGTCGTCTCCATCGGGAACGGGCCGTCGGCCGTGCGCATCACCAGCCGGTCGCCCGGCTCGTGGGCGACGACCTCGTAGGTGTAGGCCATCCGCCGTCCCAGGAACTCGGCGGCGAAGGCGAGCCTGGTGCCGACCTGGAGCGGCCGTTCGGACAGCCACTCGACACGCTTGATGTTGCGATACCAGGCGTGCACGTGGTCGGGATCGGCCGCGAAGGCCGCCACCTCGGCGCGGGGCCGGGCGATCTCGATCGTTGTCTCGACGTCGACCGCCACCCGCTCCTCCCCTAACCGCGCGCCTGTGCCGGCTCCTTCCACAGGAGATACGGCGATCGGGCGGCGTCGTCCGGCGACAGCTCGAGCGGCAGCGAGACGCGGCCGGCGTCGCCCGCCGCGAGGTACATCGCGTAGATGATCTCGAGCACCGCACGGCCGTCCTCGCCCGTCTCGGCCGGCTGCGCGCCGTGCTGGACGCACTCGACGAAGTGGCGCATCTCCTGCGGGAAGCCGTAGTTCCAGATCTCCTCGAACATCGTGAACGTCCAGCCGCTCGTCTGCGGGGCCTTCTCGACGGCGTAGCCGTAGCCGTTCTCGCTGTAGGTCATGAGCGCCGAGCCGCGCAGGATGTCGACGTAGGTGATGCCCGTCGAGCCGATCAGCTCGGCCCGGTCGTCCATCCCGCCCGGCTTGGCCCAGCTCGTCTCGACGACGCCCAGCCGGTTGCCGGCGAAGCGGACGGTGACGACGGCATGATCCTCGGCGGGGGTGCGATCGCCGTGGACGAACGTCCCCAGCTCGGCGGTCACGGACTCCGCAGCCGGCTTGCCGTACACCCAGCGGGCGAACTCGATGCCATGGCAGCCCATGTCCATGAGCACGCCGCCGCCGGCCCGGTCGGGATCCCAGAACCAGCCCGAATGCGGGCCGAAGTGCTGCTCGCCCTGGCGCACGAGGTGGACGTCGCCGAGCGCGCCCTCGTCGGCGAGCTCCTTCGCCCGCACGTACTTGGGGGCGAAGCAGAGCTCCTCGGCGTACATGAGCAGCACGCCCGCGTCGCGGCATGCGGCGATCATCTCGTCGGCGTCCGCGAGCGTGCGGGCGAGCGGCTTCTCGCAGATCACGTGCTTGCCGGCGGAGGCGGCCGCGACGCAGATGTCGCGGTGCAGGTCGTTCGGTGCGCCGATGCAGATGACGTCGACGTCGGGCTGCTCGATCAGCGCCCGGTAGTCGGTGTGGTGGCGGGGGATGCCGCGCTTCTCGGCGAACCGGGCAGCGTTCCCCGGCGTGGGCGACGCGACGCCTCGGACGGTCGCGGCCGGCACGTGTGCAAACCCCTCGAAGTGGGCCTCCGCGATGAAGCCCGACCCGACCAGACCGATGCCGACGTCCCGCATCGCGCCACCCTACCGCAGCGGCGCGCGTACGATCTCCCGCGATGGCGGCGCAGCTCACCGACGAGGGGCGGATCGAGGTCGAGCGCGGCTACACCGTCGCCTACCGGGTCTACGGAGAGGGATCGCGGACGCTGCTCGCCCTCCACGGCGGGCCCGGCGCGAGCAGCCATTACCTCGACCGCCTCGCCGAGGTCGTGGGCGGCGACCGCAGGCTCGTCCTCTACGACCAGCTCGGCGGCGGCGACTCCGACCGCCCCGACGACCCGTCCCTGTGGCAGATCCCGCGGTTCATCGCCGAGGTGGAGACCGTGCGGACGGCGCTCGACCTCGGCGTCGTCACCCTCTACGGTCAGTCGTGGGGCGGCATGCTCGGGCTCGCCTACACGCTCGACCACCCCGGGAACGTCGACGCGCTCGTCCTCTCGAACACCTACGCCAACGGCAAGGACTACCTGCTCGACATCTCCGAGCACCGGATGGCGCTCGGCAAGGATGCCCATGCCCTGATGCTGCGGCACGAGCACGCCGACGACCTCGACGCGCCGGAGTACCTCGACGCCGTGCTCGAGCTCAACTCGCGCCACCTGCGCCGCTCGAGCCCGTACGACCCGGAGACGTCGCGGCGCGAGTTCCGCGAGATCGAGGCGCGCTACATGGCCGAGACCGGCCCGGCCTACGCGCTGTGGGGCCCGCACGAGTTCAAGGGCACCGGGCCGCAGGCGTTCTTCGACATCTCCGGCCGCCTCGGAGAGATCGGCGTGCCCACGCTGATCCTGTGCGGGTGGTACGACGAGCTGTCGCCGAAACGCTGCAGCCGCACGCTCGCCGACGGCATCGCCGACAACGAGTTCGTGGTGTTCGGCAACGCCAGCCACCTCACGATTCTCGAGAAAGAGGCGGAGCTCTACCTGGCCTGCATCCGCGACTTCCTGGCCCGGCGCGTACCCGTGTGAACTGGCGCTAAGGGTCGCGGCGCAGATGCCGACTAGTGACCCATGTCGTCGGGCCTTCGAAGGCTTTTCGCTGCACTTCCGCATGCGCGCACACGCGCGGGCACGCCCGGCACCGGCGACGAGGACGACCGCTCCCTGCTTGCGCTGATCGTCGCCACGCAGCGCGACATCACCGCCGCCGGCTCCGACGTCGACGCCGTCATGCAGCTCGTGCTGGCCCGCTCGCAGGAGCTCACGGGCGCCGACGGCGCCATGGTCAGCATGGTCGAAGGCGACGAGCTTCTGACCCGGGCCGCCTCCGGAATCAGCGCCGGCCTCGTTGGGCGGCGGCGGCCGCTGCGCGAGACCGTGGCCCGGTTCGCGATCGAGGGCGGCGTCCCGCTCCTGATCTCCGACTGCGAGCGGGATCCGCGCATCAACCGCGAGCTCCAGCAGATCACCGGCGACAAGTCGCTCATCTGCGTGCCGCTCTTCCAGGGCGAGCAGGTGATCGGGGCGCTCAACGTGCTCAGCTCGTCCGACACGCGCCTGTCCGAGCGCAACCGCCAGACGATGGAGATGGTGTCGGTGATCCTGTCGGCCGCCGTCAGCTACGCGGCGCTGGTCGCGCAGTCGGAGCTGAACGAGTACCAGGCAGTCCACGACGCGCTGACCGACCTGCCCAACCGCACGCTCTTCCGCCAGCGCATCCAGGCGGCCGTGGCGCGCGGCCGGGCCGACGGCGGCTTCGCCGTCGTGATCATGGACCTCGACCGCTTCAAGGAGATCAACGACTCGATGGGCCACCACGCCGGCGACGCGCTCCTCGTCGAGGTGTCTCGCCGGGTCGAAGGAGCCCTGCGCACGTCCGACATGGTCGCGCGGCTGGGCGGCGACGAGTTCGGGCTGCTGCTCGGCGCACCCACCGGCACGGCCGGCCTCGAGACGGTGCTCGACCTCGTCCGCGAGGCCATCGAGGCGCCGATCATGTTCCACGACGTCCCGCTCGCCATCTCGGCGTCGATGGGCGTCGCCGCCTTCCCCGAGCACGGCGGCGACGTCGAGACGCTCCTGCGCCACGCCGACGTCGCCATGTACGCCGCGAAGCGCTCCGACCTGCCGTTCGCCGTCTACGACGAGGCCGACAACCGCAGCGACCCGTCGCGGCTCAAGCTGATCGCCGAGCTGCGCCGCGGCCTGCGCCGGCGCGAGCTCGTGCTCCACTACCAGCCCATGGCCCGCCTGGCGAACGGCGTCGTCGACTCCGTCGAGGCGCTCGTGCGCTGGAACCACCCCGAGCGCGGCCTGGTCTTCCCCGACGACTTCATCCCGCTCGCGCAGCAGACGGGCCTGATCCGCCCGCTCACCCGCTACGTGCTCGAGGAGGCGCTCCGCCAGGCCCGCGAGTGGCAGCGGGCCGGGCTCGAGCTGTCCGTCGCCGTGAACCTGTCGGCGCGCAACCTGCTCGACGTCGACTTCCCGGACCAGGTCGAGCGGCTGCTGACCGAGGCGGGCCTGCCGCCCGCGCTGCTCGAGCTCGAGATCACCGAGACGACGATGCTGAGCGACGGGGCCCGCACCAAGTCGGCCCTCGACCGGCTCTCGGCACTCGGCATCCGCATCTCGATCGACGACTTCGGCACCGGCTACTCGTCGCTCGCCTACCTGCGCCGGCTGCCGGTCAGCGAGATCAAGATCGACCGCTCGTTCGTGATGAACATGGACGGCTGCGAGGACGACGCAGTGATCGTGCGCTCGACCATCGACCTCGGCCGCAATCTCGGCCTGTCGGTGGTCGCCGAGGGCGTCGAGAGCGAGCATGTCTGGGCGGAGCTGCGCCGGCTCGGCTGCACCTCCGCGCAGGGCTACTACCTCACCCGCCCGGTGCCCGCCAACGAGCTCCGCACCTGGCTGGCCGCGCGCGAGCACGACCGCGCCGCCTAGCCGCCGACGATCCTCACGGGTGTGATCGGCAGATCGCGTACGCGTACGCCGGTCGCGTTGTAGACGGCATTCGCGACGGCGGCGGCAGTGCCGACGATGCCGATCTCGCCGATCCCCTTCGCCCCCATCGGATTGACCCGGAAGTCCTCCTCGTCGACCCAGCCGACGTCGATCACGCCGACGTCCGCGTTCGTGGCGACGTGGTACTGGGCCAGGTCGCGGTTCACGAAGCCGCCGATCGCCGGGTCGACCACCGTCTCCTCGAAGAGCGCCATCGAGATGCCCATCGTCATGCCACCGAGGAACTGCGACCGGGCCGTCTTCGGGTTCACGATCCGCCCGCACGCGAACATCCCGAGCGCTCGGGGGATGCGCACCTCGCCCGTGGCCGGGTCGACCCGCACCTCGACGAACTGGGCCCCGAACGCGTGACGGGCGAAGCCCGCGCCCGGGTCGGCGTCCTCGCCCGTGTCGACGTGCACCTCCGTCTCGCCGGCCCGCAGGCGCTCGCACGCCCGCACCACCGCCGTGCCCCACGACGACGTCCCCATCGAGCCGCCCGCGAGCATGGCCTGGCCCGACGTGCTGTCGCCGATCTCGACGTGCACGCGGTCGAGCGGCACCCCGAGCGCGTCGGCCGCGATCTGGGTGAGGACCGTGCGTGCGCCGGTGCCGATGTCGGCCGCCGTGATGCGGATGGTGAACGTACCGTCGTCCTCGGCCGCGCCATGGGCGGTCGAGCCGACCCGGCGGGCGGGATAGGTCGACGAGGCGACGCCCGTGCCGACGAGCCAGCGGCCGTCGCGGCGACCTCCCGGCTCGCGCCGCTCGTCCCAGCCGAACCGCTCGTGCCCCCTGCCGCAGGCACTCGACCAGGTTGCGCGTCGAGAACGGGTTCCCGGACTCCGGATCGATGTCGGGCTCGTTGCGGACACGCAGCTCGATCGGGTCGAGCCCGCAGGCGCCGGCCAGCTCGTCGAGGGCAGACTCGAGGGCGAACATCCCGGGGCACTCGCCCGGAGCCCGCATCCACGACGGCGTCGGCACGTCGAGCGCGACCAGGCGGTGCGTCGTCCGCCGCGTCGGAGAGGCGTACATCATGCGGGTCGCGACGGCCGTCTGCTCGGCGAACTCCTCCACCGTCGATGTCTGCTCGACGACGTCGTGCACGATGGCCTCGAGCCGGCCGTCGCGGTCGGCACCCAGCCGCACCCGCTGGATCGTCGGCGTGCGGTAGCCCGTGAGGGTGAACATCTGCTGGCGTGTGACGGCGAGCTTCACCGGGCGGCCGACGTGGCGGGCGCACAGCGCCGCCAGCACCACGTGTGGCCGTGGCGTCCCCTTCGAGCCGAAGCCGCCGCCGACGTGCGGCGAGATGACGTGCACCTTCTCGGCGTCGACCGCGAACACCTTGGCGATCGTCTGCACGACCCTCCAGGCACCCTGGTTGGAGTCGTAGAGGGTGAGGCCGTCGCCCTCCCAGACGGCGACGGTCGCGTGCGGCTCCATCGCGTTGTTGTGCTCGGTCGGGGTCGAGTAGGTCTCGTCCACCCGGACTGCGGCGGCGGCGAGAGCGGCGTCGACATCGCCGTCCTCGGTGTCGGTCGGGAAGTTGGGGTTCACCTTCTCCGGCCGGTAGAGGCAAGGATGGTCGCGGCGCAGCACGACATCGTGCGACGCGACGTCGTAGTCGACCTGCACGAGCTCCGCCGCCCGGCGGGCCGTCTCGAGCGTCTCCGCGACGACGGCGGCGACGATCTCGCCGCGGTACGCGACGGCGGGCGACTGCAGCACCGCCAGCTCGCCCTCGCCGCCGGGCAGGTTCGGCGCGTTCTCCGCCGAGAGCACGCCCAGCACGCCGGGCAGCGCGAGGGCCTCTTCGGCGTCGATCCCGCGCACGGCGCCGCGCGCGACGGCAGACGTGACGATCGCGGCGTAGGCGACGCCCTCCGGCTGGTGCTCGTACGCGTACACGGCCTGGCCCGTGACCTTCTCGCGACCCTCGATGCGCTCGACGGGTGCGCCGACGCTGCGAGCCGCGACGCTCACGCGGCCAGCTCCACGAGCGTCTGCACGAGCGCGGCGCGCGCCAGACCGATCTTGTAGGCGTTGTCGCGCAGCGGCCTGGCGGCGGTCAGCTCGGCGTCGGCCGCGGCGGCGAACGCCGCGGGGCCGGCGATCGTCGCCGCGCAGCGCGTCCTCGGCGATGTCGGCCCGCCACGGCCGTTGCGCGAGACCGCCGAAGGCGATCCGCACGTCGGCGACCCGGCCGTCGGCCACCTCGAGCGCCGCGGCGACCGAGACGATCGCGAACGCGAACGACGCCCGCTCCCGCACCTTGCGGTAGCGCGAACGCGCGGCCAGCGGCAGCCGGCGGCAGGTCGACGGCGACGATCAGCTCGCCGGGACTCGAGCACCGTGTCGCGCTCGGGCGCGTCGCCGGGCAGGCGGTGGAACTCGACGAGCGGGATCTCACGGGCGCCTTCCGGGCCGACGACGCGCACGATCGCGTCGAACGCCGCCAGCGCGACCGCCATGTCGGACGGATGGGTGGCGACGCAGTGCTCGGAATGGCCGAGGACGGCCAGGTTGCGATGCTCGCCCTCGCGTGCGGGGCAGCCGCTGCCCGGGCGCGCGCTTGTTGCAGGGCATCGTCACGTCCTGGAAGTACGCGCAGCGCGTCCGCTGCATCAGGTTGCCGCCGGTCGTGGCGAGGTTGCGGAGCTGGCCGGACGCCCCGGCGAGCAGGGCCTCGGCCAACGCCGGGTAGCGGTCGCGGATGCGGAGATCGGCGGCCAGGTCGCTGTTGCGCACGCCCGCGCCGATGCGCAGGCCGCCGTCTGCGAGCGGCTCGATCCGGTCGAGCGGCAGCCGGGTGACGTCGACGAGCAGGGACGGCGCCTCGACCCCGAGCCGCATCAGGTCGACGAGGTTCGTGCCGCCGCCGAGGAACTTCGCGCCCGGCTCGGCGACCGCGGCGATCGCGGCGCGCTCGTCGGCAACGCGCTCGTAGCGGAAGGGCCTCATCCGCCCGCCACCTCCTCGATGGCGGCGACGATGTTCGGGTAGGCGCCGCAGCGGCAGATGTTCCCGCTCATCCGCTCGCGGATCTCGTTCGCATCCAGGGCCGGGGCGGCGGCGACGTCCGCCGTCGCGTGGCTCGGCCAGCCCGCCTCGACCTCGGCCAGCATGCCGACCGCGGAGCAGATCTGGCCGGGCGTGCAGTAGCCGCACTGGAAGCGCGTCGTGGGCGACGAACGCGGCCTGCAGCGGATGCAGATCGCCGTCGCTCGCAAGCCCCTCGATGGTCGTCACGTCTGCGTCCTCGAGCGTGACTGCGAGCAGAAGGCACGCGTTCGCCCGCCGTCCGTCGACGAGGACCGTGCAGGCACCACACTGGCCGTGGTCGCAGCCCTTCTTCGCGCCGGTCAGCCCCAGCCGCTCGCGCAGCAGGTCGAGCAGGGACGTGCGCGTGTCGAGGTCGAGCGTCCACTCCTCGCCGTTGACGCGTAGCGAGACAGGTGCGAGCTGCGGTACTTCCGGCGCTAGTCCGTCCACCAGTCCTGCGCCATCTCGACCTCGCGGGCGTCCTCGCCGGCGCCGAACGCGACGTACTCGATCCCGTCCGGGCCGGCCTCGACGTTTCGCATCGTGTCCTTGTCGAACCGGACCGCGTCCCACTGGGCGACCTCGACGACCTCGTCGCCGACCTTGATCCGGCCCGAGCCGGAGACGATCACGTACACCTCCTCCTGGCTCTCGTGCTTGTGGCCGAAGGGGATGCGGAAGTTGGGCTCGAGGCTGAAGAGGCTCAGGCCGAGCGTCTCGCCCTCGATGGGCGTGCGCGCGAACCGGGCGCTCATCTCGGACGGCATCCCGAACTTCGGCGCCATGTTCTCGACGCCGCGCAGGTTGGTCTTTGTATATCCGCTCATGCTCGCGACCCTACCCCGGAGCATTCAGGTATACACACCGGGATGACGGACGCCGCCCCGGCTCTCACGCCCGAGGTGCGGGCGCTGCGCGAGCGCTACGCGGCGTTCATGGACGAGCACGTCTACCCCAATGAGGCGGCGTTCGCGTCCGGAAACGACGCCTCGCAGGAGCTGATCGGCGACGTCCGCCGGCGGGCGCGCGAGGCCGGGCTGTGGGCGCCGCACATCGGCCCTGAGGCCGGCGGCACGGGTCAGGGCTTCCTCGCCTATGCCTTCCTGAACGAGCAGATCGGCCGCAGCTACTGGGGCCAGCTCGCCTTCGGCTGCCAGGCGCCGGACGCCGGGAACGGTGAGATCCTGGCCCTCGCCGGGACACCGGCGCAAAAGGCGGCGTGGCTCGCGCCACTTGTCGCCGGCGACGTGCGCTCGTTCTTCGGCATGACCGAGCCCGACGTGTCCGGCGCGGATCCGACCGGCCTCGAGAGCCGGGCGCGGCAGGACGGCGACGACTGGGTGATCGACGGCCACAAGTGGTTTTCGACCGGCGCCGACGGAGCGGCGTTCGGGATCGTGATGGCGGTGACCGACCCCGACGCGGCACCGCGGCAGCGGATGTCGCTCATCGTGGTGCCGGCCGACACGCCCGGCGTCGAGGTCGTGCGCCGGATCGAGGTGTTCGGGCACGAGGGCCGGGGCTGGGACTCCCACTGCGAGGTGCGCTTCTCCGGCGTGCGCGTGCGAATGGCGAACACGCTCGGGGAGCGGGGCGGGGGCTTCCACCTGGCCCAGCAACGGCTCGGGCCGGGCCGGATTCACCACGCCATGCGCTGGATCGGGCAGATGCAGCGGGCGTTCGACCTCATGTGCGCGCGCAGCCTCGAGCGGACGGCGTTCGGCGAGCCGCTGGCGGAGAAGGGGGCGGTGCAGACCTGGATCGCCGACTCCGCCGCCCAGATCACCGCCTGCCGGCTGATGACGCTCGACGCTGCGGGCCGCATCGATCGCGGCGAGGACGCTCGCGTCGCAATTTCACTCATCAAAACGTTTGCGGCTGTAGCGCTACATGACGTCATCGACCGGGCCGTCCAGGTACACGGCGCGCTGGGTGTCTCCGGCGACTCGCCACTGGCCGGGATGTACCTGGGCGCGCGGTACGCGCGGATCCTCGACGGCCCCGACGAGGTGCACCGGATGGTGGTCGCCCGCCGCATCCTCGAGCGCTACCGGACGGGCGATGGCTGGAGCTTCGAGTAGCTCCGGCGTCGACGTCGCAGCCCTGGCCGCGTTCTGCGATGAGCACGCGATCGGGTCCGGCCCGACGCGGGTGAAACGGCTTGGCGACGGCCATTCCAACCTGACCTACCTGGTCGAGCGAGACGGCGCCCGGGTCGTTCTGCGGCGCCCACCGCCGCCTCCCCTTCCGCCCTCGGCCCACGACATGGTGCGCGAGAGCGGCATCGTGGCGACGCTTCACCGGGCCGGCGCGCGCGTCCCCGAGGTGCTGGCCGTCTGCGGGGACGAGGCAGTCCTCGGCGTGCCGTTCTACCTGATGACGCTTGCCGAGGGCGTCCCGATCGATACACAACTCCCGCCCGAAGTCGATGACGCGACAGAACGCGCGCGCCTGGGGACGGACATCGTCGATGCGCTCGTCGAGCTCCACGCGATCGACGTGCACGCTTCGGGCCTCGCCGCCTTCGGCCGTCCCGACGGGTATCTGGCCCGCCAGGTGCGGCGCTTTCTCGGACTGTGGGAGACGAACCGCACCCGCAGCCTCCCGCTCGTCGCCGAGGTAGGCGCGGCTCTGGGCGAGACCGTGCCCGAGTCCGGCCCGGCGACCGTCGTGCACGGCGACTACCGGGTCGGCAACCTGCTGGCCGCGCCTGACGCCCCCGGACGGGTGTCTGCGATCCTCGACTGGGAGCTCGCGACCGTCGGCGACCCCCTGGCCGACCTCGGCTATCTGGTCTCGACCTACGCCGACTCGGGCCGCCCCCGGCGGAGGGGATCGTCGAGCTCTCGCCGGTGACTCGAAGCGCCGGGTTCCCGATCCGGGACGAGCTTGTCGAGCGCTACGCCGCCCGCACGGGGCGCCCGGTCGGGCGGCTGGCGTGGTACGAGGCCCTCGCCCACTGGAAGGCCGCGATCTTCTGCGAGAGTATGTACAAGCGATTTCTCGCCGGCGAGCGGCGCGACGCCTTCGCCCGGGCCATGGAGAGGGGAGTGCCGGCCAGGCTCGAGGCGGCGGCGGCCGCGGCGGCCCGGGATCGCGCGACGGCCCCATGACGCCCTCCGCTTCACACGCGCCGCTCAGCCCGCTCAACCTGCTGACGCACGCCGGGCACGTGTGGCGCGACCGGCCGGCAGTGCGCTGGGACGACTGGACGGTCTCCTACGGCGGGATGCTCGGCCGCTGCGCCTGCGCCGCGGCCGCGCTCGAGGCATGTGGCGTGCGGCCGGGCGACCGGGTCGCCGCGTTCCTGCCCAACGTCCCCGAGATGCTCGAGCTGCACTTCGCCGTCCCGGCGGCGGGCGCTGTCCTCGTGCCGATCAACGTCCGGATCACCGCCGCCGAGGTGGCCTACATCCTGGACCACTCGGGCGCCCGCGTCCTGGTGGTACACCCCACACTGGCGGCAACCGCGGCAGAGGCCGTGGCGGGCCTGGGCGATCCGCCGGTTGTGATCGAGACCCGTGCAGACCCCCACGACGAGTCCGACTACGAGGCCCGCCTGGCCGCGGTGCAGCCGCGCCCGATCGCACCGCCGGCGGACGAGACGTCACTGCTTTCGATCAACTACACGAGCGGAACGACCGGCCGCCCGAAGGGCGTGATGTATACGCATCGCGGTGCGTATCTGCATACGCTCGGCGTCATCGCCGAAGCGCAAATCGATGCGCCAGCGAAATATCTGTGGACGCTGCCGATGTTCCACTGCAACGGCTGGGGGTTCACGTGGGCCGTGACCGCGATGGGCGGCGAGCACCGCTGCCTGCCCCGGTTCGATCCCGGCGCCGTGTGGGCGATGATGGCAGCGGGCGAGGTCACCCACCTGTGCGGCGCCCCGACGGTGCTGCTCCTGCTGGCGGGCGATCCGGCGCGGACGGCGCTCGCGCAGGAGGTGAAGGTCTTTGTCGGCGGTGCGCCGCCGTCGCCCGCGCTGCTGGGAACGGTGGAGGAGCTGGGCATGCGTGTCACACACCTGTACGGCCTCACCGAGACGTACGGCCCGATCGCGGTGTGCGCCTGGCAGCCGGGCTGGGACGACCTGCCCGCCGCCGAGCGGATGGAGCTGCGCTCCCATCAGGGCGTCGGCACCGTCGTGAGCGAGGTGATCCGGATCGTCGACCCGGCCGGGGCCGACGTCCCCGCCGACGGCGCGACGGTCGGCGAGATCGTCATGCAGGGCAACAACGTCGCGGTCGGCTACTACCGCGACGACGCGACGACGGCGGCCGCGTTTCGCGGCGGCTGGTTCCACTCGGGCGATCTGGGGGTCATGCATCCCGACGGCTACGTCGAGATCCGCGACCGGCTCAAGGACATGATCATCTCCGGCGGCGAGAACATCTCGAGCATCGAGGTCGAGCACGCGCTCGCCGGCCACCCCGACGTCGTCGAGGTGGCCGTCGTCGGCACTCCCGACGAGCTGTGGGGCGAGGTGGCGAAGGTCTACGTCGTGCCGCGCGAAGGGGCGGCGCCGACGCTCGAGGAGCTGCGCGAGCACGCCGGAGGCCGGTTGGCGCGGCACAAGCTGCCCAAGGCGATCGAGCTCGTCGACGCGCTGCCGAAGACGGCCACCGGCAAGGTGCAGAAGCACGTCCTGCGCGAGCGGGCGCGGGAGTCGGCGGCACACGGGATCGCCGGGTGAACGTCCGCGACCTCTTCGATCTGCGCGGGCGGGTGGCCGTCGTCACGGGCGGCGCCACCGGCATCGGGCTGCAGATGGCCGACGCGCTCGCCGAGCTCGGTGCGAGCGTCGTCGTCTGCGGCAGGGACGGCGAGCGCTGCGTGCGGGTCGCCGCGGAGCTCGAGCGGGAGCGGGGCGTCGGCTGCGCGGGCCTGCGCTGCGACGTGTCGTCCTCCGACGACGTCGCCGGCATGGTCGCCGAGACGACCGATCGCTTCGGCCGTATCGATGTGCTCGTCAACAACGCAGGCACGGCCTGGGCGGATCCGGTCGAGGACACGCCGCTGCACGGCTGGCAGAAGGTGGTCGACGTGAACCTGACCGGCGTCTTCCTGTGCAGCCAGGCCGTCGGGCGGGTGATGATCGGTCAGGGCGGCGGCAAGATCGTGAACATCGCCTCGATCACCGGGCTGCGAGGCCAGCCGCCGGAGGAGCTCGACGCAATCGCCTACAGCACGACCAAGGGCGCGGTGGTCGCCTTCACCCGCGACCTGGCGGCCAAGTGGGCGCGGCACGGAATTGCCGTGAACGCGATCGCCCCCGGCTGGTTTCCGACGGACATGTCGCGGCCCGTGCTCGACCGCGCCGGCGACCTGCTGACCGCCGGCATTCCCATGCGCCGGTTGGGGGCCGACTCCGACCTGAAGGGCGCGATCGCCTACCTGGCGTCGCCCGCGTCGGACTACGTCACCGGCCACACCCTGGTGGTCGACGGCGGCGCCACCATCTGATGAATAACCGGTGCCTGGCACCGGTTATTCACGCAGGCGGCGGCGGATCGCGTGCGCGGCGGCGGTGCCCGTCTCGACGGCCGTGTCGACGTAGGTCGTGCCCAGGTAGTCGCCGGCCAGGAAGACGTTGCCGAGCGCGCGCTCGAGCGCGGGCTGGAGCAGGTGACGGCCGGGCCGGGGATGGGGCAGCCCGTGCGGCCAGCGCCGGATCCTCACCTCGCGGATGTGACCTGAGACGGCGGGGAAGATGCCGGCCACGTCGTCGGCGAAGATGCGCGCCACCTCCTCGTCGTCGCGGTCGGCGAGCGCGTCGGCAAGGCCGGCAGCCGCGTACACCATCAGCGTCCCGCCGGGCTCGCGCCGACCCGGGCCGCGGGTCACGTTGGCCGTGTTGAACAGCATGTTGAACGACGTCTTCGGTGTCGCGACGGCGTAGATGCCGTCGTAGGGCATCGGCCCGGGCTCGTCGGTGAGCAAAGCGCCGACGACATAGGGGCCGTACGCGACGCGGCCGAGCGCCTCGGCGGTCTCCGCCGGCACGCCTTCGAGAATCACCTTCGCGGCGAACGCCGGTGTCGCGACGACGGCGAACCGCGCCCGGATCTGCTCGCTGCCGCAGTGGACGGTGACGCCCTCGCCGTCCGCGACGACCCGCTCGACCCGCGCGCCGGTGCGCACGCGCGCGCCCAGGGCGTCGGCGATCGCCCCGGGCAGCCGGGCCGACCCGCCGAGGACGTTGCGGGTCAGGCCGCCCTTGCGATCCCAGACGAGCTGGAAGTAGCCGATGCCGTAGCCGGCCGACACCTGCTCGGGCTCGCCGGACGAGCGCTGGATGGTCGGCCGGAAGATCGCGTCCACCTCGGCCGGGACGGAGCCGAGGAAGTCGGCGAACGTGCGGTCGTCGCGGTAGGCGAGCACCCGCGCCCGCCGGTCTGCCTGGGACTCGCCCGCGCGGCGGCGGGACATGCGGGCGTACTCGACCACCGCCAGCCGCAACCGCGCGCCCGTCCGGATCACCGCGAGGCGCTCTGGCCCGGTCAGCGGCAGCCGCAGCGGATAGGTCTCGACCCGCCCGCCCGCGAGCACGCGGCCGTTCATCGCGAGCGCCGTCAGGACGCCGGGGACGGGCGCCGCCTCCACGCCGGTGGCCGTGAGCAGGCGGCCGGTGGCCGACTCCTCGCCGGCGAGGACGTGACCGCCGAAGTTCAGCCAGTAGCGGCCGCGCGGCTCCGACATGAGCCGGCCGCCGACGCGGCCGTCCGCCTCGAGGACGCAGACGTCACGGTCGCGCAGCTCCCAGGCCGCGGACAGTCCGGCGATCCCGCCGCCGACCACCACGACCTCGGCGTCGTACGCCGCGGCCGCCTCAATCCTCGGCGACGTTGATGAAGCCGTCGACGTCGACCCGGCTGTGGCCGGCGGTGCCCGCGTTCACGATCTTGATGGTGTGCAGCGGGTCTTCCGGCCCGGCGAACCACGCGCGGGCGAACGCGATCCGGCGGTAGCCCGTGGTCA